>NZ_CP048106.1:1210000-2420000 GCF_010092985.1 Pontibacter pudoricolor | reverse complement strand
TCACGAATGTCATAAGGCTGGTTAGGGTTTTCCGGAACTATAGTATCGAGCACAGGACGTGTTTCGTCACCAGTAGACTCGTACGGCAGGGCAGGAGGTAACTCTTCGCAGTTCTGCGGAATATAGCTCAATAGCTTTTTGATGTGGTTGATACACTCTACTTCGTTAGCGCAGGAGAAGTGCGTTACACCGCTTTTGGTGCTGTGCGTACTGGCACCGCCCAGTTCTTCAGACGTTACGTTTTCATGCGTTACTGTCTTCACCACGTTTGGCCCGGTCACGAACATGTACGAGGTGTCTTCCACCATCATAATAAAGTCGGTGATAGCAGGAGAGTAAACCGCGCCACCAGCGCATGGGCCCATAATAGCAGATATCTGGGGAATAACGCCGGAAGCCAGCGTATTACGGTAGAAAATATCAGCATAACCACCCAACGATACCACACCTTCCTGGATACGAGCCCCACCAGAGTCGTTCAGGCCGATAACCGGAGCACCATTCTTCATAGCCAGCTCCATGATCTTAACGATCTTCTCGGCATGGGTTTCAGAAAGAGATCCACCCAGCACGGTAAAATCCTGAGAGAAAACATATACCAAACGACCGTGCACTGTACCATAACCAGTAACTACACCATCACCCAGGTAATATTGTTTGTCCAAGCCGAAGTCTTTGGAGCGGTGCATTACAAACTTGCCGATCTCCTCAAAAGAGCCTTCGTCCATCAGTAAATGGATACGTTCGCGTGCAGTTAGTTTCCCTTTTTTATGTTGTGCATCTATTCGGTCTTGTCCGCCACCAAGTAATGCTTCCGCGTTTTTGCGCTCCAGCGTTTCCAGTTGGGACTCTCTGATTTCTCCAGCCATGTAAATTGTAGTATAACTAATTTATAATGTTCAGTCTATCTGTTCCCCAAATTTAAAAACTATAGTTCGATTTCGGGTATAGTTCTATACTTTTTTGGATATATAGATGCAGTATATGCTATAGTTGTCTTGCTCAGTACTTTTAACAATTAGATGCCTGCCCTCGCTCGTGTCCCGCGAGTGTGAGCTACCTGCGGACTCCGGCCGCATTAATAGGTAAAGCAAAACTATAGTTTCAGAATGTGGCGGGGCGCCACCAGTAACTCACACTCGCGGGACGCGAGCGAGGGCGCAATCTCTAAACCTAATGCAAAACAAAAAGGCCACCCGATTTGGATGGCCTTTCTTTATAGTTTAAGAAACTTATTCCTTCGACTTATCGCCGTCAGTAGACTTTGTTGGCTCTTTATCTTCGTCTATTTCATCAGAAGCTAAATTGCTTTTTGCCTTTTTGCTACTTTTCTTCGATGTGAAAGTAAGTTGTTCCTTGCCTTCTTCGTGGTCAACCATGATCACATCTCCCTGGTTTACTTCGGCTTTCAGTATCTCTTCCGCAATCGGGTCTTCGATATATTTCTGAATAGCACGGTTAAGCGGACGGGCACCATACTTCGGATCGTAGCCTTTTTCAGCTACAAAGTCCTTGGCTTTAGCTGTAAGTTCGATCTTGTAACCTAAGGCCTCAACACGCTTAAACAGCTTGCCAAGCGATAGCTCAATGATCTTGTGCATATCCTCACGACCAAGTGAGTTGAACACGATCACGTCATCCAAGCGGTTCAGGAACTCAGGCGAGAAGGTCTTCTTCAAGGCACTGGCTATAGTTCCTTTCATGATCTCATCCACGTTGTCCTGCTTCGTCTTCGACATGAAACCGATACCGGCACCAAAGTCCTGAAGATCGCGGGCACCAATGTTAGAGGTCATGATGATGATCGTGTTACGGAAGTCTACCTTACGGCCTAAACCATCCGTCAGAATACCATCGTCAAGTACCTGCAGTAACAGGTTATAAACATCAGGGTGAGCTTTCTCAATCTCATCCAGCAATACTACAGAGTATGGCTTTCTGCGGATCTTCTCGGTCAGCTGGCCACCTTCTTCGTAACCAACGTAGCCCGGAGGCGCTCCCACCAAGCGAGATACACTGAATTTCTCCATGTACTCACTCATATCTATTCTTACAAGCGAATCTTCTTTATCGAACAGGTAGGTAGCCAATACTTTTGCAAGCTCCGTTTTACCAACACCAGTCGGGCCCAGGAACACGAACGAACCAATAGGCTTTTTCGGATCTTTCAAACCAACGCGGGTACGCTGGATTGCTTTCACCAATTGCTTGATGGCTTTTTCCTGACCAATTACTTTACCGCTCAGTTCATCGGCCATGTTCAATAGCTTCTGACCTTCATTCTGTGCGATACGCTTCACTGGTATACCTGTCATCATGGCAATAACTTCTGCCACATTTTCCTCTTTTACCGTGTAACGCTTCTTCTTGGTCTCTTCTTCCCAGTTCTTTTTCGCAGTTTCAAGCTGATCGATGAGTTTTTTCTCTTTATCGCGCAGCTGTGCAGCCTCTTCGTACTTCTGGCTCTTTACAACACGGTTTTTCTCTACCTTAATGTTCTCTATCTGCTCTTCCAGCTTCAGGATATCTTCAGGCACAATAATGTTGTTGATGTGCACGCGTGCACCAGCCTCATCCAGCACGTCAATTGCCTTATCCGGAAGGAAACGGTCGCTCATGTAGCGGTCAGAAAGCTTCACGCAGGCCTCTATGGCTTTATCGGTATAGTTTACGTGGTGGTGATCCTGGTACTTGTCTTTGATGTTATTTAATATCTCAACAGTCTCCTCAGGCGTAGTCGGGTCTACCATTACAATCTGGAAACGACGGGCAAGTGCACCATCTTTCTCAATGTACTGGCGATACTCATCCAGCGTAGTTGCCCCGATGCATTGAATCTCGCCACGGGCAAGCGCAGGCTTGAACATGTTCGATGCATCCAGGGAACCAGAAGCGCCACCGGCACCAACTATAGTATGCAGCTCATCAATGAACAGGATCACATCCGGAGATTTTTCCAGCTCATTCATCACCGCTTTCATACGCTCTTCAAACTGGCCGCGGTACTTGGTGCCAGCCACTAAAGAGGCCAGATCCAGGGTTACAACGCGCTTGTTGAAAAGCACACGGCTTACCTTTTTCTGGATAATACGCAGCGCAAGGCCTTCAGCTATAGCTGTTTTACCAACGCCAGGCTCACCAATCAGGATCGGGTTGTTCTTTTTACGGCGGCTCAGTACCTGGGCCACGCGCTCGATCTCTTTCTCACGGCCAACTATAGGGTCCAGCTTATCGTCTTCGGCCAGCTTTGTTAAGTCGCGGCCAAAGTTGTCAAGTACCGGTGTGCGCGATTTCTCGCCCGGTTTTTTGCTGGTGCTACCTGATCGGGAAGAAGATGAGCTGCCAAATAATTTATCAGAATCGTCAGAGTCATCCGTATCTGACGACGCAAGTGGATTATTGCTATGATAATCCAGAGAGTCTCTTATTGCTTCGTAGTTCACGTTAAATTTCGCTAAGATTTGAGAAGAAATATTGTCCTCGTCCCGCAGGATGGACAGTAGGAGGTGCTCGGTTCCTATAATGTCACTTTTGAAGATCTTTGCCTCCAAATAAGTGATCTTGAGTACCTTCTCAGTTTGTTTTGTAAGCGGGATGCTGCCGGTAATGTTGCTGTTTTGAGAAGCAGTGTTGCGTGTAGCCTGTTCTAAAGCGTACTTCAGTTCATCTATCGAAACACCCAACTTCTTTAGCAGGGCGATGGCAGTTCCTTCTCCTTCCCGGATCATACCCAGCACCAGGTGTTCAGTGCCAATGTAATCGTGTCCGAGACGAATAGCTTCCTCACGGCTGAGTGAGATAACCTCTTTCACTCGGTTTGAGAATTTAGCTTCCATGTATAATTATTAATCTAAAAAAAGTCTAAAACAGATAATTGATTGAGGCTGACAGAATTAGCCTACTTCTAAACACGCCAGACAGCTTAAATGTTCAGCTTACTGGCCAAGCTTTATGAAAGGTAAGTAAGTGATGCCGGCCCTTGTGTAAATAATAAGTCAATTATACTTAACTCTGGTACAAATTGTTTGCCAAATACTTGCGTATAGGGTTTTACGTGCAAATTGTCAGGAATGATTTTAGGATGTATCCTGTTTCGCAGGTCCAGCACTTTTGCCGGCGCTTCTGACTGATACGAATCTGTGAAATTAAGTGGCTTATTTAACTTAAGTAATTTAAGATAAAGCCGCAACAGTTCAACGTTAAGTTCAAACAAATATTTTGGCTGGCGCTCATAAACCTGTTGCAGGTAGTCACTGTAAAATTCAAAATAGGGTGCACGGCCGTAAGCTGCCTGTATCGTTCGCCAGTGCACGTTATACCATTTCTGGCTATAGTCTATCTCAATCTCGGTTATTATGGTTTTGTCTTTGCTGTTTCCATTCAGTACCGGGATACTGAGCGGCAGTACGCCTTGTGCTGTAAGTACGTGGCAGCGGTTGCGGTAACTCTGCTTCACATAATTCTCATGCTGCTCAAGAAGCAAACCATCAGACTGAAGCACTTGCCGGAAATAAGTAACCGGCGGATTATACATAAGTTCGGTAAGTAAGATCAAATTATGAATTATGAATGGCTATTTAAAGTTGCTGTTTTCCTGGGTGCAACTGATTCCGCTAATAAAATTGAAATAATTTAAAGGAAAAAGTCTTGCCTGTACTTTGTAGGAGTAACTCCTTTTTCTATCTATAGTTTTCAACTTAAGGAAGTGAAGGTTTTATTACGACGCTTTAATTTCTAATTCATAATTTCTAATTCATAATTCTGATTAGGTTGTACCTTTACGTAGCCTTTGTGCGCTATGAGCAAAAAAAGAGAAATACCCATTTATTATTACCCGCTTGAGCTGCTGCTCAAAGGTTTATCCTTGCTTCCGCTTCCGGTTTTATACATGCTGGCAGACCTGCTGTATTTTATAGTTTACCATATAGTTGGTTACCGCAAAAAAGTAGTGCTGAATAACCTGCGCAGTTCCTTTCCTGAAAAATCAGAAGGCGAAATAAAAACGATTGCCAAAGTATTTTATAACCAGCTTACGGACGTGGTTGTAGAAATACTGAAACTGCGCTCTATGAATAAGGAAGAGATGGAACGCCGTATTGTTTTTGCAAACCAGGAGCTGCTGGATGATTTTGTAAAAAGTGGAACACCGGTAATTACGATGGGTTCGCATTCCTGCAACTGGGAATGGGTGCTATCTGCTGGAGCAGTGCAGTTCGACTTTCCGGCCGAGGGAGTTTACAAGCCGCTCAATAACCCTTACTTCGAAGACTTTATGCTGAGAACGCGGAGCAGGTTGGGCGCAAGGCTTATAAAAATGAAAGATACGTTGCGCGATTTTGCTGCTAACCGTCATGTGCCACGTGTTATAGCCATGCTCTCAGACCAGACTCCGTTAAGAAGCGAAATTACCTTCTGGACAACTTTCCTGAACCAGGATACACCTTTTTATGAGGGAGCCGAAAAGCTTGCCAAAAAATTTAAATACCCTGTTATGTTCCTGGATATAAAGCGAACACGACGTGGATTTTATACCTTAACGTTTGAACTGATTTCGGACGGCACTTCTGATGCAGTTCCGGTCACAGAGATTTTCGCACAAAAGCTGGAAGCTGCCATTCGTCGCGCCCCTGCCAATTACCTCTGGACCCACAAACGCTGGAAACACAGGCGGCCAGAAGCGGCTGCTAGTTAAAGAGTTTGGGAGTTTAGGAGTTAGAAAGTCTGGAGGTTAGAAAGTTGATTTTGTTTATACTAAACAGATCTCAACTATAGTTTTCAATTTTAAATACTCTTAAACTCTTAAACTCCCAAACTCCTTCGATGCTTCGGTTCAAGAACTATAGTAAGAAATTCGGAAGTAAGACGGTGCTTGCTATACCTGATCTTACCCTGGAGAAAGGCTTGTACTGGCTGAAAGGTGAGAATGGCAGCGGCAAGACAACCTTACTCAAATCCGTTGCAGGGCTTATTCCTTTTAATGCAACTATACAACTGAATGATATCAGTATAAAACAACAGCCTGTTCAGTACAGGCGGCTTGTAAATTACGCTGAAGCAGAGCCTTTACCCAGGTTTCCTAACTGGTAAAGATCTGATCCGGTTCTATACGGAAACAAAGCAGGCAGAACAGGAGCAGGTAAATCAACTTATCGATGCGTTTGATATTGGTGGTTTTATTGGCGAAAAGGTAGGAGCTTATTCCAGCGGAATGGTGAAAAAACTGTCGCTGGTATTGGCTTTTATAGGTAAATCAGATCTGGTTTTGCTCGACGAACCCTATATCACCCTCGACCAGAAAGCACTACAGGTATTGCCTGAAATTATTAGCGACTATCAACAGAAGGTCACCTCGTTTTTAATCAGTTCGCACCAGCCCTTTACTTTACTTGAGCCTTCGGTTCTTACAGTTGCCAACCAAACCGTGCTGCCAGCATCTGTATTATGCTAAGTACTTTATCGCTGCTTTTTAAAGCGTTGGTCGTGCAGTTCTACAAAGTTAATGCTGGCTTTTTCCTGTTCGTTTTCCTGGTGCTGTTTGGTATCATGGATGCGCGGGAGATCGTGCTTTTTCACGTTAGCCTGATGCAGGCTATAGTTGGAACGGTAACAAGTTTGCTGGTTGCACTGGGCGTTTGGACGCTCTACAACTATAAATGTGTCGTGTTTGTACTTAACAACCTGGATAAACCGCAGAACATTTTCCTCGTCAATCTTCAGGCTTTTTCGGCTACACAGCAATTTATGGCTTTTCTTTTTTGCCAGCTTATAGTTTACCTGCCTGTGCTGGTGTATGCTGGTTTTGCGGTGAGCATCGGGATTAAAAATGGGGAGTTGATTAAAGCTGCAACTATAGTTTTATTCCTGCTGCTGACGTGCTTTGGTAGTGCATACCTGTATTTCCGGAAAGTAAACAGCTTCCATAAAAAGAGTATGGCGTTACAGTTGCGGCTCCCTTTTTCAGATAAACTTAGCAGGCAAACGGCTCTGTTCTTAACCTATCATTTGCTGCACGAGCGCAAACTAGCCTGGGTAGTATTAAAGGTTTTCTCAGCACTTGTCTTTTACCTTGTTTTTGTAACGCACCGGGATAACTTCTCGCTGGGTTATTTCAGGTTATTGTTCCTGATGGCCACTATAGCGCACAGCATGCTGGTGTTTTATAGTTTCGAGTTTGTAGAAAAGCACATGGCTTTTACCAGGAACCTGCCACTGACACGAACCCACCGGCTGCTCTTTTACCTGTGTGCATACCTGTTTATGCTTTTACCTGAGTTTTGCTGGATGTGGGTATATGCCGATGGGCTAATGAGCTGGCCGGAAATACTGCTGACTTTTAGCGCCGGGCTCGGGCAACTGTTCCTGTTAACAGCTGTTTTATACTTGCCGGACATGAACCTGCAGCGCTTTGCCTGGTTTTCATGCCTCATCTATTTTGCTACTGCTATTTTACTTCCTTCCGGTATAACTATAGTGTTGCTATCAGAAGTTACCGTAGCGCTTTTTGTCTACTACAGAAACTATTATCAGTTAGAAAGTTAGGAAGTTAAAAAGTTACAGTGCCAAGCAGTTCTTGAAATACACTTTCTAACTTACCCTTTTCTAACTCCTAAACTATAAAAACTCTTCTATATCACCGGCGCCCTGGCGTAGTACTTCAAAATCGTTAGCAGCATCCACTACCGTTGAGGCAATGTTGTTCCCGGGGCCACCATCAATTACCATATCTACCAGGTTTCGGTATTTCTCATAGATCAGTTCAGGGTCGGTGCTGTATTCCAGCACTTCGTCTTCATCACGAATAGAAGTAGAAACTATAGGATTACCCAATTCACGTACCAGGGCCAGCGCAATATTATTATCTGGCACCCGTATGCCTACGGTTTTCTTTTTAGCGGCTGCGTATTTAGGCACATGGCTGGTTGCATGCAGAATAAATGTAAATGGCCCCGGCAATGCTTTCTTCATCACCTTATAAGTAGGGGTATCTATTTTGGCGTAATCCGAGATATGGGTAAGGTCGGAGCAGATAAAAGAGAGGTTCACTTTGTCGGGTTTTACGCCCTTTATCTGGCAAACACGCTCTATGGCGCGCGCGTTATGTATGTCGCAGCCCATACCGTAAATGGTGTCGGTTGGGTAAATGATCACGCCGCCGTTTCGCAGCACTTCTACAGCTTCACGAATTTTTTTCTCCTGAGGATTTTCCGGGTGTATCTGTAGAAAGATAGCGTTACTCATAGTTCTGGTGTTGTGTTATAGTTTAAATATTTCCCTGAATACTCGTTTAAGGCCTTAAACGTTTTGCTATAGTTTGATGCGATACTGCAAAAGCTATAGTTTGTTTTAAGCCTGCAGGCACAGTTGCGCAAATATAATTCATTCATTCGCATAGCTACTCATTCGCAATTAGCAACATAAGTGTTATTTTTGAACCTGATATAACAACAGGCGTGAAAACTATAAACCTCATTTGCGCCTTTATTACTTATTATGGCTAAGAAAGTCACTACAACCAAAAGAAAGAAAAAAGAAAAGAGTAAGGTAATACCTGCCTTGTCGGTACTGTTTGTACTGCTGTTCGTGTCCTTCTCTTATTATGCGTACCAGATCGTGTACACCACCAACGTAGACACCAAAGATCAGGATACTTATGTCTATATCCCGACCGGTGCGACATACGAGCAGGCCATGGATTCCGTGGAAGCAAGCGGCGTGATCATCGATCCGTTATCCCTGCGTTTTATGTCTAAGCTCATGGACTATGAAGAGTTGGTAAAGCCGGGCCGTTATAAGCTGGAAAGCGGCTGGGGCAACCGCCAGTTGATAGGTGTATTGCGCACCGGCCAGCAGACTCCGGTAAAACTTACCTTTACTAATGTGCGCCTGCGAAGCCAGCTTGCCGAAAAACTTGCTGCAGAAGTCGAGCCATCCGTAGAGGAGATAAATGCACTGCTGAGCGACCCGGAATACCTGGAAACCCTGGATTTCGACACGACTAATGTGGTAAGTATGTTTATCCCGAATACCTACGAAGTGTACTGGACCATTACTGCCAAAGAACTGATGGAGCGTATGAAATCGGAATACGATAAGTTCTGGACAGAGGAGCGCCTGGAGAAAGCTGAAAAGCTCAATCTGACTCAACAGCAGGTTTCTACACTGGCATCTATAGTTCAGGCTGAAACTATAAAAAACGACGAAAAGCCTCGCGTTGCCGGTGTATACCTGAACCGCCTCGAAAAAGGCATGTTGCTACAGGCTGACCCGACCGTAGTTTTTGCTGTTGGTGATTTTAATATCCGCCGTGTGCTTAACGTGCACCTGCGCCATGATTCGCCTTACAATACGTACCGTTACAAAGGCCTGCCTCCGGGCCCGATAAATGTGCCAAACATCTCGAGTATAGATGCGGTACTGAACCCGGAAAGCCACGACTATATTTATTTCTGCGCCAAAGAAGATTTTTCAGGGTATCATAGTTTCGCGGTAACAGTAGCTGAACACCAGGCCAATGCCCGCCGCTACCAGAAAGCCCTGAACGAGCGTAAGATCATGAAGTAATATTGATTGCTGGATGGCTGAATTGTTAAATTGTTGATCAGGTAAAGTACAGTTCTGGTTATGCAAACAACAGTTCAGCCATTTAACAATTTAACCATATAACTATTTAAGCAGTGTTTGAATCAGAAGTACAGATACGCGTGCGCTACGCCGAAACCGACCAGATGGGCTATGTATACTATGGCAACTATGGCGCTTATTACGAAGTAGCTCGTACCGAAGTGTTTCGCAGGCTGGGTATCCATTACAAAGAGATGGAAGCCACCGGAACTATGATGCCCGTGCTGGAGCTGAAATGCAAGTATATACGCCCGGCTAAGTACGATGATCTGCTAACCATTAAGCTGTTTGTAAAGCATAAGCCACACGGCACTCGTATAAAGTTTGAATACGAAGTGTATAACGAGGAGCAAACACTGCTGAATGTGGGTGAGACAACTATGGTGTTTGTAGATATGCAGACCGGTCGCCCAACCGCAATTCCGGAGCTGATACACCAGAAAATGGATTCGTATTTTAGCGAATGAAATATAACCAGCAATACCTGAAGCGCCGCAGGGCTTACCGTAAGTTTATCGTTTTCCTGAAAAGGTGGCGGTTTAACAACGGGCAGTCATCGGTGTACGAGGTGGCCGATGTGCTGCTGGGCGAACTGCGCCTGGACTCCATCACGAAGCGCGCCTCTTACATGGCTTTCAACTTTACGCTGGCAATTTTCCCGAGCATCATCTTCCTTTTCACGCTCATTCCCTACATACCCAGTGTGCTGCAAATGGACCTGAGCGAGAACATCCTGAATTTTATTACTGATTTTCTGCCAGCTGAAATGTATGCGGTTGCTTACGGAACTATAGAGGATATCGTGAACAAGCCACGCGGAGGCTTGCTTTCTTTCGGTTTTTTGTTTGCTCTGATACTGTCTACCAATGGCATTATGTCGCTGATGGATGCGTTTGATAAGAAATACCACACATTTTACAAGCGCACTTACGTCAGGAAACGCCTGATAGCAACTATACTTACTGTGGCGCTGTCACTGATACTTTTTACGGCGGTGGCGGCCATCTTCTTCGGGCAATGGATACTGGATGCGCTGGTGTTTTATGAAGTGGTGACCGAAAGTTACACCTATACTTTGATCGTGATCCTGAAGTATGTGGCAATCGTGTTGCTGTTCCTGCTGGCTACGTCGCTTATCTATTATTATGTTCCGGCTATCGAGGATAAATGGCCTTTCTTTTCGGCTGGGGCTGTAGTGGCAACCGGTCTGATCTTCCTGGTGTCGATGATCTTTTCGATGTACATCAGTGCTTTCGATACTTATAACAAATTCTATGGGTCCATCGGGGCGTTGATAGGTCTGATGATCTGGCTGGACTTTATTTCGATGATCCTGATACTGGGTTTCGAGATAAATGTAAGTATCGATTCGGTGACTAAACGTCTGGTGCGCCGCAAAAAGTTGGTTATCGAAAAGGCATTGTAGGGAAGAAGCCGCAGCAACTATAAAATTTTGTTCTTCTGAATCAGGTGTTTATAGTTTAAGCGGTAAAACAAGCAAAAAATATTGACGTATAGTTTTGAAAATTGAGCGCAGCACTATACTTTTGTGCACGATTAATTACAGAGAGTTGGCGGAGTGGTCGAACGCGGCGGTCTTGAAAACCGTTGACTGTAACAGGTCCGGGGGTTCGAATCCCTCACTCTCTGCTGGTAGTACTACCAAAAATGGCTAAAACCCTGCAAATCAAACATTTGCAGGGTTTTTTGCTTTTACGGGTTCATCAATTTCTTCACTTTTTCGCATGATGCAGGTGAGTAATCTGGTGAGTTCGTTGAGGTAAAATATTTACTCACCAGATATTGCTTAACTGTTTGATTGTCAGGTTGTACAGAAGGTGTACATCTTGATTACAGGTGACTGCAGGGCTACATTTGTTTAACCTATAATGTCACATGTTATGCGTATTAATTTCAGTCTCCTCTTTTATCTTAAGAAGCCAAAGCACTACCAGTCTGGCCCGATGCCCATTTATTTGCGTGTTACCGCTGCCGGCAGGCGCACCGAGCTGGTAACGGGAAGAACGTGTGATCCTGGCCGGGAGAGCTTCGGGCACAAAAGAAGCTACTAAGGCACTGAATGCTTACCTGGACTGCTTGCAGGCAAAAGTGTATGAAGCACATCATCAGCTGGTGGCTGCCGGCAAGCCTGTGACGGCGGAGAGCATCAAGAGCCTATTTTTGGGCAAGGAAGAAAAAGGCCGGATGCTGGTGGAAATCTTCCAGGAACATAACAAAAGAATAGCAGTCCTGGTGGGAGACGAATTTGCTCCCGGCACACTGGAGCGCTACACCACTTCCCTTAAGCACACCCAGGAGTTCATGAGGTGGAAATACGACGCGGATGATATTGAAGTACGGAAAGTGGACCACGCCTTTATCACGGATTACGAGTTTTACCTGCGTAGTGTGCGGAAGTGCTCGAACAATACGGCCGTAAAGTACATCAAGAACTTTGGCAAGATCATCCGCATCTGCCTGGCCAATGGGTGGATCAGCACCAATCCTTTCCTTAATTATAAAGCGAAGGTGAGAACGGTGGAACGGGTCTTTCTTTCAGAGGAAGAGCTGCAGCGAATGGCAGCGAAGGAGTTTGCCTCCGAGCGCCTTGCACAAGTGCGGGACATTTTCCTGTTTAGTTGCTTTACGGGTCTTTCCTACGTAGATGTGCAGCAGCTAAAGCGCACAGATATCATTAAGGGCATTGACGGGGAACAGTGGATTTGCAAGAACAGACAGAAAACAGATATCCCTTCCCGTATCCCCCTGCTACCCACAGCGCTCCATATTGTAAACAAATACAGGGAACACCCGCAATGTGTGTACGACGGGAAGGTATTACCGGTGCTGAGCAACCAGAAAATGAATGCCTACCTCAAAGAGATCGGTGAGCTGTGCAGTATTCGGAAGCCGTTGACTTTCCATACGGCACGCCACACGTTTGCCACGACTGTTACCTTACTCAATGGGGTACCAATGGAAAGCGTGTCGAAAATGCTGGGACATACCAACCTGAGAACCACTCAGCATTATGCTAAGATATTGGATGTAAAGGTAGGGGAGGACATGCGGAGGCTTCGGGAAAGATTAAAGCCATAATCATGATGTCACAATTCAGAGGAGCTAGTTATGTATGAATTGTAATTTTAATTAGTCCGTTCAAGAGCTCTATAAACCTGCTAAAATAGAAATAAGGTGATTTTATCTGTCGATGATGCCGGATCTGACTGACTGGCGGGTGGTGTGCCGGGCTCTGCTGGAAACCGCGGGATTAGAAGCTATTATGCTGGTAATATGAGTTGCGTATGCCATCAACTAATAAGATGCCAGTTTGGTTTATAGTTATTTGAAAGTTTCCTTTATTGGTATCTTTTTAGTTGTTTTGCAATTCGCGATTCGCGAATTGCAAAACAACAGAAGTGAAATGAAGAAGCATAACGGGATGCGTCCCCAAGACATAGTGATATTACTGGATATCATCGTCAGGCAGGGAGAGTGGACCATGAAGGACATCTCACAGGAGTTAAATATAAGCGGCTCAGAAGTCTCAGAGTCACTCCAGAGATCCCATGTGGCCGGGCTGATAGATGGATCAAAGAAAAATGTGATGCGGAACGCATTGATGGAGTTCCTGAAGTATGGACTGCGGTATGTGTTTCCTCAGAACCCCGGGGCTATTGTAAGGGGTATTCCGACGGCTTACAGCGCGCCACCACTGAGCAACATAATAATGAGCGGTGATAAACTGGTTTGGCCCTACCCGAAAGGTGAGGTGAGGGGGCAGGGCGTGGAGCCGCTCTACCCTACTGTGGTAGAGGCTGCAATACAAAATGTAAAGCTATATGAGTTGCTCGCACTGGTTGACGCACTGCGCGTAGGCAGGGTGAGAGAAAGGGAACTGGCAGCGGTTGAATTAGAAAAAAGAGTTTTAAATGGATGGTAACCAAATTAATAAAGAAGTCATCATCAAGGTCGCAGAAGGTCTGCAGGAGCTGCGGCAGGAGATGGTTTTTGTGGGAGGGGCCACACTTAGTCTTTATGCAGACGACCCGGCAGCTGATACAGTGCGTCCTACCAGTGATATTGATCTGAGCGTGGCGCTGGCAGGCTACGGAGCCTGGAACCGGCTGCAGGAACGTCTTCAGGAGCTCAGGTTTTACCCGGACCCTTCAAGCCCTGTAATTTGCCGCTTTACCTTTGACGGTATTACCATAGACGTCATGCCTGACGACCCGCAGATACTTGGTTTCTCCAACCCGTGGTATCAGCCAGGGCTGGACCATTCGAATTTTATTGATCTGGCACCAGATCTGAAAATTCGGGTACTGCCGGTGGCCTACTTCCTGGCTACCAAGTTTTCCGCCTATCACAGCCGTGGTGGCAACCCCCTTATGAGTCATGATTTTGAGGATATAATCTATTTAACAGACAACAGGCTGCACCTCATAGATGAAATTGCCAGCGCACCAGCAGAAGTGAGGCAGTATTTACAGCAGGAATACAGGCAAATCTTAGACAGCCGCTACAGGGATGAAACCCTGTCAGCTCATTTAAGTGAGTCGGATCGGCTGCAACTGCTGCTGGACAAAATAAAACAGATCGTTATGCTGTAAGCTCACACTCAGTTCATGGGATATCCGTTACCATAGCTTGATTTAGATGTAAGACAGCATTATGACCCGATCTTTTTGCTTTACAGCTGCATTCTTGAAGCGATACTTTGGAGCCCATCGATAGGCAGCCACACGAAAGGTCAAAGGAATCCTTCCGGCCCCGTCCTCCCCTGAAGCGGTACCATACGCTGAAGGTATGTCTGGCTGCTTTACCCTGTAGGCAGATGGGTACATGTCTGATAACTGGTACGCCTGACCAATTATCTCTGATGGAGGGGGAGTGATGTCCCCTTGTCCAGCAGGCACCGCTGTGTTTGTGTCTGGTTCAGGAATAATCCATCGGTAAACTTTTCCGCGTCTCAGTGTACCCATGGAAAGCGTGTCGAAAATGCTGGGAAACACCAATCTGAGGACATCATAACAGTATGCCAAAATACTGGATATCAAGTTAAGTGGGGATCTGAAATTGTTACGCAGGAAATACAGCGGTAATGATCTGTGAGCGCAATTTGTAATTCCTTTGTCTTCAGGCGCTCCGCTCACCCGGGCAGGAGCCTGCCTGCAGGCAGGGGCATAAGGAGAATTTCCTGGCGGAATAACGTTTTGGCTTTACCTGGTGGCAGCTGCTCATAGATTCTTAGATATAAAAATCATCGCCATGTCCTAACAGCCACTGGAGGGCTTCCTCGGGATTTATGAAAAGCTCCAGTTCAAATTTTCCTTCCAGCAATAGTAAATGCTTCACGGCATATTGGATCCGGAAGGTATCCATCATTTCCAGCCCCTTCACAGTCTCCACATAGGCAAACCGTACCTTCTTTCCCTTGAATCTTGGTATTATTTCACGCAGCAACCAGTTCTGATCGCTCAGGTTAATGAAATTACGTTTCCTTACATCGAACAGGACACGGAACAGCTGCTTCCTCAAAGCCAGTGAAGTTATGTTACTTATTTGTTCCCGAAAGACCTGGCTTGTAGGCTGTTTAAGCCAGGTAACCCGGAGATATGCTCGCGTCATATCACATTCTACCACGAGAAATTCCGTGCAATACTGCATTTGCAGGTCTACCATAGAAACATTGCCTTCACTTTCATCCCAAGATATATATATATGTTTAACGATAAAAGCCAACTATTTATCCATAAGGTATAAATAAAATATTGAAAATGAAGTGCTGATTTATAAGTTAAATATCAGATGGGACTCCATGTAAGTGTCACTTCAGCACACTTACACACGTGTATTGGCAGATGAGGGGCTATAAAAGCCCCTCATCTGCCAGGGAATAATAACTTTCACTGGTCAGTATGATATGATCCAGCACGGCGATGTCAAGCACTTCGCCTGCCTGCTTCATTTTTTTGGTGAGTTGCAGGTCTGCCGCACTTGGCTTCAAATTTCCGGAAGGGTGGTTGTGGCAGAGGATAATGGCTGAAGCACAGGCTTTCAGAGCGGCTATAAACACCAGTTTGGGATCGGCCACGGTGCCTGCTACCCCGCCAGAGGAAAGCTCGTAGAGGCCCAGCACCCGGTTGGCCCTGTTCAGCAGCAGCACCTTGAACTGCTCGACAAACTCTAGCTTACCTGTGTCCCAGCTCTCTTTCAGGATTCGGTAGCTGTCTGATGAGCTGGTGACCTGTGGCCTGTCGGATGGCTTTACCTTCGAGCGGTAGGTAAGCTTTACTTCGGCAACTCTATTAAGTGATGCTGCTTTTACTGATGCTGGTTTGTTGGCTGTCTTTTCCATAATCGTAGTTTTTTAGTGAAAGGAATTGATTATGGTGCCCTCCCTGCCCTGGGACCGGATTAAGGGCAAGGTGGAGCCAAAGAAAATGCGGAGGGCTCCCTTCAGGGATACCCCTTTTGTTTGGACTACCTTGGCGCAGCGTACCCGTGTCCGGGCACAGGGCTACCTTTGCAGCAGAATAAATGTCCATAGGTCTTTCTGTTCAATTTCCAACCCCTGCCAGGCTTTGCAGACAGCTTTGACAGAACTGGCCTTACAGGTATCCTGGCACTTGGCTTAAAGCAAAATACCCTGCCCGGGTGGGGCAGGGTATTTTTGTGGGAATGTGGAGATAAGCTACCTTACAGCTAAACCGGATACTATACAGGAAGCTACAGGCCTAAGCCTTTCCGGTTGGCCTGTCTTTTGGACAGTTGCTTTTCCAGCGTTTGTTCCTGTTTTGATTCGGGTTGTTTCCGGGCGGCTTCCAGCTTCACGCCATAACGGGTGATGGTTTCACGCATCACCTGGTGGTGTTGCTCGTTGTAAACATTGATGGTTTTAAACTGGGGGCTAGCCTCTATAAAACGTTTTACTTCGTAGCCTTCCTCCAAAGCAGTTACCTGCTGCCTGTTTCCCTTTTGCAGGAGATCAAGCTTAACGGCTGTGAGCAGCAGAAACGATGGCAGTGGGAGCAGATCCAGGCCAGGCTCTTCCGCTACAATGTTAAAAGCCTGTCGCTGGGGCAATATCAGCAGGCAGGGGCTTTTGTCATCAACGAGAGTAAGAATATCTTTATCATTTTCCTGGTTGCAAAGGCTGTGGTGTCGGGTCAGATGACCCTGGGAGCAATGATGGCCGTGCAGTACATCCTGGGGCAGCTCAACAGTCCTGTGGAGCAACTGCTGGGCTTTATCCAATCCTCCCAGGATGCCAGGATCAGTATGGAGCGCCTGAACGAAATTTATGAAGTGGAAAGTGAGGAGCCTGCTGGCAGAATATTCCATCCGGGATTACCGGAAGACAAAACCCTCCACCTGCAGGAGCTGAGCTTCAGGTACCCGGGAGCCGGCAATGAACCGGTATTGCGCAATATCAACCTGACCATACCGGCAGGCAAGACCACGGCGATCGTGGGCATGAGTGGGAGTGGCAAAACCACTCTTCTCAAACTGCTCCTGGGTTTTTACCCTCCGAACCAGGGTGAGATCAGGGTGGGGCAGAGTTCCATTACCCATATCAAACCTTCTGTCTGGCGCAGGAACTGCGGCACCGTGATGCAGGAGGGTTTCATCTTTTCGGATACCATCGCCAGTAACATTGCCGTAGCCGACGAGCGCCCTGACCTCCAGCGGCTCTGGCATGCCATCAGGGCGGCCAACTTACAGGAGTTTGTGCTGTCCCTGCCGCTGGGTGTTCAGACCAGAATCGGCGCCGAGGGCAACGGCATCAGCCAGGGCCAGAAGCAGCGTATCCTCATTGCCCGGGCAGTGTACAAGAACCCGGATTACCTTTTCTTTGATGAGGCCACCAATGCCCTGGATGCCAACAACGAGCGGGTGATCATGGAAAACCTGGATGAATTCATTGCAGGGCGAACCGTGGTGGTGGTAGCGCACCGGTTAAGTACCGTGCGTCATGCCGACCAGATCGTAGTGCTGCACAGGGGGGAAATTATAGAAACAGGTACACATGAGAGCCTGGTGGCACTGGAGGGGGAGTACTTTGCACTCGTGCGGAACCAACTGGAACTGGGGGTATAGGTAGCAGGCCGCATTGTTTAACCTGGCCGGCTGCGCTCCTGATTCAATGTAATAATGATAGTATAGAACCTTTAATCAACTCATTATGCCTTTTATCCAACCAACCGGACAGGAACACAGCCCGGAAGTGCAGGAGATTATCGGGGCGGTGCCCGGCTGGCTGCTGCGCTGGGGTATCAGCCTGTTCTTTGGCGTATTGCTGCTGATACTGGTATTTGCCGGAGTTATCAAGTCTCCGGACATTGTTCCCGCACGGCTCAGGGTGGACGCTGAGATCCGCCCGCAGGAGGTGCTGGCACGACGGGAGGGCAAGCTCACCCGCCTTTTTGTAAAAGCGGACCAGCGGGTGCGGAAAGGAGATGTGCTGGGCTTTGTGGAAAGCAACGCAGACCACGATGAAGTGCTGTCCCTCAGCAGGCTGGTTGATGCCCTGCAGGAAAACATGCTGGAAGGGAATTACGCTTATGCCGGCAGCATCAGGTTCAACACCAGGACACATTACGGAGAGATGCAGCCAGCTTTGCAGGAGTTCTACCTGGCTTACCTGCAGTTTCTGAGTTACACACCAGACGGCGTCTTCAACAAGAAAGAGCAGGCGATCCGGAATGAGATCCATTCCCTTACACTACTGGCAGCGCAGCTGGCAGCCCAGGAGCAGATTAACCAGGAGGAATACAGCATTGCCGAAAACGAGTACAGTATGCACCAAAAGCTGGCCGAAGCCAATGTTATTTCCAGGCAGGAGTTCAGGCAGCAGGAAAGCAAGTTCCTGAACAGCAGGCTGCCGCTGCACAATACCAGATCGTCACTTATCAGCAACAGCATTTCCAGGGAGCAGAAGCTCAGGGAACTGATGGAGATGGAGCATGAGACAGTGCAGCAGCGGGCTGCGTTTCTGGCGCAGATTCAGAAGTTTAAAAGCGAGCTGGACAGCTGGAAGAAAGCATATGTGCTGGTTTCGGAGCGGGATGGAAAGGTGGTGTTCCACCAGGGCCTTCGGCAGAATCAATGGCTCCAGGCTAACAGGCCTGTGATGTACATCACCGACGGGCAGCAGGACCTGCAGCCCTTTGGGGAACTGACCCTTGGCCAGCAATCCTTCGGCAAGATCCGGGTAGGCCAGGAGGTGCTTATCCGTCTGAATGCCTACCCGGCGCAGGAGTTCGGGCTGCTGCGGGGGAGGATCACCTACCTGTCCAGCGTGCTGCACGGTGACTCGGCCTACACTGCAAGGGTAACGCTACCCCAAGTGACTACTTACAACAAAGCCATTCACCTGCAGATCGGACTGGTAGCGCGGGCGGAAGTGGTTACAGCGGAGCAAAGCCTGCTTGAAAGAGTATTTGACAATACGAGGGATATCCTGGTAAACAGGTAATCAGACAAGTGCTAAGTTTGATTTTAGCGGATAAAGAATTGACAGGCTTACATTCGGGAGCATTCCTGTAAACAGCAGAGGTAAGTGTCTGATTTGTTAAATGTGGTAAAAAAGTAAAATCAAAAATTTAAAAACAATTTAAACCCTAAACCAAAATTACTATGCAAAATCTTAGCTTAACCAGGGACGGAGTAGAAGGCCTACTGTCGCGAGAACAAATGAAAAAAATAACAGGAGGAGTGAATGATTATGTCTGCCAATATGATATACTGATGTCGAATGGGGAGATCTATCATAGCGAAGGCCTTTGTTCAGCATACAGTAACAGTGATTGCAGGATTACTACCGCAAGCACAATTGGTGCAACAGAAAGGATGTTTGACGGAACGTATGTTGCAGGTACCTTTGGCTGCAGCCTAGCGTAAATGTAGGTCCGATCAACATTCGGTAAGGTGATGAAAAAAGAAAAGACATCACCTTACCAATTCACCCTTTTAATATGGTGTAGTTTCTTATATACTGCTTTAAAACAAAAGCCTTACACATATGATAAAGCCAATACCTTTGCTTGTTATAGTTTACCTTGCTTTCACTTTACAGGTTTCTGCGTCTGCTGATCAGAAGGAGGCTATCATTATTAATGCAAGCACAGGCGATAATATTTCCCTCGCCTACCAGGATATACTCCTGACAAACTCGAAGGCATTGCTTATGCCTGGTGATACGTTAAGAATTGTTTTCGGTGAGAACTCCTATAGACCTGTTACGGTTGGCTTCGTTACGTCCCTGCCTGGTCCCCCTGCACTTGCAGTGTTACCAGGTGATACGGTAACTGTTTACCACAAAAGGAAAGAGAACTCCTATGACTTCAAAGGAAACAACCCCGCTGAATTGGATTTCTTTAAAAAATTGCGGTCAGGCACCTTACGCTTAAATGGACCCTACTATGAAATGCTTCCCGGACAGATTCCAGCAAACCTGGATGCCTTTTTAAGCAAGTGGCATCAAATCAGGTCAGAGGGGGAAGCACTTATTGACGAACTCAGCCATGTGGGGGTAAGGTCAGAAATGGAAGCCTACCTGACAAGAGAGTTAAGGCTCAGGATCTTTAGTATTCTGGCACTTCCTGGTGTTTACCAAAAGAACGATGAGCCACTTGTACAATATACTCCGTCTTACCGGGACAGCATGGAAGTATACAGGCGCTACCTGCAAAACTTTCAAACTTTGTCTCCCGGCAAATCGGAGCGGCTGTTATATTCCCTTCGTAGTTTTATAATTTATAAGGCTATAAATGAAGGCTTCTACCCAACACTTACGGTACAATACGAGTTTGCCAAGAAAGAACTTACAGGCATACAGCGGGAGTGGGTATGTTATTCAATCATAGCGAATGCGATCTCGTTGCGCCAGGATGTTGATTCCTTGTTAAGTGATTACCGCCTCTGGAGCTCACGGGATAATAAATTCTTAAAGAAGCTCCTGGGAGAAGAAGTGTCGGGTGTTTACGACCTGCAGTCAGCCGGGAACGATGAGCTCTTGACTTCCAACAAAGAAGCTGTTTCACTATCCCAGCTCTTTGCAAAGCATAAAGGAAAAGTAATCTATCTGGATCTATGGGCTAGTTGGTGTGGTCCTTGTATTGAAGAATTTCCCGCTTCGAGGAAATTGAGTCAGGAATATGCACCAAAAGGAATAGTAGTAGTTTATCTGTCTATTGATGAAGATTATCTGAAATGGAAACAGGCGGTAGACAGGTTCCTCGCTGACGCGGATGGGCAGTATATATTCAGAAATGCTGAAGCCTCAAAACTTATTCAGGTATTCGAAGCGAAGAGTATTCCAAGGTATATCATCATAGACCGGGCCGGGAAGGTGATCAACTCAAATGCACCGAGGCCAAGCGATCCGAGGCTGAAAAAAATGCTGGTTAATTTATGAAATAGCAATACCTCTTTTAACATGTAAGGAGCAGGTTTAATTTTAAAAAGATCTGCCGTTATTTTACCGAAAAGTAATGAGTAATACGGTGATTGGGACTGTTGTTGTATTCCTGGTAAGCAGCGGGGACGTTAATAAATCGAAGCTTGTTGGACTAATAAGGTTTTCTCAAAGGGTAGTGCGTGCAAAACATACATGCGCAGGGCATCCTAATTTCTCTCCGTAGCCATCCGTTGGTAATAAAAACAATGAAAAGAAAATTTTGGGTTTATCAGGAACAGCAATAAAAAATAACTATCCATCAACAAAGTATAGTATTCATGCTTCGGTTACGCCTTACCATCTGCTATACCAGCACGTTGTTCAAGGAAAGCCAATGGTTTTGAGTTAAATATGTATGACAAACTACGACTTTTTGCTAATGTCTCTAAATGCCGCAATCAGGACGTTAGCACGGAAACAATAAACCCATACTTTTAAGACGAACTAACATACTTCATAAATGAGTACAATTGGGCAGAAAATCTCTGAATGCAGAAAAGCAAAGGGGCTAACACAGGAAGAATTAGCTGAGTTATCTAAGGTAAATTTAAGAACTATTCAACGGATAGAGAATAATGAAAATACACCTCGTGGAAGCACCCTAAATATGCTTTGCGATGTGCTGCAACTAGAAACAGAAGAACTAAAGAAGGTAGAACAGCCCATTAAAGAAAGAAAAGTAGGATCATTAATCCTCAATGGCATATTTTTAATCGTCCTCAACTTCGCTATGATGTCCGCTTTCGGCTACCTAACCTTAGACACTGATGCAAATATGAATAGCCGAGTGGGAGCTTATCTACTCAGTGTATGTATGCCTCTTTTAGTTGTGGCTAAGACGCAGCATATGGATGAAGCCAAGCGTGTGCTTTATTATGGTGGCGGTTTCTTTGTATATATGGTTTTTGCTACCTTAATAATAGGTTTTCCAAAAGCTTTTGTCTCAGGTCTTGTTCCCAGCTTAACAATAGCTGTAGCTTTTCTATATTATGGTAAAAGACTATTAAGTTTTAACAGTAGTATAGCGTAAGAAATATGGGGTGGCCGAAAGAAGAACGATATACAACGCTGCACAGGCTTTAAGCTTCGGCTCTACCTCATTCGCAGCCTGTACTAATCTTTGTACCAAACTTAATTAATGAGAAATATAAAGACATTACCTCTGCTATTTTTACTGCTTTGTCCATCACTTCAGGCTTTTGCGCAATCGAATATTAACCGATTAGCTTACATTAAAGAAAATGCAGTTGCAGTAATCAACATAGAACCACTTAATGAAGATTATTCT
This sequence comes from Pontibacter pudoricolor, assembly GCF_010092985.1. GTDB lineage: Bacteria > Bacteroidota > Bacteroidia > Cytophagales > Hymenobacteraceae > Pontibacter > Pontibacter pudoricolor. Next base: position 2,397,627 of record NZ_CP048106.1, on the reverse strand, counting down.
GACTTAGCCCTGCTTAAGAAAAGCCTGGAGCATGTGCTTGTGCAAGGCTCTTATGCAAAACTTTATGATGGGTTATTATTTATCAACACGATCAGGGCAACAATACCTTTGAACTAAAGCAGAGGCTAGTAATACCTCCCCATCAGGTGGGGTTAACTTATATTTAACTATATTCCCTTACGGTTGTGCTCAGGTTGAGAGAGGTAATGCTGTGCATCCTGCCCGTCCACAAAGCGGTGAATGTTGAATGGTACTATATATTAAACCAAACGGAAGAGTGAAAAAGCTTTCCTTGCTAGTAAATTTTCTTTTGTGCGTTGCTTTTCTGGCAGCAGCACAATCTAAAAAGCCAGCAGATTTTGGCTACCGCCACCTGCAGCTACGCTACCAAAACGACCCTGTCGACATCCTGGTTATGTCTAAAAAAGGGGAAGAAAAGAATGCAAAACCGATCTTTCTTTTTGATCAGGGCTCCCAGGCACGCCCCCTTATTTTACTGGACGATACAGGAAAGCCTTACAGGTTTTTTCCCTTCCAGACAGACAGCCTGCTACTAGATTACCATCTGGTGATTATCAGCAAACCCTATGTGCCTCTGATTGCCAATTATAGTGATTTGAAGCATGGCGCTTACACGGATCCCCAAACGGGCATTCCCCCGGTCCAATTCTATGCCAGAGACAACGTGGATTACTACGTCAACCGGGCTAAAGCAGTGATAAAGCATTTAAAAAAGCAACCCTGGGTGACTAAGGACAAACTGGTAGCGGCAGGTCACTCCGCTGGCTCTACGGTGGTGGCTAAACTTGCGCTTGAAAGCAAGGCCGTAACACACCTTATCTACTCGGGTGGAAACCCTTTCGGCAGAATGGCTTCGATGATTTCACAAGCCCGGCAATACGACGACACGACCGGTACACGAGCAGAGGAAGCCTTCCGGTACTGGGAAACCATCGTGGGGGATCCCACCAGTATCGCCTCACAGGGTGGGGACGCCTATAAAACCACCTATACTTTCTCCCAGCCACCGATTGACTACCTGCTGCAGCTGAAAATACCTGTGCTGGTGAGCTATGGCACCAAAGACCATGGGGTTCCCTTTAACGATTACCTGCGACTGGAAACCATTCGGAAAGGGAAGAAAAACTTTACCTTCCACCCCTACATCGGGGTGGAACACAACTACTTTGGTTTTGACAAGGAAGGGAAAGTCGATCATGATAAGTTCGGCTGGGACCAGGTGGCCGAAGACTGGCAAGCCTGGCTGAACGGGAAGCAAGTTTTAAACGCTCCAAAGGCAAACCTGTAAGGCGTGCCCTTTTTAGGTAGTTGCTTCCAGGGAGTAGTTGAGCATCTTCCGTCTTTCCTGGTATAGCCTTCGATACATCTCCTTCATGTCATCCTGCAGAAAAGAACGATCAATGAGCATATGCACACCTGGGTGATCCTGCTGGTAGGTTTTCAGGATACCCAGCGCTCTTTTTTCCTGCAGGCCGATGCGTTGGGCAAAGGTGTAAAAATCGTCATAAGCATAGAAGCCGTTGGTCTGAAAGCTTTCCGTCTCAAAGTCCCCTGCAAACAGTCCGCTCTTAAGTGCAAAGCAGGAGTCGTCCAGGTGCAGATGCGTGCACATCAGGTCATAGGCAGGGCTCAGGATAAAGTCTCCGAATGCAGTGTCAATCAGGGAAAAGCTTTTCAGGTGCGCATCCCCGTTGGAAAATAAATAGTTGAACAGTACCAGGGAAAAGAATTTTTCCAGTTCTACCCGGTAAGCAGGTACCAACTGCCGTATCAGGGTGGCTATTTCCTCATAACTGCCTTCGTATTTGAAATCCCTGCCGGCTGTATGACTGGTTCTGCCGGCAAGGGAAGCAAAGTCTTCCTGGCGGTGGTTGTCTCTGTCCGGCTTCAGGTCAAAGCGTCTGGTGATGTAGGCAGGCTCTCCGTTCTGGAAAAAAATCAACGCATTTTCGGCCGTATTCAACTTGTATACCTGCCGGGCAAGTTGCATAGTCAGGTGCTCATTTGCCGGTACCTGGTCCGGTTTTTTCACGTCCCGCGGGATGGGCTTCAGGATATACCCGCCCTGCTCGCCTTCCTGTGTTAGGCGTAGCTGGTTTTTTTCCAGCAGTAGCGAAAGCTTTTCCTGGACCCCGGAAATAGAAATACGCTTCCTGTTTTCCAGGAATTTCTCGGCATCCTGCTCGCTTACCTGCGGTGGCAGGTAGGGGAGCAGATGGCTCACTTTTTTACCCTGAAACACATTGCGCAGGCAGGCGGGGCTGTAGGTGGTAAAGCCCGGGGATAACGTACCGGGGCAGTGATTTATTTCCGGGAGAGGCATACGTATCAGGAGTCAGTTAAAGGTCGAAGGGTAATGGCCCCGATGGTATCATATTGTGCTGTGGCCAGGAGCAGGCCGAAATAGTCCTGCTCATCAATTTGCAGCTGCCTGCTTTGCAGGTCGCGGTTTATTCCTTCAGAGAGCATGTTGAAAAAGAAGGGGAACAGGTGATCACTCCTGTATTCCTGCTGCTGTTTGGGCAGGGTCAGGCTGATGGCCGGAAACTCCCTGGAAGTGAAGTAAGGGTCTTCGTACCGGAACACATACTCCTTTGGACTTAGCTCGGTAAGGGTGCCTGCCAGTTCTTTGTTGTAATATACCTGTGCCTTCCTCATGCATATGTCTGCCTTAGCCCGAGCTGTACCTCCATGCCCAGTACTTCTACAAGGTTTTGGAGGGTGCGTAGCGACGGGTTGCCTTTTCCTGTTTCGATGGCCTTCAGGGTACGCAAGGATACCCCTGCCATAGAAGCCAGGTCTTCCTGCGTTATCCCTAGTATGGACCTTCTTTCTTTAATAACCTTATGAATTTGGTGCATTATAGTACACTATTTGTGTAAATATAGCTTCTTTTTTGTGATAAACATGGTAGAGGTGCATTATGTTGCACAAAAGCTAATAATTTTATATCCATTCATCAGAATCACTACCTAAGGTGTGCTATAATGCACTTATGTATGGTAGGATGCGTGTCATAGTTATGAAGTCAATATAAAAGGGACAGAATTTATAAGGTTTATAGGGTAGGGCCATATATGTCAGCGTAGTGCGTAATCAGGAGCGTGAATTATTTTATAGATTATAATTCGCTTAGGAATAGCTGTATGAGTTGTAGGTTCAAGACCTCACTACTCCCGCCGAACGATAAGTTACTCACTTCAACATACAAGAAGAACTGCTCTTCTAGAATTCTGCAAAAGGAGGGGAGATAGGTAGGCATATAATGTAGAGTGCATCAAGACTATCTGTCGCTAACACGGTCCAGCGGGGATGAAGGGAAATAATCACGCTTTATTCTAAGTGTTGGGTGATTACAAAATAGAAGTATAAGACCCCGTTGAACCATTTGTTAAACGCTTACTGTTCAGAAAGCTATGCTGCAAACTATTTACAAGGGGGATTATATACAAATCCACCACGCTCCAAGTCAGAGCTTACTGGTTCTGGAATGGAATGGCTGCCTGCCAAGTGACACATATCGTACTGAATGTAACAGAGTGCTTGAACTTGCAGAACTGTACCAAGTGCGGTATATGTTATCTGATGACCGCAAATTATGACCTATTCTGCTTACCGACAAGAACTGGACCTGCTCCGAGTGGATGCCCTGTTTCGCACAAACCAGTATTGAAAAGGTTTCCGTGCTTGTCTCTCACGATATACTCAGTACGATCCCGGTGCAGGAGATTATGCTCGACAGTACGAAATACGGCAGCTTTGAACACCAATACTCCTTCGATTACCCATCGGCTGTAGAATGGCTGAATCTCCCTGTTCATTAATACGCCTGAATCAAACATCCCTTTTACTTAAACATTGCCACTCGTCTATAGGTTACACAGGCATACCTGAAGCTTCTGAACTACAAACTTTTGTTGTCGTGCATGGAATACCGTAACATCTACAATGGGAACTATCTTCCAGGTCCGCAGGAAGAGATGATTTTAAATGAGGCCGTCTCCCTGATGGATAAACCCGCGGATAAGCGCTTTCTCGTAGAAGCCGCCTTGCTGATTCTGCAACATTCCAAAGCAGAATATTTTCTGATCGGCCCTATCACGCCAGACAAAGAACATGTGCGCACCCTGTTGCTGATGAAAGGCGATAAGCGACTTGACAACATTACTTACGCCTTCCGCGGGACCCCATGCGAAACTGCACGCACATACGGATTTTGCTTTTTCCCATTTAATGTAAGTCTTATCCCGAAGATCAGGCGTTGGCGAAACTAGGTATTGAGAGCTACCTGGGTTCCTACCTGCTTTCCAGTACCTATGAGACCCTGGGCATTGTGGCTGTAATGGGCCCTGCTACAATATATAATGCCGCTTTCATCGAACACCTGATCCTGGTGTTAAGCCCTGCTTTTGAAGAAATACTTCAGCGTTTAACCGAACCGGTTTAGCAGTGAAAAATCAGGATTTGGGACTGTAGCATACTAGTAGCACTGGTTTACAGTGCTCACCTAACGATTCGAGCAACTTGAAGTCGCCTAACCTCAAGGGGTGTTCTTGGCTACCTTTGTTTTTTTTTATACGTAAACTATGGCTCCGCGCACTAAATTTGTTGCGAGCTACATGAAATAAAACAAATGATAAGTGCATTATAGTGCACGAAAGCTATTATTTTGCTGTTAGCTTAGCAGTACAGCTAACGAAAGTGTGCTATAATGCACTTATATGCAGATTTAAGGTGTATTTGCACTAAAGCTTATACTTTCTACTGGCCGCCTGCCCGGTTCAGTTCATCCAGTTTTATACCTCTGCTGCGGGCTTTGAAATCCTGGCCGTGCTGGAAGTTGTATCGCAGGTTCAGCTTTATACTTCTAACCATAAAGTAATTCACAAACCGGAACACATCGCCGTTATAGCTGGCATCGCCGCGCATGTCCCTTGTCCTGAAAATATCGGTGGCACCCAGTGTAACATCCACTTTTTCCTGCATAAAAGAGCGTTTAAGTCCGGCATCAAGCCACCACTGGCACTTAAACTGGTAAACGCCGTAGTTTGATGGGGAATTATACCCGGCTGTGGCCTGTAGCTGGATCCCCCAAGGCAGCAGCACGATGTGCGTAGATTGCAACATCCAGTAAAGCTGGCTGTTTTGTATTTCTTCCTCCTTTAAAAATAGTTTATTCTTTTGGTAGCCAGCCACCAGGTTGTTGCTCACATCCCATCCCGGAAGAAGCTTGACAGGTGCGATTAGCGTGGCGCTATAGTTCTCGGATTTATCAATGTTGCGTTCTTTGTAAACCGTGGTGTTATCTTCGGAATGCTGCTCGGGCACTTCGGCAAAAAAGTCCTTAGTATGAGCATAACCAAGCTGCAAACTATAAGTGTTGTGCAACAGCTGGTTTACCTGAAAAATGCTGGTGAATTGTGGCCGCAGTTCCGGGTTGCCTTCTGCCCAGCTATAAGGGTCCTGGTAAAAAATGAATGGGTTGAGCGAGCGGTAGTTGGGCCTGTCGATGCGGCTGCTGTAACTATAGGTTACCTGGTATTGCGGGCTTACCTGCTGGGTTAAAAACAGGCCCGGAAAAAGATTAAAATAATGTTTGCGGATGGCGTTTGCTGCTTCGGGTTTTCCTTTGCCTAAAGTCTGCTCGCCGCGCAGGCCAGCCTGCAATTTCCATGTATCACTTAGGTTGGTGTTCAGGTTCACATAACCCGCCAGTATACTTTCGGTGTAGCGGTAATGGTTGCTCCTGTTCTCGTCAAGCTCTTCCTGTTCCTCTTTCACTTCATAAAAACTGAGTTCATTATCTGACACCACGTGGCTTGCTTTCAGGCCTGCCTCCAGCGTTGCATTTTGCCAGGCTTTCATACTATAGTCCGCGTTGGCGGAGTAAATGTGGTAAAAGCCGGGGTTATAGGTACGCAGCAGCTCGTCGGTTGTCGTGTTGTCGTGAAGGTTCCGGTACTGGTTCTCGTAGCGAGCATTAGCCTTGTTCTGTAGCTGAATGTAATCCATACTTAGCGCCAGGGTAGTACCCACGGTATCGAGCCGGCCGTTGTAATGCAGGTTAAAAGCATGGTTGGTGCTGCGGTTATCGTTAAAGTTACCGGCCGCTACAAATGTATGCTTTCCGGTTTTCCGGTCGTTCATGTCGGTGCCGGAGTAAAAAGCACGGTCCATGGTATTCATGCTTAGGTTCACAACAGCTCCCAGGCTATGGCGTGCATTCAGGTCATAATCAGTGCCAAAACGCAGGGCAGGTGTGTGTGTTTTTAAGGTTTCATCGCGCAGCTGGTGAAAGCGGGCATCTGCCCCGTTGGCGTGAAATTCCCGGATCATGACTCCTTCGCGCAGGCGCGGCCGCTCGGCCATGTCCAGATTTAGAAAAGAACTCCAGTTGCCTGCTTTATAGTTCAGGTTCATCCCCGCAGCGTATCCCGAAGCACCGTTATACTGGTAGCCGGCATTTAAACTACCATTCAGGCCCAGGCGGGTGTTTTGTTTCAGTTTAATATTGATGATACCGGAACTTCCGGCCGCTTCATACTTTGCCGAAGGATTTGAGATCACTTCAATCTCTTTTATGTTTTCAGCAGACATGGCCTCCAGGTAACTTTGCAATTCCTTCCCCGAAAAATAAGTGAGCCTGCCATCAATCATCACGTTGGCGCCCGCTTTGCCGTTTAGCTGAATGTTGCCATCCTGGTCAATAAATACACCCGGTGCTTTCTCCAGCACTTCAAACGCGGTGCTGCCTGCTGCTAAGGCTGTGCCTGCCACGCTCACTACTATTTTATCAGATTCAACGGTAATTGCAGGCCGTGTCGTTCTTACAGTTACTTCGCGCAATGACCTGGCGTCCTCTTTTAAGACGACAACCCCAAAGTTTTTCCTAAACGAACTGTCGCCCACCCGGAATGCAGCAGTGTATAGTTGGGTATAACCCAGAGTGCTGATTCGCAGGATATAATTGCCCGGTTTTGGTGTTTGAATTAAAAATGAACCGTCTTCATTGGTCATGGCACCGGTTACGCCCATAGAATCGGGTAATTGCAGAACGGCTACATTGGCGTAGGGCAGGGCAACGCCTTTCTCATCTTTTAATGTGCCTGTTAGCTGTGCAAACGCATTGGTGGCAAGTATAAAGCACAGGCCTGTGGCAAGCAGCGGAAATTTCATAAATAAGGTTATCGATTGGATATAGGTATAGAAGGGCACCGCGTAAACGGTGCCCGACTTTATGTATTCCTGAAAAATACTGATAGAAGTGTAGCGTGCTGGGCTGAGCTATACTTTATGGGTTCTGCAGGGCAGGGGTGATGATTTTTGCCATATCCAGCAGGTAAGCGTGCGGTGTTTTTTTCAGGAACCGGAAATTATCGGTGTTAAACTGAATGGCCATTGCCAGGTCCGGTTCCGGGAAATATTCCGCATCTGTCAGGTAACCCGGAAACCAGCCGCTATGCCCGTAACCCATGCCTGCAGCACCACCCGGCCTGATCTGCATGCCTAAACCATACTGGTGGTCTTTGCCGGTATTGGCAGCTACGCCCTGTCGCATTTGGTTGCGTAAAGCCGGAGATATACTTTTAAGGTTATAGTAAGCCTTGGCCCAGATTGCCAGGTCTGCCGTGTTCGAAACATAGCCCCCGCCGGTCCACTCAAACTGCGGGTTTAAAGCAGCCTGCCCGTCCTTCATGAAAGCACCTTTCACCGGGAATGGCCCGGCCGGGTTTGCGTAGCCAACAGCCAGGTTTTTATACTTCATTTTTACAGATGGCTCAGTTGATTTCAGATGGTAAGGTTTCACTGCATACTTATCTGCCAGGTCATACATCTTTTTTCCGCTGATTTTTTCGACGATATACCCGAAGAGGATGTAGTTGGTGTCGGCATAGCCAAAGGCTGTTCCGGCTTCAAACAAGGGTTTACGGTCAAAAACATATGCCAGAATTTCTACAGGAGACCAGGTATGGTTGGTCTGCAGTCGGTGCATAAAATCACCCAGCTCGTAGTATTCCTCAATCCCTGAAGTATGGTTCAGGAGCATGCGCATGGTGATAGTTTTCGCATTTGGAATTCTGTTAAACCAAGTCTCACTGCCGATATACTTTTCTATTTTATCATCCAGGTTAAAAACGCCCTGTTCTGCCAGTACCAAAGCCGGGGCTGCAAATAAGGTTTTGCCGTTACTGCCCGAAAACATTCTGCTATCAGGGTGCATGGGAGTGCGGTTTACAGAGTCAGCTATACCTGTTGCAATAGATATCAGCTCACCCGAAGGCAGCACAACACTGAACGTAGCCCCCGGAAAGCCATTGGCTTTTTGCAGTGAATCAAGCCGTACCTGTAAGCGCTTTTTAAGGTCAGCAGTTTTTTCAGATTGCTGTGCCAGTACAGGCAGGTATGTGCAGCATAAAAGGATAAGGATAAAATAGCGCAGTTGTGTCAATCTTCTCATTGTAAGCAGAGTGGTTATAATTATAGAATCTGTTCGAAAAAGTATTCGTGGTAGTCTGCTTTGTCAGGCGAGCCATACGTAACCTGCACCGATGGTTTTCTGCCGAATGTGAACAGTACGGAACTGAATGTAAAGGATGTTGTTTTTTTATTAAACGCAACACATACAGGGCTTTGTGGATCGTCTTTCGAGCGCAGGGTTGCCTGAATCAGCTCTGGGGAATGTATCGTTTCCGGGTTTGCCAGGCGTGTTTCCAGCGCATTAAAACGTTTCTGGCTGCCAGAATGCGGTGTGGTTCCTGCCAGTATGCGGGCGTGATATTCCTGCTTCCATGGTTTTACGTCGTGGTTAGCCAGTGCGTGGTTGGTATGGTACACTACCTGCTTGTTATCAACTGGATAAAAAGGTACTATAGTTTTTGCGGATGCCTCCAGGCTCACAACTTCATTATTGGTACCTACCAGGTAGTTCTGGCCGGTGGCATGTTTTACATTATTAACAAAATTCAAGGCTTTTTCTCCGGAACTTTGATTAAGTATTCCTCTCGTTACAAAGGCAACCGGCAGGCCTTCCGGCTCACTGTTAAGATCAGTTAAGGCGTTAATTACTACTCCAACGCCATCGTTATTCATCCCTGCAAAACCAAGAAAACCGGCGCAGGACATAATGTACTGCTCCGGTACATCCTCTGACGCTACAATGTGCAGTAATACCTGGTAACCATGCATAAAGGAATCAATATCAATATTCTGAGCAATAAAAGTAGGGTAGCCTTTTGTGGCCGCCACCCCAATGGCGCTGCAATGCTCTTTTGCAACTGATCCATTTCTCAGGCGGTCCAGGTATCCCCAGTATTCATCAATCAACTGGAAGGCAAGTACATCGTCTTCTGTTTGGCCGGAGCCGGCTGCCATGCCCTGTATTTCCTGCCAAAGCGCAGGCGTATACTTTCCGATGGCGGATTTATAGTCAGAGCTACCAAGAAAGTCGGCGATCACGGCATCGGGGTCTTTTCCGGTATCTTTGTTGATGGAGGCTTTCCATTTTTTGTATACTTCAGCAATAGCTGTCCGCAGTTGCACCCCATGCTGAAAGCCACGCTGGTAGGCATTACCGCTTAAGGAAACTACCGGTACTTTTTTCTGTGGTTTGCCTGCTGCATATGTTGCAGTAGAAGTTGCCAGCACGCAGCATAGCAGAAGTAAAAAGGTAATTTTTTTCATAGTTGTAGGTTATATGGATGATATGTAATGGTGTATAATCAAAGTATAAATTGCATTTGATAAGATACTGGCAGTTGCATCAAAGCTAGTTTAAAGGCAATAAACAGCTGTTGTTAAATCCTGCCAATTTTGTTGCCTCCCAGGTATAAACCTGAAAGTATAAGCTTAGCCAGGTGCATAGAAAAAGCCCACCATAGCAGGTGGGCTTTAGCACAAACTAATGTAGATTGAGTGTACTGCGTCAGGGATTTACCACGTCCCTAACTATAACTATTTTCTTATCTGCTGCAAAAGTAGGCGAGGCTTCAGGAGTTATAGTTGTAGTTTTCTGCCATTTTAAATTTGCAACAAGATTTGGGATACAGGTATAGGTCCGCACCATACCTGCTACTCTATGGTTATAATTTTGCTTTCCTTCCAAACACTACGATCCCCGAATAAGCAGGATAATACAACTGATCTGCTGAAAAGACCGATTCCTTTGCAACTGTAAAACTAGAGTTACACAAACAACGAACGCAATTCCACCTGGTCAGCTGCTAAAGACTGTGCCATGCAGAAGGCTATAGTTCGGTCTGCAAACCGGGTGGCAACACGCATTTTCCTCTAAGACGCTGAAACCTGAAAGTTAAAATGCCTCACTGGCTACGGGTGCATCCGCTTTCAGCATTCAGCTCAGAAGCCAGTTTTAATAATTCCTTAAATCAATTAATCAATCTTTCTAAACAAGTTCTATGAGAAAAATTTTGTTTTTGAACTTGGCTTTGTTGTTAGCGCTTGTCAGTCAGGCGTGGGCACAGAGCCGAACGGTTTCAGGTAAAGTGACTGATGCCGAAACCGGAATTCCGTTACCAGGCGTGAGTGTGGTAGTTAAAGGCACATCAACGGGTACAGTCACCGGTGTAGGCGGTGACTACACGCTAAATGTGCCCGCCAGCGGTGCAACGCTGCAGTTTCGTTTTATTGGCTACAACGTGGTTGAAAAAGCTGTTGGCGATGCCACAACTATAAGTGTAACACTAGGCCAGGATACAAAACAGTTGCAGGAAGTAGTTGTAACGGCTCTGGGTGTGGAAAGGGAAGAAAAGTCGCTTGGATATGCTGCCAGCACGGTAAAAGCAGATGAAATAACCAAGGCCAGATCTTCTAATCCCATGAACTCGCTGCAGGGTAAAGTGGCAGGTGTAAACATTTCTTCTGCTTCCGGCGCTCCGGGTGCTTCTACCAAGGTTATACTTCGTGGGTACTCCTCTATAGGCGGTAATAACAACCCCTTGTATGTAGTGGATGGTGTGCCAATTGATAACGGCGCTGGTAATTTCCAGGCGGGTAAAAAAGGCTCGGTAGACAGAACACAGGACTTTGGTAACCGTGCCAATGACATTAACCCGGATGATATTGCGTCTATCTCTATTTTAAAGGGAGCATCTGCCACATCATTATATGGTTCACGCGCTGCAAACGGTGTTATACTTATCACTACTAAAAAAGGCAAAGCAGGCGAAAAAGTGAAGATCGATTATACGTCATCCGCAACTTTTTCGGCACCCTTATTCCTGCCACAACTGCAAAACACCTTTGGCCAGGGATGGAGCGGGGAGTGGATCTCGAACGAGAACGGTAGCTGGGGTCCAAAACTGCACGGCAAAGACCGCCTTTGGGGTAATGTGGTGGACAACTCGCAGCAGCTGAAACCCTTTGCAGCCCAGAAAAACAACCTGAAAGACTTTTTTGAGACAGGAACTGCTTATCTGAATACCCTAGCGTTAAGTGGCGGCTCTGAGAAATCATCTTACTACCTGTCATATGGCAATGCCTCTGAGAATGGTATTATTCCGACAGACGCTGACTCTTACAAACGGAATACACTTTCCTTCAGGGGAGCAACAGAGGGACAGAAACTGTCTGCTTCGTCAAGTATAAATTATGTGCGTAAAGACTCCAAGGTTGTAACAGCCGGCCAGGGCGAAGGGGGTGGTTCTACACTTTTCCAGGAAATCATCCAGATACCGAGGGACTTCAGTATCGTGGATATGAGAGACCTTGATAACAAATTCAACAACCTGGATAACTACTTTACAGGCTATGCCCAGAACCCATACTATGCCTTAACAGCTAACGGTAACGACTACGAAGAGAACAGGATTTATGGCAATGTGAACCTGGGGTATAAACTTAATACCTGGCTGACTGCTACGCTGCGTGGCGGTGGCGATGTATCGAACACCTTATACAAAGACTGGATCTCAGCTTATACACTGGCAGAAGACAGCCCTGTACTGGCAGGTGGCGGATCAAATTCTCCGGGGCGTGTAAATGAGCGAGCGCTTTTCGCAAGGGAACTGAACGCAGACTTTATACTTTCTACCAGCCATAACGTAACCGAAGACCTGCACCTGAACGGTATATTAGGCTATAATGTGAACGAGCGCTACAACAAGGAAAACTATGCCTACATTACCGGTTTAAGTATACCAGGGTACTATCACTTATCCAATTCTAAAGATCCGGCAACAGTTGCAATTACGGAGACACTCAGAAGACTGTACGGAGCTTATGCACAAGCTGAATTTGGCTACAAGAACTACGCCTTCTTAAACATGAGTGCCCGCAACGACTGGTCTTCCACGCTGCCGTCTAACAAGAACTCTTTCTTCTACCCAGGAGTAAATGCCAGCTTTGTGTTCTCTGAGGTGTTCCCTGAGTTATTGCCATCTATCCTTTCTTATGGCCAGGTAAGAGCAGCCTGGGGGCAGACCGGTAACGACGCTGATCCTTATAGTATTAAATCTGCTTTAGAGGCTGGTTATATAGAGATGGGTTCAGGTAATATTCAGTTCCCGATTGATGGTAGAAATGGTTTTGGATTATCGAACCAACTGGGCAACCCGCACCTGAAGCCAGAGATCACAACGGAATATGAGTTTGGTTTGAACGTAAGCTTCCTGCGCAACCGCATCAATGCCGATATTTCTTATTACAACAGCGCTACAACAGATCAGATTCTGGCAGTTCCTGTAGCAGCCTCATCAGGGTATACTTCCAAAATCATGAACTTCGGTAAGGTAGAGAACAAGGGTATCGAGTTATTATTGAGCTCCACACCGGTTAGCACCAATGATTTCCGTTGGGATGTACGTTACACGTTCTCCAATAACCGCAACAAAGTTATAAAACTGCGTGAGGGGTTAGAGCAGGTTATCATAGCAGACCCTTTCAATATTGATTTTGTGGCTATAGAAGGTCAGCCGTTAGGTGTGTTTAAAGGTCCTGCTTACCAAAAAGATGCGGAAGGCAACATTATAGTTAATGAAACAACCGGTATGCCGCTCCGTGCTTCAAAAGATGAGATTCTGGGGAACGCGCAAGCTAAATTCCTGATGGGGCTGAACAACTCCTTCGATTACAAAGGCCTTAATTTATCTTTTGGTATTGACTATCGAAAAGGTGGTTTATTCTACTCCTATACGCAGCGCCTTACACAATTCGTGGGTAACACAACCAACACATTGTACAACGACCGCCAACCATTTATTATACCGGGTTCAGTGGTGGGTGTTGATGCGAATGGTGATGGAATTATCGATAAGGATGAAAAAGGTAACCCGATTACCAGAGAGAATACCACACCTATTGACATGGAACACATCGCCAATTACTGGAACCCAACTTACAATCCGGCTATAGAGCAGGAACACCTGAAAGACAGATCGTTCGTGAAGTTGAGAGAAGTGGTTCTGGGCTATAACCTGCCGGCTTCGCTGGTGCAGCGCACGCCTTTCAACACGGTAAATATCAGTCTTGTTGGCCGCAACCTGTTAATGTGGACACCAGAGGATAACAACATCATCGACCCGGAGTCTACCACTTTCGGTAACGACCTTATGAGTGAAGTAGGCGAATTTGCTGCCGGGCCAACTACCAGAAGTTTCGGTGTAAGCCTGAAAGTTGGATTCTAATTATCATCATTAATAAGCTAAACACAGCATAACATGAAAAAGATTTTTATACATATAGGGATCGTCGCGTCGTTGCTTTTCACGACATCCTGCGAAGATTTCCTGGACGTTAACCAGGACCCTAACGTGCCCGTTGACGCACCGGTGGAGCTTGTGTTGCCGGTAGCCGTAACTACAACCGCAAGTGTGGTTGGTGGCGAGTACGCTATACTTGGTGGCATCTGGTCGCAGTACTACACCCAGAACAATGGCTCTAACCAGTATGTGACCATCGACCAGTTCAACATCCAGCCTTCCAATTTCTCGAACAGCTGGACAGAGCAGTTTGCCGGTGCCCTGAATGACTATAGATTTGTGAAAAGCAAGGCAGCTAAAGCAAATGACTGGAATGCCTACCTGATGGCAACCGTGATGGAAGCATACAACTACCAGGTATTAGCAGACCTTTATGACAAAATTCCATTTGACGAAGTAGGGCAAGGCGAAACGCATCAGAACCTGACGCCTGTTTTCCGGGATGGTCAGGTTGTTTACGATTCGCTGATCGTGCGGCTTGATAAAGCACTTGCACTTCCAATTGCGGCAAAAGCTTCTCCGGCTTTAAGCAACGGCGACGTCGTTTTTAAAGGCGATATGGAGCAGTGGGTACGGTTTGCCAATACACTAAAGCTTAAAATATACCTGCGCCAGGTTTATGCCCGTCCGGGTGTGGCAGAAGCCGGTTTACAGAAAATGTATGCAGCCGGAGCTAAGTTTCTGAACACGGATGCCCGTATAGCTATCTTCTCAGATGCGACCAGCAAGCGTAACCCGTTGTTTGAAAGAGATCAGAGCCCTGCCCTGAACACAAACCAGAACCTGAAGGCAAGCCATACGTTTTTCTCGTTCCTGCAGGCCAACCAGGACCCGCGTCTGGATAAAGTATATATCCCAGGTTCAGGTGGCCATAAGGCGATGGTACAGGGTACATCCAGCATCTCTACGTCGCAGTTAGTGCCGGGTACTGTCTCCAGAGCACTGATTACAGAAACCGCACCGGTATACTTTATTTCAAAAGCAGAAAGTTACTTTTTGCAAGCTGAAGCAGCACTGCGGGGATTGGGAACAGAGGAGGCGGCAACATTATACGAAGCCGGTGTAAATGCCTCTTTCCAGCAAATGGGAGTTTCGCGGAATGGGTTGTATCCTTATTCTGAAGAAGCCTCTTTTGAAGGAAAGTTGAAAGCGATCATTGTTCAGAAGTGGGCATCCTTAGCGGGTACCTATCAGGGTATAGAGGCTTACATTGAGCGCAACCGAACGGGCTACCCTGCAACAAGTGCTGTTGCGGCTACCAACGAAGCCTATGTACCGGGTGAGTTTACTTACCCACTTGATGGTGTAACATCAGGCAAACAGTTCCCGACACGCCTGCCCTGGCCACAAAATGAGGTGCAGCGCAATCCAAATGCGCCTCAAACACAGGAGCCTATTACAAAGCCAGTCTGGTGGGACGTTAAATAAACTTAACAGAATTTAAATCATGAAAAGAATACATAAAGCAATTCTATTGTTGTTTTTCGCTGCCTTTACTTTCTCAGGTTGTGAGAAAGAGCTGGATACTGAAGGAATCTCCCGACTAACTTACTTTGCAGATTTCCATATGAAGGGGGATGCAGTTGTAACACTCGTTAAGGGAGACATCTTTACAGACTTAGGTGTTACTGCTGAAGAAAAAGGACAGACCCTCACTGTAACTAAAACTGTGGTAGGGAGCCCCTTTATCGTCCCCGGAAAGACACAGCCGAGTGAGGTTACTTACCTGAATGAGCTTGACACAAACGTGCCTGGGCTATATGTTATCTACTACAGTGCCAAGAACTCAGATGGATATGAGAGTAGTGTTAAACGCTATGTGTTTGTACTGGATAAGGAAGCTGATCCTTCTATAGACCTGACAGGAGTATATAAAAGTGGCTCGTCACCGGTTTCCACTATTACAAAAGTAGCGGATGGTGTTTTTTATGCGACCAATATCTGGGGGGGTGGAAGCTCTGTGAAGATCGGGGCCTACATTATCTGTACGGATGCTGCCAATGTACAGGTTCCACAACAGGAAAGTGCTGTCAGAATTTTTGGATACGGCACCTGGAATCCGCAGACGGGAAAACTTGACATGCTCATGTCCAGGCCTACTTTTCCCTTAATCGATCAGACCAAGGTGTGGATCAAATCATAGGCATACATTTTAAAGCAAAAATTTCAAGTATCATGAAAAGAATTAAATTACTATATGTAGCAGCATTTCTTACGGCATGGGCAACTCTAAGCTCCTGCGAAAAAGATGCGCCTGAAGTTGAGTATACTTCAACTTATCCTGTGTCGGGAGAGTGGTGGGTAACCTATAAAGTAGAAACAAGCCCGGGAAAATTTGAAGATGTAGAAAATGCAGGTTACACGGCGCTACTAACCTATAACACAGCAGCCAACAAGCCTACTGAGATCTGGGTAGACGATCATGGTAACTTCCGGGATTTTAAAATTAAATCAGGGTTACAGATGAGCAACCTGTCATTCTCTGTTACAGATGCTTCAAATATTAATGTTGATAACAAGGTAAGTATTGCGAATGGTAAGGTGATCAAAGATGGTGGTTTATCCAGAACGAAGATCAAGACTGACAGTATCTACTTTCAGGTAAAGTTCAGCGATGATCCGGATGCAATTTATCATGTATCAGGCCACCGAAGAACCGGCTTCCCGGAAGACCAATTTTAACAACAACAAACAACGAAAGGGGGGAGCATTCGCTCACCCCTTTTTTATGAGCAGTGAACAAACGTTTTAAATTGAAAGAAGATGAATAAGATTATGACTTCAAAAATCAGCCTGGATTGCAGCGCTAACCATAGGACTAAGCGCAACAAGTGTTTATGCACAAAGAGGCGGAATCCCTGCCCGGGATATACCTCCCGTTGATGTTACCACCACCCTCCAGACAAGTATTATGCGACTGGATAATATCGCAGAGGTCAAAGACAAAGAACTGACAACAAAAGGATCGGTTTACCTCGTGGAGGAATGGTTGCAAGGAACGATCTATACTTCGTCGGGCCATAAAATACCTGATGTACCATTAAAATATGATTTGAAGAATAACCTGTTTGAGATTGATTTTCCGGATGGGATTAAAGTGCTGGGCGGACAATACGTAAAGCAGTTCGAGATGATGGAAGGGAATGATTCGATACGCTCAGAATTTGTGAATGCTTCAATGTATAATTCGGATGGCCTTACCAATACAGGTTTTCTTAAGGTACTGGTAAAAGGGGAAAGGGCAGCGCTATTGAAACGCTATGAACTGCAACAGGTGCCTCCTAATTATTCCGCCACTATGGATGTGGGCAGCAAAAATGGCGCAATTCTAATATCAGAGAAGTTGTACCTGGCAGTTGGTAACCTGCTGGCAGAGCTCAAAGGCAGGAACAATTATAGCAGTTTTGGTGAATTTGAGGATGAAGTTAAAAGTTATGCCCGCAAGTATAAACTGAAACTGCATAAAGAGGAGGATGCGATTTCAGTGGTTAATTTCTTTAATACGCTTCTATAATCGGATCACCAGGAAAAAATAATCCCTGTCTGCGCTACCTCATGCAGACAGGGATTATACTTTAAAAACAGCTTAAACTTAAACTCTTATGTAAGCTTAAGCCGTTCCATCACCCGCTTCATCCAGGCATCCGTTTCTGTAGTCAGGGTTTTGTTACAGTTAGCTTTATGATACACCTGGTTGCGCTTGTTAGGTTGAGCAACGCCTTCGGCCATGCCCGGTACAAGGATAAGTGAGTGGTTTTTTTCAGGCATTGTCAGGAATGTGGCATAGCCCGGATGATAATAGGTGACCGCTTCTGCAATACGTTTATGATCCTGCGCATTTACAATGTCAAAATCATACCCGCCCCGGATAGATAATACATGTTCCTCCGTTTGCGCCCAGGCTTTTGTCAGGTTCAGTTCGTCTTTTCCTGCCAGCAGGGCAAGCTTACTCCAGGAGAGTTCAAACAAAAAGGCTGGCCCCGCAGGGAGCCCTGAACAGAATCGATTATATGAAGTAAGCTGGGAACCCTGATGGAAAACTTACCAGAGTAGTGGAACAGGTGTTCATACTATAGTAAACGACAATTCCAAGATTATATAATGGAAGCCGGCAGTTGGTTTATAACAGGGCTGTGCAATATGGTATAGCTTAAGAGTTATCCAACGGATGAGCTATAGTGCTAAGTTCAGCTGACAGTTCACTGTTTCTGTTATTTCGACGATATCTTAGTGGTTGTAGCACCTTTATCAGGTGGCATTTGAAATCTTTAATGGCATTTCCGAAAGTATAAAACTAAAAAAAGCGTTGTTTAAAATGCTCTTATACTAACTTCTTCATAATTAAGCACTGAGGTTTTATGTTGTTTCCGGTTTGAAGAAAAAGTGGTTTGCATAAAATCGAGTATGGCAGTCATCATAATCTTCTGTCCCTTCTTTGGAGAGATAATTTTACCACCAAATCTGTTTATCATGTCCGGCAATACAAATGGTGCATCACTGAAGCTCATATGGCCAGCACCGGCTATCTTAATTTCATAAGCATTCCCTGCACCTTCGAGGGCTTCATGAAAACTGGCATCAATCTCTTTCCCCATTTTTTCCCAATCAGCCGTAGTGCGGCCCCGCTTTGCCAGCTCTTCAGAAGTGTACACTGGCTGGCTTCTTATCGTAAGCGAAGGAGCAGCAGGCTTTGCGCCTTCCATATTCTGGAAACTACCTCCGTCCAGGTTTATACTGGCCTTTATGCGCTGATCAATAGCCGGAAGTTTCAAGGCCACGTTTCCACCTAAGGAGTGTCCCATAGCTGCTATTTTAGTTTCATTGATGTGACGAGCCAGTAATTTTCCAAGTGCATTGTCACGGGTAAGCGCGCTGTTTAAAACAAATATGACATCTTCCGACCATTCCCTCATGCGGGTCTGCAGGGCTTCGTCACCGTGGTCAGTATACAAGACCGTATCCATGCGAGAGCTTAAAAAGCTGCCATCAGATAACTGCGTAAACCCACCATACGGATGGTCTATCGTTACCACAACATAGCCCTGGCTGGCCAGTTCTTCGGCTATAGCTGCATAGTTAAATCTGGAAACCCCAAGCCCATGCGAGAACAGAATCAATGGAAAGCGACGCCCTTTAACCAGCGGTGCATCCTGCCAGGCGTGTGTTTGTTGCGTAGCCATCCGGACAAGCGCAGCGCTATCCTGGTGGTTATACTTATTTTTGATCAGCAGCTCCACAAATTTTTTATCAGGCAGATAAGCCGCTTTGGTTCCGCGTGTAACCTTTGTAGGGTACCATACCTGCACAGGCACTTTTCTTTTATGGCTGGCTCTAAACAGATCGTTTCGACTAAGATCAGTCAGCTCTAAGTTCTTTGTTCCGATGGCATATGCACCGGTAGGTTCTGGTAGCAGGTTGCGCTCATTCTGCGCTATACTTTGAAAGGAGCAGAACAGGACCAGGAAGCACACAAGTGTAGGCACTTTTATGAAATCTTTACAATCCGGGGAAAAGCAAACCATATGCGTTAAAATGTAAAAGAAAAACAGAATGAATGTCGGAATTTAATTCAGTATACAGAGATCGAGCTGGTAGGCATTTTAAAATGATGCCAATGTAAAAAGGCTTATTTACTATTCATGATTTTACGCATCCAGGCATCGGTTTCTGTGACCAGGTTTTTGTTAAAGTGTGTTTTATTATATTCTAAGTCACGCTTGTTCATTTGGGCTACACCTTCGGCCATACCAGGTACCACTATAAGCGAGTGGTTGGTTTCAGGCATCGTCAGGAAAGTGGCGTGACCCGGATGATAATGGTTAACCACTTCTACAATGCGTTTGTGGTCTTCTGCATTTACAATCTCAAAGTCATACTCACCCCAGATAGATAGTACATGTTCATCGGTTTGCGCCCAGGCTTTTGTCAGGTTCAGTTCATCTATTTCCTGCCAGTAACGGTAATCCCTGGACCAGAACATGTCACCGCCAGTGTGCTGGAATTCCTCTTCAAGTATTTTTTTAAAGGCAGGGTCTGCTGCTGCAATGGTATCGGGATGCTGGCCCAGTACAAAGAAACGGTACATGACATGGTGCAGCTGGCGCATGGTTGCTTCATGAGCTACATAGTCTTTTCCGGTGGTAGGTGCCTGGAAACGGAACATTTCAGTAGCGAATTCAAACCAAGGACGATAAGGGCTGCCGTATACCATAACACCTTTCAATTGATATTTCTGGCTAAGTACAGGTGCCACTATTCCTCCCATCGAATGGCCGAAAATGAAAACGTTATCAGGATGAACCTGCGGCAGTTGCTTTAGTTTTAACAGGCCCTGCTCAAATGCTTCGATTTCCGTGGACAGGTCAATGTCGATGCAGGCAGGTGTATTCATGTTATCTCCTAATCCCGGTTTTTCTACCAGCATCACCACGTACCCCAGGTCACTCCAGCCTCTTATAAGCTGGTTATAGGCAGACGTTGTATAATCGTCTATAGAACGGCATGGAAAACCAGGTATAAAAAGTATTGCCGGGTGTTTGCCTGCTGTTTTAGGAGTATACGTTATGGTGCGTAGAAGCCCTTTCCGGAACGGTACCTGCCCATATACCACATCTGCTTTGTCAGCTTTCTCCAAAGGTTTGGCCACCGCTTTCCCTTTTATACTTTTCTTTTTACCATTGCGCAAAAGTTGTATGTTAATAGGTTGTCCCGGGTACAGTTCCTGGCCAAGTTCAGCAAGCTGAGCAGGAGTATGCAGGGTTCTTTTGTTTACAGAAAGCAGCACATCTCCCTGCTTAATACCTAGGGCAGAGGCTGTCAGGTTTGCAGCCACCGCAGATACCACTACCCCTGATTTTAAAGCATAAACATTTGCCAAAGAATCAGAAAGGGGAGCGGCACGTATTCCGAGAGAGGCACGCCGTTTCAGTTCCTGGGCATTAGCCTGAACGGCTGTTAGCATATTTAGTAGAAAAAGCAGTGCCGCTATCTGTTTCAGGTAGCCCCATAAAAAAGTGTTCATATCAGCTGGTTTGGTTTAATGCAAAAGGATAGTTTCCGGCGTGATTTAAATTAAAAAGAAAATTCCTCTCAGGATACAAAGGAACACACTTTGTTAATGGGCAACTTGTAAAATCCTGCCTTTTTTGATGTTGGTGCTGCTTCACTATACCCATTCAGATGGAATGTTTCTATATTTAAGTTTTAAAAACAATGAATGATGGAAAAAGTGGAGCGTGGACCTTCAGCAGGCAGCACGTTGGGCGATAATCATAGCTGCGAAGTATTGCATGTAACGGATAGAAATTACCAGGCGCTTAAAGAGAGAAAGACCAGGAACCGGATCATGAGTTCCTGCCTTACTTCCCTTGAAGATGAAATAAAACCGCAGGGACTGGGGTTGAAATTTGTGGCGGATGGCCAGGAAAACTACTGGCTGCGGAATAAGCGCTACCACCTGACTGATGGCAAATATCTTCTGGTCAACGAATCACTGGCTGTACTCGACATAACCATTAACAACAGAGTTGGGACAAAGGCCATATGTGTTGACATAGATTCCAACCTGGTAAATGAACTGTTACTGCAAATGATTTACCCGGATGAACTGGATAACTATAACACCACAAGCCAGTATCTTTTGACCCCTGAGTTATTTGTAAACGAAGCCAGGGCGGATACGAGACTGCAGGAGTTGCTGCAATATATTATGACTTCATCTGCAGCCGGTACGCTGGACAGGCCTGCAATGGAGCTGATCTACGAACTGACCACACTGGTAGTGAAAGGAAGTACGGAAACGATCAGATCTTATTACAAGCTGGATACGGCAAAATTATCGACCCGTAAAGAGGTGTTTAAACGATTACTGACAGGGAAAGAGATGTTGGATGACAGCATTTTCTCTGAGTTAAGTATCAGGCAGGTAGCCGAATCCAGCTGCCTGTCCGAATTTCGTTTCTACAGGCTTTTCAAGCAATGCTTTGGCGATAGTCCCTACAATTACCTCTTTAAAAAGCGAATTGATAAAAGCATTGAGCTGAGGAAGCAGGGACTGACCTGGGTGGACATCGCTACGCAATTAAACTTTACAGACCTGGCTGCCTTCAGTAAAAGTTTTAAGAAAATAAAAGGTGTTTCACCTTCTAAAATAGTTTTATAATAAGCATTGACCTCCAGTACATTATCTCAGGTGCCTTGGTTACGAAATAACCAAGGCATTTTTTATGAAATATTACCTATAAAACATACAGGCTTAGAGTGCCTTGTTTTTTCCCATTAACTGTTGTTTCCTGATTCTGATGGGCAACACAGGATAAGGCAGATAATAAAATTAGCAGCAAAATACAATGATCTCTATTCTGATGACTCCTAGCTTTACTAAGGTCAGAATAATGGAAGCTATGGGAAAAGAACTATGGTATTTACTTGTAAGAGGTGTATTTAGCAAGAAAGTCAGCGCCATGGTTAATTTTTATGTTCATGAAGAAGAGCTGGGGAGCGCCATCCGAAACGGCCGGGATTATGCGAAAGTTATAGGCATACGGGACTTCCTTTTGCTGGAAGCTATACCGCTTTCCTGTGATGGAAACTTCAACCCGTTGGAAGATGCAGTGGGGCTGTCTCATAACGTATATGTAGGCAAGGAAATGGTTCCGTACCAGCCGAAAGCAGGACAATCTTCCTTTATTTATCCTACAGGAATCGTGAAATCTGCAGAAAATGGGCTCCTGGAGTTGCCGGGTGATATTGACCATTTTGTTGTTTCAAAACCTGCTATCAGCCGCCATTTCACCATAACAGTAGTCCTGGGAAATGACCATCTGGAGGGCATATTTTTTCATTTGCTGGGTTTGATACCCAGAATAGACAGTTTTACAATAACTGTTAAAGATTACTGTAGGAAAAAAAACAAGGCAGAACTATTTATTAGTCACACCTTAACAACAAAAGTTGCCATAGTCGGATTTATCAGGAGAAATTGTGCTGATACACTTGAGAACGGTTTTGTTGAAATGAGTTTCAAGACGGTGGCAGGGACGAACTGTTTTACATTGGATGACCATAAAGTTTTAACTTTAAAAACCACGGATGAACACCTGTTTAAATTAGTATGTGCTTCGCTGAAGTTCCATGATATTAAAGAGTCGGATCATGTACATGTTCCCTGGATAGAAAATAAGCATTGGCATTACAGGCCCTGTAAGAGTCTGGACAGGAAAGAATTTATAAAGTTTCTGTTACAGGAGGGATTTATGCCCTGTAAAACATTTGCGTCCTGGATGGAACAGCTCCTCCAGGGTACACTCATCTGTTAGATAACTTATTTGTGACTACCGGGTTACCTTACAGGGTGAAGGCTCCTGTTCTGAACAGGAGCCTTCACCCTGTATGTCTGTTGCGAAAGTTAAATGTTTAACCAGGTATTGCGTAACGTTACCTGTTTATCCGTTGCATTATCCAGTAACATCAGAACGGGTTTGTCTTCCCGATCAACAGTGGTGACTTTCCCCCTTAGTTTTCTTTCCTTTACGTTGCCGGATTTGTACTTCCGGCCAACCACGAAGCTAATGCTGTTCCCGGGGATTTCTTTTTGGAAACCTGCTCCGAGCAGTTGATGAATGTTTTCTTTTGTGATGCTGGTGCCATTCACGGCAAGTAACTGGTCACCTGGTTTGAATCCTACAGTAATACCAAAATGGTCCAGACTTGCTGTTTCAGGAATCTTAAACGTTCCTGAAGCTGTATCATAGGAAGGGATGAAGCCCCCTATAGTATTTACTGTTTTCAGAGCAGGCTTATAGCTTATTCCTACTTTTAGAAAGGTTTCCTGAAGTGGAAGAGGTTCGTTTCCTTCAACGTAGCGTGTAAAGAATTCTCTGATCTCAGGGGCTGTGAGCGCAGCGATCTGGTCAAATAGCTCCTCATCCTTAAACGCATGATCTTTGCCATATGTAGTTGATAAATCCTGGAGGAGGTCACGTAACCCATACATTCCTCCAGATAATTCCCTCAGGCGAATGTCAAGCACCATCCCGATCAATGCCCCTTTCTGATACACATTGCCGTATTCCCTTGCATATTTAGTCAGAACATGGGAGCTCATTTCTGTGAAAGGAAGGGTATCATTATAATGTCTTCTGGAAGTATAGATATACTCTTTAAGCCTTTCCAGGTAATCCTGAACGGGCATAAGCTTTTCAAAGGCCTGTACATGCGAAGCAAAATATTCTGTTACCCCTTCATAAAGCCATAAGTGCTTTGACATTTTAGGGTTAATGAAATCAAAATCACCAATTTCTTCAGAATGAATCGAGAGTGGCGTTACAATATGGAAAAACTCATGTGAGGCAATGTCTCTTATTTGTGCACTGAATTTTTCTGAAGGCATTTCAGGTAAGAAGTAAACCGAAGAGTAGGAATGTTCCAGCGCTCCGAAGCCACCTGATTTTCCTTTTTCTTCTGAAACATAGATAAGGAACGCATACTTTTCGACTGGCAACGTACCTCCAAGATAAGTACGCTGTGCCTGTAGGATGTCCTGTACATTTGCTGCAATAGGTTTTGACGTGACGTTTCCTGTTGGATTATAAAGAGAAACAAGCACTTCGGTATTTCCGACGAACACTACTGTTGTATCCGGCATGTTGTACATTAGCGGACTATCTGCCAGCTGCATGTAATTGGTAACTGAAAACTTGTCACTCGTTTTTGTGGATGAGATCGCCTGCAGGGATGTAGACCCATAGAAGCCTTCAGGTTTTTGTACTGTTAATTCAAAAGGTACCTGTTTCATACCATCAAAGTATCCAACGAAGCCATAGGTATTAAGGAGGAAATTTTCGTTTTCCTGTATGTTAGTACCTGCGGGCTCAAATATGATGTCCTCCTGGCGGGGAGTATCAAAGCTGTCATCCACCCAGTATGTAAGCTGATGCAGTGTTTTTGCATTTAGAATTTTCCATCTGTTCACATCCAGGCGTTCTACCTTTAATGTATTACCATTTCTGTCAAAGGCTTCAAACTGTGTCAAAAATTTTCCAAAGTCTGAGATAGCATAGGTCCCAGGCACCATCTTTGGCATATTGTAAACGATTTCATCCTGGAAGATGGCAGGGGCCTGCAGGGTTACCTTCACTTTATCGTCCTTAATTTCCGTCAGGTGTATGGTAACGGCGTATTTGCTGTTTGCCTCATCCGCCAGAGACGAAAAACTGAAACTAATACCCAGGCAAAGCAGGAGTAGGGATTTATTTAGAGATATCATATAAAAAATAATATATTTCTGGAACACGCGGCCTTGTATAGGCAAAGGGCTTCTTTCTGTCGTATTAGCATAGTCGCTCCGGGCTTCTTACTCGCCGGTTTGGAATGTAAAGGAAAGATGTTCTGCACTGATATAGCTTGTAAAATCCTGCTAATTTAGATAGTATTTAAGATTGGAGCTGCCTCCAAAACATATCAATGCAACCGTGTATCTGGTAGCTGCTGCCAGATTATAGCTGGTTGAAATTAATATATATATATATGGTTGTCAGGCACGAAGACTTTTCCTCTGAACAGAAGAGCGTGCTGCCAGATTTAAGGCAAGGGACCATGTAAGGTGCCACCGTGCTTTGAAGGTTAGGAACCATATCGACAAGTAAAACAGTTTTTCAGCAGCCTGGAATGCGAGGTACCCCACGAGAAAGGCCGCGATAATCGCAATACCGAACTCTATCTGCTGCAGTAACAGGTATAATTTTTAAGCCAATTTCAGAATAAGACTGAGGGCACTTTTAATTTCAAACCCTAGCTTCGGGTAAATTCTATTTTAGGTGATCATCTGGCGAAAAGCCGCTTCATGTAGTGTGAAGCGGCTTTTTTATGATAGTAGCCTGTAGAGAATCTTAAATTCATGCTTTTATGAAAAATATGAATTTGAAACCTTTAATAAGTATAATTTCAAACATATTCAACTTAATAAACCCTGGTGAATTCGAAGTTATAAGTTGTATGCTTGAACTTGAAAAGGTTCAAATTACGATCCATTATTAAGTTCTATTTATCTATAGGATGAAATCCTTATCCCTTATTCCAATTTTAAAGTAATTATTTAATTACAGATGGTTAATACTCAGTGGTATAAGATGCTTCTAGAATTTAATACCTACTTCTTGGTATAGGAAATGTATAGGTATTAAGAGTATGTTTGTCATATCAATTATTGATGTAACATAAGACAACCCACCGCCTTTTGCATCAAATCCACCCTTAATTCTTAGTATATGAAAAGATACATACTCTTTTTCTTAACAATTTTTTTTGTCGTAGCCTGTAGTTCATCAGAGGATCCGTCACCCGCTGCTACAGAGTCTATTTCACTTCTTACTAAAACAGCTACTCCCGGGCAAATAGTAATTTCTCAGGCGGCAGATAAACCTGAGATTACTTCTACTTCTGTAATTAAAGTTGGAGAACTGGACGTGCAGGTTTTTGCCGGGGATTCTAACCAGGTACTTTTTATCATGCCTGTACTTGCTTCCGGAAATGTAGTGGTTAATTACAGCGGAATAGGTATCAGTAAGCAACTTGATTTGACAGTAGGAGCTTATACGACGATAACTAACCCTGCTGCTGTGGCCAATTCTTTTACAACTGAATTAGATGCTGTTGCGAAAAAACTGCAAGCGTATGTAAATGATCCTATTATACAGTTGGATCCTGCCTACATAGCTGTATTGAATCAGCAGAACCAGGCTGTGAAAGAGAACTTCTCTAAACTGACTGCTGAAGAACAGTTAAAGCTAGCCTACATGCTGCAAAGTATAACACCAGATGAAAGCGAGTTTAGTTTAGATGAGCCTGATCCGAATAACTATAGAATAAATAATACTGCCGACCCCGGCGAAGAAATTTACAGAACCGGGAAGAACTTTGTAAAAAGCATGATTGCCGGTTCTGTAAGCTTATTTCTTGGTACACAGTTAGCTATGCTTCCTTCCCCATTGTTATTTGATAAGGTAGCAGCCGCAGCTTGTATGGCCACAAGTGTTGGTTTTTTTGTGAAGGCACATTCTGAAGCACAAAGAATAGCCCTGTTAAAAGGTGTGGCAGAGACAATACTTGAATCATTTTCTGGTAACCGTGTAGGCGTGGTAATTCCCGGTGGAAGACAAGCAGCAGCAGATGAGACTGTCTTTAACAAAGATAAAGCAAAAGTGCTGACCTTAAATGGTGAATACCGAACACTGGTAAAAACAGATGCCGGTTCTTCTGTAGCCTTTTTTGCCACTACCTTCAAGTACCTGGCCAAAATGCAGGAATCGTACAATACCATTTTGGCAACTACCAATAAAATCAAAAGCTGGTTCTTTGGGTCCGGCCCAAGCATCCCGGAATATAAAGATCCGATAAAGACCCAGGCTGCTAAGAAAGAACTACCACTACCATCCGGTAAAGTAGCTTTTAAGAATATCTCCGATGCCAAGATTCAACTCTCGGCTACTCCTGCAGCAGATGGTAAGTTTAACCTTGTTGCAACCAGCACTGCTACCGGCCTGCAGGATAAGCCATTCAGTTTTGATGTTTTATTTACGGATAATAACCTGGGCGTGCTTCTTACCAAAAAAGTGACTGCTATTTACAGGCCTGCTCAACCACATGCTGTTTCGCTGGTAGACGGAAATAACCAGGAAGGTGAACCGGGTAAGCTGTTAGCGAAGCCTTTGAAAGTAAAAGTGATAGATGCAGATGGAAATGCCTTGAAGGACATAGAGGTAGAATGGACTGTTAAATCAGGAAATGGTACCTTAAGCGCAGCTAAGACAGTTACTGATGCCCAAGGCATGACTGAAGTAACCTGGAAGATGCATCAAACGCCTTCCGCGGATCAAAGAGTTGAAGCGATGGTGAGAAAAGGGGATGGCACTTTGGTAAATGGAGCTCCTGTTGCATTTAAAGCTACGCTGGGCATAGTAACCAGGCTGATAAATGGAAGCCCATGGAAACTTACATCCTATATTGTAGATGGAGAAGAGCAATTTAATTTTAAAAATTTAGGTAACAAAACGTGTTATCCGGCTGGAATTTATGATAAAACTAGATTTGTTGAAGGGACGTTTTCTTTTAGTTCAACTACCCTAACAAAGAACATTAAATCAGAAGAACACACTTATAATTGTAACGCTAAATCTTTTGACATAAGCTATAATAACAATTGGAGTGGTGCTCACCAATGGAAAATAGATAAAGGTACCGGGAAATTAGTCTTTATGAATGATGGCCAGGAAGAAGCTTGGCTGGCAATTACTATAATTTCTGATACCAAAATAAGGTTCGATGGTATAGGTGGTAGAGGAGAGGATGAGATGGGTTTTTCATTTGAAATAGAAGACTAATTTTCTAATTCAATAGCATGAAATTTATTAAAGTGTAAGTTTATAGACTAAGTTAACGCAAAAGTTAAAGATGATAGCCTTGTAAGCACATATACCTGCAAGGTATTTCAACTTCAGATTGCCCTGCCAAGTAGGGATGAGAAGCATTACTGGCTAGGAAATCCAATCACGTAAAATAGCCACGTGATCGGTAATCGAAGGAAGTGTAAGTAAGAGAAAAATAGTTGCTTGCTTTTTTATTAAGCTAAATACAAAAACCCGCTTTTTTATAAATAGACGGGTTTTTGTATTTATTGAGTATTCTAAGAAGTAAATTAAATATCTTGTTAAGTCTATATATTTAACAGAAAAGATTATATTTATAGTTGTTAAAACCCGATTGCCGGCTTCAAAAGTGTAAATAAGCTATTTACTAACCTACATAACCCAATAAACTTAAAGTGCTCACATAGTCAATCCACTAAATTCAATCACTCATGAACTTAAAGACTTTACTTATTCCTTTTTGTCTCACCCTGCTTTTCTTGACAGAAGCAAACGCGCAAAATTGTGACCCTTGGATTGTTCAAATCTACAAACAGCAGTACAATGCAACACCTACAGCCGAGGAATGTAATATCCTTAACTATAACAATGGCTCTTGGAACAGTTATGAGGAATTGGCTGGCTATATCAAAAGCTATAAGAGCCGGCAATCAGCAGTAAAATCTTCTAATTCTTCTACCCAGAATTGCGATCCCTGGATTGTGCAAATCTATCAACAGGAATTTCGCCGTAATCCGACAGCAGATGAGTGCAATATTCGGAACTATAACGATGGCTCCTGGGCAAGTTATGCGGACCTAAAGAGCTACATTAAAGGCTACCAAAGTAAAAGCGCAGGTAATGCAAACACTTCATCTCCAGTGAAAACAGTGAAACTGGAAGGTGACCCTTGGATCTTTAAAGCTTACAGAGAGCTTTACCGGAGAGAACCTGTTGCATTGGAGCTGAATGTGAATAACTATAACGGTGGTACATGGGCTAACTATGCGCAGTTAAAACGTTTTGTAGCTGAGTTTCAGACTTCTCTTAAAAAGCATAATGCCCAAATCAAAACAGTAGACACCACCAATGGCAACCAACTGACGGGACTATACCTAAATGGCGAACAGGTAGCTGTAGCCTTGATTTCGAAAAACGGAGGCGGTGTGGTAGCAGCAGGAGGCATGAATGTAGTCTCTGCTGGTGGGGCGAATGTGGTTGCGGCAGGTGGGATGAATGTTGTATCGCCTGGTGGAGGAAACGTGGTTTCTGCTGGTGGAGCAAACGTAGTATCTGCAGGAGGTGCCAATGTGGTCTCTGCTGGGGGAGCCAACATTTCCATGCATCAAAACATGGCAGGTTTAGGTTTCGGCGGACGATACACTGTCCAGTCAGCTGGAACGAAAGTAATACCTGCTTCAGGTAAAAGCGCGTTGATTATCCGGTAGGGAAATTATTGAGCCTGCTGATGGTTCTATTTCCCTGAAAATAGATTGAAGTAAGAAGCCACCCAACTTGATTGTCGGGTGGCTCCCTGGCTTTAAGGGTTTAAACAAACTAAGACTCTGTGGGATTAAGTGTGTAATATCCGCAGCATTTGTCGAAAGCGAAGCTTCTAATTACTAGGAAGATGACTGGGTATTTGTCGCTGAGGAATGTCGTTTAATTAGCAGGTTAATGTATTCTTCTCCTGGTTTGCTGCTATAAGTAACGGTAGCCTAGGTGATGGTGCGAATAGCGTGGTATTAACTGAAGTAAGGCCGACAGTTAAATTCTCTCAGAACTATGGCTGATCGATTCTGAGTAAGTTCGATATGCTCAGCCGAAGGAAAAATTTATCGAACCAAAAAAGCATATCCATTTGATGTGAAGGGACTTTTTTATTAAAGTAGTCCCGTAGAGGAATCTAACATCAAAATGGTTTAATAAGAGTTTGTTAATAAGGAAGTTGTTTAGAGTTTAAGAAGGAGAAAACGAGCCATTGTTGGTGTTTGCACTATAGCAGTCTGGCTAAGGTGAATAACTTGCTGTTTCAGACATCTGTGTCCGAAAATTTTCTGTTGCGGACATTCAAATTCGCATAAAAAGGAAGGCTAAACTAGGGGGACCAGGAAGTGCCGGGCAGCGTGCTTTCGGAAAGCTTGTAAAGTAAGAAACTGCGGAAGACATACGAACTGGTATTGGGCTACAACTGATTATAGGCCACTACCTGCAAGGTTTTCTGAAAACTATAGTGATTGACCTTCAACAAAGGCAGCCTGATGCTGCAATCCTTGATAAGGAGAGTTGATTGAAAGGCAGGGTTTGGAATATTAAGCCATGCACTACTAAGTAAATCTACTTCCCAAACCAATCCAATATAAGACGCTCCGGCCACAGCCAAACTATAAGCAAACCTGCTACAAGCGAAAGTCCAAAGAGCAAGGCCACCCTAACAAATAGAGGACGGTTTGCCAATACGGCTACCATAGCACCTTTAAACCCAATATTAGAAAGTGCGGCGATCATGATTACTTTCCAGCCTGTTTGCTGATCTATAGTTTCAGCGTTCATTAACCTGGAAGTGGAAAGTGTAATGGCGTCTACATCAGTTAGGCCGGAAATAATGGCTACAATGTACAGACCGCTATTGCCGAAGTGGTCTTTGGCAGCAGAGGTAGCAACTATAACAATTGCATAAATAGCCCCGAATATAAGCGCGGTTTTAAGCTGGGCAGGGTTTTCCTGTTCCGGCATACGCCCTGCGTTTTCTTTCTTAAAAAAGAACCCGAGTACGATGAGTACCGCCATGAGCAGGACCAGGGCAGCAAGCGGTGGGGCAACTATAGCCAGTGTACCCGGTGCCACTACTGCTACCTCCACCATAATGCGCACCAAAGATATAGCGGTAGCAATAAATATTACCAGAGCGATCAGGTTATAGTTCGTGTTTTTTGCAGCTCCTTCCTTAGATCGTTTGGCATAACTTACGGTAGTAGCAGTACTTGAAATGAGTCCGCCCAGTATGCCGCCCAACAGGGTGCCTGCTTTGTCTCCAAAAATCTTGTAAGCAAAATAACCCGCCAGGCCAATGCCAACTATAAGCACCACCATCAGCCAGATATTGTATGGGTTCAGTACCTGATAGGGGCCATAAGCCTGGTTTGGCAGTACCGGAAGTATAACCAGCGAGATGACTACAAACTGCATAATGGCATGCAGGTCTTTCTCACCCAGGCGGGAGACAGCCTGGTGTAGTGTCTCTTTTAGATGTAACAATACAGCCACCGCTCCGCCAAGTGCCACGCCTACTGCTGTTTTTCCGGTTACCAGGTAAGCACCTACGGCAAACATCAGCAAAAGCGCGGCTTCGGTAGTCTGGCCTACATCTACTTTCTCATCAAGGCGTTGCATCAGGTTTGCTGCTAACAACAGTGCTGTAGTACCAAGTGCACCAGCCCCTAAAATCCAGCCACCAAAGTCCTGGGCCAGCAGGGCGCAAACAGTTCCGAATAACGTAATGAGCGGAAAGGTACGGATACCGGCAATGCGTGCGTTCTGATGCTGCCGCTGCAAGCCAACTAACAGGCCGAGCGCCAGTGAGATTGCCAGTGTCTGAAAAAGTTCGAGGTGGGGCATACGCCATTTTGCTTTACAAATCGAAGATATGGCTATAAACTATAAAAGTATAGCAAAACGCTATACTTTTATAGTTTAAGAAGGTAGCAGCTGGAGCTGCACTCAGGATATTAAAATGTCAGGACGCCTGCAATTTCTTTAAGCGATACCTCCGCCAGTTTCGCCAGGTATTGGGCGTTGCTGTAGCGTACCGTAGCATTCACATAGTTTAGCTGCGCCTCACGAAACTCGATGGGAGTAATGCTGCCGATGCGGAATTTCTCCATAGTTATTTCCAGGTTGCGCTTGGCGATCTCCTGGTTTTTCTCTTCTAATTTTACCAGCGATAAACTGGTTTGATAGGTATTGTAGGCCGTAGTAAGCTGCGTATTTATAGTTTGATTCAGGCGTTCATATTCCAGTTCTGCGCTGCTGATATTTATGCTGGCATTCTGTTGGTTGCGACGCTGCTGAAATCCATTGAAAATAGGTACAGAAGCCGATATGCCATAGTTAAAACCCTTGCCCGTAGATAAGGTTGTGAAACCAAGTGCAGATTCGGAACGGCTCAGGTTATAGCCGGAGTTGAGCGATATAGTCGGTAGTCTGTTCGCTTTTACCTGTCTCAGGTCGAGTTCGGCTACCCGCTTGCTGATAAGAGCTGCCTGTAATGATGGATTCTGCTGAACGGCTTTCGCAGATAATTCCGAGAAGTTCAGCTGATCATCAATTGTTATAGTTTCTGCCACTCTGAAACGCGTGTTTGCATCACGGGCCATCAGTTCATTAAGTTGCGTTTGGGTATTCTGGTATAGTTCGCGCTGGCGCAGAATGTTGGTTGTGTCGGTATTGAAATCTACCTGTGCATTCAGTACCTCCAGGCGGGCAGCTTTACCGATCTCAAAACGGTTCTGAGCAGTTTGTACACGTTCCCTGGAAATAACCATAGCCGTATCCAGTGCTTTAAGTTGCTGCTGCTGCTGTACCAGGTTATAGTATACGCTTGTAACGTCGGCTACGCGCGTGAGTATAGTCTGCTGCAGGTTGGCTTCGCCGAGTTTCCGGAGTTCTTTCAGCTGGTCATAACGGGCAAACATTCCGAAGCCGTCAAAAACAGTCCAATTCAGGCCGACCCCATAGTTCAACGTAGAGCCTTTAGCACCATTCCGCTCAACTTCCTGTCCGCTTTCACGGGTCTGCGAGCTATTCTGAATGGTATTGTTCTGGACAAGGTTACCTTCCACAACAGGTAACATGCCTGCATTGCCTGCGCTTACGTTGTTTCTGCTTATCTCCAGGTCATTGGCAATAAGCTTTATATCATAATTTCGCTCCAGCGTAATCCGGATAGCTTCTTCCAGGGTGAGAACTTCCTGAGCATTTGCCCTGCCACTCAGCAGCATCAGGGCAAACGCAAACAGGACAGCAATTTTATACTTCATATAAGTATTGGTAAGATAGATCAGGTTAAAAATTAAACAGTTGCCTTTTCAAACTCTTCTATTTGATCAAATTCCGGGTGGTGCTTGCGCTCTCTGGACCACATTGCATAGATAGCCGGGATAACAAACAGAGTAAGTATAAGCGAGAACAAGGTACCACCTACAATTACAACACCCATGCCCATACGGCTTTGAGCAGCTGCACCCAGTGCCAGGGCAATTGGCAGAGCACCCAGGGCAATGGCCAAACTTGTCATCAGGATCGGGCGCAGACGAGCCTCCGAAGCTTCCAGGATGGCCTCCATCTTAGGCTTGCCCTGTTCCCGGAGCTGGTTCGCAAACTCGACTATCAGAATCCCGTTCTTCGTGACGAGCCCTATGAGCATAATGGTACCGATCTGGCTGAAAATGTTCCAGGTCTGGCCAAACAGCCACAACGAAAGCATGGCACCGGCTACCGCCATTGGCACAGTTAAGATAATGATGAACGGATCTATAAAGCTTTCGAACTGCGCTGCCAGGATCAAGTAAATAAGTAGCAACGCCAACCCGAAGGCAAACATCGTGTTCGAACCACTCTCAACAAAGTCACGTGACTCACCGCCAAGGTCTGTGGTAAAGGTGTCGTCCAGTACTTTTTCTTTAATGCGGTCCATTGCATCAATTCCATCGCCTATACTCATGCCCGGCGCAAGACCGGCCGAAACTGTAGCTGACATGTAACGGTTGTTGTGGTATAGTTGCGGCGGGCTGCTGCGCTCCTGCATGGTTACCAGGTTATCTAACTGGATCAACTGGCCATCCTTGCTGCGCACGAACAGGGAGGTCAGGTCCAGCGGGTCGTTGCGGTCAGGACGGTCAAACTGGCCCATTACCTGGTACTGTCTGCCGTTCATTAAAAAGTAACCGAAACGCTGTCCGCTCAACGATAACTGTAGCGTCTGCGCCACATCGATCACCGATACACCTAAACTCTGCGCTTTCTCGCGGTCTATAGTTATGTTGATCTCTGGCTTGTTAAACTTCAGGTTTATGTCTACGTTCGAGAAGGTCGGGTCTTTGCTGGCCTCTTCCATAAACTCAGGAATCTTTTCTTCTAGCTTCTGGAAGTTAGGTGCCTGAATGATGTACTGGATTGGTTGTCCACCACGACGGTTCACCGAAATGGTAGGCTGCTGCGTTACCATAATCCGACCCTCCGAATATTTACGTGTCTGTGCAGTCAGGTAATCGGCAAGTTCTTTCTGAGAGCGCTCACGGTCTGTTGGCGGCAGAAGCGCCAGACGCATCATACCATTGTTCACGGAACCAGCGCCACCCCAACCCGGAGAGGTAATTACCAGGTTTACTGCTTTTTCCGGTACAGAGTCATTCACAAGTTGTGTCAGTTCCTGCATAAACCGGTCGGTATACTCATAAGATGCTCCCTCAGGGGCACTTACCTGTACACGCAACATGCTCCGGTCATCATAAGGAGCTGTCTCTTTCTGTAAGACTGTATAAAACAGAGCAGTAAGGCCGATGCAAAACAAAAGGATCGGGAAACTAAGCCATTTACGTTTCATAAACCCGGACAGCGCGCTGGCATACCCGGCGTTCATTTTCTGGAAGAAAGGCTCAGTATAGTTGTAGAATTTCGTTTTCTCCTGGTGTCCGCCTTTCATCAGGTACGCGTTAAGCATTGGCGTAAGCGTAAGCGACACGAAGGCTGATATCAGCACCGCCGCCCCGATTACCACACCAAATTCCCGGAAGAGCCGCCCAACGAAACCTTCGAGGAAGATAACAGGCAAAAACACGGCAGCCAGCGTAATAGAGATGGAAATTACCGCCATAAAAATCTCATTCGAACCTTTAATAGCAGCCTCTATCGGCGACATACCTTCTTCTACTTTCTTGAAAATGTTCTCCGTTACCACAATACCGTCATCCACCACAAGCCCTGTGGCCAGTACTACCGCCAGCAGCGTAAGCACGTTTACCGAGAACCCGCACAGGTACATGATAAAGAAGGTCGCGATAAGGGATACCGGAATATCGATAAGCGGTCGGAAAGCAATGCTCCAGTCGCGGAAGAACAGGTAAATGATCAGGATAACCAGTACCAGCGAAATCAGGATAGTTTCCGCAACTTCAGTAACTGATTGCTTGATAAAGATGGTGTTATCCATCGCAATATCCAGCTTTATATCTTCCGGCAGATCGTTTTTAAGCTTCTCAAACTGCTCATAGAATTTATCCGAAATGTCGAGGTAGTTAGTGCCCGGCTGCGGGATGATCGCCATACCGACCATTGGCTGACCGGAGTTGCTCATCTTCGTTTCCAGGTTCTCAGGACCAAGCTCTGCAGTCCCAATATCGCTGAAACGGATGATCTTGTTACCGTCCGATTTTACAATAAGGTTATTGAACTGCTCAGCCGACGACATGTTGCCCAGTGTTTTAACTATAAGCTCCGTGTTA
This sequence comes from Pontibacter pudoricolor, assembly GCF_010092985.1. Lineage (GTDB taxonomy): Bacteria > Bacteroidota > Bacteroidia > Cytophagales > Hymenobacteraceae > Pontibacter > Pontibacter pudoricolor. The sequence continues at coordinate 2,361,987 of NZ_CP048106.1, read as the reverse complement.
TCACCGCTAATCTTACCGGATGGCAACTCTACGTTTTCGCGATTCAGGGCAGTGCGCACATCTCCAACTGTCAGGCCGTAAGAGGCAAGCTTCATCGGGTCTATCCAAAGGCGCATGGCATATCGTTTCTGTCCCCAGATTTGCACGCTACTAACGCCTGGTATAGTTTGGATACGCTGCGAGATCACGTTTTCAGCATAATCACTCAACTGCAACTGGTCGCGGGTGGCACTCTGTACCGTCATGGTAATGATAGGCTCCGAGTCAGCATCGGCTTTGGAAACTACCGGCGGTGCATCAATATCCTGTGGTAGGCTTCGTACTGCCTGCGAAACTTTGTCACGCACGTCGTTGGCAGCCTCTTCCAGGTCTTTGTCAAGGTTAAATTCGATGTTGATGTTGCTACGGCCCTGGTTACTGGAGGAGGAAATGTTCCGGATACCGTCAATTGAGTTAATGGCCTTCTCGAGCGGCTCCGTTATCTGAGACTCAATAATGTCGGCGTTTGCGCCTGAGTAACTGGTGCTTACCGAAACTATAGCCGGATCGATGGATGGATATTCGCGAACGCCCAGGAAGCTATACCCGATCAAACCGAACAGGATGAGCATCAGGTTAATTACAATTGTAAAAACCGGCCGTTTTATACTTGTGGTGGATAAACTCATACGTTTGCGCTTTTATTTCTTACCAACAGCTACTTTAACAGGGCTTCCCTCTTTTAACGTCATTATCCCGGTGGTCAGTACTGTGTCGCCGGGTTGCAGGCCGGAAGTTACCAGTACATCTTTTTCGGTACGTGTGGCAGTTTCAATCATAGTTTCCTTGGCTTTGCCATCCTTAGCTACAAACACTTTTTTGCCATTCTGCACTGGTATAACGGCTTCTGTAGGCACCAGCAACGCATCTTCTACTACGGTTAGCGGCAACTCGATATTGGCAAAGGAGCCTGGCATCAGGGAGCCGTCTCCGTTAGAAGCGCGGGCACGTAACTGCAATGTGCGGCTACTTGCCTCAATACCGGGTTCTATAGCATAAACGGTAGCATTATATTTTTTGCCTGATCCGGCTACTGTAAAATTAAGGGTAGTATTTACCTGTACCTGGCCTGCATATTTCTCCGGAACCGAGAACGTGATTTTCAATGGGTCGGTGTTAACCAGGTTGGCAATTACTGTTTCTGGGGATATAAAGCTTCCTTCAGAGATATTTCGCAGACCAATATGGCCTGAAAAAGGGGCTCTTATAGTTGTTTTGGCAAGTTGTGCCTGTATCAGCTGGCTCTGGGCCTGTGCCGATTTCAGGTCTGCGCGGGCTATATCATACTCTTCGCGGCTAATGGCTTCTTTCTTTAGTAGCAGTTCAGCACGACGTTCGTTTTCTGCTGCCAGGTTCTGGCGGGTCTGTACCTGTGCCAGTTGTGCGCGCAGTTCTGAGTCATCTACTTTAACCAGTACCTGGCCTTTGGTAACCTTGCTACCTTCGTTAAACGAGATAGACTGTACTACACCCGAAACCTGCGGACGAATCTGGATCTGCTCGTTGGCCTCGATAGAGCCTGTTACTGAAAGCGTGTTGGAAAAATGCTGCGGCTGCACCACTACGCCGCTTACCCGCATTGCCGGCATGCCGCCTCTTGGTCCGCCCGGGCCTTTGGGGCCGCCTCCTTCGCTTTTGTTTTGCATAATACGATACGCTACCAGGGAACCAAACCCAAGTATAAGCAAGGTGTAAACGATGTACTTAATCTTCATAGGTGAATTTAATTTCCTCTTACAGAGGTGGTTAGATTTGTGAAGTATAGTTTAGTTTTGAATGAAATCGTATAAGTGCATTCTTTGCCGGTAGGGCAGGAGCAGGCACAGGGCCGGTTAGCCGTCACTTTGACAATCAGTCCTGCTAAAGGTTTAATCCGGATGCCCAAAAAACTGCCATAATTGCCGGCAACACAGTAGTTTGAAATTTAAAGTTAAAACCTTAAATACTGAAACAGAAACAGATTGCAGATTTATCTACATAAATATAAATTAGATAGCTGAACAGTAAATTTATCGGTTAAACATCAGTAGCGGGTAAAAGAATAATGAGCAATAAGAAGGAGAATTTTTTTGAAAATGTTTATGAAGTGGTAAAACTGATTCCGGAAGGCCGGGTAACCAGTTACGGCGCTATTGCCAGTTATCTGGGTGCCAAAGGATCGGCACGCATGGTTGGCTGGGCCTTAATTGCCTCGCAGCCATTTACCAGGATACCCGCGCACCGGGTCGTAAACCGTGCAGGCATGTTAACCGGTAAGCAACACTTTGAAGCCGGCAATGCCATGCAGGAGCGGCTGGAGCAGGAAGGCGTGAAGGTAGAAAATGACCAGGTAGTTAATTTTGATAAACTGTTCTGGGACCCTAGTAAGGAGTTGTTGTAGGGAGCGGCGATCTGTCCTTCTAGCCATCAAAAAGATCGTATCAAACTATAGCTGGTTACTTTAGTGAGAAATTTCCAGATCGAGCTGAGTGCCGTTTTTGATGGCTTTATTATCCAGTGAAGTTCCTACGGCTGCGCCAATTGCCATACCTATAGGCAGGCCTATTCCCAGAAAAGCCATGTTCCCTAAACTGGTTCCGAATGCCACCCCAAGTGGTAAACCAAATGTGCCCATGCCCAGCGCCAGCCACATATTACGGTAGTGGTTTTTGGTTACAAGCTTAAGCTCCTTCTCAATAAGCTTTAAAATCCCGGACTGGCTCTTGCTTACCTGTTTCCCCAATGCTTTTTCTGAACCTGAAGTAGAATTGATAAGGGTTATTTCGTTATTGATGTATTGTGTTATTTCATCAGGAAGCTTTCTGGCTCTTAGCTCAGTTAGCAGGTTCTCAAATTGAGTAAAGTTTTTAGTTAGCTTTTTGTTCTGCTCCATATCCTGTCTCGGAGCAAGTTGTTGAATTTCCATGGTAACTATAGTTGAAGTTTTAAAAGTATAGGATAAAGTTTAGAGGATGAGGTTGGAGGTTAACCGCCAACAAACTCTCCAGGCAAATCCATTTTTCTGAATCAGATTTATACACGTAACGAACCACGGAACCCCCGCGCAGCGTAGTACGATTGTACACCGTTGTGATACACGAAAACAGTATTGTAGCGGCGATCACAGAAAAGGGCTCCACCAAGTTTCCTGATGGGAGCAGGTGTAGCTATCCAGCTCGATGTTTTTGTATCGAAATTGCCAAGCTGCTGTAGTTCCCGGTACTGGGCCTCTGTAAGCATCTCAATACCCATGTCAGCTGCCATATCCATCGCGTTATTCTGAGGTTTATGCTCTTTCCTCGATTCCAGGGCTTCGCGGTCGTAACAAACACTACGGCGTCCTGCAGGGCTTTCGGCTGCACAATCATAAAAAATGTATTCGCCGGTCTTGTCATCTTGCCCAACCACATCGGGTTCGCCGCCGGTTCTTTCCATTTCATTCAGCGACCATAGTTTGTCAGGGTTTGACTGTAGCCTTGCAAATACATTTTTCCATTCAATACCTTTATGGCGATTCATGTACTTCTCAAACCGGGCTTTTAACAGGCTGAGTAGTTCTTCCTCTTGATCTGGCAGCAATTCTTTCTGATCTGGCATTGTTTATTGTGTCTTTTTATAAAGTTGGAGTTACGTGGGTACTAAATTTGATATAACGGCCTCGTACATGAGGTGAGTGAGGCGTTGCCGAGCTTTGCTCATGTGCTGTGTTCTCGGAGGTTATTCTATTTTTTTAATTTTATTGAAAGCATACTTACACCTGCCACAAAGCAAAAGATAATTGTGAATGCAGCTATGAAAATATAGACAGTTCGGCTCTGGAAGTATAGCAATCCAGAAATAACAATCATTATCGAAATCAGATGATAAAATAACCTGCCTTGCTCAATAGAATTAGTCTTTCTTAAATTCTTTTGGGTAAATATTTTACCTCCAGAAAAAGCAATTGCAAACAATGAAATGGAAGAGTAGAAGACAAATACAGTTTCCGCTGTAGCAAGAGAGCCATATTTATTAGTTCCAACAACTACTGCTACAATCAAGAGTCCAAGTCTAATTAAATTATCAGCTTTACTTATACTCTTTAATTCTTCTACACCATATAAAATTAAGCTTTTCATATTTACAATTCCCGAGAACTATTGTACAAACAACATAACATTCGTCTATACACCTGGAATACGGTGGCTAAACGGAATAATTACTTATCAAATATAAGGGTTTGTTCATACTTGCAAGTAACTCAATCTTTGTAAAATCCCGCCAATCCCCCGACCTTCGCAGAAACCGGCATCACGCATGAAAATAAAACTGATAGCGATAGGCAAAACCGACGAAAAGTTTCTGGAAGAGGGGATTGATAAGTACCTGAAAAGGCTGAAGCATTACCACCCCTTCGAGTTTATAGTTATACCTGATATAAAGCAGGGCGGCAAGTATAGTGCTGATAAGCTGAAAGAAGAAGAAGGCAAGCTGATACTTCAGAAAGTACAGGAAGGGGATTTTTTGATTCTGCTGGACGAAAAAGGGAAGATGTTTACGTCCGGGGAGTTTGCGCCCTTTTTGCAGAAGAAACTGAACACCGTAACCACCACCCTGATATTTGTGATTGGCGGAGCTTTCGGGTTTTCGGAGGCTGTGTATAGTCGGGCCAACGATAAAATGGCGCTCTCTAAAATGACCTTCACGCACCAGATGATACGCCTGTTCTTTACAGAGCAACTATACCGCGGTTTTACAATTCTGCGCGGCGAAAAATACCATAACGAATAAAACTATAATTAATAGCTGTAAAAAAACGATCTGCTTATAGTTGAGTAAAGCTTTACCTAAGATAGGCGAACCTAATTAAGGTTAGTTACTCTTAATGGTATAGTAAAGCCTATCATGGTAACGTTCTTACCAGCATGTTTGGGGGCAACAATATCAGGAATACCTTTTAATATGCGTGATATTTCTCGCTGTACCATTTTGCTATCATGATTCAGAACTTCTGCATCAATTAACCATCCTTGCTGACAAATAACTTCAATACATAAAGTCTGCCTTTTCCAGCATCCTTCTTTATCAGTTTTGAACCTTTCATGCCTTTAATTATTTCCTGTCTCAGGGCAGGGTTCATATCGCCAGGTATAAAAGGGTCTTCTGCTACGCCTTTGATCATAATTTTAGGGGCAACTTCTATATCCTCAAAATGCATGGTATCAGCATAAGCAATTTGCACATTCAGTTTATCCCGCAGCATGCCGGCTGCATCGCGGTCGCCAAGTTTAACACAGGTTTGCAGGTACTCAAGGCTCTTCTCTTTGTTCCCGTTTTCATAGAGTATAACCCCAAGGTTAAACAGCGAGTTTTTATGCTTCGGGTTTATAGTTAGTGCTTCCTCAAACTTTGCTACTGCTTCGGGTAGTTGGTTCTGGCTTTAAAAAGTAACGCCTTCATCGTAACCGCTGTCCGCCAACGACTGGCTTTTTGGGGCAGATAAGGAATTTGTAGCAAAAGCAACTATAAAAAGGGCAAGTACTAAGTTTGCCAGTTTCATGGGTACTGTAATTCGGAGTAGTTAATGTGTTAAGAACAAATAAATTGCTTTTGTAATAACAGGATAAAGCTTTCATTAAGAGAAAAATAATTAAGGTTTTACGGCAAGAGTCACTGCATTGTAGCCACCAAAAAGCCCCATCCCACCTTGAATGTTATTAGTTACTGGTTCGGGTAGAGTGGCAAAGTTATCTCTGTAAGATTGCCTGTCGAGGGTGCGTACATATTCGTAATAATCGCGGGTAATGTGCGCGATACGGACGAAAGTTGTGTTTTCAGGTGAGTTTTCTAGGTTCAGGCGGAGTGTTACCGCTTTTCCCTCAAAGAGTTTGTCGCTAAAAAAGTAACGGTCTTCCATCGTAAACTCATCTTCAAAGGGAACTGTCATTTTAACCCTTACCGATCTATTGTAGTGTTGCCCATCCGAGTAGTTTGTGTCAGGTGTGTAGGCTTGGATGTAGTAATAGTTCTCCTGATCGGGTGTATCAGACAGCATGAAAGAAGCACTGACGGAAGGACCGTCCCATTCGGTGCCAGCCACAGGTGTGGCCTTAAGCTTGCTGATAGCTGGTGTGGCGGGAATGTATGTTGCTGCCGTCGCAGTCGGAAAGCCTGGTGCCTCTACTTTTAGTTGGTAGTGCTGTAGCGCCTGTGGCAATTGACTGATACTATAGATACCACTTCCTTTGTGCTCTAACGTGTATAAGTGTTGGCTGGCCTGGTAGACTTGTACAATTGCATTGGTTACAGGAAGGTGCGACCCGACTGCTAAAGCGCTCTGGCTACTACTTACATCTACTATAAAAAGACTATCAGGATTAATGACAGCGTTAGCTACTAGTGCCGGCTCCTGGGCCGGTAGCTCCAACTCCACAACAGTTTCGCAGCTGCTAAGCAAAACCAGCAGGCATAACAGTAGTTTATTACAAATTAACTTCTTCATCTGAACTTTGCCTTAAAATTTAAAACCGTAGCTAACCGAAGGCAGCACGGGGAAGAGTGATACCTGGTAGAGTCGACGTGAGGAGTTCCCATTAGAACTGGCACTAGGCTGGCTGAGGTGCATGAAGTATGGGTTTTTACGGTTGTAAGCATTATAAACCGATATGTTCCAACTGCGCTCGCCCCATTTTTTCTTTTTAGTGTGCGTCATGCTTAAGTCCAGCCTGTGGTAAGAGGGCATTCGGTAGTTGTTGCGCTCCCCAAGATAATCAACTGTCTTTATGTAAGGGTGGCTGGTGCCTGGTTGGTAAATAGGCTCATTATAAGCTTTATAGCTTGCAAGCGGTAATGTGGTAACGTAGCCGGTGCGGTATACCCAGCTGCTACCTATGCTCAGCTTATCGGTAAGCTGATGGTTGGCAACTACCGAAATGCTATGGCGGCTGTCGTAAGTATAAGGGTACTTCTGGTTGAAATTGATGCTGTCCAGTTGTCGCCACGACCAAGCCAGGGTATACCCAAGCCAACCGGTGGTGCGGCCCTGCCGCTTACGCAGCATCCACTCTGAACCATAACTCCAACCTTTGCCGCTTACAATACGCGTTTGGTAGGGCGGCGCTACAAAATTGGCGAAGTTTGTTTCGGGACCGCTTCGGAAGAACTCACTTATAAAATCAGCGCCGTCTTTAAACTCGGCCACATCCTTCATTTCTTTATAGTATAAGTCAGATGTTAGCTCCCATTGTTGCCCCATTACAGTAGCACCGCCCAGCGTAGCCTGCCAGGAACGTTGAGGTTTCACCTTGTCTGTGGCGGGTACCCAGATGTCGGTTGGTGTGCCGGAGGAGGTGTTACTGAGCAGGTGGAGGTACTGTGCCATGGTGGCGTAAGAAGCGCGCACACTTACGCCTTTTTGTGAGGTATAGCCGAGTGCAAGGCGAGGCTGCAACGAAGTATAAAGCTCCCCGTTTACTGCAAATCCTGAGAAGTGTATGCCCAGGCTAGCCTGCAGGCGCTCGCCTAGCTGGATGCGGTCATCGGCATAAGTATAAAATTCGTGTGCCCTTATAGTTTCAAATGAGTTGGTTCTGAACGTGAGGCTATCTGTCTGGAGCGTTGTGGCTTCTGGTCTGAATGTATGGAATATGTAGCTGCCGCCAAACCGCACCCGGTGCCTGTCGTGGGGCAGGTAATCAAAATCCATGCGGCCTCCCCAGTCTTTGATTCCAGAGTCATAGTTAACGGAGCGGTTCAGTTGCAGGCTTTCTACCTCCGACTGTTGCGCGAAATGATACTGGCTGTAGGTAAGTGTGGTGTTACTGAAAAGCTTTGGGCCAAATACATGGTTCCATCGGAGGGCGCCAGTGAAGTTGCCCCAACGCATTTTGTATTTTTGTACTTCTTTTGCCGCCGAAATACTAAACTCCTGCTCATCAGTATAAGCGTCCTGCCCACCATATATGCTCAGGTATAACCGGCTAGAGGGGGAGAATGTATGGTTTATTTTGGCATTGAGATCATAGAAGTTATAGTTGCTTATGGTTTCGTCGCTCATAGCTGCAGCGGCGGCTGCCAGTACATCGAGGTATGTGCGCCGTGCCGCCACCAGAAACGACGTTTTCTCATTCCCGATCGGGCCCTCCAGCATCAGCTTAGAAGAGATTAAACCTACGGCGCCCTCTCCTGAAAATTGCTGGTTGTTGCCCTCTTTTAGCTGTACATCCACTACCGACGACAGTCTGCCGCCATAAGGCGCCGGAAAGCCCCCCTTTATAGCATCTACTGACTTGATGGCATCAGGATTAAATACAGAGAACATTCCCAAAAGGTGCGCCACATTGTATACAGGCACGCCATCCAGCAATATTAGATTCTGGTCAGGACTGCCGCCCCGCACAATAAAGTCTGATGAGCCCTCACGACCTGCCTGTACGCCTGGCATTAGTTGTAGGGCCTTGATCAGGTCTGCCTCTCCCATCAGGCGAGGTAGCTGTTTTAACTCAGAACTGCGCATTGAAAGGCGATTAGCCTGTTGCAGATCTGTTACTTTTTCAGCGGTAACGGTTACCTCCTGTAGTTGCCGGGCAAGTGGCTGCAGCTTTAAGGTAAGAGTGGAATCTGCAGAAACATGTTTTAGCGAAAGATGAAGGGGAGCGTAACCTAAATAGCGCACCTGCAACTGCACGGTGCCCTGAGGTACCTGCAAACTATAAAAGCCATAGGTGTTAGTTGTTGTGCCAATATTTCCAGTATTTACTATTGCGCCGGCTAACCGCTCGCCGGAACTGGCATCCTGTACAAAGCCGCTCAGTGTTACTTGTGCCCGTACTGTATAACTGGTACTTATAAAAAACAACAGAAACAGCACATAAGAAAACTTCTTCATGTTAACTATTTCCGTTCCAGCACAAGACTAACGTCTACTACTTTAGGAGTAGGTGTAGAACCGTTGAAAACAGAAAGGGAACCCTCACCTTCCAACTCAAGCCTATCTTCGCTTTTACTAACTACCACAAAAGGACCATAAAGCATGTAGGTAAAGCCTTCATGAAGTCCTTCGGAGGTAAATGAGATGGTTTTGCCCGAATCCATGATATTGTACACAAAGTTTTTGCTTGGTTGGTCATTAAAGGTAAAAGTACCAGGACAAGACTTGGATGCGTCGTCAAGATCGCATTTTGTAAAAGTAATAGTGCCAGTGCTGGGTAGCTTGGTAGTATCCTGTTTTAGGTGTGTAACTTGCTTTACCTGCCAGGTGCCTTCTAGTTGGTTAAGTGTTTTCTGGTCTTTGTCGCAGGCACTGAGAACTGTAACAAAAATAAGGAGTAGGGTAAGGTGTGTATACTTCATAAGAAATGATATTTAGTTAATTAGAACCCCCGGCTTTAATGAGCAAGCAAGAGGTTCTAATTGATATAATTTTAGTATTGTTATATTTAAAAATACTAATTTTTATTAGAACATCAATGGAAGGTAATGTATTAAAAGTAACTTTAATTATTTATATATACATTGTAATTAAATAACTTTTAAGGTTATATACATGTGTGTGATGAGGAGTTGCATGAAAAGATAAACCACAGTAACAGGAAAAAGTAATATGTATCCATTCCTGATGTATTTACATTCTAAGAGCTGAACATTGTCTATAGTTAATGTATATGGAAGTATTTTATAGTTTCTTCTGTTTTTCTTTAGCAGGTTCTATATTTTCAGTTTATGTGTAGTTATAGTTAGAATATTATAGTTGCCAATCGAGTAAATTCTAAAGGTTACTGTTTACTATTGGTGCTGTTGGGCTGGTATAGTTTGCTGCTGATATTTATAGTTTAGCCGGTCGTCTAAAAGCTTTGAGTGCCAGGTACAGCCGTGCAGTATAAAGCATACCTTTGTAAAATGGAAGTAAAGTTGAGTACAGAAAGTGTAGCAAGTACCGGAACCTGGAATCTGCCTGACTTCAGGAGTTTACTGCAACACCAGGTACTGTTGCACCTTATGTTTTGGGTAATTTATGTGGTTTTCTTCGGCTTGCTGTATGGCAGTTATATAGATGATTACTACAACGCCTTTATGGTGGAGCTGGTGGAGCTTCCGTTTAAAATGGCGCTGGTATACTTTAACATGTATTACCTGATGCCTAAGTTCCTTCTCAAAAAGCGCTACCTGGAGTTTGGTGTGTACCTGCTGTTGCTGACCGGCGCCATTGCCGGGCTGATGCAATACGTGCTGTTGCCATTCCTGATACACCCGGTTTTTTGCCCTACCACCTGCACCCTGGATAACCTGACGCTTTACCGTTTTATAAAGAACATTGTAAACATAAACTACCTGGTCGTTATTTCGGCCACTGTGGTGCTGCTGCGCAACTGGTACCAGCATCAGCGATCCGCACGTACCCTGTCGCAGGATAAGCTGGAAGCCGAGCTTAAATTCCTGAAGGGACAGATACATCCGCACTTCCTGTTCAATACACTTAACAGCCTGTATTCGCTCACGCTTAAAAAATCTGATAACGCCCCTGAAATGGTTTTAAAGCTGTCAGGGTTGATGGATTACATGCTTTATGACGCCAATGCCGCTAAAGTGCCCCTCGAGAAAGAATTAAACTATATCCATAACTACATTGACCTGGAGAAGATGCGCTATGGCAGCCGTGTGGATATCAGCTTTACCGAATCCGGAACTATACTTGGTACAAACATTGCGCCCATGATGCTGTTACCTTTTGTAGAAAATGCTTTTAAGCACGGCGTAAGTACCGAGACCGAAAACGCCTGGGTACGCATAGATGTGAAAGTGCAGCATGGCAAGCTGAGCCTGCGCGTAGAGAACTGCAAACATGGCGAAAAAGCCGAACGAACAGCTAAAGAAATGGCATCCGGCATTGGCCTGAAAAACGTGCAGCGTCGCCTGGAACTGCTTTATAAAGATGCCTACAGTTTAGAGATTGAAGACGAACCGGATGTATATGCTGTGCACCTGGAATTAGACCTTAGCGATAGAACCCATGAAGATTAGATGCCTGATAGTGGACGATGAACCGCTGGCCCTGGATGTGCTGGAAACCTACATCAGCCGCCTGGATAACCTGGAACTGGTGTGCCGCTGCAACAACGCCGTGGAAGCTTACAATTGCCTGCAAACTACGCAGGTAGATCTGATGTTCCTGGATATACAAATGCCCAAGCTAACAGGTATTGATTTTCTGAAGTCGCTGCCCAACCCGCCAAAGGTTATTTTTACCACCGCGTACCGCGACTATGCCGTGGAAGGGTACGAACTGAACGCTGTAGATTACCTGCTAAAACCGATCTCTTTCGACCGTTTCCTGAAAGCAATTGCCAAAATAACACCACAGGAGAACAAGCCAGCTATAACTATAAACCCGACGGAGCCGGACTATAAGGAAGCCTTTATTTACCTGAAAGCCGACAAGAAAATGGTGAAGGTGATGCTGTCTGATATTCTCTACATCGAGAGCCTGAAGGATTATATCCGCGTTAAGACCGAAACCAGGGAGATCATCTCGTACCAGAAGATCAGTTTCCTGGAAGAAAAACTGCCAGCCGACAAGTTCCTGCGCATTCATCGTTCCTTCATCATCGCTTTAGATAAAGTACAGGCCTTTTCTGCCACAACCGTAGACCTTGGCAAAAACGAAATACCAATTGGCCGCCTCTACAAAAACGAAGTGCTACAGATACTGGGCAAAAATAACCTGCTGGAGGCGTAGCTCTTACAATTATGAATGATTAATTATTAATTATGAATTAAGGAGAGACAGTCTGGTGCAAGCGTCCGCGCTTGTGTTGAGTATAATCAGGGCCTCTGGCCCTTTTTTGTTGCCTGCAACTGCTAAACTCTCAGCAATTGTGTAAGCTATAGTTTATATTTTGCCTTCGTTTCTTTAACTTATCGGTTATACAACTATAGGTACTGTTCTAAAGTATAATTGCCTGCTACAGTTAGTCATTCATCTTTACAAATTACGCATTCGCCCTTGAATTCTATCTCCAAAAAGAAACTGTTTTTCCCGGTAAACAAAGACCTGCGCAAGTACCTGTATACCTATGGGCGCAGCTCCAAACTGCCGGTTCACTACGAAGACCTGCTGCATTATTCCGATGCCTTCCCGTATTTCGATAAAAAAGGGGTGGACACGCTCTGGGAAACGGTAATGTACGAACAGCAGTCGCAGGCCGAGCTGAACCATGGCCTGACCATGATCTACGCTTTGCTTAAAACAGATGGAGATATGTCGGTGATGGAGCATTTATATGTATCCAGGATAGATTACTGCACCTTCGGTAACTCCAACCCGTTCCGGGTACAGATCATGAACCAGCTAAACGACAACTACGACTATTTCTACGTTAAGCGCGCGGATGCCTCTCGGATCTATGGCCTGGAGCTGGAACACATTCTGTCGCCGAGTCGCATTAACTACTTTGTACACACCGATACCCTGATTGAAGAACACATTGCCGGCATACCTGGCGACGCTTTTATAAAAGACTATGTAGACAGGCCCGGAACCAACAAGGTGCGCCTGGCAAAGGAGTTTGTGAAATTTAACGAACGCTGCTTTATCCGCCTGCTCGGCGATATGCGCTCTTACAACTATGTGGTAGATATCACACCGGATTTTGAAGACGAGCAATACCGCGTGCGCCCTATCGATTTTGACCAGCAATCTTACGAAGGCCGAAAATCCATGTACCTGCCGCAGTTCTTTAAAGACAATAACGTAATAGTGGACCTGGTACTGAAGCTACTGAAACCCGAAACTGTAAAGCAGTACCAGAACGAAGAACGTACGCTTATGTTCCGACGCCTAAAGTCTGCCCGTTACCGTCTCAAAGACCTGATCGACTGTATGCGCAAAGACACTATTTCTACTCCCGAAAAGATGGCGCAGCTTAGAAAAGAATTAGCCGAACATCATAAGTCTGATGAGTTTCTGAAATGCAATTGTATGGGAGATTTGGTAAGGTTAAATCTCAAAACCCTTCTCGTTAAAACGCCTGCTGCAGCAACTGGAAAAGTATAGGTTATAGTGGTTGTTTTAAATGCTTTTAAGATATCTGAACCGGGATTCTTAAATTAAAGGATTGGTAGAGCTGGCCGCGGGCGAAACTCCTGCTAGTCGCTGATCCTAAACTTGTTCCGAGGCGGCTGGGCTATAGTCCTATAGTTTCTATTTGTCATTTCGAGCATTCATGAGACGTGAGTCGAAAAGAGCTAGCGCAGCTGTGCGGAATCTTATTTCTTCTAATAGTTTCCCTTTTGTCATTTCGAATAGCGTGAGAAATCTGAATGCTATAGTCTACTTTACTTCTAACTCGAGCCAAGCCTTACTCCTATAGTTGCTTCTAATCCTGGGAGCTTTACTTACCTATAGTTCTATAGTTTGCTTTGGTGCTCTCGGGCCGAGCGGCCCCGTTTTCCTGTTCAGCGCGGTGTACATTTCCTTTTCTCGTACCTCGAAATGCCTGCAGCACCGGAAATCTACAAGGCGCCTCACAGAAAAACTGTAATCTTTCGCATAGCAACCGCTAAACTATAGTTTGAACCTATAAGCTTCGAGAATTATCAGCAATGTAATTCCGTAGGGACAGGTCGCGACCTGTCCGATCTTGGTCTGTAACTATAGAAAACTCAGATTTCTTCTTATAGTCGAAATAATAGTTGGGCAAGCAGTAGCAGAAAGTCCCCCTTTGAAGGGGGCAGAGGGATGACAAACAGTAACTATAAAACGATGTCCTCAACTATAGCAACAGCCGGAGTTCCCCTCTCGGGAGGGGCAGGGGTGGGTTAAAACAGCAACTATAAAACGATAGCCTAAACTATAGCGACAGCTCGAAAGCTCCTTCCCCTGTTTTGGGGTAGGGGGCCCTCGATAAAAGGGGAAGGGGTAAAACCACAACTATAGCAAAAGCCTAAAAACTCCCCTTCTTAGACTACCGGAAAACGATTTAGAAGATAGCGAGCGTAGCGCTGAGAGGCTGGGTGGTTGAATTGCAGTAACTATAAAACTACAGCCTTTCTAAATCTGTCCGGGTGCGATCACTGTTCTCTAAATTTCCGGTGTTGATGGTGGAGGCAGGCTCAAACAATAAGACTTCTGCTTCTACTGGCGCAACAGGTTTATGCTCTACGCCGCGGGGTATAACTATAAACTCTCCCGGATTAAGAGTAATTACCTTATCGCGGAGATGCATTTCAAAACTGCCACGCACAACCAGGAAAAACTCATCTTCGTGTTCGTGATTGTGCCAGTCGAATTCGCCTTTGAACTTTGCCAGCTTTACCTGCTGCCCGTTTAATTCTCCGGCAATACGCGGGTTCCAGAAGTCAGGTATTTGCTTAAACTTGTCTGAGAGGTTTATCTTTTCTATTGTGCTCATGGAAGGATGATAAAGATCACTTAATTTTATTTGGACTTATTCTAAATAGCCTGTACATTTGTAGCATTATGAATCAGCCAGAAGTGAAGTTAGGAGAAGCGATACAATTTTCAGCAGACTTGCAGGAGATTTTTGTAACAGATACCGGAGCAGTTTACCAATGCGATAAACAGAACAGGCTGTTGGTTAACTTTGCAGGCTCGGTTGCTAAACTTAAAGTGGAAACCTTCCTTCGGCTTAAAAAAGCAGTTGATAGCATCGACCTGAGTACGATGGCTGTAAATACCGGGCGGTGCTCAGATTATGAACTGATTACCGTGTTTGGCTGTGAAAAACTATATGTGCTTACCCTCCCGGAAATCTATAGTTTCAGAGAGCTTCTGGGTGGGGCGAAATTTGTGCTGCAGCTAAACAGCATGCTGCACGAACGCCTGTACGCACAACCGGCATAACACAAGACGTTAAACTATATCCGAAAGCACAGCTACTACTGTGCTTTTTTTATTTAGACTGCTTCCATATTTGCCTCAGTTCCTTTCAATTCTAAACATAATCCTTTAATTTAAGTAAGTATAAAGGATGCTTTGTACCTGTACAGCATCCATCAACACTCCAAAAAGCACTTTACTTTTATGAAGGATTTATTGAGACTTAGAACATCCCTTACAGAGGAGATTGAAAAAGTACTGAACGAACAGATAAAAATGGAGGCAGACGCCTCTGCGATGTACCTGTCGATGAGCGCCTGGTGCGACCGCAATGGCTTTGATTTTAGTGCCGGTTATTTTAAAGAACAATCGGATGAGGAGCGGGAGCACATGCTGCGTTTATTTAAGTATGTGTCTGATATGGGTGGCCGTGCTGTGTCGCCGGATGTAACGAATATACAGATTGAGTTCGAATCGCTGAGAAGTGTATTTGAGCAGGCCCTGCAGCAGGAAATAGCCGTGACCCAGGCGTTTAACCGTATGGCCGACCGTTGCCAGAAATCAAAGGACTATGTTACATTTACGTTCCTGCAATGGTTCCTGAAAGAGCAGATCGAAGAAGAATATGTGGCGCGTCGTGCCCTTGAGCTATTTGAAGTAATAGGCGAGGAAGGTACCGGCCTTTATGAAATTGATAAGCGCGTGCCGAAGATAAAGTACGAAGATACGTATTAGCAGCACCTCTTACCTATAAAACAAAAAGCCTTCGGTTAACTCCTGAGGCTTTTGCTTTATAGGTGATTATGTGTTGGGAGTATCTGGTTTATCCAGTATGTGATCTTTAAATGCCTGCAAAGCCTGCTGCTCGGTAGTGTGGTGCATCCAGTAGTTATCCGGCTGAAAACACATAACAGGAGCGAAATCGCAGCGGTCGGTACATTCGGTCTTCACTACTTCCACGCGCCCCTTCAGGCCCATGAGTTTAATCAGTTCCCGCAATGCCTTACCGTTTTCTTTGCCGCCTTTCTTTTTGCATTTGCTGCCGGTGCAAACATAAATCACTTTCTCGGGTGTCTGGAAGTTTTTGCTCATGTAAAATAAACGGGTTGCTGGTCCTTTAAGTGCAAAATGCGCTAAATTGTTTCAGATAGGGTAAAAGTAGGGAAGGGGCGGGTTCTTTCATGTTAAGCAAGATCAGTTTTTGTTTGCATTGATCAGTTTCAACTGTCCATCGGTTTGCTTCTGATAAGGTGCCGGAATCGGGGCGCCTGTTATAACTGCAGCACCTTCTTCCTGAAATCCTACATAAGACCGGCCGTCTTTTCCGGGAATCCCGGTTTTACCTGCCTGGGTCATGATATTTATGTGCCTGGTTGCTTTCTGACTATAGCGTGCATTACGGTTAAAGTTAATAACGAAACCTTCGGTACTATAAGTCAATGTTAAATCTCCGCCACTGCCACCGGCACCGGCTGCCGTTCCACTTTCGCCTTCGGAGCCTGTTTTAACTATAGTTGTATGGTAAACAGTAGAATAATTGCCGTCTTTTCCCATTACCTTGGTTGCTTCTTTTTTGGTAACAGGTTTGCTTCCATTTTTTCCTATATAACCTTTTCCTCCGGCACCACCCCGGGTATCCAGAGCTAGACTGCCCAGCTTTATAAAGTGTATATTAAGCTCGAGGTCTCCACCATTTCCGCCATTTGTTGCCGGCACGTTACGTTTTCCATGTTCGCCGTCACTACCTCTTGAAGTTATAGTACAGCCATCTCCAACATAAGCCGCTTTTACAACCATAGTGCCTGTGGTGTTTGCAGCAAACTTTATTTCTGCATTGTTATGCAGCACAAGTGTATCCACTATAAGCCTGTTGTCCGGTCCTACAACATATACCTGCCCTGCCCTTACTTCAAGTTTAGGAACTGATTGCCCCTTTACTGTACCTAAAAGATTCAGGAGCAGAAATAACGATATTGATAATGCCCGGATCATAGTTTAGTCTATAGTTGCGAGTATAAAAGTTATGTATGAGAACCTGAAAAATTAATCGTGTATCGAAGCTGTATTCGCACTGTTTAACCTGATCTGCCTATCTACAAAGCCTGGTTCTTTTTTATGTTCCAGTATGCCATCTGCACTCTGGAAGCCGCCCTTGCCCGGCGTGCCGTCTCTGCCTGCATCGCCTACAGTGTATAGCAGCGTGATGCTGTTTCGGGCTTTAGAGTGATTAAAAACCGGAATAAACTTTTTGATAGATTACGTGAAACTGATATTGCCGCCGTTGCCACCAGGCAAGCCTGTCGTTGCATTTGTGCCATCGGTTCCGGGTGTGCCGGGTATGAGTTCATAGGGTACTATGTCTTCTCCTTTAGGGCCTTTTATGCCATTCTTCCCCGTTTTTACTATCCAGGCCATTTTCATCTCTCGATAAAATCTCACATTTACTGCCAACTATAGCAATTGTTGCTTTTAAAATGCCGGGTGTATCATAAGAGAACTTTATAGATGATCTGTCGTGCATGATGAGGGAATCCGCAGCAAGCATGTTATCCGGCCCAACTATAAACACTTCTTTTTCTTTTATTTCCAGTTTAGCGGAATGCGTTTGACCAGATGCACCATATCGGGAGCAGTATCAGGCAGGTAAGAAGGTAGCTGTTTTTCAAGTGGGTTGGTTAAAATAGTAAATTCGGTTGTTTCAGGCAGAATTATTTTGAGGTAACATCTGCTCTTTTAATCTCAATGTGTCCGGTATTGCTAGCTTGGGTTGGGGTATATTTAACTGTACCGTCTTTACTGCCCATACCACCTTTGCCAGGCGTTCCGTCTTTTCCTTTAACACCACCTGCATAAAGTATATTTACGCTCTGCGCTTTTTTCTTACTTTGATTGAAAGTAGGTGTGAATAATTTTGAGTCGTAAGTTAATTTAAGTTGCCCGCCGCTTCCGCCGCTGCCCCCTCTTGTAGCGTCTGTGCCATCAGATCCAGGATCACCAAGCTGTACTATAGTTGTAGTCTGCAATTTTCCTTTTGCATCGATATAAGATCGCGTCTCAGTTTTAGAAGGTTTACCTTTTAGCCCAGATATTCCATTTGCACCATTACCGCCGTCTCCTCCTCTGATATCTATAATCAGCCATCCTAAACTTTTAAAATTGAGAAATACATCCAGTGTTCCGCCATTTCTGCCATCTTCGCCAGGTGTAAAGTTGTTCCCTTCTTCACCATCGGCGCCTTTAGCAGTTATTTTACATTTGCGGCCTATTATGGCTAATCTGGCTACCAGTTTTCCTGGTTTAGCAGGGTCGAACCTGAGAATGGAGTTGTTGTGCATAATCAATGTATCCAGGTCGAGCTCGTTCTCAGGTCCGACAAAAAATGTTTCGTAAGAACGTATCTCAAGCGTCCGGCTATTTCTGGATTGAGAAGTTGCTTCGATACCCAGCAAAAAAATGATAAAAGTGAGGAGTAAGTTTTTGGTTTTCATAAAATTGTGGTTTAGGTGTAGCAATATTCCAAGCAATAATATTGCCAAAATTAAATATATGAAATATTGATCAGGGAGAGCTCTTTAGATTAAACTATTCTCCTTAAATTACATCTAAGCACTACAAACTAATCTTACACTTTATCTGACATGAACCTTTACAAAACCAAAACTGCAGGTATAGCCCTGCTGGGGCTGTTGCTGTTAGGAGGCTCGCCTGCACCCACCGCCTTTGCGCAGGGGGCACAGGACCTGAACATCTCTTACCAACGCCCGCCGCAAACTATAGCCGACATTATCGATGCACCGGCCACGCCATCGGTAAGCATCAACTCAAAAGGCGACCTGATGTTGCTGCTGGAGCGCCCGGGCTACCCGAGCATTGAAGAACTGGCACAACCGGAAAGCCGCCTGGCCGGTCTGCGCATTAACCCTGCTACCAACGGGCAGAGTCGCGCGTCGTCTATCAGCAACATTAAAATAAAACAGGTAAACGGAGGCCAGGAAAGCCAGATAAAAGGTTTGCCACAAAATGCACGGCTGTCTTACATTACCTGGTCGCCGGATGAAAAATATATCGCCTTTACAAACACTGTTGCCAACGGTATCGAACTATGGATTGCCGATATCAGCACAAAACAGGCGAAAAAGCTGACGAATGCAACTATAAACGATGCCCACAGAGGCAGCCCATTCGAGTGGACCTCGGATAGCAAGACGCTGGTAGTAAAGTTTGTAGATGAAAACCGCGGCGAAATGCCAAAACCTTCCCTGGCTCCGGCGGGTCCGACCATCCAGCAAAACATTGGTAAAGTAAAGCCATCGCGCACGTACCAGGACTTGCTTAAAAACCGCTACGACGAGCAGCTGTTCGACTACTACATGCAGACGCAACTGAAGCTGGTAACAGTAGACGGACAACAGCAAGCTATAGGAAAAGCTGGCGTGGTAAAAGGTTTTGAAGTGTCGCCGGATGGTCAGTATCTGTTGGTTGAAACGATGCAGAAACCATACTCTTACCTAGTGCCGTCTTACAACTTTCCGTACAACGTAGAAGTTTGGAGCCGCGATGGTAAAGTAGTGAAGCAGCTGGCACAACTGCCGCTGGCCGAAGACATTCCGATTGCGTTTGATGCCGTAGCCAAAGGACCACGCAACTATAGCTGGCGCCCTGATAAGCCTGCTACGCTGTACTGGGCAGAAGCGCAGGATGGCGGCGACGCGAACAAAGAAGTAGCCGTACGCGATATAGTTTATACCCTGGATGCACCTTTTACTACCAAGCCGGCTAAGCTGGCTACAACCAAGTACAGATACAGAGGGATACAGTGGGGCGAAAACCTGGCGCTGGTAAACGAGCGCTGGTGGAAAACCCGTGCAGAACGTGTAAGTACAGTTGACCCTGCAAAGCCCGGAAAAGCTACCGTTCTGATCGAGCGCTCTTACGAAGATGGTTATAATGACCCGGGTTCGCCTGTTTTCACTAAAAATAAGTATGGCCGCAGCGTGCTGCTAACCGATAAAAAGGGCCAGAACATTTACATGATCTCGGAAGGTGGATCTCCGGAAGGTAACCGCCCGTTCCTGAGCGAATTTAACCTGAAATCTAAGAAGGCAAAGATATTGTTCCGTTCTGAAGCGCCGTACTATGAGCGCCCGGTAGATATCATTAACCTGGATAAAAAGCAGATCATCACCAGAAGAGAATCTGAAAAAGATGCACCTAACTATTTTGTGCGCGATCTGGGCAAAAAGCAACTGACGCAGGTAACTACCTTCCCGCACCCAACTCCGCAACTGGAAGGTGTGCAGAAAGAAATGCTGCAGTACGAGCGTAACGATGGTGTAAAACTGAACGCTGTTTTATACCTGCCGAAAGATTACAAGAAAGGCGACGCACCGCTTCCAATGCTGATGTGGGCTTACCCGCGCGAGTTTAAGAATGCGGCAACTGCCGGTCAGGTGAAAAGCTCTCCTTACGAGTTTACCCGTATCAGCTCCGGTTCGCCGTTGTTCTGGGTAACACAGGGCTATGCTGTGCTGGACAGAACCGATATTCCGATTGTAGGAGAAGGCAGTGCACAGCCAAACGACACGTATAACGAACAGCTGGTAGCAAGCGCTAAAGCTGCTATCGACAAAGTAGTAAGTATGGGGGTGGTTGACCCGAAGCGTGTTGCAGTTGGTGGTCACTCGTATGGCGCTTTTATGACGGCTAACTTACTGGCCCACTCTGATCTGTTTGCAGCGGGTATTGCCCGTAGCGGTGCGTACAACCGTACCTTAACGCCTTTTGGTTTCCAGCAGGAGGAACGTTCTTACTGGGAAGCTCCGGAAGTATACCACAGAATGTCGCCATTCTCGTTTGCAGATAAAGTAAAAACTCCGATCCTGCTCATTCACGGTGAAGCCGATAATAACTCAGGTACTTTCCCGGTACAGAGCGAGCGTTTTTACAATGCGCTGAAGGGTCACGGAGCTACCACGCGTTTAGTGTTCCTGCCGCACGAAAGCCATGGCTATGCTGCCAAGGAATCTATCCTGCACATGTTATGGGAAATGGATACCTGGCTGAACACCTATGTAAAGAACAGACCAGTACAATAAGTCTGATTTCTGAAATACAAAACGCCCCGGCTATAGTTTAGCCGGGGCGTTTTTTTTGTCTGAGCATAGTTTCGGTTTCGATAGCAGCCTTTAGGTGCCGGCTTTAAGCAACTATAAACTATAAATGAAGTATTTATTCTGATGAATTGCTCGTTACTGAATTTTGTACCCGTAACATAAAATAAATATAATAGCCTTATGAAAAATAGATATCTGTTACTTTCTTCGGCTGCACTTGCCGGCTTATGGCTGGCGGGTTGTAGTTCTTCCACCACCTCCGACGATGCTGCCAGTACCGCCTCTGCCACTACAACGGAAATGAATATGGGAACAGGGCTTGACCTTGCCAACCTGGATACCACAGTTAATGCCTGCGAAGATTTTTACCAGTATGCGAACGGTGGCTGGGTCAAAAACAACCCGATACCCGCATCGGAAAGCAGGTGGGGCTCTTTTAACGAGTTAGCCGAAAAGAATAACGCTATACTACGCGAACTGTTGACAGAGGCAGCCTCGAACACCACAGTAACAAAAGGCTCGCCGGCACAACTGGTAGGCGATTTTTATGCGGCAGGCATGGACTCCGTGGCTGTTAACAAGGCAGGCATGACACCTATTAAACCAGAAATGGAACAAATTGCCGCTGCTAAAACTACCGACGAACTACTAAAGACAGTTGCTGACCTTAAAACCAAAGGCGTAAGCGGCTACTTTACGATGTATGTTACCCAGGATGATAAAATAAGCACACAATATGCATTATGGGCCATGCAGGGCGGCTTGGGCTTGCCAGACCGTGATTATTACCTGAAAGAGGATGAGCGTTCTAAAACCATCCGCACAGAATACCTGAAGCACCTGCAGAACATGTTCCGGTTAATAGGAGATGATGCTGCATCTGCCCAGAAAAAGGCCAGAACGGTAATGGACATTGAAACCAGGCTGGCGAAGGCTTCCAGAACCCGCGTGGAACTGCGCGACCCGTATGCCAACTATAACAAAATGACTATCCAGGAATTTGCCAGGCAAAATCCAAACCTGAAAATTACCCAGCTCCTGACAAATATGGGAGCGCAGTCGTCTAAAGAACTTATAGTGGGGCAGCCTGCTTTCTTTAAAGAGCTGAGCGGTATGCTGAAAAGTATACCCGTAGCCGACTGGAAAACCTACACACGCTGGCATCTGGCCCGTACATCCGCACCATACCTGAGCCAGGAGTTTGTGCAGGAAAACTTTAACTTTTATGGCAAGGTACTGAATGGAGCCAAAGAAATGCAGCCTCGCTGGAAACGTGTGCTGCAGGCTACGGATGGTGCCATGGGCGAAGCGTTAGGGCAGTTATATGTACAGAAAACGTTCTCGCCGGAAGCCAAGCAGAAAGCGCTTGAAATGGTTAATAATTTACAGGAAGCCTTTAAAGAACACGTTCGTGACCTGGACTGGATGAGCGAAGAAACAAAGAAACGCGCCCTGGAAAAACTGAATGCCTTTGCTGTTAAAATCGGATATCCTGATAAGTGGGAGAACTATAAAGGACTCGATATTAACCGTAATTCTTATGCCGAGAATGTGATGCGCGCCAGCCAGTTTGCGTTCCGTAAAAACATCGGTAAAATTGGTCAGCCAGTAGACCGTACCGAGTGGTTTATGTCGCCTCCTACTGTAAATGCTTATTATAACCCGAGCATGAACGAGATCGTGTTCCCGGCAGGTATTTTACAACCTCCGTTCTTTGATCCTAACGCAGACGACGCTGTTAACTATGGCGGTATGGGTGCAGTTATCGGCCACGAACTAACACATGGTTTCGATGATCAGGGTGCCAAATATGACTTTGAAGGTAACCTGAAAGACTGGTGGAGCAAAGAAGACCTGGAGAAATTTAATGCCCGCGCCGCTATGGTGGATAAGCAGTACAGCGGTTACACGGTTTTAGATAATTTGCCAGTAAATGGCAAACTAACAATGGGTGAAAACATTGCAGATATCGGTGGTTTGAACATTGCCTACACTGCACTGCAAAAAGCACTGGAGAAAAAGAACCCGGGCCTGATTGCGGGCTTTACGCCAGAGCAGCGTTTCTTCCTGGCATGGGCACAGATCTGGCGCGTGAATATGCGCGACGAAGCACAGAACCAGCAAATACTCACAGATCCACATTCACCGGGTCGCTTCCGAACAAACGGGCCTGTATCTAACATGCCACAGTTTTACGAAGCGTTTGGCTGCGAGCAGGGCGATAACATGTTCCAGGCCGAGAACAACCGTGTGAAAATCTGGTAAGTGTAAACTATAAACTATAGGTAAAGGCGCTGCAGCAATGCAGCGCCTTTGTTTTTAAGGGGAACTATAAATCTGGATAGGTGCTACAGATGGCTGACTATAAATCTTATATTTGTACTATAGCAACCAATTTCTGCCTTTCACCCTGATGACTGAAAACGTTACAACTGATCCTGATTTATCTATAGTGGTACCTGTTTATAATGAGGGCAACAATTTGCCTAAGTTATATGACAGGTTGCTTTCTGTATTACAGCAGATGCAGGTAAACTATGAGCTGATCTTTGTAAATGATGGCAGCCTGGATGACTCACTTCGGTTTATAAAAGAGCTTGCAGCCAGTAATACTTCTGTAAACTATATAAGCCTGAGTAGGAATTTCGGGCACCAGGTGGCCGTTTCGGCGGGGCTGGATGTAGCGGTTGGTAAAGCTGTTGTCGTAATGGATGCAGACCTGCAGGACCCGCCTGAGCTGATCCCGCAACTATATGCTAAAATGCAGGAAGGTTTTGAGGTGGTATATGGACGCAGAGTTTACCGCAAAGGCGAAAGCTACCTGAAGAAAATGACAGCCAAATTCTTTTACCGCCTTCTTTCAAAAATCACACATGTAAACATTCCGCTGGATACCGGCGATTTCAGGATAATGGACGCCAAAATAGTACGTGTTCTGAAACAGATGCCGGAACGAAATAAATTTTTGCGTGGGCAGGTAGCCTGGGTTGGCTTCCGGCAAACCTGGATAAACTATACCCGCGACGAGCGGCATGGTGGCGCGACCGGCTATACCTACCGTAAAATGTTACGCTTTGCTTTCGATGGTATTACTTCTTTTTCAGATTTTCCGCTTAAAATGGCTTCTATGCTGGGTTTTATAGTCTCAGGAGGTGCATTTATAGTTATGATCTATGCCTTGCTGGCTCGCCTTATTTTTAAGGATTATGTAGAAGGTTGGGCTTCCATCATTTTAAGCGTTTTGTTCCTGGGCGGTGTGCAGCTTATTTGTTTAGGTATTGCCGGCGAGTACCTGGCGCGCGTGTTTAACAACGTACAGGGCAGGCCACTTTATGTTGTGGATGAATCGAGTAAAGAAAGCGGAACAGAGGCAACGGAGAAGTAAAACGCTACTCCACCATTTTTATAGTATGCAACACCGATTGTCTTGGCCAGCTGCTGGCATCAACTGGTTCGTTGGCAATTTTATCTACCACATCCAGTCCTTCTATTACTTCCCCAAACACCGTATACTCGGTGTCTAATGATGGTTCGCCACCAATAGTCTGGTAAAGCTTTACCTCTTCCGGTGTATATTTAATGCCATGTTTCTCTTCCCAGGCTCGGATCTCGTGAAGTGGAACCGGTTCGCCCTGCACAATGTAAAAGTTGTGTGATGATGACTCTTTATCCGGGTTCTGTTCGTCGCCGTAGCGGGCCATGGCTAGGGCGCCTTTCTTGTGTATATACTTGCGGTTAAACTCCTGCGGAATTTTATAGACTGTCTGTTTCATGGTTCGGTTATCAGAGTCGCCGCCCTGTATGGCAAATCCTTTAACAACCCTGTAAAACTCGCCCTGGTTGTAAAAACCTGATTTGGTAAGCCGAACAAAATTAGCACGGTGCAAGGGCGTGTCTTTATACAGGCGCACTTTTATATTACCATGCCGTGTGCTGATAACAGCAATGCTATCCGGGTGATTTTTCGCATAATCAGTTAAAACATCCCTTACATTTCCAGGAGATAATGGAATCGTATCAGAGCTTGGTGAGAGCGCTGCAGATAATTCCATTTCGCTGACAATCGATTCCTGCTTCTGGCCACATGCAACTATAAATAAAATATTGAGAATCAGGAATATATTATTTAAAGAAAATTTAAAAGGCAGGTTTTTCACGGCGATTGCTTTTTTGTTCAGGTTCAAGCTACAAAATTCATATCATTTATGCCAATCTATAAGCTCATAGTAATACTGTAAATAGCACTATATTGATAATGTGCATTTTGCCTGTAACTACTTCCATAGTAAAACAGGTATACGTTGCTACATCTGTAAAGAGAGGCGCTGGAGTGAGATACTGGTAAAAGTGGTTTTTGGGGATGTTAAAGTGGGAGAGAAGGGAAGCTGTTCGGGCCCCGAAAAAAATATCGCCTATTCAGGTATGTTAAGGGCTGTTTTTAGGCATCAATTTAGTCTTTTATATATTTGCATTTGTATATGTATCGATGATTCAATATCTTACATAAAATCCGGATTTATTTAATACCTATTATTTTAACTTTAACACCTTAAAAACAAATGAAAAACACCTTACAAATTCGAAACACTATGCGGTCTTTACTGCTGGGAACTGCTGTTGTTGCAGTATCTTGTACGTTTACAGCCTGCGACAACGAAGCTGTTGATGCCGTAGCTACAGAAGATGCAATTCAGCTGAATGGCGAGAACGGAGCCCCGATCAGTGGACAGTACATAGTTGTATTTAAACAAGGTAATTTGCGTATGAGCGAAACGGCTACATATGCACAGAGTGTTGAACGTGCCCGCCAGTTTGGTGTGGAGGTTTTTAATGAGAACAATATTACTGACTTCGCTATCGAAAGATCTTACGGCAAAGCGCTGGTAGGTGTAGTTGCAAAACTATCGCCGGCTGATGTTAAAAGACTTCGTGGTGATGAGCGTATAGATTATATTGAGCAGGACAGAATAGTAGCCCTTGCCAAGCCAGGAACTGGTGGCGGCGGCTCAACAGGCGAGGAAATTCCTTATGGTATTACGCGTGTTGGTTCTGCCAGCGGTGCCGGTAAAACTGCCTGGGTTATAGATACTGGTATAGACCTGGACCACCCAGACCTGAATGTTGATGTTGCAAGAAGCGTAACAATGTTTACGTCCGGTAGAGATGCCGGTAGTGCTGATGACGGTAACGGACACGGAACACACGTAGCTGGTACAATTGGTGCTATTAAAGGTAACGGTATCGGCGTAGTGGGTGTAGCTTACGGTGCAACTGTAGTGGCTGTAAAAGTGCTTGACTCCCGTGGTAGCGGCGCTTACTCTGGCGTAATTGCCGGTGTAGATTATGTGGCTGCTAACGCTAAATCAGGAGACGCCGCAAACATGAGTTTAGGTGGCCCGGTATCTGCAGCTCTGGATCAGGCTGTTCTTGCTGCTGCCGGCAAAGGCATTAAGTTTGCTTTAGCTGCCGGTAACGAAAGCACGCACGCTAACAATTCATCTCCTGCGCGTGTAAACCACAGCAATGTGTACACAGTATCTGCTATGGATGTAAACAACCGTTTTGCATCGTTCTCTAACTATGGCAACCCTCCTGTAGATTTCTGCGCACCTGGTGTAAGCATCAAGTCTACCTGGAAAGGTGGGACCTACAACACGATCAGTGGTACTTCTATGGCATCGCCGCACGTTGCTGGTCTGTTGCTGTTAGGTAACATCAGCACTGACGGGTATGTGTCTAACGATCCTGATGGTAATGCGGATCCGATCGCACACATGTAATAAAGCTAAAGTTTTGTTTGCTTAAGTTTAAAGTAGTGAAAAAGGGCAGCCACATGGCTGCCCTTTTTAAGTTATAGTTGCTTCCGCATTACGTAGTCGTTCATCCAGTAGGGGCCTATCGCCAGGTCTTCTTCGTGGTGCACATAATACCCGCACGACTCATAAAACAGCTTAGCCTTGTTGTACCTGTTCACGTTCAGGTCTATCATTCTGGCACCCAGTTCGCGGGTTGCGTTCTCTACGTAAGTGATCAGTTTTCGGCCAAGCCCTTTGCCGTGGCACTCCGGCACCAGGTATATCTTGTTGAGTTTGTATAGTTGCTCTTCAGCATTTCTTAAACTATAGCTTGCAAACCCCAGCGGCTTATCATCGCCAAATAGCAGTACAAATGTTTGCCCGTCATCCATTTGCTGCTCCAGTGCTTCTTTATTATAGATGAGGTCAAACATATAATCTATCTGCTCTTTCGATAAAATGTGTTTGTAGGTTGGTTCCCAGGTGGCTTCAGCCAGCGATTCTATAGTTGGTATGTCGGATAGGCTGGCTGTGCGTATGCTATAGTTGTTCATGAGTTGTTGTGGCTATAGTTGCAAGTTAAGCGCTGAAACTATAAATGCCAACCTTATAGTTGCTTTGCCCTTTTGCCAGAAATGATACCTTTGCATAACATCAAACTATAAACTGTTTCATGAAAGCCATATACCTCGAAGCCATAAATTCTCCGTTTGTACTGATTGAAAAAGAGAAGCCAGTTGCCGGTCCCGGCGAAGCTATAGTGCAGGTAAAAGCCGCAGCTCTGAACCACCGCGACGTGTACATACAATATGGCCGCTATTTTACGAAAGAGTACCCAACTATACTGGGTTCTGATGGCGCCGGTATAGTTACCGAAGTGGGCGAGGATGTTGATAAAAGCTGGATTGGAAAAGGAGTGATCATAGATCCGTCAACGGACTGGGGCGATAACCCGCGCGCGCATGGGCAAAACTTTAAAGTGTTGGGTATGCCGGAAGATGGTGCCTTTGCCGAGTTTGTAAAAGTGCGCGCCACCAACCTGCACGAGAAACCGGAACACCTGACTTTCGAAGAAGCTGCGGCCTTACCATTGGCTGGTGTAACCGCTTACCGTGCTATGTTTACTAAATGCAGTCTTAAAGCTGGCGAAAAAGTGCTGATAACCGGCGCAGGCGGAGGAGTGGCGTTGTTTGCCGTGCAATTTGCCGTAGCAGCGGGAGCAGAGGTTTGGGTTACTTCAGGCTCTGACGAAAAGATTGAAGCTGCAAAAAAACTGGGGGCAACGGGTGGCATCAACTATAAAAAAGAGAACTGGGGCAAAGAGCTGAAAACTATAGTTGGTGGCTTTGATGTAAGCATAGACGGCGCAGCCGGCGAAGGGTTTGTGCAACTGGTAAAACTGGCTAAACCGGGCGGCAGAATAGGTATGTACGGCGGCACAACCGGCATGATCGGGCAACTAAATCCCGCTGAGATCTTCTGGAAACAACTGGCTATTTACGGCAGCACAATGGGGACAAACGAAGACTTTGCCAGGATGGTAGCCTTTGTGCGTGAGAAAAAAGTAATTCCTATAGTTGACAGCATCTTCCCGCTGGAGAAAACCGAAGAAGCCATGCGCTACATGGAAGCCGGTAAGCAGTTCGGGAAAATTGTGGTAAGCGTTAGATAAGATATTATCTTACTAGAGTAAGTAATTTCTCATCTCGACGATAGGAGAGATCTGTTCTGAATACTAAATAGATTCCTTGCTTCACTTGGAATGACAACTATAGAACAAAAAGTCCCGCTGCTAAACTATAGCAGCGGGACTTTTTAGGTATTGTGGTAATGTAATAACTCAGGAATCAATCACTCCTCATTATTCATTAATTATTCATTAATACCTGCAAGCTTCAGGAAGAAAGCATATTGCAGGGCGGTTTCACGGTAAGGGCGGAAACGGCCGGATGCACCGCCGTGGCCTGCTTCCATGTTGGTTTGCAGTAGCAGCAGGTTGTCGTCCGTTTTCATCTCGCGCAGTTTGGCTACCCACTTGGCCGGTTCAAAATACTGTACCTGAGAGTCGTGCAAGCCTGTAGTTACCAGCATGTTCGGGTATGCTTTGGCTTCTACGTTGTCGTATGGCGAGTAAGAGAGCATATAATCATAAGCTGCTTTCTCAGCCGGGTTGCCCCACTCATCAAACTCACCCGTAGTTAGCGGAATACTGGTATCCAGCATAGTAGTTACCACATCCACAAATGGTACGGCTGCGTGCACGCCTTTATATAGTTCCGGACGCATGTTCACTACAGCACCCATCAATAAGCCGCCGGCGCTGCCACCTTGAGCAAACAGTTTGTCCGGATTGGTGTATTTCTGATCGATCAGGAACTCCGAAGCATCAATAAAGTCGGTGAAGGTATTTTTCTTCTTCATCATTTTGCCGTCTTCGTACCACTGGCGACCCATTTCCTGGCCACCCCTGATGTGCGCGATAGCATAAACAAAACCGCGATCCAGCAAACTCAGTCGGCTGGAGTTAAAGCCAGGGTTCATGCTGATGCCATACGAACCATAAGCATACAGCAGGGTAGGATTGTTGCCATCCAGTTTCAGGCCTTTGCGGTAAACCAGCGATACCGGTATTTTAGTGCCATCATCGGCTGTAGCGTACACGCGCTTCGACTCATAGTTGTTCTTGTCAAAATCACCCACTACTTCCTGTTCCTTCAACAGTGTTTTCTCTTTTGTAACCATGTTAAAGTCGTAGGTAGAGCTTGGTGTGGTAAGCGAACTATAACTATAGCGCAATACTTTGCTGTCGAAATCAGGGTTTATGCTGATGCCGGCTGTATAAGCTTCTTCGCCAAAATCAACATAGTAGTCGGTTTTCGGGTCGTTCCATTTTTTGATGCGCAGTTGTGTAAGGCCGTTTTTGCGCTCCTGCAGCACCAGGTAATCTTTAAATATCTCAGTTCCTTCCAGGTAAGTGTCCGGGCGGTGCGCAATAACCTCTTTCCAGTTCTCTTTGGTGGTTTTGCCAACCGGGGTCTTCATCAGCTTAAAGTTGGTCGCGCCATCTTTGTTTGTTCTGATGTAAAAGCTGTCGCCGAAATGATCCACATCGTACTCCAGACCACGCTCTCTTGGCTGAATTACCTTTAGGGTAGCAGTAGGGTTAGATGCATCTACATAGCGATACTCCTGCGCCATAGTGCTGCTTGAGCCGATGATAATGTATTTGTCAGACTTTGTTTTGTATACAAATGTACCGAAGGTTTCGTCTGCTTCGTGGTACACTTCCTTGTCCTGCGACGATGGTGTGCCCAGTGTATGGCGGAAGATTTTATACGAACGCAGTGACGGATCTTTCATAGTGTAAAATACCGTTTTGTTGTCGTTAGCCCACACAGCTGCGCCGGTTGTATTCGGAATACGATCAGGCAGTAGCTCACCGGTCTGCAGGTTCTTGAAACGGATGGTATACTGGCGGCGGCTCACAGTATCTTCCCCAAAGGCCAGCAGGTTGTTGTTCGGGCTTACGTTCATGCCGGCAGCTGCATAGTAACCAAGTCCTTCGGCCCGCTGGTTGGCATTTAGCATAACCTCCTCAGCAGCCTCCATGGTCCCTTTTTTACGGGCATAAACAGGATATTCTTTTCCTGCTTCGAAACGTGTATAATAAAAATAACCGCTCTTTTTATAAGGTACCGATTCGTCAGTTTGCTTAATACGGCCTACAATTTCTTTAAAAAGCTTTTCCTGCAGCTCTTCAGTGTCAGCCATCACTGATTTAGTGTAGTCGTTTTCAGCGTTCAGGTAGGCGATAACCTCCGGATCTTCGCGCTGGTTCATCCAGTAATAATTATCGATGCGGGTGTCGCCGTGTGTTGTAAGTTCTTTAGGTACTTTTTTGGCAACCGGCGGTATAGGCTCCGCTGTGGCGGTGCTTTCCGTTTGTTCTATGGTGGTATTGGTGGCAGTAGTGGTGTTGCTCGTAGAGCAGCCTGTACCTACTACAAGCGAAGCCGAAAGCAGCGTACCTACATAGGCTGCTGCGGGTTTCAGTTTCTTCATAATTTGTGCTTGGGTTTAAGTGATGAGCTGCAGCCTGTGTGGCGGCAACTAAATATACGCGGTTTTTCTACAAAAATAAAATACGCTAACGTTATGCTTGCATACTACTTTTTGTTAATTTGGAATCCTCTCAAACTATAAACTGAACTATGGCTACACAACAGGAATTTGAAAGCGCGGTTGAGCGCTCAAAAACGTTAACCGAACGCCCATCGAACGATGTGCTGCTTAAACTATACGCCTTGTATAAGCAGGGCTCAGAAGGAGATGTGAACACAGAGCGCCCGGGCGGTTTCGACTTTAAGAATATTGCCAAATGGGATGCCTGGAAAAAACAGGAGGGTAAAAGCCAGGAAGAAGCCCGTGCGGAATATGTGCAGTTTGTAAACGAACTGACTTCAAAATAAGCTGCCTTACCCGGAAAACGTAAATCACCGTAGCCTCACAGGCTACGGTTTTTTTGTGCCAGCTGCGGTTTGTTTTCGCCGTTCTCTTTTTATGAGATCCTAAACTTTAAGCCTTATAACAAGGGATGCATGTATTTATATATATTATAATAGTTATATAATTATGTGATTTCAATTGTATTGTTATTAGTAAAATCATACTTTAATTAATGCAAACCGTATAATGGTACACAGCTGCCCTAACCCGTAGCTCCTCCAAAGCCCTCTATTTATTTACCATATTAGATATTCTTTATGAAAAAGCATTACTCGCTTAAGCTGCTGGCTTTGCTATGCTGGCTTTTGCCGTTTATAGTGCAGGGGCAAACTACTGTTAGCGGCAGAGTTACTGATTCCGGATCAGGTAATGCGCTGCCAGGCGTAGCAGTTGTGGTGGTGGGTACCACTACAGGCACCAGTACCGATGTAAACGGTAATTATTCCATTACCCTGCCTTCTGAAAATGGCAGAATCACCTTCTCGTTTCTGGGGTATGTATCGCAAACAGTAAGCGTTACTCCGGCTTTAACAGAACTTAACATCCGGCTTGTTCAAAAAGCCACCAGTCTCAGCGAAGTTGTAGTGACGGGTCTTGCTACAACTGTAAAACGGACAAATGCCGCGAATGCAGTCTCTACTATAAATACCCGTGAGATATCAGGCATCACAACGCCCCAGACCATGGATGCTGCTATCAGTGGCAAACTGGTGGGCGCAAACGTTGTCCAGAACTCGGGCGCGCCGGGCGGGGGTATTGCCATGAAACTGCGCGGGGTAACTTCCATTTTTGGCAATGCGCAGCCACTCTATGTTATTGATGGGATAATTGTAGACAACTCCAGCATTTCAGGTGGACTGAATGTGGTTACAGCTGCTGCCAACCAGGGAAATGCATCAAACCAGGATAACGCTTCTAACCGCATAGCAGATATCAACCCCGACGACATAGAAACGATAGAAGTACTGAAAGGTGCCTCCGCAGCTGCTATTTATGGTTCGCTGGCAGCAGCAGGCGTTGTTATCATCACAACAAAACGTGGAACGGCTGGCAAAACCTTGGTTGATGTTTCGCAGGATGTGGGATTTACCAAGGCTGCACATTTATTAGGTATGCGCAATTTTACAGAAGAGCGGGTAGCCTCTACTTACCTTGACCGACCTGAACTTGTTGAACAGTTTATAGAAGCACGTAATGCAGGCCGCCTGATTGATTACGAAAAGGAACTATACGGCAACAAGGGGATGCTGTATAATACCCGCCTGAACATAAGCGGCGGAAGCGAAAAAACACAGTTTTATGTAGGTGGCCTGGTGCAGAATGAAGAAGGTATTATTAAACGAACTGGCTACGAAAAAAGTCACTGCGCTTTAACCTGGATCACGAGATCTCCAACCGATTTAATTTTAGTTTAAGCACCAACTATATCAATTCTATAGCAAAACGCGGCCTCACCAATAACGATAATGCCGGTGTTTCTTTTGGTGTAGCTTTATCCAGTACGCCAAGCTTTGTAGATTTATTCAGGGATGATAGCGGTTTGTATCCGGATAACCCGTTTGCAGCTTCCAACTTTCTGCAAACCCGCGACCTGATGACGAACAAAGAAAATATAGACCGTTTCCTGGGTGGCTTTACCTTAAATACAAACCTGTATACTACTGACTTAAGCAGTACCAAACTGGTATTACGTGCAGGCCTGGACTTTTACAACCTTAA
Organism: Pontibacter pudoricolor; assembly: GCF_010092985.1. GTDB lineage: Bacteria > Bacteroidota > Bacteroidia > Cytophagales > Hymenobacteraceae > Pontibacter > Pontibacter pudoricolor. The sequence goes on along the minus strand of NZ_CP048106.1, from coordinate 2,329,021 downwards.
AACGATCGCCATCTTCCCGAGAATATTACAGTTCGAGCGGAACGGGAATCAGGGCACCTCTATCCAGGGTAACAACTATAACCTGAACACCAACTTTGCTGCATTCGTTGTAAACAACCTGTCGGTGGCAGACAATACCCTTGATTTTACAACAACCATTGGCGCTACCCGCGAAAACTTCAACCAGGACCAGGTACTAACTATAGCCACGCAGCTTATTGGTTCCCAGACAAACCTGGACCAGTCGAGTGCTGTAACTGTGGATCAGACGCAGCTTCCGGTCAGAAACAAAGGGTTGTTCTTCCAGGAAGAAGTTAACTTCAGCGACCGCATCATTGCTACTGCAGGGTTGCGCCTTGATAAGTCATCAAATAACGCTGATGTAAATGAGTTCGTGGCTTTCCCTAAATTCTCGCTGGCCCTGAACCTTGCCAACTTCGGTTTCTGGACACAGGAGAGTATAAATATGCTCAAGCTTCGGGCAGCATACGGCGAGGCTGGCGGTTTCCCGCCATTTGGCTCTAAGTATACTTCATTTTCACCCTTCAATATTGGCGGAAACCCGGGTATTATAGTTCCGATACAGCGCGGTAACGCAGATATTAAACAGGAGCGTCAGAAAGAATTTGAAACCGGAGTAGACATTGGTGTACTGGGAGATAAGGCCATACTGGAAGCTACCTACTATGTGAAAACGGTCTCGGATCTTATATTGGTGCAGAACGTGCCGGGCTCAACCGGTTTCAGTACGCGCATAGTAAATGCCGGCGAGTTGCGAAACCGTGGCATAGAACTGTCACTTAGCTCAACTCCTTTCGATGTTGCCGGCTTTAAATGGGATTCCAGGATCAGTTACTGGGTTAACAACTCTGAAATAACAGAACTGGATGTTCCTGCTTTTCCGTTGGGAGGATTTGGTAATACATTGGGCACATTTTTTATAGAAGAAGGTAAATCAGCGACTCAGATCAAAGGTATAAAAGGTGATGAGGGCGTGGTTGTGCTTGGCGATGCTGCTCCGGATTTTCAGATGAACTTCCACAATTTCTTTACTATCAAACAGAACCTGACTTTCTCCTTCCTGTTGCACTGGAAAGAAGGCGGCGATAACATAAACCTGACCCAGTTGCTGACAGACCTCGGCGGCACCTCTTTTGATTATGATGATGACGACGAAGGAGATGGTATACCCAATGCCAAAGAGCGTACCGATGCCCTGGGGGTAACGGCAGAGCCCTTCGTGCAGGATGCATCTTACCTGCGGTTGCGTGAGATCGGGTTGTATTATACACTGCCCACCAGTTTACTGGAAGGTGTTTTCAGTGGTATAGTACGACAGGCTAAGATCGGGCTATCTGCCAATAACCTGTTTACCATAACCGATTATGACAGCTACGACCCCGAAGTCTCCAACTTCGGTGGCAACGGATTGTCTACCGGGGTGGATGTAACCCCTTTCCCTTCCTCTAAAAGGTATTTCCTGCATCTCTCTATCGGTTTCTAATTTTAAATATGATCATTATGAAAAGGTATATAAATGCATTAAAAGTTAAACCGGTAATGGCGCTTCTGGCAGTAATAGGCATGTTGCCAGCCTGCGAAATTGATGATATTCCGGATCCCAATAACCCAACTGTTGAATCTGTGCTGGTAAACGCGACAGTGGACGACCTGAATAACCTGGTGGTAGGTACTGAAGCTGGCATGCGTACGTTCTTAGCCACTTATTATGATAACATGGGTATGATTGGCCGTGAACACTATCGTTTTTCCAGTGCTGACCCACGTTTTACTGCCGATCTGTTAGGGAAGGGTAGTTCTGTGCTGGATGATAACACGTTTTATACTACAAACCCCTGGGCAGGTCGCTACAGGGTGGTAAAGAATACAAATATCCTGATTGCATCGGCCAACAATACGACATTGATCTCAGATGAAGAGCGGGAGGGCTATCTGGCTTTTGCAAATACCATAAAAGCGCATCAGTTGCTCCTTAACCTGACCATGATGTATGAGCCGGGTATCCGATTAGATGTTAATGACCCTGATAATCTCGGGCCATTTGTGGAACGGGAAGCGGCCCTGGATTCGATTGCGTTGTTGCTGGATGAAGGGGCAGCGCATATTGCAGCTGCCGGTGAGGAGTTTCCGTTTACGTTATCAGAAGGATTTGACGGTTTTAACGATCCGGAAGGTTTTCTGCAGTTTAACCGGGCGCTTGCTGCGCGTGTAGCCGTTTACCGTGAAGAATTTGGAGAAGCCCTGGAGTTACTGGGAGATTCGTTTTTAGACCTGAGTACCGATTTTGATAAAGGGGTGTACTATACATTCAGTTCTTCTTCCGGCGACCTGCTGAATCCGGTGTTCGTGGCACCAAATTCCTCTGGAGAAATACGCATTGCACATCCAAGTTATATTAGCGACATCGCACCAAATGATGACCGGATCTCGAAAGTATTACTACGGGATGAAGCTGCATCCCTTGATAATTTGTCGGGCAAGTACGATGTAGCAGTGTATAAGACAAACACAGACCCGATCCCGATTATCCGCAACGAAGAACTGATTCTGATTTATGCAGAGACAAACATACAGACCGGAAATACTTTGGAAGCTGTACGGGCGCTGAACATTATCAGGCAAGGGCATGGGGTAGGGCCGTATGTCGGGCCGCTTACAGAAGAAGCGCTTATAGATGAAATGCTATATCAGCGTCGCTATTCTTTATACTTTGAAGGGCACCGTTGGGTAGATATGCGCCGTTACAACCGGCTGGATGAATTGCCTATCGATCGTCCCGGAGATGATGTGTGGACCACTTTTCCAAAACCATTTATTGAGCAGGCTTTTTAAATACTACGACCGGAAGTAAAAAAGGGAGCCGTGTAAGGCTCCCTTTTTTATTTTAGCTTCCAGGCATGGCCACAGTTATAGCACCTGTATTTATGGCTCAGGAAAGGCAACGGGAAACCAAAGAGCAGGTAACTCAGCGAAAATACTGTTTTGTTATATTTTTCTTCGGCAATACGATCCGAACCGCAGTTGGGGCAGGTTGTAGCTATAACATGTTCCTGCATGGGCGGGGCAAGCTCTATATTGTCATCCAATAAAAACTCGCTGCTGCCGCCCTGTATACGGGCCAGCACAGCACGTGCCTCTTCCTCGTCCTGCTCAGTAACTTTAAGTTTTACGCCACCAACAGCCACAGAGTAAAAAGGCTGGGCACCAACTATATGCTCATCGCTAAGAAAGCAAAGGATGCCCTCCGCCTCCAGCCGGCCTTTCATAATGTGGGCTTCGGTGGGTTCGTTAAAAGCAGCTATAGTTACAAAGCGTTCAGCCATAGTGTAAGTTATCGTATCAACTATAGTTTATAGTTAAGCCTTCTTTTCAGGCAGGTCAAATGCCTGGGCATCGTGCTCAAAGTGGCCTTTGTGCGAGCCGTCGCAGAACGGTTTGTTTTTAGACAGACCACAACGACACACAGAAACCAGCGTGCGGCCACCTAAGCCATATACGTTTCCATCCTTATCCACTATTTCAAAGTCACCTTCAATGCGAAGCGATCCGTTATTGTTTACGGTTATTTTAGTTTTTGACATCAGTTAAATGTGAGGTTTAAAGCAAATATAGCTATTTATAGTTGTATCTGGTACAATACACGCAGCATAAAAACCGAAGCGGCTGCAAGACTAATCCTGCAGCCGCTTTGGCTTAAACTAATGTGCTTTTTACTTAATTGCTATACAAATAAGTAAAGGTCTGTGCCTGGCCGTTTGGCGAAGTCACCGTCTGGCTGGTTGGGTAGCCGCGCTCATCATACTTGTAGGTGTAAGTATAACGGTAAGCCTTTTTGCTGGCGTGTACCAGTGTAGAAGCTACGGTCATGTTGTTTGGGCTGGCTGCTGCACCCGGCTCACCATGGGCAAAAAATGGATTCTGGTTAGAGTCGTATGAATATGTAGTGGTAGAGAACAGTTTGCCAGTGCCCTTGCTATCTACTACATATTGTTTTTCCTGGCCAAAGTTGCCATTCGGAAGCACCTCGTAGGTGGTGTAAGACTTCAGTTTTGCAGTCGCCACTTCTTTGCCTTCATAAACTGTTTTCTTCTCTAACTCTTTTTTAGAGTTGTAAGCAAACGTGGTAACAGCGCTGTACTCCAGGCTGCTGCCATTGTAGTAAGAAGTTGTAGTTTGTGTCAGTTGGTTCTTGTCATTGTACTTGTAATCCTGCTCCGACAGCATAGCGTGGTTAGTACCAGCATGAGTCGAAGATTTGATAAGGTTGCCTTTTGAATCGCGGATAAACTTCTCGAAAGATTCCAGGTCACCGGTTTCCTTGTCGTAGTAGTTTATCTGGGTAAGCGATTTACCTGCATAGTTATAAGAGGTTACCTCCGAAGAGTCTACCATTACATGAGAGATAGCACCCTGCTCAAAGGTCGGCTGAAGTGTATCTTTTTCCCTGTCATCGCAAGATGAGAAGGCTACCACGCCGAAAAATAACATGGCAGGCATAATTCTGTTTTTCAATTTCATTTGGCTAAAAGTTGAAAACGTTAAAACTAAATTTCACCAGTTACCTAAGCTGGTGTTGGGTTAAGAACGGCGCAAGTTTAAAAATAATTGCACTTGGCGATAAAAAACAACAAAATATATTCAGAACGAGGCATGTTGTAAGGTTGTTTAAAATCTATAACTGGTTGATTTAAAGTTGATTTGTAGTTGAATAGTTGGAATTGAAAAAAGTTGTATAAATTTATAAAATGCAATCAATATATGATTTTACCTATTTATAAAGGTTTGCGTTTATTTAATTAAGACTTGCACTTTGCGCTATTGCAAGTAGTTCGTCGCCGGAGTCTATGTCGTGGCGCAACTGCTCTTTAAAGCTTACCGAAACGCGAATGGCCCGTAAGCCCTGCACGCCCTGCATCTCATCCACCTCCAGCATTTCCACGTCTTCCTCTATATACCCCTCCGACTGCAGAAACTCGATGTAACGCATGTACTCAACAGCCTCTTTTTGCTGGGTATAAACTATAGCAATCTTGCCGGGCTGGGTAAGGCGCTCTTCGTTATCGCGTACTGTAGCTTTGTCCAAACGTTTTTTTATAACCTCGTAGCGTATGTTGCTTGCGCCATCCACATCAAATTTCTTCTCATCCAGCCTGAACTTAATAGAGATAGGGTCGCTGTGCACGAGTATAAGCTGCGCAATTTCTAAAGGTAGTTTTAGCGTGGCACGCAGGGTTTGTATGCGTCGGGCAATTTCGCAGGTAAGCATAAGCTGCCACAGGCGCATGTTTTTAAGATAGATCTTCTCAAAGTTGCCACTGTTCAGCAAAGAGGACCCAATGTAAATATTATACTCCAGTCCATCGGTTTTGTACTTCTCAAAATAATGCGGGAATATTTCCTGTGCCTTTTCTTCTTCCCTGTCAAGGAACGAGGAGATGGTTTCGTTTATCAGGTACAGGCTTTCTTCGTAAGCACGGCGCTTGTTATAAACCACATGATGCGTGTTCGTAATAGCGTTTTTGTACCTTTTTATAGTTTGCTCTGTCTGCGGGTTTGTTTTCAGGAAGTAATTAAACAGAGCTTCAACTTCTGATCTCAGAAATTCCAGCACCTGCGCCTCATCATCAGGACCCAGTTCCGACACAATACTTTGCGAGAACTTATCAATCTTAAAGGTAAGCTCATCCAGGATTGGCAACGGCAGATTATCTTTAGCTGAAAGCAACACCTCTTTGGCAAGCACTAACTGATCCAGCAGATCACCTTGTATGGCTTTGTTCCGCTCTGTTGCAGAGTTGCGCACATCCGATACACCATAAAGCGGGTAAATATCGCGGAATACGATCGGCTCTATTTCAGCGGTAGAGTTGCGCTCCCTATAATCCAGGAAATTGATGGCAGCCTGTGTAAAGCGCCATTCTACCACAGGGTGTATGGCAGTATATTTTTCTTTTATTACGTTCTGAATACTACTGCGGAGTTCTTCCAGGCCACGGTGCATTGCCAGCGCAAAAAGCGGTAGTATTTCTTTTAACCGGATCATGGAAAGCGCATTGAGCTCTCCGGGAATCGGGGAAGCAACTTCCAGTAAACCAATAATACGGCCTTCGTATTGCAGCGGCGCGATGATCAGGTTCCGGATACCATCCTCCAGCAAAATGCGTTCTATCCGTGTCGGGCTGGCGAACAGTTTCAGGTCCTCTACTATAATAGTATGGCCATGCTTTATAACGGGCTCGTAAATAGAGCTGCGCAGGTCATCCAGTTTTAGGTCGCAGTTCTGGGTAAGCACCAGTCCGTTCCATATCTTACGGGCATACGTTGTATCAAACTCCTGCATGGCAGGGCAGGAGGCAAGCCCGAATTTTATGCCCGGCAGGCCAAACAGCACACGCAGCTTCTGTTGCAAACTCCTGATACTGCCTTCTGAGGTAACGGCATCCTGCTCCAGCAGGTCGTAACGCAGCGAAGAAATGGTTTCTTCCATGGTTACATCCGTAAAGTCGTAAATGGCAAATCCTGTAAACTCAAAGTTTTCTGGGGGCAGCCACTTCATCCACAAATCCAGGTTGTTGTAGCGGTTTATCAGGAAGTTTATTTCCTGTGGTTTCAGTTGTTTGAGCTTGCCGGTCAGTTTTACATCCATAAACTTAAGGTCTATACTCAGTTTATAATGGCGCTCGAGTTGCGTGAATTTATCTTTTATAACAAAAATAAAAGGCTGGTCTACTACAAAATTTGCTTTATAAAATTTCTCCAGGATGATGGTGTAAGCCGAAAGCGTAAGCCGGAATAAGAGTGTTTTCAGGTCCAGGTTCAGTTTTTCGGTGTAGTTGCCGCCACCCAGCAGTTGCAGCTCTTCGAGACGTGGAGTAGCATAAAAACTTTCGAAATGGAAAGGCAGAACCGTTGCGCGCAGGTCGTTTTCCCACAGCGCACTCGGGAAAATGTCTTCCATCAGTATATCTATTGTACTAATGTGTTCGTCAATAAGCGCCGTATCTTCTACAGGTTCCAGCAGGGCGGGAGTTTTGCGTAGCAGGTCGGCCAGTTCCTGTACACGCGAAATGTTACAGCTAGCGTCGGTGTTTGCTTTATTTTCCCAGTAAGCAACAAGCGGGGACAGACTAAGCGTGGTTCTGAACGGAAACTTGTCCGTACTCAGAATAATCTCATCTTTATTTGTGATGGAAACAACAGTTTCGTGGAAGCTGCTCCTTGGGTTACTCATAGGGCGATTTTGATTTAGAAGGCCTGGCAGCCGAAAAACTGGTGTAGTCAGGCAAAGAATTCTATAGTTTCAACTCATTTAACGTATTCTGCCTGTAAAGGATAGTGCAATTTTTGCGAAATGCTAAAAGAGCAACAGACACAGTATTTTGCACTGTAATATAGTTTTGGCATAATATTTACTAGTAGTCTGGTGTTATAAGATAAGATAATGTACCGTTACATGAGAACTTTGAAAAAATACTTGCTTGCTGTTTTATTTACCGGAACTATAGTTGGCGTGCAGGCACAAACAAAATCGCAACTGGAGCAGGACATGGAAAACCTTCGGAGCTGGATGCGCAAAAAGTCAGTGCAGGCCGACAGTGTGACACGCGCCGAGTGGCCAACCATAAAGCAGGAATTTAAAAGCCTGACATCCTCTCTTGATAAAAATACACAAAAGCTATCGGAAGAATCAAAAGAGGAATATAGCCAGTACAAAAGCCGCTACGGCGAGTGGGAGGAACGCAACGAAACCAGGAAAGCCGTGAACCTGGATGGCCAGGAGCTGGAGCGCTGGGAGAAACAGATGACAGGTACTACCAAAATTGCCAATATCAGGCCGGGTGACCTTCGGGATACTTATATCCGCCTGACAGACTATACCCGCGCTTACCGCCGCACCTGGAACCTGCGCGACTGGGACTATGCCGAGTTTGTTTTTGGTGAACTGAATACCCGGAAGACCGAGGTACTGGATAAGCTTAATAACGGCGATAAGATAAAAATAGCAGCCCTGCAGGTAGAATTTGCCACCCTTAAAAAGAGCCGGGAGGCCCAGGAACTATACCAGGATATGCGCGATAAAAAATAGTTGATTGTTTAGTTGTTTGTAAGTAAAGAGCCCCGGAAGTAGCTATTCCCGGGGCTCTGTTTTTAGATGGCGTTCTTTCCCTTTGTACCGCCCGGTTGATCCCTGTTGTTATTTTGGCCCTGATCCGGACTTTTATCTTTTTGCTGATCTCAGGACCGACGATTCTCTTTGCTTATGGTGGCTTTGGTTGTGTCCCTTTGTCATGGCCTCCTGTATTTAGTGTGCTATTGTCTATACCTAAAGCAATCAGCAGTTTAAAATGTGCAGTTGGCAGCACCTGTAATATTGTGCTAATTATCCAACAAAACAACTATATTATACAGCGTGCATCTAAGCAAAAACGCTTACTTTTGTTTTCAGCTTTTACCAAAATTTTAGTTTTATATGCACATTGCGATCGTCGGTAACATTGGCGCCGGCAAAACTACCCTTGCCACAAAACTGTCTCAGCATTTTAAGTGGGACCTGTACCTGGAGGCAGTAGAAAATAACCCATACCTGAAGGATTTTTATGAGGACATGGAGCGTTGGGCCTTCCATTTACAGGTGTTTTTCCTGAATAGCCGCTTTGGGCAGGTGCAGCAGATACAGGCCACCGATCGTGATGTAATCCAGGACCGCACTATTTATGAAGATGCGCACATCTTTGCCAAGAACCTGCACCAGTCCGGGCTGATGAGCACCCGCGATTACGATAACTATTTCGCGCTGTTCCAGTCTATGATCAGTATGGTAAAAGCACCGGACCTGATGATTTACCTGAAAGCCGACCTGCCGAAACTGATAGGCCAGATTGAAAAACGTAACCGCGATTACGAAAGCAGCATCAGCATAAACTACCTGCGCAACCTGAACGAACATTACAACGAGTGGATGGCAAACTATAAGCAGGGCAAATTGCTGGTAATTGACGTTAACAACCTGGACTTTGTAGCGAACCCTGAAGACCTGGGCGGCATCATCGAGAAAATTCAGGCAGAACTTTTCGGCCTGTTTTAAACTATAGCAAACCAACCAAACAATAAAGCCGCTGCTTTTCTCCCGGGAAGAGCAATGGCTTTATTGTTTGCAGTGCTTTATGACGAGATATAAACCATAATCTTGATAATTATAAATATTTAAATATTTAATTGAAACTATTTGTTTTGTTTTTAGTACTATTGCCTAATTGATAACATATGTTATTTAAAAGAAAAATGCTAAAAGCACTACCAAAATTAAGCATCGGCCTAGGCGCCCTATTGCTTATGTTCTCATGTTCTAAGGACATGGAAAATGTTAACCCTTCGTCTGGCTTTAACAGCTCTTCCGCTGATGCTGCTAAAGTTGCAAGTGCTGTCAGTCCTGTTGCTATTTCCGATTTGAGTACCACCGATGGCAAAACCTGGCAGTTTACTGTTCAGAAAACGGTTGCAGGAAATGTACCAAACATCGGTTCACTTTTGCTCACGCTTACCGGCTGCGATGATCAGCAAATTGCCTTATCGGGCGCTAATGTCGTTTCAGCATCTGTTACGGGCTCATTTACACAAGCATTGGCTCCGTCCTATAAAGAAGGAAATGGCAGTGCCTGCGATATGTCTGCTGTAACGGGCTACCTGAGATTATCCGATTTCCAGGAGAAGCTGACTGATGGAAATGTGTACACAGTACAGTTTACCTTAAGCGAAGCCATTCAGGTTAAATCGGCGAACATTTGGGCAAGAATCAGTAATGCGTGCTACCCCACATCTGTAGCCGGACCGGGCTGTGACGTGATGGACCTTTGCGGAGAAGGCCAGGGCGCTTTCCATAAAGCAGGAAGCTGGAAAGGCAATACTGTTACCTTAGGCGGTTATACCTATACAGAAGCTGAAGGTCTTGCCATAATGACTCCTAACGGGAACAGTGCCGGCGGCCTTAAAGATTCGAGAGCTGCTTTCTCGCAAGGTGCAACGGTATTACTGAACAGACAGATGGGCTATATTTCGGCTACTGCTTATGCAGCTGAGCTGGCAACTATAGATGCCTACCTGAGCACTCTGAATAAAATGACTACTTACAACATGGACGATATGCCTACTGGTAATGCCGCAGCCAAAGCAGCTGCCGGATACATCGGGGATAATATCAAGTGTGAAGATGGAGAGTAAAATCTAACCTGATTTATAGTTGGAAGAGATGAGGCACTACGCTTCATCTCTTTTTTATGAAGTAATCCGGGCTACCGCGTATAGTTTATAGTTGCAGGCTAAACTATAGTTTCCGGAAGCGTAGTAGCGGCTGATTTTAACGAATACTTTAAATTTACTATCTTCAATATCTGAACTAATAAAACTAGAATGAAACCACGCCATTTAATATTCGCCACTGCACTGGCTGTTGCTACAGTTGGGTGTACAAGTAAAACTACGGAAGAAGGCAGCACAACCACTGAAACCGCTACCACTACTCAAGCCGGCGATAGCCTGCAACAGAAACTGGACATGTATACAAATGTGCGCCTGACGGCTGATATGAGCAAACTGACCGAAAAAGAGCGCCAGATGCTGCCATTGCTGATAGAAGCCGGTAAAATTATGGATAAGCTGTTCTGGTACGAAGCCTACGGCAAAGGCGATTCTTTACTTGCCGCGCTGGATAATGCTGCTGCCAAACAGTTTGTAAAGATCAACTATGGCCCCTGGGACCGTCTGAACAACAACGAGCCTTTTATAGCTGGCGTTGGCTCAAAACCGGCAGGATCAAACTTTTATCCTGCTGATATGACCAAGGAAGAGTTTGAGAAAGCCAATCTGAAAGACAAAGCCAGCCTGTATACGTTTGTGCGCCGTGATGCCAATGGCAAATTAATTACCGTGCCTTACCATGTGCAGTTTAAAGATGATGTTAAAAAAGCATCAGACCTGCTAAAACAAGCTGCCGCACTTGCCGAAGACGCAGGCCTTAAAAAATACCTGACGCTGCGCGCCGAAGCCCTGCTAACGGACAACTACCAGCCAAGCGACCTGGCCTGGATGGACATGAAAAACAACAAAGTTGATGTAGTGATAGGCCCGATAGAAACCTACGAAGATGCGCTGTTTGGTTATAAGGCAGCACACGAGGCTTATGTGTTGATTAAAGACATGGAGTGGAGCGAACGGCTGGCTAAATATGCTGCTTTTCTGCCTGAACTGCAGCGCGGCCTGCCTGTGGCTGCCAACTATAAAAAAGAAACGCCCGGCACCGATTCTGACCTGAATGCTTACGATGTGGTGTTTTATGGCGGCGACAGTAATGCAGGCAGCAAGACTATAGCTATAAACCTGCCAAACGACGAAGAAGTGCAACTGAAAAGAGGCACGCGTCGTCTGCAGCTGAAAAATGCCATGCGCGCCAAATTCGATAAAATTATGGTGCCGATTGCCGACGAACTGATTGCAGAAGACCAGCAAAAACACGTAACCTTCGATGCTTTTTTTGCTAACACCATGTTTCACGAAGTGGCGCACGGCTTAGGTATCAAAAATACCATTAACAGTAAAGGCACTGTTCGCGAAGCCCTGAAAGAACATGCATCTGCCCTGGAGGAAGGCAAAGCGGATATTCTGGGTTTGTACATGATCACGCAGTTGCACGAGAAAGGCGAAGTAGAAGGCAGCCTGGAAGATTATTACACCACGTTCCTGGCCGGTATTTTCCGGTCGGTTAGGTTTGGTGCGGCCAGTGCACATGGCAAGGCCAATATGGTTCGTTTCAACTTCTTTAAAGAGAACGGTGCTTTTGAGCGCGATGAAACAACAGGTAAATACCGTGTGAACTATGCTAAAATGCGCGAAGCTATGAACAAGCTGTCCGAAAAGATTCTGACACTGCAGGGCAACGGCGACTACGCGGGTGTAGGCAACTTGCTAAACGAGCAGGGGCAGGTAGATGCCAAACTGCAGGCCGACCTCGACCGTTTGAGTAAAGCCAATATTCCGGTGGATGTGGTGTTTGAGCAGGGCGTAGATGTACTTGGTCTGAAATAACAAACTATAGCTGATGAATATCCTGCATTGGAAACAGAAAGACTGGTCGGGCCGGGAGTTTGCCTTACGAACTATAGATCGGCCTATGGGTACTATTACTTTTGAAAGCTGGTCGAGTTACGATGCGGTATATACGTCCGGTACCGCTACCATTTCTTTTAAAAATAAAGGATGGTTTGAACAGGAGGTAACTATAACCTACAACGGCGAAGAGATTGGTAAAGCTAAAGCATCACTATTTGGTAAAACGAAGGTAATATTAAACTCAGGCGAAACGTATCTGCTCACTAGCGAGTTTTTTACCTATAACCGTAAGGTGCAGGACGTGGCTGGCAAAACGCTGATCAGTTTTAAGCAGCCATCCTTCAGTTTCGGGAAAGGGGATATTATAGTTTCCGAGGAGTTGCCGGAGCTTACCAAAGAGGTACTGGTTAGTACCAGCCTTTACCTGAAATCGGTGGCAGAGCACCAGGCCGCTATCCTGATCATCATCTTTGTTCCGATCTTTATACGTAATGTATTCGGCAGCTAAACTATAGTTGCCCCAGCAAAAAAGCCCAATCGTAAGGTTGGGCTTTTTTGCTGATTATAGTTTTGTGTTACTCTTTGGAAGCTATATTAATACCAGTTGGTTACTGTGAATCAATTAGATAATGAATAATAAATAGCTGATTTTTTAAAACTGGCATAACAGTTGAAACAAAGGAATTGCCGGGTGCTGGCGAAGTTGTAGCATAAGTTGAAAGCAGCCGGGCATTTACCTGAATTAACTGTTATGAAAAATATCAAATCGTTTATTGCTTACCTGCTGGTGGCCGTTTTCCTGTTGGGTTCTATAGCTGCCAGCGCAAATACACTCCCTGAAAAATCTGAGAACACAACTATAGATCACTGCTTAATGCCTGGTTCGGGGAATAGTAATTAAACCAGTAATAACCCTGCGTTTCAGTAAGCTTCGGCAAACCATAAAAGAGAACGGTTTCTGTAGAAATTAATTAAAAAGTACTATAGGTTTTGAAGATCGGCTACGCCTGTATGGTGTAGCCGATCTCTTTTTATAACTAAAAAAAGGTTGGTTTGCAATTGGTAACATTTTCGGAACTATATATAAAACAAAACAACTGACTATGGAGTATTAAGTCTTTCAATCAATTATAAATCAGCTTATTAAACCCTAGTCAAACAATGAAAAGCTTTTATGACTTTAACACCAACAGTCCGGAAGAGCGCTCTGAAAGGAACAGGTTATACCCTGAGCTAGCCAGTTTCCATATAGCGTTACGAGAAGAATTAGATGAGGAAGAATACCAGCAATTTTACAAAGCGGAGAAAGAAATCTCTCAGAAAACCATGCACCTGAACCAAAACCCAACACACAAATGGATTACAGCTTAGAGCAAACTAAAACACAAAACTAAAGGGAGGCTACTTAAAGTAACTTCCCTTTTTTTTATGGTTTATAGTTTAATCTTATCTATAGCTGCTGAAGAATTAACTCAGCGCCTTCTTCACCAACAAGTGAGCCGATTGCCACACCCATTCCGCCCATCCGCACGGCACAGCTTATTCTTTCTGATACCGGCTGAACTATAGTTGTTTTAGCAGGTCCCATGCCCATAATACCGCTCCAGCGTTGTTCCACTTCAAAAGGTGTATCAGGCAGGATAACCTGCTGCAAGAGCTCTTCCAGTCTGTTTTGAACCAGTTCAGTGAGCCCGGCTTCTGTTGTTTCTTCCGTTTTAAAATCGAGGTTGCGCGCCCCGCCGAAAAGCACGCGATCGCCAATGTTGCGGAAGTAATAGTAGCCTTTGTCGTAATGGAAAGTGCCTTTCAGTTTAAGGCCAACTATAGGTTTGGTAATGAGCACCTGCGCGCGAGCCGGGATAACCTGCAGTTGTGGCAACAGCTGTTTCGCAAAGCCATTGGTGGCTACCAAAGCAGCACGGGCTTTAAGGGTTATTCCTTTATCGGTGGTGGCAACTATAGTTTTGCCTTCGTCGTGCAGGTGTTGTATTTCCAGGTTATTGTGAATGATCACGCCCAGCGCCTGCACTTTTTGGGTAAGCGCCAGGATCATTTTTCCGGTATCTATCTGGCCTTCGGCAGTGCTTTCAACCAAATGCTCCACCTCCCTGAATCCGAAGGTTTTGATCTTTTCGTCGGCGGTACGGTAGATCTCAGGTTCGCCAACTATAGTTTGCAGGTGTTTGTTCAGGTAAGGCAGCTGGTTTATGCTTTGCTCGTATAGATCGCGCTGGCTCTTATCAAACAACTCGTAGCCACCCCAGCGGTGGTAATCTATTGTTTTATCTCCCAGGTTACGTCGCAGGCGCTGCAATCCTTTCCATCGGCGCTCTACCAACCCAAAAACCTCATCTTCGGTGTGGTGGGCAAGGTCTTCTATAAGCTCGGTGGGGCTACCGAAACAGGCGAATCCGGCATTCTTAGAGCTGGCTCCCGTAGGCAACAGTCCCCGTTCGGCAACTATAACTTTTAAGTTGGGCTGTGTGGTTTTCAGGTGCAAAGCGGCATTCAGGCCAACTATACCGCTGCCCACGATCAGCACATCAATATTACTGAAATAGGTATCCTGCTCCCAGAAACTGAACTGCATAAAACTAGTCTTCGCGGTAATACGGGTGGCTATAGTTGCGGGCTTCCTCTTCGCTGATGATCTCATAAGAGGTAAGCATGATCTCGCGTTCGCCGTTGTTCATGCCTTTCACAAAGTGGCCGTCGGGAGCTTCGTAAATGGCGTAGTTGTGTTTCCCAAACGGGTAAAGGTTGTTGCTTCTGATGATTGTAGCCTGTGTCAGCTCTATTTCCTGGCCGTCTGCTGTTCTGGCAATGTATCTGCTTTTATCCATACTGCTTCTAAAATTTTGCTCAAGATAACACTAATTTCATCTGAGAGATGCATCACCATTAAATGTTCGCCTTTCGGGATGGAGATGATGCCCGGCCGGTCGCGGAACGGAAGGATCAGGTCGGAGGTGCCATGAATTTGAATCAGGCCGGGGATAGTTTCCTGCTGGTCCCAGTCCAGGAGCCGGCTGAGCGCCCAGCGCAGAAACTTTTCATCTATCTCCAGGATTACCTCTTTCAGCAGCCTGCGTTCCGGTTCGGTATGGGCCCCGAAAAAGAAAGGTGCCACAGGGTAGATGGCCTTCATCACCGGGAAAGGCAGCCATTTTTGCAAACGTGTTTTCCCGAGCTGCCTGTAATACCAGGGCAGATTATGACGCGTGGCCAGGCTGGAAATAATGATAGTAACCTTTGGCTGCACAAGTTTGCTCAGCTCTATCGCTACCAATCCGCCAAAAGACAAACCAACCAAGATAGGCTCAGGATCTGTGATTTGCTCTGACAGGCGTCGGGTATAAGAGGCCAGCGACTCGTTCTCATCCTGCGGGGCGATCCAGGCAACCTGTTGCTGCGGTAAAAATTCCGGCAACTTCAGAAACTGGAACATCCGCCAGTCGGCGCCTAACCCGCTGATGAAATATATTTTGCTCATGCGATGCTGCTCGTGGTTCGGTTAAGTAACCAATAAAGCTAACCTATAGTTTGGAAAATGTACTATAGTTTAAAGGCTAAGATCTGGATTGTAATAGTTATGTAGGGCGGGTTCAGTATTCAGGAAATGCAGCGCATCCTGCACGGTCTCCTGCGGCAGTTCTTCCATCGGGATATGGCCCGCACCCGGGTATAGTTTAAGCTGAGCCCCTTTTATGTTTTTCAGGAAGTGAGTGGCATCTGTGGCCGGCACCCAGGCATCGGCTTCGCCCCAAAGCAGTAAGGTTGGTGCCTGTACCTGTGCCAGCTTGTGTAGGTTATCTGTGTCTGTGGTGTTCATTCGGGCAATAAACGCTTCCCGGTTGCCTTCGCGCAGCAGCAGGTCGTGGCTCAGGGTTATAGTTTGTGTTGTTAATTTGCTGTCGTCTCCATATACTTCTTTCAGGCTTTTCTCAACTATAAACCGGGGTGTTATGTAGCGCAGCGAGTGTTTAACTATAGGAGTTTGTGCCAGCATAAAGGGCATGGAGATGCTTTTGTCGTTGGCATTGGTTACACCCGTTGGCGATACCAGTATCAGTTTGTGAACCCGCTCCGGATGTGTGGCAGCAAAGTCATACGCGATCTGTCCACCAAGAGAACTGCCGGCTACATGTGCTTTTTCTATTCCCTGCTTATCCAGAAAATCAAGCAGAAGCTGTGTGTAGTACGCTATAGTATAGGTATCGGTTTGGTTGCGGCCGGTGAGCCCGAACCCGGGAAGATCGATGCGGAGCACACGGTAATTTTTACTCAGTTCAGAGGCCCAGCCATCCCAGGTGTTCAGGGAGGCAGCAGTGCCATGCAGCAGTATGATCGGTGTACCCTGGCCTTCGTCGCGGTAGTGCAGGTTGGCGCCAGCTATAGTTATAAACCGCGACTCGGATGTGGTATACTTTGCTTTAAGTTCTTCGGCAGGAATATCTTTCCGGATGAGGAGGGCTGTAGCAACTATAACAATGCCGGCAACAGCAAGTCCGATGAGAGTGGCTTTAAATTTCATGGTTTGGATGAGAAGCAGAGTTGATAAGCAGTTCTAATATAAGGATTTATAGTTTTGCGTGCTTCTTTTCCTTACATTAAAATAGAACTCTCATTCCCCAACTATAGCCATCCATAACGCCTCAACTTTCTAACTCCCAAACTCTTTAACTCCCTAACTTTCTACGTGCCTCGGTAGCGTGCAAGGAATCTTTTTTCCAGATAGCTGACCAGCCGCCGCCGTACGAACCGCTGATTTTTCCCTTTACCAGGCTTAACCCGATTACAGCCACCCCGATTACCATATTGTTGACAATAGCTATAGTAGAGTCATAGCCCAATACCCAGGGTGCCAGCAGCAGCCATGCACCCGGTAGCAAATTATAGTAGCGAATTACCCGTGTTGCCTCCCAGCAAGCTATAATGGCAAACGAGGCAACGACGGGACCAACAATATGCGCATTATTCGAAATGGTCTTGTCATCTGCAAAACCGAAGACGGCAGGGGAGGCCATCAGCCAGATTCCCAGGAGTGCGTTTATGATCTGTGCCCACATAGCTATATCACATTACCTTGTACTTCTTTATATCCCCAGAATGCTTTCCAGAGCGACCCGTTGGCATCTTTTACTCGTTTCAGGTATTGCAAACTAGCCAGCATCTCATCCATGGCAGGGCCGATCATCACTACCGAAATAACTGCAGAAGCCAGACACAACGTGCACCAGGCATCATACAACACCGGTTGTACCACCACCAGCAGCACACTTATCATCCCAAGCGGACCCACCATCACACCAAACAGAATTACGATCCAGGGCATGGTGCGCCAGCGACGCGTGCCACCTATAATCCCTGCGGTCGCATCGGCTGCATACCCTAAGGCTCCTAACAAGGCATCCGGAACAGGTAAAATTTGAGACACCCCGGATGTCAGGATCTTTCTGCTGTCGTTCCCGAAGAACGGCTCCCATACAGTGGGGATAATCTTAAGCTGAAAAAGGCCCAGGTAGGTAGCAATTGCCAGGCCAAGCAGCGCCAATGCTACAATGGGAAGGCGTTCTCCCCAGGTAGCGGGGTTATAGCTCCAACCTGGCGGAATAGCATCGTTGGTGTTGCTCATGAGCGTTCTGGTTTGTAATGTACCTAACTACGTGAGCACAAGGAAGGTGTTCGGACCTGGGGGGGCATCTGGTTTGGTACTATAAAAAATGCCTGCTCTTTTTAGTTGGAGCAGGCATTTTTTATAGTTCAAAGACTGGTATTATGCTTCCGTGTTTTGCTCGGAGAATTTCTTGCCGAAGTAATAATAGACCGGTATACCCAGTGCCACTATAATAAGCCCCGGCCAGGTGTAAGTTGGTTTATAGATAAGCAGGATAACACAGATGGCAGAAGCCAGCAAAATATAAAGCGCCGGGAGTACAGGATAGCCAAATGCTTTGTAAGGGCGCGGCAGGTCTGGGCGCTTTACCCGCAGAACAAATACGCCGATTATGGTCAGGATATAAAACAGCATTACAGCAAAAATAACGTAGTCGAGGAGCTGGTTGTAGGAACCCGACAGGCAAAGAAGGCAGGCCCAAATACACTGGAACCAAAGTGCTGCTTCCGGCACACCGTTCTTGTTCAGGCGGCCCATGCTTTTGAAAAACAAGCCGTCTTTGGCAATGGCATAGTACACTCTTGCCCCGGAAAGGATGGCGCCGTTGCTACAGCCGAACGTAGAAACCATGATGAGCAGGGCAATGGCTATAGTTGCTTTGTAACCCCCGATAATTTCGGCTACAGCAGTACCTACGCGGTCGTTGTTGGCAAACGTAATTCCCTGGCCCATAATGTCGGTGGCGGAGGCGCTTCCGTGCATGGGCAGTACCAGCAGGTAAACCAGGTTAATGAGCAGGTAAATGCCCGTAACAAGCGCCGACCCGATCACCATACTCAAAACAATGGTGCGTTTCGGGTTCACGATCTCGTCACCGGAGAAGCCAATGTTGTTCCAGGCGTCAGAAGAGAAAAGGGCGCCCACCATGGCCATGCCGATGGCAGTAATAAGGGCAATGCTGGTTGGCGGTAACAACGATGTGCCGTCTGTTGCCGTTTGCGTTCCCCAGAAATCTGAGAAGTTGGCCTGGATGGCAGTCTCATTCACCCCAAAGAGCAAGCCTAACAGAATGAGGCCGAAAAGGGCGATCAGTTTGGTACTGCTGAAAATGTTCTGGATGAACTTGCCGCTGTCAACACCCCTGGTGTTAATGTACGTAAGGCCCACAATACTAACTATAGCCAGCAACTGCACTGTACTGAAATTGAAGCCACCTATGCTGAACAGCACGTTATTATCAGAAAACCACGGGAAGAGCACACCGGTAAACTTGGCGAAGGCCACACAAACTGCGGCAATTACACCGGTCTGTATCACTAAAAACAAGGTCCAGCCATACAGGAAAGCCACCAGTTTGTTATAAGCCTCTTTCAGGTACACGTATTGGCCACCTACTTTGGGGAACATAGAGGAGAGCTCGCCATAGCTTATAGCCCCAACTATAGTTAAAAAGCCGGAAACGGCCCACACGAGCAGCATATTGCCCGGCGAAACCACGGCTCTCGAAATATCAGCGGTAACGATAAAGATACCCGATCCGATCATTCCACCCGTTACGATCATGATCGCATCGAATAACGTGATCTCGCGCTTGAAACCGGTGCTTTGTTGCGCTGTCTCCCTGGTGTTTTGTGTTTGCTGCTCCATATAGTTTAAAATGCCTGCAAATATAGCGGAATATGCAGTAGCGGAGAAGGACCCTCTTGTATTAGCAGGGCCCGAATGTAAATCTGTGTCTGTTACTATAGCTGAGGTTGTATTATAGCGCCTTTTTTCTGAATTTTTTCATCTGCTCCAAATGGCTGTTCACGGATAAATTCCGGTTGTTGGTATAGTTTAGTAGTAAAGTATGTAACAGTAGCTTGCATTACATAGTACTGTATAATATATTTGTATCATAAATAATTGTAAAACACTTATAACACTTAAAATTATGAAAATCCTGATCCTACTTTCCGCATCTTTATTTGGTTTCGGTCTTATGTGCAAAGAAACTACAAGCCTGCCAAAACCAGTTTCAACCAATGTAGCTTACACTGCTTACGAAGAGCCGGTAGCAACTATAGCCCTGGATACCATAGAAGTTGTTTACGTAGCGCCTGCCACGCTTGCCGGAGTGGACCGCTAATCGATAGCTACCTATAGTTTAAGGATTGCAGCTGAGTACCCACTTTTCTGCGGTCCTAAAGTCCAGGAAATTCTTCATAAGCAAAGGCGGATCCACACGCCCGCGCAGGTCGCGGGCAGAGAGCTGGCTAAACATACTATGGGAGTACACATGGGCAAGACACCTCAGACCCGATTTATAAACAGCGGGCAGCCACTCATATTCCAGCCAGTCGTTTGCGTCCTGCCAATCGCCGGTTGCTTCAGATTTATCGTTGAGTAATTTAGGGCAGGGGTGTTCACGGATAAATTCGAGAAAGGCTTTTGCACCTTTTATAACATCATCTGCCAAAATGTGGTTATGCCATTTGGCTAGCGTGTAGTTTCTGTGCCAGGTTATGGTAAGATAGCTTTCGCCCTGCCTGTTCACTAAATTTACCTGACTGATCTGAGCTTCTTTCATGTAAAACAGTTTAGCTGAAATAAGTATGCGCTGTAGAGGGACAGGGTGTTACAGGAGAGCCTGTTTTAAGAGGGATAGCTATAGCATTGAGCGCTAGAATAATAGAGGGCAGCTTGTCAGTATACGGCAATAAGGAAACCTGGTATAAGTGCCATTTTATCCAGGCTGTGGTTTTACGTTTCCACCTGCATTAAAGCAGTTGCGTTTTAGCTATTCAGAACTATAGTTTGCCCGGCTGCGTGCTTGCTCTGATGGCAATAGCTGTGGCCTGTACCGGCATCGATTCCAGAACGGCACCATCAAACCAGATTTCTACCTGCTGCCCTTGCTTTAACTGCCCCGCTTTTAACCGTTTTCCGTTACTATCTTCTATCAGCGTATTTTCGTCTACTTTAACACTTGCCTGCGGGTAAGTTGCTGTATTCCCTTTCTCAGCTTCCACAATTAGCTGTAACCTGCTGTTTTTTTGAGTTGTACCGGTCTCGGTAAGGCTGATTATGCTGCCCTTTATATCAGGGATCGTATCTGGCATGCGTTTAGGTTCATCGCCACGGCAGCTACCTAAAGAAACTATAACAAAACTATAAGCCAGTATTTTAAAGAGTATGTTCACGGTAAGATTACTAGAGTAATAAAAAATTTTATAGTAAGTACGGGCTATCTACGGTAAAGTGGCGGTTTTGATATTTCTGTTCCGGAAAAGGATAAAATGGCAGGAAGGAATCAGGATATGTGTAAGCAAATAAAAAGGCCCCGTTTCAACTGAATGAAACGGGGCCTTTTTATTTTGCTGTATTTTTCCTGTTATGCTACACGCAATACATGGTCTTCGTTTATGGCTCTGCGAATAGTAGCTTCAGAGGAGTAATAAGATAAAAAATCGCTCCGGCGGGATACTTTATTTTGCGGACGTTGCATCAGTACAACTTTATTTCTTTTACCAACTGTTATCAGGCCCAGCCCTTTCTGCTGGCACATCTCAAGCAATGTTTTAGCAAGCGTGTTGTTCCTGAGCACCAGACTGCTGATCGATAAACCGATCCATTGCTCATCGGCAGGAGCCTGTTTTACAGTATTAAGTAGTGTTTCTAGCTGGCGGTAACGGTACCTTTTAAGTAGGTAGGTGTGCAGCATAAACCCGAGCGGGGCTATAACTATAGGTGCAATAAACATCACCAGTATGTTGCCGGTTGTTTTGCCAAGTGTAAAGCAAAGCATTGCCAGAACCAGAGGGGTAACTAATCTTAACTTACCTAAGCCCTTCTTTTTATAGTTGGTAAGCATATTAACCAGGCAAGCCGATTGCTGCATGCTGATATTTGCTAAAAAAGCTTCGCCGGTGGGTTTTTTAAATGCCAACATGCCATCAGTAGTATTGCCGCGTTTTGTTTTCTCATTCTGCCCGACAAGTATATTGCCGGTTGCATACTGTTGAGAATAATAATTTTTCAGATAATCGAACGCAAAGTCCTCAATCTTGCTTTCTAATTGGTTTGCCATGTTGGTCTGTTAAGGTAAGAAACAGAATTAAGCGGTACCGGCTAGTAGGTAAAACGTTTCAAACTAGCTTAAATACGGCTTTAAGGGTGCCTGGTTCTTAAAGTAATTCAGAGATTTTTTTAACAGAAAAAATCAAAAAGTTCTTTGTCTACTACAAACATAGCATAGGAAATATATAGAAGCAAGTGTCTTTATTCTTTTATTTTTTGATTAAATACTTCAACTAAATCCTGTGTTATGATTCTGTTTATAAACTAATCTACTATACAATTGTAATTTTTAATGTGTAATAAGCAGCGCCGCTGCATATGCTATAGTTGATTCTGCATTATTCACAGCGTTGTATGTCTTCTGAAAAATGCATTTTATCTGATGGTTTAACACTGTTTCACCAAAACTCATTCAAAATGATTAGTTTTACCTTACTGACAGCCTAAAGTACTGTCTTTTCTACAACATAGCATACTCTATAACTATGAAATTCCGGCCTTTCGTATTGCACCTGATTCTGGTAGTTAACTTTTTTTTATTTTCAATTTCGGAAGCACATGCCCAGGCACCCGAAAAATCATCGTCATCAGAAATACTTCAGAAGCTCAGGAAATTGAATGTGCTGGGCTCTGTGCTCTATATCGCTGCCCACCCCGACGATGAAAACACCCGCCTGATAACGCACCTCAGCAACGAAAAACTATACAACACCGGCTACCTTTCCATTACGCGCGGCGATGGCGGCCAGAATCTGATCGGTCCGGAAATACGGGAAGAACTGGGCATTATAAGAACGCAGGAACTGCTACAGGCCCGCCGTACAGATGGGGGAGTGCAGTTCTTTACCCGCGCCAACGACTTTGGCTATTCTAAAAACGCTGACGAGACATTTAACATCTGGGACAAGGAGCAGGTGCTGGCCGACATGGTTTGGGTGATCCGTAAGTTCAGGCCTGATGTGATGATTACCCGCTTCCCGCCGGATGAGCGCGCCGGCCACGGGCAACACACAGCCTCAGCCGTTTTGGCTGAAGAAGCCTTTACCGCCGCCGCCGACCCAAAACGCTTTCCGGAGCAACTGAAGCATGTACAGGTATGGCAGCCGAAAAGACTCTTGTGGAACACGGGTGTATGGTCGTTTGGCAGCCAGGCGGAGTTTGATAAATATGTAGATAAACTGCTGAAAGTGGATGTGGGCGGTTACAATCCGCTGTTGGGCCAGTCGTATGGCGAAATTGCTGCTGCCAGCCGAAGCATGCACAAAAGCCAGGGATTCGGAGCTGCTGCCTCGCGTGGCACGTCTATTGAATACCTGCAGCACGCCAAAGGCGACAAAGCGGAAAAAGAACTGCTGGAAGGCATAAACACCACCTGGGCACGCGTAAAAGGCGGCGACAAAGTGGAAAAGCTCATTCAGAAAGCGATTGATACCTATAAACCAACGGAGCCTGCAACTATAGTTCCGGCCTTGCTGGCCGCCCGGAAAGAATTACAGAAATTACCTGACAGCCCCTGGAAGCAGCTGAAAACCGAGGCCATAAATGAGTTGATACAGGATGCCATGGGCCTGTACCTGGAAGTTACAGCCACCGATTTCTCTGCTGCCCCCGGACAGGCTTTGGCATTTAACATCGAAGCTATAAACCGCTCGGCCACACCCGTAACTATAAACACTGTCAACTATAGTTTTGCGGCAAAAGATACAACCCTGCAAAAACAGCTGGCGCACAACGACCCTGTAAAGTACAGTACTACTATAAAACTGCCGGCAACTATGGCTTACGCGCAACCTTACTGGCTGCGCAGGCCGGGAACCCTGGGCATGTTCGCTGTAGATGGTTTCGAGGATATCGGCAAGCCTGAGAATGATCCTGCTGCGGTGGTTACGTTTTCGTTAACTGTTGCCGGAGAGCCTTTAACTGCAACAGTGCCTGTAGTTTATAAACGCACCGACCCGGTAGAAGGGGAAGTGTACCGTCCGTTTGTGGTTACGCCGCCTGTGTTTGTAAATGTGGGCGAAGGGGTTTATATGTTTGCCGATCAAGAGCCGAAACAGGTAAATGTGCGCGTGAAGGCTGGTAAAGCAAATGTAGCCGGTAAAGTAAGTTTGGATCTACCTAAAGGCTGGAAAGCGGAGCCCGCAACTATAGCTTTTAACTTACAGGCAAAAGGTGCGGAGCAAAACGTAGCATTTATGATTACGCCGCCAAAAGGCCAGCATGAGGCTCAGCTAAAAGCCATTGCAACTATAGATGGTAAGAACTATAGTTATAGTCTGGATGAGATCAACTACAGCCACATACCTGCACAAACCACTTTCCCGGATGCATCGGCTAAAATTGTAAAGCTGGACCTAAAAAAGAACGGCGAAAAGATTGGCTACATAATGGGAGCCGGCGACGACATCCCGACCAGTCTGCGTCAGATCGGTTACGACGTAACCATGCTCCGCGACAGCGACATGCGGTTAAATTACCTGCAGCAGTTCGATGCCATTATTTTGGGCGTGCGGGCTTACAATACCATCGACAGGTTAAAGCATCATCAGCCTGCCTTAATGGAGTATGTGCAGAACGGGGGCAACCTGATTGTGCAGTACAATACCAACCACGCACTGGTGCTGCCAAATGTAGGGCCGTATCCATTAAAATTATCCCGCGACAGAGTTACGGTAGAGGATGCCGAAGTGCGTTTCCTGAAGCCAGGTCACCCGGTGCTGAACACACCAAACAAGATCACGAAGAAAGATTTTGATGGCTGGGTGCAGGAGCGAGGCCTGTATTTCCCGAACGAGTGGAGCAGCGAGTACGAAGCTATTCTATCGTCGAATGACCCAGGCGAGCCTGCCCGTGATGGCGGTTTGCTGGTGGCTAAGTATGGCAAAGGCAACTATATCTATACCGGTTATTCGTGGTTCCGGGAGCTGCCTGCCGGTGTGCCGGGCGCTTACCGTTTATTTGTAAACCTGATCTCGCTGGGCAAACACAATGGATCGGGCAACGCTACTAAATCAAGTATGAAATAGATCAGACTTAAGACTTTTAGACAAAGGACAAAGGACAATAAACTATAGTTGTGGCGCAGCAAAATAGCTCATTTAGATCTTCATCCGAAAGCGAATTATTATCGAGATTGGCAATCCAATTTTTTCATCAAGTCCTTAGTCTTTTGTCAAATAGTCTATCATCAAGAAAAATATGAAAGACAATCACCCTGTAGACGAAGAGCCGGCACTGGTAAAGCCGCCTTTTTTTAAGAGCTGGAAAGGCATGTACTGGCTGGTGCTGGGCAACCTGGCTTTTCTTATTCTTTTGTTCTACGCCATCACCAAATTCTACGAATGAGACCTTTAGACTGGATCGTGCTGCTGGGCACCATGGGCTTTATTGTAATTTACGGCATCTGGAAAACCCGCGGCAGTAAAGACATAGAAGGCTACCTGAAAGGCGATAACTCCATGAAGTGGTGGACGATCGGACTTTCTATTATGGCGACGCAGGCGAGCGCAATCACTTTCCTTTCCACGCCGGGGCAGGCTTACGAAGACGGAATGCGCTTTGTGCAGTTCTATTTCGGTTTGCCTATCGCCATGGTCATTATCTCCATCACGGTTATTCCTATTTTTTACAGGCTGAAGGTGTATACGGCCTACGAGTTCCTGGAGAACCGCTTCGACCTGAAAACCCGCTCGCTGGCTGCACTATTGTTTCTGATTCAGCGTGGATTGGCTGCGGGTATCACGATTTATGCGCCGGCTATTATACTTTCTACTATGCTGGGCTGGAGCTTAACTATAACAAACCTTATTATCGGTGTGGTGGTGATCATCTACACCATGTCGGGTGGTACAAAAGCGGTAAGCGTAACCCAGAAGCAGCAAATGGCCGTGATGATGGGCGGGATGATCATTGCCGGGATTATGGTGGTGCGCTACCTGCCGGAAAACGTGGGTTTCGGAGATGCCGTGGCCGTAGCCGGAAAGCTCGGTAAAATGAATGTAGTAGATTTCTCCTGGGACTGGAAAACCAGCTGGGACGACCGTTATAATTTCTGGTCCGGGATGACGGGTGGTTTGTTTCTGGCACTATCGTATTTCGGAACCGACCAAAGCCAGGTGGCGCGTTACTTAGGTGGTAAATCGATTGCCGAAAGCCGGCTGGGGTTGCTGTTTAATGGTTTGCTGAAGATACCGATGCAGTTCCTGATCCTGTTTATAGGCGTAATGGTGTTCGTGTTTTACCAGTTTAACCAGCCACCGGTTTTTTTTAACGAAGGCACTAAAACAAAGGTATACGCCACCGAACACGCCGCCGAGCTCCGCACCCTGGAGGCAAACTATAGTTCTATTTTTGAGGAGAAACAGCAGGCGATGCATGGCCTGGTATCTGCCCTTAAAACAGACGATGCCGCTGCCATTGCCACTGCCGAAGCGCAGGTAGAGAACCTTAACGCAGCCGGAAAGGAAGTACGCGAAGAAGTGAAAACCCTGATCAAAACGGCCGTTCCGGATGCGGAGACCCGGGACACGGACTATGTTTTTATCTCTTTTGTAATGAAGTACCTGCCTGCCGGTTTGGTTGGTTTGCTGCTGGCTGTGATCTTTTCGGCAGCCATGTCGTCTGTAGCATCGGAGCTGAATGCGCTGGCATCTACTACGGTGGTGGATATTTACAAGCGCTCGGTTAACCCCAACGGCAGCGACACGCATTACCTGAATGCTTCCAAACTTTTCACGGTTGCCTGGGGAATTATAGCGATCCTGTTTGCCACATTCGCCTCGCTGCTCGATAACCTGATACAGGCCGTAAATATTATCGGCTCCATCTTCTACGGAACCATACTTGGCATTTTCCTGGTGGCTTTCTACTTTAAGCGCATCAAAGGTCACGCGGTTTTCTTTGCAGCAATACTTGCTGAGCTGGTGGTGCTATACTGCTTTTACTTCACGGACATTGCTTTTCTGTGGTTCAACGTGATCGGTTGCGTAGCTGTGATCCTGTTTGGGTTTGTACTTCAGCGTTTGATCGGGAAGAAGGAGAATGAGCTGATGAAAGTGTAGTTGTTTGTCTGAACCTGGATTAAGGGAGATTTTAGTGATTTTTATGATTAAGGCCACTGTTATAAAGGCCACTGTTATAGTTGTGGCTATCGTTCTATAGTTTCTGTAATCCAACCACCCTGCCCCTCAGCGCTACGCTCGCTACCTTCGAACCCGCTTCCCGGTAGTCTAAGGCGGGGGGCATTGGGGCTACTTCTCCATCTGTCATCCTGAAAGGATCCTGGTAGAAGAGAAATAAGACCTTTGCTATAGTTTAGGTTACTGTTTTATAGTTGCTATTTTAACCCACCCCTGCCCCTCCCAAGAGGGGAATTTCTGTTATAGTTATAGTTAGCGTGTAAGTGTTATAGTTACAGTCCATCCACGGACAGGACAGGTTTAACTGTCCCTACGGAACTATAACCACGATAAAGCGATGCAACTATAGGCTTTCAAAATATAGCAACTATTGCTATCGAACTGATCACAGTCTTTGGGTTGAGCGCCTTCGCTTTGTTGCGGTGCCGTCAGGCAACCCGAGGCACGAGGGTAGCAAGAAAGCAAAGGCGCGATGCCCTTATCGAGGGCCCCTACCCCCAAGACGGGGCCTCCCGGCCGTGAGGGCACCAAAGCCAACTAAAGAACCCAGATTTCTCCCAAAGGTCGAAATGACAAAAGAGAAACTATAAAAAGATTAAGCTTCCTCACAACTACGCTGTCCCTCTTCGGCTCGCGACTCAAGAATGCTCGAAATGACAAATAAATACAGGCAACTATTGTTCCCAAACTTCTACGACCTATATAGATCCAGAGGCCGGTAACTATCAATATCCTCCAATCCACAAGGCGCCAACAATTTAACAATTCAGCCAGCAGCAATAAAAAAGTTTAGTTACTTTTGCCATACAACCCTTGAGTAAAGAACAAGATCATGGAATTAAAGAAAATAGCATTAAACGATGTACACGAAGCACTTGGCGCTAAAATGGTGCCTTTTGCCGGTTATAATATGCCTGTTCGCTACTCTTCAGATTTAGAAGAGCATAACACGGTGCGTAACGCCGTTGGTATTTTTGATGTGTCGCACATGGGCGAGTTCCTGGTACAGGGACCGGGCGCACTGGACCTGATTCAGCGTGTAACAACCAACGATGCCTCTAAACTGACAGCAAACAAAATTCAGTATACCTGCTTCCCGAACGAGCAAGGTGGTATAGTGGATGACCTGCTGGTGTACTGCATGGGCGAAGAAGATTATATGCTGGTAGTAAACGCTTCCAACATCGATAAAGACTGGGAGTGGATCAATAAGTATAACAAAGGTGGCGTAAAGCTGACAAACATATCGGATGAGATGTCGCTGTTTGCAGTGCAGGGACCTAAAACAGTTGATGCGCTGCAGTCCCTTACAAAGCTGGACCTGGCTAACATGGCCTACTATACATTTGACAAAGGCGAATTTGCCGGCGTGCCGGATGTTATCGTTTCAGCAACAGGCTATACCGGCTCAGGCGGATTCGAAATTTATGTGAAGAACGAAGATGCCAGGCGCGTTTTTGATGCCATTATGGAAGCTGGCAAGGAGCATGGCATTAAGCCGATCGGGTTAGGCGCCCGCGACACGCTGCGTCTTGAAATGGGTTTCTGCCTGTACGGTAACGATATCAACGACACCACTTCTCCGCTGGAAGCCGGCCTTGGCTGGATCACGAAGTTTGACAAGGAGTTCGTGAATTCTGAAAACCTGAAGGCACAGAAAGAAGCCGGCGTACAGCGCAAACTGGTTGGTTTCGAGATGCTGGAAAAAGCGATTCCGAGAGCACACTACGAGATCGTGAACGCTGAAGGCGAGCAGATCGGTGAAGTAACTTCCGGAACTATGTCGCCAACTATGGGCAAAGGCATTGGGCTGGGTTACGTTAAAACCGAATTCAGCAAGCCAGGCACTGAGATATTTATCCGTGTTCGTAACAAAGACATGAAAGGCCAGATCGTTAAACTGCCTATCCTGAAGAAATAGAATTACATTGTTAAATGGCTGAATGGTTAAATTGTTGGAAGACTTTATTCTGACGGTTTAACCATTTAACAATTTAGCAATCCAACAATTTAACCATTAAGTAATGCCAAGTATAGATGTGTGCTTCAGCCCCGAGCTGTTGCACTTGTATGAGCTGAAGGGAAAAGCCGTTGTGGCTGTGGATATACTTCGGGCTACTTCAACTATGGTAACTGCCTTTGCACATGGCGCTAAGGATATTATTCCGGTAATGAAGCTGGAAGAATGCCAGGCTTATGCTGCGAAGGGTTGCCTGATTGCGGCCGAGCGCGATGGCGTAAAAGCCGAAGGTTTCGACCTGGGTAACTCGCCGTTTGCGTACATGAATGGCAACGTGCAGGGCAGAACTATAGCTATTACCACTACCAACGGCACGCGCGCCATCCACTTATCCATGGAAGCCGACGAAATTATAGTTGGCTCTTTTCTGAATCTGCAGGCAGTTGCCGATCATCTGAAAGAACTGCAACTGGATGTGCTGGTAGTTTGCGCCGGCTGGAAAGGGAAGTTTAACCTGGAAGATACGCTTTATGCCGGTGCCCTGGCCGAAAGATTACAGGATAGCTTTACTTTTGAGAACGATGCAACACTGGCTTCGCTCCACTTGTACCAGGCCGCAAAAAATGACCTGGCTGCCTTTTTAAGACAATCATCCCATGTGCGCCGGCTGGAGAATCTGGAAATCCATAAAGATGTGGAGTTCTGCCTGTTACACGACAAGTACAGTGTATTGCCTGTCTGGAAAGGCGACCGGTTAATTGATCTGTTTGCCAGGAAAACTATAACAGCATAAACTATAAAGGCCGGTAATTTTACCGGCCTTTATAGTTTAAGAATCCCGCCTGTTGGCCAACCTGCAGTTTACCAGCCCGGGCCAATGTTCACTCCGAAGTTTGCCAGCTTCATGCCGTTCTTCTCCAGGGGTATCGCATAAAAAGGCTCCACTATAATGGCCCCAAACAGGTTAATGCGTGCCGATATACCGGTGCTTATCAAAGGCCTGTATTCTATCTCTCTGTCAAACTGCCCGCTAAATTCTGTTTCATTAAAAAGACGGTTCTCGCTCCAGGCCAGGCCACCATCAACAAACAGGTTCAGGTCCGAGAACAAAAATCCGGATTTGATCTGGGTAAGACGCTCGGGGCCGGTAAATGGCAATCTTAATTCCATGTTGGCTACTACAATCCGGCTGCCATACAGGTTGTTAAAAGAGATCGGGTTGCCCTGTTCCTGGCTTCTTATAAAGTATTCATCCCCGAATCCCCGGATATAAAACGGGTAGATTATAGTTAATGGGGAAAGCCTGCCGTTTTCAGCATCCTGGCCGTAACGGGCGTGGTGCAAGGCCCTGAAAGCCAGGCTAGAAGGTTTAATACGGATGTATTGCCGGTAATCTGCCAACAGGTTGTACACGTTAAACTCTCCAAAATAACGCTCCACATGCAGCCTGTACCGCCTGCCCGCCAGCGGCGAGGTTAGTCCGAAAAGTGAATTATCGCCTACGTAAGCAGCATATAGTTGCTCAAACATAAATCCATCGGGCGCATCGATTTTCTCCCGGTCGGTGCGGATGTAAAAACCGTTGGTATAGTAGTTGTTGAACTGGTCGATGCGGTAACTATAGTGGGAGATACCTCCGCCAAACTCTACACGTCGCGTTGTACTGATAACGTAATTCCCCATTAAAGCAATCTGGTCCTGGTAGGTGCGTATCTGCTGCAGGATCAGGTTATCGACAGGTACACCACCTTCAGAAGTCTGCAGTGTATCGGTTCTGGATCCTATCCGGGCAGATAAATAAGGGATATGGCTCAGGGAAACGCCCCATTGTATTTTGCCGGTTTGCCGCAGGTAGGCTGCCATGGCGCCAAAGTCATAGATCTCGCCATTTAAGCTTACGGCCCCAAAGATCTGGTTATTGCCAACTATATCGCTGAAGAGCATGTTCACGCCACCTTGCAGCCCGGAACGGATCGGCCCGGCCGACTGAACCCCTACACCCGCTGAGCCACTGATCATATCGAGCTTAAACTGGGGCCTGTAAGGTACAGCTTTTACCTGTTCTGCTTTTACCGGCGAGGCGGTGTTGTACATTTGGGCAAGTTGCTGGTCAACCAGTGGGTTTACACGGCTCTGTGGTGGCAGAATGGCAGCTCTGAAATCAACAGAATCGGAGGGCACGGGTTGCGCTTTAAACGCTGCGAGCGGCGAACTGTAAATACTGTAGTTGCCCCGCTGGTAATGCGAGTATACCACAGTCGCTTCATCTCTGGCCACACTCATAGCCGGCGAAAGTGCTGTAATGCCACTGATACCTGTTGCATAGTTTGTGAGGCGCTGTACTGTGTTATCGGCCCTGTTCAATCGGTACATGTTGCGGTAGCCATCCCGGTCCGAAAGGAAAAGTATATCATCCGAGTTAGGGGCATACACCGGATTCAGGTTATCAGCACCGGCAAAAACGTTAAATAAGTGTATCTGCCCTGTTGCCAGCGTCAGCTCGGCCAGGTTAAAACGGCCCTTGCTGTTACCTGCCTGGCCGGGTGTTGGCCGGTCTGATGAGAAAACAAGCCTGCTGCCATCTGCTGACCAGTAAGGCATTACATCACTGTAGTTATCTTTGGTGAGCTGCGTGGTCTTCCTGGTTTTAAGATTATACAGGTAAAGGTCCGATTTCCCTTCTGCCAGGCCGGCTACCACAATGCTGCTGCCATCCGGGGACCAGGACGGGTAACTAAAGGCCACGACACCGGGCACGTCCACCACTTCCAGAACGTGGGCACGGGCTACATCAACTATAGCCAGCCGGTTGCGGCCTCTGGAGAAAACAACAAAGGCAAACTTGTTACCGTCCGGCGACCACGTACCAGCCGACTCCAGGAAATTGAAGTTGTCGAGGTGCTCGTAGCGAATTGTGTTGGCCAGTTGTTTGATTACTTTACCTGTGCGGGCATCGGCTAGGAACAAATCCAGCGACAATACATTCTGCTCCGACAAGTAGGCAATGTAGCGGCCGTTCGGGCTAATGACAGGACTGATGTTCATGGTGCCGGCATTTTCGGGGTGCAGCAGTTTGGTGCCGGTGGCTATAGTGTCGGTTTGTGCAATATAGGGTTTGTAATAGTTTTGAAGGCTGGTCTTCCACATATTCCCCAGGGTTTCGGCATCTACACCCAGTACAGTTTCCACTGCGCGCTCAAAGCCGTATTTGCCCGTTGCTTCAAATAAGGGAGCTATTTTATCATCACCAAAAGAACCGCCTATAAACGACCAGAGTGCCTGCCCCCATCGGTAGGGGAAGTAGCGCGGTTTCCGGGTCAGGTCCTTTATTGTTGGAATATCATCTTTAATCACCGCATCGCGCATCCACATGGCCGTGTTCGGGTCCACGCTCCCGATAGACATGTATTCAGCCAGGCCTTCCACCATCCAGAGGGGTAGGTTGCGGATAGAATACAGGTTGGTAGAGTCGCCGGAGCGCATCATGTGGTACTGAAACGCATGCACCAGCTCGTGGCCGAGTACGTGGTCTGTTTGCCGGTCAGATAGTGTGACAGGCATCACGACCCTGTTCTTCAGGCCTTCGGTAACACCCCCTGTGCCCACGCCAATTTCGCCACTAATGGCGGTGGTCTGCTGAAAATCAGCGTGGTTTTTATACATGATGATGGGGTTGCGCGTGCTAAAGGTGTCTTTCAGAACGGCCTGGTGCATGGCATACCATTTTTCGGCGTCCAGCACCAGTTTTACAGCATCCTGCGGATCGTTAAAGTAGTGGTAGAACTCAAAGTGCGGACTGTGGAGTACCTGGAACTCGAATTTGGTATAGGCAGGTTTGTTTCTGCCAAAATATTGCGCCTGCGCCAGTAACGGAAACAGCAGCAAAAGCGCAGCGATCTGGGAAGATAAGCGTTTGCGATACATCGTTTCTATAACTAAATGACCGATGGGCACAGCCAATCCGGCTCAGGCTGGCACCCTGATTTATTTTACTATGGAAGGAAGATCAGAATCAATAAAATGCAGCAAATCTTATGACTGTATACGTTCAGAAAGCTGCCATGCTTCAGGCTTTTTTGCAGAATATTTAACCGGTGCCCGTTAAATGTGGGGAATGTTATTTATGGCCGGAAACGATGGGTAAAGGTTGGGAGCGTTATTGCAGTTTAGGGTTCTGCTTATGGCGCTCGCTGTCGCGTTTGGTTTTTTTGTCGAGGTTCTTTTGCAGGGCATCGGTCAGGTTAATGCCGGTCTGGTTGGCCAGGCAGATAAGTACGAACAGCACATCGGCCAGTTCATCGCTCAGGTCTTTGCCGGTATCGCTCTGCTTAAACGATTGCTCCCCGTATTGGCGGGAAATAATACGGGCCACTTCACCAACTTCTTCGGTCAGGATAGCCATGTTGGTAAGCTCGCTGAAGTAGCGTACGCCGTTCTCTTTTATCCAGTTATCTACTACCTGCTGTGCTTCCTGTATGGTCATGGGTTTATTCTTTGTTCTGAGAATCTATTGTTATCGTTACCGGTCCATCGTTCAGTAAAGCTACTTTCATGTCGGCACCAAATTCGCCGGTCTGTACTTTTTTGCCTAAGGCAGCCTCCAGGTAAGCTATAAACTTTTCGTAAAGCGGAATGGCTATAGTTGGCGGGGCAGCGTTGATGTAAGAAGGGCGGTTCCCTTTTTTAGTGTTGGCAAATAATGTAAACTGGCTGATAACCAATATCTCACCATATACATCCAGCACACTCAGGTTCATTTTGTCATCGGCGTCGCTGAAGATTCGGAGCTGGGCAATTTTAGATGCTGTCCATTTCAGGTCTTCATCGGTATCGGTAGGGCAGAAGCCGGCCAGTACCAGTAATCCCAGACCTATCTCGCCTTTTACCTGTCCCTTAATAGTTACAGAGGCCTGTGTTACCCGTTGAATGACTACACGCATTTTGCTTGATATTAGTAATTGCCAGGCAAAGATAGATGTTAAATTATCAAAAAAGGAAAAGTGTGATTGGAAGTAGGCGTCTGAATCAGGATTTACAGGATGAATGGATTTTCAGGATCAGGCTATTGCTATAGTTCAGGATATAGTCTTATAGTTGCTGTATTAACCCTTCCCCTAACAACAGGGGAAGGAGTTTTCGAGTTGTCGCTATAGTTTCATTAATAGTTTTATTGTTAGCGTTTTAACCCACCCTACCCCTCCCAAGAGGGGAATTTTAGCTATAGTTAAAGCTTAGCTATAGTTCTATAGTTACAGCCTAAGACTACGGAACTACAAACACGATAAAGCAATACAACTATAGCTGTTCACTTAACTATAGTTTAGCTATCGAAAGATCGCAGTCTTTGGGTTGAGCGCCTTTGCTTTGTTGCGGTGCCGCCAGGCAACCCGAGGAACGAGGGTAGCAAGAAAGCAGCAGCGCGATGCCCGAAGACGGGGCCTCCCGGCCGTGAGGGCACCAAAGCTAAATTGAAACTGTAGGTTAGTTGAGCTCCCAGGATTAGAAGCAACTATGGAAGAAAAGGCTTGGTTTCAGCAACAACTATAACCAACTATAGAACTCAGATTTCTCACTTTGTTCGAAATGACAAAGAAGAACTATAGAACTCAGATTTCTCCGCTTGTCAAAAACAAGAGTGAACTTTAAAACAGTAAACTTGATACTACTTCTTCAAATCAAAATCACCTTAATCCACATATCCTTCATAGAAGATCCGCGAAACCTTACCATTTTTGAGGAAGAAGTATAAGTGAATAGGAGCGCCGTCTTTGGTGGAGGCGATGATCTTGTCCGGGGATTGTTGCAGGTGGATGTTCTGGGCTTTCAGTTTTCCGGTCAGTTCCTCCTGGGGCATGCCCACACGCAGGTTGTTACGGAGCTTAATTGTGCTGTTGCGGATATCAGCAACCTGCAGCAGCAGTTTACCCGACTGCGTTGGGGCATATAGTTCCAGCATAGAGTTTCCGAAACGGATCGTGTAAATCGTGTCCGTAATGTTAGGCCGGTGCATGTTCTCTATCGCATCCGCATCCACCGAAAAATCATCCTGTATTTTATCGAAATAAGCGCTTAGCGAATTGCTCTGGATCACATTGGCAATAAAAGGATTGCCTAAAAAGTCTATAGTGGCGGGCGCGCGGCGTGGGGCACGAACGGAAGCTGTGTCCGAGGTTTCGCGTGCAACGGGCGATGTGCTTTCTTCGCTGGCTTGCTCTGACGTGCACGCTACGGCTACAGAATGCACAAAAAACAACAGCGCAAGCAGCCGCACGCGTAGGGCATACTTATAGTTGAAACTGTTGCAGAGCAGGGTAAACATGGTATCCGGAAAAAGGGTAAGTCTTATACCTCACATACGAGAACCACGCACTTTAAAGTTTTGTTTAAATGTGCCTTCGTCTATAGTTTCTGCGCTGCCCAAAGTATAAATTCGCAGCAAATATGATACAATTATGCAAATACAACAAATAGCGCTGATAACTTGTGAAAGCCTTGGTAACTATACCGCAAATGCCGACTCAGAAGATGAGCGTTTATACCAGTTTCTGAAGGGAAAAGGCCTGCCCGTTACGTGGCAGGTGTGGGATGACGCAAACGTGGACTGGAGCCAATTTGGTGCCCTGATCATTAAATCGCCGTGGGATTATTTTGACAAGATAGCTGCGTTTTATAGTTGGCTGGATAAGGTAGAAACCGCAGGCTGTAAGGTGCTGAACCCTGTGAAAACGTTGCGCTGGAACGCCGACAAACTATATTTTAAGGCTATGGAAGCCGCTGGGGTAACTATAGTTCCGACGGTTTGGCTGGAGCAGGGAAATACATTTAATGCGCAGGCAGCTTTTGAAGAACTCGGAAGTGAGAAAATTATAGTTAAACCACGCGTAAGCGGCGGCGCTAAAAATACGTTTGCCTTAACTATAGATGAAGCCGAAGCCAAAACTTCAGAAATAAACCAGCTGTTGCAACACGAGCCTTTCCTGGCGCAACCGTTCATCGAAGAAATAAAAACAGAAGGGGAGTGGTCGTTTATTTTCTTTGGTGGCAACTATAGCCACACGGTACTTAAAACAGCCAAGCCCGGTGACTTTAGGGTGCAGCACTTTTTTGGCGGAACCATACATACCCCAACTCCTCCTGCTGCCTTACTGGCCACCGCGCAAACTATAGTTGATGCCTTTGCGAAAGACTGCCTGTATGCCCGTGTAGATGGCGTAACGCTTAACAATGAACTGGTACTGATGGAGCTTGAACTGATTGAGCCCTTCCTGTTCCTGGGTACATCAGAAGGCAGTTTAGAGCGCTATTACCAGGCGTTAATGGCCCGGCTGCAGTAACTACTCCTTATCCGAAGCATGAAAAATAAGTAACGGAACCTGCGACTCCAGCATAAGCCTTTTGGTTAAGCTGGGGTTTAGCAGGGAGCCGAGCAAGGTACGGGAGCGGCTGGTTAAGGCCACCATGTCAATAGCCTGTTCGGATACAAATTTCTGCAGCGCATCAGACACGTCATCGCCATCCAGTAACGTGTAACTGATATTGGTTTGAGCGGTTTGCTGTAATTTGCTGCGTAGTTCTTCAAGCTTTTTATTATCGCTTCGGGTTGGTTCTTCGGCCACATGCACGCACTCTATAACCGGGCTAAAGGGTAGCAGTAATTGCTGTATCGCTTCCAACGTTTGGGCATCTTCCTTATCAAAATCAGTGGCATACAGTACCCGTTTAATGGTGGTGCCCTCGTAGGTTTCGGGTACGGTTAGCAGGGGCACATTAACGTCCTGGGCAATATTGGTGGAGATGGTTCCGAAAAATGTACGGGCCAGGTTAGATTCGCCTTTCGTAGCCATTACCAGCAGATCCGGTTTAAAACGCTGCACTTCTTCCGGTACCAGGTCTTCGGGCATGCCATACATAAACACGCGCTCCAGGTGCAGGTACGGATTTTTATTCATGGCTTTCAGCGACTGGTATAGTTCATCGAGCTTTTCCTGGGCATCGGTCTGGTTACGGCGCAGTACATGGTCTGTTATGATTTCTGAGGTGACATTGCTTTCCGAAATCATGCCTTCGCCGGTAGGTTCTTCAAGGTAATCCTGGTAACAGTGGAGTATGACCACGGTTGCTTCGGGTGCCTGGTTGGCAAATGTTAGGGCAAAGTTGCAGGCTTTGTAAGCGCTTTCCGTAAGATCGACAGGTACCAGTATTTTAAACATATGTTATGTGTTTGAGTTCGGGTTAAAGTATACGTACGCAGGCTCCGGATAAGTTATAGGACGCGCTATAGTTGGAACATAAATCTGTAAAATCCTATGGTTTAAAAAATTCGGTTATTTTTGTGCACATATAACGCTTTTCATGCTGAAACGGCTTTTTTTCTACTTTATCGGGTTTGTAGTGCTGGCATCGCTGGCATACTATGGCTTTAGCCGCTGGCAGGCCTCCAAGGAGAAGGTAGATCTTTGGGCGATTGTGCCGGAAAGCGCTGCCCTTGTAATAGAAAGCAATAACCACCAGGCACTGGCCAACCACCTGCAGAAAACAGAGCTCTGGCAGCAGTTGGAGGTGCTGCCGATTATGCAGGAGTTTGAGGAGAACATGGCGGTGCTGGATAGCGTTTCACCAAGTAAACTGCGCCTGAACCGTTTTTTCAACGAAAAGACCATTCTTACCTCGGTACATGTTACCAGCAAAACCTCGCTTAATTTTGTTTTCTATATCCCTGTAAATTCTGTTGGCGAACACCGCTTCCTGAGAACTATAACCGAAAACATTTCCCGCAACCCGGATTTTGAGCAGACCTCGCGGCAATATAATGGCGTGTTGCTAACCGAAGTACATTACAAGCCACTTGACCTGCACTATACCTATTTCTCGTATCATAACAACATGGTCCTGAGTGCGTCATCGGCACTGATAGAAGAAGTGGTACGCCGCGCTGCATTAGATAACCCTGCATCGGTAGCAGCCGAATATAAAAATGCAAATTACCTGGAGCAGCCCGATGTTTACGCTAATGTGTATGTTAACAACCGGCAAATTCCTGCATTGCTCAACCTGTTTCTGAAAGATGAAATAATGCCGCAGGTGCAGTACCTGAGCAGCCTTTGCCGCAGTGGCATGTTGCAGCTTAAACTCGATGAGAACAAAATATCCCTGAACGGTTTCTCTAACCCCGAGCTTCTGAAGGGCTCGATGCACAACAACCTGCTGGCTGTAAAGCCTAAGCCTATTCTTGTAAAAAAATATTTGCCAACCCGCACCGCGGTTATGCTGCATTTCGGGGTACAGCAAATTGCACGTGTAAAGCAGCTGAACCCAAAGGCCAGGCCAACTGCCAACGATGCAACTATAGATAGCCTGGCCAATACTTTTAAGCAGGAGCTTGTGCTGGCTTACCTCGAGACCAATACCACGCGCAACAGCCCCGAAAAAGTGCTGTATGCCTTATCAGGCAATAAACCACAGACACTGAAGCTCCTTCAGAAGTTAAACTCAGACAGGGCACAAAAAAGCAGGCTGTATACAGGCATGTATGGTGGCTACAAAGTGCAGGAGATGGCTGTTCCTGAATTGCCCGAAAAGCTGTTTGGAGAGATGTTTTCCGGCTTTGAGCAGGTTTATATAGTAGAGCTGGATAAGTACATTTTATTTACGGATGAGCTGAGTACGGCGCATGCGCTGATAGATGATATTCTGGCTGAGAAGGTGTGGAGCAAATCGCCGGTGCAGCTGGCCCTGCAAGGCGAACTATTACAGGAAGCCAACTTCAGTTTTTACATCAATACTGTAAATGCCTGGTATATTTTAAACCGCTACACTTCCGAAGAAGAGCGCGAAAGTCTGTTGCAGGCCTCTTCGTTCATCAAGAAGTTTAACCAGGTAAGTTTACAATATGCCAAAGTAGAAGGGCAGTACTATACCAGCATCGTTATCCGGAAACAGGAAAGCGGCAACGCAGCCGAGAGTAACTATAATACGGTGTTCTCGATGCCTTTTGACAGCAGGCTTGTTTCGCGGCCTTACCCAGTGCAGAATGTTGTTGATAAAAGCTACGAAGTAGTGGTGCAGGATTCCACTTATACACTTTACAACATAACCGCAGACGGAAAACGTACCTGGACTGATAGTTTGGGCAGCACAGTGCGCGGAACAATAAAACAATTGCCAATTGGCCCGGATAACAGGCTCCGTTACCTTTTTGCCTCATCCAACCGCATCCATGCCATTAATAACCAGGGCGAGCCATTAGAGAATTTTCCGTTTAACCTCACTGATTCCCTGAATATTCAGCGCCTGACCATACTGGACTACGACCGAAGCGGTAACTATAGTTTGCTGGTTGATGATGACCTGGGTAACCTGTACATGTACGACATCAGGGGGAATGCCATTCAAGGCTGGCAACCGCGCCGCCTCGAGCATAAACTGGCCGCCGACCCGCAACACCTGCGCATTGGTACCCGCGATGTGATACTGGTGCTGCTGGAAAATGGCTATGTTTATGCGCTGAACAAAAATGGCGATACCTACCAGGGATTTCCGTTCAGCTTAAAGTCACCGGTTACGAGTGGGGCAGTGGCTAAAGTTGGTGCAGACCTGCGCCGAACCGAACTTAAAACGGTAACCCGTTACGGCGAGGTAATTACCTTTAACCTGCAGGGCCGCGTGCTGCGCCGTGATAAACTGCCCAGGCCAAGCAAGCGTGCGATGTTTGAAATGGTGCAGGCTGGCAATGACGACAAATCGTTTGTTTTTGTAAGGCAGGAGCAGGGTAAAGTGGCTGTATTTAACCAGGAACAGAAGTTGTTATTCGAGAAACGCTTTGTTACATCGGCCCCTAAACTGGTGCAGTACTATAACTTCGGAGGCGACAATGTCATCTATGCTATCACAGAAACAGGCCCTCAGAAAACATACCTTTACGATGCAGCCGGCAGGTTAATTGGTGGCAATGCGTTGGATAGCAGTCAGCCGGTTACCATCTACCACAACGAAGCTGAAAACAGCTTCTCGCTTTACAAAGTGTACCAAAGAGAGCTGCAAAAGATAAATTTCAGATTAAAGCGGTAGGTTATAGGTAAGGCTATTGCTACGACTATAGTTCTTTATGCTATGATGCTGGCGCGAGCGTCACCGCTCGTGACTAATGATTATTTTGTGTCTCCTGACGCAACTGGCCCGGCAGGGACAGGCTATGTCTGAACCGGGATTAATGGAGATTTAAGGGATTTTTGGGATAAAGGGAATTGCTATAGTTCTATAGTTTCAGTTTTACCCCTTCCCAGCCTTCCCCTAAGAACAAGGGAAGGAGCTTAACGGCCTTTGCTATAGTTTTAGATTTTGTTTTATCGCTGCGGTTTTAACCCTCTCCTACCCCTCCTAAAAGGGGAATTTCTGTTGTTGTTATAGTTGAGGATATCGTTCTATAGTTTTCGTTTGTCATCTCCCTGCCCCTTTAAAGGGGGACTTTCTGCTACAGTTTTTCAAGCTGTCATTTCGACCAGCGGGAGAAATCTGACTCTGCTATAGTTTCATTTATAATTCAATAGACACACACCATGATCGGACAGGTCGCGACCTGTCCCTCCGGAAATACGACCACGATAAAGCGATGCAACTATAGCTGTTCTGCCAATTATAGTTTAGCTATCGAACGGATCACAGTCTTTGCTTTGTTGCGGTGCCGCCAGGCAACCCGAGGTACGAGGGTAGCAAGAAAGCAACAGCGCGATGCCCTTATCGAGGGCCCCTACCCCCAAGGCGGGGCCTCCCGGTCGTGAGGGCACCAAAGCTAGATTGAAACTATAGGTTAGTAAAGCTTCCAGGATTAGAAGTTACTATAGAAGGATAGCTTGGTACAGGTTACAACTATAGCAAACTATAGAACCCAGATTTCTCACGCTGTTCGAAATGACAAAATAGAAACTATAAGACATATAAGATCCTTCGGCCAACACTCGGGATGATAATATGAAACGATAGAACCCGGATTTCTTCCGGAGATCAAAATAATATCCTTCAACTCACTAACTCCACACAAACCCCTTCAATACTTTCCAGTTTGGCGGTTATTTCTTCTTGTAGCTGTTTTCTTACTTCTATAGTTAAAATACAGGCGAGCTCGAACTGTTGATTTCTGACGTCCAGGTTATATTCTTTTACAAGACTCATGACGTCGTTCATCTGGGGATATTCGAAGTTTACCTGTAACAGGATGGTTTCATGTTTTTCGATGATGGTGGCTTCTGCGATAGCGTCGGCGGTGGCAGTTTTGTAGGCGCTGATCAGGCCGCTTACGCCCAGTTTAGTACCACCAAAATAACGCACTACCACCACGAGCACATTACTCAGATCAGCAGAGCGTATCTGGCCGAGAATAGGATCGCCGGCGGAGTGATTGGGCTCGCCATCGTCGTTGGCACGGTAACGGCTTTTATCAGCTCCTAAACTATAAGCATAACAATGGTGGCGTGCATCGAAGTACTTTTTGCGAAGTTCAGCCAGGTGCTCTTTTATTTCCTCTTCAGAATATACCGGATAAGCAAAGGCCAGAAACTTGCTTCCTTTTTCTTTGTAAATGCTTTCGGTAGGCGAGGCTATAGTTCGGTACGTATCCTGTATCATCAGAACAAATTTGCAATAATTTCCTGATATGAAATAAGCACCAGTGCCACTACGGCCAGGGCAAGGCCGGCTAAGTTAACTTTTGTAAGCTTTTCGCCAAAGAACAAAACTGCCCCCAGCGCACCTGCCAGTATAATGCCGATGTTGTTGAGCGGGTACAGAAAAGCTCCGTCGTTACCGAAAGCATAAAGGGCCTTTATCAGGAAGTAAATAGAAAAATAGTTAGGGATGCCCAGTAAAATGCCTGCTGGAATGCTTTTGTTGTAGAAAGTAGTTTTTCCCGTAATCGACAAATAAAGCAGCACCACCAACCCAACTATAGCCGACCCTGTAAAAGTGACCATGGTGAACTGACTGGCTTCGTTTTGTTGCAGATGAAAATGGTTTGTATAGTTGATGAGCGAATCGGCGATGCCACTGGTAAGGAAGATGATGAACGGAAGCAGTAAGGCAAAAAAAGGAGATACAGGTTCTTCACCATCGTTGTTGTTACGCGGCCTGATAGACGAAAGTACAATAGCCACCAGCGCTGCAAACATACCTGCATAGTTCAGGAAAGTGTAATTCTTGAGGAGGCTGTTTTTGAGTACCAGCAAACTGAACAGCACCGGAATAACCAATGAGATTTTGGTAGCTACCGCTGCTGCCGTTACGCCAACTTTGTGTGTGGTAAGTGCTATGAGGTAAAACGTGCCGATAAAGATAGTGCCCAGCGCCAGCGAGTAAATTACCCAGCTTTGCTGCAACATACCAGCCTGCACAACACCGCTGCCACCCGAAAACAGAAAGCCTACCACCAAACAGGTCAGGTAGTTCACAACTATTGCCTGGAACGTTGGTACCTCGAAACGCTGGAATAATTTGAAGATGAAAACCAATGACGTACTGGCAATTATGCTGAGCAGCAGGTAGAGCATAATGGGTTTTAAGGCGGATAAATTACAAATGAAGAACTAGCAGGATATAGCACTAACTATAAGTATTAGTAAAATTGCCTAAATTAGATTTATTTACAATACTTAACCGCATCACGTTGTCAGATTCTCCTTACTTGATTTCTTTTGAGCAGGTTGGCAGTGCCGCCGCAGGGGTGCTTACGTCCACGCAGTTTGCCGATAAATTGCCTTTTGCAGTTAAGCGCGTATTCTGGATACAAGGCACGCCAACCGAAGTCACACGCGGACATCATGCCAATAAAACCACCAAAGAAGTACTGGTAGCCCTTACCGGAACTATAAAAATTAAAGCCGAAACAAGTACTGGAATAAATGAGTTCGGGCTTTCATCTGCAGACAGGGGATTATACATTCCGGCCTTATGCTGGACCGAGTTAACTTTTACCGAAGGAACTATAGCTCTCTGCCTGGCAAGTACAGATTTTGATGAACAGGATTACCTTCGGGATTATGAAGTGTTTAAGAAGCTGATCGGGAAATTATGAGATATTGCCTGTTAATACTTGCTCTGCTTTCATGCTTTATCTCTTATGGGCAAAATGCTGGCTGCCGAACTGATGAGCTTTTTCTTATCTTAAGTCGAAAGGAGTCGCGAGTGAAGGTGATCAAAACTTTATAAAATGTAGCCCTATCATAATAGAAACTAACAGCGATGGGGTTTATCAATTTGGTGTAGACGAAACGCATGCTTTTACCAATTTCTTTATTTTAAAAGATAACAAAATCAGCTTTGTTGACTCAAGCAATATTGAAAATACGATGACTGAAATTTCTGCCTACCTGGAGCAAACTAATCTCCCGCTTGAGAAAAAGATTTCGTGTTATGAAATGGTCCTGAATATTATTAAGGAAGAGAAAATTAGCTTTCCCTGGAAATTGGAGTACAAAAATTAAAGCTTGAATTAGTGGCATTACAGGTACCATATGTAGCTTTCAGAGACTGGCCGGCAGGTATAACGCAGCAGGTAGAGCAAGCTGTGCTTAAGGTAATGCGTGAGCAACAGTACATTCTAGGGCCTGATG
Source organism: Pontibacter pudoricolor (assembly GCF_010092985.1). Taxonomy (GTDB): domain Bacteria; phylum Bacteroidota; class Bacteroidia; order Cytophagales; family Hymenobacteraceae; genus Pontibacter; species Pontibacter pudoricolor. The sequence continues at coordinate 2,285,524 of NZ_CP048106.1, read as the reverse complement.
TGAATGCTTTTGAAGATGCCTTTGCGAAGTTTCTAGGGGCTGATTTTGCGATAGGAGTAGGCAATGGTTTTGATGCCCTGGTACTTGCTTTAAAGTCGGTGGGTGTTGGCCCGGGAGATGAAGTGATAGTGCCGGCTAATACGTTTATTGCTACCGCCAATGCTGTCGTGCATCTAGGCGCTGTACCTGTGCTGGCCGAGCCCGATCAACAAACCTGTAACCTGACTGCTGAAACTGCCGAGAAACACATCACCTCCAAAACCAAAGCTATAGTTGTTGTGCATCTGTACGGGCAAACCTGCGAGATGGAGAAGCTTCAGCAACTATGCAAAAGCTATAATTTAAAACTAGTTGAGGATGCTGCGCAGGCACACGGAGTGAAATACAATAACCAGTTTGCAGGAACCTTCGGAGATGCCGCCGCCTTCAGTTTTTACCCGACCAAAAACCTGGGAGCCTCAGGCGATGGTGGCGCAGTGGTCACATCAGATCCCGAGTTGGCCGCTTTTATGTATCGTTACCGCAACTATGGGCAGCAGGAAAAATACCACAACGAACTTATCGGCATAAACTCCCGCCTCGACACACTGCAGGCTGCCATACTTAAAATAAAACTACAGCACCTGCACCAGCTAAACCAGGAGCGGCAACGACTGGCGGGCGTTTATCTGCAGGAACTTCAATCTATAAGTGATCTTACATTACCTGTTACAGCAGACCATTGCGGACATGTGTATCACATCTTTACTATCCGTACATCGCATCGCGATGAGCTTCAAAGTTATCTGCAGCAACAAGGCATGCAAACGGCAATCCATTATCCGGTTCCCATTCATCTGCAGCAGGCCTATCGTTTCCTGAACTATAAAACAGGCGACTTTCCGGTTACAGAAGAACTTGCCAATACCTGTTTAAGTCTGCCTCTTTTCCCGGGGATGACAGCAGCCGAACAGGAGCAGGTGATACGTAGTGTGAAAAGCTTTTTTGTCTGAACCGGGATTAAAAGGGATTAATGGATTTTTAGGATTGGGGCTTTGTTATAAGTTTGGAGTGTAGAACTATAGTTCGTGCTGCTGGCGCGATTCTCCTGACTTACGATGGTGTGGAGTCTCCTGACCCAACTGGCCCGGCAGGGACAGGGGTTGCCTGAACCGGGATTAAGGGAGATTTAAAGGATTTCTGGGATAAACGGAATTGCTATTAGTTGAGGTTATCGTTCTATCGTTGCCGTTTTACCCCTTCCCAGCCTTCCCCTTTTATCGAGGGCCCCTACCCCCAAAACAGGGGAAGGAGCTTTACAGCCTTTGCTCTGGTTTGTTATTGTTTTATAGTTGGCGTTTTAACCCACCCCTGCCCCTCCCAAGAGGGGAATTTTCTGCTATAGTTATAGTTTGAGTTGTAGTTTTATAGTTACAGACCAGGATCGGACAGGTCGCGACCGGTCCCTGCAAAGGGGGACTTTCTGCTGGTGCTTGCCCAACTGACATTTCGACCTGCTGGAGAAATCTTAATTTGTTATAGTTACATACCACGAGCAGGAAAGGTTTACCTGTCCCTTAGAAACTACAAACACGATAAGGCGATGCAACTATAGCCGCTCTGATCAACTATAGTTTAGCTATCGAACTGATCGCAGTCTTTGGGTTGAGCGCCTTGTAGATTTCCGGTGCCGTAAGGCATTGCGAGGGACGAGCAAAGGAAATGTACACCGCGCGATGCCCGAAGACGGGGCCTCCCGGCCGTGAGGGCACCAAAGCCAGATTGAAACAGTAGGCTAGCAGAGCTCCCAGGATTAAAGAAGGCTATAGAATAAAAGACTTGGTTCAGGTAGTAGAGACTATAACTATAGAACCCAGATTTCTCACTGTGTTCGAAATGACAAAAGAGAAACTATAGGACATTTAAGATCCTTCGGCTGACACTTGGGATGACACTTAAACTATAACAGCAACCAAAAGCTCTTTCCCCTGTTTTGGGGGTAGGGCCCCTCGATAAAAGGGGAAGGGTGGGAAGAGGTAAAACCAGACGCTGCCAGCTCTTGATCCAACAAATCAATCAAATCCACATTAATCTGCAGTTCAGATTTTTGCTTACATAAAAATAACAAAACCTATTACCATCCAACAACCTCTACCTTACTCACCCCACCAGCTAATTTCTGAATTTTGACCTGGGTGCTGATACGTTCTTTCAGCGCCTCCACGTGTGAGATGATACCGATCATTTTGCCGCTGGCCTGCAGGTTCTCCAACGTAGAAATGGCAGAATCCAGGGTGTCAGCGTCCAGTGTGCCGAAGCCTTCGTCTATGAACAACGAATTGATCTGAGTGCGACGGCCGGCCAGATCTGATAAGCCCAGGGCTAGCGCTAAACTAACCAGGAAGCTTTCGCCACCGGAAAGTGTGTTCATCGGGCGCACAGCTTCGGCCTGGTAGGTGTCAACAATAGCTAATTCCAGATCTTCGCCTTCCGATTTTTGGATGCGGTAGCGGTCGTTGAGTTTTTGCAGGTGACGGTTAGCCAGTTCCACTAATTTTGCCAAGGTAAGGCCCTGTGCAAAGCGACTGAACTTGTTGCCGTCTGCAGACCCGATCAGGTCGGCAAGCTGGCTCCAGCGGTTGCATTCCTGTTGCTGAATCTGTAGTTGGCTGGCCAGTTCCAGGTTCTTTTCGCGCTGCTGTTTATCCTGCTCCAGTAACTGCTCCAGGCGTGCTTTTTGGGCAATTAGGTTGCGTTGCGCTTCGGTTTTAAGGGCTAGTTGCTGCTGCAGTTGCTCTATCGTTTCGGAGGTCAGGTTTTGGGCTTCGGATTGTGTCAGGTCCTGCTGTACATTGCTCAGCGACTTACGGATTTCAGTAAGTTGTTTTTCAACTAAAGCTTTCTGGTTCGCAAGGCGGTCGGCTTCGTCGCGGTCGAGCAACATCTGGCTGAGGGCTTCTATCGTTTCTATTCCCTTCTCACGAAGCACATGTAATAATCCGTCACGCAAAGCATCCAGCTCTGATTTTTTATGGTTGTGTGTCGTGGTATACTCGTTCTGGCGCTGGCGTTGCTCCTGTAATTCGTGTTGCTTTTTCTGCTGGGCTGCCCGCGCGTTTTCAGCTTGTCTGGCGAGGTTGGCAAGCGCAGCGTTTGCGAACTGGCGTTCCTGTTCCGGTTTTTTATCCCCGAAAAGCTGGTTTCGTTTTTCCTTAAGCTCGGTTAGCTGGATGTGCACACGTTCCAATACTGCTTTTTTATCTTGCAGCGCCTGCTCTTTTTCGGCTACTTTCTCTGTCAGATTGCTTACCTGCTCCTGTAGTTTCAGGAACGGATCGCGCATGGCCTCGTAGGCATCGTGCTGCTGCTGGTACGTATTGGTTTGAGCCTCCAGTTGCTTCAGTAATTCGAACCGGTTTTCCGATGTAAATTTTAAACTATAGCTGGCTGCAAACGATTGTGCCGTTTCCGTGAAAACCTGCTGCTGCTCCTGTAAATCCTGTAGTTGCGAAGTAAACCGACCCAGCTGCCGGCGAAGCATTTCTTCGGAGTTTTGAAGTTTACTGATCTGGGCCTGTGCCTGTAATTGTGCTTCGCGGAGCTGCTGTAATTGCTGGTTTATAGTTTCCGTTTCGCGACTCAGGGAACGGGCTATAGTTAGCGTCTGAGTCAGGTTGCCCAGTGCTTCGTTCTGTAGTTGTAGTTGCTGCTGGAGCGCTTCGGTTTCAGTGATCGCTATCGTTACGCCTTCGCCTTGCAACTTATAGTTTTGCAGCAGACGGGCGAGTTCAGCATCCGTTTCAGTTTTGGCTTTTGTAGCGCTGTCGTGCTGATTCTGTAGCGTGTTCAGTTGCAGTTGCAAGACGTTTTTAGCTGCGTCAAGCTCTTTAACTAAAGCCTGTTGCGTATCGCGGCGTTGTTCCTCCTCCGACAACGTGCTTGTATAGTTGCCTTCCACGAACGGGTGCTCTTCGGAGCCACAAAGCGGACAAGGTTGCTCCGGTTGCAAACTATGGCGGTGTTGCTCCAGCTCCTGAATGCGCTGTTGCAGACTTACCAGTTTCTGCAGGTCCTGCAGGCGTTCGGTAACTGCTTTATAGTTAGTTTCTGTAGATGAAAGCTCTTCTTTTTTAGTAACTATAGTTTGTTCCAGCTGATTTAATTGGCCGGTCAACTGAACAGTTTTTTGCTGTTGCAAACTATAGTTGTTTGATAACTCAACCAGGCGTTCGAAACGGGCCAGAAGCAACGGTTGTTCCTGGGCCAGTTTTTCAAGCTCATCCATACTTTTGGCAGCAAGTATAATTTGTAACTGGGCCAGTTTTTCCTGCTTCTGCGCATCCAGCTTAGTTTGCTTTTTCAGCTGTTCCTGCTGGCCTGCATTTATAGTTTCCAGTTGTTCGACTTCCGTTTTTAGTTGCTGGTTTATAGTCTGCTGCTCCTGTTGCAGGCTGGCTATAGTTCGTTCGGTGTCGGTCAGGTCTTTTATAGTCTGGCGGAACTCGTGCAGGTGCTCGCGCATGTCTTTCAGCTTCGCGTTTTCCTGCAGCCATTTTTTTAATGCAGTAGCGTTTTGCTTCAGAGTACCCAGCTCCGTATCCTTTTGTGCAAGTGTGACTTTCTCCTGTTGCAGCGCATTATCAAACTGCACATACGCTTCCCTGTCCGTTTTAAACTGCTCTCTTATCGTTTCCAGCTGATGATCCAGTTGCTGTACCTGCACTAAAAGCGGATCCAACTTCTGTAAAACTTCAAGTTGCTGCTGATGTGCTTTGGTTGCTTCCAAAGCAATGTGGCCGGCCTGTTCCAGTTCAGCCTCCAGCACCGGTATTTGCTTTTCGAGTAACACCAGTTGCTCCTGCACTTCGGTTAACCTGCCGTTTGCTGCTTTTATCTGCGTAAGCTCGCCTACAAACTGATTTGCCTGTTCGTGTTGCTGTAGTTTAATGAAGTCAGGCTGAAGGCTGGCCAGTTTGCTTTCCTGTACCTGCAGTTCAGTCTTATACTTTTCGGCACGTTCGCGCAGCTGCTGCAGTTGTTTCAGCCAGTTGGTTTTCTCCTGCAGTTCCCTGGTTTCGGTGGTAAGTAAAGTTTCGGTTTCGGTTAGTTCGGTTATAGTTGCTTCGTAGCCCAGGCGCTGTTCTTCGGGCAGCAGTTTGCTGTCTTTTAGTTTCGCTTCTAATTCATCTCTTTTAGCCCGTTCGGTCTTCGCTTTTTCGTAAGCAAATTTCGAGATGTCAGAGTATATGCCCGTGTCTGTGATCTTCTCTAAAAGGCTGCTACGTTCATTCGGGTTCGCTTTCAGGAAACGGGCAAAATCGCCCTGCGACAACATCACCGAACGCAAAAACTGGCTATAGTCTAAACCCGAGATCTCGGCCACTTTCTCAGGCACCTGGCTTGGTTTCAGATCAAAAGGCTTATCATCTTCCAGGTCGCAAAGCTCCATGTGTACGGCCTGTATCTTGCCATCCAGTTTGCCCCGGCTTCTGCGGATCTGCCATTTGCTGCGGTACCGTTTTCCGTTCGCTTCAAACTCCACTTCCGATGTGCTTTCCGATGTATGGCGCGTCATCAGGTCGAGGGGTTTGTCGTTGTTATGGCGGTGCGCCATGCCGTAAAGCCCCACCGTTATCGCATCCAGAATAGTGGTTTTTCCGGCACCTGTTGGTCCGGTGATCGCAAACAACCCGGCATCCACCAAAGGGCTTTGGTCGAAACGGATCTCGTGCTCACCTTTCAGCGAGTTCAGGTTCTGGAAACGGACGGAGAGGATCTTCATGGGGTAAAGGGTACTGGTATGGTTATAATGTGATTAGGCTTTAAGATGCAATTCGTAAGACAGCAAACGTTTTTGGGGTGTGAATTCCATAGTAAATCTACCATAATACATTGATCCTTGATTTGCTTCTTCTTCTCCGTATAATAAATATCGTTCTCCAACTTTATCAGCACCAAACAATGTAATGTTAAAGTCTACTTCACTATAATCTGTATAACTATGCAATGTAGTTCCATCAATTATTATGAGTGTGTTGGAGTAAATCTTGTAAGAATTTCCGGTAACTGTCTTCTGGATGCCTATTACAATGTTATCACTTGTTTTGTATAGTTTCTGTCCGAGTATGGTATAGCCTTCCTGTAGCTGTTCCTTAATTTTTTTGTTTCGTGCTTTGGTATTGATGAAGTATTCAATTTCGCACTCCGCTTTTGCCTGTAATTGAGTTAATATAGCCTGATCAACAACGGGGTTAATAGAAAAATCTGCCGCTGATTTAAGTATGGGATCAATAACTGTAGCATCGTTACTTATATGTTGCACGTAAGTTTTATAACGGTCACATGGAGCCCCTTTATTATAACGCTGAGCACTCATCGTAAGCGGTAGCATCAATAAAAGTAGTAGTAGCTTTTTCATTAATATAGTTATACACTTTACACTTCTGGTGATTTATACTTTGTAGCTGGACAGACGCTCACAAGTCTGCAAGACACTGTGAGGCATCTTTCTAGAAAAAGACGCAAGGTATTGAGTCTCTACATCTTAAACTCTCTAACTCCCAAACTCTCTAACTTTCAAAAGCCTCCTGCCGCATAAGTTCCAATAACTCACTAAAGCTGGCCACCAACTCCGTATGGTCACTTTCAGGGAAAGCACTTTGGCAGCGTTTGATGAAAACTTCGTTCTCTTTCAGCGTGTGCAGGTCGGCTTCTTCCTGTACCTGTTGCTCCAGTGTCTGGCGTTCCCTTTTAATGATTGGCGGACGATGGATGAGAAGGTGCAGCTCGTCTTTTTTGAGTTGCAGAATTTCTTCGAGTTGCTGGTTCAGGTCGGGTAGGGGAGCATCCAGTTCGAGCTGTATCTCGGCCCAGGCAGGTAAACTATAGTTGCTGTTGTCGTACACAGCGATCTGCTGTTTTACCTTCTCCAGGTCGCCTTTAAAGCGCACCAGTTTACGGCAAACCGGAATAGCCAGTTCGCGAAGTTCAGCCAGTTTACCGGCTTCAAAATCAAGAATAAAAACTACTTTGTTATCGGTTACCTCGCTAAAACTTAACGGAATAGGGGAGCCGGAATAACGGATATGGTGCGTTTTGTTTACCTGCTGCGGACGATGTAAATGACCCAGGGCTACATAATCAAACTCTTTCGGAAACTGGTCTGCGCCAATCTGGCCAAGGTTGCCTACATGTATTTCTTTTTCGCTCTCGGAAGCGGTGCCGCCTGCTGCGAATAAATGGCCCATCGCCACAACCGGTACACCAGCAGATTTATAGGGCTGTACGTGCGGTACAAACTGGGCGTAATGGTCGGCTATGCCTTGCTTTAAGCGGGCTTCACGTTCTTCGTAGCTCTCGCCGGGAACAGATAACCGGATATCGCGGTCGCGCAGGAAAGGAACGGCGCAAACTATAAGTTCGGGTTTGCCTTTGGTATCATTTAAAACAATAAGTTCATCCAGTGGGTCAGGGGTAGCGCCGCCAACAACCCTGATGTTCATGCAGGCCAGCAGGTCTTTGGGCGCGTTGAGCGTAGACACCGAATCGTGGTTTCCGCCTATAAATACAATGTGGCGGCAGCAGGTATCGCATACCTTCCGAAGAAAGTCATAGTATAGTTTGAAGGCGGTGTTGGAAGGAGCCCCGGTATCAAACACATCGCCAGCCATCAGCAATACCTCTACCTGCTCCTGCTCAATGGTTTGCAGCAGCCAGTCCAGGAAATGCTGGTGTTCTTCGGTACGTTCGAGGGTAACAAGGCGCTGGCCCAGGTGCCAGTCTGATGTGTGTAATACGCGCATAATTCTACATCTCCAAATCCGCACTCAAGATACATAAGTATATCGGTATATTGCAACTCTGAGATAAGGATATTTAAGAATGCTGTATTAAAGAAGGAACAGATTTGCGCTGAAAAAATGGTTATTTAAGACTCCAGGAGCCATTTCATTCCTTCGTCTTTATTAGAAAAACTCTTTACCTGGAAGCGGGTTTTGCCAAGTGCCTCTGCACGGGTAATTACAGATTCGAGGGCCAGCTGGTGAAATACGCTGGCTGGCATGATCCGGGCAAGTCTCTTCAGGTTTGTCTGGGAAAGCAGCTCATAAAACGCAACCGACATCCACTCTTTGGCATTTGGGGTAAGTGAGCCAAGCGCCTGTCCGTTTGCCAGGGCACGTTCTATCTTTGTGTCACGAAGGACCTCGTATAGTTTTGTACCACCGGTTATCAGTTCCTCTTCGGTTACATGGCGCAGCCATTCGGAGTAGAGCAGGTTGCCTTCCGGGTTAACTTCTATTTTGTAGAAGTCAGATTCATAAACGGTGTTGAAAGGCATAACTTTGGTCGCGAATTCAGGCGATAATGTAATATGGGTAACTAATATAAAAAGTAATCAAAAGTAAGACAAAAAAGCGGATAATTACGTGTGCTGAGATATGAATTTTTGATACTTATCAAAACTATAACCAAGCTATAGTTTGCGCAAACTATAATTTATGAAACACGCCCAAAATAAAAGAAAAAAAACCTGCTGGCTATAGCAGGTTTTTTTTGAGTGCAAATATCTTGTAGTTAATGCGTTATAGTTTTAAATGAGTTTATGGCGTCGCTCAGGTCGTACACCGGAATATCAAGAGCTTGCTCGAGTATGCTTTGCCCTGCAGCAGAACGGTAACCGGCAGCGCAATGTACCATCAAAGGCTTATCTTTCGGTATCTCATTTAAGCGCTCACGCAGTTCCGGCAACGGAATGGTTACAGCGGTTTCGAATATCTTGCCTTCTTTTACTTCTCCTGTGTTACGGATATCAACTATGGTGTATTTATCCGGGTTATTCCGGAAATCTTCTACATCCGTTACCACACTTTTTTCCGGAAGTGTAGATGGCGTAAGCAGGGCGCCTTTAATGTTGCCTTCATAACCGATCTTGGCCGATTTGCGGATCACGGAGTTAAGCACTTCTTCATTCTCAGCAATCAGGTAAAATTTTTCGTTAGGGCCAACAATAGAACCCAGCCAGGTTTCGAACTTTCCGCCTTCCTGTATGTTTATGCTGTTCGGTAAATGGCCTTTTTTAAACTGATCCTGCGGGCGGGTATCAACTATAAGTGCACCTTCTTCCAGCTTCGCGTCGTTACCCAGGCGGGGCACTGCTTTAATGCCATCTTCAAAACTGATTGCACCGGCTTTGTTCATGCTTACATCGTGCCCGAAATACTTTGGTATAAAGGGCTGATCCTGCAGCAAGGTTTTTATGAACTCATCTTCGCTCATGTCCTGCAGGGCATAGTTGGTGCTTTTTTCGCGGCCTATAGTGGAGTAAGTGTCTGAGCTCAGGCTTTTACCGCAAAGCGAACCAGCCCCGTGAGCAGGATAAACCAATACTTCCTCGTCCAGCTTTTTAAAGACGTTGTTAGTGGTCTGGTACATTTGCTTTGCCAGTTCTTCGCGTTTGGCGGTCATGTTGCCAACATTTTCACGCAGGTCCGGGCGGCCAACATCGCCTACAAAAAGGGCATCGCCGGTAAAGGCCGCATGTTGTTTCCCGTTCTCATCAAGCAAAAGTATGGTTACACTATCAGGGGAGTGTCCGGGTGTGTTCAGGGCGCGCAGCGTTAATTTGCCTAGTTTCAGTTCATCGCCATCATCAAAGCTTTTGTGCTCATAATCGGCCCCGAGTAACTGGCTTACATAAATGGTAGCACCTGTTTTTTTAGCTATTTCTACGTGTGAGCTTACAAAGTCGGCATGCGGGTGCGTTTCGAAAACAGCTACTATCTCGGCATTATTTTCTTTTGCAAAATCGTAGTAAGGTTGCGGATCGCGGGCAGGATCCACGAGGGCCATTTTACCTTCACTTATAATGGCGTAGCTGGCGTGTGCCAGGCCTTTATCATAAAATTGCTCAATCTTCATGCTGGTCGGATGTTAAACTTTATAGTTAGATGCGGGGATAGAATTTACTCCTTTACCGGCAGGCCGGCACTTTTCAGGTCCTGGTAACCGCCAATGTTGTAAATATTCTTAAAACCGGCTTCCTGCATGAGTTGGGCTGCTTTTCCGCTACGGTTACCGCTTTTGCAGTAAAGATAATAGGTCTTTTCTTTATCCCAGTCTTTTATGCTTTTGGCAAAAGTGCCATTCAGTAAGTCTGCATTGGAAGCCCCCGTTAAATGACCGGCCTCGAACTCCTGCGTGGTGCGTACATCCACCAGAACACCCTCTTTATTAGCCTGTTCTTTGTATTCGGTGGCAGATATGGTTTTAACGGTGCTGCCACCCTGCTGTGGCTGGCTGCAGCTAAAAAAGCCGGCCAGTAAAATTCCGAGGATCAATTTCATATGTTTTACTGATTTGTGTTGAGGAGTTAAAGATACCGAAAGCTGCTAAATTATACTTAAAAAAATGACCGTAAAATAACGGCTGCATTGCATTAAAAACCAGCAACTGTATTAAAAGTTTCGGCAACCGTTTATGCATTCAATAATATGACTGATGGTAGTATCGGTCAGGAAATAATACACGTTTTTACCTTCGCGTTTTGTATCCAGCACGCCTTTGTCGCGCATGTTGGTAAGGTGGTGCGAGAGCAACGACTGCTCAATATGCAATGCCTCCTGCAACTCGGTCACGCTCAGGCGTTCGCGCTGCTCCAGCAGATCTATAATACTGATGCGTATCGGGTGGGCTACGCTTTTTAACACATAGGCAGCTCGTTCCAACTTCTTCTTATCTAACCTTATCTGTAAGCTGTTCATAGTAAATGTAATTAAGCAGGTATTGATTACATGAACATATATTCATGCATACAATTCAGTACAATTTTTTAAGGCTTCAGGTTCCTGAAAAACAGAAATATACTGGCTAGGTTAAGGACCAGAGTTGAGGGTAGAAAGGAAAAGCTATAGTTGACTAAAAGAAAATAACAGCCAGCAGCGTGCCCCCTGCCACTAATAGCCAGAGTATCAGGCCCTGTAAAAACGGTTTTGCACTAATGCTTTTCAGCGTTTTCAGGTTCAGGTTAATGCCAATAAAGAACAGGCTGAGGAGCAGGAATTTTTTAGCAAGCAGAACTATAGTCGGGGCCGTAGCTGCAACGATAGGTACAAATGTATAGAGCACCGAAGCCAGCAAGAAAAGCGGAATAAAGAGAGGCAGGTTAAGCTTTTTTTCAGTGCTCTTGAACAGGAAAGCCGAAACCAGCACCATCGGGATTATCCAGAGCGCGCGGGTAAGTTTTAAGGTAGTGGCAATTTCCAGTGCTTTGGGCCCGTACTTACTGGCAGCGCCCACTACCGAACTGGTATCGTGTATGGCAATAGCGGCCCACACGCCAAACTGGTTTTCAGTTAGCGCAAACCATTCCCCAACTGTAGGAAACACAAAAAGCGCGAGTGCATTCAGGATGAAAACGATGGCTAGTGAAACGGAAATCTCTTCAGGTTCTGCTTTTATAGTTGGGGCTACGGCAGCAATAGCGCTTCCTCCACAAATAGCAGTGCCCACCCCAATCAAATGCGAGAGTTTGGCCTGTATACCGAAGATTTTGCCAAGTATATATGCCAGGCCTAAGGTTATAGTTAAAGAAATAGCCGTGTAAATGATGCCTGAAAGTCCGGTTGCGCTGACCTGGTGCAGATTAATCCCGAAGCCTAAGCCCACTACCGCAAGTTGCAGCGCATATTTAGAGGCAACAGCAGTGTATTTCTGCCACGGATTCCCGATGAGCAAACCCAGTATCAACCCCACAAACAAAGCTAACGGTGCCGAGATAAACGTTGTGAAAAGTATAGCCAGTACAAGCCCGGATATTAGAATTTTCTGTAGCAGCGGGTAGTTGTTAAGTAGCGGTAAAGGCATTATAGTTTCAGGGAAGCTGAGTTGCAAAAGTAAGTTTTACGGTGCAAACCTAAAAAGCTTCGCCCAACACCACAAAAAAGTTTATTCCTTCCCGGCCATAACCCGCATCCATCCTGATGTTTATTTTTTCTTCCGGGTTCAGGGCAAAGCGCAGGCCGGTGCCAATCGTGTACTTCAGCCTGTTAAGTTCCAGGTCAGCAGTTTTATCAAATACATCGCCCACGCCGGTAAAAGCTACCATACTAAACCGCCTCCACACCGGGAAACGGTATTCTGCCTGCGTAGCCACTACATTTCTGGCCAGGTAGCGGCTGCGGGCATACCCACGCAGCAAACGGTCGCCGCCTATAGTTGCCATGCGCATAAAAGGCACTTCGCTGGTGTTTATAGTTAGTACCGTGTTGCTGGCTAAAATATGGTCTGGTTTAAGGGTAAAGTACTTGCTGAAGTTTGCGTTATAGTTGCTATAGTTAAAATCGCCGCCCAGCAAACTGCCAAACCTGCACCCCGACACTTCCAGTAACATGCCATTGCCTGCATACGACACATTGTCCCGGCTGTCCAACAGAAAAACTAATCCGAGTCCGTTGTTCAGGCCGCCTTTGTAGCCGCTTATAGTCTGCTCTTCCAGCTGGCTTGGGCGGTCTTCGGCAATAGGGTTGGTTTTGTGGTTATAGTATTTGGTAAGCTGCAGGTCCGGCCCCAGGAACATACGGTTTCCCAGACTTTTCAGGCCGGCCAGTTTCGTGCCGATCAGGTCGTACTCGTACTTTTCCTCATCATCCGGCGAGCTGTTGTTGCCAGTGCCGTAGAAGCGGTCTGTATACACGCGGTGCCGCAGTTCCCCGCGAAGCAGGTACTTCTCGTCGCGGGTAAAAATATTCCACTCCAGCCACTGGTCCATTTGTTTGTTCAGGGTATAGTCGGCAATCAGTTTTGCTGTAGACAGGCGGGTATAGCTGCTGTCGGTTTTGCTTTGCAGCTTCATAAATCCGATAAGGGCAGCGCCAAAGCCAAGTTTTGTGTCGGGTGTATAGTACAGCACCGGAATCGGGATCAGGCCTTTTGTCTTTCCCGGAGCAACTATAGTTGAATCAGGCTTTTGGGCAATAACCTTTACAGTTAAAGTTAGCAGGAGTAAGGAGAGCAGGAGCGGGTAGGGGTAGTTCATAAACTATAGTTTAAAGTCTGGCTGCTCTCAGGTAAATCAGCTTACATAAAAGGCTTAGCTCACAGTAAGATATAATATTTTTGCAATATAATACAGCGTATGGTAAGCCGCCTATATTTTTTAGTTACGGTATAAATGTTTTAACAACTGTATTGTTATATTTGATTAACCTAAACTAACTGAAAATCTATACTTTCACTTTTACTCTAACCAATGAAGAAAATCTTTACCATTGCAGCCTGCCTGGCTTTTGGAGCAGGCAGTGCGATGGCGCAGGAGACTTTTCCGCGCAATGGCGTGTACGACGAGCGCCCGGGCCTGGTAGCGCTTACAAACGCCACCATTCACACCGATTATAAAACTACACTAAACAACGCCACACTCGTTATCCGCAACGGTAAAGTAGAAGCCGTGGGTACCAACGTAAAAGTGCCTGCCGGTGCTGTTGTTGTTGATGCCAAGGGCAAGCATATTTACCCGGGCTTTGTGGATATGTACTCAAGCTACGGCTTACCCGAAGTAAAGCGTCCGCAACGCAACTGGGGCGGAACTCCGCAACTGGAATCAAACAAACAGGGTGCTTACAACTGGAACCAGGCCATCCGTCCGGAAACAAATGCGGTAGAGCTTTTTAAAGCGGATAAAAAACAAGCCGAAGAACTACGCAAGCAGGGTTTCGGATCTGTACTGGCTATACACCAGGATGGCATTGCCCGTGGAACGGCTACCTTGGTAACACTGGCCGACAAACGCGAGAACGAAGTTATCGTGCTGGATAAAGCTGCTGCTGCCCTGTCTTTCGACAAAGGGTCATCAGCGCAGGATTATCCAAGCTCGCTGATGGGCTCGATTGCCCTGCTTCGTCAGACGTACCTGGATGCAAAATGGAATGCACAGAACCCGGGCCGTGAGCAGAACATCTCCCTTAAAGCCTTTACCGAAGCCAGCAGATTCCCGCAGATATTTGAAGCCGATGATAAGCTGGGCGTGCTGCGTGCCGACAAAGTTGGGGATGAATTCAACACTCAATACATCATCAAAACCAAAGGCGACGAGTACCAGATGCTGAAGGAAGTGAAGGCAACCAATGCCCCGCTTATCGTTTCGGTTAACTACCCGGATGCTTATAATGTAGAAGATCCCTATGATGCGCGCCGTGTGCCATTGGAAGCCATGAAGCACTGGGAAATGGCGCCTTCAAACGCTGGTATTCTTGCCAAAGCAGGTGTTACATTTGCCTTTACCGCATCGGACCTGAAAGATAAAAAAGACTTTCTGCCGAATGTGCGCAAAGCGATAAACTATGGTTTGTCGGAAGAGGAAGCCCTGAAAGCCCTGACCGCTACGCCAGCTAAATTATTGAAGGCAGAGCACATGGTTGGCAGCCTGGGTGAAGGTAAACTGGCCAACTTTATAGTTACATCCGGCAACCTGTTCGCCAACGACAATCTGATACTGGAGAACTGGGTACAGGGCGACCGTTACAAGATCACTGAAGTGCCATCAGACTACAGAGGCGTTTATACCTTAAAGATCGGTAACAACACATCTAAAAAACTGAAAATTGCCGGTACACCTGATAAACCGGAACTTTCTGTTATTGGCGCAGATACAGTTAAAGGCAAGATCTCTTTTAACGGAAACCTGGTTACATTATCGTTTACTGACAGCAAAAAGAGCAACGAGACGATACGCCTGAGCGGCTGGCTGGCCGATAAAAACCTGCAGGGCGAAGGCCAGTTGCCGGATGCAAGCGCGGTTAAATGGTCGGCTACCTTCTCAGAAGCCATGACGCAGCAGGACAAAAAAGATGCTGCCAAAAAAGCTGAGTTAGTAGAAGTTGGGCAGATGATCTATCCGTTCCGTGCTTACGGACAAGCTGAGTTACCAAAACAGGAAACCATCCTTATCAAGAATGCTACCGTCTGGACAAACGAGAAAGACGGCAAGCTGGAGAACGCAGATGTGTTGCTGAAAAATGGCAAAATTGCTAAAGTAGGCAAGAACCTGAGCGAGTCCGGAGCCAAAGTAATTGACGGAACTGGCAAACACGTAACCCCTGGTATCATAGACGAACACTCGCACATTGCGCTAAATGCCGTGAACGAAGGAAGCCAGGCTGTAACTGCCGAGGTGCGCATGCAGGATGTGGTTAACTCTGACGACATTAACATCTACCGTCAGCTGGCTGGTGGTGTTACTACTTCACAGTTGCTGCATGGCTCAGCCAACCCGGTTGGTGGTCAGTCGGCTATCATTAAACTTCGCTGGGGCAAAAGCCCGCAGGACCTGATGGTAGAAGGCGCAGATGGCTTCATCAAATTTGCACTCGGCGAGAACGTGAAACAGTCTAACTGGGGTAATGCACAAACCATACGCTTCCCGCAGTCCAGAATGGGTGTGGAGCAAGTGTATGTAGATGCCTTTACAAGAGCAAAAGAATACGAGCAGGCCTGGAAGAGCTATAACAAGCTATCAAAAAGACAACAGGCTAAAACCGCAGCGCCTCGCCGCGACCTGGAACTGGAAACGCTGGTAGAGATCCTGAACGGCAAGCGCTTTATCACCTGCCACTCTTACGTGCAGTCTGAAATTAACATGATGATGAAAGTGGCTGACCAGATGGGCTTTAAAGTGAACACGTTCACACACATCCTGGAAGGTTATAAAGTAGCCGACAAAATGAAAGAGCACGGTGCAGGTGGTTCTACCTTCTCTGACTGGTGGGCTTATAAGATGGAAGTGAAAGACGCTATCCCGCAGAACGCAGGTATCATGCACAACCTGGGCGTGGTTACAGCCATTAACTCTGATGATGCTGAAATGGCCCGCCGCCTAAACCAGGAAGCTGCTAAAAGTGTGAAATATGCCGGTGTGAGCGAAGAAGATGCCCTGAAAATGGTAACGCTTAACCCAGCCAAACTTCTGCACTTAGACGACAGAATGGGTAGCCTGAAAGCCGGTAAAGATGCCGACGTAGTACTTTGGAACAACCACCCGCTTTCTATCTATGCTCGTCCTGAAAAGACTTTTGTGGATGGTGTAGCTTACTTCGATGCCGAGCGCGATGCACAACTGCAGCAGGACATGGAAAAAGAGCGTATGCGCCTGATCCAGAAAATGCTGAATGCCAAAGCCGGTGGAGCTAAAACGCAAAACCCAACTATAAAAAAGGCGAGCGTACTGCACTGCGAGGATGTGGAGCATCACGAAGAAGAGAGCTACCTGGCGTACTAAGTGTTAACTAGTTAAATGGCTAAATTGCTGTAGGTTAAAAAGTTGAGTCTATAGTTTGGGAATTAACAATTTAACAATGCTGCAATCAAACAATTAAAAAAATGAAGATCCAAAAAAGATATATATCCGCTTTTGCAGCTTTGTTGCTGAGTACTGCTGCGTTTGCGCAGGTGCCAGCGCCGGCTGCCAAACAAAGCAAACCTGTGCTGCTGAAAGGTGCTACCCTGCACGTAGGCAACGGTACCGTAGTAGAGAATGCTGCCGTAGGTTTCGAGAATGGCAAGATCACCTATGCTGGTCCGCAGAGTGGTGCTAACCTGAGTGGCTACGAAGTGGTAGACGTAACAGGACAGCACATTTACCCGGGCCTTATCCAGCCAAACTCCAGCCTTGGCTTAAATGAGATCGAAAGCGTGCGTGCAACTATAGACTGGCGCGAAGTAGGCGACTTTAACCCGAACGTGCGTTCTGTAGTTGCCTATAACACAGATTCTGATATCATCCCGACTGTACGTGCCAATGGTGTACTGATGACTCAGCTAACCCCGATTGGCGGAACTATAGCAGGTTCGTCGTCGGTAGTGCAACTGGATGCCTGGAACTGGGAAGATGCTGTAATAAAAGCCGATGAAGGCATACACCTGAACTGGCCTGCCATGCTGATTCCGACGGGTGACAAAGAGCGCGACGAACGCCTGAACCGCATGAAGGAAAACCGTGACAGGACGCTGCGCGAACTTAGCCAGTTGTTAAGTGATGCAGCTGTGTTTAAGGCAGCAAAAAACGGTACCGAAAACCTGAAGCTTAGTTCGATGGCCGGTCTGTTTGATGGCACTAAAAAGCTATACATCCATGCCAACTATGGCAAAGAGATCATCGAATCGGTAAATTTTGTGAAGCAGCATGGCATAAAGGATATTGTTATAGTTGGTGCAGGCGATGCCCTGGCTGTAGCTGATTTCCTGAAGGCCAACAACATTCCGGTAATTTACTCTGGTGTTCATGCTCTGCCATCGCGTGCTGAAGAAGATGTATGGCAACCATACAAAACACCGTACCTGTTGCACAAAGCAGGCATTCAGTTCGCGTTGGATTATGACCTAAGCATCCACGGCACGCGTAACCTGCCGTTCATTGCCGGTACTGCTGCTGCGTTTGGTTTAGATAAAGAACAGGCCTTGTCTTCTGTAACATTGAATACCGCTAAAATTTTAGGTATCGACAAACAGGCTGGCTCTGTGGAAGTAGGTAAAGATGCAACCATCGTTGTATCGTCTGGCGACCTGCTGGATATGCGCACGAACAATGTAACACTCGCTTTTATAGAAGGCCGTAAAGTAGACCTGAACGACAAGCAACTGTACTTGTATAAGAAGTTTGATGGGAAATATAAGAATCAGAAGAAGCAGGAACCTGCAGGTGCTACCACTTCTACTGGTAAGTAATTTATAGTTCGAACTATAGTTTAACCGGGCTGGCAGTCTTCTGCCAGCCCGGTTTTTTTTATGTCTTATGCTGTTACTTTGATTTTGATGTCAGCAGGAATTTAAGTCCTATAGTTTCTATTTGTCATTTCGAGCATTCATGAGACGTGAGTCTAAAAGAGCTAGCGCAGCTGTGCGGAATCTTATTTCTTCTAATAGTTTCCCTTTTGTCATTTCGACGTTAGGAGAAATCTGGGTTCTATAGTTTACTACTCTACTATCCTAACCAAGCCTTTTCTTCTATAGCTACTTTCAATCCTGGGAGCTCTACTCATCTATAGTTTCAATCTGGCTTTGGTGCCCTCACGGCCGGGAGGCCCCGTCTTCGGGTATCGCGCGGTGTACATTTCCTTTGCTCCTTCGTCGCAATGCCTAACGGCACCGCAACAAAGCAAAGGCGCTCAACCCAAAGACTGCGATCTTTCGATAGCTAAACTATAGTTTGTTTGAGAAGTTATAGTTGCATCGCATTATCGTGGTTATAGTTTCGTAGGAACAGGTAAATCTGTCCTGTCCGTGGATGGACTGTAACTATATCTAATTCAGATTTCTCCTTATAGTCGAAATAACAGTAGGGCAAGCAGTAGCAGAAAGTCCCCCTTTGAAAGGGGCAGGAGGATGACAAACGGAAACTATAAAACGATATCCTCAACTATAGCAACAATCGGAATTCCCCTCTTGGGAGGGGTAGGGGTGGGTTAAAACAGCAACTATAAAACTACAACCTGAACTATAACGACAGCTGTAAAGCTCCTTCCCCTGTTCTGGGGGTAGGGGCCCTCTTTTAAAGGGGAAGGCTGGGAAGGGGTAAAACTAGAACTCCAACTATAGCAATAGCCGAAAAACTCCCCGCCTTAGACAAGGAGTGGTTATGAGTGGTTAGACAACGCCAACTATAAAACTATAGCCCCAACTACAGCAAAGGCCCAATCCTGTCAATCCCAAAAACCTGAAAATCCTGACTCAGATAATAAATTACTTTCCTACCGCCTCATCAATAGACCGAAGAATAACAACACAGGCTTCTTCTATTTGGGCTTCAGTTATAGTTAGGGGAGGGGCAATACGCATGGAGTTGTCGCAGAACAGAAACCAGTCGGTGAGTACGCCATTTTCGATAGCCTTGTCAATTACAGCTTTCAGAACGTCAAACGACTCAAACTCGGCAGCCATCATCAAACCGCAGTTGCGGATTTCTTTGATGCGCGGATGAACTAACAATTTCTTAAATAGCTCAGCTTTGGCTTCAACACCTTCCAAAAGGTTTTCCTGCTGTATAGTTTGCAGGGTAGCCAGCGATGCAGCGCACGAAACCGGGTGACCACCAAACGTAGTGCAATGGCCAAGAATTGGATCCGTCTTAAATGCAGCCATGATCTCCTGAGGAGCAATAAAAGCACCTATCGGCATGCCGCCGCCCATTCCTTTGGCGCAAAGCAAAATATCGGGCTCGATACCAAATTGCTCGAATGCCCAGAACGTACCGGTGCGCCCAAAACCACATTGTATCTCATCTAAAATCAGCAAAGCGCCAACTTCAGTACAGCGTTCGCGCAGGTGCTTCAGGTAATTATTTTCAGGTACGCGTACACCGGCTTCGCCTTGTATGGTCTCAACTATAACTGCTGCTGTGCGGGTCGTAATATCCTTAAGGTCGGGCAGGTTGTTGTAGCGAATGTGGCGTACATCAGGCAATAAGGGCCGGAACGCATTTTTAAAACTTTCGCTGCCATTTACAGACAAAGCGCCTTGGGTAGAACCATGATAGGCATTTCGGCACGAGATAAGTTCGGTGCGACCGGTGTAGCGTTTTGCCAGTTTCAGAGCGCCTTCTACAGCTTCGGTTCCGGAGTTAAGCAGGTACACGTTGTTCAGGCGGGCCGGTAACGTACTGGTAAGCGCTTCGGATAGTTTGGCCTGAGGTGCCTGTACAAATTCGCCGTACACCATCAGGTGCATGTATTTATCCAGTTGCTCTTTTATGGCATTAACCACGCGCGGGTGGCGGTGCCCTACATTGCTCACGCCAATTCCTGAGATCAGGTCCAGGTAGCGCTCGCCGTTGGCACCATACATATACACTCCTTCAGCCTTCTCCACTTCAATCATCAGCGGAAAATCTGATGTTTGTGCCTGGTGCTTCAAAAATAACTGCCTCATCGAAATCATACTGCAAAGGTAGGCAATTGTAGCTGAAAGCTATAGTTTCTGTGTGGTTTCGGGATGCAAACTATAGTTTGAACACATGCACAAAAGCGCTTTTACTGCTAATGGATCAAGATATGGAAGTCAGCTATAGTTGGTGAAATTTACCTATCATTCAGCTTTCATAAAAGCTCACATTTCATTCACTAAATATTTAAAAATTTTAATACTTGGCATTATAATAGCTGTCATAAATTATATAATTTAATGGATCATTTAATTTTTGATCGGCTATGAAACAACTCTTTACGCTTTTGCTGCTCTTGTGCAGTATTAGTATCGCTTTTGCCCAAAATAAACATACCATAAGCGGTTACGTGCGCGAAAAAGGCAGCCAAGAGCAACTGATCGGGGTTAGTATTTTCCAGCCGGGCACGGTCAACAGCACAAGCACCAACACCTACGGGTTCTACTCTTTAACATTGCCTGCCACCGACTCTGTAACACTCGCCTTTGGGTATCTTGGCTATAAACAGGAGGTCAGAACTATAGCATTGCGCCAGAACATAGAACTCAATATAGACCTGCAACGTCTCGAAACTTCTTTAAAAGAAGTGGAAGTGGTGGCTGAGCGGGTAGAGAAAGTAAGCCGGTCGGTGGAAATGAGTAAGATTGATATCCCGGTTTCCCAGATCAAGAATATACCCATGCTGCTGGGCGAGAAGGATGTGATGAAAGTGCTGCAGCTGATGCCGGGTGTGCAGAAGGGCAGTGAAGGCAACAGTGGTATTTATGTGCGGGGCGGCGGCCCGGACCAAAACCTGATCATTCTGGATGACGCTACGGTTTACAACGCATCGCACCTGTTCGGTTTCTTCTCGCTGTTTAACGGCGATGCGCTTAAAAGTGTGGAGCTGACCAAAGGCGGTTTTCCGGCACGATATGGCGGCAGGCTGTCGTCGGTGATAGAGCTGAACATGAAAGAAGGCAACAAGGAAGAGCTACACGGAGAAGGCGGAATCGGGCTTATTTCGTCGCGGCTGATGGTGGAAGGACCCCTAAAGCAGGGGAAATCCTCGTTCCTGATCTCGGGGCGCAGAACCTATGCCGATGTGCTGGCCCGCCCGTTTATGCCGGATGATGGCAAGGTAGGATATTACTTTTATGACCTCAATACAAAAGTTAACTACGACTTTGGCCGCAAAAACAAACTATACCTGAGCGGCTATTTCGGGCAGGACCGCTTTTATTATAAAGACAAAGACGAGAAAGGCGAAACCAACGGTGGCGTAAACTGGGGCAATGCAACCGGTACGCTTCGCTGGAACCATCTTTTTAACGAACGCCTTTTCTCCAACACCTCCCTTGTGTTTAGCCGCTACAAATTCAATATCTCAGCAGAAGAAAAGAGTAACAACGAAGGCCAGTATAAACTGAATTACTTTTCGGGTATACAGGATGCGGCGCTTAAGTTTGATGTAGATTACCTGCCAGGTCCAAAGCACTCTGTTAAAGCTGGTTTGCAGTCTACGTTCCATATGTTTACGCCAAGCGCACTGGTTGTAAAAGACCCTGAGACGGATAAGGATAAAGAAAACAAACAACGGATAAGCAGCGTGGAATCGTCGGTTTATGTGGAAGATACTTACAAGCCAACCCCTTATTTAAGAATAAATGCAGGCTTGCGTTTAAGCCATTTTGCCGCCGAAAACAAAAGCTATTTTATGCCGGAGCCACGCCTGTCAGCTGCCTATAACCTGCGCGACGACCTGGCCGTGAAAGCCTCTTATGCCCGCATGAACCAGTACGTGCACCTGATCAGTAACACCGGTATTGGTCTGCCAACCGATCTTTGGGTACCCACCACAGACCGCTTAGCCCCGCAAAAATCGCAGCAGGTAGCAGTGGGCATTGCCAAAGATTTCCTGGATAGGGACCTGGCGCTGACTATAGAAGGCTACTATAAAAAGTCGGATAATATTATCGGGTATAAAGAAGGAGCCAGCTTCCTGATAATAGAAGACCCTGAAAGTGCCGAACAGGTAAGCTGGGAAGACAATATTACAACTGGGCAGGGCTGGTCTTATGGGTTAGAATTTCTGTTGCAGAAAAAAGTAGGGCGCTTCTCGGGCTGGGCTGGCTATACCTTGTCCTGGACGCAGTTGCAGTTCGACTCGCTTAACTATGGCAAAAAGTTTTATGCCCGCTACGACCGCCGCCACGATATTTCGCTGGTAGGGATCTATGAGCTGCGCGATAATATTACGCTTTCCGGAACATGGGTGTATGGAACCGGTAATGCCATAACCATGCCTATAGGGTCGTACATGGACAGCCCAAACAAACCCTCGAAATACGACATGCAATGGTATTCCTACTATAGCACTACGGTAGTTGATTATGGCGAGCGTAACAGCAGTCGTATGGCCGCTTATCACCGCATGGATGTTGGTATTCAGTTTCATAAAAAGAAGAAGTGGGGAGAACGCACCTGGGAGATCAGTTTTTACAATGCCTACAACCGCAAAAACCCGTTCTTTTATTACATGGAGGAAGAGTATTATAACGAAGAACATTCGGAGGCGAAGCTTAAGCAGGTGGCGCTCTTCCCGGTCATCCCGTCAGTTAGTTATGGTTTTAAGTTTTGATTTTGAAGCGTGAATCTGATATGAAAAAAATAAATACACTATTGTTTGTGCTGCTAAGCGCTGTAGTTGGTTTAACCGGCTGCGAAAGCGATGTAAAGGATATAGATTCTTTTGAAGGCAAGTCTAAACTGGTGGTGGTTTCCTATATCTCGCCCCAGGATACCATGCTGGTAGTACGTGTGCAGAAAACGCAGCCCGCCATTGGCAGAAAAATGACGGACGAACAGCTAAAAGTGAAAGATGCTATAGTTACTATCTCTAACGGAGCCTCGGTAATTGCCCTGAACTATAATCCGGAAGCGATGCACTACGAAGCTGATGCCAGGGCCTGGCCCATTGAAGCGGGCAAAACCTATAGTTTAAAAGTAACATCCCTGGCAGGTAACGCCGAAGCAACCTGTACCATACCCTCTACGGACGGTATCGAAATTACAGAAATAAAAGCCCCCTACACTATAGAAAAAGATTACTATGGCCGTGATATGCGCTGGTATACGGTAAGCTATAAGTGGCGTGATGCGCCTGATGTCACTAATTTTTACCGTACCCTGGTCTACAAACAGTATACCTACACTGACCCTGTTACCGGTGCTAAACATGTACAAAAAGAGGGGCTAAACTGGAATTCGGGAGATAGCAAAGACATACATACCGACAAGGATACTCAAAATGGCTTATTAACCTCCCAGGCATTGTCTTATTATGAATATAATTACGAATCTATCGATAAGCCATTCTATATCTATGCAGTGCTGGTGGTATCTGACAAAAATTATTACCTGTACCAGCAATCGCTGGATAATCAGGGACAGAATAGCGGCAACCCGTTTGCTGAGCCTTATGTGATGTATACCAACATAGAAGGCGGGCTCGGCGTTTTTGCCGGGTATAACCAGCTAGTATCCAGGATAGAACTGAACTAGGGATGCCACTATAAGCCCGGTTGTTGAGACCGGGCTTTTTTGTTGGGATTGTGCTGCCTGTTGTTTAACTGCAACAACTGCGTGGTAAGATAATCTCAGCAAGGAGTATGTTTTGCAGCATGTATTTATAAATAGTAAACGTTATTGTGCCCAATAGTACAACCAAACTATAAACTAAAAGTATAGTAAGAATTACGTTTACCGGGAATTTTATAGAACCGATTTAACTGGTATTAGAGTAGGGTTCTTTATAAATTACAGATTAAATTTATTGCTCTTATTTAAAATGAGCACCGCCGCACACATGAGTAAAACGAAAAACCCTTCACCTGACCCACAGGAAAAAACAAATGCTTTAGAGAATCGCGGCCTTGGCAAAGAGGAACTATACCGTTTGCTGATTGAGGGCGTAGGCGACTATGCTATATTTATGCTGGATAAAAGAGGGCATATTATAACATGGAACAAGGGCGCAGAGCAAATTAAAGGCTATAAGGCAGATGAGATTATCGGGAAGCACTTCTCCATTTTTTATCCGCGTGAAGCTATAGAAATGAACTACCCTCAGTTTGAACTTACCAAAGCGCTGGCTGAAGGCAAGTTTGAGGATGAGGGCTGGCGAATACGGAAAGATGGTACTCAGATATGGGCCAACGTAATCATTACTGCAGTTTATAATAAACAGGGGAAGCACATTGGATTTTCTAAGGTAACCAGAGACCTCTCTGAGCGCCGGAAGAATGAGGAGCTGATGCTCAAGAATAAAGAGCTGCTCCGCATCAATACCGACCTTGATAATTTTGTTTATACTGCATCTCACGACTTAAAAGCACCTGTAGTAAACCTGGAAGGTCTGGTTGAAGTGCTGAAAGAGGACCTGGGAGAGAACAAACACGAAGATATACTGAACCGGATATCTTCTTCTATTAACAGGCTGAAGAGTGTAATAAATGACCTGACAGATGTAGCCAGGCTTCAGGATGCAAGTGCCGGAAAAGAAGAGGTGATTGTAGGCGAGCTTTTTGAAGAAGTAAAAAAAGACCTGGAGTTTGCAATTGCTAAAAGTAAAGCGAATATCGTATCAGACTTTAAAGACTATAGTTTATCTAAATACCCCCGAAATAACCTGCGCAGTATCCTGTATAACCTGCTTTCAAATGCTATAAAATATTCATCGCCGAACAGAGTTCCGGAAATAACCCTGAAACTGGAACAGGACCTGCCCGACCAGTTAGTGCTAAGTGTGTCTGATAACGGGCTGGGGATGAGTGAGTCGCAAAGGTTGAAGGTGTTTCAGATGTACAGGCGGATGCATACCCATGTAGAAGGCTCCGGACTTGGATTGTACATTGTTAAGAGGATGCTTGAAAACAATGGCGACCGCATAGAAGTGCAAGGTGAGGAAGGAACAGGATCTACCTTTAAAGTCTTCTTTAAAGTGTAACTATAGCTTTGCTGCTGGTTCTGACAATTTAAAAATTTGTACCATTTATAGCCTGGTATCGTACATTATAGGTAGCCTTCGGGCTGTAAATCAATGTATCATTAAACCAAGCAGATTATGGCACAAGGAGATAAGTCGGCTTATACCGATAAGCAGAAGCGCCAGGCGCAGCATATTGAAGAAAGCTATGAAAAACGTGGCGTAAGTGATAAAGAGGCCGAAAAAAGAGCCTGGGCAACTGTAAATAAACACGACGGAGGCGGCAAGAAAAGCGGCTCTGGCAGAGGCAAATCATAACAGTAACATGTAGAATAAAAAAGGCCGGTAGCTCAAACTACCGGCCTTTTTGGTTACGGATAATTATTGGTATGTGCCAGTGGATCTTCCTGGCCTATAGTTGGCGGAACATCAGTTAGGGGCCGGTTATGAGAAAATGGCCGTTCGGAAGTATAGATCTTCTCCGCTTTTTTTTTACCGTTTCTGTTGCGCATTGTCAGGAAGGCTGCGCCGGCAAGCGTAACTAAACCAGCTGCCAGCAACACTTTATTTGCCGGATTGCTAACTGCAGGAGGTACTGAAACCACACCCATTTCATCAGTAATAGCAGGTTCATGTACATAACGTCCATGCTCAGGTACTGCAACAGACCAGAAATCGCGCACCAGCTCTTCGAGTTGCCATTGTAGTTTTGGTCCGCGCATAGGCATGCCATGGCCGGTTGCTGCTACAGCCGGGTTTAGGTACGCCAGTTTTTCGACTGATTGCTGTGCTTCGGCCCAGTTGGTTGTATAGTATTTTGGTGGCCCGTAAACATGTTTTTTCTGCGTCATCACGGCCATTATCGATTCGCCGTGTCGGGTTATAAAGGCATCGCCGGCAATTAATACCTTGTCATATTCCCTGAAAAAAGAAACGTGCCCTGCTGTATGCCCGGGTGTGTGCAGCCATTTCCACTCGCGCAAACCCGGCACAGAACCGTCTTGTGGCAACAGTTCTATGTGCTTGGTAATATTTATCGGTTTTTTAGGGTACATAAAGGCCATATACGCCATGCCGCCGCCGCCAACACTTGCATCTGGTGGCGGGTAGCTGGATTGGCCGGTCAGGTAAGGCAGCTCCAGGGGGTGCGCATAAACAGGTACTTCCCATTCGTTTGCCAGTTCTTTTACGGCACCAATATGGTCAAAATGTCCGTGGGTAAGCAAAATAGACCGGGGGGTGGCATTTTGCCCGAACAGTTCTTCGGCAGCGGCTTTTATTTTGCTGGCAGAGCCGTAAATGCCTGTATCAATCAGGGTCCAGCTTCCGTCCTGCTCGGTTACAAAGTACAGGTTCACAAATACGGTTTTTAAGCCCCAAACGCCGGGCGCTACCGGAAAGGTGTGCTTGTACCGGTTATTCATTTCATTAGTTTCCATAGGCTAGTGTAGTAAAGTGAGTGGTAACTATAAGTACAGCAATAGTTAACTACGCACCTCCGGCCAAAGTGGCTGGCAACTCCAAAAGTAAATTTTTTTAAGGGGATGAACAGGCTTGTAATCAAAAATCACCATATCAATATACCTGGTTATCAGTGTAAATGCAATTGAAATATAATTATAGGAACACAAGCTAGATGGTTGCATTGTATAAGTTTATGCTTTATATTACCACTATGGAAAGTGTATATCTGCCAGAAATGACGCGGAAACTATAGGGTCGGCCAGATTTGCAGGCAATTAATTGCACAGTTTTAAGTTAACATACAGGCACGCTTTTTGTAATTTTGTATTTGGCTGCAGCAACTGCCAAGGTGCAGCAGCGGAATTATTTCTCTGATATTGAAGTTAGACTAACATGGTTAATTTATTTGTACCTCCGAGCTATATGGCAGTATATGCCAAATGTATAGATGCATCGATGCCGGCATTTGAGCCGGAAGAGTGGGTTGAAGAAGGCAGAATATATCCGGTGAAGCACTTTACAGAGCCCATGAACCAGGGTGATGGCTTTGCGATCACGTTAATGGATGAGGATGGTGTTGAAATTCACCCTTCTTCTTCGCATTGGAGTTTTGCTTCGCACCGCTTCGAGCTGTATACTTTATTTCTGAATTAAAATCTTTCAGTTACTAATTACGTTAATGAGAAAGGCTGCCATGAGCAGCCTTTTTTTATCTTAGTTGGTTTGCGTAGTACCCGAATTGAGTTATGATCAGCCCCGAAGAATTCAATGAACTGCCCCCGCACCTGCAGGCAGAAATAGCCCTTACCGAAGGGCACTACCTGCATCACCGCATCAGAGGCTGGTGTAAAATAGACCTGTACTGGCTTTACGATTTTTACGTGGAGCTTTGGTTTTTCTACGACCTTAAAAGTATCGGCCTTGTACGGGCCCTCACCACTTACCACGCCCTCGACCCCTATGCCGAAACTATAAAACTGAAGCTGTCAATCAATAAAGAGAGGGATTAGTTTGGGAGTTAATGAGTTTAGGAGTTAGAAAGTTGATGAGTTCTGTAGGACCGCAATATGTTGGGCCTTATACTTTAGCTGAACCAGCCATTTAACAATCTAACCTTCAGCAATCAACAAGTATCGATCTGCCAAAAGTTAGGGGAAGTATACTATAGCTCATGCAAATTCTATATTTTTGAAGTATGAGCAGAAATTTATTATTGATCAGCACATCAACTACGCACGGCACCGGTTACCTGGAGCATGCCGAAACAGAAATAAAAGAAATATTAAAAGGGAAGAGCAGCATCCTGTTTATTCCTTATGCCCGCCCCAATGGCATATCTCATAAAGATTATACTGCCAAAGCCCGCGAAGCTTTCGAGAAGTGGGGGATAAGCGTAACCGGCGTGCATGAGTATGATAACCCGGTAAAAGCTGTGAACGAAGCTGAGGCTGTATTTATAGGCGGTGGCAACACGTTTCTGCTGCTAAAGCAACTATACGCCAACAAACTGGTGGAGACACTACAGATGCGTGTACGTAAAGGGATGCCTTATATCGGAACCAGTGCGGGAACAAACGTAGCCGGCAAAACCATTGGTACAACCAATGATATGCCTATTGTGCACCCCAAAACACTGGATGCCCTGGAACTTGTGCCCTTCAATATAAACCCGCATTACCTGGACCCGATTCCGGACTCCACGCACATGGGCGAGAGCCGCGAAACCCGCATCCTGGAATTTCATGGCCATAACCGTCAGCCGGTAGTTGGCTTGCGAGAAGGCAGCATGTTGCGAGTAGGAAGCGATAAAATTCAGCTATTGGGTCCATTAACAGCACGTATTTTCCTGCAAGGTCAGAAACCGATGGAGTTTGCTCCATCTGATGATATTACTTTCCTGCTGGAGGCTTACTAGGAAGATTTTAATTTAAGTAGAGATAAAGACAGCTGCAAAAGTGGCTGTCTTTTTTTTATATCTAGTGTTTTATGTCACTCCCCGCCTCCTTTTGAAGAGACACCCTGCCCAAAACAGGAGAGGGAGTTTTGTATAAGCTATAGATTCGATTATAGTTCTATAGTGCATATTGCTGGCGCGAGCGTCCCCGCTCGTGACTTAAAATGGTGTTACGTTTCCTGATGCAACTGGCCCGGCAGGGACAGGCATTGTCTGAACCGGGATTAAGGGAGATTTAAAGGATTTCTGGGATAAAGGGAATTGCTATTAGTTGGAGATATAGTTCTATAGTTTCAGTTTTACCCCTTCCCAGCCTTCCCCTAAAAACAGGGGAAGGAGCTTTTGGCCTTTGCTATAGTTGAGGTTACTGTTTTATAGTTGCTGTTTTAACCCACCCCTGCCCTCCCAAGAGGGGAATTTGCGTTGTTGCTATAGTTGGTTTTATAGTCTTATAGTTTCCGTTTGTCATCCCCCTGCCCCCTTCAAAGGGGACTTTCTGCTACTGCTTACCCAACTGTCATTTCGACCTGCAGGAGAAATCTGAAATTGCTATAGTTTAAGTTGTAGTTCTATAGTTACAGACCAGGATCGGACAGGTCGCGACCTGTCCCTACGGAATTATGAGCACGATAAGGCGATGCAACTATAGCAGCTCAGTCAACTATAGTTTAACTATCGAACTGATCACAGTCTTTGGGTTGAGCGCCTTTGATTTGTTGCGGTGCCGTCAGGCAACCCGAGGTACGAGGGTAGCAAGAAAGCAGCAGCGCGATGCCCGAAGACGGGGCCTCCCGGCCGTGAGGGCACCAAAGCCAACTATAGAACAGTAGGCAAGTAGAGCTCCCAGGATTAGAAGAAACTATAGAAGAAAGGCTTGGTTCAGGTTGCAACTATAGCAAACTATAGAACACAGATTTCTCCTAACGTCGAAATGACAAAAGAGAATCTATAGGACAATTAAGATCCCTCACAGCTACGCTGGCTCTTTTCGACTCGCGTCTTAAGAATGCTCGAAATGACAAAGAAGAAATTAATATGTGGCATAGGATAGGAAAAGTAAGAATTCAGCGGTTTTAAGAATCCAAAAGCTAAATCCCAAAAAATAGCTAATTTTGCAGCATCGTGAGAAATAAGAAGCAAAAGACATTCGAGATACTCGAAAATATACGGATAGAAGAGATGGTGGCCGAAGGCAAATGCTTGGCGCGCCATAACAACATGGTTATTTTTGTGGGCGGCGTGGCTCCAGGCGATGTGGTTGACCTGCGCATCACCAAAAAGAAGAAAAGCTTTATGGAAGCTGTGCCGGTGCAGTTCAGGGAATATTCTGACCTGCGTGTGCAGCCATTTTGTGAGCACTTTGGTACCTGCGGAGGTTGCAAGTGGCAGCACATCGGCTATAATACCCAACTATACTATAAAGAGAAACAGGTAAAAGATAATCTGGAGCGCATTGGTAAAGTAGCACTTCCAAAATTCGACCCGATACTTGGGTCTAAAAAAGATAAGTTCTACCGCAACAAACTGGAGTTCACCTTTTCGAGTTTCGGATGGCTTACAAACGAGCAGATTCAGTCCGGGGAAAACTATGACCGAAATGCGTTAGGCTTCCACATGCCGGGCCGTTTCGATAAAATACTTGACATTCAGAATTGTTACCTGCAGCCCGATCCGTCTAACGCAATACGACTGGCAGTACGCGATTATACCCGTGCCAAAGGCCTGGTATACTATGATGCGGTAAAACAAACAGGGTTTCTGCGTAACCTGATCGTTCGTACAGCCAATACCGGCGAACTGATGGTCATTCTTTTAGTGAAGCATAACGACGAAGAAGCGATTCTTGGCATCATGCAGCACCTGGAAACCAACTTCCCGGAGATCACCTCGCTGCAATATGTGGTAAACCCGAAAATGAACGATACTTTCCATGACCAAGAAGTGATCTGTTATAAAGGATTGCCTTATATTCATGAAGAAATGGAAGGGATACGTTTCAGGGTAGGGCCAAAGTCTTTTTACCAGACCAATGCCGACCAGGCGTACGAACTATACCGCCTTACCCGCGAGTTTGCCGGCTTAACCGGAAACGAGCTGGTATATGACTTGTATACCGGTGCCGGAACTATAGCCAACTTTGTAGCGCGCCAGGCCAAAGAAGTAATTGGTATCGAGTATGTGCCTAGTGCTATCGAAGATGCCAGGATCAACTCGGAGATCAACAACATCACCAACACTACTTTTTATGCCGGTGATATGAAAGATATACTGTCTGATGCACTGATCGCTCAGCATGGCAGGCCCGATGTTGTGATCACAGATCCGCCGCGTGCCGGAATGCACCCGGATGTGGTTGAAAAATTACTGCAGGTGCACGCTGACCGTATAGTTTATGTAAGCTGTAACCCGGCAACCCAGGCCCGCGACCTGGAACTGCTATCTGATAAATATGATGTAACGCGTGTGCAGCCTGTGGATATGTTCCCGCAAACGCATCACGTTGAAAATATAGTTTTACTAACTGCAAAATAAGCAACCATGGAAAACGATCCGGAATTAAACGGTAAATACCTGGGTACCATTTCGAAGGATTTTGTAGTGGTATCCGAAACCCTGCGCGAAGCATCGTACCAGGTGCGCAAACGCGATATCTCCAAGTACCCGATCTTTGTGTTTAGCCGCACGCAGGTGCCGGTAGGCTCTAACTTTCTGGCTAAAGAGGAGATGGCGCTGGAGTGGAATATCAACGCATCGTACCTGGAGGACTTTATGCAGCGCCAGCTGGTGCTGGAAGACCGGGTAGATGACTTTAAAGCTGCCTACAAAGACCCCGATGAGTTTTGCTGCCTGTTTGTTGTAGATGGTGATTTTCAGAATTTCGTGTTCATCCCTTATCCGGAAGATTGATCTATACTTTGACAAAAGAATTCTTTAATAAAGGACAAAGGAGAAATAATACCTGGCCTAAACAAAAAGAGAAGCTAAATCAGCTTCTCTTTTTGTTTGTAAATGCTATTCTTCGTCAACAAAACCTAAAAGTGCGTCCAGCCCTGGGCTTTTAGCGGGAACGACTGGCCGTGTTTGTTGGCCATGTTTATGCCATCGCTGGCTTCGGTTATTTTGCCGATGATGCTGATATCCGGGTGGTTCTTTAATTTATCGTAATCTGAAAGCGGAACAGTAAAGAGCAATTCATAGTCTTCGCCGCCATTCAGCATACACATTACGGGGTCCAGGTTAAATTCCATGGCAGCTTCCAGCATCTGTTCGTCGGCAGGCAGGTTTTCGCGGTAAATGGTAGCGCCTACTCCAGACTGCGAACAAATATGCATCAGCTCCGAAGCCAACCCATCCGACACGTCGATCATGGAAGTTGGTTTAATGTTAAGCTCTTTTAGTTCGTGAATTACATCCATGCGGGCTTCCGGGCGGAGCTGGCGGCCAACTATATATTCGTGGCTCTCGAGTTGCGGCTGCATTTCAGGGTCTGCCATAAAGGCTTGCTTTTCGCGCTCCAGTACCTGTAAACCCAAATAAGCCGCGCCAATATCACCGGTTAAACAGATCAGGTCGTTTACTTTAGCGCCGCTGCGTAGTACTGCTTCGCCTTTCGCTACTTCCCCAATGGCTGTAATACTTATCACTAAACCGGCTCTGGATGATGTCGTATCACCACCCACCAGGTCAACTTTATAGTTCTCGCAGGCCAGCCGTATACCTTCGTATAGTTCATCTATCGCCTCTACGGTGTAGCGTGCGCCAACGGCAATGTTCACCGTAATCTGGGTAGGCTTTGCGTTCATGGCAGCAATATCCGACACGTTAACTGCTACAGCTTTATAACCCAGGTGCTTTAACGGGCAGAAAGTAAGGTCGAAATGTACGCCTTCCAGCAGCATGTCACTGGTTACGACCAACTGCTTTTCTTCCGGCTCTAATATTGCTGCATCATCGCCGATTCCTTTTATAGTTGAGGCATGTTGCAAAACCACATGCTCTTTTATGCGTCTGATCAGTCCAAACTCACCTATTTCGCTTAGTGGAGTTAGTTCGCTCATAGTTCTATCTTAAATGGATTGGCTGCAAAATTACGAAATATAACTATAAGAATTGCCCCTGAAATACCCGGATCAAAACGCGAGCAGCCTTGTTGGTTATGAACTATAGTTGAATCTGAAGCCAGACTGAATTGCAATATCGATCTGGTAAACTATAAGCAATAGTTAACTGCTTAAAACAGGAAAAACGCAACTATAAGCTGCGCCCTTCCTGTGTTTCACTATAACATTCTTAATTAAGCTCCTTTTTGAGTTTCCTGTTTATCCGAAGCCAGTAGTTCCGGTTGCTGCGTGCCATCAAAGTTAATGGCCTGCATCTGGTTTATAGTTGCTTCTTTCAGTTGTTCAAACTCATCCAGTTTGCTTTTCTTAACCGGGTCGGCAGATGGTAATTTAACTCTCAGGGCATCTACCTGTTTGCCGTTTTTCCAGAAGCGGTAACATAAGTGTGGACCTGTTGCCAGGCCGGTGCTGCCTACATAGCCAATTGTCTGGCCTTGCTTTACGCGGGAGCCTGTTCTTACTCCTCTTGCGAACTTAGACATGTGCAGGTACTGCGTGGTGTAAGTTTTATTATGCTTGATCTTTACATAATAGCCATTGCCGCGGGTATATTTTGCTTCTAAAACGATACCGTCGCCAACCGTACGGATCGGTGTGCCGTGGCGGGCTGCAAAGTCGGTGCCCAGGTGTGGTTTGTAACGCTTTTGCACCGGATGGAAACGGCTTTTTGAGAAACGGGAACTGATACGGCTAAACTCCAGCGGCTCACGCAGGAAAGCTCTTTTCAGGCTTTTCCCTTCCTGGTCGTAATAACCTATGCCTTTGCCCTGGTCAAAACCGATGGCATATAGTTCTTTGCCCTCGTGCTCAAAATAAGCTGATTTTATCTTCCCGAAACCGATCGTTTTACCATTCACCACATGTTCGTCATAGATCAGTTTAAACTTATCGCCGGGTTGCAGGCGGTTCAGATCGAGGCGCCAGGCATAAATATCGGCAAAATGGTTTACTAGTTGCGCTGAACCACCAGCCTCGGTTAATGCCACAAACAAGGAGTTCTGAATAATACCGGCAATGGCTCTTTCAACGGTATCAATTCTGCGTTTTTCCAGCGTTACATTCAACTCTTTCCGCAGGTCGTAGATCACATATTCGGTTTCGCTGGGCTCATAAATAAAATACTGGGCGGTTTTGCCCGAATCGGGGAGGTGCAGGATGGTATAGTTGCGGTTGGCGCTGATGCGGCGCACATTAAATACGGGCTTCGATTTTTTGGCTAGTTCCGAAATGGTAGTCAGCGAAATGTTATAGTTGTCGAGAATTTCCGAAAGGTTTTCACCACGTTCCACAGTAGCCTCTACAATCTCCAGAGAATCGGTTGGGATGCCGTACACGACAGGAGCAGGAGCCTTTGCTTCGGGTTCCGGCGAAGGCTTTGCTACCGGGTTTGGTTTACTTTGAGCGCTGGCTTTCTCGAAAGTCAGGTTTTGAACTACCGTGAAAAACACGAGCAGGGATACAGCTACCAGGATAGCTAATCCGATACTACGTTTGAACATTACTGTGGCCTTTGGTTGAAAATCGACACGAAAATATGGCTTAAACAATAGAAATAAAAATTGTTTGCAATACAATAATCAGATTATAAATAAGTTACAGTGGTTTTTTATATAGTAGATATAGTATTTAAGTTGTACTTGTTGTAAAGTGCGATTGTACTATACTTATGTAGTTGTTTTGCTATGTAGTTATAGTTCAGTAATTTATAGTTCTTTTAGGGGCCTTCTCGGAAGTGGTGTCATCCTATTAAAAAATCTTTTATAACTTTGGAGCTTATGAAAGCATTAGAAGGAAAAATAGCTCTGGTAACCGGGGCATCTAAAGGAATAGGACGTGCCATTGCACAGAAGTTTGTGGAAGAAGGCGCGCAGGTAGCATTTACCTACTTATCAAGTGTTGAAAAAGGCCAGGCCCTTGAGCAGGAACTGACTGCCAACGGCGGCAAAGCAAAAGGCTATCGCTCCGATGCTTCTGACATTGCGCAGGCCGACAAACTGATTGAAGATGTAGTAGCTGACTTTGGCAAGATCGACATCCTGGTGAACAATGCCGGTATTACCCGCGACGGTTTGCTGATGCGCATGACCGAAGACCAGTGGGATGCCGTGATCAACACCAACCTGAAATCTGTTTTTAACCTGACCAAAGGCGCTACCAAACACATGATGCGCGCCAAGTATGGCACTATCATCAACATTACATCGGTGGTAGGTATTAAAGGCAACGCAGGCCAGGCAAATTATGCGGCCTCTAAAGCTGGTAGCATTGGCTTTACAAAATCTGTTGCACTGGAGTTAGGCTCCCGTAATATCCGTTGCAACGCTATTGCCCCAGGCTTTATCGAAACTGAAATGACCGGCGAGCTGGATCAGAAGGTGGTAGACGAGTGGAGAAAGGCAATTCCGTTAAAGCGCGGTGGTACCCCGGAAGATGTAGCTAACTGTGCTGTGTTCCTTGCTTCAGACCAGTCATCTTACATTACCGGCCAGGTGTTGCAGGTAGATGGCGGTATGCTAACCTAATTTAGATTAACTATAAAGTATAAATTAAATAATAAAATTTATACTAGAATAAAGACCAATGTTGCTGATTTACGTTAGCAATATTGGTCTTTATCTTTTCCGGCCAGAAATACCTCCGTGTTATAGTTTCTACCATTAATGTAAGAGCCTATGCGATCCACTGTTATTTCTTACCGCCCTAAGTTTCTGCAGATCGTTCTGTCGATGCTGGTTATAGTAGTATTATATGCGTTGGCGGGCGGAGCATTCTATCTGCTTGCCTCTATCCTCGGAGACGCCTCAATCTATAGTTACTTGGATGGTAGCTGGCCTGTTATTGTGCTTTTCCCGGTTATGTGTTCGGTAATTCATGCGTACTCGTCGCGCCAACACCAGTTTTGTGTGTCAGGGTTAAAGAATGCAGCGGCGGTAACGGAATGGACTATAGAATCGCTGAAGAAAGAAGGGCTGCGTGTAAGAACTGTAAACGGAAATGAATTTGTGCTCGAATCGAAAAAGAAATACAATAGAACATTGGGCCATTGGCTCGGCACGGAACTGGTAAAAGTAACTTATACTAACCACCAGGTTAAGGCAACAGGGCATTATCGCTATACAGATGTGCTTAACTCCAGGATCAGGTCCGGAAAAACGGGAGGCAGGTAGAGAAAGTAATTTAATTTATAGTTCCTAAAACTATATGAAGACCATTGCGGTAACGTTATCGTTAGCAGCATTGGTCTTTTTCGTTTATCTTTAGTTTCAAAGATGACCAATCGTAAACCGTAATTAGAAATTTGAACAGTTTCCGACTTATAACCACTTATTCTCCCTGGCTTATAGTTGCCTGCCTGGCGGTAGGCGTTCTGTATGCGTGGCTGCTGTATAGCAAGCGTGCGCCGTGGCCTAAGAGTATAAACTATAGTTTAGCGGCGGTACGTTTCCTGGTAGTGAGCTTTCTGTGCTTTCTGTTGCTGGGGCCTATGGTGCGCTACATCTCCAACACAACTATAAAACCAACTATAGTTTTTGCGATGGATAACTCGCAGTCGGTTAAGCTGTTTTCGGATTCGGTGCAACTGCAGCAGGCAGAGGCAAAATTGCAAACTATAGTTACCAGACTGCAGAACGCCGGCTACGAAACCGAAATACGAACACTAAGCGATACGACTAAACCCGCAACACTGGAGCAACTGCAGTTCTCATCGCCTGTAACCAACCTGAGCCAGCTGTTACAAAACATCCGCAACGATTATAGTAGCCAGAACCTGGCAGGCGTCGTGTTGCTCTCAGACGGTATTGTAAACCAGGGAGTATCGCCAACTTACGCCAACTATAACTATAGCATTTACCCGGTAGCTGTCGGCGACACCGTTCCTAAAAAGGATATTGTTTTAGCATCGTTGCGTTACAATAAAGTTACCTATAGTGGCAATCGTTTTCCGCTGGAAGCCGAGTTGGAGCATCGCGGGTTTGATGGGCGGATAGTAGCAGTTACGTTGAAAGAGAATGGTAAACCGATAGACCGTAAAACTATAGTTTTAAAGCAGGGGCAGGCTGTGCAGCAGGTGCCTTTCCAGGTAATGGCGGGTGGCTTGGGTAAGCGTCATTACGAAGTGGAAGTAATGCCGCAGCAGGGCGAGTTTACAGCCATCAACAACACCAAACATGCTTATATTGATGTAGTAAAAGGTAAGATAAAGATTCTGATCGCCGCCGCAGCCCCGCACCCGGATATTAATGCCCTGCGTGCTGCCATCGAGACCAATGAAAACTACGAAACAGAACTGTTTATACCAGGCCTGACGCAGCTGAAGCAGTTGGATTATGATGTGGCTATTCTGCACCAGTTGCCCGGCAGAACAGCCGGTGGTGATGCTGCCTTGCGATTAGTGCGGCAGAAAAATATTCCCAGCCTTTATATTCTGGGTCCGCAAAGCGATATCCAGGATTTCAATAAACTAAATGCCGGCGTAAGAGTCAGTACAACCGGGCAAGCCGACGAAGTAACTACGGCTATTAACCCTAATTTCAGTACGTTTAAAGTGGCTGATGAAGCATCAGAGCGGTTGCAGCAATATCCACCTGCATCTGTTCCTTTCGGCGATTACCAACTGGCACCAAACACTGAGACTGTACTATACCAGCAGGTTGGCCGCGTAAAAACAACCAAACCCTTACTAACCGTACAAACAACTGGCAATACCCGCAACGCCACGCTGCTTGCATCCGGCACCTGGCAATGGCGCATTGCTGAAGCAGCCAACAATCAGAATCCGGTCGTTTACGATAAGCTCATTACCAACCTGGTGCAATTGCTGAGTGCGCCTCGTAACAAGAAGCGCCTGAACGTTTACCCTGCCCAGAACGACTATACCAGCAACGATGAGATCAACTTTGAAGCCGAAGCCTACAACGAAGCCTTAGAACCGATCTATGGGCAAAATATTACCTTAAAGATAACAGACGAAGCAGGGCAGACAAAGTCGTTTACGTTTGCTAACGGTGAGAACCCGGCGGGCGTAAATATCGGTACCTTACCCGGCGGGCGCTATACCTACTCAGCCACTGCCCGCATCAATGGTTCCCTTCAACAGGATAAGGGTGAATTTATGGTGGAGGAATTGCAACTGGAAGCCCTGCACGCTGTAGCAGACCATAACCTGCTTTATCAACTCGCCAGCAACACAGGTTCAAATCTTTACTTCCCCGGTACTTTAGACCAAATGGAGCAGGATATCCTAAAAGCCAACCATAAACCCGTTATCGACAGCACGGAAGATATCCGTGATATTGTAGATATGAAATGGCTGTTCTTTGTAGTGTTGGTGCTGATTACTGTTGAGTGGTTTGTAAGGAAGTATAATGGGAGTTATTAATATAGTTGGAAGTGCCCGAAGTTTCTTATAGAGCTTGATTTTACCCTTTCCAACCTTCGCCTTTTTCGAGGCCCCTACCCCAAAACAGGGGAAGGAACCCTGCTATCGTTCTATAGTTTCTCTTTTGTCATTTCGACGTGAGGAGAAATCTGAATTCTATAGTTTGCTACACTACTTTTCAACCCAGGCCTTCTATTTCATAGCCTTCTTTAATCCTGGGAGCTCTAACAACCTACAGTTTCAAATTAACTTTGGTGCCCTCACGGCCGGGAGGCCCCGTCTTTGGGCATCGCGCTGCGCGAATCTCTTTTGCTCGTGCCTCGCAATGGCTACGCCACCAGACATTCACAAGGCGCTCAACCCAAAGACTGAGATCAGTTCGATAGTAACTGCTTTAACTATAGTTGGAACTGCTATAGTTGCATCGCCTTATCGTGGCTATAGTTCCGTAGAGACAGGTAGCGACCTGTCCGATCCTGGTCTATAACTATAGAACTATAGCCGCTAACTATAGCAAAGCCATAAAAGTCCCCCTTCGAAGGGGCAGGGGGATGACAAACGGAAACTATAGAACTATAGC
This sequence comes from Pontibacter pudoricolor, assembly GCF_010092985.1. Classification (GTDB taxonomy): domain Bacteria; phylum Bacteroidota; class Bacteroidia; order Cytophagales; family Hymenobacteraceae; genus Pontibacter; species Pontibacter pudoricolor. Next base: position 2,247,153 of record NZ_CP048106.1, on the reverse strand, counting down.
TCTCAACTATAGCAAATGCAGAAATTCCCCTCTCGGGAGGGGCAGGGGTGGGTTAAAACCGCAACTATAAAACGATAGCTTCAACTATAGCGACTGCTGGAAAGCTCCTTCCCCTGTTTTGGGGGTAGGGGCCCTCGATAAAAGGGGAAGGTTGGGAAGGGGTAAAACGCCAACTATAGAACTATACCTCCAACTATAGCAATTTCCTTTATCCCATTAATCCTGCAAATCCTGATTCAGACAAATTTCACGCTCCTGTTTCGAGTTAGGGGTCTCCTCAAAAGGAGAGGGATGAAGTGAGGTATTTGAGGGCAGGAGCAGGTCAACTTTCCAAGAGGGAAAACCCAACGCGTCTGAAAACAAAAAAAGCCACTCGGTTAAGAGTGGCTTTTTATCTTGTGATCCCGCTGGGATTCGAACCCAGGACCCATACATTAAAAGTGTATTGCTCTACCAGCTGAGCTACAGAATCGGTACTACATGTTTCCCTTAAATGGGAGTGCAAAATTAGAATCTTAGTTCAGAATATCAAACTAAATTCTATATTTTTATTTTAACACATCCTGCTGATGCATTAGAAACGAAAAGCCTTCTCGTTCAGAAAAGGCTCTCGCATTTTTTGTGATCCCGCTGGGATTCGAACCCAGGACCCATACATTAAAAGTGTATTGCTCTACCAGCTGAGCTACAGAATCTTTTTATTAACTTGCATTGCTAAGGGACGTTCCCCTTAATTGCGATGCAAAAGTAACAGCAATCTGGTTAAATGCAAAATCTTTGTTTTAAAATATCTGTCTTTTCAGTCGTTTTTTTGCTCTCGTTTTTAAAACCAGCTTATAGTCAGGAACATAAAATTTCGTATGCTGAAGCAGATTCTTTGTTTCAGCGGCAGCATTATACCGAAGCGCTAACTTTATACGAGCAAATCCTGGAAAAAGAGCAACGCTACTCGCCGCAAATGTTGCTGAAAATGGCGTATATTAAAGAAGGCCTGCGTGATTACACCGGCGCCATGTATTACCTGCACCTGTTCTACACCAAGCAACCCAGCAGATCGGTGCTTAAAAAGATGGAGGAGCTGGCACAGGCACACCGCCTGAGCGGCTATGAATACAACGACCTGCAGTTCTTTAAGACACAGTTCAGCAAATACTACATGCGCATGCTGGAGCTAATGCTGCTGGCTGCTGTGGTAACCGTAACAGTTATGGTTGTAAGCTGGCGGAAAGGGCATAAGTTTACCGGTACGTTTAAAACCGGCTTTGTGCTGTACCTGCTGTTCATTCTCTACTATATCAATTTCCTGAACCTGGGCCGCGGAGGTATCATTAAGAACGACCAGGTAGCCATTATGTCTGCCCCATCGGCAGGGGCAAACTGGGTCGCTACTGTTTCGCAGGGCCACAAAGTACCTGTTACCGGCGAGCAGGATATCTGGTACGAGATAAAATGGAAAGGCGAAACCGCGTACATCCGTAAAAACAACCTGCTGCAATTACCTTAATTTCCTGACAAAGGATTAAAAAGACAAAGGACAAAAGACTTACAATAAATTGAAATCCTTTGTCCTTTGTCAAATTGTCTAAGTTTACTTCAGCGGTGAATCTTTCTCTTTTGCCATTACATTGTAAACCAGCTTGTCTGTAAGGCCAGGCAGCCACTTGTTAAGGAATACGGTTAGCTTACCCTGGAACGTCATTACAAGGTCGCGTTTGCGTTTTATAGTTGCTTTCAGGATCTGGTCTGCTACTTCTTCTGCCGTCATCATATTTCCTTCGTCGCGCGGCGATTCGCCTTGCTGCTGGCCGTCGGCTGCCAGGGCCGTATTGCGGATGTTTGATGCTGTAAAGCCAGGGCAAGCAATCAGTACATGCACTCCTTTGTGCAGCATCTCGGTACGGAGTGTTTCCAGGAAGCCGTGCATGGCAAATTTAGATGCCGAATATCCCGTACGGGCTGGCAAACCACGATACCCAGCAATAGAGGAAATACCGATAACAGAACCTTTGGCCTGCATGATGTATGGCAGAGCGAACTTGGTAGTATAAACCGTACCCCAGAAGTTAATGTCCATCACTTTACGGATCACATCCAGGTCGAGGTCCTGGAAAAGGGCACGCATCGATATACCGGCATTATTGATCAGAACATCCAGTTTACCGAACCGATCTACCGTTTCCTGAACCATACGCTGGCAGTCTTCCTCCTTGCTTACATCAGCGTTAATAGCTACGTTTTCAATTCCGGCTGCGCTCAGTTCCTGGCTTGTCTGGTCCAGGTTCTGCTGGTTACGGCCTGATACGGCTACTTTAGCGCCTGCCTTGCCAAACGCAAAAGCACATGCCTTGCCAATACCTGAAGTACCACCGGTAATCAATACAACTTTATCTTTCATCTTAATTTTATGCTCTGGCTATAGTTGCAAAGATAAGTAAGATTTTCAGGATGGAAGTGCGGAATAATTGACCAACTATAGTTTGGGTTGATGCTATAGTTTACGTGCAGTTAGCATAAACAAAAAAGCCCCTGCGGTTTAGGCAAGGGCTCTTTTCTATAGTTTATAGTTATGCGTCTACTTTAAACAGTTTACCAAAAAGCTCATATTTATACCTTCGGCTTTCCCGGAGCACGGCTATCATGGCAAATACGGAAACAGCTACCAGAACAGGGTACAATAAGTACAGCAACGGATGCAACAACGGCAACAGCAGCAAGCCTACCAGCAGCAGCGACAGCATGTTATACAGGTAAGATGTTTTGGCACTAAAGCTCATCATGCTGCCTTTAACAACCTTAGGGCTTACAAACGATGCCAGTATGCCAAGCGGCGTGAGTACCAGTACCGAAGCCGTATACATCAACACCAGGAAAACGGCATCTTCGTGGTTAAAGAAAGCGATATAAGCCGCAAGAAAAGCAGCGTCTAACAGCAACGGAACCCGCAACGGGATAAGGCTTGACTTAAAGAAATCCTTCGCGCTGCCAGTTGTGCGCTCTACCGTAAGCCACAGGTTTTTATAAAATCCCCATACGTTGTTAAACACATAACTATAGATAATGGCCGGACCAAAAAAGATCCAGATCGTTAAGTTTTTGTCGTAGATGTGAATGCCTTTTGCGGTATAAACTGCAGCATCGGCAGCCAGTATGATCAGTTTAAGGCCAAGTCCGAAAAGTAATAACTGACGGGCCTGCTTCGAGTTCTTAAATAAACGCCAGCTCAGGCTGCGGTGTTTGTTATGGCTATAGTTTACAACCTTGCGCTTAGGCTCCATAGCTGCCATTTCCAGGAAATAGTTTGCCCCCAGAAAAGAGCCCAACGATGCTAAATGCACGATCAGTTCCATCCAGCCGTTGGCAGGATTATACATCGGTAACCGGGCCTGCAGCGCCACAAAAGCAGCGGCCAGCACAGCAGCAGAAATAAAATTCAGGTGCAGCCATCGCATTTTACGCTCTACCAGCACCTGCAACGACCGCTTGGTAACATGCGCTGTAAACATTACGATCATTGTCTGCAGCAAATACATAAACGTATAGCTCGGCGAGAGGATAAACAGCAAAAACAGGAAGTTTACCAGCACAAAATTAAACGGAGAGAATAGCTCAACCGGCAACTCTACCCAGAAACGCTTCAGCGGATTTATAGGATACAGGCGCGGGATCAGGTCCAGTTTGGGCACATACGCCGGAAAAAAACCTCGGATAATTGTAATGCCCAGCACGAACAGGTTTATGTAACGGATCACTTCAGTAACGCTTGTGTCGCCACCGTTCTGTGCCTGCTCCAGCATATACGAAAACAGCCAGCCATAGAAACCCGACAGCACAATGCCACCACCCAGCAGTAATACACGCTGTAGTTTATTCTGTCTGAAAAATCCGTTGAGTCTTGCCCGAAGCGAGAACAGTACTAAATCCATTATCTATAGTTAAGAGTTTTGAGTTGAGAGTTTTGAGTCGGAAGTATAAATCACTTTCTAACCTTCTAACTTCTAAACTTTCTAACTTAAGTAAGCATCCACTCGAAGTCGGCTTCGGCGGTCTGGTGGTGCGGGGTGAGCAGTTGGAACAATGCCTGGTCTATCAGGTTTTCACCGTTCATGGTAAACTCCTGCAGCGAGCCATTGTACATCAGTTGTCCGTCGTTTAGTACGCCGATGTGTGTGGCAATGCGCTCTACATAGTTCAGGTCATGCGACGAGATAAGAACCACACGGTTAGGAGTAGAGTAGCTTCGGATAAGCTTTACAAGCAATTGTGCCGCAATCGGGTCCAGGCCGGTAAACGGTTCATCCAGTATCAATACCTGAGGTTTATGCAGGATGGCTGCCACAATGCCAATCTTTTTTTCATGCCGGTTGAGTAGCCCGCAATGTTCTTGTGCAGCGACTCCTGGTCCGTAAAAAAGTAATTGGTCAGGCTTTTAATGCGCTCGGCAGCTTCGGCAGTAGGCAGGTTGTATAATTTAGAAACGAAGTTCAGGTACTCCAGGCCGGTAAATTCTTCAATAAGCGGATTGTCTTCGCATAGGGCACCCTGGTTTTGCTTTACTTCCAGGTGGTTCGCGCTGTAGCCCTTCCCGTATAGCTCAATCGAGCCCTTATCCGGCTGTATCAGATCGAGTATAGCATTCAGGAAAGTACTTTTACCAACCCCGTTCTTACCTAACAAACAATAGCATTGACCGCTTTCTATAGTCAGGTCCAGTTCCTGCAGCACCTGCTTCTTGCCAAATGCTTTAGTTAATCCTTTTATCGCTATACTCATATGTTCTTTTGTACTTTTACCTTTGTGCCATACCGGAGGTCCGAAAAGGAGGTTCCGTGATAAAGTTACGTACTGCCTCTGAAAAGTCCTAACATTACATCCTGATGTTACAGAACTTTAGTTTTAAAACAACCGAATAATCTGTGTGTTTGATTTGCAACAACCGTTTCGAATAAAATAGTTCTAAAAAACAGACTTAACTCGGATGTTTTAAAAAAGCAAGCGAAATAGAGATAATCTGGTGGTTTAAATAGGATTTAAGTTATAAGATTGGCTTTCTGTTAAAGGATGGATTGCTTAAAATAATGAGCAGAATAGTGACTTATTTATCTTAAAATGCGATTTGCATATATGCGGGCAGGTGTTTACTTTTGCATCCACCTTTTACCTGCGCACGTGGTGAAATTGGTAGACACGCCATCTTGAGGGGGTGGTGCCTTCGGGTGTGGGAGTTCGAATCTCCCCGCGCGCACTTTACGATAGCCGTAGCTTTAACGAGTTACGGCTATTTCTTTTTAGGCTGTTTTCTCTCTATTTCTCCCCATCTCTTAGTGACCAATCCAGTGACCTAAGACTGTAGTATGTTTTAGGTCACTGAAAAGGATGTAAGTTGCTGATAGTATTTAGTTTACAAGTGTTTAATTGTGTTCAAGTGGTACTCTTAAAGAGCAAGAACCATGAAGACACAGCACACATTTTCCATCTTAGCGATGGTCAGAAGAAACAAGCCCAACAAACTAGGTGAAATACCAGTGATGGTCAGGGTAACGCTGGATGGCAATATCAGCGAAATAGCCACTAAGCACTACATAAAGCCTGAGCTTTGGGACGCTGCCAAAGGCAGGGTGAAAGGAAGATCAGACCTTGTTAAAACCATCAACGATACCATAGACCTGTTTAAGCTAAGGGCTAAACAGCACTATAATAAGCTCATTGAAGCAAATCAAGACGTTACCCTAGCGGCTATTAAAAATGGTATTCTTGGGATTGAAGAGAAACAACCTACTTTACTGGATGTGTTCTCCAAACTTGTAAGGGACGTACATGCCAAGATAGGAGTGGAGTATAGCTTGAGCTGTTACAATGCTTACAGGGCCACTGAGAATCATATTATTAAGTTCCTGGAAGAAGCGTACCAGTTACAGGACTTCAAACTAAAGAACCTTTCCTATGGCTTTATAGCTGACTTCGAGCTGTACCTGAAGACAAAAGGCAAGTGCAGGCAAAATGGCGCTATCAAGCATATACAAAGGGTGAAGAAATCAGTGAAGATAGCCCTGAAGTATGACTACATTCCCAAAGACCCTTTTCTACTGCACTCAATGAGCAAGGATAAGGTCATCAGGCTTCCTTTAAATGAAGGCGAATTAAAGACCTTAGAAGCTGCCAAGTTCGATGTGGAGAGACTAGAGATTATTAGAGATATGTTTCTGTTTACCTGTTACACAGGTTTAGCCTTTATCGACGCTAAACACCTTAGAAGGGGAAACATAGGTATTGGGGTTGATGAAGAGGAGTGGATATTCACTGAGCGCCAAAAGACAGGAAACACCTGTGCCATACCACTTCTTCCACCAGCAAAGGCTATTATTGAGAAGTACGCTGCCCATGAGAAGGTATTAGCAACTGGTTACCTTTTGCCTATACCATCCAATCAGAAGTTCAACGCCTATCTAAAAGAGATAGGTGATCTGGTAGGGATTAGGAAGAAGCTTACTGTGCATATTGGAAGGCATACCTTTGCAACTACCATAGCCCTGCAGAATGGGATACCCATGGAGGTGGTAAAACAGATGCTAGGGCATGACAACATAAAGACTACACAGATTTATGCTAAAGTAGAAATGCGCCTTATAGCTGAATCTATGAAAGCATTGCGAGACAAGATGTAAAGTATGAGAGGTAGGTTTACTATCTGCCTCTCAATTACTACCCATTGTATCTTTAACCTGAGCAGATACTAGCAATACTGAATGAAGCAGCTGATTGCAAGAGCTTATCAGATCATATTGCAGCTAGGGATGGAAAAGTTATTCTATATAATATACCTTTTAATCTATACTTAAGAATGTCAATTGTTTAAACTTTTATTAGTTTTAGAGATAATCTACAATTAGCGAAAACAAATATCATTACGCTATGGGCTATTCTGAAGCTGATACCAGAGCCAATTACATTGACCCCTTACTGAAAGAGTGTGCATGGGGTATAGAGCATATTCAGAGAGAATACTATTTTACTGATGGCAGAAAGATATTAGGGAGTAAAAGGGGGAAGCGCAAGTTTGTAGATTACCTCTTAAAGCATAAGAATACCCACCTAGCTATCATTGAAGCAAAGCGTGAGGACAAGCACCCAACTGATGGACTGCAACAGGCAATTGATTATGCAAAGGACCTGCATATACGTTTTGTCTACAGTTCTAATGGTAAAAAGTATTATGAGTTTGATGTAACGACAGGAAAAGGCGATTATGTGAACTCTTTCCCAACGCCTGATGAACTCTACAATAGGTTAGGTATTATTAGTAACCCTATCAAGGAGAAGCTGCTCACTCAACCACTGGATATCTCTGGCACCAACCAACCACGCTATTATCAGACCATTGCAGTAAACAAGGTATTGGAGGCAATAGCTGAAGGGAAGGATCGTGTGCTATTAACACTAGCCACTGGCACAGGAAAAACCTTTGTCGCTTATCAAATCGTCTATAAACTGTTTCAGACACGCTGGAATCTGGAAGGTGATATTCGCAGACCTAAAGTGCTATTCCTCGCTGACAGGAACATACTGGCTGATCAGGCGATTAACACTTTCAACCCTTTTGAAAAGGATCTGGTAAAGATAGATGGTGAGGAGGTTAGAAAGCGAAATGGCGTTGTGCCAACCAATGCGAATATCTTTTTTGCCATTTACCAGGCTATTGCTGAAAAAGAGAACATAGGGGGATATTATAAATGCTATCCTCCTGACTTCTTTGATATGATTATCATTGACGAGTGCCACAGGGGATCAGCCAACGAAGAAGGTTCGTGGAGAGCAATCTTGGATTACTTTAAAGGTGCGGTGCATGTTGGTTTAACAGCTACCCCTAAAAGACAGGACAATGTAGATACCTATGACTACTTTGGAAAACCTGTTTATGAATACTCGCTGAAGCAGGGTATAAACGATGGTTTCTTAACTCCTTATAAAGTCAAAAGGATAAGTACAAATATAGATGAGTATGTAGTAGACAAGGAAGATAAAGTGGTATATGGCGAGCACCAGAAATCTATCTATAACCTTGCTGACTTTGAGCGCAGCATTGTAATACCTGCACGTACTGAGCTAATTGCAAAGACCATTCTGAAGCACATCAATACGATGGACAAAACCATCATCTTCTGTGTTGACCAGCCCCATGCCCTGACTATGCGTGACTATATCAACAAGCATAAGAAAGTGTCTGATCCACACTATTGCGTGCGTATCACCAGCGATGAAGGCAAATTAGGGAAACAGTTGTTGGAGAAGTTTCAGGATAATGATAAGGACATACCTGTTATCCTAACATCCTCCCAAATGCTTACGACAGGTGTAGATGCTAGAAATGTGCGCAACATTATTCTTGTGCGCAGTATTGGCTCAATGGTTGAGTTCAAGCAGATTGTAGGAAGAGGAACCAGGCTATTTGATGGAAAGGACTACTTCACCATAATAGACTTTACAGGGGCCAGCAACCTTTTTTACGATCCTGAATGGGATGGCCTGCCTGCAGGTGGGGAAGAGGATGATAGTGAAGGCGCTGGTGGAAAAGGGGGCTCAGGTAGTACAGGGGGAAGAAAGGCAAAGAGGGTGGAGGTGACCCACCGCCAAAACCAACAAAGGTAGAAGTACAGCTGGCGAATGGTCGAAAGCTGAAAGTCACCAACATTGAAGTGCGTTACATTGATGCTGATGGCAGACCACTCTCAGCCAAGGAGTTCCTGGAAAAGCTGATAGGCTTTATGCCTCAGCTCTATTCTAATGAGCAGGAGTTCAGACAGAAGTGGTCTAACCCTGATACACGCGAAGGAATATTACAGAGTCTCGAACAGGAAGGCTTTGATAGTGAGCAGCTAAACACATTGCGTGAAATGCTGAGTGCGAAAGACAGTGATATTTTCGATGTGATGGCTTACCTTAGCTACAGTACTGAAATGCTTACCAGAACACAGCGTGTACAGCTCGCAGAGAGCGATACCTTCCTTGATGTTTATAACAACATGAAAGCGAAGGATTTCCTGAGATTCATTCTAAAACGCTATGAGCAGGATGATGTGCAGGAGTTGAGAAGGGATAAGCTTGGTGAGCTGATCAAGCTAAACAACTTGGGTACGCCTAAAGAGGCTGCAAAAGTTTTTGGGGGTGCTGACAAATTGATTGAAGCCTTTTACAAATTACAGGAAACTATTTACAAAGCAGGTTAAACAATAATGGCTAGATTACCAGAATTTGCAACTTTAGATTCTAAAAACTCATTCTTCGATTATACTGATTACAATATTATAAACACAAAAGAAGAGTTTGACCATTGGTTTAATAGGTTCAATTCAGATAATAAGCATGGCCCAAGAGAAGATTACATTTATAGGGGGATGAAGGAAGCAAAACACAAGCTTTTTACTTCTTCTCAGAGACAATGGATTACCAATGATATGGAAGAATGGTATCCTAAACCTTATTTAAGATATGTTCAAGACTTGGTTGAAAGGTCGAAAAGTAAACCCCTTATTAAAAAGGTTTTTGATGTATATGATTATACCCCTTTAGAAAGAGATGTTCCTGTACTAAGCATTTTACAGCACTATGGTGCTCCAACACCTTTAATGGATTGGACTTATAATATTAATGTTGCACTTTTCTTTGCTACTGAGAATGTAAAAGGTGGTAATGGTAATGGAGATATCGAAAACTACTTTTCTATATATTTCGTCAACAAGACAAAACATAAAGGCATTTTCCAAAACCTGAACAAATTAACAGGGAAGAAACACCCTTCTATGAAGGGTATCATTGAAGCTATTGACAAAGATCCTCATGACAAATCAGCATACTACATTACTGATTTCGAAGGGACTAGGAAATCTCCTGAGCGTAAGTTTATGGTTAATTCAAGCAAGCCTCTCACATCAATCTTCAATCAAAACATAATAGCTCAGGAAGGTCTTTTGTTTTGAATCCACACCCATTGGCACCAATTGAGGATATTTTGAAGCCACAAACAGGAAATAGATATAGAGACTTTTGGAATCGCCCCTTTACTTGTTTTAACATCAAAAAGGATTTGGCTGATTATGTTAGACGTAGAATTAAGAACAAAAGAGACGTCAGTGGGGAGTCGATGGATATTGATAAAAGCTTTATATACCCACGCTTGAATGAAGTAGTACCTGTAATTCATGAAAGCCTTTTAAACGAGAATATAAATTAACATGAGTAGCTTACAATCAAAGATTGATCGCATTACAGACATATTGCGAAGAGATGATGGGATAAGTGGTGCAATGCACTATACAGAGCAGATATCATGGATTCTGTTTCTGAAGTTTTTAAGTGACTTTGAGGAGAACAAATACACTGAAGCTGAACTGGAAGGCAGGACTTACGAATATGTGATTGACCAGGAACATCGCTGGTACGTTTGGGCTTGTCCCAAAGATCAAGATGGGAAGCTAGATGTAAAGAAAGCCCTAACAGGTGATGACCTTACAAACTACGTAAACACACAGTTGTTCCCTTACCTACAGGGCTTTAAGACGAATACAGCTGACCTGAGAAGTATACGCTATAAGATAGGAGCTATCTTTGAATACCTGGACAATCGAATTGCTAGTGGTCACACATTACGTGAAGTTCTAGACATAATTGATAGCCTTAATTTCCAAAGCCAGACAGAACTGTTTGAGCTAAGCCACATCTATGAGAACCTACTAAAAGGTATGGGCAGTGATGGGGGTAATAGTGGTGAATACTACACCCCTCGTACTGTAGTTCAGGCTATGGTGCAGGTGGTAGACCCACAGATTGGGGATACCATATACGATGGTGCAGCAGGTAGCTGTGGTTTCTTAGTGGAGGCTTACGAATACATGACCTCTCCTGAGAAGCGTGCGAAGCTATCTACGAATGATTGGAGAATACTTCAGTCTGATACCTTCTATGGTAATGAGAAAACGCCACTTGCTTATGTAATGGGGGTGATGAACATGATTCTTCATGGGGTGGATAGTCCTAACATATACAAGCAAAACACCTTAACACTAAACATCAGGGACATACAGGAAAAGGATCGCTACTCTGTAATTTTAGCAAACCCTCCTTTTGGTGGCAAAGAGAAAAGCCAAGTACAGCAGAATTTTCCTGTTCAGAGTAACGCTACAGAACTTTTGTTTCTCCAGCACTTTATGAAGAGTCTGAAAGTGGGTGGTAAAGCAGCGATTATTGTACCTGAGGGTGTTTTATATCAAACCAACAATGCTTTTAAGGGTGTAAAGCAAGAACTGCTCGAGAACTTCAACCTGCACACTATTGTGAGCCTTCCTTCTGGTATATTCCTTCCTTACAGTAATGTAAAAACCAATATTATCTTCTTTGAGCGTACTGGTGCTACAACTGATATATGGTACTATGAAGTGAATCCTCCTTACAAACTCACTAAGAACAAGCCAATAGCAACTGAACATATGAAGGAGTTTGCAGAACTTTATTCAACTCGTGTTACCTCTGAAAACAGCTGGCTTGTGAATGTTGCAGACATTGTTGACTATGATCTCTCTGCGAAGAACCCAACTAAACAGCAAAGTATAGAGCATTTACCTCCTATCGATATAGTGGCAAAACTTAATGCAAATGATAAGTTGATTGGGGAATTATTGAATGAGATTGAAAGCATTTTGATTGAGGGATATGCTGGTGAATAAAGTAAAATTGAGTGAAGCTTGTACAATTAATCCCCCTAAATCAGAGGTTAAAGGAGTAAATGATCTTGATGTTTCGTTTGTGCCTATGGCAGACCTGAATGAAAACAAGATTAGCTTTGAACCTACACAAGTACAGAAAATACAAGATGTATATAAAGGCTACACATACTTCAAGAATGAAGATGTACTGCTAGCCAAAGTAACTCCATGTTTTGAGAATGGTAAAGCAGGAGTAGCAAAAGACTTAGTAAATGGTATTGGTTTTGGTTCAAGTGAGTTCATCGTTCTCAGGCCAAAAGACTTTTTACTACCTGAGTACCTCTATTATAGCCTATGTACCTCTAGCTTTAGGATGGAGGGAGCGAATAACATGAGTGGTGCAGTAGGCTTGAAACGTCTTACCAAAGACTTTCTCCTTAATTACGAGATTCCTATACCTAAACTTTCTGAACAGCGACAGATAGTAGCAATACTAGATAAGTTATTGATGAAAGTCGATAAGGCTATAATCCTCTTAGAAGAGAACCTTACTAACACTAAGCACCTGCTTGATAGTATTCTTAATAACGTTTTTAATGACTTATCTGATAGGTACGAAAACCAACCACTACATTATTGTTCAAAGTTTAAGAATGGTTATGCATTCAAAAGTGGTGATTTCAACACAGACAGTCAAGGGCTACAAGTTATTAGAATTGGTAATGTTCTTAATCTTGACAAGAATCCAGTATTTATTCAGGAAAAGGACGATTATAAGAAGAGTAAGCTTGATGTCGGAGATTTAGTAATCTCAATGACTGGTACTAGAGGTAAAAAAGACTATCTCTTCGTATCTATAATAGATAAAAGTCAATTCTACTTGAACCAAAGAGTTGGAGCTATAACTCCAAACCAAAATACATCCACAAAATTCCTTTACTATTATCTTAAAACTAGTCTATTCAGAGATAAAGTATTTGAGTTTGAGACTGGCTCAGTTAATCAGGGTAATATATCAGGTAAAGACATAATGAATAGCTTAATTCCTTTACCAACATTAGAAGTTCAAGAGGATATTGTAAGGTACCTTTCTTCTTTAAATAAGAAGCAACAGTCTCTACTAAAGGAGCAAGAATCCAGACTCAAAGCACTCAGAGCACTTAAAGAAAGTATACTTAATGCTGCCTTCAAAGGAGAGCTTAGCAAAGCATTATGGGAAGCAATATCAAAGCAATCTGCCCTTGTGGATTAGTCTCTGACGAGATAATGCAAGGAATTGGTTTTGGCTACTTTGAAACAGGGTATTACTGCGAACCTGCCTACTGCGATACTTGTGGTATCGTGGTAGGTAGAGACTCCAGTAAGAACTACTCTAAATGGCCAACTGCAGGAAAAGGGTAAAGTTCTATAATGTAAGTCTAAACCAGCCATTCAACGAACAAGATCCAAGTATACCTTCATCAAACTATCTGGATGAGAAAGAGCTCTGGCATTGCCCTAGGTGCAAACAAGAATCTCTACAGTTTGAATCTATGGGCTGTTGGGATTGATATCAAAGATATGTGCTCTTCATATTCCTAAGCTATATTTATCAAACAATATGATCGATTTAAATCAACTTTTTATTCTCAATAACAAACTAGAGAGTGACCCATCAATGAGGTTAGAATACAGCTATCAAAGAGGCTTTATGCCTTGGTTTATTGATTATCGCTCTGGTAGCACCAAGTTTGAAGCAAACTTAAAAGGCATGAAGGATTATAACCTTACTGAACAGGAGGCTTTCTTTTTACTTGCTTACACGTCTAGTTATTCAGGATGGGTCAATGGTGATTTAAGGGATGGGAATAAGCATAATAGAGATGACATAGCTCTTTTTTCAGACGGACTTTACTGTGTACTCAACAAAATCCCAGCTTTTGGTTCTAGTTTCGTTTACAGAATGGAATCACAAGTAGCTGATGTTGATGAAGAATTGTCTTGGTTTGAAAGAAAAACAAACAGCACATTTATGCTTCCATACTTCTTATCTACTGCTAAGGAAGATTACAAAAACAGCTCTGTTGTCTGGCAAATAAAAACTCTAGAGCAAGGTAGTTTGGCTAGAGACATCTCTAATCTCACGAATAACAAATCCGAGAAAGAGGTATTATTCAACAGAAATGCCAAGTTTATAATACGAGGGATTGACAGAGCAACTTCTTATGTTTACTTGGAAGAAGTGTCACCTGCTTTAAAAGCCGATTTCAAATTAACTGGAATTTATTATAAAAATATTAAGTAGCCTGATAATAAGTGTTTATGGTTGCGCTCAACTTTTATTTATCATTAGTTAGGAGAGAGGGATTACAAGAATGGGAAAAGCTTTACTTAACTCCCAAACCTGAATTACCCGATCACAATGTAGATCTTGCTAATAAAATTGCCTCCTATTCTGGATACGATGAGTATGGCAACCCTGCTATCATTCAGTTTTCTTTAATAGCCATGATGAAACAAAAAGTGGTTGAAGAGCAAAAGAAAACTCTATCTATTATTGATGTGAAACTTAATACCAGTACAAGGTCTGAAGGACGAGAATACTTACTTGACATTCTTGTATTAGTAGAACAACTGAGAAATGACGCAACTGAGAGTAAGAGTTTTGACTCATACCCTTCTATAATCAAGTCCCTTGACTTTATTGAAAGAGAGCTTAGAACAAGTTACACCAGACTTTTAAGTAACCTTTCTGAAACCACATCACAAATAGATATAACAGCACCTGCAAAGAGAATTAAACCTGCTTTACCCCAAACTTTTACTTATATAGGTTTCAGCCAGTTAAGTGAATCTGAAGCTACTTCAAGGTTATTCACTTTTGCCCATGAACTGATCAAAGCAGGTTTAGTTTCTAAGACTCCCTTTGATAAACAGCAAGAGAATGTCAAGTCTGTTGCTGATAGTTTAGTTAAAATTTTCCTTGGTAAGGCACTCAAGAGCCCTATTATTTGGAAAGCTAGTAATGGCAAACTAAGATACCTTATACACCAACTCCAATTCCAGGAGCTAATAGAACAGGTACCTAATCAAGGGCACTGGGATATAGCTATATCTTGCTTTAAAATGAAGGATGGTAGCTCATTTAGCAATAACCAGCTAAGACTTGGTAAAGACCCTGAACGCACTGATATTATAGATCAGGGGAGTGTAATTTAAACTGTGTCATTCCTCATTTCAATTTACTGGCCCTTTTGCTGTTCTGGCTGAGTCCTTACGGCAACAGGGCCAAACTATTGAAGTGTGACTCACTTCAAGTCCAGTTGCATCCTCTCGCCAAACCAGATCGATAGCTGCTGGGCCGTCTGGCTCCAGTTTGCCAGTGGCATCACCCACTTTTTGCTGATATGCTGGTGCGAGAGGTAAATCAGCTTCAGCAGAGCCATGTCTGAGGGGAAAGCTCCTTTGGTTTTGGTCACCTTCCTGACCTGGCGGTGAAAACCCTCTATCGTGTTGGTGGTGTAGATCAGGTGGCGAATCGGCTCAGTGTACTTAAAGTACGTTGAGAGCTTCTCCCAGTTTCGCTGCCAGCTCTCGAGCACCTTGGGGTACTTTTTGCCCCACTTCTCTTCCAGCTCCAATAGCCTGAGCTCCGCCAGCTCTTTTGTTTCTGCCCGGTACACGGGCTTTAAGTCCCTGATAAAATCCTTCTGATCCTTAGAGCCCACATATTTGATACTGTTACGGATCTGGTGGACAATACAGCTTTGTACTTCAGCCTGCGGGAAAACACTGCCGATGGCTTCGGCAAAGCCCTTTAGGTTGTCGATGCAGGCAATGAGCATATCCTGTAGGCCCCGCTGTTGCAGGTCAGTGAGCACCGAGAGCCAGAAAGTAGCCCCTTCGCTTTCGGATACATACACGCCCAGCAACTCTTTGTAGCCGTGGCGGTCAATGCCCAGAATGTTGTAGACAGCTTTGGAGATGGTGCGCCCTTCCTGCCTGACCTTGTAGTGCATGGCGTCCAGCCAGACGATGCAGTAGAGCGGATCCAGCGGCCGGGCCTGCCATTCCTTAACCTGGGGAACGATCTTTTCGGTGAGGGCCGCTAAGGTATCGTGGGAGATGTCCATGTCGTACATCTCCTTCAGATGAGCCGAGATGTCCCGAAGGCTCATGCCCAGGCCGTACATGCTTAGAATGCGGGGCTCCAGGTTTTCGGCCAGCACCGTTTCCCGCTTGCGGATAATCTGCGGCTCAAAGCTAGCCGAGCGGTCGCGGGAGGATTCCACTTCAATCACTCCGTCTGTTGTACGCACTTGTTTGCTCACCTTTCCGTTGCGCCGGTTGCCTTGCTTGCGTTGCTCATCTGTCAGATGAAGGTCCATCTCCGCGTCCAAAGCGGCTTCTAAAAAGTGTTTTAACAAGGGGCCAAGTGCGCCATCTTTGCCAAAGGTGGGTTTGCCGCTCCGGAACTCTTCCAGGAACTGGCGCTTGATCTTTTCCAGATCCAGCTCGTTTTTTTCTTCCATGTCAACTGTGTTAAAGGTAATACTCCTAATCCTTTGACACAGTTTATTTTACAGCCTCTAGATCAGATAATTAAGAAAGTGTCTCTCTACACCTAAGATATATTCTATACTTTTTTCTTCTTCTGTTTTCAGTTCACTTTGTACCAGTGGAAGTTCCTATACGCTTTAACTAAATTCTCTACTCTCTACACCTTCCTCTACACCTATTCCCACCCCCTTTGATGGTGGCTTGAACACCTGCTATGTTTGCAATGCAAGACAACAGGCAAACATAGCAAGGTACCCTAAGATCTATTCGATTTATACCTGTCAAACTTGCAGCTACAGAAGGAGTGTACATAGCGCAATATCACTCTTAATGTAAATCCTGCTGTATGGTGTTCATGCAGCTATATAAAACTTAAAAAATTATGGATACTAATAATAAAGAGCTTCTTATAGAAAAGCAGCAATTAAGACAGTATGAACTAAATGAAGGCTACAGTATGATTTTGTCAATCTCTGATGCTGGCTCACTATTCAATCTCTCTGAAGAGGACTTCCTAAACTACCTGATGAGGCTAGGGATAATAAGCGTAGGTTATAAACAAAGCCAAGAAAGCATAGAGAAAGGGTGGTTCTTAGATGGTGATCTAGAACCATTTGATGGCGACATCAACAAGCCAGACACCTTTTTGTCTCATACTGCATTGAAGGGAATCTTCTCACTATTAATAGATAATAACCTTATCTATTATACAGAGGTGGTGCCTAAACCCTTTACACCTAGAAGGAGTGAGAAATAGCAGCTAAGAAAATCAGTTAGGCAAAAAATATTTTGAACCTACATACAGATTGAGCCCTTCCTGCAGAAATCGTGCATTCCCAGTGCAGCAGAGCAGGAAGCCTCTTTCGATTTCATCAAACTTTCAAGGATAGTAAGGTTAAGCAATGGATAAGATCATTTCTACTGCCTAGCTACTCCTATGTCAGATTTACACACTGTTAATCATGAAAAACGATACTATACAAATGCCAGCACTTCAAGAAAGTGTATTGGAACCAGCAAAACTCTTAAGCCAAGGGGAAGCACTAACCCTAGATAATAAACACCAAGTTGAAGATCAAAAACCACATCCTGTATATAGAGAACAAACTGCAAAACCAAAGAAGAATCCCAAAGCAATACCATTAAGTGAGGCTATAGCAACAGCTAAGGATCTACCAGAAACTGAATTCTTATGGTCAGGTATCAATAAGAAGGGAGTTGGTTTTATCTTTGGACAGAGCAAGAGTGGCAAAACTACACTTTGCGAAAACCTGGGAATGTCGTTAGCTGCAGGACTAGACACTTTCCTAGGAAGCAGTTTATTGAAAACCACACCCCCATCGAAGGTGCTATTCATATCCCTTGAAGAACACTACCTCAGGAGATTGTCTAGAAATGTCAAACAAGCCAAAGTCATTTCTGAGAAAGAGGGGGAAGACTGGAAAAGCAACTACCTAATTGTTAATCACGATATGCCTCTTTATATGGCAGGTGAAAAAGAATGGAACATCCTGGATAAGATTATCAAAGACAACAAGCCTGAAATAGTCTTTATAGACTCCTTAACACGTTTAAGTGGTGAAGCTATTGAGAAGAGTAAAGTTGCAAGTGAGCTTATGCGTAGGTTACATGAGCTCGCCAAGGAGAATGACATCACTTTGATGGTGATTCACCACACAGCTAAACAGGCTGGCAAACCTTTGGACATGGCGAGTTTAGCAGGGAGCAGGGTGATTATACAAGAGGCTGACTTCGCTATAGGCATTAACAAATCACGAGGCGGTGTGCGCTATATTAAGGAAGTAGCCTTCAGGTACAAAGCTGAGGCAGAGGACGCTGTCTTAACCTTCACACTAAATAGCAATGGTTGGCTTGAAGCTGGTGAGAAAACCTCAGAAATAGAATTGACTGAAGGCTATGATAGAAGACAGGATGACACTAACCAGAGGGAGGTTTTACAGTTTATAAAGAATAACATGAAACCTGAAGGTGTTAAAACTCAGACACTTATAGATGGCCTAGTGAATACTGCTATAATGTCCAAAGGCACTATGCATACAGCGATCAAAAAGTTGATAGATTCTGGTAAAGTGACACCCAAAAGAGGAATTTACAGATTGACTGATTCACAGAACTACAATAAATAACTATACTAGCTATACTGCTTAGACAAAAGGACTTTAAAGTATAACTAGTTTAAGTAGTATAGCTATTTTTATATTACATCTTTAAAGACATTTGCTAAAGTCGAGCTACTGTAATACCTCCATTGATGTGGTTTAAAAAGTGCTTGAGTAAAACTGTAACACTGTTTATCAGCCTAGTATTTCTTTAAATTTGAGTTTCTTTTAAACCACACACATTGTATTAATATAGCTTTAATCAAGATTCAGATTGCAACAATATAAACTTATGGATACTTGAATTAATCGTCTTTCGACAGTAGATCCCCAAAAACTACTAGAAAGTAATTGTAATCGTCAATAATGGTCTGAGCCACTGCTTTTAACTTTGTTTGCTGTAGTGTAGTATCTCTCTTCTGTCTTATTGCTTCGTACTTAACTTCATAATTTAGTGACTTTAACTCTAGTAACATCGCTTTAAATGTATTAAGAAACGATTTTATTGATGGGCCATGTTGGCCAAAAGTAGATGCATTCTCATCACTAACTGTGCTTAAAAACAGGTCTATATTGTAATCTAAGGACTCGTCCTCTATGTAGGCATCAACATCTGAAGAGAAGGGTAAGTAATAAAGGATAGATTTAATAATATCTTCTAGAACGTTAATTTGTAACTTTCTGGACCTAATAGTTTTTGGAGGAGGGATATTAAACCTCAAGTGAGCACTTTGAGTCTCTTTGAACTTTATATCTGCTAAGCCTTGTGACTCAAGAAAGTCTGAAAATGTTATACTTATAAAGTTCGCACCTTTGGTATATCTGTAAAACTCATCTACTAATTCAAATCTTGTAGAAATAGCTTTACTGTTTCCTTTAACCATCCAGTCGTTCTTTTCGTCATTTGATACAAATATTACATCCTTCTGCTTATCAAGCCCAAGCTCCAATATACTTAACCAAATAATTAGATCCCCAATTGCATTCTCTCCTTTACTTTTGTCCTTATTGCCAGGTGGAATGCTATGCTTGGTTCTAAAGTTAAACTGTTTTACTAGCTCAGGTTCTTCAATTTTAGTGCTAATTACAATGTCTTCACTAAATGTATCTGAATACAACGAAGTAACTGGATCAGACCAGTTCCAGTTAGTTATGTCAGACTTTAACTGATCTAAGTTCTTCCTATATTCATTAAGATGCTTCTTAATTTCTTCAGCAATCTTGTTTACCTCTTTATATGCTCCTAATTCACCTAGTATTGGATACTCTATCTTCTTTACTGTAGGGATACTTGATAGGGCATTATCAATATTTGTATAAAGATCACTAATTCTGTTTGATCTGTTTCTAGCAAACTCCCTTAATACATGAGCTGGTATATAAAGTCTTTGTTCTTTTATGAGCTTCTTGTAAACCTTTTTAATTTCCTCTATATCTTTCTTGCCTGTATTATATGGTGCAAGCAGAGAGTTAGTATCCATTACAAACAGAGCTCCCTCAGAAATTTCTTTGGGTTTAACTGTTCGCTTACTTAAGATCGAGTTAATATCAGGATAAAGATTATGTAAAATGAAGTGGTTTGTGTCTTCTTGAGCCATACTGATTTCATGTAGATACTTATATAAAAGTATATATATGTTGAGATACTAACTAGAAACTGCCCATTTAAATCTTTCCAAATAGTTATAGAATTGGTTTCAAGCCAGAAACTATTCTACCTATTTTTTATAATTTTTTTTTACCCCCACCCCTGCGCTCGCAACATATAATAAAAGTCTGCCCCCTAGCCTAACCTTGCGATTGGCACTGGGTCTCTCGCTGTTAAAACCTTTAAATTATAACTACTCATGGTAACAATTGTAGATTGGAAAAAGCGTAATTCTGAGGATGGCAGAGAATTTAACGCTTTAATTCTGCAGGGTGAAATTGAACTGATTCAATCCAAAGAGTCAGGAAGATTCTATGCAACTGCTAAAAAGTGCTCTATCTCCTGCACGTTCAACGATGTAATCTGTGAAACTCTTATTGGAAAGACATTGCCTGGTCAGATTGAGAAGATGCAGTGTGATCCTTACGATTATCACATTCCTGGTACTGATGAGATCATCAGCCTGGCTCACACCTACTATTATGATCCTGTGGAAAGAACGATGGAGCAGGAAGTGTTTGGCATGAAGGCAGCAGCTTAGCGCCATGACAGAGGTAGCCATTACGAGCTACCTCTTTTGTTTATCCCCTTACAATTACACAAGGAACATGATTACAAAACATCTGCTTAGCCCAGAGCCCAGCAGGTTCGATGACAGCTGCCTGTTCTTATCCAAGTATAAACTTCAGAGGTATTACTGCCCTTTTGATGTAGAATGCATCAAACCTGTCAGAGCCATAAGAGCAGGTCAGATAAGGCAGGTAGACAAAGTATTGAGCTGGGGATCAGGTCTTATCCTATATTTTATAGAAGGCAAGCTATATCCTCACCAATTCTTTCGACTTAAGCCACCATATTACTTTGTGCTAACAAGATTCAAATAGGATTAAAGGAGTTATGCTGAATTTCTTTGGCATTGTTCTGTGAGATAGTTTCTCCTGCTAACTAAAAAACTACTGAAAGAACGTAGCCACGACCATTCGCTGCAGCAAGATGGGAGGGGTAGTTGCCATGCTTGGCTTCTATCCCCTAGCAGCATCGCAATCATTGTAAATCAACCACAAACTTAATTAACATGAGACATTCACTTATCAGGGTTACACCCCATTCAGAGCCTAGGCTTACAATTAGCAACAACAACGAGACAGAAGCAACTACTTCTGTCTCTTCTTCTTTTATAGAGGCTAATACTTTGTCAATCGCTTTGTCAGAGTTGCATCAGGATCATATTATTCCAGTTTATGTAAAGGACAACGAGCCACTAATCAGCCAGGCTGACTTTATTCAGGCGACTCAGGAAGCTGCCTCCACTATCTTTAGAGGGGAGCAGATTCTACCACCTCAGATCAGGTGTAGTCACCCCATCAAGGGCAGGATTCCAGAGGCTAAGGATAAGTCTGCAAATCAACTGTTGGATTGGGAAAGGACTTTATACTATGAACGCATGATGTTTCTTTTGGAGATCCCATCTGTCGTGAACACAATAGATGGCAACCAGCTTACCTTAACCATTGGGGGCGTGAAGGCTTACAACTTGGACAACCTTTATAACAAAAAGGGAGCTGCTGAGCACTTCAAGGTGTTTATTGGTTTTAATAACCTTGTATGCACGAACCTATGTGTGAGAACAGATGGTTATTTGGCTGATCTTAAAGTGAGCCATGTGGATCAACTTCAATCAGGTATTCATCGGCTTTTAAACTTTTATGATCAACACCAGCACCTTAAACAGATGCAGACTTTAACTGAGCACTCCATCACAGAGCAGCAATTCGCACAGCTGCTTGGGCGCTGCAGAATGTACCAGCACCTTCCATCTGAAGAGAAGAAGCAGATTCCTCCATTATTGTATGGAGACTCCCAATTAACTGCTGTCTGCAGGGACTACTACAAGGACCCCAACTTTTGCAAGCAGGAAGATGGGAACATTAGTCTGTGGAGACTTTACAACCTTCTGACTGGGGCTAACAAATCTACATACATTGATCAGTTTCTTGATCGCTCTGCTAATGCTCTGGACTTTGCATTCCAGATACAAGGAGCAGTACAAGGCCATGCCTCCAGCTGGTATATAAGCTGATTATGCTTAATTTCTTTGTCGTTGTTCTATGAGATGGTTTTCCTTTGTTATAAAACCACTGACAAAACTTAGCTAATCTAAATAACTGAAGTAAGATTAAGAGGGAATAGTGCCATTTACGTGCTATTCCCTACTTATAGTTACTATTACCTAATGAATCTAACCTATGAGTAAATTAGCTTGTTAGCCAACTCTCTGGAATTAATGCTTTACCATCTGTCCAAGGATCTTCAACAAGCGCCTCTTGAAACCTCTCATCATCCAAATTCGCATGCTCAGTTACAATTATTTGGAAGTTAGGAAAAAGGTCATCGCATACATCAAACAATAGTTCAAACATACGTCGAACAGCAAGCTCATCAGCCCCTTGCGTTCCTAAGTCCTTATTGGTTCCATCTAGAGCCTTATAAGTTACACTTGATGGGAAGTAAACTTGTGTTGGCTGATCAAGTACTATAAAACTAGGAACAGGGCGTTTTTTTGAAATAAAGTACTTATGTAGAGATAGTAAAGCAATTAGATGACATCCAAGATGGTTTTCACCACTACCCATTCGTTCCATTACAATTGGACGGTCAGGAGTATCTGCAACTACAGTAAGCTTCTTAATATCAAGCCTATAAGGGAAACCTTTATGCTCCAAATTAAGATGATCAGCCCATTTCGTCATTTGGGAACTAACTATACTTAATATAGAAGTAATGACATCCTCTATTTCTTCAAGCTCTAACCCCTTTAATATTTGGTTAATCTTAAGCTTTCGAGCCTCTATTTTATCATTCAAGGATTTACCTTGATCTGTTACTAATGTATTAATACTTTCTATATACAGACTGGCGCGACCAGCAACCCTTGCTGCGATCAGTTGGGCATCTCTAAATTGTTGTGAAGTATCTTGCTCCTTATTTAGAGCTATAAATCTTTCTTCTGATGCCCTATATTCTCTGCGTATTTCTTCTAGGTCATTTCTCAATCTAATAAGGTGTTCATCAACACGAGGTTTTTCATGACGCACACTTTCAAGGTTAGCCCGCAGTTTAATTAAGGAGTTGTTGAGTTGTTCCAGTGAAGGTGTTGGTATCTCAAGACTAGATTCACATATAGGACAATATTGTTCATTCGAATTTGAGTGATTGAACAAATTAGCTACTTCAAGACGTGCAACCTGTTCCTTTACCTCATAACTAAAGTTGCTTGATTCTCTCTGAAAGTTCTCAACTTCAACTATATCTTGTGCTTTTTTCCTAAGTTGAGTTCGAAGGCTATGCATTTGTTTTTGCTCTTCTTCTAAACGACCTCTATCAGGTCCTGTAAACTGATTAGGTGACCAAGAAGCAATGCCCCTTAATAATTCTATCATGTTCTCATCATTGACTTCTGTGTCTGGATCAATGATGCCAGCAGCTTGTGCCTCTGCAATAAGTGTACGTGCTCCTTGAGTTTTTTCACTAACTACCGCTAGTGCTTCTCTTTGCTTTTGTTGTAATTGGCGTAAAGAACGTGATAGTTCCTTTAACTCATGTTCGAGAAGTAATCGATCCTCTTGGATTGCTCCTAAAAAGTATGGAAGCGTGTCCTTAATAGACTGAGACATAAAAGGATCTGCCTGTCTCCAGAATAGCTGGCGTTTATTTGCTATTAAGTTCTGCTCTTGAAAAAGATAGAACTTCGTATGCTTAAGGGTAGCTTCAAAAGGAGTTGTAGTTCGCCCTTCAGCTATCACAGTTTTGTTTAAACCTAGCCCTAATAAGCCTGATAAATTAGCAACAACTGCGTCATCATTCGAGTTTGGTTCAAGGTTCTTTAGTTCAGGCAGATTTACATTTGATCCAGTTTCCCAGTACACCTTACTTTGAGAAGTAGCAAGTCCTTCTGGTGCAGGTTTAGCTATTAGAGCCTGCATATCTCCAATTTGAAGAATTACAGCGTACCAAGTTACTATCCCTCGATTGACACCTTCGAATACATTAAATGTAGAACGACCTAAACAGTAATCTAATATTTCTATAATTGATGACTTACCTGTTCTAGACTTACCAGTGATAATGTTTACACCACCTATCTTAAAGTCTAAGGTCCTTATATCGCCAGCAGCATTATAAAGGGCTATTGTTTTGATTTGAAAACTCATAACAGAATTATATACGAAGGCCAAACATACTCATAACTGACACGGTGCTACCTGCAGAAGCGAACCATCGTCCTAAGAATAAAGCTTTATCAAGACACTGAGATGCTTCAGTATCAACAAGGCTATCAACATTACTCTTCTTCATCTTAGGGGCGATAATACCTCCTTCAGTCGTAATGGATAAAGCATTTCGTTGCATTGCATAGATAATAGATTCACGCGTATAAGGCTGCAATGCATTAGTTCTTTGTGTCAATCCTACTCGTACCTCTTGATGCTGCTGAACCCAAACATGTAGTCTTGTAACTGAGGTTTTAGGAAGTGATTCTCGTGTAGTCTTATGTAGAACTAGAGGTAGTACAAGAAAAAGTAAGGGCAAATCTATTCCTTGCTCTATCTGCTTTTGATAACCTAAAGCAGCCTGCCTAAGCAATAATGCACAAAAAGCAGGATTTAATAAATTAGCAACCTCAACAGGGCGCTCCTTCCATTGTATCATTTTAACTGAGCTATAAGATCATCGAGCTTTTCTAAACACTTGGGATGCCAATAAATGCGTGGAGGTTTAAGGTCAGCAAGGATTTGATAACTACCTCTCATTACATACTCATGACCTAATGGCATCTCCTTGCGTATAGGTATATCTACTGTCTCAAAGTTTAATAGCATCTTTTTCCCAAAGGCAATCATATCCTCATCACTAACTGGGCTGAGTTCATCCTCAAGTATTGCAACATACCTTTTCCATTCCCTAACTAGTCTTATTTCATATTCTTCTAGCTCATTATCTATTAATAGGTCTTCTCTCACCCAACGAGCACGCTGCTCAAAAGCTTTATAATAATCAGATATACATTGCCTAATTCTTTGAGTATTAACCTTTAAAAGATTAAGTTGATGAACAAATAAACGCTCATCTTGGGCTAAGATATATTCTTCGTCTGGTTCTGAATTCTCGTAATCAATTGGCAGACTGTTTATCTTGAACTGTTCATTGATTGCATGAACTTTATCGATTACATCTAATTGAGTAATCTCACTCCCATTGTTCCCTAATAGACGATCTACTACTTTATCAAACCACCAACCTTCCAGTCTCTCATATACAGAATCTAAATGTTCTGAACGTATTCCCCATCTAATTTTCTTTTTAATAAGTAGTGGAAGCTCTGCGATAGTAGGGGACTGATCAAATATAAACATTGCCTCTAAAAGGCTCAGTTGTTGTACTTTACTCAACGCTTTGAAAGCATCAAATGAACTCACGAGAGCTTGATTACTAGAATTGTTTGCAACCCCTAACAGCGCAACATGGGCCTTTTTGATATCCCTTTGATGACCATTACTAAGGTAGGCAACTTCAGAGTTTGTAGGAATAAAAGCAGTAGTAATTAAATGCAGAACTACTGTAGATGGATTCCATCTATTTTCGCTTAAACCATTGCTCCACACTCTAATAGTCTTCCAAATATCAGGACTGCTTAGGGTTAATGTTGCTGTCCTATTGATATGATGCTTTAACTGATCTAAAGTCATACCACCTGAATGCTGAGTAACAACATCATCAAGACCCTCAATAATGATAGATACTTCTTCCCTTTCATCTTGTATTATTGCATAAAGAGCATGTCTTGCTTGATAATAATAACCTAAACCCTGTGGGCCAGCAGAAAAGGGTGTACTCATTGATTATAAGAAGTAAGATTGTTTTCAGATTACAATATATGGAATTAAATATATTCCAACATCAACACATTTTATATTCTCAAATAATGTCAGCTATTTACCATACTCCTATCCCTTAGAGTAGATTTTCATCACTACTTAAAGCAAGGGGCTTTACATGTTGTTAAGCTTCTTAAAAGGACCTTAGAGTAATACTTTAGCTTTCTCATAAGGCAACACCAACATTATAAATAATAATTACCTAGTTGGCCCCCTGTCAGTCTGTCTCTCCAACGTCTCTTGCAGTTCTGTAGCTAAACTGGATAGAAGATCATAGCCAGTGGCAGTCTCTATCGCATCTACTGTAGTACGATAAGCTCCCCAGTCAGAACTGATGCTGTTATTGTTAGGTGTGTCTATGGCTATCACCCTTGTGTTGGAGCTTATCCTGCTCAGATCATTATCTCCATCAGGAAGTATAACCAATACTTTCCAGATACGATTAGGAACTGCCACCCTTCCCTGATCTATGGTGTGGGCCAAGCCATTGCTGCCAGTACCACCACTACCATAGCTTCCCATCATCACATACACTTCCATTCCATCATCTACCAAATCACGTGTGTAATCTTCCAGATTGGCCCAAGTCTGACGATTGTGATTAGGGGCCTGTGGGATCATGTTGGTCATTAGGAAGGTCGCAGAGTTATCTTCTATAGTCCTGGTCCTGTCTGCAGATGGTGTGTTATGGCCTCTGTCAAAACCACTACCTGTATAACTTGAAGCAGTCACTTTATACCAATCTGCAGGAAGACTCTGGTCAGCTCTGAAGTCATCCTGTCTGTCAGCAGTACCCAGCCAGCCCTTGCTCACATACCAGCTCACCCAGTTAGGTGTCCCCCTGTCGCGACTATAAGACAGTGCATATTGTGGTCTTTCTATCAGATAATTATTGAAGTTATCTTCATCACTCGTCGCACTACTTGGATTGCCTAGTAGCAGATGCTCCCCATCAAGAGCTGCTGACTGCTGTGGCGCTACTTCTGTTTCCTTACAACTTAGCAGGAACAGGACTATGAATACTTGGTAGAGGAGATTTCTTTTTGTCATGATATGCTGATTAAGATTATATCAGTCTATAGACGTAGCAGAGTTGATCTTGTTTATGCTTCGCATATTTATGACTCATTGTGCTTTTAAGCTCGTAGAAGGATTGTAACAACCAGTTCAGCACCATGTGTGGTAGATATTCAGTTATTCCTAAGGCAAAGGGTAAATCGCGTGTTTCCAAACTTCTCGAAAACCACATACAGGAAGCGAATTATAACGCTGCGCCATCTCAAAGCCTACCTGTGGTTACTAATGACCATCCAGATGAAGTGCAGTACTTCTCCTGGGGCCTGCAGCCCTTCTGGGCAAAGGATGCAAAGACTGTGAAGCGTTCTATCAATGCCAGGGCAGAAACGCTGGCAGAGAAGCCATCCTTCAGGAACCTGCTCAAATCAAAGCGCTGCCTGGTGCCAGCTGATGGGTTTTACGAGTGGCAGGTCACTGAACAGGGTAAGATGCCTTACAGGATATTGCTGAAGAACGAGGAATTGTTCTCGTTTGCTGGTTTGTGGGATGAGTGGCTGGATAAAAGCACAGGAGAAGTACTGCACACCTATACCATCATTACAACAGAAGCTAACGAGTTGGTGAAGCCTATCCATGATCGTATGCCAGTCATATTATCACCAGAGGCTGAAGAGCTGTGGCTTGATAGCCATGAAACACAAGAGGATTTACTTACGCTGTTAAAGCCCTATAAGACTGATACTATGAAAGCATACCCTATATCTCCATTGATCAACTCACCTTTAAACAACGTACCAGAAGTACTCAACTCTCTGTAATGTGGTTACCTACCCCATCAAAGTACTTTTCGAAAGTTTGATGTAGTTCTAAACGCCTCGCACTACTATCTATTGGAGACAGTTTATCCTGTACCTGCTGTAAAGTTTTGAAATCTACAGACTTAGCTACATCAATAATTATAGAATCAATCTCGCCAGTAGCCTCCTTCATAAACTTCGTCTCAATATGCTTTAGGGCTTTCGATTTCTCCACTTCATTGTAATCGTCTTCCAACTCTGAGTATGCTGTATCTGTGAATATCTCGCCCTTAGACAAGCTTTCAATATATCCTTTGAGATTCTGCTTATCACTTAGTCTATATGCTAGCAAGGGATCAACTTCAGCTAGACTGTGAACTGTCTGGTTGAATTGCTGGCTTAGTAGTTTATCGCTTTCGTCATTAAACTTAATCCCTATAACTCTTTCTTTTATAGCTTCAAAAGGTTTAGCTAATGACTCCCAAGCTTCCTTTGGCATTATTTCAGCGTCAATGGGAAGTCTCTCTCTTACCCACTCTACATAGAAGTTAACAAATTCATCATATCGTTGAGATTCTATCAGTCTGATACGAATCTCAAGTAGATAAAACAATACCTTTTTAAGCTGCTTCTTATCTTCATGGATTATCTTATCTTTCTCAGATCTTCTTGCAAAGAACCACACTAGACAAGCTCCTACGATGGTGCTTAAAAGTGTACTGATTTGAGTAAAGGCGTTCTGCCAGAAGTCTGAAGTTGTTTCCAATGGTCTATGCAGTTTAGATATAATATGTCCATTTAAAGATGCGAATGTAACAAATAGTCGTGAGCAAGAAAGCAACTATAATGGCAATTGAACAAAATTAAACTAATAATATTAGCACTTTCTAATCTTTTGCACGTAATTGCTAATCAATTTAGTTTAATTTTATAATAACTGCTGTTATGAGCAATGCCAAAGTCATACCTATTGCTTCACATGCTTTAGAAGTATTAGATTTCGAAGTTGTAGAAGCCATAACTCTACCTTTGTTTGCCTCCTACATTTCTGCTGGGTTTCCTTCACCTGCTGACGATTACCTAGAAGATAAAATTGATCTGGGTAAGTATTTAGTTCAAAGCCCTAAATCTACCTTTATGATGCGTGTCAGAGGCGACTCGATGAAAGATGCAAACATAAATGAAGGGGATCTACTCGTTATTGATAAAGACCTCGACCCAGTTGATGGGCAATCTGTAGTCTGCTTTTTGGATGGAAGCTTCACTGTAAAGACCTTCAGAAAGATCAATAATAAACTATACCTCTATCCAGCCAACCCAGCTTACAAACCTATCGAAATTACTGAAGACATGGACATGCGTGTCTGGGGAGTTGTTATCTGGATCATCCATAAACCAGTAAAGCTATGACCACTTTATTTGGCCTGTGCGATTGCAATAACTTTTATGCCTCTTGCGAGCGTGTATTTAATCCATCATTGAATGGAAAGCCAGTAGTAGTGCTAAGCAACAACGATGGCTGCGTTATCGCCAGAAGTAACGAGGCAAAGGCATTAGGCATCCAGATGGGTGAGCCCTTCTTCAAGATCAGAAACTTGGTGGAGCACAACCAGCTATATGCCTTCTCATCCAACTATGTGCTGTATGGAGACATGTCTGATCGAGTTATGGAGACACTATCGCTATTCACTCCAAACGTAGAAGTATATTCTATTGACGAGTGTTTTCTGGATCTGGGTAACTTCTACGACCTTGATCTCAAAAGCTATGCAAGAGAGATCAAAAGAAAGGTCTGGCGCTGTACTGGTATCCCAGTAAGCCTTGGCGTAGCACCTACCAAAGCGCTGGCAAAGGTAGCGAACAAACTGGCTAAGAAGTCTGCTAAAGCGAATGGTGTGTTGGTCTTGACAGAGCCCTATCACATTCAGAAAGCGCTAGAGGTAACGAAGATCGAAGATGTATGGGGCGTAGGCAGGCAGTATGCGAAGTTCCTTAAAAACCACCACATCAATACTGCACTGGATTTTACGAATGCTTCAGAGAACTGGATTAGAAAGCACATGACAGTGGTAGGTGTGAGGCTGCATAAAGAGCTGCGTGGTGAGTCATGCTTGGAGCTTGATGAGGTAGCACCTCCCAAGAAAGGCATCTGTACCTCCAGAAGCTTTGGCAAGAAGCTTACAACATTTAATGATGTACTGGAAGCCACAGCCAGCTATGCAGCTAAGTGTGCCAGAAAGCTTAGAAACCAGAAGAGCTGCGCTAAACTTGTAACTGTGTTTGTACAGACCAACCCCTTCTCTGAGAACGATAGACAATACTACAACAGCAAGACCATTTGCATGCCAGTAGCCACTAATTCAGACATAGAACTGATACACTATGCTACAATGGCGCTTAAAGCGATTTTTAAACCACACTACTGGTATAAGAAGAGTGGGGTGATCGTAACTGAGATTGTACCTGAACATCAGATACAGTTTGATCTACTTGATACAGTAGACAGAGAGAAGCATAGTAACCTGATGCAGGTGATAGATGGGTTGACTGATAGATTTGGAAGGAACAAGGTACAGGTGGCTGCACAAGGTGTCAGTAAGAGCTGGATATTGAAATCTGATTACAAGTCACCTTGTTACACTACCAGGATAGCAGAGCTACCAATAATTTATAACCTATCTTGAAACGTTGATCTACTTGGATCTCATCTATTGTTATGTGGTTTAATGAGAGCTAATTCAGGATGTAGCTTAAGGCTATATCTGTATCTTCTAATTAAGATTACACATGTAGCTGGTATGATAATTTAGAAGGAGCTTAGAAGCATATTCAGCAAGGATCCCTAAAAAAAGCATAGACAGGGCTGGGTCCACTTTTTAAGCCCTAAAGGCCTTGCAAAAGAACGCTTTTTCGACCACATTTCCTAGTGATTTTTTACTTATTTTAGCTGATAACCATAGGTTTACACACTTTTTACTAGCTTTAAACATCCCCAATTGGTAGGGATTGTAGTGTGGTTTAAATAAAGCTACTAATCGTCAAAACCATCAGAGAAGAACTCCTGCAACGTCATCTGATGAATAGCCAAAACTTTAAGCAGTGATCGCATAGTTAGGTTGGCTTCACCTTTCTCTAGTCGCCAGTATTGCATCCTTCCTAACTCGTGATCCAACGCAAAAGATTCGTAGCTACTATAACCCTTCTCGATTCTAATTGCCTTCAGTCTATGCCCTATAGCTTTCAGTATCTCTTCTTCGCTCTTCATAAGCGAAAGTTGATAGATATCTTACTTTATTATTACACCTTAAAATATAACACCTTATATGGTGCATAAAGAATATCTTTATAAATTTAGCTAATCATAAAGAACAGCATTAGAGAATAGTCCTTGATGCTACTAGTAAGTTCTTCAACAGCTAACAACACTACTAAATGACAGAAGATGAATTTTGGCAATCCTATAACGAAAGTATAAAAGACTGTGTAAAACCAGTTCTAAGGGTTTGGGAAGTTGATATTGGATATTCAAGGGATGGACTAACGCAATGGTATTATATCTGTACAATTGATGGACTACATCCAACTGAATCAAGAGCTTATTACTATCACAGGCTGCAAGACGATCTAACAGATGACTCTGAACTGCTTATAGAAGATATAATCATACATGAAGTTGATGAAGATTGGCAAGAAGGGGATGATGATTTAGATGGCTACTTAAATAACTGCTTAAAGGAGTTAAAAGAGGGTTATTACTACGAGTTTAAGGACTTTGCTATATCACAAACCAAACAAACTTACCCAGAAGAGCAATACAGGTTATTTTGGGATTTGGATTACGCCCCTATTAAGCTTGGTTATGATGGCCCACCACCTGGTAAAACCTTATTTGGAGCATAGTAGTTATCAGGATATGTGGTTTTAGAATCACTTCGCCACATGTAATAAATTATAGAACCATATTCTATTACATTATACATTCAATAAATGTCAAATAGAGTCCATTGGATACACAGTAAATATTGTGAAGTGAACTGATCAGTGACCAAAGAGTTAAACATGGGCTATAAGCTTGTCAAACAGAGTAATAGGGTGGGAGTTCGAATCTCCCCGCGCGCACTTTAAGATAGCCGTAGCTTTAACGAGTTACGGCTATTTTCTTTTCTCGAAAGGATTTTCCGGCTTTACCAGCAGCACTTTTTCACGTTCAACAACTACAGCACCGGCAGGCGCGCCTTTTGGTTTGCGCACCCATTTTTTAGGTGTATACATCACCGGGCAAAGCGAATCCTGCTTGCGTTTGGAGTACCAGGCTGCCAATTGCGCGGCTTTTTCCAGAACAGTAGTTGGTATCGTTTTACCCGCCTGGTGCTTGATAACCACATGCGAGCCCGACACGTCTTTGGCGTGTAGCCACATGTCTTCTTTATAGGTGTGGCGCTGTGTTAATTCGTCGTTGTTCTGTGAGCTTTTACCAACCAGTATCTTATAGCCTTCTGTCTCGAACACCCGGAACGGCGATTGTTGCTGTGCCTGTTGTTTAGAAGCTAGCAGGTGTGCATAATCGCGCAGGTATAGTTTCAGTGCCTTATAGTTGTCTACTTCGGCTAAGGCTTGCAAAGCAGATTCCAGCAGGATGATCTCTTCCATCTTGCGCTCGGCCTTTTCTTCCAGTTGCTGTATTTCGAGGTGCTGGTTTTTGGCTTTACGGTATAGTTTCTCGGCCTGCTTTTGTGGCGTTTCGTTTCGCTTTAGCTTAAACGTGCGCTGCTGGTCGGTATAAAAATCGTATAGTTCTACTTCTTCAGACTGCGGCGGAATATTGGTCAGGTTGGCCATCAAGATATCAGCTGTTTGCGAGTAGGAGCGGTTATGGCGCATTTCCTGTAGTTGCTGCATAGCTTGTTCCAGCACCGTCTGAGAACCGTTCAACTTTTTGGTGAGTTGCTGTTTGGCCTGCTCGTATTGCTGCGTAAAACCAGTCTCCGATAAATAGAGGCGGCTATAGTTGTTCAGGGCTTCCAGCGGGTCGGGGTAACTATAAACCACTTCGCCTAACGGTAATAACGATAACCTGAGCTTGCCTTTATAACGGATGATATAGAATTCGTCCGGGTTGTCGAGTTGTTCCAAAACCTGCTGCACCAGTTCCCATTTTTCTTCGAGGGTTGCCGAACTATAGTTTTGTTGCTCTAAATAATCTGTGGGCAGTTCTCCGAAAGTTGGGTATAGTTTGCGCAGGTTGCCTTGTGCTTCTGTAAAAGCTGCGAAGTTTTGCGGCAACTGGCGGTCCATTTCCAGCGGGTTAAGCTCGGCATCGGCAGCAAACTTTTTATGGAACAGGTGCAGCGGTTCGTCATGCTGGTACAGTACGATGTTGGAACGGTTGCCAAACAACTTAAACAGCAGCAACATGTCATCGG
This sequence comes from Pontibacter pudoricolor, assembly GCF_010092985.1. Lineage (GTDB taxonomy): Bacteria > Bacteroidota > Bacteroidia > Cytophagales > Hymenobacteraceae > Pontibacter > Pontibacter pudoricolor. The sequence goes on along the minus strand of NZ_CP048106.1, from coordinate 2,213,980 downwards.
TAAGCTTTAAGTAAAAGCTACGTTCGTTCAGGTGCTGCACCACGTCCAGCACCGTTTGCCCGATCATCTGCTTAAACAGGTTTACACTTTTGGCCCGTGCCCGCTTAAAATCATCCGGAAAAGAAAGTGCCGAGAAGTGTGCTGTAAGTCCGGCGCGTATATAAAACTCCTTGCTTTCATCAGCAAAACCGATCACCAGCTCATCCTTGTTCTGGCTGAAACAGGTCACGATCTCTTTACCTAACAGCTCTGTTTTGAGTCGCCTGGAAAGATGCTTTAAAAAGTGGTAGTTCTGATGCACTGTGGTTAATTAGGAATGAGTAATGATGAATTCACTTCAGCAAGTAACTATAGTTTTAAGACTTGTTCAACACAAAACGATCAGCTATAAACTATAGCTCAATTTGCAGGCCGTCATAGCCGAGGCGTATAAAGTCGGGGAGTTGCTGTTCTACTTCGTGGTGCAGGCCCATCAGGTGGCTGATGTGTGTGAGGTAGGCGCGTTCCGGTTTAAGTTCGGTCAGCACATCTATCGCCTCCTGCAACGAGAAGTGGGAGATATGCGGTTCTTTGCGCAGCGCGCCCAGTACTATAACTTTTGAGCCACGCACCTTGTCCATCTCTTCTTCCGAAATAAAATTGGCATCAGTGATGTAGGTAAAGTCGCCTACCCTGAAACCTAATACAGGTAGCTTATAATGCTTTACCCGGATCGGGATGAACTCAACTCCTTCTATTTCAAAAGGTTCTTCGGCAATAGGATTAAGCTGCACTCTTGGAATGCCCGGATACTGAACTCCTGAAAAAATGTAGGCAAACTCGCGTTTCAGTTGTTCCAGCACGCGTTCCTCACCATACAGCGGCATGTCTTTGTGCTGACTGAAGTTGTAGGCACGGATATCGTCGAGGCCGGCGGTGTGGTCTTTGTGTTCGTGGGTAAAAATAAGGGCATCTAAGGTGTGGATACGTTCGCGCAGGGCCTGCTGGCGGAAGTCGGGCCCGGAATCGATGATAAAGCTTTTGCCGTTTACCTGCAGGTGTACGGATACCCGCAGGCGGTTATCGCGGTAATCTACAGAACGGCAAACCTCGCAGTGGCACCCGATCACAGGCACACCCTGCGAGGTTCCCGTACCTAACAGTGTTACTTTCAATTACTTTTTTCGTGGTTTCGGATATCGTGGTATAGTTGCCGGTTCTTATCGCTCAGGCGACTTTCATCCAAAGCAATAGAGCGCAGAATATCGTAGAGGCAATTTACTTTGCCCTCCAGGCTATAGTATTTGTTTACTACAGCCACTTTCATATCCTTCAGCACACAATAGCCGGCTTTAAAATTGCCTTTTTCATAACGCAGCACAAAATCCGACTCTGCAAAAATATCCTCCAGCTTGTTTAGAAAAGGCCGCGTGTACTTCAGCTCCATTTACTTGGCAGTGTACTCTTTTACGGTTTGTACCAGCATATCAAAGTCCAGTGGCTTAGGCAGGTAGGCATTTATGCCAGCTTCCTTAAAGTCTTCCATGCTATAGTTGTTGGCATTGCCGGTAACTGCTATAATAGGAATAGTAGCGATATCTTTATTCTTGCTGGCGCGGATCTCACGGGTACACTCCATACCATTTTTGATCGGAATGTTAAGGTCCATCAGGATCGCGTCGATCTTGTTGTTTTCTACGGTTTTGATCACTTCGCCACCGTTCTTAGCGGTCAGGATCTTATAGTTCTGCAGTTCCAGAATCTTTTTGTCAGGTTCAGAATAACAGAGCTATCCTCTGCTATCAAGATTGTTTTGGTCTCTGCCATAGTGGGTTAGATGATGATTTCTTTATATGATTTTCGATAGTTTTCGTATTGTTCGAGCAGCTTTTCGAAGTTGTCGGCCACGCTTTCAAACTTCTCATGCTTTATATCGTGCTCCAGAAGTTTGGCCAGTTCGGCAAGCTTATTTATGCCAAGCGTAAAGCCGGTACCTTTTAACTGATGCAATGTACTTAAAATACTCTTGTAATGTTGTGCCTGCAGGTCTTTTTTGGCTTCCTCCAGCAATTCAGCGGCTTCCTGCTCAAACTCCTCATACAATTGTAAGGTAAAGGCTTCACCGCCTATTTGTTTCAGCTGCTCTGCAACCTCTTTATTTATAATATCTTGTAAAGCGTCACCAGCTGTTTCCTCTTCGGGCACTATAGTTTGAGTGGCATCCGGTTGTTCTTCTATAGTTTCTTCAGCATACCAATCAGAGCGTTCCCATTTGTTTATTACCGTTAGCAGGTCCTTGCTCTTAACCGGTTTCGATACATAGTCATCCATGCCCTGTCCCATAAACTTATCGGCATCATCTTTCATAGAGTAAGCCGTCATAGCAATAATAGGGGGGCAATCAGTACCCAAAATCTCCTTTATATGCTTTGTAGCAGTTACACCATCCATCTCCGGCATTTGTATATCCATAAAGATGATGTTATAGTTGTTGGATGTGGCCAACTCTATTGCTTCAAAACCATTAGAGGCAATGTCGGTGCGGCAATTCAGGCGTTCCAGTTGTTTCTGTGCAACCTTCTGGTTAATCTGGTTATCATCTACCAACAATACATACGGGCTGTTCTTCAGTACTTCAACCTCTGCGTTCAGTTCTTTCAGGCGTAGCTGTTGTTCTGCCACAGCGGCTTCACCAGCTTTACGCACCCGTATCTTAAACCAGAAGGTGCTGCCGTCATTCGATTTCGACTCAACCCCGATCTCGCCACCCATAATACTTGTGAGCTGCCGCGAAATGGCAAGCCCCAGGCCGGTACCACCAAATGTTTTGGTAGATGAATTATCGAGTTGTGTAAAGTCAGTAAACAACAATTGCTGGTCTTCCGGGCTTATGCCTATACCCGAATCTTTCACGCGCACGTGCAGCATGTATTCCTGTGTCTTTTTGTCAATAAGTTCGCTGTCTACAGTTATGCTTACCTCGCCTGCATTTGTAAACTTAATAGCATTAGATGTAAGGTTCGATAATACCTGTAACAGCCTTGTTTCGTCTGTTAAAACGTAGCGAGGTGTTTCCGGCGATATGTTATAGGTAAAGTAAAGGTCTTTTTGCTGCGCCCGGTTCGCAAACAGCGAATGTATTTTACCGAGTGTATCGTGGAGGTCAACGCTGCTCTCATGTAGTACCAGTTTGCCAGCCTGTATCTTGCTCAGGTCCAGTATGTCGTTAAGAATGGCCAGCAACGCATCCGACGACTTACGCAACGTGTCAATGTATTCCTGCTGCTCCGGATCGGTATTGATGTGCGTAAGCAGGTCAATCATACCAATAATGCCATTCATAGGCGTACGCAGCTCGTGGCTCATGTTGGCCAGGAACTGAGATTTGGCTTTTAACAGATTTTCGGCTTCTTCTTTGGCCTGCAGTAATTCCAGCTGGGTACGTTTCAGTTCTGAAACGTCGCGTATTACACCCTCCAGCGCAACTGGATTATTATACTTGTCATATACCAGGCGTGCATCGGCCAGCACCGTAATCTGTGTTCCATCTTTCCGGAACATTTGTATCTCGTAGTCCCGGATAATTTTCTGGTCTTTTACATATTGCTGCATGCGCTGCCTTTCTTCAGGATACACATACAGGAATGTAATGTCTTTGCCTAGCACTTCTTCTTCGGTATACCCCAACACCTGTTTAACCGACGGGCTCACAATTTCCAGCGGCCCGTTTAGTGAAGTGCGGTAATAAATATCCTGGAAAGACTCGAAAATGTGTCGGAATTTCTCTTCGTTCTGTACAAGTGCCAGCTGCGACTTTTTCTTGTCTGTTATATCAAGCGCTATCGCTGATACCTCTTCAAAAGTGCCGTCTTCCAGGTAAATCGGGTTCAGGAATACTTCGCGCCAGGATTCAGGGTCGTGAAGATGCACTTCAAAATGCTGCGGGGTACCTGCAAAAGCTTTTACATACTTCTCCTGCCAGAAACCGAAGCTAAACTGATGATGATCTATTAGGTGACTTTCGCCCAGGCTATCGAAAAGTCCGAGAATTCTGCCTGTTCTTTTCTCAAAGGTGGCGGCGAAATTGCGGTTAAACGATGTAAGTTCGAAATTCTTGTTCAGGGTCCACATGTGGTGGGTTCCGCTCTCAAAAATTGCGTTTAGCTTGGCGTTCTGGTTATTTATCTGTTCCTCGTTGCGCTTACGCTCAATAGCAAGTGCTACCTGGTTCGATATAAAGTGCAGAATTTCGATGTCAGTATGCACATAAGCATCCGGGTTCTGGTAATCCTGCAGGGTAATAACACCGATAATACGATCGCCGATTGCCAGCGGAGAGCAAAGTATAACTTCAGGAATAGCACCTTGTATGGTAAGGTTTTCGCGCTCAGCCAGGTCAAGCAGTTCCTGTTGCTGCATGTACAGCGGCTTACCGGTCTCAATAATGTATTCTGACAAGCCTCTTGAGAACGGGCGCCGGGCATGTGTCTGCGAGGTTTTGTCAATGTACTGGTCAACGAGGTAAACAAAGTTCAGGTAACGGTAATCCTGGTCGCAAAGCGCAATGTAGATGTTACGTGTTTCAATGATCTTGCTCAGCTCCCGGTGAATGGCACTATAAAGCGAGTTTAAGTCTTTACTGCTGATAGCCAGGTTAGCTATACTATAGTACACTTTTTGCAAACGCTCCGCTTTTATACGATCGGTAATGTCGTGCAGAATTGCGCGTGTGGCTACTGGGCGGTCGTCCTGCCAGCTGCAGGTAATACTTCCGATAAGGTGCACCGGCTTACCTGCCTTGGTCAGGAAAACGGTTTCTATTTTGTTTACATTTTCTCCCTTATACAGATTGCGCAACTGGTAAATAAGCTTGGCCTTATAGTAAGGATGCACTATGTCATTCAGCGTCAGCGATTCAATGTCTTCATCGTTGTATCCCAGTCGTTCTTTCCAGGCTTTGTTAACGAAGATGAATTTATTGTCGACGGATGTATTCTGGATAAGGTCATGCGCGTTGTCGAAAAGGTCCTGCAGGCGTATCTTATTATCCTTCAGGGCCTCCATCGCAATACGCTTGTCGGTCATGTCTTTACCTACACTGGTAATGCCGGTTACTTCGCCGTCAGGGCCGTATTCCAGCATGCAGTTCCAGCGGATGGTCTTTAGCTGGCCGGACTTGGTAACCAGGTTGCGCTCATAGTATGCATTTAAATGGCGGGTGGCGAGTGATTTTTTAAAATCCTGGATACGTTGTTTCCGTTCCGGTTTTGGAACTAACAGTTCATAAAAGTTCTGGCCGAACAGCTCATCACGTTCATATTCCACATATTTCAGGAAATAGTCGTTGGCAAAAGCTATGTTCCCGTTCACATCCAGGCTATAGTAAATCATGTTTACTTTTTCCAGGAAATCGCGGAATTGCGCCATCGACTCTTCGGCCACTTCTTCGCGGCGCTTGGCTTGCTGCACCTGCTTACGCTGGGTTATGTCGCGCTTAAATGCCTGTATATAATATTCACCGTCAATCAGTATGCGGTTCAGGTTTATCTCAGCATCTACCAACGTGCCGTCCTTACGTATATTTCTCCATTCAAAAGTAATAGGTGCGCCCGTGGTTAAAGTCTGTTCCATAAGGCGGGCCGTTTTTTCATGCGAATGGCTACCGTCGGGCTGGAACTCAGGAGAGAAGTCCATTGGTGTAGCACTTACCAGGTCTTCGCGCCTGCATCTGAAAAACTGCAGGGCCTTTTCGTTACAGTCTACTACGCTTCCGTCCTTAAACAACAGGATAGCATCGTAGGCAGAATCGAACAACATTTTGTATTTGTCTTCGGAGTGCGAGAGCTGTAGTATAAGCTCATACCTGGATATATAGTTGCCGATAGCGGTGCCAACAAAGTCTAACAACGACAGGAAAGATTGTGTTATGTTAGAACCGCCTTCCGGCCATACCATTAAGAGTGCAAGTAATTTTTCGTCAGTAGTGACCGGTACAATTGTCATTTCATGGTCATACTCCTTAGAAAGTGTTCTGGTAAGTTCAGCTATAGTTCTGCGCCTGTCTGTAGTGAGCTGTGCTGCCAGTTCGGGGTTAATTGACAGGGTAGGGGCAGGGGCGTTTGCGCCGTGCTGCCAGCGGAGTATACCAGCTCTGCAGTGCCTGTTGCCTGGTTGTAGGTATAAACACAGCCGTAGGTTATATTGCTTTTTTCCAGCAGTTCATCCAGCGTATATTTCAGCACATCCTGCTGGCTGCCGGTGTTCGAAAGGTTGGTGATCAGGTTGTTTACAAACTCCAGCTGGTGGTTGCGGAAGCGAACATCCTGTTCCGTACCAACTACTTCATACAGGTTCTTAGCTGAGCCGAAAATCATTTCCTGGCCTTTAAACAGGCCTTTCCGTAACGAAATCTCGATGGGCAGCAGTTCATGTGTTTTGTCCTGTATCCACCACTCAAACTTTTGTGGTTCGCCGGCCATAGTTTGCTGCAGCTGTCCTTTTAATGCTACACGTTCAAAGAGGTTAAGCTTAAAACTGCTGTAAACTGTCTGGCCAACTAAGTTGCTTTTCTGCTGCTCTATAATGCTCAGGCCCTTATTGTTGATATCCACAAAAGTGCCTTCCTCATCTAAAATAAAAAGCGGTTCGGTGCTGTTCTCAAATACGTTATGGTAGCTGTCGTCATCTATCTCTACCCGCGATACTTCTTCTTCAAAAGGAATAAGCTCGGCATAAATAAACTTTGCCCGCTCGAACTGAACCTGCTTTAAAGTATAAGTATAGCTTTGAGCATCGGTAGTAACTTTGCCGGAAGTTTGCGTTGTAAGCTTTTTTAATGGTATGCCTAACAGGTCTGAAAGGTTCCGGCTTGTTTTATAGGTATCAGCCGCCGGGGAGAAAAAAGAAGTCGCGGCATTAGCAGCCAGCACCAACCCGTCCGGCGAAGCTACCAGTACGCCATGTGTGGGCCTGGTTAGTTGCACCAGCAGCTGTAAAAGCGAATTTGCCTGTAATGGCAGGTGTTCAGATAATTGCCTGTTAGGAATATATGGCATTATAACAATTTAGTAAAGTACAGGAGAAAGAACTTAAGCACTAAAAATACTCCTTTACACATTTTACGATTTTAGCGATAATTTTACAAAAGAAACAGAACTATTGCGTATTTCTGTTCCGGGCTATAGTTTGGCGTGCCCTGATAAATGACTTAGCTAAAGAAGTGAAATTATAAAATTCCGGGCAAAGAATAAATCCTGCGTATGGGTAAAGATAAGTTTGTAGTAATAGTGGTGGGGCCAACGGCTGTAGGTAAAACAGACCTGTGCGTAAACCTGGCAGCTCATTTTAATACGGAGGTTGTCTCAGCCGACTCACGGCAGTTTTACAAGGAGATGCAGATTGGTACGGCCAAACCAACTATAGAAGAGCAGAAAGGCATACCACACCATTTTGTAAACTCGCACTCTATAGCCGAAGAATACAATGCCGGCGCTTACGAACAGGATGCCTTACTGTTGCTGAACACGCTCTTTAAGGAACATGATGTAGTTATAGTTACAGGTGGGTCTGGTTTGTATGTGCGGGCGCTGTGCGAAGGAATGGACGAAATGCCGGAAACCGACCCGGGTATACGGGCTTCTCTTACTGCTATACTGGAGGCTGAGGGGTTAGCTCCGCTGTTAGCCCAGTTAGAGGAACTGGATCCTGCTTACTTTAATCAGGTAGATAAAGCGAATCCGCAACGTGTGATCCGGGCACTGGAAATCTGCCTGTCGAGCGGACAGCCTTATTCATCGTTCCGTAAAAGCGACAAAGCTACACGACCATTTCAAACTATAAAAATTGGCCTTACCCGCGACCGGCAGGAACTATACAACCGCATAGACCAGCGCATGGACCAGATGCTGCAGCAGGGATTACCGGAAGAAGCCAAAGCCTTGTATCCGTTCCGTACACATAACGCTTTGCAAACAGTAGGCTATAAAGAGATATTCGATTACCTGGAAGGTAAATATGACTGGGAAGAAGCCGTAAGATTACTGAAACGCAATAGCCGGCGCTACGCCAAACGCCAGCTCACCTGGTTCACCAAGCACCCTGATGAGTATACCTGGTTCCACCCGCAGCAATGGGAGGAGATAGTGGATTTTATAGTTGGAAAGTTTAGAAGTTAAAGAGTTTTATAGTTGTAAGTTGGGAAGTAATAAAAGGGCAGTGGTAATATTTTTTCGATGGTTGATATGCTTCTCTTAAAAACAAAAAGCCCTCACAGATCCGGAAGATACTGGGAGGGCTTTAACTTTCTAACTTATACTTTTCTAACTTTCTAACTTCTAAATTGAAAGTATGTCGATCATACGGCTAAAGTTGGGGTTAAGAGCTTTTGTTTTGGTGATAGTATCTATGAAAGGCGTATAAACCAGTTCTGAGTTCATGATGCCGGCCATTTCGCAGGCGCGCCCTTGCAATAAACCCTCTACACAGGCAATACCTAACTGGCTGGCCAGCATTCTGTCGGCGGCGGTTGGGGCGCCACCACGCTGTACGTGGCCCAGTATAGTTACGCGGGCATCCATCTGAGGTAACGCTTTCTGTACTTTTGCAGCAATTTCAACGGCAGTTCCTTCTTCGTCGCCCTCAGCAACTATAACTATAAACGACGTTTTAGAACGCTTCCAGCCTGTTTGCAGGGCATCTACCACTTTGTCTATAGTTGTTTTGGTTTCAGGTATCATTACAATTTCAGCACCTCCGCCAACAGCGCATGGTATGGCAATGTAACCAGAGTCGCGGCCCATTACCTCTACAAAAAACACTCGTTCATGGCTGTCTGCCGTGTCGCGTATTTTATCTATCGCATCAATGGCAGTGTTAACGGCTGTGTCATAACCGATCGTATAATCAGTGCCATACAGGTCATTGTCTATAGTTCCCGGTGCGCCTATAGTTGGTATGCCGTACTCTTTATAAAAAGTATTGGCACCGGCAAACGTACCATCGCCGCCTATGGCTATTAAACCCTCTATGCCAAATTTCTGCAACTGTTCGTATGCTTGTTTTCTGCCTTCCTGGGTCGGAAAGTCTTTACTACGGGCCGATTTTAAGATGGTACCCCCACGCTGAATGATGTTACTGACAGTAGACGACTCCATTCTAAAGATATCTCCCTTGATCATGCCGTTGTAACCGCGCCTGATGCCGTAAATTTCCAGATTATGATAAATTGCTGAGCGCACCACTGCGCGCACGCAGGCGTTCATGCCTGGCGAGTCGCCTCCGGAGGTAAATACTGCTATCTTTTTCATTAGACTGTACTATGAGAATATAAAAATTTTGATCCTGCAAGCTATTTATAGCTATACTTGATTAAGAATAGGCAAGTAACACAGAAGTGCAGGAAATTAAAAAAAATAAAAAACTTTATCTGTTAAATATAGAAAACCGTATGTAATAGCGGCATGCAAATCCACATGGTGGTCCGGGCTGTAGAATAGCTGTGTTACTGTGAAGAAGAATACAAAAGAATCCCAGATCGGGCAACTTAATAATTTAAATAAATAGGCAATCTATGTTTGGTTTTTTTGAAAGTGAAGAAACAAAAAAGTTAAAGAGCCACATTACAAACCTGGGAGCGCTGGCCAAAATAGATGGTCATATAGATCCGGCTGAGATAAACTTTATTATTGCTATTGGTACCAAACACGGCATGCGTGCCAGCGAAGTGAAAAATCTGCTGGCAGACAGCTCCAAAGTTTTGCCGCAGCTACCCAGCAACGATTCTGAGCGCTTCGACCAGATTTACGATATGGTGGAGATGATGCTGGCCGATGGTATAGTGGATGAGGCGGAGATGGATTTCTGTATACACATGGCTACCAGGCTCGGTTTTAAGAAAGCAGTAGTCGGGGTGCTGGTCCGTAAAATATCGACAGGCGTGAAAGATGGCCTTACCCGGGATCATATTAAAAAAGATGCCCAGGCATTTCTGAACTACTAGACTTACCCGTATATGCGGAGACTGATGGAAAGCAACAGGTTGCTCCTGTTCATATATGGTTGCCTTTTGCTGTGTCTTGCTTCTTATTTTGTGATAAGGGAGCATCGCCTGCCGCATTTGCTCGAAAATAAAATGCCTTTCCTTTTCCTGATCAGGTTTTCTGCATTCTGGTTCGTTAGCCTGATGATTGCCATAATTTTGTACCTGCTGCAGCTGAGCTATAGTTACCTGTTGCTTAAAGAACGCGACAAAGCACTGGCAAGGCGGGCCGGATCTATCACGTTCTGGCTGGGAGTAGCTGGTGGATCAGGCGTAGGGCTTCTCATTTTCCTTTTCAGGAGATACCCTGAATATTTCTATCTCTAACTATAGTCTGGTTCTGCGGGCAGAGATTTGCACTTGTCAGATTTTGCTTCCTTGCAGCTAAGGTAGCTGCTGGGTAACAATCCTGTAATTACCTAAGGCATAGGGAAAGTCTCCGTGCTGTCTGCTACATCTGTTCTAACCCCATCTTTCCGGGTATTAGCTAAACTATCCGGTATTGTCTGCGGTGAGGCCGTTTGTACCTGTTCGAGGGTAATTTCTTCGTTTTTAGGACCGCAACTGGCAACAACTACCAGCACTATAGGCAATATATGTACTATCGTTTTCATTACATCTTTAGTTTCCTGTAATGGTACATACCATCGTGGTAGAGCTGCTGTTACAAAGGCCAGAAAACTGGTACAAGTAAAAGTATAACAGCCAGAAGGAGTAACGTAAGCGGCGAACCTATCTTTATGAAATCCATGAAGCGGTATTTACCGGGGCTGTAGACAAGTATACACGCCGGCTCGAAAGGCGTAACAAGCGATATGGATGCTGACAGCATAATGGCAATTGCAAACGTTCTCGGGTCTGATTGCAGCTCGACGGCCGCCCGCAGTGCAACCGGAACTATAACCAGGGCCGCCGCCGCATTAGACATAGGTTGTGTAAGAATAACAGTTAAAACTACAAAGCCTGCCAGTACTGCCATCTTTCCAATCGGACCCATAACATCAACTATACTTTTGGCAAGCAGGTCGGCTGCTCCGGAGTTTTCCATGGCTGTACCAAAAGCCGTCATACCACCTATCAGTATCAGCAGGCGCCAGTCTATAGCTCCGTATGCCTTCTCAGTACTGATACAACGAAACACAATACAAGCGATAGCTGCCATCAGAAATGCTATAGAGAGCGGAAGGATATTGGTAGTTCCGAGGAGGATGGCCAGTATAAAGACGGTAATTACAAGAGAGCCCTTTCGCTTCTTGAACAGCAGCGGTTCAAATTCGTCCAGAAGTGCGACGTTGCTTGATGACCGGAGCTGGCTTAAGCGTTCGGCTGCGCCCTGTACCAGCAATATGTCGCCGAGTTGCAGGCTTATGCTTCCTATTTTAGAACGCAACGTTTCTCCATGGCGCGAAATAGCAATCACAACTAAGCCAAACCGCTGAAGAAAGTTAACTTCTTTCACTGTTTTGTTTATCAGGTTAGACTGCCGTGGGATCATAAGCTCGGCCAGGCGAATGCTTTCTGTCTGGAGGTCTTTTTCAAGGATCACATCGGCCATTATTTCAATGCCTTTTGTCTCCTTTACCTTCATCAGGTTATCCAGATCACCTTCTACCAACAGTACATCTTTTTCCTCAATGCGCGTCCTGAAATCGGGCAGAAAGTTCTCGTTATATCGGATAATATTCAGAATTCTGAAATGAAGGGCGGTAAGATCTGAAGCGAAAACCAACTGGCCTACCAGTGGCGAATCCTTCATGACTATAATTTCTGTGAGGTATTTCTGCAGTTTATATTCTTCGGTCAGCTCCTGGTCCGGGTTATCGGGTAACAAACGCTGCCCAATGGTCATCATATACACTATACCAACTATAAAAATGGCCAACCCGATACCAGTAATCTCGAACATTCCGATTGGCTCCAACCCAGCTTTGGCTACATAACCACTTACTGCTATGTTGGTTGAAGTGCCTATAAGTGTGCAGGTTCCGCCAAGTATTGCTGCATACGCCAGGGGCATAAGTAATTTTGAGGCATTTACATTTATCCGTTTGCTCAGGCCTACCAACGGGGTAATAAACATGGCAGTAACGGTGGTATTATTCATGAATGCTGAAACCAGTCCTGTTATAAACATGATCGTGAACAGCATCAGGCCTTTACTCTTTTTTGCCAGTTCCGCCAGGCGTACAATTGTGAAATCCAGGATACCGGTTTCCTCGAGGGCGGCGCTTATAATAAAAACGGAGGCAATGATGATGATAAAATCACTACTGAAGCCGGCAAAGGCTTCTTCGGGAGTAATAATGCGCGCACTTGCCAGCACAATCAGTAGAAGCAGCGTTACGATCTCGACGGCGAGTTTTTCCGTAGCAAACAGCACGATAGCTAGTACCAGAAGTGATAGCACAAGAGCAATTTCCATAAGTGCGTGTAAGGATTAACGATATTGTGGTATGCAGTTTCGGCTTTTACGTTACTGCTTATAAGCAGGTGGTGTTTTAGCAGAAAAAAAGCGATTTAAACTGCAAAGAGTTGATTTCTATTGGTTTTTAATGGTGGTGTTTTTTTGAACTATAGGTTTAACATAAAGTTTTATAGTTTTCAATTTGTCATCCTGAGTGTTAGCCGAGGGATCTTAAATGTCCTATAGTTTCTTTATTGTCATTTCGACCTGCGGGAGAAATCTGGGTTCTATAGTTTGCTTCTCTACTTTTCAAACCAAGCCTTTTCTTTTATAGTTACCTCCAATCCTGGGAGCTTTACTTGCCTACTGTTCTATAGTTGGCTTTGGTGCCCTCACGGCCGGGAGGCCCCGTCTTCGGGCATCGCGCGGTGTACATTTCCTTTGCTCGTTCCTCGCAATGCCTTACGGCACCGGAAATCTACAAGGCGCTCAACCCAAAGACTGCGATCAGCTCGAAAGTTAAACTATAGTTGAGTGAAGCTCTATTGCGCTTAGTTTTACCGTGGCTATAATTCCGTAGGGACAGGTCGCGACCTGTCCGATCCTGGTCTGTAACTATAAAACTATAGCTAGACTATAACTATAGCCGAAATTCCCCCTTAGAAGGGAGCAGGGGTGGGTTAAAACGGCAACTATAAAACTATATCTGTAACTATAGCAACTCTCTTTATCCCAAAAATCACTTAAATCTCCCTTAATCCCGGTTCAGACAATGCCTGTCCCTGCCGGGCCAGTTGAGTCAGGAGACTCAACACCATCGTAAGTCACGAGCGGGGACGCTCGCGCCAGCGCTACCTAACTATACAACTACAACTTTAAACTATAACTATAGCTGACAATCCCCTCCCGGAAGGGGCATGTTAACTCCCCATTAAAGACTTTACTATTAATATAAAAAGCTCCTGCCGGGTGGAGCAGGAGCCTGTAATTAAAGTATAGTGAACGATCTATAGATTCTTTAACCAGTTGTTGCGCAGGGCAAGCTGCTGTGGGGTGGCTTGTTCGTTTACCTCAAACATATGTTTCTTTACTTCATCCGTGCTCAATATCTTGCACGCTATGTATTTTTGCTCGCCGTTCCGCTTGATAGTAAAAGTATAAGAATCACCAATTTTCAAAGTACCTAGCTTCGGAAGTACCTGGTTTGCATTTCCTATCGAAACGGCTACACCATCAAGGGCAACCAGTTCATCGCCAGGCTGTAAACCTGCTTTCTGCATTTCTTCGCCTACCTGGGTAAGTGATAGCACACCGCCCGGAGCGCCAATGGCATAACCCAGGCCTTTTACTTTATTACCAGTGTTTATAACTGGCTGGTAGTTTATACCCAGCTTGCCAAAGTAAGAAGCTACGGGCAATGGCTCTGCATTCTTGATGTAGCTGTTCATAAAATCAGCTATTTCAGGGTAGGTTTTAGCGGCAAAGATTTCGAAAAATTCATTCTCAGGGAATGCTTTTTTAGGGCCGTACTCCTTCGATAGTTCATTGATTACTTCGCGCAGGCCACGCTTTCCACCGGATAACTCAAGTAAACGGATATCCAGCATGGTAGATACCAGGGCGCCGCGGTTGTAAATGTTAAAGTACTGTTTGTGTCCTTCCGGAGTGTAAGAAGTAAGCGCAAGTTTCTGCAAACTATAGCTCTTGTCCAATTGGTCGTCTATCAGCAATTTCTGTCTTATATCGGCCAGATAGTCTGGTAATGGTTTCGTGCCGCTGCGTAGTTGCATGATATGCGATGCCCATTCGGTTGTGCCTTCGTAAAGCCACAGGTGCTGCGACGGGGTTGGCTGCACAAAGTTAAACCGCTCTATAATTTCGCTGTGGATGTTCAGCGGTGTAATGATGTGGAAGAACTCGTGAGCTGCAATATTGGTGAGATGTTGGGCATACTCCGGGGTATAATCTTTTTCCTGCATGACATAACCCGAGCTGTACGAGTGCTCCCACGCGCCCCAATCCTGGTCCTCAAAATGGTACAGGAACGTATAACGGTCAACCGGGAAATCAACTACAAACTTGTGCGCCGACTCCAGCATGGTCGTCATGTTCTTCATCAAATCTTCAGACTTGATTTTGCCGGTTTTAGAGTACGTGTAAACAGCAATGGTGGTACCGTTATAATTGGTTTCGGCTTTGGTAAGCTGGCCCGCCATAATCGGTGAATCAACGATGTGGTCGTAGCTGCTGGCCTGGTAGTAGCCATTTTTGTCGGTGCTGAGCGCAGTTCCGACCAGCCATTCCTTCGGGTGATTGAGTTTAATACGAGCCGGGGCAGCCTGCAAACCGCTAAGGTACCCGAAAACAGCCTGGCCGTTAATTAATGCGTGGTCCTGCTCCAGCGAGGTGCCGCACATGGCGTAGATCTGATCCTTTTCAACTTTAGTGTCGAAGGTTTCGGCGATGTTATACGTAATTTTGCGGACCTTATCTGGCTTGCTTAACTGCCATTGATTGGTGCTTATCTGCTTGGTTTCCAGCTCGCGGCCTTTTTTGTCATATGCTTTAAAGTTCTCCACAAAGCGGCCCATGTCCATGGTTTGGTAGGTGCCGGGTGCAGTAGCTGCAAACTGGAACACGTTGTTATCATCACGCAATCCTTTTACATCTAATGTTACTTTAAAACGGTCGTCTGCGCGGTCGTTAAGGTTCACTGTGTAGGTCAGTTCCGGGTTTCTGGCTGCTTCAGCGAGTGGCGCAAATGCCAGCAAGCAAAGCAGGGCAACTGAGGTAGTTATTTTTTTCATAGTTCGTCAGGTGATTTTTTTATGGAAAGTATACAGCTTTCAGCGCATTTACCAACTAAATAGATGAACCCTACAAACTTCTCGACGAACAACCTGCCGATAAAAATCAGCTGTTTGCAGACATCCATGCGTATGAAAAGTATAGCTCCTCAGGCAGGGATGAGCTATTACGAACCTAAAACTTAACTGCAGATTTTGGGTGCAAGGTTAACACTACCGGCTGTAGCTCGTTTATAAAGGAAGTAAAACCAAACCAGCATAACACTATGGAAAGAAACGAGCATTTTAACGACCGAAACTATAACCAGTTTGATGATTATGGTAGCCATGGCAGAGGTAACGAAAGCTACAGCCAGCGCGGAAACTATTATGGCATACACGATAGCAACTATGGACACGGCAATGTGCGCATGCAGCAACGTCCTGACTTTAATGATTTTAGCCAGGGGCCTGTAGGCGGTTACGGAGCCGGAAACTATAACGAGACTTATAACCGCACACACCGCAACCGCGACGACCATTACCGCTACGGAGATGACAACCACTTTAGGCAAAGCCATGGTTACAGCAGCGGCAATTACCGCACCAACGACTATAGAAATGAGGAGTACCGGAACCAGGACTACAGAAACCGTAGCAACGATGCGCAGAATTACAGCAGCGGTCTGCCCTATAGTTCTAATTACGATATAGCCGGAAACCGCCGTTATGCCCGCCAGGAAAACAGTTATCAGAATCCGGGACATGGCAGACGGTATAGTGAATTCGGGAAGGATGAAAAGCGTAACTATAGCCACGAACTTACAGATATCCATCACGACCGCGGCAGGATCCCTGATAGCTCGGAAAACGATTACAGAGGCGACATCAGGTCATCCAACCAATATGGGTTTGATGAAGATAAGGAAGATTTCCGCTACAGCGGCCGCATAGTAGATGCCGGTTCAGACCGCGATAACTATGCTACCGGCCTGTATTCATCAAACCGGGCATACGTAAGCGACCATTCCGAGAGTGACAGTGACCGCTTCAATAGCCGTGAAAACCGCAGCCGACGTTCCGGACCCGACTATTCCAAGTCGTCGCCGATCACTGGATATAGCAACGAAAGCTTCGGTCTTTAATCAGGATGAACTACAAAATACGCCCGCACTTGTGTTGCGGGCGTATTTATATCTGTTTGATAACCTAAACTGAAAGCGATGAAAAAAATCTACTACCTGATATTGCTGGTTTTGATGTGGCTATATGGTTGCAAAACAGCCAGCCCCGCCGATCCGCAAACTGAAACAGAAACCATACTTGATGCTTACTGGATGCTGCTATCACTGGATGGGGAAAGTCTGCAGGCGCCCAATAACACCCATACAGCCTACATTAGGCTGCAGGAAAACGAGAATGATGTAAAAGGCTTTAGTGGCTGCAATAACTTTTTCGGGAAATATACGCTTTCCGGAAGTTCGCTTACGTTCTCAAAACTGGGTTCTACACGAATGATGTGCCCGGACATAGCGCATGAAACTGAATTTATGCGGATGCTGGAGCGCGTGAATTCTTATAAGTTATCAGACAGGATTTTAACTTTTTATGCAGATAAGGAAGCCATCGCCACTTTCCGCACAGGCAACCCCGACGAAATAGAGAAGCGCTCGCCGGATGGAAAGATCATCATTAAAGAAATCGACTAAACTCTTATTTTACTGATACCTGGCTAAAGGCAAACAGCATTTCACGGCCGATCTGCATGGCGCGTTCCCTGTATGTACTGGCTTGCTGTGGCGTGTTGTCTGCTGCTTTCGGATCGTTGTACGTAATGGCAATGCGCTTTTCTACGCCCGGCACAACGGGGCAGTTCTCGTCAGCATCAGAGCAGGTCATGATCGCGCAAAACTCCGCAACCGGGTTCGCTGCATCATCAAACCGTTTCGACCATACTGCTATAGTTGGTTTATCAGAACTATAGTTGACGTTATATTTCGGATTTATAGTTGCTGCGGATTGCTCAATTACAAACCCTGATTCCTGCATGGCTTTAACGGCTGCCGGGAAAAAGGCTGTTGCTTCCGTGCCCCCTGAAAAAGTTCTTACATTGGGGATACTATAGTTGGCTGCAGCGGCCTGTGCCCATAGTTGCGCCATGTGGCTGCGGCGCGAGTTATGTGTGCAAATAAAAACCAGGTTTATAGTTTGCCCGGCTTCCTTTTTTTGTTTGATATAGGTTGACAACTGCTTTAAGCGCTCTTTTCGCTCTTCGGGTATCTGGTTAAAAGTGCTGGTAAGTTCTGCTATAGTTTTGGAAAGAGCCAAGGCAAAGAAAGCCATAGTTTTTTATAGTTATTTATGAGCCGTATTTTAAGATCATAGCCAGTTGCCCGGCATGGTAAGCGGTGTGCGAAATGATGCGACCGATGGCTTCCGCTTTAGTTTTTGTGCCGAACTCTTTGGTGGTTATAGTTGCCTGCCAGTCTTCGACGTGCTGCCGTTGCAGTATGGCTTTTAACGTATCGGCTGCCTGTAGCTGGTAGGTTCGCAGTTCCTCCAGGTTGGTCCATTCGCCGGTATCGCATTTCGAGATCACGGTTTTGGCCGTAACTTTCACATCAGCCCCGCCAAAAACATTTTTAGCGAACAGTAACTCCACATCGCCAACATGCCTGATCAGGAAACCGGCGCTGTTAGGAGCTGTACCTGATTTTTTAGACAGATCCTGTTCACTTATATTAGCCAGCAATCCCGTAAAGCGGGTACGTGCTTCCTGCCATGTCTGTAAATATAGTTCGGTCAGGCTCATGTTCTATGGTTTTGGTTCACTGGTAAATACGTTATAGTTGTGGTTTAAGACTTAACCGTAGCCGCCTGTTCGCTGTATAGTTTCCGTCGTAGCCAGAAAGCCACATTCACCAGTGCAATAAGTGCCGGTACTTCTACCAACGGGCCAACTACGCCAGCAAATGCCTGGCCTGAGTTAAGCCCGAACACCGCGATAGCCACAGCAATAGCCAGCTCAAAGTTGTTACCAGCTGCTGTAAAAGCTACCGAAGCGTTCTCTGAGTAACTGGCACCGGCAGCTTTACCAACTATAAAACTTACCAGGAACATCACGGTAAAATAAATGACCAGCGGCACCGCAATGCGCAGCACATCAAACGGTATGCTCACAATCAGCTCACCTTTTAAGCTGAACATTACCACTATAGTAAAAAGCAACGCTATTAAGGTAATAGGAGAGATGGCAGGCAGGAATTTGTTCTGATACCATTCCTGGCCTTTCAGTGGCACCAGAATAACACGACTCAGCATGCCCAGCAAGAATGGAATACCTAAGTAGATAGCCACGCTTTCGGCAATAACCCCAATCGAGATATCAACTATAGCGCCTTCGAAACCAAAAAGCGGTGGCAGTTTAGTAATGAATAACCAGGCATAGAAACTATACAGGAACACCTGGAAAATACTGTTGAGCGCTACCAGTCCTGCTGCATATTCGCGGCTGCCATCAGCCAGATCGTTCCAGACCAACACCATGGCAATGCACCGCGCCAGGCCAATAAGAATGAGGCCAGTCATGTACTCCGGGTAGTCGCGCAGAAAGGTAATGGCTAGCACAAACATGAGTAACGGACCAATTACCCAGTTTAGCAGCAGCGATAACCCGATCACTTTTACATTACCAAATACCTTGGGCAGCAACCTGTAATTTACCTTCGCCAACGGCGGGTACATCATTAAAATCAGGCCAACGGCGATCGGGATGTTGGTTGTGCCGCTGGAAAGTGAATTGATGTAGCCGGAGCTGTCTGGGATAAAATAACCCATCGCCACGCCGATCAGCATCGACAGGAAAATCCAGAGCGTGAGGTAGCGGTCTAAAAAGCCCAGTTTTTTACGGTTATGGGCAGGTGCGCAGTGTTCCATTGTTGGGTGTAAAGGTGTGTTATAGTTTGGGTTTGATCATGTAATTTGCTGGCGCGAGCTTGCAGCTCGTGTCCCACCATAGTTAGATCTTATGGGGCACGAGCTGCAAGCTCGCGCCAGCATTTAATTCTCTATAAATCAAATCTAGCAGCAGCCGGCACCCGGAGGGCAGCAGGCCGCTTCAGCAGGTTTGTCGCCGTAAACGGTGATGCTGAAAATACCAGTATTACTTTCCCTGAACTGTTTGATGCCTTCTTCACTCAGGTAATCTTTTAGAATTTCGTCCGGTAGCTGTATGGCTTTCTCTTTCTGCACTGTCACGTTCACAAAACCAGCTTTGCGGATAATGTTAAGGTAATCTTCTTTCTGAATAGCGCCTGAAACGCAACCGGCATACATTTCGGCATCGTTCACCAGACCAGCTGGCAAGTCTCCGGCCAATACCACATCCGAAATGCTGAAATGGCCACCTGGCTTCAAGACACGATACGTTTCGGCAAAGGCTTTCTGCTTATCCGGTACCAGGTTTAGTACACAGTTACTGATCACCACATCCACGCGGTTAGCGGCCAATGGCAAATCTTCAATCTCGCCCTGGCGGAACTCCACGTTGTTAAAGTTCAGCTTTTCGGCATTGTCGCGGGCTTTGGCAATCATGGCTTCCGTCATATCCACCCCGATCACTTTACCGGTTTCGCCAACTATAGCGCGGGCTACAAAGCAGTCGTTACCGGCACCAGAACCTAAATCCAGCACTACATCGCCTTTTTTGATCTGGGCAAATTCGGTTGGTACGCCGCAGCCTAAGCCCAAATCCGCATCGGGATTATAGCCTTCGAGCTCGGTGTAGTTATCGGCAAAAATGGCGTAGTCTACGGTGCCGCAGCCGGTGGCGCCACAACACGATGCTTCGTTTTGCTCTTTGCTCTGCAGGGCAATCTCGCTGTACTTGTCCTTTACTATTTTCTTTAATTCTTCTGCGTTATTCATGGTCTTCAAAATTAAGTTTTATCGGTATTTTACGATCAATCAGATCAAATTTTTTTAGCAGCAACTGGTGCCGCACGAAGTATAGTCTGCAAACATTTTCTGCATCAGCATCTGGGCGTGTTTCCAGGCTTTCTCATTAATACAGTAGCACACTTTTTTGCCGTCAATATCGCCCTTTATTAACCCGGCTTCTTTCAGTTCTTTTAGGTGTTGCGATACCGTAGACTGCGACAACGGAAGTTCATCCACTATGTCGCCGCAGATGCATGAACTGCGCTCCAGCAAAATGCGCAGAATTGCCACACGTGCCGGGTGGGCCAGTGCTTTGGCGTAGGCTGCCAAGGTAATATCAGCTTCTGTAAAGGCTTCAGTCTTAGTTATTCCCATTGCGTTTCTTTCTTATCGTAATATTACGATGATATAAATAAATAGTAAAGCAAATTCGAAAATATTTTTCCGGAGCTGGCGGAAAGTAACCTATAACTTATGGCAGCAACTGCGTAGACCAAGCTTAACACGCACCTCTATATGCAGCAGGAAACTATAATCGGGGTTGATATAGGCACGACCAGCACTAAAGCGGTTGCTTTTGGCCTGGATGGCAAGCTACTGTTTCAGTACGCCGTGGAGTATCCGATCTATAGTTCGAAGACCGG
This sequence comes from Pontibacter pudoricolor, assembly GCF_010092985.1. GTDB lineage: Bacteria > Bacteroidota > Bacteroidia > Cytophagales > Hymenobacteraceae > Pontibacter > Pontibacter pudoricolor. The sequence goes on along the minus strand of NZ_CP048106.1, from coordinate 2,193,193 downwards.
TTATGCTGAGCAGGATCCGGAGCAGGTTTTTGAGGTGGTGCTGCAAACCCTTCAGGTTATAGTTGAGAAGTTGAGACTGGCAGGTTACAGTCTGGTTGGCATAAGTTTTAGTAGCGCCATGCATAGCTTAATTGTGCTGGATGCGGAAAATAAGCTGCTTACCAATAGCATTACCTGGGCCGATACCCGCAGCAAAACTCAGGCAGAAAAACTGAAACAAAGCGAAGAAGGCTATGCAATCTACCTGCACACCGGTACACCTGTTCATCCGATGTCGGTGTTGCCGAAAATAGTCTGGCTGCGCGAACAAAGGCCGGAGCTGTTTGCAAACGCCGCCCGTTTTATAGGTATAAAAGAGTATGTATGGCACAGGCTTTTCGGGGAGTTTATAGTTGATTATTCGGTGGCTTCTGCAACCGGGCTGTTTAATATTTTTGACCTGAAGTGGCACCATCCTTCCCTGCAGGTTGCCGGCATTTTGCCCCAACAACTATCCGATCCGGTACCTGTTACACACCGCAATTATAACCTCAGACCAGACTATAGAATCCGGTTAAATCTGCCTGAAAATATTCCGTTCATAGTTGGTGCAAACGATGGCTGCCTGGCAAATTTAGGATCTAACGCTATGGATGACGGGCACATCACCATCACGATAGGTACAAGCGGGGCTGTGCGTGTAATGGCCGGAAAACCCGCCACCGACAAACTGCAACGAATTTTTAGTTACATACTTACCCCAAACCATTATGTGCTGGGCGGCGCTGTAAATAATGGGGGAGTGGTGCTGCAATGGTTCCGGGATACTTTTTATAGTTCTGAAACGGCTACTGTCCATACCCAAAACAAAGTCCCCTACACCTTGCTGTTTGATGAAGCGGCCACAGTACCTGCTGGTGCCGATGGCTTGTTGTTTCTGCCTTATTTGCTGGGCGAGCGCGCGCCGGTTTGGGATGCTGGTGCAAGTGCCTGTTTTATAGGTATGCGGCTTGGCCACACACGGGCGCATTTCGTTCGGGCATTGCTGGAAGGCATCACATTTAACATGTATAGTGTCACTAAAGCACTCGAGCAGGTTACAGGTTCTGTCAGTAAGGTGTTTGCCAATGGTGGTTTATCGCGGTCAGAACTATGGGTGCAGCTATTGGCCGATGTTTTTAATAAAGAAGTCTGCCTGACCGAAACGTACGAAAGTTCTGCTTTTGGCGCGGCTATAGTTGGCTTGTATGCCTTAGGCAAAATTAAAAAGCTGGAAGATGCGGCCCAACTCGTAACTGTAACCAAAACCTATACTCCCAACGCCAGTAACCACCTGCGCTACCAGAAAAACTATAGAATTTTCGATGAGCTGTATCCGGCACTGAGAGATACTTTCGGTAAGTTGGATGACCTGAGAAATGAACCATAACACCGCATTGCAAGTAAGATTTATAGTTGAATTTAAATAGAAACAGTATGCAGATAGGACTGATCGGGTTAGGTAAGATGGGCTACAACCTGGCCTTGAATCTCCGTGACCACCAACACCAGGTTGTTGCTTACGATATTAATCCTGAAACGATGGATAAAGCGGAGGCAGAAGGAATAATACCGGCCTATACCATACCCGAAGTTGCTGGGAAACTGACAGGCCGGAAGGCTATTTGGATAATGGTGCCCGCCGGTGAGCCTGTAGATGCTGTGATAACGCAACTACTGCCCCATCTGCAACCCAACGACATTATTATAGACGGCGGTAACTCCAACTTTAAACAAACTATAGTGCGGGCGGAGCAACTCAAAAATCAGCAGCTACATTTACTGGACTGCGGTACAAGCGGCGGACTAAGTGGCGCCAGGAATGGAGCCTGTACCATGATAGGCGGCGACCCGGATGCTTTTGCTTTTGTAGAGCAGATCTTCAGGGATATTTCGGTGGAGAAAGGCTATTTGTATACTGGTAAATCCGGGAGCGGGCATTTTGTGAAGATGGTGCACAACGGTGTGGAATATGGCATGATGCAGGCCATTGCCGAAGGTTTTGAAGTACTTCATAAAAGCGATTTCGGGCTGGACTATAAAGAAGTGGCGCGTGTCTGGAACCATGGCTCGGTGGTACGCAGCTGGCTGATGGAACTGGTAGAGAATGCTTTCAGCAAAGACCCCGACCTGTCAACTATAAAAGGCATCATGCACTCGTCCGGGGAAGGAAAATGGACCCTGGAAACGGCCCTGGATATGCAGGTACCCACACCGGTTATAGCGCTTTCCGTGCTGATGCGCTACCGCTCTTATGAAGCTGATACGTTCTCGGGTAAAGTAGTGGCGGCTTTACGGAATGAATTTGGAGGGCACAAAGTGGAGCAGGCAGAGTAAACTATAGTTAGAACCTGAAAGCTCCGAAAATGCCCAGGTTTATAGTTGTCATCGGCAAGCTATAGTTGGTTGTTTTGCCTTGCTGGTCTGTAAACTTAAATTCGGGCCTGGTAGAAAGTATGCCTGTTTCAAGGCCCAGCCCAAACTTGTTCAGCTGTAGTACCAAACCGGTACTTACACCATAAGCAAAGGCAGTATGCTTGTTAGCTGCCTGTTCTATAGTTCCATAAGTGGTTTCAACATGTAAAGAGGCGGAGCGATTAAAGGCCGCACCAGCCGAGCCTTTCACAAACAGGTAGCCATCCGGCATATAAAACCGGTACTCCACATCAGCTAGCGTAAAAATAGATTGCCATGGTGTACTTTTTTTGTTTAGGACCAGTTCATCATTGTCATCCGAAAATTTGTCGAGGTCCATGGCATTTCTGCGCAGGCCTATCGTAGCGCCGCCATATAAGTTTTTACTTACAGCTTTTGCGTAACTAACCTGCATCAAAGGCCCCAACATAGCAAAGGGAGTATAGATATCTTCAAAATCAGAACTCTGAAAATCACCTTTTGGAAAGGCACCTCCAAAATAGACTCTGAACTCGGATAAGTGAGCAGAAGAATCTGATTGTGCTGCTGCATTAAGAGCAGTAAAAGAGAGCAGCAAACCAAGTAAAATTGTTTTCATTCGGAGCAGCATCAGAAGGTAAATTCATAGTTGAAAGTCTTGCTCGGAGCCAATGTAATAACTTCCTCGGTTATAGTTTCAACGCCGCTTTTGCGTTTTGTAGTTCTGATTACAACCGGCTGGTTCGCAGCAACAGGAACGATTCGTTTTGTATCTGAGGTGTACCAGGATACAACAGTAGTGCAGGGGGCATCAGTTAACATTTCTGTCCATACAAAGTCATCCTGCTGTTTGGCTTGCAGGTTATTTGCCTGAATCTCTACAAATGCTTTCTGCGGAAGTAAATAGTCAAGCGTTATAGTTGTGTCCCGTTTCAGGTCGTATGTTCTCAGTAAAACATTTCCTCCTGAACAGGTAAGGTAGTTTTCGGGGTTAACATGCGCCTTTACTGTAAAAGAGCCATTATTTGGATAGGTATTAGGCAGTTCATCATCGCGCAGTAAAAAGCGCAGCTCAAAATTGCCATTTGCATCGGTTGTAGTTATGGCTTTACGGCGACTGATGCTTGAAAACATATCACCTTCGCGCCATTGCACTTCAAGTTTTATACCTGCCAATGGTTTGCTTCGTCCATCGGTGGTAAGGGTGCCTTTAATTACAGTGCAGGAACCGGGGCAGTTTTTGCTGATAAAATCGTCGGTTTTGGTGTGGCAACCGCTTAGCAGAAGCGTAACCAAAATCAGAAGGCAAAGCAAAGAAGTTTTCATCTGTAATCGTTGGAGTGGCATTACAGGTGAAATATAGCCTTTTCTTAATAGTAAATCAAAACTATAGTTGCTTCTTCAGCAGGTCTTTATGCTGTTCGTTTTTAGAAATATACTTTGCTACAACCGGGCAGGAGGCAATTACCAGCAGCCCGTTATCCCGGGCAAAGCAAAGGCCTTCCTCAATCAGTTGCTGCGCAATACCTTTCCCGCGCGCCGACTCAGGTACGTAGGTGTGCGTAAAATCTATTTCTTTCTCTGATGGTTTGGCGTAGGCCAGTTCCGCCTCTTCGTCGCCTTCCAGGGTAACTGTAAACTGCTGATATTTTTCTTCGTGTACGATCTTTACATCCATAATTAAGTGGTTTAGTGATGCAACTGTACGCAGCAGCCGCTTTTTGGGTAAGCAGCAACTATAAAACGAACCTGTTCAGCGTTTAAAAAAATCCGGTAAAATCGCCCTTGCTGTGTGTTTTCACCATAGACGTCAGGCTAAACATCGGTTATAGAAAATTAATGCTCTTTCGGACCTCCATGTCCGAAAGCACTCTGCCGGGGACTTCCAAGTCCCCGTAGCTTACCCTTGCTTTTATACGGACAAAGAAGTCCGCAGCAGATAAAGTTTCGGACACAGATGTCCGAAACAGCAATTTGTCCTTAGCCTGACGGCTAAGTGTTTTTACTAGCAAGCACTTTGTGGTGAGAGTAATGGCAGGTTCTGACACTTCAACCAAAAACTACGAGTATAGTTAAGCCAGGATCATTTTTATGTGGTCAATGCCATCCTCGTCGTACACATCACTGCTCTGCACAAACCCAAAGCTTTCGTAAAACTTTTTAGCATATAGTTGTGCCCCAATCTTTATTGGTCCGTTCCCGAAAAGTTTGCGGCATTCTTCAATAGAAAAATCCACCAACAGCTTGCCCACCCCTGTGCCGCGCACCGCCATACTGGTTACAATGCGGCCAATCGAAATTTCAGGGTAACTGACGCCGGGCGGCACCAGGCGCGAACAGGCAACGATCGTTTTATCATCGTAAAACAACACATGGTAACATTGCTGGTCCTTGTCATCCAGGTCCAGGAAAACGCAGTTCTGTTCTACCACAAATACATCGCTGCGCAAACGCAGCATGTCGTACAGTTCAGTATTGGTCAGTTCGTTAAAGTGTTTGCAGATTTTGGTGAGCGTCATTCGGTTATAGTTTATCGGAGTGCAAAGATAAGGCCTTTCCCGTTTTCAGCAGAAGTTTGTTTACTTAATGCAACGCCGGCTGTGTCAGCTTTGCTTCTAAACTTTAGCGGTAACAGCAACCAGGCATGCCTCAAACTATAGCCTGCTAACAAAGCACGTACTGCCCTGTTCCGGAAGCGCCTCCAATAGCCTGAAACCGCTGATTTTGCCCGGATTTAGAGTTAAATCAGAAACTATAGCTATATAGAGCAATAGCTTTCCTGCGGCTTACGTATGATAGGTTATGACCCTTAGCCAATTCAACACGCACTCTTCAGCTGCAAGGCTCGAAATTATCTGGGAGCTCGGCAATTTTCTGGCTTTCCGTGGCAGGCGGGGTTACCGGATTGCGCTGTATAATGTTGGTAGTTTTTTTGCAGAGATCTGGTATAACCCCAAAACAGAATACATAAGCCTGGTACGCGGTTTTGAAAGCAAAAAAGCCCTTGAGCCCTATGTTACCCAGATAAATCTGGTAGAAATGCTTGACCTGTAGCAGTCTTGCCAGGCAGGCTATTTAATCTGATTCTGTTCTGTTTTAAAAGCAATACATACGCTTTGTGATGAGAGTTTTTGCCCTTTTGTGGTGTAAGCATATAGGCTTTCCTAAAGAATGGTACTTAACCGTAATGGCATTGAAGAAAGAATTTACGGAAAATTAAAGATGAGAATTTGTTTTATTTTAGGTAAAACCTTGTAATTTCATGGTAAACGTGTTCTATCGCCTTTATGGATGTATCAAAAAATACCAGAATAGTTACCGAGGTACTACAGAACGATTTTGTCACTATTCTGCTGGATGATGCTAACATCCTGACCATCAAATGGGAACGGCAAATAGACTTTGAAGAGCGCAAGCAAATATTTTTATGGGGTTTAACGTATTCTGTCGGGAAAAACGTAAAAAACTGGCTTATAGATGACGAGCAAATCTATATTATCACCTCTCAGGAGCGCGAATGGGTGGTAAACGACTGGCCTCCGTTAGCAGCAGAAGCCGGCATAAAAAAAATAGCGGTTTTCTTACCCGAAGATCTCAGTAGCAGCCAGCTTACCTTAACTGATTTTACAGAACGTGCACAATCTCACTATGAGCGTTTGGGTGTAACGCAGCACGAGGTTTTTACCGATTACGACACAGCCCTAGTCTGGCTCAGGTCGTAACTATAGTTTTATAAAAGCGCAAACTATAGTTGCTGTATAAAAGCAAAAAAGCCCTGCAGATGAATTCTGCAGGGCCTTTCTATAGTTTGGGTTTGCTATTTCTTTGAGCTACCACTCGGCACCGGGAATCCACGGTCGCGCATCAGGGCATCTATTTTAGCATCACGGCCACGGAATGATCTGTATGCCTCGGCAGGGTCCATGGAGTTACGCGGCGCAAACAGGTATTTCACCAGTTTGGCAGCTACTTCCTGGTCATAGAATCCGCCCGGTGCCTCTTCAAAGGCCTCAGATGCATCAGAAGTTAACACATCAGCCCACAGGTAACCATAGTAGCCGGTTGCATAACCTTCGCCGGAGAATACGTGCCCGAAGTGCGGCGTGCGGTGACGCATCACCACTTCTTTTGGCATGTTCATCGCAGCCAGTGTCTCACGCTCAAACTTATCAGGGTCTAAGCCGTTCGGGTCTGCCAGGTGCAGTTTCATATCCATAATAGCGGATGCCAGGTACTCTGTAGTTTCAAAGCCCTGGTTAAACGTAGCTGCTTTTTTGATCTTGGCTACCAGGTCTGCAGGCATTGGTTTGCCTGTTTCATGGTGCTTCAGGAACTGGTTAATCACCTTGTCAGTAGACAACCAACGCTCCAGTAACTGCGACTGGAACTCGGTGTAATCTCTTACGCCGCTGTTCAGGGTTGGGTATTTTACGTTAGCTGACAGGAAGTGCAGCGCATGGCCAAACTCGTGGAAGAAGGTTGTCGCATCATCCCACGATACTAGTACAGGTTCGCCCGGCGCAGGCTTTACAAAGTTTGAGTTGTTGGATGCCAGTACTGTTTTCTTGCCATTAAAAGTAGTGTGAGCACGGTATGTTGTAGCCCATGCACCCGAGCGCTTGCCCTGGCGTGCAAACGGATCTAAATACCACAAGCCAATATGCTCGCCGGTCGTTTTATCCGTTACTTCCCATACTTTCACATCCTCCTGGAAAACCGGAACTTTGCCTGCCTCTACCGGCGTAAATTTAAAGTTAAACAACTCGCCGGCTGTAAAGAACATCGCCTGTGTCAGGTTGCCCAGTTCCAGGTACTGCTTTACTTCATCCGAGTTCAGGTCATATTTTTGCTTGCGCACTTTTTCGGCGTAGTAGCGGTAATCCCAGGGAGCTATCGTTATTTTGGTTTTGCTGGTAGCGTTGGCTACTTTCTGCATGTCGGCCACTTCTTCTTTTACGCGGGCAATAGCAGCAGGCCAAACGGCATTCATCAGCGCCATCGCATTTTCAGGGTTTTTAGCCATACGGTTTTGCAGGCGCCATTCCGCATAGTTGTCATAGCCCATCAGTTTTACGCGCTCGTTACGCAGCTTCAGTATTTTGGCAATGTTCTGGTTGTTGTCAGTTGCATCGCCGTTATCGCCACGCGAGTAGTAGGTGTTCCATACTTTTTCACGCAGGGCACGCTCATCCGAATAGGTCAGGAACTGGTCCATTGATGAACGGGTATTCAGCACTGCATATTTGCCTTCCTGTCCGCGATCTGCCGCCGCTTTCGCTGCCGATTTTACAAACGACTCCGGTAAGCCTTTCAGTTGGTCTTTGGTAAGGTAAGTTACATAGTTCTCTTCGTCGGCCAGGGTGTTGTTTCCGAAGGCAGTGTAAAGCGATGAAAGTTCTTTGTTGATCTCAGCATAACGCTTTTTTGCTTCCGGGCTCAGGTTGGCACCTTCCATGGCAAAGTTCTCATACACTAACTGCACTACGCGCTGCTGGTCTGCCGGTAACGGGTTTTTCTGGGCGTTATCGTAAACCGTTTTTATGCGCTGGAACAGTTTTTCGTTCTGAGAGATCTTAGAGCTGAACTCCGATATTTTAGGCGCCATCTCAGCCTGTATTGCTCTGAACTCCGGAGACGACACGTTGCTGCTCCAGATACCATAGTAGGTAAAAGCTCTGTTCAGTTCTTCGCCGGCACGTTCCATGGCTTCGATCGTATTCTCGAACGTAGCAGGAGCGGGGTTGTTGGCAATTGCCTCTATCTCAGCCAGGTTAAGGGCCATGCCACGCTCCATAGCAGGTTTCAGGTCTGCCAGGCTCATCTTGTCGAAGGCTGGTACGCCACCGTAAGGTCCTGTCCACTCCTTTAAAAGTGGGTTGGTTTCCGCTTTCTTCTGTTCCATAGCAGTGGTAGTTTGCTGCGATTGCTGCGTGGTGGTGGAGGTGCAGCTTGCCAGGGCGAGCACAGCCGCCAGACCGGTTACCTTCCCGGTTCTCAATATCTTGTTAGTCATAAATAGTAAAAAGTAAGTGTAGTCGAGCACGCGCAGGTACTCTGTAATTCAGCACAAGTTACAAAAAACGTGCAGAATTGTTTAATCATCAGCCTGGGCGTGTAACAACTAACTATAAGCGGAGCACGGTTATCAGCTGCTAAATTTATTTCAGGAATGACTTAGGTCATATGTGAGAGAGAAATAATTAAACACCTTTACCCGATTTTTTTAAATGTATGCAACAGACAAAATATAATCCCGCTATAGTTTGGTGGCTGAGCAGCGGTGTGGTCCTGATACTGGCGATGGTGATTATCGGTGGCATTACCCGGCTCACAGGTTCAGGGTTATCTATAGTGGAGTGGAATGTAATTTCGGGTACGCTGCCACCTTTAAACGAACAGGCCTGGCTGGCAGCTTTTGAAAAGTATAAACAGTTTCCTGAGTATCAGAAATTAAACTATAGCATGGACCTGGCAGGGTTTAAAAATATTTTCTGGTGGGAGTATGTGCACCGTTTGCTGGGGCGTATCATAGGGCTGGTATTTATAGTTCCGTTCCTTTATTTCTTCTCCAAAAAACAACTCACCGGGTGGCTGTTCAAAAGGCTGCTGTTTATTTTATTGCTTGGCATGTCCCAGGGGCTAATGGGGTGGGTAATGGTAAAAAGTGGACTGAGCGACAATCCGCATGTGAGCCACTACCGCCTAGCTGCACACCTGTTACTGGCCCTGTCTTTAATTGGCGTCATCCTCTGGACTATAGCTGACCTTACGATGGCTAAAAGGCGCTATGTTCCCGGCAACCTGGCTATAGTTTCCAAAATAGTATTGGCGGTCATTGTCATCCAGATCGTGCTGGGCGCTTTTGTGGCAGGCCTGAAAGCTGGCTTTTCGTTTAACACGTATCCGCTTATGGAAGGCGAGTTTTTCCCGGCTTATCTAAAAGGTGAGCTAACGCTCCTTAACTTCCTGGATAATGGTGTTACGGTACAGTTCATACACCGGTGGGTAGCTATAGTTGTGCTTTTAAGTGTAATTTACTTGTGGTATGTCAGCCGGTCTGCAAAGCTATTTCACAAACCTAAACAACTAGCGCACTTATTGCTTATTACTATTCTGGTACAGGTGGGCGTGGGCATTGCCACTTTGGTTTTAGCTGTACCGGTTCCCTTAGGAGTGCTACACCAGGTAGTAGCAGTTGCTCTCTTCTCTGTTGCTGTTCTGCTGGTTCATCAGTTATCAGGCAAGGCGGGGTTAGAGCAGGTGTAAGTTGAGTTTGGTAAAACCTGCTTATTACATATTTTTGTAATCACTGTATAAATTTATTATAGGAATTTTGCAGTAACATTTCTTTGGTATCACAGTATTCATATATTTCTAACTTAATAACTATGGATACGCGCGGGATTAATAATACAGACTTCATGGTGTCGGAAGAAGAGGATAAGTTGAAAGTGTTTAATGAAATAGCGCAAGAGCTTAAGGATAAAGGTTTTAATATAGATAAAGAAGACCAAGCCCGTCCGTGGGGCGGCTTTTTTGTGATTGATGAGAACCAGGCCCAGCGCTTTGCAGATACTTACTTTGATGGAATGTCTGTGGATGAGCTGCGAATTTCAGGCAAACTGAGCCCTAAGATACTGGTAGTAGCCCCCGAAAAAAGATTGTCATGGCAGTACCACCACCGCAGAGCGGAGATCTGGAAAGTAACACAGGGAACTGTGGGCGTTGTAACCAGCCAGACCGATGTGGAGGGCGAACTGAAAACCCTGAAAACCGGCGACCAGATAAAACTGAAACAAGGCGAACGCCACCGCCTGCTTGGCCTCAGCGACTGGGGCGTGCTGGCTGAGATATGGCAACATACAGATGCGGCAAACCCATCGGATGAAGATGATATTGTACGCGTACAGGACGATTTTGGCAGGTAATTCACACCTTCTTATTTTCTTTAAAGCAGAGGCCGCTAAACTATAGCGGCCTCTGCTTTTGATGTGTGGTTATATAAGTTTTAAACCTTACTTCTGCACCTCCAGTTTGACCGTCCTCCGGGTGCTGCCGCTGGTAAGGCGCACCAGGTACATGTCTTTGCTCAGACCGTCTGCCTGTAGCTCATGCTCATAGCGCTGACCACTTTGAGCTGATCCGGCGGCAATGCGCCTGACCATTGCTCCCTTAAGGTCATAAAGCTCGAGCGTGTACTCGGCGTCTTCGCTGCTGGTAAAGGCCAGGGTGGTCCGCTCAGAGAAAGCAGTCGGATAGGCTAAAAGTTCTGTCTGATCAGGAGTGGGTTCAACCATAAGAGCCGATTGAGAGCTCACGTTTTTGCCGCCGTAGCGGTGTATGACGATGTTGCCCCCGCCGATCGTTTGGCAAGCTTCCATGTTCTCATCCAGGTTAGTAGAGCAGCCTGTCTGGTTGTCGTATACCACAGCCCCGCGTGTGCCATCTTTCTGTATTTCCCAAACCAGAATGCGCAGCCTGTCATCCTCTTTGGCCTTGTCGAGCTGCCAGTCGGTGGCTGCTACCAGGAACATGAACTTCCTCGGATCAGTAACCAGCTTGCCCTTGTCGTCCCTATGCGATACCTTGCCTGTGCCGCGGTAGAAGGCTTGGTTACCGGAGATAACCAACGTGCGGGACTGCTGCGAAATGCTCCTGAAATAGAACGAGCCGTTTTCGAGCAGCAGCTGTGTTTCGCCCTGCAGCTGATTTTCCTCGCCTTTCTTGTATTTGCTCATCAGCCCGAAGTAAGCCTTGGTGCCCTGCTGCATAAACTCATACACACTATTGACTGGAGAAGTAATCCAGCCTCCGCCGGTGACAAAACCTGCTGCCGGGTCGTATATGTGCACGTATTTCGTGGTGTCTGTGGATGGGCAACCTGACTCACCTCCATAAGTCACACTCAGCTTGTACATATCAGGCTTGGAAGGCCAGTTGACTTTGATGATGTTAGTGCCCTGGCCAGTAAAGCTGGTGTAATCAGAACCATCGGAACCGGTGATGAGCCAGGTAAAGTAAGTAGCATTGGAATCCAAGAGAGAGTACACGAATCCTTTGGTCTTCACGGCAGCTGTAGTTTTGCCTTGGATGGCTGCGTCCGCTAAAGCAGGACACTGCTTCTGGCTGTACTTGATGGTAAGGAAGTCCGCACCGGTTCCGGTTTTAAAATCGTAGCTGTAGCCCGTAACAATGACATTGCCGTCCGGATCAAGAGCCAGGTCTCTCGCTTCGTCTTCCGGACCGTCTGTGTATAAATGCCAGAGCAGTTTGCCGTCTGTTGAGTTATATTTAAGGGTATTGAACACTCTACTGCTATAGTTCTCAACATAACTATAGCCAGTGACATAGACCCCACTTTGGTTGTCAATAGCGATTGCTTTTACATAGGCGTTGCTTTCCCCTTCAAAGCGCTGTACCCAATCCTGCTCCCCATTGGCGGAATTATATCGTACAGTAACATAATCTGAATCATAATCTGAGAACCATTCAAAACTGTTACCGGTAACGTAGACGCCTTGATCATCTACAGCTATACCTGTGGCATTGTAGCTGCTGTTATCTTCTCCTTTATATCTGCTAACCCATACCTCTTTGCCACTTATTGCCTCATAGCGAATGGTTGCGTAATCATCTTCACTGTTCGCATTGCCACTGCTGCCAGTGACAAAGACACTGCCCTTATTATCAATTGAAATAGCAACAGCCTTGTTATCGTTATAGCTATTTGCTCCATTGTAGCGGCTTGCCCAACTTTCGGTACCGTCCGAGGCATTGTAGCGTACGGTAACGTACTCTGTGCCGGAACCAACATAGCTATAGCCAGTTACGAAAACACCTCCTGTATTGTCAGCGACAATGTCTGCGCCTACAGCATTGCTATAGCGTTTGATCCACACTTGTTCTCCTGAGATAGCATTATACCGGATAGTAGCGAACTCCGAATTAGAATGATCTCCACTTATGCTATTGCCTATTATGTAAACGCCACCATCGCTATCAATGGCTATAGCTTTGGCTTCGTCAATTTCGTAGCTTCCTACCAAGCCATTATAACGATTTGCCCATATCTCATCGCCGGTTTCCGCGTCGTATCGGATAGTGATGAAGTTAGAGTCCTCTACGCTGGTCCAGTCATAGGTATAGCCCGTGACGTAAACACCACCTTTGTTATCAACGGCAATAGCTCGAGCAGTGCTTATAAAGCCTTTATCATAAACTTTTGCCCATAATTCTTCACCCTCCGGAGAATACTTAACTGTTACGATTTCTTCTGAGCTAGTACCTGTAATATAGCTGTTGCCTTCATTATCTATAGTAACAGCTATTGCTTCATCATTTTGGCTACCTATAGTGCTGTGCCGTGTAACCCATGCCTGCTCTCCAGTAGTAGCATTGTAACGGATAGTGGCATATCCTTGATTGCTGGTACCTGTAACGTATATTCCTCCTGCTTTGCCAACAACGATGGCAACCGGTATGTCAGACCTGTTGCCATTGTCGTATTGCTTGACCCAGATCTCTTCGCCTGTAGCAGCGTCGTAGCGAATTGTAGTGTAATCATTGTCACTAAAATAGTTGGAGTCACCTTTGGTAAAGCCAGTGACGTAGACGCCTCCAGTATTGTCAACAGCAATATCTTCTGCTTTACCATAACCATTACTCTTTTCATAATAACTGACCCATTTCCTCTCGCCCGAATTCACATCATATTGGATTGTAACGTAGCTTTCGTTTGATCCTCCAGCGTATCCATAACCTGTGATATAGATCCCTCCTTGATCATCTACAGCAATGGCATTGGGGAGCGCGCCTTCATAGAAACTGACCCATTTCGCTTCACCGGTTTTTGTGTCATAACGAACTAGAACCAGGCGTCCACCGCTGTTGCCTGTAACATATACATTGCCCTTATTGTCGACAGCAATGGACTTGCCTGTTGTAAATTGTAAACTTTTGTCTATTTGTGTTGTCCAGGCCTCTTCTCCTGAGGCTGCATCATAGCGGGTTGTGCTAATAAAGTTCCCTTCATCTTCACTCCAACTATTGCCTGTAACATATATCCCACCAGCATTGTCTACAGCTATAGCGTTGGGTGAATCAAAGCCTTTATTACTGTCATAGTAGCTAGCCCAGATTTCTCTACCTGTTGCAGCCTCAAAGCGAACGGTAGCGTAATCATAATCTTCTCCATATTTTTTCATGACTGAAAAACTAACGTAGACACTGCCTGTATTATCTATAGCTATATCTGCGCTGGGCATGATTATGTCATCATCGTTGCCTCCGGTATCCGAAATCCGGGCCCAAACCTGGTTCCCTGTAGAAGCTTCGTAGCGAATGGTTATATAATCGTATTTGACGTAGCTGGCTTCCTTATATGTGTACCCAATGACGTAGACGCCACCTGTGTTATCAACAGCGATAGCTATGGCTTCTGTCTGATTCAAGCTGTCATCTTCGTATGCTTTGACCCAGAGTTCCTCACCGGTTGGGGAGTATTTGATCGTTACAATATTGCGTCTTCCATAACCAGAACCGATGCTTGTGCCAATAACGTAGCTGTTGCCAGCTGCGTCCACTGCGATATCAACTGCAGTTTCAAAGAGGCTGTCTTGCCTGTCATACCGCTTTGCCCATTCTTCGGTAACTTGTTGTGCCGTAGCTGCAAGGCTAAAGAGGCAAAACAAAAACCCCAGCCATAAAGGTAATTTTTTATTCATAGCTGCTAAGTGTTGTTGTGTAAGTGTTTATTGATACAATCAAACGTATTACTCCTGCCAGAGTGGCAGGCAATTAGAGTGCCTTAGTTGATTGATAATGAATGCTTTAGTAGGTAAGGGCTTATAATAGAATACGTTTTAGTAAGTGTTAGGCTTTAAAAAAAATGTATTATAGAAATAAAAACTAGTATAGGTATGTTGCTTAAAGGTAAGAGTATTAAAACCTATGGGGAGTAAATTGGAATGACTTATACCGTTCTTGAGCGAACCGAAACGCGCTAACCTTCAGAAACAAAAAGCCAGAATCTATAGATCAACAACTTTGTAACTTCTGCACAAGGGAAGTTCAGGCTGTTTTATGGTAGGTACTTTCCCTAAAAACATACAATAACATTTAGGGTTATTTTAAAGGCATTAACAGACATAAATAACAAGCTGACTCTGGTTATGCCTTTAAATTACTTTGTCCTGTCATTTCTAATGCTATAAATCTGAATATTGGAAGTTTATGAGTGCAATTTGTTAATTTGCGGGTCTGTTGATCTTATTAGCCTGAATTTAACCACCCTAGATGAACATCCTTAGAAATTTAAAGATCAGAGATAAGCTGTTGCTGCTGCTCTCTCTGTTATTTTTTCCGCTTATATACTTTGTCGTTACTACGATCAGCATCGAGATAGAAGAGAACGAACAACTGAAGCAGGAAGCTATACAGCTGGAGAGGACTGAAAAATTATCAACGCTGATACATGCTTTTCAGAAAGAGCGGGCACGTATTCTGGTAGCAGCTAATGGCGATGCTGCGTTCCTGGTTGAGGCAAAATCACAACGACATTTAACAGATGCGGCAGAACGCGACCTGAAAGAGTTTTTGCTGGCTTCAGGATTAATGCTGCCCGAACTGTCTAAACTGGATGAAATCAGAAGATACCGTAACGACCTGGACCAAAAGAAGCTGGATGTTGCAGATTTCAGGCAGTATTCTACTGATTTGATCTTTGATTTTCTGAACAGGATGGATGCAACTTCAGGAAGCGTTCGTAATCTGGCGATCGGAAAGCAGCTAACAAGTTTCAAAGATCTGGCGGAGGCCAAGATACAACTGGCCAGGATCAGAAGCCTGCTGATGATGGCTATTCAGGAGAAGGGTTTTTCGTACAAGAACTTTGCGCAACTGCACAGCCAGTACACATTCTATGAAACATCTCTGGAGGATTTTGCAAGATATGCGGATGCGACGTCTCTAGCAGATGTGCAAAAGATTGTGGCTTCTGAGAACTATAAAAAAGTGTTAGGAATTGTGCAGGACATCGAGGAGAATCCCAATCTTGACCTGTCAAACTATAGCACTACAACTGCCTTTAATTTATTTACCAGAAGTATAGAAGACTTTAGAGTAGCAGAAATGCAGCTCATAGGTAGAATTAAGGAACAGGTAAATCAAGAGATCGTTCAGAAAGAGCAGACCATGACGCTACTAGTGATCGGGATGCTGCTTATACTCGGCCTTACAGGTTTACTTTCATTTTACATCATCAATCTTATATCAAACTCGCTCTCTATACTTAAAACGGCTGCCGACCGCATTAAACTGGGCGCTACAGATGTAACTATAGATATTAACAGCAGGGATGAAATTGGCAGTGTGGCTTCGTCTTTCCGGGGTGTACTGAATAAAACGGTTTCACTGTCGCAGGTGGCACAGGCCATAGGGCAGGGCAGGTACGATGTGGAAGTGGCGGTGCAGAGCGAGGAAGATGTGCTGAGCTACGCCATCAGGGACATGAAGGATAACCTGCAAACCTTCACGACAGAAAATGCCAACCGTAACTGGGTACTGACAGGCGTGGCCGAGCTTAGTAACCTGATGGGTGGCGAAGATTCCCTGGAAAGAGTGTCATCGCTTGCGCTTTCCTATCTCTGCAACTATACCGATTCTGATACTGGTGTACTATACTTACACAACGATGCAGGAAAACTACAGCCGGTTGCCGGTTATGGCGTGCAACAGAACAAAGACCAACTTCCTTCTTTCGAGATCGGCAATGGAAAAGTAGGGCAGGCCGTTAAGGAACGAAAAGTAAAAGTACTGGAGCAGGTGCCGGAGGAATATCTGCGCATCCGGACAGGTCTTTCAGATATCGAACCTGCGACTGTAATTATTCTGCCGCTATACTTTGGCAATACTATAGTCGGAGCGTTGGAGCTTGCCTCTCGTCAGGCTTACAACGAGGTGAAGCGCCGCCTGCTCGACTCTGCCGCCGAACGCATTTCGGTACTGATCTTTACCTTAAAAGCACACCTGCAAACACAGGAACTGCTTTACGAAACACAGAGCCAGGCCGAAGAACTGGAAACACAGCAGGAAGAGCTACGCCAGCTGAATGCCGAACTGAAAGCATCGGAAGAAGAGCTGCGTGTAAACCAGGAAGAGCTGCAGGAAAAGAACGCCGAACTGGAGGAGAAAGCACAGCTGCTGGAAGAACAGTACGAAGCCCTGAGTGGTAAGAACAAAGCGCTGGAAGATGCCCGTGAAGCCATTGAACTGAAGATACAGCAGGTTGAAACGGTGAGCAAGTATAAGAGTGATTTCCTGGCCAACATGAGCCACGAATTGCGCACGCCGCTAAACTCTATACTTATCCTTTCGAGGTTGCTTGCCGATAATACCGAGAACACCTTATCTACAAAACAGATCGACCATGCCCAGATCATTCACAAATCCGGTAACGACCTGCTGAAACTGATAAACGAAATACTGGACCTGTCGAAGATAGAGTCGGGTATGATTAAGCTGGAGACGGACGAAGTGAAACTGGAAGACCTTTCGATGGAGCCGATGTTCCGCGAAATGGCTGCCAAAAAGAAGATTCATTTTAAAGAAACATACACGCCGGGCAGTTTCGATACTATAGTTACAGACCGTTTCCGGTTAGAGCAGATCCTGAAGAATTTCATCGGCAATGCCATGAAGTTTACAGAGCAGGGCGGCGAAGTGGAACTGGCCATTTACCCGGTTACAAGCAGGCCTAAATTCAGGTCGGAGCAATTGCGTGAGCAAACAGATATCGTAGCTTTTGCGGTGCGCGATACAGGTATAGGCATCCCAAAAGAGAAACAGGATGTGGTATTCGAGGCCTTCCAGCAGGCAGATACATCCACGACGCGCAAGTATGGCGGAACCGGCCTGGGGCTAACTATAAGCAAAGAATTGGCAACCTTACTTGGCGGTGAAGTTATACTTGAAAGTGAGCCGGGCAAAGGCAGTACCTTTACCTTATACCTGCCAAGAGTGCCCCAAACGCTAACAGCCAAACAACCGGAACTGACCAGGAGAGTTGAAGCAACCAGTTTTGCAACACCTAACAGGCAGGAAAGTAAACTGGATGGCCTGGATCAGGTATTCCACAAAATGGAGCAGCAAGGTAAGAAAGATATCTCTGTACTGATCGTGGAAGACGACAAAGGCTTTAGTGATATTTTGGCTGATTTTGCTGCCGCCAAAAACTTTAAAGTACACCAGGCCTATACCGGAAGCGATGGTCTTAAACTGGCCCGCCAAACCAAGCCCGATGCCATGCTGCTCGATATTCAGTTGCCGGATGTAAGTGGCTGGGATGTGCTGCGACAGGTGCGGGATGATAAAGAGCTGCGCCACATAAACGTACACGTCATGTCGGCTTACGACAAGGAGGTGATAGGCGAACATGGCAATAATGAAGAGTATCTGCCAAAACCGGTTACACTTGAAATGCTTAACAAAGCCTTCACCTCTATCTCTACTGCGTCCGGGGCGTCTATCGAGAACATCCTGACCGTGGAAGATAATGAGATCGAGAACAGGGCTGTATCTGAACTATTGCTGGCGCATGGCCTTAAATCTACTTCGGCTTACTCTGCCGAAGAAGCGGAACAGGTACTGGCCAAACAGAAAGTGGATTGCATAATACTTGACCTCAACCTGCCGGGCATGAAAGGCTACGACTGGATGAAAAAGATCAAATCGCAGACCGGGCTTTCTGATATTCCGATCATCATCTATTCGGGTAAAGACCTGAACGAGGAAGAAGAAACTGCCCTCAAGGAATTTGCTAACACCATCATCATTAAAAACGAATACTCATACCTGCGTTTGCTGGATGAAGTACAGCTGTTCCTGCACAAGGTAAACCAGAAGCTGCCGTCGGGCAAGGAGTTTAAGATGAAGCTGCACGTGCCGGAAGAAGTGCTGCGTGATAAGAAAGTGCTGGTAGTTGACGATGATGTGCGCAATATTTACTCGCTGAGCAGCCTGCTGGAACTGCACGGCATGGAGGTGGTAGTGGCCTACGATGGCAAAGAGGCATTACAGAAGCTAGAATTGGAGAAGGGTGTTGACATAGTACTGATGGATGTGATGATGCCGGAAATGGACGGTATAGAAGCAACAAAACGAATCAGGGCTATTTCTCGTTTTAAGCAGCTGCCAATAATAGCGCTAACCGCGAAAGCCATGAAAGAAGACAAGGAGAAGTGCCTGGAAGCAGGTGCCTCAGATTATATACCTAAACCAGTAGATACCGACAAGTTACTCACCTTAATGCGGGTATGGCTGTATGAAGCTTGAGAACGAAGCGCATTTTGAGCAGGACGTAGAGGAGCTTATCAAAGAGATACATACACAGTACGGGTATGATTTCAGTGGGTATGCGCGGGCATCGGTGTACCGAAGGATAAAACGGTTTCTGTCTCAGAAGCACTTAACCTCAATGGAAGCCTTGCGGAAAGAACTATTCTCGGACAGCTATTTTTTTGAGAATTTCCTGCAGGAGATCACCGTGAATGTTACCGAGATGTTCCGTGACCCATCGTTCTTCCTGTCATTGCGCGAGAATGTGTTGCCTATTTTGAGTACGTATCCGTTTATTAAGATCTGGGATGCGGGTTGTTCTAGCGGCGAAGAGCTTTTCTCGCTGGCTATACTTTTAAAAGAAGAAGGACTGCTGGACCGTACCAAGATCTACGCAACCGATATAAACCAGAAAGTACTGAAACAGGCAAAAGCAGGTATATTTTCGGCAGCTAACATGCCGAATTATACGGCAGGTTATTATGCAGCCGGCGGTAAACAGGAGTTTTCGAGCTACTACAGCAGCAACTATGGCAGCGTAAAGTTCGACTCGTCGCTGGTAAAAAATGTGGTCATCTACCCACATAACCTGGCCACCGATTTCTCATTTAATGAGTTTCACCTGATCCTGTGCCGCAACGTGCTGATCTACTTTACCCGGGAACTACAGGAGCGGGTGTTCAAACTTTTTGATGAGAGTATGGTTGGTTTAGGCTACCTGGCGCTTGGCAAAAAAGAGACTTTGGCTATGTCGGGAATAAGCAGCGACTATAATTTTGTAGACAAGAATAACCGGATTTACCGCAAGATCAACTGATGGAAACAGCTACCAAAGTTATTGTGATGGGAGGCTCCTGGGGCGGCATTCAGGCTTCGGTAACTATACTGAAGGCGCTGCCGGCCAACTATAGCATACCCATTATACTGGTGCTGCACCGCTTGCGTAACCATGACGGAAACCTGCAGGATGTGTTTAAGCATAAAATTACCCTGAAAGTAGTAGAGGTAGAGGACAAGGAAATGCTTGCCCCGGGCCATGTATACCTGGCACCCTCCAACTACCATGTGCTCCTGGAAAAAGACCATTCCTTTTCGCTGGATGACTCGGAACTTGAAAATTATTCGCGGCCATCGATAGATGTTACCTTTACCAGCGCGGCTGACGTATTTGCCCGTAACACAGTAGGTGTACTATTAAGTGGAGCCAGCAAAGACGGAAGTTCGGGATTAAAGCATATCTTTGAAAAACAAGGTACTGTGATCGTACAGGACCCGGATGAGGCTGAAATTGAAACCATGCCTTTAGCAGCTATCGAAACTATACCTGGCTGCACTGTCATGAAGTTAGATCAAATACAAGCATTTTTACTTTCCTTACATGATCGCTGATCAACATCTTACTCCTTTGGCTTTAGAATCTGGCTTGCATCAGGTTAAGATTCTGTTGGTGGATGACAAGGCAGAAAACCTGGTTAGCCTGGAGAGCTTACTTTCGAAGGAAGATGAAAATATTACCTATCTTTTTGCTAATTCCGGCGAAGAGGCCTTGAAAATAGCGTTACAGGACGAGCTTGCCCTGATACTGCTGGATGTGCAGATGCCGGGCATGAACGGCTATGAAGTGGCTCGTTACCTGCGCGATATTTCTAAAACAAGGGATATCCCGATCATTTTTGTAACAGCTATTAACGAGCAGGATGCCCACGTAATTGAAGGCTTTGAGGCCGGTGCTGTCGATTTCCTTTTCAAGCCCCTGCACCCGTACATCACTAAAGCCAAGGTATCTACTTTTGTAAAGTTTTACCTGCAGAAGAAAGAGCTGGAGAAAGTAAATAGGCGTACACTGGAGATAAATCAGGAACTGGAAGAGCGTGTGAAAGAGCGCACCAAAGAGCTTACCCGTGTAAATAAGGACCTCGATAATTTTGTTTATACCGCCTCGCACGACCTGAAAGCCCCTATCAATAACATAGAAGGTCTGATGAAGGCGCTGCACGAAACGCTCCAGGAAAAAGACCTTGAACTGTCGGATGTAACGCCAATTATAGATATGATCAACGACTCGGTGCGCCGCTTTAAAAACACCTTGCTGGACCTGACAGAAGTTGCCAAAGTGCAGTATGAAGAAGCCGCCGGAAGAGATACCGCCAATTTTAAAGAGATACTCGAAGACGTAAAACTGAACATCAAAGACCTGATAAAGGGGTATGAAGCTACTATAGTTGACGATTTCTCGCAGGTACCGGAAATGCTGTTTTCTAAAAAGAACCTGCGTAGTATTATCTACAACCTGGTTTCTAACTCCATAAAGTATAGTTCTCCAGACCGCAAACCTGAAATAAAAGTAACTGCCACACCTGTAGAAAGCGGCGTGTTGCTAACCGTGCAGGACAATGGCCTTGGCCTTAAAAAAGAAGATCAGGCAAAAGTATTTGACATGTTCAAGCGCCTGCACTCGCATGTGGATGGCACCGGTGTTGGTCTGGCTATAGTGAAGCGCATTGTAGAGAACTGCGACGGGCATATAGAATTTGAAAGCGACCTGGGTAAAGGCTCTGTTTTCCGCATTTATTTAAAGTAACTACCTTAGGCTATAGTTGCCGGCAAAGAAAAGTACGGCCTACTTATAGTTATGAACTCCATAAAACTTAGCGCTTACTACAGGCTTTATGCTTTCCCGGATTACCAGAGTATGCAGGCCGGGAAGCGGTATTTGCAGCGTGTGGTACTGGCAAAAGCGCTGACCGAAGTGCAGGAGAAAGAAGTACGCACTTACCTGCAACGTACTAACCCGGGCGGGTATATAAATTACTTACAGCCACTGCATACGCCTCCATATTACTTTTCCGCTGACAGGTCCTTTATTTCGGCACTGCAGTTACTTTACAAAAGCAACGGTTACTCGGCCAGGTATATCGTGGTAGAACGGGTGTAAGCTGTTTAAATCATTCTTAAAACAATAGATTCAAAACGATGGAAGAACGACCTGCCCGCGATAAAAAAGCGATCCAGCAACTGTACAACGATGTACTTCCTGCACTGGGACAACACATACATAACAACATCGCCCCTGTTATTGAGCTGTTCGAAAACTTTACGCTGGAACGCCTGCTCGATACCTGGACCAAAGATCCTGCAGATAATGAAAAGGAGGTAACTATAGAGAACGGGAACATCCAGAACCTGGGGTTAAAGATCAGGCTTGAAGGTTTTAATAAGCCGGGTGTAGAGCCGTTTGATATGACCAAAGACCTGCTCTTTAAGCTGGAACACGACAATTATACTGTAGGCCCCGATAAGAATACCACCTGGCTCGAAAAAGAATACCTGCAACGCTGGACACCTGCTGAATTTGAAACTATAGCCGGTAAGTGGAGCGATGAACTGGTAGAAGATATCACGGGAAAGCTGCAGGGATAAAAGCGCAACTATAAGCCTTCCACAGTTCAGCAATTACATTGCAATCCCTTTTTATCATCCTGGAAGGGTCTTGGTGGCAAGTAGCAAAAGCTTAACCTTCCGCCCATCAAGATGCTTAACCGAATGACAGGAAATTTAAGGCTGAATTTTTAGAAGGAAACGCACCTGTCCTTAATTGGATTATCGGGTGTTTACTTCTAAGTAATACGGTAGGCAGGACGAAAGCGACCTCGCTCGTGACTATCTATAGTTGGGCCTCCGGGCTGGTCGTATTACAAATCTGTCCTGATACTTAGATACGGGGTGCTAATCCGCGCCGCCGAAAAGAGACAGTGAAGAGAATGAGACAGCTCTACCCAAGCCAAATCCTGCTGGTTTTAATCCGCGAAAAAGAAACCCTACTATTGTATCAGGCAACTTAAGTTATAAAAGTACTGTTGAGCTCGTTCTGACGTTGTCTCTTTGATTGGTCTGCAAATTTTACTAATTTAAGGAGAGCGTTTTAACGAATATTCTGTAGAGAGAAGGAGGAAGCTATGGCACAACGGAACTGGAAATACATCGCCATCACACTGATTATAGTGGTTGGGCTGCAACTGTTTAGTCAGCAGCAGCTAATTACGGCAGGTAGCAATAAGTTTGCTTCGGCAGAGGAGGAAAATAACGCAACTGTTATCAAATCTCCTGTTGCGCCTACCACGCTTAGTTTTGCCGGCGAACCGGTACCGCTGCATGTGCCTGATGTAGCAGAGCGCCTGGATCGGGAGCTTCTGGTTAACTCTTACCTGCACGCCACTACCTTGCTCGGCCTGAAACGCATGCAGCGCTACGAGCCTGAGATAAAAGCCTTACTTAAAGAAAACGACATACCTGAAGATTTTATTTACCTGGCGCTTGCCGAAAGCCTGTTTGGGCAGGTAACTTCGCCGGCCGGGGCAGCAGGTTTCTGGCAACTGATGCCCGATACCGCCCGTGGCTACGGTCTTATAGTTAACAGCGAAGTAGACGAGCGCTTCCATGTACGTAAAGCGACGCTGGCAGCCGTAAAATACCTGAAGAGTGCCAAGGGGCGCTTCGGCTCCTGGACCAACGCAGCGGCCTCTTATAACAGGGGCATGGGCGGCCTGGACCGCGCACTGCAACAGCAGGGCGTAGACAACTACTATGACCTTTACCTGAACGACGAGACCTCGCGGTACATGTTCCGTATTCTGGCTTTAAAAGAGGTGCTGGGTAACCCACAGAAGTATAGATTTGATATGCCGGCAGGAGAAGGTTACCAGCCACTGCCAACGCGCACGGTTAAAGTTACATCCACCATCCCAGACCTGCCTGCCTACGCACTGCAACAAGGCACCAACTATAAAACCCTGCGGCTCTATAATCCCTGGATTAAAGACTACACCCTGACCGTAGCGCAGGGCAAGGAATTTGAGTTGTTTCTTCCTGCGAAGGCGAATTAGAATTAGAGAGTAGAGTTATGATGGGTTTATAGTTGAGGCCCAGAACGAATTTAGTGCTATCAAGTTAAATCCAAAACCCAAAAAGCCTTGCAAATTTTCATCTGCAAGGCTTTTTATTTGGTAGTACCCAGAGCTGTTCTTACGTGGGTTTTATATAGCGGATTCCATTTGTAAACTTGTGTTTGCAGCTTCCTTACTTGTTTATACAATTGAAGTAAAGTAAACAAATCTTAATATCGGTTTTGCTATCCTTTCGGCCATCCTATTCTGGTCCTGAAATTAGCCCCAACTTGTTCGTAAGCTATTAACTTAATAGTAATGGTGCAAGCACATATTAGCAGGTGTAACCAAACCCGAACTCTGCTGCACCACTAGACCTTACCTTTACAGAACAGCCCCATTTAATAACAAATTAATAGTTTTATATATATTTACTATTGAATATTATTTTAAGCTATTTTAGCTAACTACTTCTGTAATACTTGCGCTCATCTGGAATAATTTTGTTCTATACTTTATCGATATGAATAACAAACTTCTACCCCTTCTATTTATTTTTTGCCTGCTTTATGTACAGACACATGCACAAATCCAGGTAACCGATATCCAGTGGTCAAATACTGAGTTAAGCTCTATGCCATCAGGGTATTTAGAGTATAATGGGAAACTATACTTTGCAGCTACCTCTGACAATTATGGAGAAGAACTCTGGGTAAGTGACGGCACGGAGTTAAACACACTTCTTTTTAAAGATCTGAATCCAGGATCAGCAGGTTCCTCTCCCAGGAACCTGATCATTTTAAATAATGAGCTCTATTTTATTGCAAACGATGGTATAAGTGGTCAGCAGTTGTTTAAGACGGATGGTACCATAGGCAACATTCAAAAGCTTACCAACTTCATTGACAAAACTATTCCAAGACTGACCCTGGTGAATGATCAGATATACTTTACGATTACAGAAACTATATTAGATGGGGGAAATGGCTTTTTAGAGATATGGAAGAGCAATGGTACAAAAGCGGGTACAACGTTAATAAAAGATAAAATAGATACCTGGAGTAATGTAACAGCCTTTGAAGGTAGCTGTAACGGGCTGTTCCTTTTTGAATCGCAGGCAACAGATAGCCCTAACTATACAAAAATGTGGAGAAGCGATGGTACCCCTGAGGGAACATACCCGTTAACTCCTGATCTTGAAGGAAGTGGTTCTGGTTATGATGACTTTGGTAGATCTGGTGGTAGCAGCATGTTCTCTCAATATATCATTCATGAGAATAACCTATACTTTGTAGCTCGTGGTACCATCTTTGGCTCAGATCAGAGTGTTGGGATTATGAAAACCGATGGTACAGTCGAAAATACTGTGCCGGTAGGTAAAGTGCATGAAGGCTATATGATCAATTATGGTGGAGTAGCTGAGGTGAATGGCAAGTTATACTTCTCATTTTTTGAGTATAAAAAGAACAGGCTTTTTATCTGGGAGACCGATGGTACTGCAACAGGTACAGAAAAGGTTTATGATATAACTGCAGAGCAATACTTTGGGCCATCTAACCTTATAGTTGATGAATCTAAACTCTTGTTTACAAGCGCTGGAAGTAGTGGAACAGGTACTTCCCTGATAAGTTTTGATCCTAAAAGCAGGGAGGCTGCACCAGTAACACAGATTGAAGATGTTACCACAAAACCTTATGAATTTTTTGGTGGAATATTTAACAGTAATAAACTCTTTAGTATAAAGCCAGGGCTGGTATATTTAGGATTAAACATACCCAACGTTACAAATGCTAAAGACTATTTTGTTATCAATATTCCGGCTGCAAGTAAAGTAAAAGTTCCAGCCTTATTTTACGCTACTAATTTCTATTTATTTAAGGGGCAGCAATATTTTGCTGGCTACAAATCAGATTCAGGGGTAGAGCTTTGGTCAACAGGTGAAACGCTGGAAAACTTTAGACTCGTAAAAAATATAAATAAGGGTAAAACCGGAATTTACAGTAGAGAGGTAGTCACCTTAGGAGACGACATAATTTTTGATACGCATGAAGCGAAGGCTGCTAAAGGTAGGGAGTTGTGGCAGTTTAATACCAGTTCTCAAACAGCCTCTGTCTTATCTGATATAAACCCGGGAACCCCCTCATCGGATCCTGTACAACTGGTAAAGTTTAAAGATAAAATCTATTTTATTGCCAATCAGAATACTACCGGAAGGGAAATATGGTCTACTGATGGTACTGATGCGGGCACAGTAAGACTGACAGATTATCCAAACTCGGTATGGTCCATGTCCCCGGATCTGTTGACTAACCAGGGCGATCAGAGTCTGTATTTTGCTGCTTATAATGAACAGGAGAACCGTAGTTACCTCATGAAAACAGATGGTGCTACAATTACCACGGTAAAAGACGTGGGGATAAACATACATAATTCTCCATTATTTATAAAAGAAATTGTAGCAGCACCAGACAAAGTGTTTTTCGCAACTAAATTTGATGGTGACGACTTGTGGGTAAGTAATGGCACAGAGGCAGGTACTCAAAAGCTGAAGGACCTTTGCAATATTAAGAATATGACTTACAGCAACGGTTCTGTCTATTTTATTGCTAACGAAGATGGAGATTGCAAAGGGGAAGTAAAGCTCTGGAAGTCTGATGGCACAGTTTCAGGAACAAAACCAGTTTTTGAGCCAGGGGCGATGCCATTTACAAACATAAGAAGCCTTTATAGTTATAACAATACAATTTATTTTGTTGCATATACCGCGGATTCTGGAAGTGAAATCTGGAAGACAAATGGTTTTGCAGCAGGCACTGCCATCTTGAAAGAGATTGGGCCTGGTGCTTTGGCGGGCATAGGAAATCCTAACTTTACCATTTTTAACGATAAGCTTTATTTTGCAGCAGATGATGGCGCACATGGAACAGAACTGTGGCAGACTGACGGAACTACTGGCAACACGTTTATGGTAGCTGATATTGCTGCCGGAAGTATCGCATCGATGCCTCAAAATTTGACCCCAATTGGGAATAAGCTTTATTTAAATGCCTCTACCACAGAAACCGGAAGGGAATTGTGGGTGACAGAAGGGACTGAAGTTTCACTTGCGGCAGAGATGGTTCCAGGATCAAATCATTCTGATCCAACTAATATAATGCTGGTAAATGATAAGGTTTACTTTATGGCTAACACACTTAACGCCGGAAGACAGCTTTGGATGTTAAATGGGGAAGAAGTAACAGGGGTGGAGGAAGAGTTAATAAAGAAGAGCCTTACTGTATTTCCCAATCCTGCATCTGAATACATTGCATTTGTATATGACAAAGGAGGCAAAGTTAGAGTAAGCGATATGCAGCTTATAGACATGCAAGGCAGAAAGCAGGCTGTTAATGCTAACTGGAAAGAAGGGAAAATAAATATAAGCCATCTCTCGCCAGGTATTTACCTGTTGAACTTCCAAATAGGCACAGAACGGGTATCAAAGAAGTTTATTAAAATAAACCAGGCGCTTTAACCTGATTTTGTTTTGCCACCTTTTTTGGTATCTCTATAAAACAAAATAAGCCACTGATTATCAGTGGCTTATTTTGTTTATTATGTACCCCTAAATGTATCAGAATCGAACTTAGTTTTAATCGACATTATGAAAATTAATTCGTTTATGAATTGGCTTATGAAAGCTCATTGGAAGCTATATAGGGATATTATAAATGCACAGTCGGAGTTGAACTACTAATGCCTGAAATATTCCTTAAGTCTATGAGATGGTTGTTGAACTTGTTACATCATAACTTTCATAAACTATAAGCAAATTAGAAGAACTGGTTTATGCCAGTTCTTTTTGTTTATATAAAGTCATTAGTCATTTTAATATAACATAGTATTTTACTTATATTTAAAGAAAAGTTGTCACAGAATCTTTAATACTTTCTGTGAAATTGAAAATAATAGCTAAAATAAATAATGGCTGAAGTATCTAAAGGATTAAATGCTGGTGTTCATAATGCAACGGGTATTGAGTTTCAAAAGCATTGTGCACTATTCCTACTATTAGAAGGCTACGAAAGCTTAAAAGGTAAAAAATATTTTATTTGTATAGAACATCAAGATGATTTTCTCTTCTGTCTTCAGAATGATATTGGGGAATTAACTTCTGTTGAAGCTTTTCAAGCTAAGAAATCATCTAATAAATGGAGTATAACAGATGAACTTTGTGATATTTTGAAAAAACTTGTTGAGGTGGGAGTGGCTTTAAAAGAAGACACAATACAAAAAGACAAAACCTACTCACATACATTACATTTTATAACAAACAATTCAATTGCATTAAAAGCTGGAAGCAAACCAAAGTTTGTAACTGCAACAATTAATGAATCTAATAGTCGTGTAGAATACTTAAAACTGGATAAAGAAATCAAAGATTGTCTTAAAGAAAAAGTTGAAGCTAAGTTAGGCAGCAATGTAGCTGCATTTAAAGAGATTGATAATATGATTTTCGGATTTATCGATTTAGGTAGAACTCGGAAATCTCAAATTGACCAATTAATAGGGAAATTTACTCGAATATTTGGAGACAAGGTTAATGACCCCAATGCAGCTGTTTTAACCTTGTTAGAATTGTTTAGAGAAATAGAAACCGCTTTTAATCAGGGGTTTAAAGCTAGTTTATTAGATAAGAAGAAGAGAATAGAATGTAATACAATAAATCAAGCATTAGATATTATTACTTCTCAGCAAATGGCTTTTAAAGTTTGGAGAAGTTTTGAAAAGGGCATCGCAAAGGCTTTAGGTATTAGTCTAAAACATCAGAAGGAATTTGAATACCATTTCAATAACAGCTTTGACCTATTTAAAGATTTGCATCAAGTTGAACATCAAAAGATTTTATCTTTTGTCTACAGTAACGAAGCCTTACTTGAAAACCATAGCGAAGAAGCAACATTTGTAATTGAATTGTTGGATATGTTCAAATCACAATACAATTCTCAACTATCTGAACTTGAAGTTAAAGCAGCAATTTTTGCAGCATCTATAGAATTAATAAACAGTCATGAGTAACAGACTAGAGTTTAACCGCTTATTTGCCTATTCTGAAAAAGAAAATAAGTATTTTAATACTGAATTTGGTAAAGGTGTCAATATAATACACGGACGAAATACGTCAGGGAAGAGTACAGTGTTACTCTCTTTGCTTTATACATTTGGAATAAATGATGTTAAACTTCAATTAGATGAAGTCCTTCAAACCAATTTACTTTTTCGCCTAGATTGTACATTATATAAGAATCATATAGGTGAGGATTTAACAATCATAAGAGAAGATGAAATCTTGATTGTAAAGAGGGCAGACAAACCTGTTATAAGATTTAGCGGGATTAGTAGTGATAACTCAGCTGAACACATCAAACTCAAACACTATTTTCATGAGCTATTTGGTTTCTCATTGTTCCTAGAAAGTAAAAATGAATACAAGGAAGCACCTATTGAAACAATTTTTTTACCATATTATATATCTCAAGCAGTGGGATGGGTTTATCTACGTAAATCCTTTAGCAACTTAGACTATTACAGAAACTTTAAGGATGATTATCTAGATTATTACCTAGGGATTGATAATTTCTTTGATAGAA
The DNA here is from genome assembly GCF_010092985.1 of Pontibacter pudoricolor. Classification (GTDB taxonomy): domain Bacteria; phylum Bacteroidota; class Bacteroidia; order Cytophagales; family Hymenobacteraceae; genus Pontibacter; species Pontibacter pudoricolor. Next base: position 2,163,936 of record NZ_CP048106.1, on the reverse strand, counting down.
TTTCAAAACAACAGTTAGAAGATGAATTAAAGACCCTACAAAAGGAAATTAGCTTCTTTACTAAGTTTGAAAATAATGATATAGGCTTACAAGTATCGAAGATTTTAGATGAAAGATTTACAAAAGAATCATTAAGATATCTTGAAGCATTTAGTCATAATCAGAAAGAATTAGCTACTAAAGAGAAAGAATTTACTCTGAAATGTAATGAACTGAGCCTTTTCTTACAAAGAAAGGCAGTTCTATCTAAAGTTGCTGTTCATCATAAATTGCAAAGCCCAGTTAATGGAAACTGTCCTGTGTGTTCACAAAGTCTACCATTAAATCTTGCTGCTACATATAAATTTCTACAGGAATCAAATGATACTGAATCTGAAACTCTTCTGTACAAAGAAAAAATCAAAAAGACTCAATCTGAAGTAAATACACTTTACAGTAAAATATCAAAGCTAAAGAAGAATATTCATCAAGAATTCAAAGTACTAAGTGCATATCATGAAGAGGATATGACTTTCGAGAATTGGTTAAAGAATAAAACTTACAATAGACTTTATGATAACATAACTATGAAGCTTGGAGAATTAGTTAGAAAAGAAGAGGCAGTTAAGGTAGACTTAAAGAAATATAAAACAGAAGAAGAAGTCATATTAGAGAGAACAAAGAGGGTTAATGCTTTTGCTACAATTTTTACAGCTTACTTAGCTCAGTTGAAAGTCAAGTCACTTGAAGAAGAACGATATATAAACATTTATAAAATTTCAGCCTTCCCATATCAAGGAGTTGAATTACATAAGACAGTTATGGCTTACCATTTTGCTTTTAACAAACTAATCAAGCAAAATCAGAATGTGCATAGATTTCCTTTCATATTGGATGCTATCTTCAAAGAAGATATAGAACATAAAAACAAAGATTTAATAATTGAATTTATCAGCAAAAATAGACCAAAGGATACACAAACCTTTTTCTCGATTGCTGAGATTAAAGGTGAGAAGAGCGAAGTTAAAAGATACAATGCAGAGTATTTTGATAACAATGCCCATTTAATATGTATCGGTAATAATGTAAGTGAACGTGCCTTCTTGTCTAATTATGATGATAGGTGGTCTGATTATTTAACAGAAACACTAGAAATGATAAATAGTCAGTAGTATATATTGAGGAAGAAATAGCCTACATAAACAAAATTAAAAACCTTGTAAGTCTATAACTTGCAAGGTTTTTTTATATGTTCCATAACCCTGTTTTATTGTACCTCCAAGGCTATTATAGCTATATATAAATTACTTTTTGAGCAATATTCACTGCGTTTGAATTGTATTTTTTTGTTAATCAAACGAGATATAGTGTATATCCCCTGCTATGGGGCCTCCCTGCCACCTACATTGTCATGTACCGATTGCGTTTACATAATTTTTATAAAATTTTGGTTTTGAGTTTGGGAAAGTGTGGTGTTTGGGGCCACTAATAAAAAATTATGTTATTGATAATCAACTATATATAATTTTTTTTATATTTGCTCTGTTAGATTTAAGGGGTAAACTTGTTTAAGGGGTATAACCAACCAACTCCACAAACCATGTTAAGTCACCTTAAATATCCTGAAAATCAGGATAAGAAATTATCTATTGTTAAGATTGAAGAAATATTAAAATGTAAAGACTATGAAGACCTAAGTTATGAGCAAGCATTAATTGTTGCTGAATCACTTAAGTTGTTCTGTGAAATAATTGCTGATATGTACTTTATAACTGGTAAAATTTAAACTTAAACAAACATGAAGAAAGACAAAGACCTTTTTAAAACCCAAAGACAGAAGAGAGCCAAAAAGGAAGAAACCTCCCAAAATGTAGTTATATATACACGTGTGAGCACAAAGGAGCAGTTTGAAACTAATGCTAGTCTAGATACTCAGAAAAGAATTTGTGAAGACTTTGCAAAGAAGAATGGATTTAATGTAATAAAGCTTTTTGGAGACACTTATGAGAGTGCGAAAACTGATAAGAGTAGAAAGCAATTTCAGGCAATGTTAGACTTCGTAAAGAAGCACAAAAAGGATTTACATGGCATCATAGTTTATGATTACTCAAGATTCTCAAGGTCTGAAGAGAACTTGCTATTAGTTTTTGAATTGAAAAAGTTAGGTGTTGAAGTTCTATCAGCTACTCAGGCAACTGATACTCAATCACCATCGGGGAGATTATCTAGAGCAGTACAATTGGTATTAGCAAATTTTGATAATGAGCAGAAGAGTGAGAGAACTAAGGCTGGTATAGTTGAAAAGCTTAGACAAGGTATATGGGCAACTAAACTGCCGAAAGGTTATAAGAAGAATCAAGAAACAAGGACAATTGAAATTGATGCAAATGGAGAGCTTATTAGGGAAGCATTTCATTTAATTGCTGCTGGCGATACAATTACATCAGTTAAAAGGAAAATGGATAGAAAGGGTCTTAAACTTGATATTAGAAGATGGAGTGATATTTTCAACAATCCCTTTTACGCTGGTTTAATCGTTCATAAACTATTAGAACATGAGCCAATAAAGGGTAAACACCCTCAAATTGTTTCTGAAGAACTATGGAAACAAGTTAAGAGAAATCGTAGTGGTAAAGAAGTTGTTATCACTAACCAACATGGCTCTGTTTTCTTTCCTCTTAAAGGATTTATTACTTGTTCTTGCGGGAGAAAATTTACTGGATATCAAGCAAAGAAAAAGAGCAAGCCTAACGGTGAATTTTTCTATTACAAGTGTAATAATCCCCAATGCTATACCAATGTCTCAGCTAAAACTGCTGAAAAGGAATTTGTAAATTTCTTATCTGAGTTAACACTTAATAGAAGTTTGCATGGGCTTTTCAAAAAACAGTTGAAAGCAACATATCTAGACTATCAAAAGGAAACAATAGCTAAAAAGAGAGAGCTTGAATTAACTATTAAGGACTTTGATGAAAAGAGACTAAAGCTAACTGACAAATTCCTATATCATGATTTAGAAAAAGAAATCTATCAAGAACATAAAAGACTGTTAGAGGAAGGTAAGGCTGCTGCTATCTATGAGTTAAACTTTTTACAGGTAGAGTTATCGAACCCAACAGAGTTTATTGATTTTGCGATGTATATAGCCGTAAATCTTAATGAAATGTGGGAAAAGCTGAAATCGAAATCAAGAAAAGGCTACAGAATTTAGTGTTTCCTCAAGGGGTTTCATTTATTAAACCAACTAAGAGTTATCGAACCGCTGAAATCAATATTATTTTTAAGTTAAATAGTTCATTTTCAGGGGTGAAGGGCAATAAAAAAAGCGATGAAATCAGCAATTCTGCTAATTCCACCGCTTCAGTACCCAGAGCCGGGGTCGAACCGGCACAACCGAAGTTATTGGTGTTTGAGACCAACGCGTCTACCAATTCCGCCATCTGGGCATATTTATAGTTAGTTCAGAGCCTTGGTTTGGTAGTACCCAGAGCCCGGGGGCGAACTAAAATGGCCATTCCTCTATCAGGAACGGGTTGCAAACTTAGATAATGTTTCCTGAATACGCAACAAATATTTTTTCTTTAGATAGTAGGTTTTTACTTCGTCCAGGGCCTCGTCTTTGGTAATGCCGTGTAGTTCTGGGTAGCGTTGCAGCACCGGCAGTATGTCGTTGTCGAGCTGGGCAACTAAACCAATTGTCTGTTCGCTTATCTGGTGTAGTTTAGCCGCATCAAAATCGAACTCCAGTTCCATCAGCTCTTCATTTATGTCCATCATCTCCATCAGGAACTCTCCCGGCAGCTCGTTCTTGCCGCCTTCTTCCAGCAGGCCATGTTCTTTTAAAATGTACTGCATGCGCAGGTCCTGGTCGGAGAGGGTGCGGTAGGCGTTGGTGTTCAGGGTAGAGAGCTGCAGGATTTCCTGTTGCTTTTCAGGAGTTTCGTTGGCGTAAAAGTCTGGATGGTACTCGCGGCTAAGCTGGTAATATTTCGCTTTTATCGCTTTCTCATCAGCCATAAAGCTTTCCGGTATGTTATAAAACTCGAAGTAATTCATGCGTCAGGTTTTAGTTGGCCTTTATCTGTAGAGATAAAAGCATGTGGCTTGTCCTTACAAAGTTACAGCAAAAGGCTATAGTTTGTTTAATTCTATGTGTGAGATCATAAAGTGCAGTCGGTTTTTTTGTTGGTGCGTGTCTCCGGAATCTTGGTTTGTCGTGAATGTTGCGCATTACCCAGCTTCAGCCGGAAGGGACAGGTTTGGTAGTGGCTTTGGCTCTTTTGCTATAGTTTCAGTGGTCCAACCACCCCTTTATTCCTCCTTGTCTAAGTTTTGGGCTTTTGCTATAGTTAGGTTGTAGTCTTATAGTTGCTGTTTTAACCCACCCCTGCCCTCCCAAGAGGGGAATTTTCTGCTATAGTTATAGTTTAGCAATAGTTCTGTAGTTGGAGTTTTATAGTTACAGTCCATCCACGGACAGGACAGGTTTACCTGCCCCTACGGAATTACAACCACGATCAAGCGATGCAACTATAGTTTCTCACTCAACTGTAACTTAGCTATCGAACTGATCACAGTCTTTGGGTTGAGCGCCTTGTGAATATCTGGTGCCGTCAGGCATTGCGAGGAACGAGCAAAAGAGATTCGCGCAGCGCGATGCCCGAAGACGGGGCCTCCCGGCCGTGAGGGCACCAAAGCCAACTATAGAACTATAGGCAAGTAAAGCTCCCAGGATTAAAGAAAGCTATAGAAGAGAAGGCTTGTTCCAGCTGCAACTACAACCAACTATAAACTCAGATTTCTCCTAACGTCGAAATGACAATTGAGAAACTATAGACATATAAGATCCCTCGGCTGACACTCGGAATGACAAAAAGAAACTATAGTACATCATACACTAGCAGAAGCTGCACACGCTACCAAGTCTAAACATTTACCTGCACATTCGACCAGGCCTGTGGTTTATCAGCAAAAAGCGCTTTAGTAGCCTTCCAAACCTGCCCGAAAAGCTCTGAGTCACGGTAGTTGTTCAGATGTTCTTCAGAGTCCCACAAACTATAGGTACTGTACACATTAGGGTGGTTCAGGTCCTGCAAAAGCTCCACGTGGTTGCAACCTTCAAATGCCCTGATCTTGTCTTTAGAAGTGCGGAATATCTCCAAAAACTCCCCGGTCTTCTCCGGTTGAAAAGTCATCCTGACGATGCGAATCAACATAATTTTGAATTATTGAATAACTGAATTAAGAAGTAAAGTTAAGTTTTTATACCAGCCTTATTCAATCATTCAGTTATTCAATATTCAAATCAGCTTCCCGGATAAAAGCGCACGTCTATCTGCGAGTCGAAGCCCAGGCCTAACAGCTCAGCCGCGTGGCCCTTGTTAATGCCGATGCAAAGCTGGTTTTGGGAATTAAAGATGCAGCAGCATTCACCGTCGTCGATGTGGCTATAGTTTGGTAGGATGCGGCCTATCGTTTCGCGGCCAAAATGTATCGTAAAAGTTCTGCCATGGGCAATGGTATCTACGCTGTCGCGGGTTATGTTTGTGATAAGGTTTCCGTAGCGGTCTACGTGGATAACATGGCCGGTAATGGAGTGGTCGTTGAGGCGCAGCTGGCGGTTAAGCAATTGCCGGATGTTGAACGTACGCTCGCCCAGTACCTCTATATCGCCGCCTTTGGCCAGGTACACAGCAGCGGGTGCCAGCAAGTCTTTCACCGGGAAGGGCATGTAGGGGTCATCGGCATTCAGCTCTACCACCAGCTCCGGTCTACCGTCGGTTATCAGCGAAAGCAGGCCATTATCAGACAACAGGAAATAGTGGCCTTTGTGCCGGGCCGCATGAAATTTGCCATCCTTGTTGCGCTGGGTATCTACACCAACCAAATGCACGGTGCCTTCCGGGAACTCCTGGTACACAGAACCCAAAACATACTCGGCGTGCGCTATGTTATAGGGCTCTATGGCATGGGTAATGTCAACTATCTTGCAATCAGCGTCTAGCGAAAGCAATTTTGCCTTCACCGCAGCCACATAATGATCAGTATATCCAAAATCGGATAGAAACGTAATTACAGCCATCTTTAGAACTATAATTTAGATAAATTTGTAATCATATAAACCAAATTTCTTTAAATTAAAGAAAATATTACCAACATTCTATATAAGAGCTAAACATTTGGTAGAGAAAGTAATAACACTCGAGAATATTTCCCTGATAGACTTTTTGGGGACCGAAAATCAGAATATTAAACAACTCGCTGCCGCATTTCCGAGCAGCAAAATCATATCAAGAGGAAACGAGATCAAAATACAGGGGCAAACCCCTGAGATCACAAAAATTCACGAAATACTTTCGTCGCTGATAGACCATTACCACAAGTTCGGGAAGATTACGCATAACAGCGTAAATAGATACCTTTCTTCGGATTCTTTTACGGATGAAGAAGTTATAGTTACCTCTCCGGACGTGATTGTGTATGGCTCGAAGGGTGGCGTTATAAAAGCGAAAACCCCGAATCAGCAAAAACTGGTGGATGCTATTGAGAAGAACGACCTGGTATTTGCCTTAGGGCCTGCCGGTACAGGAAAAACCTATGTGTCGGTGGCCATGGCGGTGCGTGCGCTTAAGAACAAGGAAGTAAAGAAGATCATTATCTCCAGACCAGTAGTAGAAGCCGGCGAAAGCCTTGGTTTTTTGCCGGGTGATATGAAGGAGAAGGTGGATCCGTATCTGCGCCCGATCTATGATGCCCTGGAAGACATGATCCCGGTTGAAAAGCTGAAGTATTACCAGGAAAACAAGATCATCGAAATTGCACCGTTGGCTTATATGCGTGGCCGTACGCTGAACAACGCGTTTGTGCTGCTGGATGAAGCCCAGAACACGACGCCAGCCCAGATGAAGATGTTCCTGACCCGTATGGGCCCGAACGCGAAACTGATGGTGAACGGCGACTGGTCGCAGATAGACTTACCGCGCAACCAGCGTTCCGGTTTAATGGAGGCGCTGAACATTCTTCGGGGCGTAAAAGGCATTGGCGTGGTCGAGATGACTGCCGATGATGTAGTTCGTCACAGACTGGTGAAAGACATCGTGAATGCCTACAGCAAGCTGGAAGAGGAACGTCGTGCCAAGCGCGATGCACAGGCCGAAGAGGATGAGAAGAACGGTGTGGTAAACAACAACAGGCGTTTTAGAAATAACGTGCAGGTATAGTTTATGATACAGGTTATCAGGGCAGAGCAGGATCAGGACCTGAAGAAAGCTTTCCGGATACGGGAGCAGGTTTTTGTGGAAGAACAGCAGGTGCCCCGCGATGCCGAATACGATGGGTATGAGGCGACTGCCAGCCATTACTTAGCTACTTTTGAAGGCGTACCCTGCGGGGCAGCCCGATGGCGCACCACCGACTATGGCGTGAAACTGGAGCGCTTTGCCGTGTTACCTGACTATAGGAACAAACAGGTTGGCGCGGAAGTGTTAAAGGCTGTGTTAAGTGATGTGAAAGCTGAGCAAAATGGCAAGAAAGTTTATTTGCATGCCCAGTTGCCTGCAGTAAACTTTTACAAACGCAACGGCTTTATAACCGAAGGCGATATGTTTACGGAATGCGATATACAACACTATAAAATGATTTTTGCCGGCTAATGCTGCAATGGGCGCCATATCCGTTTTTAAGGATTGCGCTTAGTTTTATAGCGGGTATTTTAGTGTACACAACTATAGGTGAAGGTTTCAGGTTTGCGCCTGAGGTCTTCACCTTTTTTGTTGCTTTGTTTCTGGGTTTGTATGGCTATTCCCGCAACTATAGATCTGCAGAAATAAACAGTTGGGTTGGTATAGTTGGCCTGTTCTGTTTTGCTGCTGCCGGTTTCTGGGTAACTGAGTTGCGCACACCTCATTTGCAGGCAAATCACCTGACAAACCTCACGCAAAAGCCAGCTTACTATACCGGTATAGTTAACGATTACGTCATACAGAAACCCGGTTACCAGCGCACGGTGCTTGCCGTAGAAAAGGTGCTGGTTAACGGCAAGTGGCAAAAAGCGACAGGGCAGGTGCAGGTTACCGTGCCCCACGATACGCCCGAAGACTATGCCTTTACCTACGGCGATAAATTACTGATAAAAGGTGCGCCGCTCACGGTGCAGGGGCCGCTTAACCCGGAGCAATTCAACTATAAGGCTTATCTGCAGAAGAAAGGCATTTACCACCGCCAGAACCTGCAGTCCCACCAGTTTGCGAAGTTGGGTAATGATCCGCCTAACTTCCTGTTTTACCTGAGCATTCAGATCCGCCGCTACCTTGAAGAAACTATAAAAGAGAAAGTGGAGGCCAAACGCGAAGCCGGTATTTCCACAGCGCTTATTTTAGGTGTAAAAGATGACCTGGATAACGACGTGCGCGACAGTTACGCTGCCACAGGAACCATGCACGTACTGGCTGTTTCAGGGATGCATGTGGGGCTGATATTTGGTGTGTTCCTGATGCTGTTTAAAAGTGTAAACCTGAATAAAAGTCAGCGGCTGTTGTTTGTGGTAGTGGTGCTGGCGTTGCTGTGGTTGTATGCTTTTGTTACCGGGTTGTCGGCATCGGTGTTACGGGCGGTGCTTATGTTTAGTCTGGTGATGATCGCGATGGTATGGAGTCGCCGGCATAACATTTACAACACGCTGGCTATAGTTGCTTTCCTGCTTCTGTTTTACGATCCGTATTTCCTGTTCGATGTAGGGTTCCAGTTATCGTTCTTGGCGGTGCTGGGCATCGTGGCCATTCATCCCGGAATCTATAGTTTGCTGGAAATAAATAACCGGTTCCTGGATAAGATATGGGAGTTCTTCTCGATTGCTGTCGCTGCACAACTGATTACCTTGCCGTTGGGTATCTATTACTTCCACCAGTTTCCGGTATATTTCTGGCTGGCTAATGTTGTAGTAGTGCCTGTCTCTACTTTCGGACTTTATGCAGGATTGCTGGGGCTGGTTCTAAACTGGGTTCCTTACCTATCTGACCTGCTCTTTACGGTTCACTTCGGCTTTATCTGGCTCATGAATGAGATCAACCTGCTGCTCTCCACTTTCCCGCATGCGCTTATAAATGGGCTTGATATTACGGCGCAGCAGTCTTGGTTGCTATATGGGTTGCTTGCCCTTTTCACGCTGTTCCTGGTTCGTAAAAACCTGAAATACCTGGCCTTTGCCACGCTTATAGTTGGTGTACTTTCGGTGGAGCAGATACTGGAAATAATAACACAGCAAAATCAAAAACTGCTGACGATCTATAGTTTGCGCGGAAGTTCGGCTATAGCTTTTATCCAGGACCAACAGGCCGTACTTGTTGCAGACAGCAGCCTGGCAGCAGATAAACAGAACTATAGTTTCAATATTCAGGCGCATTTATGGGATCTGGGCGTAACAGCACCGGCGGTTAAACTTGTAGGACAGAAGCCGGAGCAAACTGCCGGAGTGGTGTCTGAAGTTTTGCCGGATGGGAATGAGTTATTAGTCTGGGAAGGAAAGAAGATCCTGCTAATAAGAAAACCGCTGAAAGTGCAGCCAGTTACAACTATAGCTCTGGACTACATTATCCTTGTCCAGAATGTGCGACTTAAACCTGAAACGCTGCAGGCTTTTACCTTTAAAACTATAGTTCTGGATGGTAGTAACAAGCCCTGGTACGTAGAGCGGATGAAAGAAGAATTAGACAAGAAGGGTATGCCTGTTTATGACGTGACTACTTCCGGAGCTTTGGTACAGCAACTATAGTTTGAAACTATAAAAAAACGCCGCCCTGATTTTGCAGGACGGCGTTTTGGTTATTCTGTAGGAGCTGACTGCGGTGCTGCGGTGTTGCCGCCAGGACCACGATCGCCTTTGTTTTTGCTGCGGGGCTTAAAGGGTTTTATTGGTCTGTCGTTACCTGTTCTTTCTGCTGTTGCACCTGCTTCGCCGGTGGCAGCTTTTTGCTCAGGTCTTGGGCCTCTTCCGGACTTATTTCTGTCGCGGTTGCCGCCTTTGTTTCTGTCTCCTGAGCGGTTTTTGTTTCCTTGTCCTGGGCGGTTGCCGCCATGCGGACGTTCCTGTTTTTTGCTCGGGTCGTAAACCGGGCCGGGACCAAAGTCATCTGGCAAGCCTAATTTCGGTATCTCACGCTCTATCAGTTGCTCTACTTTGCGCACGCGGTACATGTCCTTCTCGTTCACGAACGTAATCGCCATACCTGTAGATGCTGCACGTGCCGTACGGCCCACGCGGTGCACATAATCTTCCGCATCCTGCGGCATGTCAAAGTTAAGCACGTGGCTCAGGTTGTCAATGTCGATACCGCGCGACAGAATATCAGTACCTACTAAAACCTGGTATTTCTTGTTCTTGAAATCACGCAAAGCAGCTTCCCGCTCATCCTGCGTCATATCAGACTGTATGCCTTCGGCTTCAAATCCCATCTTGCGCAACGACCTTACAATCTGGGCTACATTGGACTTGCGCGAAGTAAAAATGATCATGTTCTGAACCTCCAGTTCCCGCAGAATATACTCCAGTAAGGGTAATTTCTGATTGTCGAAAGTCAGGTACATGCGCTGGTCTATCTTTTCAGCAGGCTTGGATACGGCCAGGTTTATTTCCTCTGGTTTGTTCAGGATCTGCTGGGCAAGGTCGCGTATCTTTTTAGGCATCGTAGCCGAGAAAAGCAAAGTCTGGCGGTTAGCAGGCAACTGGCGCACGATCTTCAGGATATCATCCATAAAGCCCATGTCCAGCATTTTGTCAGCTTCGTCCAATACCAGGTAGTCCAGTTGGTCCAGCTTTACATAGCCCAGCGCCATATGCGACATCAGTCTGCCGGGCGTGGCAATAATAATATCGGCGCCGCTGGTAAGGGCGCGTTTCTGCTGGTCCCATTCGCCGCCTTTGTTACCGCCATAAATAGCGATGGAGCTAACCGGGGCAAAATAACCAAGGCCTTCTACCTGCTCATCAATCTGTTTGGCAAGTTCGCGGGTTGGTACTAAAATAAGTGTGCTGGTATGTGTTGCGTTCGCGTGCGAGATACGGTCGATAAGTGGAAGCAGGTACGCTGCTGTTTTACCGGTACCGGTCTGGGCGCAGGCAATCAGGTCTTTCTTCTCTAAAATAAGTGGTATGGCCTGTTGCTGTATAGGAGTAGGGCTGTTATACCCCATCGATTCTATACCTGTAACAACGTCTTCGTGTAAATTAAATGAATGGAAATTCAATGTTTTGTCTTTATGTATAAACTGTTAAGCACCCGCTACGCATTGCGTTTAGCAGGTCTATGGTAAAGATAAATTATTTTGCTATCATTTCTATAAAAAGCTTAAGGTCTGATGTGTAAAAAATGGGTTGCATTTGGTGTTTATATAATAAATAATTGAATAAAATATAAGTAAGTGCAAAATTGTAAAAACACAATATATGGTACTTGATGTAGCTTTATAAGCTTGTAAGTGCATATTTATTGATGTTAAATGTAATATATATTATTATTTATATATTAATTAATCAAGACAAGTATATAAAAAGTTATATTTAAATGTAACATTTGGTATAGTCCGGCGTAAGATTAAAATGTAGCAAACGCTGCAACCCCAAAAAGACTTCATCTTACAGTTATTAGTTTATATATGAAAAAGGCTATACAGGATTCACCAAATTTTTACCTATTGCTTGGCTTGAATATTATCAATGCCCTGTTTTTCCTGCTGTAACAGGTAATTAAGATTTGAATAAAAGGCTCTTCTGCTTCGGTGGATGAGCCTTTTTTGCTTTATAATTGCTGACCTGGAACTATAGTTGTGTTAAAAGCAGGAACTATAGTTCGAGCCTTTATCCTTGTTTTAACCACCAATTCACCGGGTCTGTTGCTAATTCTTGCTGCTGAAAACGCTGTAACCGATAGGTGAAAGGGCATAGGTTGCTGTCTCGGACATCTGTTTCCGAAACTTAAAAGAGGGCTCCTACACCCGCCTGCTGCGGACTTCCACGTCCGAAAGCGCATTCTTTATAGTTTAGGCTTTTCAAACTACTTTAAAATCATTAAAAATATTTCGCGAAGTTTGGGTGACTGTATAGTTTTAGAAACCTGAACGACATGATAGGTGAAAATATGCTGGTGCTGGAACTGGCAAGTGTGCTGGCCGGGCCAAGCGTAGGCCAGTTTTTTGCAGAGCTTGGCGCACGGGTTATAAAAATAGAGAATGCCGCTACTAACGGAGACGTTACCCGCCGCTGGAAATTAAAATCCGAACCAGCTGATACAGATACGCCTGCCTACTTCTGTGCTGCAAACTGGGGCAAAGAATCGTTACCCCTAAACCTGTCGCAGCAAAATGACCTGGAGCAACTCTATAGTTTGGTTAAACAGGCCGACATTATTATTGCCAGCTACAAACCCGGCGATGCCGAAAAACTACAGGTAGATTATAAGACCCTGCAAACTATAAATCCAGCATTGATCTACGGCCACTTAACCGGCTACGGCCCCGAAGAAGACAGAGCCGGTTATGATGCAGTAATACAAGCCGAAACCGGCTTTATGTACCTGAACGGGGAGCCGGATGGAGGGCCTACCAAATTGCCTGTTGCGTTGATGGATATCCTGGCTGCGCACCAGCTGAAGGAAGGCTTGCTGGTAGCTTTGCTGAAACGCGAACAAACCGGACAGGGGCAGTATGTGCAGGTGTCGCTGGTGCAGGCAGCTGTTTCGGCATTGGCCAACCAGGCTACAAACTGGCTGGTAGCAGGGCAAAACCCGCAACGCATGGGTTCCGAGCATCCCAGCATCGTTCCGTATGGCACAGTGTTTACTACCCAAGACAACAAACAGCTGGTGCTGGCCATTGGCGACGACAGGCAGTTTGAGCGGTTATGTAATGTGTTGGGAGCTCCTGAAACGGCACAGGATACAAAATTTAAAACCAACTATAGCAGGGTGCAAAACCGGAAGGAGTTGAATGAACTGTTGCGCGAGCTCATAGCAAAACAGAACCAGCAACAACTTTTAAATACACTTCATAAACTACATGTGCCGGCAGGAGCTGTAAACTCTGTTGCTGATGTTTTTGAATTGCCGCAAGCCAGGCAGCTATTGCTGGAAAGCCCTGATGCTAAGCCGGGTGTGCGGCAGGTTGCGTTTAAAGTGGGAGATGATGAGCCAGTACAACTTGCGCCTCCGCCGGCTTACAAAACCTGAGTGAACAACTATAGTTACAACGCTTTCAAAACTATATTTTATAACTCTTTACCAGTTTCTGCTGTAAAATCATTCAAACTACCGAGCATATAAAAACAATGGCAGTATCAGAAGAAAGACTTAACGATATTATTAATGGACTTCATCAGAAATCTGTAACCAAGCAGGCTATTTATCGCAACACAAAAGCCACCTTCGACAGGATGAAGGAAATTGCCCAGGATATAGTAAAGAAACTAACTAACCGGATAACCAAAAAAGACGCTGATGTAATTATCGAATATAGAAACATCAGTGAATTTGAGTTTCACGTCATGTTCTCCGGCGACCTGCTCATGTTCATTATGCACACCAACATCATCACATTCCCGGAAGATTATGAACTGATGAAGAACGACTACATTGAGGAAGATTTCAGGCGCAGGTTTTTCGGGCATATAATGGCTTACAACTTTATGGCTGATACTATAAAGTATAACCGAATGGATGATCCCGGTTACCTGGTTGGCCGCATGCTGATAAACATAGACCGCCATTTTGTAATTGAAGGTGTGAAGCAGATGGAGTTGCCTTACGACCGCATCGCCCAGAATGTGATTAATAATAAAACGCTGCGCCTGATAATTGAAAGCGCTATGGTTGCTGCCGTAAATAACGACTTAATGGGCCAGGATGTGAGCGAAATAGAACGTATTACCCTGAAACAAAAACAGGAAAACGTGATCACGCAGCCACGTAAATTAGGTTTCCAGGTGAGCTCCACGCTTACACATTAACTATAGATTTAGGCTGGCTATAGTTGGCTGGCGGCTTTGGGATCTGAACTATGGTAATAATTAAAAAGCCCGGCTATAGTTGTAGCCGGGCTTTTAGTTTTATAGTGTGGCAGGTACTTCCAGTTCTGTTTTTAATTTGTCCAGAGCTATAGTTAAGGCCGGCAGCGCCTCCAGCAATTCTCTGAAATCAGAAATATGGAAGTACTGGCTCTGGAAAGTCTCTTTTATGTAAGAAGTTTCCAGTATCTGCGCTACATCAAATTTAAACTTAGTACTGGCATCAGATACCGACAGGTTACTTTCCCCTACAGATGAGAGAATGCCGGCGCCATAGATCATTGGTTTGCCATTTTCTATAAACAACCCGAACTCTATAGTGTACCAGTAAATGCGGGTCAGCAGGTCAATCACATCAGGGCGATCAATGTATTGCAGGGCAAGTTGCGAGAGCTGCGCCAGGAACTGGCAGTAAACCGGTATAGTCAGCAACGGTACATGCCCGAACACATCATGAAACATATCCGGCTCCTCCAGGTAATCCAGCTGGTCCATGTTCCGGATCCAGACAGTTGCCGGGAATTTGTGGTTGGCAATCAGTTCAAAGAACAGGGCATCGTCTACAATGCCGGGCGCTGGCACCACTTCAAAACCGGTCAGCGGTTTCAGGCGCTGGTTCACTTCATCAAAATCCGGGATGCGGTCGCGACTGAAGCCAACTTTCTCCAGGCCTTCAAAAAACTCCGGAATGGCCTTGCCCTGCAGGTTGTGGTACTGGCGTTCGAAAAGTATGGCCCAAACAGTATGGTTTTCTGGTGTGTAGCTGCTGTAGTTCTGTGTAATGTTCATCAGATTGTAATTTTATAGTTACGGATAGGTATAAAAGCAAAAAAGCAGGGCTTTCGCGCTGCTTTTTTGTATCACTTAAGAGAAGCCGGTAAAGACTTTCTGTTATTTACGATGAATAATCGGTGTGATTGCCAAAGAGAGCGCGGTAGGTACGGCGATAATAATAGCGATAATAGCTATAGATGCTCTGGCAATAAGAATAGATAGAATGCAGCAGCTCCTGGCCAGGTGTTACCGGCAAAGAAAGTGTGATCGCTATGGGAGCTGGTTGGTGCATGTTTAAATCTGTACTCCAAATAGGGAAAGTTATTTTACAAATGCAAGCTTCAGAAAGAGAAATGTCACGGTAAATTATAAAGGCAGCCATGTAGCTGCCTTTATAGTTATTTCTGTTTAGATGATCTCAGCCAGCTCCAGCCAGCGGAATTCTTTCTCTTCGAGTTGCTCGTTTAGCTGCTCAATTTCGGTAGCCCAGGCACTTAGTTGTGCGTGGTCGGTTGTGGTGCCGGAGTTCATCAACGCAATTACTTCTGTTCTACGGGCTTCCAGTTTGGCTATTTCTTTCTCCAGTTGCTCGTATTCTTTTTTCTCCTGGTAACTGGCTTTGCGCTTGCTGGTTGGTTGTTCTTCATTCTTGGCCTGAACAGGGGCAGGGGCTGCAACTATAGCTTTGGTTTCAGGTTCCTGTTTTTCCTGCTCCTTCAGCCATTCGCGGTAATCGGTATAGTTGCCCGGGAAGTTTCGGATCTTGCCTTCGCCTTCAAACACGAACAAATGCTCTACCAGCCTGTCCATAAAATAACGGTCGTGGCTCACCATCAGTAAACAACCGCCAAAGTTCAGCAAGAAATCTTCCAGTATGTTCAGCGTAATAATGTCCAGGTCGTTGGTCGGCTCATCCAGTATCAGGAAGTTCGGGTTTTTGATAAGCACGCGCAGCAACTGTAAACGACGCTTTTCGCCACCGCTCAGTTTGTTAACCATGGTATATTGCTGCGCCGGCGCAAACTGGAAATGCTGTAAAAATTGCGATGCTGTAATCACTTCGCCGTTGGCCATTTCCACTACCTCCGCAATTTCTTTCGCAATATCGATTACGCGCTGCCCTTCCTTAAACTGGAGCTCTTCCTGGGTATAGTAACCGAAAACGGTTGTCTGTCCGGCATCTATAGTTCCGGAGTCTGGTTGCAGTTTGCCGGTCAGCATGTTCAGGAAAGTAGACTTACCGGCACCGTTAGGCCCAACTATACCAATGCGGTCTTTTTTCTTGAACACATAACTGAAATCATCAACTATTTTTTTGCTGCCAAATGATTTAGAGATATGATCTACTTCGATGATCTTGCCGCCCTGGCGTGTGGTTTTAACAGACAATTCCAGCTGCGGGCCGCTTATTTTTTTGGCTGCCTTCTCTTTCAGTTCTTCAAAGGCATCAACTCTGTACTTGGCTTTGGTGCCACGCGCTTTCGGCTGACGACGTATCCAGTCGAGCTCTTTGCGCATCAGGTTGCGGGCTTTCTCGGTTTCGGCAGCTGCCATTTCCTCGCGCGATGCCTTCTTTTCAACAAAATAACTATAGTTGCCTTTGTAGCTAAACACCTGTCCGCCGTCCAGTTCGGCAATTTCGTTGGCTACTCTGTCTAAAAAGTAGCGGTCGTGGGTAACCATCAGCAAGGTGGTATTCTGCGTCGATAACAGGTTTTCCAGCCATTCTATCGTATCCAGGTCCAGGTGGTTGGTAGGCTCATCCAGGATCAGCATGCTTGGCTCATCTATCAGTACACGGGCCATGGCCACACGTTTGCGCTGCCCACCCGATAGGTGGCTGATCTTGTCTTCGAGGTTATGGATGCCCAGTTTTGATAATATCTGTTTTACTTTCAGCTCAAAATCCCAGGCCTGCAGTTCATCCATGCGCTCCATCAGATGCTGCATTTTTTCAGCGCTGGTGTCCGGGTTTTCTATTGCAATCTCATAATCACGGATCACGTCTAAGGCCTCGCTCTGCCCCGAAAATATAGTCTGATGCACAGTTAGGTTCTCGTCGAACTCCGGGTTTTGGCCCAGGTAGCCTATAGTTACTTCCTTGCGAACGCTTACGCTGCCCTCGTCCGGCGGAATTTTACCGGCCAACACATTCAGTAAAGTAGTTTTTCCGGAGCCGTTTACGCCCACCAGTGCCACACGCTGCCCCTGGCTGATGCCAAAGTTCAGGTTTTTGAACAGCCAGCGTTCGCCGTAGCTTTTTGAAATATTTTCTGCAGATAGGTAATTCATACTACAAATTTAGGCAATTCTTCGGGGATAGGTTAAAATAAAACAGGCCAACCTGTTAAGGCTGGCCTGTTTTACTAAAAAGTATTTTAATTACATGTTCCGGATATGATCTGTGCTGGTATGTTCTGCTTTATAGCTGTGGCTCGGTACACGGTGGGTAGTAAGCGAAGCCAGAATAGAGAAAACACCTATGATCAGATGTGGCAGATACACATAATTGTTGAATTGAAACAGCCACGGCGACAGCGCCAGTATTACACCAAGCACGAGGTCCACCATCAGGTGGCTCTGCATTGGTATACGTCTGATCAAACCTAGCTCAAAATCTGTCATAGCTGCTTGTATCAGTACTATAATACCGGCTATCACTATGGTCCAGGTGGCGGCATCGTTGTCCGAAAAGTCAAGCACCCAAGGGGCGATGATCATAAAAATACCTACTATATAATCTAAAAAACCGTGAAAACGGGTTGGAATAAATCTCATAATAATTCTCCTTTCTTATTGATACTCAAGTATAGTTATACGAGACCAGTAAGAGGATGTAATAGAAATTAGTGCAATTTTTAGTGAAGGAGATTAATCAGCAACTACTACAGTTCGTGCAAAATAATCGTGCAGCATTTGGTGGCGGCGTGTAACAAGTATTAGTAAAAAGCCCAGGCACACCGGCATTATTGAAAGCACTTTGCTGAAATAACGCAGGTTAGATTGCCAGATGGTTATGCGTTTGCCACGCAGGTCCGTCACTTTTAAGCCCAACGTAAATTTACCTATAGTTGCCTGTTTCGGCGAGGACTCCAGCAAAGTATAGTATAGCCAGTGCACTGCCGCAAAGTAAGGGTTAAAGAAAAGTATCTTGCCTATAAGTATTAAATCAGGGATGCTGAAGCCATTATGCTGAAATGTTTTGTCCCAGGAGTGAATGTGATCTGCATTTGTACCGATTGAGTAAAAAATGATCGTATAGAAAAACACTAGCATGGTAGTATCTACCAGGAATGCGACAAAACGGGTTGTAAGACTTCCATAAAGTGAAGAGCGCTTTATGGTTGGTGCTGGCAGAGTAAGTGCTGTTTGCATAAGGGGCTTTTCTATCTATTTAAAAATCTGCTGAAATAGTATAGTTCTGATGGATGTACAGAAAACAGTTGCACGGTGTGTCACCTTTGGCAGGCTGATAACTTCGTTAGAAGTACCAGGTGTGGAATCTTACTACATTTAAATATAGCTTATAGTTTAAAACTTACAAAATATTTAACAAAAATAATAATCGCTTAATATTATAGTAATATTTCAGTTGCAAATATAACTTGCCTTAGTTTGGTAAGATTCCAAAAGGTTACAAATTTTTGTGAACTGATATATTTTAATGGTGAACGGCGTGGAAACGACTTTTTAAGTAATTTCGCATACGATGGAAAAAGAAAAAAGACATCTGCCAATCGGGATTTTTGATAGCGGTATTGGCGGACTTACTGTAGCTCAGGCTATTACAAAAGTGCTGCCGAACGAGAAGCTGATTTACTTTGGCGATACGGCTCACTTGCCATACGGCGACAAGTCTACTGCTGCCATACAGGCATACGCTGTTAAGATCTGCGACCTGCTTCTGAAACAACAGTGCAAGGTCATACTGATTGCCTGCAACTCAGCATCGGCGGCAGCTTACGAACTGGTAAAAGAATATGTTGGAAGCAAAGCTAAGGTGCTCAATGTTATTGACCCGATCGTATCCTACATTGGTACTTCTTACCCGGGCAGTACCATCGGCCTGATCGGTACCAAGCAAACTATAAACTCGAATGTGTACCGCAAAAAAGTGGATGCTCTGGACTTAGGAATAGAGCTGAAATCGCATGCCACGCCGCTGCTGGCGGCCATGATTGAAGAGGGCTTTTTTAATGATAACATCTCTGAAAGTGTTATTCATACCTATTTATCAGATCCGGACCTGCAGGGAATAGAAGCACTTATACTTGGCTGCACGCATTATCCGCTTATTAAAAAACAGATAAAAAATTTCTATAAGGGTGATGTGGATGTGCTGGATGCCAGTCTTATAGTAGCGCAGTACGTTAAAGATTACCTGGAGAAGAATAACCTGGCTTCAGATAAACTGCTTGGCGATCACCACTTCTATGTGTCAGACTTCACCCGTTCCTTCGAAGAAAGCACCCGTATCTTCTTCCAGCGCCAGGTAGAGTTAGAGCATTATCCGTTGTGGGAGTAAGTGGAGTTAGAAAGTTGGAAAGTTAGAAAGTGCTTCGCTCTAAGTACTAGTAGTGGAAGTCTTAATTATCTTACAGTTTTCCTTTTGTCATCCCGAGCGCCAGTCGAGGGATCTTAAATGTCTACAGTTCTCTTTTGTCATTTCGAACAGCGTGAGAAATCTGAGTGCTATAGTTTGCTACTCTACAACTTGAACCAAGCCTTTTCTTTCATAGTGTTCCTTAATCCTGGGAGCTTTACTTGCCTATTGTTTCAATTTAGCTTTGGTGCCCTCACGGCCGGGAGGCCCCGTCTTGGGGGTAGGGGCCCTCGATAAGGGCATCGCGCTGCTGCTTTCTTGCTACCCTCGTACCTCAGGTTGCCTGACGGCACCACAACAAAGCAAAGGCGCTCAACCCAAAGACTGCGATCAGTTCGATAGCTATAGTTGCTATAGTTGGAAAGGCAATAGTTGCATCGCTTTATCATGTTTGTATTTCTGTAGGGACAGGTCGCGACCTGTCCGCTCGACAGGCTGTAACTATAGAACCATAACTCAAACTATAGCAAACTCAGATTTCTCCCGCTGGTCGAAATGACAGATGGACAAGCCGTAGCAGAAAAGTCCCCCTTTGAAGGGGCAGGGGGATGACAAACGGTAACTATAGAACAAGAAACTAAACTATAGCAACAACAGAGATTCCCCTCTTGGGAGGGGTAGGGGTGGGTTAAAACAGTAACTATAAAACAATATCCAAAACTATAGCAAAGGCTGTAAAGCTCCTTCCCCTGTTTTGGGGGTAGGGGCCCTCTTTTAAAGGGGAAGGCTGGGAAGGGGTAAAACTATAAAACGATAACTCCAACTATAAACAACAGGATAAGCCCCTTTTCACTTTAAACATCAGCCTGAGAAAGGCCTAAATCCCGTGATAATTACCAAAATCAGGCTAAAAACCGTACCTTTAACTGTAATCCATCAGAACTCATGAAAAAACGATACCTGCGCATCGGCGACCTGAAACGAAACGCTTTTATTGTAGCAGCTGCTACCTGTATGGGCCTGACCAGTTGCGGAACAGACAATAGTAACAGCACAACAGGCACCAGCGAAGAAGTGAAAGTGCCGGATGGCATCATTACTGAACTTACAGAAGAAGCACCGGACCAGTGGAAAATAACCGATGAGCGAACCACCGTTCCCGGAGCAAGCATGGCTATCCTGAAGTATAAAGATGGCCGGGTTGATACTCTGAAAGGCCTGGAACTGGAGAACCAGATGAAAGATGTTGCTGCTAATCAGAACACCTATAATCAGGGTGGATTTGGCTTAGGAAGCGTACTTTGGTGGAGCGGTATGGGCTATATGGCTGGCCGTATGATGTCGCCGAGACCTGGATACTACGCTAACCCGGGCGTTATGAACAACACAGCAGCCTGGCGCCAGAATGTGCAAACCTATCGACAGCAGTCCACGGCACCGCGCTCCGGCAGAAGCGGTTACTTCAGAGGCCGTAGCAGTGGCAGCGGTTTTGGTGGTTAATCCATACTTCAGAACATAAACTTCATGTTTGATAATCTAAGAATCAGAGTTCGCCTGGAACCACACTCCGGCGATGTTGAAACTGCTGTGCGCGGACTAGGCTGGGAATGGTGTGTAGAAGATGGTTGTGCCAACTATGTGCCCGGCGAAGCCGTGGTGCTAAACGAACAGGATGCCGATACGTTACTGGAAGCTGCCGATACACTCTATAATATGATGGTGCAGGCTGTGCCTGATGAGTTGCCAGATGCTTTCCTGAATGTGCTGGGCATACCGCAGAACCTGTGGCAACTGGTGCGCCAGTCCTGGAACGACGACCGCCACTGGCATTTGTACGGTCGCTTTGATCTGGCGCAAACTCCTGAAGGTCCGAAACTGATTGAGTTTAATGCCGATACGGCAACTTCTATACCTGAGACGGCTGTCGTGCAATGGGCGAGCCTGGCTGCTGCCGGTAAAAAGGATGCGAACCAATATTCTGGCTTATACGAGGCGTTGGTAGAGCAATTTAAGGCCTGGCGCATGATGAACAGCGATCTTGCCCCGGCTTTATTGTTAACCTACATTGGCGGTAGTGCTGAAGATGAAACAAATTGCGCTGTATTGGCTCAGGCGGCTAAAGAAGCTGGTTTTGACACACATCTTTGCCCGATAGATGAAGTAAATATCTCGACAGAAGGAACCGAGCGTGGCGTGTGGGCGCAGGTCGAACATGAACATTGGCAACAGTTTCCGTTCCTTTTTAAGTTACTGCCCTGGGAGCAGATTGCCTGGGAAGAACCAGAGCTTTGCGAAAGCCTCACCCAACTCTCCCGATCCAGAAATTTAGTTATCGCAAACCCGGCATATACCTTGTTGTTCCAAAGTAAAGGCATGCTGGCCTGGCTCTGGAAAGCCTATCCATATCACCCGCTTTTACTCGAAGCAGATTTATCACCACTGAGCGGCAAATACATCCGCAAACCATATTTCGGCAGGGAAGGGCAGAGTGTAGAAGTGGTAGATAAAGTGCGTGTAACCAAAATGGAAGGCGAATACGATCAGCAACAGCAGGTATACCAGCGCTGGTGCGAATTACCCCAGGACAACAAAGGTTACACCTATCAGGCGGGCGTTTTCTGGGCCGGCGAAGCCAGCGCCATCGGTTTCCGCCGCGAAAAAGGCATCATCACCAACCTGTCGCAGTTTGTACCGCATTTAGTAGAGTAGCCAAAATTTATCAGAAGTATACAATGTCTATAGAATCAGAAGCAGACTTAATTGGGATTACAAAGGTTAGCGAAGTTGTTGCTATTACTTTGAAGAAAATGCGGGAGCATGCAAGGCCAGGTATGACTACTAAGGAACTGGATAACTATGGTTATGAAATCCTGCATTCTTTCAGCGCAAAATCAGCACCTAAAGTAACCTATAACTTTCCCGGATATACCTGCATCAGCGTGAACAACGAAGCTGCTCATGGTATACCGTCTGATAAAACAGTACTGAAGGAAGGTGACCTGGTAAATATTGATGTCTCGGCGGAATTGGGAGGTTACTTTGCAGACAATGGTGGCTCTTTTGTAGTGGGCGAAGATATACATGGTCTGAATAAACTTGTTGATACTTCAACAAGCGCTTTGCATAAGGCGCTGAAGGAAATAAAAGGTGGTGTAAGAATTTCAGATATCGGTAGAATAATTGAGACAGAAGCGAAAAGGAATGGGTTTAAAGTAATCCGGAATCTGGTAGGCCATGGTGTGGGACGAAGCCTGCACGAAGCGCCACATGAAATTCCCTGCTTTTACGACAAGTTTAATACACAGCGATTCAGGAAAAACACTGTGGTGGCTGTAGAAACGTTTATCTCTACCAAAGGGAGCTACACCCGCGATAAAGGCGATGGCTGGACGCTTTTGGCAGAGAAGGGTGGCTTTGTAGCACAACACGAACATACTATACTTATTACCGACGGTGAGCCTGTTATACTTACCAAGGCTAATGGTATTTAATATATCCTGTCAATTCCTAATCCTGAAAATCCTGATTCAGACAAATCACCACATCCCCGAATTTCCAAATTAAAACTTACCTTTGCCTGCTTATAAACCCTGAACGCCTATGCTCGCTTTTGTGCTAACACTTGTACTGTTGCTTTCGATAGTGATCGTGCTGGCGTATGCAGAGCGGAAGGTGGCGGCATTTATGCAGGACAGGCTTGGCCCCACAGAAGCAGGTCCATATGGTTCGTTGCAGTCGGTGCTGGATGTGCTGAAGTTATTGCAGAAAGAAGACATTGTTCCCGCTGCTGCTGATAAGAACCTTTTCAAGCTAGCTCCGATCTTAATTTTTGCTGCTGTTTTTGCTGGTTTTGCCGTTATCCCTTTCACGCCGGACCTGGTGCCAGCGGGTATCGGTATTGGCGTTTTTTACCTGCTGGCGATTATCTCATTAGATGTAGTTGGATTGCTAATGGCCGGTTGGGGTTCCAATAACAAATATGCCATGCTGGGTGCGATGCGCTCGGTGGCCCAGATCGTTTCCTATGAGATTCCGGCTGGGTTGGCTATACTTTCAGCAGTCATGATTTGCCAATCTCTGGATTTTCAGGAGATCAGTTACCAGCAGGGCGCTTTAATGAACCGGTTTCCGGGGCTGGAGTTTGAGATGAACTGGCTGTTTGGCATCGAGGCCCTGGGCATTAACACGACAACTATAGGCGGCATTACCACCTGGAACATTTTCCGGGCACCTATACTTTTGATTTCCTTTATCATATACTTTATAGCGTCGCTGGCTGAGAGCAACCGTGCCCCTTTTGATATTCCGGAAGCGGAGTCGGAGCTGGTGGCGGGTTTTCACGTAGAATATTCAGGGTTCCGGTTTGCGATATTGTTCCTGGCAGAGTATAGTATGATGGTGCTGGTTAGTTTAGTAGCTGTTATTCTATTCCTGGGTAGCTGGAACACGCCATTGCCAAACATCGGCCCTGTTAGCCTGGCTTACTGGACAACCGGAACCGTAGGAGAACTATCAGGGATACTCTGGGGTGGTTTCTGGTTACTGAGCAAAACGTTTGTACTGTTGTTCCTGCAGTTGCAGATACGCTGGACATATCCACGCCTGCGCGTAGATCAGCTCATGCACCTATGCTGGAAAGTGCTCACGCCAATTGCATTGGGTGTAGTGTTGATGGCAGGCATCTGGCGATTGTTAATGATATGATATTAGTTAAAAGTTAAGAGTTTAAAGTCAAAAGTGATTTGAACTCATAACTCTTAACTCAAAACTCTTAACTTGAACGAAGTGAAAAATAGATCCGGATTCTGGTTTGCGGTGACGTCGCTGATAAGTGGCCTGCGCCTGACGTGGAAACACTTCTGGAATGCCAAAAACCGCCGTACTCCGGAGTACGTGACCGATAAAAATTACTTTAACCAACCCGACGGACTGGTAACGCTGACTTACCCCTACGAAGCCATTCCTGTTCCTGACAACGGCCGGTACCGCCTGCATAATGAGATCGACGATTGTATAGTTTGTGACCTTTGCGCCAAGATCTGCCCTGTTAACTGCATCACGATAGAGTCTGTGAAAGCTACGGAAGAGATCGGGCTAACATCTGACGGAACCAAAAAGCGACTATATGCCCCGGTTTTCGACATTGATATGGCTAAGTGCTGTTACTGTGGCCTTTGCACTACCGTTTGCCCAACCGACTGCCTGACCATGACGCCCGTGTACGATTTCGCGGAAGTAGATATCAAAAACATGATCTACCATTTCACAGATCTTTCGCCGGAGCAGGCTGAAGAGAAAAAGGAGCTTCTGGCAAAGCAGCAGGAGGAAATGGCGGCGGCCAAGGCAGCTGCACTGGCAGCAAGAAAGCAGGCTTAATTGTTAATACAAAGTCCATGCAACGAAGATTCTTAATGCTTTGAATGGAGAGCCTTTTGAGAAACTAACAACGAATAACGAGCAACTAATAACGAAATAAATGCTTTTCTACATCTTCGCAATACTGGCTATAGTTTCGGGGGCATACATGGTGCTGACGCGCAACCTGCTGTATGCTGGTTTTTCGTTGCTTATAGTATTGCTGAGTATTGCCGGCATTTATGTGCTGTTGTTTGCTGATTTTATAGCAGTAACCCAACTGATGGTATATGTGGGAGGCGTACTGGTGCTGATACTTTTCGGTATCATGCTCAGCAGCCGCGTGCACGATAAATCGGTGTTGTCGGAGAACGTGAATACGGTTTGGGGTACGCTGGTGGCGGGGCTTATAGTTGTGGGGTTGAGCTACAGCATCCTTAAATCTAATATCAGCTCACTGCCATGGCTGCAAACTATGGAAATGGATGTGCTGGGCAACCAGAAAAGCACGGTTCAAACAATTGGTATAAAACTGATGACTGACTTCGTGCTGCCATTCGAGATAGCCTCCCTGTTGCTGCTTATTGCCCTGATGGGAGCTGCGTACATTGCCACCGATAAACAGAAAGTTTAAGTATGAATATTCCCTTAGAACATATCTTACTTCTGAGTGCCGTGCTATTTGGTATTGGCATACTGGCAGTTATTACCAAGCGCCATGCGGTGGTAGTACTGATGGGGATCGAGCTGATCTTTAATGCAGCCAACCTGAACCTGGTAGCATTCAGCCGTCATGATCCGCAGTTGTTGCAGGGGCAATTATTCTCCCTGTTTGTTATAGTTATTGCCGCCGCCGAGGCTGCTATTGCCCTGGCTATAGTTCTGCGCGTTTACCAGCATTTCAAAACCGCCAATCTGAGTGATATTGTAACCGACGTTAATAAGTAAGTCTTGCAGGTAATCAACACGCAACTATAAGTATAAAATTTAAGCAATATACTTAACTTTGGCAGCTGAAAACTGCATGCAACTGAAACTATAGACCTGAACTTGGAGCTTACTGAACTTTTGAAGCCATTGGCTGGCACGCCCCAAACCACTACTGCTCTGGTGGTGCTGTTGCTGCCGCTACTGGCTTTTTTGGTACTGTTCGGTTTCGGTAAGCGCCTCCCACGCCGTGGCGACTGGCTGGCTATTGGTATTTCAGCTATCACCTTTGCGCTTTCGGTTTACCTTTTCACACAGACCTGGAACACAGAAACTTATCATACCCGAACCGTCTGGTTTAGTCTGCCCTCCGCTATAGTTTCCGATTTTACAGCCGGTTTACTTCTGGATAACCTCACGGTGCTCATGCTGGTGATCGTGACCTTCATCTCTACACTGGTACAGCTGTTCTCGGTTGGGTATATGCACGGCGACACAGGCTATCATCGCTATTTTGCTTACCTGGGGTTGTTTACATTCAGTATGCTCGGTATTGTGCTGGTCGATAACCTGTTACTGCTTTTTATCTTCTGGGAACTGGTGGGTTTCTCGTCGTATCTGCTGATAGGTTTCTGGTTCGAGCGGCCGGCAACAGTGGAAGCTAACAAAAAAGCCTTCCTGGTGAACAGAGTAGGGGATATAGGTCTGCTGCTCGGTTTGTTTGCTTTCTACACGTATTTCCGCACCTTCGACCTGGAAACCCTCAGAACACTTATCGGCTCAGGCGAGTGGCTAAACAGCAGTTTTATAGTTTCCTATAGTTTAAATGGGGAGCCCTGGCTGCTGGAATTGAGCCCGTTACTGCTGACCTTAGCCGGATTAGGATTGTTTATGGGGTGTGTGGGCAAGTCGGCACAGTTTCCGTTACAGATATGGTTGCCTGATGCCATGCAGGGCCCTACGCCGGTTTCTTCGTTGATACATGCCGCAACTATGGTGGCAGCAGGTGTTTACCTACTGGCACGGTGCTATGCTTTTTTTACCCCGGATGCACTAACCGTTATTGCTATAGTTGGTGCCATTACGGCTTTACTTGGAGCGCTTGCCGCTCTGAATCAATTCGACATCAAAGCAGTGCTGGCCTTTTCTACTATTTCGCAGCTGGGCTATATGGTAATGGGAATGGGAACAGGGGCGTATGATGCCTCGCTCTTCCACCTGACCACACACGCCTTTTTTAAAGCTGCGTTGTTCCTGAATGCCGGTATCATCATTCATGCCATGCACCGAGGACTGCACCACGCACAACTGGAGAATGTAGATCCGCAGGATATCCGAAATATGGGCGGACTGCGCAAAACTATGCCATTCACATTCTATAGTTATTTGCTAGCAACTGCAGCTTTGGCCGGTATTCCGCTTACATCCGGTTTTCTTTCCAAAGATGCCATACTTTCGGTTAGCTGGGCATGGGCGCAAACTATGAGCGCAAACGGTAATCTGTTATACTTTATAGTTCCGGTAACCGGCTTTGTAGTGGTGGTGCTAACAGCGTATTACATGACGCGCCACATGTGGTTCATGTTCTTCGGTAGTTTCCGGGTGCCTTTCAATGTGACCCAGATCCGCTTCTCTTCAAAACTGGAAACCGAACGTGTCATGTTGGTGCCGGTAATACTACTGGCTATTCTATCGTCAGGTATTTTCTTCTCCTTAAACCCATTGAGTTTTAGTGGCAGCTGGGTGGTAAATGGTATCGGCTTAGAAAATCTGCCGCTTAGCCTGCTTGCTGCAGAACTGGTGCAGGCTGTAGCGATACAGGATGATGCAAACCATTTGGTGCACATTGTAATCGGAGTTGCTTCTGCCTTACTGGCTATAGTTGGTATTGCGATAGCGCTCATCAAATATAACCGGAAAACGAGCGAACAACTAGCAACCGAGCAGCTGAACAGCACCTTTGCCCGACTCAGTTATAATCACTTTTACCTTGATACTTTCTTTAACACAACTTTTGTAAAGCCAGCACTCTGGACAGCTACTACGCTTTACCGTGTCGATAAACGCATCATAGATTATACCCTGAACTATGGCAGTAAATGGCTGGTCGTGCTTTCTAAAATGGTGAGTTGGTTCGACAGGCTGGTAGTAGACGGATCGGTGTGGCTGGTAGGAGCACTGTCGAAGGTATTCGGAATGCTTGGCCGGAACCTGCAGAATGGGAAAGTACAGAGTTATTATGCCTATTCGCTTTTCGGATTTATTTTGGTTATACTATATATCGTCTTGTTTTAAAGTATCTTTGGGACTAGGATTTTTGAGATTTAAGAGATTATAGGATTTTGCTTTAGGTGGTCTTAAAAACAACTGTCAGCAATTATCATTCAGCGATTAACAATCAACCATAAAAACAGTTGATGGATTTTATACTTAGTAGCCTTATTTTTTCACCTCTATTAGCAGCGCTTGTATTGCTGCTTATGCCCGCTCGTCTGCAAAAGACGGCGAAGGTAGTAGCATTGCTGGGCGCGTTGCTGCAAATGGTACTGGCTATCGTTTTATACTTCCGTTTTGATGGTACCGCCGCCGCCAACGGGCAACAGGGCTACCAGTTTGTAGAAAAACTAAACTGGATCGGTTTTTCGTTGGGTAGCCTTGGTCGTTTCCAGATCGAGTACTTTGTAGGTGTGGATGGGATCAGTATCAGCATGGTGCTGCTCACAGGCATCATCGGCGTTATCGGCGTCATCTCATCCTGGACTATCACCAAAAATGTAAAGGGTTACTTCCTGCTATACCTGTTGCTGCTTACCAGTGTAATGGGCTGTTTCCTGGCGCTGGATTTCTTCCTGTTTTACCTGTTCTTCGAATTTATGCTCCTGCCGATGTATTTCCTGATCGGTATCTGGGGTGGCCCGAAACGCGAATATGCTGCTATCAAGTTCTTTATTTACACCTTGGTCGGTTCGCTTTTTATCCTGATCGTGATGATCGGGTTATATACTTCTGTGATCGATCCGTTAGCTACAGCAGCTCAATTAGGTATGCTGCAAACCAGTGGAATTAATCCGGATATGATCCTGCAGGTGCAGCAATCCTTGCAACAAAATGTAATCCAGGGGGCTGATCTTGTTCGCACATTCAGCATTCCGGCCATGATGGATCCAGCCAACTTTATACCTGGCAGTTTGCTGCATGTACTGTCGGGTACAATGTTGTGGGACCTGCCGATCCGCTTTATCGCTTTCCTGTTACTGTTTGCCGGTTTTGCCATTAAAGTGCCGTCGGTTCCGGTGCATACCTGGCTTCCGGACGCACACGTGGAGGCTCCAACGCCTATATCTGTATTACTGGCTGCCATACTTTTAAAGGTGGGCGGTTATGGTCTGATTCGTATCGTTTACCCGATCTTCCCGGATGCCGGTGCTTATTTTGCCGTACTGGTGGGTGGCCTGGGCGTACTCTCCATTATCTATGGTGCCCTTTGCGCACTGGCCATGAACGACCTGAAAAAGCTGATCGCTTACTCGTCGGTATCGCATATGGGTTTTGTGTTGCTGGGACTGGCTTCGCTTACTTCAGAAGGCGTGAACGGCGCTATCTACATGATGTTCAGCCACGGTATTATTTCAGCGATGCTCTTCCTGGTAGTTGGTGTTATTTATGATCGCGCACACGACCGCATGATCCTGAACTTCCGTGGGTTGGCCAAGCGTATGCCGGCTTATACGACGTTTGTAGTAATTGCTTTCTTTGCCTCGCTGGGCTTGCCGGGCTTCTCCGGATTTATAGCCGAGTTGCTGGTGTTAGTTGGTGGTTTTAGTTCTCCCGATATCACGGGTCTGCTGCCACGCTGGCTAACTATAGTTGCCGTTTTTGGTTTGTTACTGGCGGCTGCTTACTACCTGTGGGCACTGCAGCGCATGTTCTTTGGCAAGTACTGGATTTTCCCGGAACTACGTGAGAAAGCAACTATGTCGGACCTGAATAGGAGAGAATACCTGATGCTAGTACCACTGGCCATACTTGCCTTTGTGTTCGGAATTTTCCCGCACCTGTTGCTGGATAAAATTGGCATGACCGCTCAGGGCTTTACAGAACTGGTGCTCAGAAGCGGGCAGGAACAGCTGAATATGGTGTTGTCTATTATAGTTAAATAAAGTATTGCTCTTCCGGATTTCCATATCCGGAAGCAATCTGTAGGGGATGTCCACATCCCCGTGACATGGTTTACGCGGATCTGGAGAGCCGCAGCAGATTGGTTTCGGATTTGGAAATCCGAAACAGCGGAAAACAGCAAAAAGAAATTAAGTTACAAGTGAAGGAACAGGCAGCTTTATTATCTGAGAAGATCGACGCCATTATTGCCGGGGCAGGTTCGCTGTTGCCTGAGTTATTGCTGGCTGGTTTCTTTCTTCTGCTGGTTACGCTCGATCTTTTCAAATCAAAAACTATAAAGCAGATGCTGCCGTGGCTGGCACTTACCGGGCTTTTCTCCGCGTTCGTACTTCAAATTTTAGGCGGCTACACATCAAGTGGCGTGCAGTTTCTTAATTTGCTGCGCTCAGATGGATTGGCAAGATACGGCGGTATCCTTTTCAGCGCAGCCGGTATCTTTACCATACTTCTGTCACTTCAAAGCAGGTCCCTGGAAAACCTGAAAGAAGGGAAAGGCGAATATTATGCCCTGATCCTGATGTTGGTGCTGGGCCTGAACCTGATGGCAAAGTCCATTAACCTGCTCATGGTTTTCCTGGCTATCGAAGTGGTTTCCATAGCATCTTACATCCTTACGCTTACTTTAAAACACGAAAAACGCGCTGTTGAAGCCGGCCTGAAATATATCCTCTACGGTACCCTGTCGGCAGGGGTGATGCTGTATGGCATGTCGTTTTTCTATGGCTTTACCGGCTCGCTGAACTATACCGAAGGCACTTTCTGGCAGGCACTTTTGCAGGCAGATTACCTGCTGGTAACGATAGCTGCTATACTTGTATTTGCCGGTTTCTTCTTTAAAATTTCAGCTGCACCTTTCCATTTCTGGGTGCCGGATATATACCAGGGAGCACCCATGCCTATAGTTGCCCTGTTCTCTACGGGTCCTAAAATGGCGGGTATCATTGTTATCCTTCGCTTCATAGCCGCCTTCAACGATCCGGCTGTAGCTTCTTATTTCGATGATATTTTATGGTTCCTGGGTATAGCGGCTCTGGCTACGCTGGCTATTGGTAATTTTACAGCACTATGGCAAAAAACGCCACGCAGGCTGATGGCTTATTCGTCAGTTTCGCATGCGGGTTTCCTGCTGATGGCCTTGCTGGCTTTCGGAACCAACTATAGTTCGGGTGTGCTGTTTTACCTGTCGGTGCTGCTGTTCATGAACTATGGCATTTTCCTGTTCCTGCAGATAACGGAAGAGAATTTTGGGGTTACTAAGCTGGAGCACTTTACGGGCTTAGGGCATAAATTACCTTACCTGGGCATAATGGCGTTGCTGTACCTGTTGTCGCTAACCGGGCTTCCGCCGTTGGCTGGTTTTATGGGCAAGCTGTTAATTTTTAGTAATGTCTGGGAAGCCTATAGTTCATCGAACCAAACCATGCTGCTGGTGCTTTTGGTAGCGGGTGTGCTGCTCACCGGCGTTGCCCTATTCTATTATATCAGGATTCCATACTACCTTTTCTTTAAAAGGAATTATACTGAAGAAAAATTAGTTATTTCACTGTCGAATAAGCTGCTGCTGGGGTTTTTTGCGTTGCCGCTGCTGGTCCTGTTTTTTAAACCCGACCTGCTGCTGCACTGGATCGAAAAGCTGCTGGCACAGACACTTTAACAGCAAACATGAGCGATTCAATAAAACACGAATGCGGTATAGCCCTGATCAGGCTCCGAAAACCAATTGAGTATTACGTTGAGAAGTATGGCACGCCCATGTACGGCGTTAACAAGCTGTTCCTGCTTATGCAGAAGCAGCACAACCGCGGCCAGGACGGGGCAGGTGTTGCCAGCATTAAAATAGATGCCGGACCGGGCATGGAATACATCAGCCGTTTCCGTTCCGTAAAGACCCGTGCCATCGACAGCATTTTTGGCAAGATTGGCAAAGAGTACAAAGAGCTGAAAGAACAAAACCCTGAGAAAGCGGATGACACCAACTGGATTTGGCAGAATATGCCTTTCCTGGGCGATGTGTACCTGGGCCACCTGCGCTACGGCACACATGGCGTAAACAGCGTAGATAACTGCCACCCGATGGTGCGCGAAAACAACTGGCGAAGCCGAAGCCTTGCTGTTGCGGGTAACTTTAACATGACCAACGTAGAAGAGCAGTTCCAGAAACTGATCGAGCTTGGTCAGCATCCGAAACAAAAATCGGATACTATAACCGTTCTGGAAAAGATCGGCCACTTCCTGGACGAAGAAAACCAGGAACTGTTCGAATCTTACAAGCACGAGTTTACCAATAAAGAAATAACCAGCCTGATAGAAGAGAACCTTGACCTGGAACGTGTTTTAAAACGTGCCGGTAAGGACTTTGACGGTGGCTATGCGATGGCCGGATTAACTGGTTACGGAGCTTCGTTTGTTGTCCGCGACCCGAACGGTATTCGCCCTGCTTACTATTACATTGATGATGAAGTGGTAGTGGTAGCTTCTGAAAAACCAGCTATTAAAACTGCTTTTGATGTAGACTATAGCGCTATCAAGGAAATTACACCGGGGCATGCGCTTATAGTTGACAAGGAAGGTAATCCGTCGCTGAGAGAGATCATGGAGCCGCGCGAAAAGTTATCGTGCAGCTTCGAGCGCATTTACTTCTCCCGTGGTAACGATCCGGAAATTTATGAAGAGCGCAAGAACATGGGCAAGCGCCTTTGCGGCCAGATTCTGGAAGCCGTTAACTACGATCTCAAAAACACTGTTTTCTCTTACATCCCGAACACGGCCGAAACCTCTTGGCTGGGTATGATGAAGGGAATTGAAGATTACCTGCGCACGTACCGCAAACAGGCAATTCTGAACCAGGAACTTACCGAAGAGCAACTTGACGACATACTGCAGTTTAAGCCACGCGCTGAGAAGCTGGTTATCAAAGATGTTAAGCTACGCACCTTTATTACCGACGACAACAACCGCGACGACCTGGTAACGCACGTGTACGACACGACCTATGAAGTAGTAAAGAAAGGCATTGATACACTGGTTGTGCTGGATGATTCTATAGTTCGTGGTACTACCCTGGAAAAGTCTATCATTAAAATGCTGGACAAGCTGGAGCCGAAAAAGATCATTATCGTTTCCTGCGCGCCGCAGATCCGTTACCCGGATTGCTATGGCATTGATATGAGCCGGTTAAAAGAGTTTGTTGCTTTCCGTGCTATGCTGGCCCTTTTAAAAGATCGTGATCTATACTATAAAATTGATGAAGTGTACGATAAATGCCAGGCTGTAGAAGGAACCGAAGCATTTAAGGAAATCAACTTTGTAAAAGAGCTTTTCGACCTGTTTACGCATGATGAGATCTCTGCCAAAGTTTCTGAAATTGTGAAAGCGCCGGAAGTAAAAGCCGAAGTACAGGTAATTTATCAAACTATAGAAGACCTGCACCTGGCCTGCCCGAACCATAGAGGCGACTGGTATTTTACAGGTAACTACCCAACCCCGGGTGGTACACGCGTAGTAAACCGTGCGTTCATGAATTTTGTAGAGAAAAAAGCTGTAAGAGCTTATTAAACTAACTATAGCTATTTATAAGAAAGGCACTTCCTATAGTTGGGAAGTGCCTTTTTGTTTATGCTATAGTTGTTTGTCCTTTTCCTCTTCAACTACTTAAATGCCATTATTGGTTTTTTACTTAGTTGTGGGGCTAAAGACGATGAACTGCTGTTTCGGACATCTCTGTCCGAAATTTTACCTGTCGCGGACATCCTTGTCCGAGTAGTACAGGGACAAGGATGTCCCTTGCAGAGAGCTTCCGGACTCAGAAGTCCGAAAGGGCGGGTTGTTTTATTCTTTCTTTTGCCCTCGCTCGCGTCCCGCGAGTGTGAGCTATTATGCGGCCTCTGGCCGCTATAGTTTATAGGTCAGGTATTCCTCATACCTGGTTAGCAACGTGGCGGGACGCCACTTAATAGCTCACACTCGCGGGACGCGAGCGAGGACGTTAAATTTGGTTGTTTCATTATCTTTATTCTATGGCGCGAGCGTCATCGCTCGGGACGAACTATAGTTTGGGCCTCTGGCCCAGTTGAGTTGAAAACTCAACACTATTAAAAACCACAAGTTGAAAACTTGCGGCAGGAATAGAGCTCAAAACATCACTATTCTTCAAAGGAGTCTAAGGTTCTATAGTTAAAGCCAAATAAAAAGGACAGACCGTGGTCTGTCCCTGTAAACTTTAAAATCGATAGCCCTGGTACTGGGCTTATTTCTCCTCTACTGCCTTACCATCCTTATATACTATAGTTTTGATCACTTTACCATCTTCGTTATAGTGTTTCCAGGTGGTTACTTTTTTGTTGTTGATGTGCTTGCCTGTTACTTCTACTTTACCGTTTTCGAAGTACTGCTTATACGCCCCGAATTTCTTGCCGTCCTTATGCTCCGTTTCTGATTTAACTTTGCCTGAAGGGTAATACTCGTAGCTGAGGCCTATTATTTTGCCATCTTTGTAAACCGTTTTCGATTTTACCTGTCCATTTTCGTGGAACGTGAGCTGATCACCCTGCAGTTTTCCTTTGTCATATACTTCGCTGGTCCTTACCTTTTTACCGGGCTCATCAAAGTAGGTTTTCCAGTTGCCCTGCTGTAGTTTGTTTTTAAATTCTTCCTCAGCCTTAATATTTCCGCTGGCATAATAAGTGGTTACTTTTGTATCGGCGCCGTTGTTGCTATAGTTGCCTTGTTCGCGCAGGGTGCCATCTTCGTAAAAGAACTGGGTCTGGCCGGTTGGTTCGCCATTTTTATAGTTTATGACGCTTCTTAACTGCCCGTTCTGGTAAAATGATTTGCTCGGACCATTCATTTTACCGGCAGCAAAGCCACCTTCGGTACTTAACTTACCATCCGGGAAATAGCTTTTAAACGTGCCGTGGCGCTGGCCTGCTACGTTTATAACTTCCTGCTGCAGCTGGCCGTTCTGGTAATACGTTTTGTAAGATCCTTCCAGCATACCGGCTTTATAGTTGGCATCGCTCTCTAACTGGCCGTTCGGGTAGTAAGTTTTGGCAGGTCCGCTTTGCTGGCTGTTCTTATAGTATATCTCTGATTTTACCTTGCCATCCGGGTAATATTCCTTCACCAATCCTTCCGGGAATCCCTTCACAAAAGTGGTCTCTTTCCGTATCTGGCCATCATCATAAAAGGTTTTGAATAGGTTGCTCTGCTGGTCATTTTCATAACTGCCTTCCTGCATCAGACGGCCATCCGGGTGGAATGCCTGGAAAGGGCCCTGTTTCACATCCAGCTTATACGTTACCTTGATTTTAGGCTTGCCATTTGGGTAGAACTCCGTGAAGACGCTGTCTTTTTTACCTTCCACGAACTTTGCAAAAGCTTCTTTTTCGCCGGTAGGGTAGTAGCGGACATAGTTGCCAACTATAGCCGAATCCGGTTTCATAAAATAAACTTCTTTTATAGTTGTGCGGACTTCGTCGTGGTAGGTTACCACTTTTCGGGCTTGCCCTACAGCAACAGTGCTTACCAGCGACAGGGTAAACAGAACTGAAAATAATTTATACATACGGATGG
This sequence comes from Pontibacter pudoricolor, assembly GCF_010092985.1. GTDB lineage: Bacteria > Bacteroidota > Bacteroidia > Cytophagales > Hymenobacteraceae > Pontibacter > Pontibacter pudoricolor. The sequence continues at coordinate 2,128,558 of NZ_CP048106.1, read as the reverse complement.
AATACAATGGAATAACTAACCTATAGTTTAGAGCATGTTTAAAATTCATATTTTGCGCTGCAAACCATCCATAAAGGAACCTGACTTCATCTTTTTATCGCCACGTAGCGCTGCTATGCGGCTCAAAAAACATTTCCTCAGAACCCTTCTGTCTGATTTTCGCATGCAAAAACGAAATTTAAACATACTCTTAGGCTTTCTTTTTAACGATTTGTTTAGATACTAATTTCATAAACGGATCCGGGTCTTTTAAAAAGCCCTTCGCGAACTCAGCCGCTTTAGTATGGTTCACTTTATCCAGGCTCATCAAAGCCCTCCTGATAACATACTTGTCCTTATCACGAGTAACCAGGTTAACGAGTAATTTTTCCCGGTCTTCCACTTCTGTGTTACCGAGCAACTCGGCCGCCTGCCACCTGGCCTGCGACTGATCTGAATTGATAGCCTTTTTTACAAACCTGAGCTTAGATTCCAGTTTATCAACTATAGCCTGCAACACTGTTCCTGATTCGTTATCTATAGCCAGGGCATAAACCAGCTGTTGGGCCAGGTCATGGTTAAATTCCTTATTCAACTGTTCGAGGGCTTCATCGGCCGTTTTGTACAGTTCCTCCCAACCCGGATATTCAATTTCCCATTCTCCCAATCCCCGCTCTTCGTTATAAGTCTCAGGAGTCATGTTGGCCCAATTCCAGAACTTAGCTAATTCAGTCTCTAATGACATTCGTATCTTTAGTATAGATAAACACCAAAACTATAGTAATCAGTTTAATATACAGCTAAGGTATAAAAAAGAAGCCTTACGATTTAACGTAAGGCTTCCTGCAAATTGTATGCCTTAAGGCAAACTATAAGGTAAACTATAGTTTCTCGATAACAAGGGCAGAAGCGCCGCCACCACCGTTACAGATACCGGTTACACCAATCTTGCCGCCTTTTTTGTCCAGCACGTTGCAAAGTGTAGTTACAATACGCGCACCAGATGCACCCAGCGGGTGACCAAGCGATACTGCACCACCAAACACGTTTACGTTACCACCTTCCAGGCCAAGTTTCTGGTTATTAGCGATAGATACTACAGAGAATGCTTCGTTGATCTCATAGAAATCTACTTCCTCTGGCGTAACACCTGCATTTTTAAGTGCTTTCGGTATTGCCAGCGATGGCGTAGTTGTAAACCAGATCGGATCTTGCTCTGCGTCTGCAAAACCACGGATCTTCGCAATTGGCTTCACACCAAGTTCTTCTGCTTTCTCTTTGCTCATCAGTACAAGCGCAGCAGCACCATCATTCAGGGTTGATGCGTTAGCAGCTGTTACTGTACCTTCTTTATCAAACACCGGGCGAAGGCCAGGAATCTTATCAAAGCTAACTTTTTTGTATTCTTCGTCTTCCGATACAACTATAGGATCTTTGCCACGCTGCGGAATTTCAACCGGAATGATCTCGTCTTTCATTAAGCCGGCTTCAGCAGCAGCTGCAGACTTTTTGTAAGAACTGATCGCATATTCGTCCTGCATTTCGCGGGTAATCTTCATTTCGCGGGCAGTGTTTTCGGCAGCGTTACCCATATGGAAGTCATTGTAAACATCCCACAGGCCATCTCTTATCAGGCCGTCCGTCATTTGCGTGTGGCCCATTTTAGCGCCCCAACGTGCTTTTTCTACATAGTAAGGTACATTGCTCATGCTTTCCATACCGCCAGCCACGATTACATCTTTATGGCCCAGCATAATGGCCTGCGCCGCATACATGATTGCTTTTGTACCCGAAGCACAAACTTTATTTATAGTTGTACACTCTACGTTGTAGCCTAAGCCAGCCTTAACCGCAGCCTGTCGCGCCGGAGCCTGGCCAACATTAGCAGACAATACGTTACCCATGATAACTTCCTGTACCAGGTTTTTATCGATACCTGCTCTTTCTACAGCGCCTTTAATAGCCGCCGCACCAAGCTCAGTTGCAGAAAGGCTTGCCAGTGCACCACCGAAACTTCCGATAGGCGTACGAACAGCCGATATTATATAAACTTCTTTAGTTTGCATGATTTTGTAAGGATTTAATTGGTACTGTGAAATTATCAGGATTTATAGTTAAAAACAAACGAACGTTAGGGAAGGAAGTTAGAGAGTTTAGGAGTTAGATAGTTCAGGAGTTTTAAATTCAGGATTACACCTCGTAGCATGCGCAGCTCCTGCGAGTGCCTGTGCCACAACTGATTAATTATTCTGGGGATCATAAGCCACTAGGATTCATTAACTTCTCAATTCTTAAACTTCTAAACTCTCTAAGCTTCTAAACTAATTTTGTCCTTTAAAAAGGTAAACTATAAACCAACTATGTATTTTACTATAACCTTCTCTATTTTTTAAACCTTTTCAGGTTTTCCCTATCTTTAGATACGAACAACTAATCAACTATAAACTAACTAACCTATTTAACCCAGGATGAAGAAATTTTTATACCTGGCTGTATGCTGTAGTTTCGGGTTTATGCAAGCCCAGGCACAGCAAGCAGCAAAAAAACCTTTAACCCACGACGTGTACGACAGTTGGAAAAACGTGGATGGGGAAAAGATATCTGATAACGGAAAATACGTACTGTTTAATGTGAATCCGCAGGAAGGTGATGGCGACCTCCTGATCCGCGACATGGTAACCAACAAACTTACCAGTTACCCACGCGGCACCAAGGCAGCTTTTACCAACGACAGCCGTTACGCCGTTTTTAATATAAAGCCGGAGTACCAGAAAGTGCGCCAGCTAAAACTTAAAAAGAAGAAAGGCGACGACCTGCCGAAAGATTCCCTGGCTATAGTGCTGCTGGAGAATATGAACGTGGTGAAGATGCCGCGGGTGAAATCTTACCAGCTGCCTAAAAAAGGTAATAACTGGGTAGCATATCACCTGGAAAAAGAGCTCCCGGCTAAAAAGGAAAAGAAAGCCGAGCCGACTGCAGAAGCCAAAAAAGAAGAAGCAAAACCCGCTGTTGCTAAAAAAGCTCTGAAGAAAAATAAAAAGTATAACGGTACTGAACTGGTGCTTCGTAACCTGGAAACCGGTAAAGAGCAGCGCTTTGACAGAGTGATCGACTATACTTTTTCGGAGAAGGGCAACATGCTGTATTTTGTGAAAGATGAGCTGGACTCGTTGCACAAAGCCGGCGTTTATGCCGTAAGCACTGCCGACCTGAAAGTGATGCCTATTGATACGGGTAAAGTTTCTTACAAAAGTATAACACCGGACAAAGCAGGTGAACAACTGGCTTTTGTGGCTACCAACGATACCCTGGAAGCTGAGATCCGCTACTTTGCCCTGCACCACTGGACGAGAAAGGACAATCGCAAAACGAAGCTGGCCGATACGCTAAGTGCCGGCATGCCGAAAGACTGGATGGTAAGCGAGCATGGCAAGCTGAATTTCTCAGAAGATGGCAAGCGCCTGTTCTTTGGCACGTTCCCGCGCCCGACCCGCTACGAAAAAGATACGACCCAACTGGAAGAAGATAAAGTTAGCCTCGACATCTGGACCTACAAAGACCCGCTTATCCAGCCGATGCAGCTAAAGAACAAAGACCGCGACCTGAAGCAGTCGTTCCTGGCCATGTATGAGCTGAAAGGCAAGAAAATGCAGCAGCTGGCTACCCTGGAGATTCCGGATGTGTACCTGGATGCAAACGGCGAAGGTGATGTGGCACTGGGAGTGAGCGACGAAAAGTATAAAATGACCATCGGTTACGATACGCCAACCCGCAAAGATGCTTACCTGATCGACCTGAAAAAAGGAACGCGCAAGCAGGTGCTGAACGAAACACGCGGTTATCCACGCTTATCACCGAAGGGCAACTATGTGTACTGGTACGAACCAACTGACAGCAGCTGGCATACACTGGCTACTAAAAACGGTAAGAACCTGAACCTTACCAAACGCATTGGTCTGCCGTTCTATGACGAATCGAATGACATACCGGCGCTGCCAGGTTCTTATAGTTTAGCAGGATGGGTTGAAAATGACAGCTACCTGCTGGTGTACGATAAATACGACATCTGGAAACTGGACCCGACCGGTAAAAAAGCACCGGTGAACCTGACCGATAGCTATGGCCGAAAGAATAAACTCAGCTTCAGGTATGAGCAGCTTGATGATGAAGAAAAGTTTATTCCTGAAAATGCTACACTGTTCTTAAGCGCTTTCAATAATAAAGATAAGTCCGGTGGTTACTTCCGTGACTATGTGAGTAAAGAGGCACAGCCTGAGCAACTGGTAATGGCTCCGAATAGCTTTACCCGTTTGCGTAAAGCTAAAAATGAGAACCGCTTTACATTCCGCAAAGGCTCGTTCCAGGAGTTCCCGGACCTGTACTCAACTACAACCACTTTTGATAAGCCAACACAGCTGAGCAATGCCAACCCGCAAATGAAAGATTACCTGTGGGGAACGGTGGAACTGGTTAACTGGAAATCGACAGATGGTATTCCGCTGGAAGGTTTGCTGTACAAGCCAGAGAATTTTGATCCGAAGAAGAAGTACCCGATGATCGTTTATTTTTATGAGCGCTCTTCGGATGAACTGCACGCCCATAAAACACCTTCACCAAGTGCATCTACCGTTAATATTTCTTACTACGTGAGCAATGGCTACCTGGTATTTGTGCCGGACATCGTGTATAAAAATGGTTACCCGGGCGAGAGTGCCATGGACTGTATCATACCGGGTGTGCAGAAACTGGCAATGCAGGGCTTTGTTGATGAGAAAAATATGGCCTTGCAAGGGCAGAGCTGGGGAGGTTACCAGATCGCGTACATGGTTACCAAAACCAATTTGTTTAAAGCTGCTATGGCTGGTGCGCCGGTTTCTAACATGACAAGTGCCTATGGTGGTATTCGATGGGGAACAGGCCTGAGCCGCCAGTTCCAGTACGAGAAAACACAGAGCCGCATAGGTGGAACGCTTTGGGAGAAGCCAATGCAGTTTATCGAGAACTCTCCGCTGTTCTTTGCCGACCGTGTAGAAACACCGCTGCTTATCATGCATAACGACCAGGACGGTGCTGTTCCGTGGTACCAGGGTATCGAGTATTTTATGGCACTCCGCAGATTAAACAAGCCCGTTTGGATGCTGGTGTACAACGGAGAAGACCATAACCTGGTGCAGCGTAAAAACCGCAAAGACCTATCTGTTAGAATGTCGCAGTTCTTTGATTATTACCTGAAAGGCAAACCAATGCCGATCTGGATGAAGAAGGGCGTACCGACTATCTTAAAAGGGAAAGACTATGGTTTTGAACTGGAACCAGAGCCACAACCGGAACCGGAGTTAGCCAGTGAGATCAACCAATAAGCTATAGTTTAAAACAAAAGAGGAGCAGATGTAAGTCTGCTCCTCTTTTGTTTTATAGTTAAGGTTAGCCCTATTTCCCCTTATTCATAACTTTTATCTGACCACATGCTACTGGTATAGTTGGATCATAAACACCGTCTACATACATGCCATGCAGCACTATTACGTTGTTTTGTAACGATCTCACCGTTCTGCCTATAGGATACTGATTCATAAAATCTACCATACCTGTTGCATCAGCTACCGGATAGGGGGTGAGAGGCACCAGCACTGGACCATAGAAAGGTATACCTTCCACTAAACTGATCAGGCCATCACCGTTTGTATCTGCAGATGGGGGCGGGCAAACAGCATTTCTGTTGTTCTCAATAAAGCCATGAATATGCTGCATATGCTCCATTTCTGGTGTTAATCCGCCAGCCTCCAGGCTTACGTCAATCTTATCGCCCATTAATTCGATATGTGCCATGCCATTTACACCTGAACCATTCAGTTCCATCAACTCTACAGTGTAGGTTTTGTACAGGTTCATAGAATTGGTTTGATGAGCTGCTTGTGTATTTGCAGCTTGTAGAGTTGCATCCGGAGTTGCCTCATCAGATTCGCAGGCGGAAAACAGAAACAGTGAAACTACAGCGGTAAGGACGGTAGTTCTTGGTAACAAATTTTTCATAATTTTTTGTTTTTAGTTTAGAATATACCCTTAAGAACAAGAAGGTAATTCTATAGTTATCGATGGAACACCGGGTATTGCTAATATCTGGTGAAGGGAAAGTTTTTGTAAGAGAAGGAGTAAAAATGGGAAGGGAAATGCATAAAATACTTAAGCGTAAACAGGTTATACAGGGTAACTTTCTGCTTACAATGCTGCGGGGCGTTATTTAAATGCAGGAATAATTATAAACTGTAAGAGTAGTTTTACTAAAGCTGGAAATGTTATGTGTGACGAAATGAAACGGACTGGATTTGAAGGAGAAACTAGGCTGATTTATTGTACTTCAGTACAAATAGCTCTTTTTTAAACACGTATTGCAACCCTAAACTATAAAGGAAAGCATTACTCTTCAGAGTACCCGTCCATACTGTTTAATGGCTGGTTTGTTTTCATGAACTGGCCTGTACCGAAAGCTACTTCTTTGCCTTGCTCATTGTATAACGTGGCCTCAGCTACAAAAAGATTTTTCCCAATCGTTCTGACTTTACCGACAGCTTTTATGGTTCCTCCGGTTACCGGGCGCACCAGGTTCAGCTGAAAAGAAGAGGTAACTATAAACACATCCTGAACTATAGAAGCAATAGCAAAATAGGCGGCATCATCCAGTAACTTAAAATACAGGGCGCCATGCATGGCATTGGCTCCGTGGTTATACTTGGCCTGCACCGGCAAGGTTATCTCCGCTGTCCGGTGCTGCACGTTTATCTGGCTGCCATCTATAAACTGCTGTATGTTGGCACGGTGGTATAATTTCTCGAGTAGGCGGTAGTGGGTAGCAGCATCCATAGTTTATAGTTTGAGAACACAAGTATACGAATAGCAACTATAGTTTAGCCTCTTGTTTAATGTAAACTATAGTTAAGAGATCTAAAAACAGAAAAGCACTGACTTTACGCCAGTGCTTTTCTGCATTCCATGTTTAACTTAATCTATTTTAAGCGAGCGCATTCTGAGATGCCACCCTTGCTAAAACACTTGTAGTAGAAATGCCAGCTTTTTCCATTTTTTGCACTGCCTGTTCCTGTATCAGGTCTTTTAACTGATCGAGGCAGGAATCGAAACCAGTGTGGTCGCCCATTCTGAAAACGTTGTCCTGTTCCACTTCCAGCCAGGTGGCAATATCGGCGTGGTTGTGTTGCAGGCGTACTTCCAGTTTATCTAAGGCGTTGGCTACTTTCGCTTCGTAGGTAGCTTTGGCTTCAAACTCGTGCCATAGTTCAAAAATGTGCTGCCCTATACCGTTTCCCAGTTTAGTACGCAGGTTTTCTATCGCCTGCAATTCTTTCTGCTGTTTTAAAGCTCTTGCCTCTTCAGTCATCAACTGAAAAGCCGGAATATCACCCGCTTCAATCTCAACCAGATCATGCACCAGGATCATCTTCAGCATTCTGGCGGTGTCCACTTCCTCATCCAGGTAAGGTTCCAGTAAAACTGCCATCAACGCCATGCGCCAGGTATGTTCTGCCACACTTTCCTGTCGTCCATCGGTAAGCCAGCTATGGCGCATTTCGCACTTCAGCCGCTCAGCCAGCGTAATTACTTCCAAAATACTCTTAAGTTCCTTTTTCATATCAGGTTTGGCAGAAAATGATCAGATGCAGTTTTAGCCCAGAATGATGAGCGCACACGTAAACTTAAAAGGAAGAGTCTTAAACAGCCTAATTGGTTGCAAGACGACAGCAAAAAACTGAAAAAAACTTTCAGCAACTATAAGTTATTGTTCAATAGCTACTTCTGACTGCCGTAGTTCCTTTACACGTTCCTCAAACATTAACAGGTCTTTACCCTCGCCAAGTATAGCCACTTTGCCAAAAAGCTCCAGCAGATGATCTTCGTGTCTAGTTTTCTTACCAATCTTCACATCTATATAGCTAAAGCGCATCCAGGCCACCGATTTAATTTTGCCGGTTTTCTTATCCAGCATCAGAGCTTCCATCATAATGTCGGTATCGGTAAACCAGCGCAGGCACGTACGTATGGTTACTTTTTCCATCAGTTTGGCCTCGCGCAGGTACGCCATCTGGTTCGAGGTTACTACCCATGCTTTACCTGCTGCCTGCATGTGGCGGTAAATATCCAGGTTATAGTTCTCCCGGAGCTGATCTTCGCGGGCGTTCAGAAAGTAATCGGTGTAGCGGCCGTTGTTCAGGTGGCCAAACGGATCGCAGTCTTCAAAACGAATAAGTGAAGCGCTTTCCGGGTACTTTGGTAGTGATGTCTCGTTCATAGTTGATAAATTTAAAAAAGACCGTTTGGTTTATTTATGATCAAAAAAAATTAGCTTTTAATTTCGGCTATCATCTTATGCAGCTGCTTTAAAACCGTATTCAGATAAAGCGGATTACCATACGCCTTGGAAACCATAACGCCACCCTCTATCATGCTGATAAAAAGTATGGCAAACTGCTCCGGATTAGCTGAGGCCTTTAACTCACCATTTTGTATTCCCTGCTGCACTATGTATTCGAGGGAGCGGTGCATTTTATTGAGCACTTTTACCACGCTGGCACGCAACAGGGGTTGGTATCGTCGGCTTCTACAGATGTGTTTAATACAGGGCAACCACCGGTAATAGGCGGAGAAATAAGATACTTTTTGTAAAAGTCCAGCAACGCTTCTAGTTTAGCTACCGCTGTTTGGTGAGCATTTACAGTTTGCGAAAGCAATTGCAGAATAATACCGGACGCATAGTTGAAAGCTGCGAGCGCAATCTCTTCCTTACTCTCAAAATGACCATAAATGCCACCTTTCGTAAGCCCGGTTGCAGCCATTATATCCTGTAACGAAGTACCGGAATAACCACGCTGGTTAAACAGGTGTGCTGCCTGCTCAATGATATACTGGCGTGTGCGTTCGGCTTTGGTTATAGTTTCCATAGATTATGTTACGACAAAATAAACCAATCGGTTTGTAATCTCAAAGAAGTAAGCTGAATTATTTTTATAGTTGGGGAGGAGAGAAGTGAACTGTGGAAGCTGTTTAGCTTTTACGATTTAAGTGTCAAAGCCCGCCGTTGTTGGTGTTCCACTGAGCCAGCTGCCTTGCTTGTTGGTGAAAACAGACAGCAAGGGCGTATGCTAATGCAAATTGCTGTTTCGGACATCCATGTCCGAAACTTAAAAGAAAGCCCCTACCCCCGTCTGCTGCGGACGTCCACGTCCGCGTAAAAGAAAGGCTTATCTACGGGGACTAGGAAGTCCCCGGCAGAGTGCTTTCGGACTAGGAAGTCCGAAAGAGCATTTGAAAGAGCATTAATTTTATAAAATTAATTTATAGCCTGACGGCTATGGTATTTTACCGACAACTATAGTTTCATTAACAAATGCTCGCTGATGAAAACACACAGCAAGGACATCTGCGCGGCCGTTTTTCAACTATAAAAAGTTAAACTATAGTTATTACCAGTCCGGTTTTCTGTTATCTTTTTCGCTCTTCGCTTTTTTAGGAAGCTGCTGCAGGTACTGCAGTTCCGCATCGCGCATGGCATTAAGCAGCATCTTTGCTTTTTCAGCGCTGATCTTTACCTGTTGCCTCTCTGCCTGGGTCTTGGCGCGGCTGTCATCGGCAGAGGCATTTTCGTTGCTGCCACGCGGGTTCTTTTGATTTGGGTCGAACTGGCTGTTGAGTTGCTGCCCTTCAATATCCCCCTGGTCGTTGCCGGCAGCCTGCTCTTTATCTTTTTGCTTAGACTGATTACTTTGCCCTCCTTGTTTTTGGTCCTGGCCGGCTGGATCTGGCTGTGGCGTTTCTGTTTCCTGTTCCTGATCGCCCTTAGCGTCCGGGTTTTGTTTCGGCTGTGGTTCCAGGTTTTCTTCAGCAGCAGGCGGCAACTGCCCGCTTTCAGGTTGATCCGGTTCCGGGTCCGGTTTGTCCTGTTCGGCTTTTTCCGGGTGCAGTTCCAGGTACTTTTTCAGGAGTTCGTAGTTGTAGCGGGCCGTCTCGTTTTCAGGGTTTGCCACCAGGGAGTTGCGGTACAGCGAGAGGGCCTGCGCGTATTTTTTACTGTTACTGGCAATGTTGCCTAACTGCAGGTGCACCACCGACCTGATATGGCTGGAAGTATGATCGGCCAGCAAACGGTAGTGATATTGTGCATCAGCCCAGAGCCCGGCTTTGAAATAAGCGTGCGCCAGGTTTAAGCGTAGTTGGTCGTCTTTTACCTCCAGGTCTTCCAGCAGGTATTCGTAAGCGGTTATGGCTTCGGCGTAATTCTCCTTTTCGTAAGCTTTAGCAGCGCGCTGCGTATAGTCGTTTATCCTGGAGATGGTTTGTATTCCGGCTCCGGGTATGCTCAGGAAGAGAAGTATCGCCAGCCACATTTTCATATCCGCACGATCTTTATAGTTAAAAGAGCATCCAGCAAAATAAGTAACAACGCCAAAGCTAGTGGATACACGTACTTATTGGCCGTTACATCTATCGTTTTGCTTTCGCGCAGCTCGCCTTCTATATTATTAATAGCGCTCACCAGCCTGCTTATTTCACTTACCCGGTCATTTACCTCAAAGTATTGCCCATTGGTAAGTTCTGCCAGTTTAACAAGCGGCTCCGGGTTCAGTTTTGTAGTAACTATATTGCCGTCGTTGTCGCGCTTATACGTGTTGCCTACCGGTATGCGGCTGCCTTCTGTGGTTCCCACGCCAAGCGCAAATACTCTTATATTCTGCTCGCGAAGCTGTTCGGCCAATTGCTCTACCTGATCTCCAAAATCCTCGCCATCGCTTATCAGTACCAGTACACGGGCTTTTTGCTCAGCCGCAGGACTGTTACCAAGTTGCCCGAACTTTTCGAGGGCCAGTTGCAGTACAGGCTCATAGTTTGTACCGGTGTTTGGCAGCAGGTTTGTATTTAGCGTGCGGGTGTATAGTTGCAGGGCATTCTGATCGTAGGTAAGCGGACTTTGTATATAGGCATCATCCCCGAAGATCATCAATCCCATCCGGTCGGAGTTGAAACGCGTGATCAGGCGCTGAATTTCCTGTTTTGATTTTTCGAGTCGTGTAGGCTGCACGTCGGTAGCATTCATAGAGGCTGAAAGATCCACAGCAATGTACAGGTCCTTGCCTATCGTTCTGATCTCTTTTTTCATGGCGCCGAACGATGGCCCCAGAATAGCTATAACTATCAGGATAAGGTAAAGATGGCGCAGCACAAACTTAACCCAGACCCCATGCGGCCGCTGCCCAAAGAAATGTGCTATGCGACGCACACGCCACAGGTAGCCTGCGTACAGCCCAAAAAAGAGCGCACCGAACAGGATCTCGAGCAGGGTGATGGTCTGGTACCAGGTCATGATTGTGTTAAAAAAGCGGCCCGTTATTATAATTTGCACTAAACTATAGCCACGCCAGTTACAAAGATAAGAATTAACTGCAGCCTGTAACTATGCACTTTTAGCCTCAGAAACGCACTTTTAAAAGTTTTTTGTACCCGGGCCGAAAAAACTTTTGCCAGTAGGATAATGGCAAGCTGATTTAGTATCAATTACTTAAGCCGAAGCTGGGGGAGGAGGCAGGTTAATTTGGCTGAAAAAGGTGTTTAAAATTTGGGAGAGGCTATTGCGCGGTCGTAAAGTTTTTGTAAGTTTGCATACTCTTTAGCAGAAAGAGCCCCGGAGGGGTGGGTGAGTGGCTGAAACCAGCAGTTTGCTAAACTGCCGTACTGGTAACGGTACCGGGGGTTCGAATCCCCCCTCCTCCGCAAGAGAAATATTTTTAAAATTTGTTTGACAGTTTAAAAACTTCTCTTACTTTTGCACCGCGTTCAACAATAACAACACGCAAGTGTTTACCGGAGTTGAAAGCATAGTTCGGGGTGTAGCGTAGCCCGGTATCGCGCCACATTTGGGATGTGGAGGTCGTAGGTTCGAATCCTGCCACCCCGACTTAAAAATTTCGGAAGCAATTCCGAAATTTTTTGTTTAAAGGATACAGTAACTTACTGTAACCATGGTCTCGTAGCTCAGCTGGATAGAGCAACTGCCTTCTAAGCAGTAGGTCTTTGGTTCGAATCCAAACGGGATCACTAAAAAGCCCTGTAAATCATTGATTTACAGGGCTTTTTGCTTTTGCAGTGTTTTTGTAAAGTTTTAACTTAGAGCAGTTCTTTATTAGATTTTAATAAGAATGCCGCTCATATTATATAGGCCACGCCGCTCATTCGGACTTCTTAGTCCGAATGCTATCTGCCCGCGATATCCTTATCCCCGTAGATTATCTTCCCAATTAAGCGGACTAGGAAGTCCGCAGCAGGAAAATTTTCGGACAGGGATGTCCGAAACAGCAACATGAAATTCCTGAAGCTAATCCCGTGATCTCGTATAGTTGAAACCATGTGATGTTCCGTTACCAAACTATAGCTACAACTTATTCTCCGTGTGGCACCGGGCAGATTTCCAGCATTTCTTCCACCTCGGTCATTGTATAACGTTTGTTCTTGTTGCCGAAGTTAGTCTGGATATAGTTTAGCAGGTTAGTTATCTCGTCTTCGCGAAGGGTATGCACGCCCGGCATTTCTTTGTTGTATTCAATGCCATTTACTACCATCGGGCCGTCAGCGCCATTGCGGATAAGGCAGGCTAGTTCGTCGCGGTGGGTTTGTAGGTAATCAGCTTTGGCTATTGGTGGTATAAGGCCACGCAGGCCGGAACCATCCTCCATGTGGCAGCTCTGGCAATGCTGCACGTATAGTTTCTGGCCCTGGTTCTGTTTATCGGTAAAGCATTGTGTAAGCGTTGCAAGCGCCAGTGCACCAAACACACTTACTATAAGTCTACTTTTGTTCATGCTGTTGTTCTTTCAGCAGTATCTCCATATCCTTTATCAGCCTGTCTACATCTTCCTGTTCGGTGCCGTGGTAATGGCCGCGTATGTGGCGGTTCTGGTCTATCAGCATAAAGTCGCCGCTGTGCGCAAAGCCACCTTCTGCCTGGTCATCTTCCTGCACGCCTACAAAATACTGCAGGGCCATGTCGTAAATGCTGTCGCGGTCGCCGGTCACAAAATGCCACTTGTCTGTTTCAACGTTCAGGCGCTCGGCATACTCTTTTAAAACGGCCACGGTATCATGTGCAGGGTCTATGGTATGGGAGAGGAGCACTACGTTCGGGTTATCTTTGTAAGCTTCGTAAATGCGCAGCATCTGGCTCTTCATTTTAGGGCAGATGCTGGGGCAGGTCGTAAAAAAGAAATCTGTCACATAGATCTTTCCCGCTACTGTTTCCTGTGTTACGCGCTGGCTGTCCTGGTCTGTAAAAGCGAAGTCAGGTATCTGGTGATAAACGGTATCAACTATAGTTTTGCCATCCACTACACGCTCTACAGGCTCACGGGAGCCTAGTATAGGTAAGGTTTGGTCTGCTGATTTACTCTGGCAACTATAGGTCAAAGCTGATGCACAAATAAAAGCAGAGGCAACTATAGTTTGCTTCAGGATATAGTTAATTTTTAGGTTCATGTTGCTGGTAAATAGCGCGGGCAGCTTTTATAGTGCTGTCCATGGTGACTTTTACTTTCTCAATTTTCTGTAATTCCTGCTGCAGGTAGTCCATGGCCTGCTGGTGTTTCAGCGTATCAGGTGCTTTATAGTTGCGCATCCAGTTCATCATGTCTTCGTCAGCAGCCTTAAGGCCGGTAACGCTTTGCTGCAGCTTTGTTATAGTTGCAGTGTCGGTTTGCTGTGTTGCTAAAGTATCAGAGAGGGCCTGCAGGTTGCGGCGCATTTTAATAATAGTGCCCATGTTAGCCATTGCAGAATCGTGTACAACCATCACATGGTTCTCGAGTTCAGTTTTCTGTTCCGCCTCGGTTGGCCCCGATTGGCAACCGGCAACTATAGCAAAGGGCAAAGCAAGCAGCAAGATCAGCTTTTTCATGTGTTTCAGAATGAAGCTTTTGAATTACACCACGAAGGTACGGGCAAATACAGGAATGTAAAAATGAAGGCAGCTTTAAATTGGGTTTACCTTACAGAAAGCAGGCAGGTAATGACTAATGAATAATTAGGAATGAGTAATGATGAATGAGTAATGATGAATGAGTAATGAATAGTAAGTAATGAATAGTAAGTAATGTGAATTAGTCATTCATCATTAGTCATTAGTCATTACTCATTAAAAGCCTACCATTTCTTGAACACAAAGAATACGGCGGCAAGGATCAGGATAAAGCCGACGATGTAATTCCACTTTACTTCTTCGCGGAGATAGAAAACAGAAAAGCCGATAAAGACTACCAGCGTTATTACTTCCTGTATTGTTTTAAGCTGAAAAGCAGTGAATTGCCCATGCCCGATGCGGTTGGCCGGCACCTGGAAGCAGTACTCAAAAAAAGCAATGAGCCAGCTGATCAGAATTACTTTCCAGAGCGATACATCCTTATACTTCAAATGGCCATACCAGGCAAAGGTCATAAAGATGTTGGAAATCAGCAGCAGAACTATCGTTTTCATAAGGCAAAAGTATAGCCGCAAATTTGAATAAAATATCTGCAACTGATACCTTCCTGCACCTGATTTTATACTTTAAACTATAGCCTTTGCGTTTATAGTTTAGCGCTAAGATGGAGGTGCTTCCTACAACTATAAAAAAGAATGAATAAACCGGGTGATGAAGTTATGCGGTAACAGATTTACTTCCAGTTCAGAGCTATAGTTTGCTTTAAAATTTCAGCCCGGGTTTAACGATAGATTTTCCTGTTTTTAACATTGCCTGAGGGCAGCCTGTAACTATAGGCTGCCCTTTGTGTTTTATCAGGTAGAAGGCTGTGAAACAGGCACTAAAAGGATCGCTTCTTTGTTGATATATAGTTGTGCTTTACCACTTCAGAACCCTAAACTTTTACCTGTCAGCTACAGGTACTTTTTAGCCGGAGAAAGTATAGCATAATCGAAATAAAAGTGGTAATTTTACCTATTAATCTACCTTATTGACACACATGAGTGAAGTAGAAGCACAAAGAGCAAATAATTATTCAGCAGATAGTATACAGGTACTGGAAGGACTGGAAGCAGTTCGTAAACGTCCGGCCATGTATATCGGTGACATTGGTATAAAAGGCTTACACCACCTGGTTTGGGAAGTAGTAGATAACTCGATCGATGAGGCCCTTGCCGGCCACTGCGATGAGATCAATGTTACCATTAACGAACACAACTCTGTTACGGTATCGGATAACGGCCGTGGTATTCCTACAGATTTTCACCAGAAAGAAGGCCGCTCTGCCCTGGAGGTAGTAATGACGGTACTGCATGCCGGTGGTAAATTCGATAAAGACACTTATAAAGTATCCGGTGGTCTGCATGGCGTGGGTGTATCCTGCGTTAACGCCTTATCAACTGACATGCACGTAACAGTGCACCGTAACGGGAAGATATTTGAGCAGCATTACAACATTGGTGCACCGGCTTACCCGGTTCGCGAGATCGGAACAACTGACAGAACAGGTACAACGGTTACCTTTCAGCCGGATGCTTCCATTTTTACGGTAACCGAGTACAAATACGATACAGTAGCAGGTCGCTTACGCGAACTGGCTTACCTTAACAAAGGCATCCGCATTAACCTGAAGGATATGCGTGAGCTAAACGAGCAGGGCGAGCCTCTGAGCGAATCGTTTTACTCAGAAGGTGGTCTTAAAGAATTTGTGGCTTACCTGGATGAGACCCGCGAAAACCTGATACCGGAGCCTATTTATATTGAAAGTGAGAAGAACGGTGTTCCTGTTGAGATTGCATTACAGTATAACACCTCCTATACCGAGAATATTTTCTCGTATGTAAACAACATCAACACCATTGAAGGTGGTACGCACGTAGGTGGTTTCCGTAGAGCGCTTACCCGTACGCTGAAGGCTTATGCAGATAAGTCTGGCATGCTGGATAAGCTGAAGATAGACATTGCCGGTGACGACTTTAGAGAAGGCTTAACAGCTGTAATCTCAGTAAAAGTGCAGGAGCCGCAGTTTGAAGGACAGACCAAAACCAAATTAGGTAACTCTGATGTGGGTGGCGCTGTGGATACGGCCGTTGGCGAAATGCTGAACCAGTTCCTGGAAGAAAATCCGAAGGAGGCCCGCATTATAGTTCAGAAGGTAATACTTGCCGCACAGGCCCGTAACGCAGCCCGCAAGGCCCGCGAAATGGTACAGCGCAAGAACGTACTTTCGAGCACCAGCTTGCCGGGTAAACTGGCCGACTGCTCAGACAGCGATCCTGAAAACTGCGAAATATACCTGGTAGAGGGTGACTCAGCGGGTGGATCTGCCAAACAGGGCCGTAACCGTAGGTTCCAGGCTATTCTGCCACTTCGTGGTAAGATCCTGAACGTGGAGAAAGCACAGGAGCACCGCATTTACGAGAACGAAGAGATCAAGAACATGATCCAGGCGTTTGGTGTAAGCTTTGGTACCTCTGAGGGCGAGAAAGCCCTTAACATGGAAAGACTTCGCTATCACCGTATCATCATCATGACGGATGCGGACGTGGACGGTTCGCACATCAGAACCCTGATCCTGACGTTCTTCTTCCGTTATATGAAGGAGCTGATAGAGAATGGCTATATCTATATTGCCTTGCCACCGCTTTACCTGGTTAAAAAAGGTAAGGAAGAGCGTTATTGCTGGAGCGAGCAGGATCGTATCGACGCAATTGCAGAGCTTGGTAAAGGTAAAGACGACAGCGTAGGCGTACAGCGTTACAAAGGTCTCGGTGAGATGAACCCGGAACAGCTCTGGACTACAACTATGAACCCGGAAGTGAGAAGCTTAAAGCAGGTAACTATAGAATCTGCTGCACAAGCCGACCACCTGTTCTCGATGCTGATGGGCGACGAAGTTGGCCCTCGCCGCGACTTTATTGAGCGTAACTCGAAGTATGCACGCGTAGACGTGTAAGCTATAGTTAAACTATAAATTTGAAAGCCGGCTGTACTGCAAAGTATAGCCGGCTTTTTTTGTTGCCGAAACTATAAATTTTCAGGCAGGAATGATGTATATTCATAGTTAGTAATGTTAGTTTATATTAGAAAAACTGCTGGCACTTAAAGCTGATATTCAGGGCATAGCGCAGCGGTAAATAACCCAATTTATAGTTCTTACTCCTTTTATCTATAGTTTATTTATGAAAGCTTTTAAGGCATCGGTATCTGTTTTAGCCTGTTTTATGTTCTTGCCTATTGTTGTGTTCGCACAGGTTGACGTTTCGCTAAAAGCACGGGTGACAGGCTTTGGCGGTAAGTTCGGAGATACGTATGCGGCTATAGGCTATGAACCGACGTTACTTATAAAACCATCAGAAAAGCCCTGGGCTGGCGGAATCAGTTATTCCCGGAATATCCTGGTTTTTGATGCGAACTCGGATATGAGGGCCGGCATGAGCATTTTAAATACACATTTTGGTGCCAAAACTACTGTAGCCAGATACTTTCATCCATTTGCCTATGCGTTGCTGGGTTTGCGGTTCATGACTTACGAAAACGATGATCATCCATCTGAAAGCAGCTCTGGTTTTACTTCGATATCTCTGGGATACGGTGCCCGGACAGGATTGCAGATCGGAGGCGACAAATGGCGCTTCGAAGGGAGTATTGAATACCTGAGTGGCACTACTTCCAGGTATCTTACCCCAGCGTCTTTTTCCAGAGCAACACAAGAGGGTGGGGCTTACCGCAATTATACTTCTCTTACCGCTATAAACGGGGTAACGGTAGCGGCAGGCATCGTGTATGTTATTGATTTAGGTAACAATTATTCGGATCAAACTATAGATTAAACTATAAAAGCTGGCTGAGGCTATAATAAATGCGTATTGGGATGGCTAAAACTGTGCAATATCCGTTACAAACTATATATTAGCACTAAGTACAAATTTCATCCTGATAAAAACTGATCTCAAACCCTGATCGGCTTTAAATTCTACTGTTAACATGCTTATAAATAAGGTCTCTGACCAGATAAAGAAAAGTAAATACATAAGCCGCGACCTGAGCTGGCTACGCTTTAATTACCGCGTACTCGACCAGGCCCGCGATACAAACAAGTCTATTTTTGACAGGCTCAAGTTCCTGGCCATTACCTCGTCTAACCTCGACGAGTTTTTCATGATCAGGGTGGGCAGTTTGTACAACTATATCGACTACGGTAAAGAGCGTACAGATTATTCGGGCCTTCGTGAGCTTCCTTTCCGCAAGAAGCTCTTGGATTATTCGCACCGTTTTGTAAACGACCAGTACCTGACCTATAACAACGAACTGAAACCGCTTTTCGATAAGAGTGGCTTTGACGTGCTGATGGTTGGCGAACTGACCGAAATAGAGCAGAAGAAAGTAGACGGGTACTTTAAGAATACCATATTCCCGCTGCTTACACCCATGGTGTTCGATAATTACCATGGTTTTCCGCTACTCATGAACCAGCTGCTGACCTTTGGTGTAGTTACCCGCACCGACGATGAGCAGAAAGCACAGGACCGCCTGACCTTTGTACAGATACCACAAAACCTGGCGCGTTTCTACGAGATCAACCGCAAGGACAAGATCATATTTGTACCTATTGAAGAAATTATCCGCTGGAAAATAAAAAAGCTGTTCCGTAATGTAGATATCGTTTCAGTTAACCTATTCCGCATTACCCGAAACGGCGATTTTACCCTCGAAGAATCAGACGACATTGAAGCGGACTTTGTACAGGAAATAAAATCCAAGCTTAAGACCCGTAAAAAAGGGCGGGTGGTACGCCTGGAAGTAGAGCGGAATCCGTCGGCTTTTATGATGAAAGTACTGAAGGATCGCTGGGTTATCGATAATGCCAACGTCTTTACAATCAATAGTTTAATAGACCTGCGCGCGCTGTGGCAAATCATTAACCACCGGCAGTTCAAAGACCGTTGCTTTAAACAACCATCGTCTGTGATGCCGCGCAGCCTGCCAAGCGATGGCATAGACCTGTTCCAGTACCTGAAAGAGCACGACGTGTTGCTACACCATCCTTATAACAGCATGGAGCCGGTGGTACAGTTGCTGGAGCGCGCCGCCGAAGACCCGTATGTGCTGGGAATTAAACAAACGATATACCGCCTCGCAGACCAGAGCCGCGTTACTGCCGCGTTACTGAAAGCCGCCGAAAACGGAAAACACGTATCGGTGTTGTTTGAAGTTAAAGCCCGATTTGATGAAGAGCGTAACCTGAAAGAAGGTGACCGCCTGGAAAAAGCCGGCTGCTTTGTAATTTATGGTATCAGCAAGTATAAAACGCATACCAAAATGCTGATGATCATCCGGAAAGAAGGGGAGAAGGTAACGCGTTATGTGCACATCGGCAGCGGTAACTATAACGAGCAAACAGCCCGTTTGTATTCTGATGTCAGTTTGCTTACAACCGATGAGATTTACGCGCACGATGTTTCCGAATTCTTTAATGTAATTACCGGCCACTCCCGTCCGAACGAATACAAATCGCTGATGACCTCGCCGAAAGGCCTTCGTAACCAGTTGATCGAGCTGATTCGTAACGAGGCCCGGAATGCTAAAAAAGGACTGAAAAGCGGTATTGTGATCAAGATCAACTCGCTGGAAGATAAAGAGGTAATGGACGAGTTTTACAAGGCATCCAAGGCCGGTGTTCCTATAAAACTTATAGTTCGTGGTATTTGCTGTCTGCGACCGGGTCGCGAAGATCTGAGCGAGAATATTTTCGTGAAATCTATAGTTGGGGAATACCTGGAACACAGCCGTATTTATTATTTCCATAACAGCGGCGATGCCAAAGTTTACAGCGGCAGCGCTGATGTAATGGTCCGCAGCTTTGACAGGAGAATAGAGGCCCTGTTCCTGATACTGAACGAAGACCTGAAACGCGAGGCCATTTCGATTCTGCACTACAACCTGCTCGATAATCAGAACTCCTACATTATGCGCGAAGACGGGACCTACGTTAAAAAACGCCCTGCCGCCGGGGAAGATGTAGTGGACATTCACAAGATATTCTACAACCGTACTATTTATGAGAACATGGATGTAGAGCTGGTTTAAGTAAATTCTCAAAACCCTCCCTTAGCAATAAGAGAGGGTTTTTTCTTGGGGATATTTTTTGTCATCTTGATTAGTTACAGGACCTTGTATAGTTAACCCACCCCTGCCCCTCCCGGGAGGGGAATTTCAGCTATAGTTGTAGTTTGAGTTGTAGTTCTATAGTTACAGCCTGTTGATAGGACAGGTCACGGCCTGTCCCTACGGAAATACCACCACGATAAAGCGATGCAACTATAGCAGTTCCTTTAAACTATAACTATCGACCTGATCACAGTCTTTGGGATGAGCGCCTTTGCTTTGTTGCGGTGCCGTCAGGCAACCCGAGGTAAGAGGGTAGCAAGAAAGCAGCAGCGCGATGCCCTTATCGAGGGCCCCTACCCCCAAGACGGGGCCTCCCGGCCATGAGGGCACCAAAGCTAGCTATAGAACAGTAGGCAAGTAGAGCTCCCAGGTTTAGAAGCAGCTATAGAAGAAATGCTTGGTTCGGATAGTAAAGCAGTCAACTATAGCACTCAGATTTCTCACTTTGTTCGAAATGACAAGGGAGGCAAATTCAATTACAGGACAAATATGATCCTTCACAGCTAGGCTGGCTCTCTCTTCGGCTCGCGTCTCAAAAATGCTCGGGATGACAACAGAGAAAACCGTTTTATCAACTTACTTCTAACCCTTCCATTTTGTACCTGCATGATTTATTGTAACTTTGGGTAAATACGATCATCACCCTAACTATGAGTTTACTGAATTTTATTACCTGGAACGTAGATCCGGAAATATTTAACATCGGGCCGGTTTCTGTCCGTTGGTATGGGTTGTTTTTTGCGCTGGCTTTTGTGTTTGGGCAACGCATCCTTACCAAAATCTATGTGGCTGAAGGCCGTACCGAAGGCGATGTAGATGCTATAACGCTATACATGATCATTGGTACAGTAGTTGGTGCCCGACTAGGTCATACACTTTTTTACGACCCTGAATATTACTTGAGCAACCCGATCGAGATACTGAAAATATGGGAAGGCGGATTGGCGAGCCACGGAGCAACTATAGGTATTCTTTTCGCACTGTGGTTATTTAGCCGAAATCATAAATTTAATTACATGTGGGTGCTCGACCGCATTGTAATAGTGGTTGCCCTGGGCGGTGCGCTTATCCGTTTAGGTAACCTGATGAACTCCGAAATAATCGGGAAAGTGACGGATGTGCCATGGGCTTTTAAGTTCCTGAGAAACAACGAAATAATTAACGGTGTAGCCGCCTCGCAGGACCCACGCCACCCGGCACAGCTCTATGAGTCCATTATGGTTTTTGGCCTGTTTGTGTTGCTTTACTGGCTCTGGAAAAAGTATAAAGAAGCATTGCCGCTTGGGTTGCTTTTCGGTTTGTTTGTAACACTGCTCTTTAGTTTCAGATTTGTTATAGAATTCCTGAAAGAGGATCAGGTGGCAAAGGAAGCAACAATGACCTTAAACATCGGACAGCTTTTGAGCATCCCGCTTATATTTATTGGGCTGTTTGTACTGTTCAGAGTATGGCGAAATCCGAAGCCGGGGTTGCCGGGAGGTAAACTGGCAGAAGTTAAATAAAATAAAATGGGGCTGTGGTGATAAACTACAGCCCCATTTTATTTCATAGTTCGGGTTTAAAACGTATACTGGAAAAGATTGCCGCCTTCGCTGGTAAGTATAAGTGTGTTATTATCTTTAAAAGTGACAGCCTCTGTCTGGCCGGCGCCGCTCAGTTGTATTTCTTCAGGTTTACCTTCAAAAAATAATTCAGGGTTATCTACATTCCGATACAGATGGATTTTACCTTCGCTTAGCAACACAATCATACTAGCATCAGGACTGATGCATGCGCTTGTAACCCGGTCGGTCATTTTTATTGTTCCTATCTTTTTAGCTGTATAAGTGCCAGGCTTGTCAGGGAGTTGGTAAACCTTTGCTTCATGGCTTCCATTGCGGTCTTTTGATATCAGGTAGAGATTGCCATCATACCAGAAAAATGCTTCGCTGTCAAAACTGTTCTTATCTTTTTTAGACGGTTTACCTTCATAGTCTTCGTATGTGAAGCGGATGGCCTGAGGGTTTGCCATTTCGCTGAAAGGTACTTTATAAATGGCCAGTTCGCTGCGTTTGCTGTTGTTGTTGCCAATATCGCCGATGTATAAATTTCCGTTATCGTCCCGTGTCAGGTCTTCCCAGTCTACATTGGGCAGTTTAAATTTGTAGGTTTTTACCAGCTTCCCGTTTTCGTTTATCTCGTAAAGATAAGGTTGGTTGTTCGCGTCGTTATGGGTAAGATAATTTCCTTTTTCGGGCATAGTCTCAATCCCTGAACTTTCTTTTACAACACTGGGTAAGGGGGCAAGCGTTTCGAATTTACCAGTTTCGGATTTTATTGCTTTTGAGGTGGGTGTAGCCTGGTCCCGGTTACGAAGAAAATAAAAGGCAATAGCCAGGACAGATGCAAAAACAATAAAGATTTTTATCATAAGTTTCATAAAAAAGGGCGTAAATAATGCTGTTGGTACCTACGGTAAACGTACTATAAGGTCTTACGTTTACTATATAGTTTTTTCAAAACAACGTTTTCGCAACTATAAATGGATATCCTGAAAATAAAGGAAACCTGCCTGTATGTGTCGGACCTGGCAAAGACCAAAGCTTTTTACAACGGCTTGCTTAAGTTTGATGTGATTGGCGAAGTGCCCGGGAGGCATGTGTTTTTCAGGGTGGGTAGTTCGGTGCTGTTATGCTTTATAGCGGAAGCAGCGCGTAAACCAGGCAGCCTGCCACCGCATTTTGGTTCGGGCGAGCTGCACCTGGCCTTTGAAGTAAGTAAAGAAAACTACGCACCAACAAAAGCAACTATAGAAACCGCCGGTATACCTATTGAACAGGAATATGACTGGGGCGGAGGTTTCCTGTCGTTTTATTTCCGGGACCCGGATAAGCATCTGCTGGAAGTTGTGATGGATGGCATGTGGGAGAGAAAAGTTGAAAAGTTAGAAAGTTAGAAAATTGAAAGGTGGGTGGCGATCTTTTAACTATAGGTTTTAGCTTGCGAACTATAAAACAAAAGCCCCAGAACTAGTCCTGAGGCTTTTGCTATAACTATAGTTTATCTTATTGTAAACGCGACTGCAGTTCTTCTACAATCCCACCGTAGCGCTTCAGTAACCTTCCCCAGTCCGAGAAAAGCTGATCTTCTTTTACGCTTATTACACCGTCGGCCCGCTGGCTGATTATTTTTACCACGTAGGTCAGCTCGTTAGAGTTACCGCCGCTGCTCACGATCATACGCGTCCGGATGGTGCTCATGCCGTTAAAGTTCTGTACCTGCCACGAGGTTGTAAGATAGCCTGTATTATAGTCTACTGTTTCCAGCACATCAAAACTGCGGGTAATAATGGAGCTTAGCGTGCGCCAGGCATCTTCAGGGGCTATCGTTTTATTCACGGGTATGGTTATGCGCACGTTGGCCATGTCCGTAGAAATAGAGGAGTTGTAAGCTTCATCTTCTACCATCTCTACAAATTCGGTTAATGGTGGTTCCTGCATGTTGGTTTGGTTGCAGTAGCTTTTCGTAAACCTGATGAACCCATCTTTCACCACACGAACTTCTACACAATCATTTTTAGGAACTTTAAGATCATATTTGCCCACACCCAGTATTTTACCGGCCACTTCAATGTTAGCATCGGCTGGGGCGGTGGTTATTTTTACCAGCCGGTCCTCTAAAGCTGCTCTGAAACGGATGGGAGGGGCCGGGTCGGTGGCGGGTTTGTTGCAGAATACCTGGGTTACGTCAGCATAGCCTTCGCGCACTACATTTACAGTTACACATTCGCCGTTCGGTATAGTAATATCTGAGGTGCCTCTGCCTTTCGAAACGCCATTTATTTGTACCGTGGCATCAGCCGGGAACACTTCCAGGCGAACCTGGCGGTCTTTCATCTCAAAAAAATCTTTAATCGGTGGCGCTTCGCGGTCCGGAGCGTTGTAGTAAATTTTAGTGATCGGCGCAAAGCCTGTTTTTTTAACTTCTAAGGTCAGAAACTTGCCTTTGCCAATTACCAGGTTTGTACGTTTTGTCCCGATCATGCGGCCATCCACATAAATTTCGGCATCGTAGGGCTCCACGCTTATGTCTACCAGGCGGTTTTCCAGGGCTATTTTCTGTTCCTTCTCCCATTTTATAGTTCGCGGATATTCTTTTATCAGCGGTTCATAACCTTCCTTCACGATCTTGATCCTGTTCCGGGAGTCTTTCGACAGTTTCAGTTCGATGCTTCCCACACCAAGTTCGGCGACCTCGGAATTATCGGATTCACGAAGCATAAAGAATTTAGCATCGGGGATGTTAGAAGTGATATTGATCTTACTCTGGGCGAAAACTGAAACCGACACAAAGCAACAGCAGAGGAAAGCGTATAACTTTTTTTGCATAAAATAAGGGTTTTAGTTAGAAAGACAGATCTCCGGAGAAAAATATGGAGTAAGCACTTATATTGTGATTTTTGGTATATACGCAAGTAAATATATTAATGTTCTAATAGATGTGCGTGTTTTTTGTATGGCGATGGTAGTTCAATGTATAGCGGTCAGTATTGATAGCCAGGTAGTTGCCAGAGATGAAAGCTTAAAACAGTGATCCCTTTCGGCTATAGTTTATTTATAGCTGAAAGGGATCACTATTATAGTTAATACCTATAGTTTTACATGTTCCTGTTTCGGAACATAAGGTCTGTAAGCGCTATAGAATATGTACCGTCAGCGGTATATGTTACAGTATAGGACTGAGGATAATAACCCGGATCAACATAACTCAGGAGTGAAGGTACAGGCAGTGTTTCAGCGTCGCCGGCAGCCAGGCTTTCCAGGTATTCCAGCGTTATCATTGGCTCCAGGAACGTAACTCTGTCATCATGAGAGCCATAAATAAATGTTCGGGAGAAGCCGGCAGGCGAGAATTCAGGCGAACGTACGTCGCTCCAGTGCACGCCCATGTGCGGTACGGCAAACGGTTCGGGGCCGAACGTATAAAACTCAGGGAAAACAGTGCCAACCAACGACCAGGCACCTTCATCAGGACCGCCAGCTACCTGCATGATCTGCCCTTCGGTCTGCATGAAAAAGTGGAAATCGAAGTGCGGTAAAGTATACACGCCGGTTGGTTCGTGCCCCATCGGGTTCCAGCCAATAGTTACCGTTTTATAACCTGTAGAATGTGCCTGGCCTGGCAGCGGAAGTACAACTTCGTACATTTCCTGTTCTGCGATACCATCCAGCACTCCTTCAGTTAACTCAATACCCATGGCGACCGGTTTGCCCTGCAACACTTCAACCCAAACCCAGGCCGTGCCATCCCCGATAGCAACTGCATCGCCATAATAAATTTTTGTCTCAGTTGTTTTCGCTTTTTTCTGATCATTACCGAGCGAAGCTGTTGGTTCTACATCCTGCGATTTTTCGCAACCTGAAAGCAGGATGACAGAAGCCAACGCCAGTGTTTGCAATAGCCTGTGGCTGTGCATAAATAGTTTTTTCATAAGCTTGTTTTAGTTGTGGTTAATTAATCATGAAGCGCAGGAAGGGTTGATACTGCGTTTTTCAGAGAGGTAGCGGGTAGGGCAAAGGTATAAACTATAACTTATTGTTGATAAAATTATACTAAGTAAAAATGGAGTTCTGCTTAGTTTATAGTTGCTTTAACTTTATAGTTGAAATTGGTGTGTAAGGGGAGGCACTGTTAGTACACCTCGGAGCTGTTTTAAGAGCTTTAAGTTATAGTTGCTCATTTATCTTTACCAAAGTAGCCGCATCAAGCGTATGGCCTCCTTCAAAAGTATAGAACTGAGGTGCAATGCCTAATTCAGACAGGAGCTGTTGTTTTTTCTGAAGACTTTCGGGTGTTATAAATTCATCCTGTGTACCATAAACTATAGCAACAGGCAGGTTTGTGAAAGCAGCTTTACCGGCAGTAAAATCAATATCTTCAGGGAAAGATGCGGCCCAAAGAATAAGCCGGTGCACAGGCGCAGCACCGGAGGCCAGCCAGCGGCTAACTGTAGCGCCACCCTGCGAAAAGCCAACTATAGTTACCCGTACTTCAGCAGATAGTTGTTGCAGCTGGGTTTGCAGCAGCAACGTAAGGTAAGCGGCCTGGTCTTCAATTTCCGTCAAACGGTCTTCTTTTGTCATCCAGGTGGCGCCCACTCTCCCCGAAAATCCATCCAGGTAAAACCGTGAAAGCGCTTCGGGCGCAACTATAATTGTGCGGCCATTATCCAGAGGAGCAAAATGACGGAGAAAGTAGCGGGCCAGCTGCCCGTAACCATGGCAAACTATCCAGAGGTCTGTAACCTCGTCAGATGGAGTCCCTAAACTATAGTAGCGGGCAGTGCGCTGTGTTAGCAGGTGTTGCTCGGTCATGGATCAGAAGTGAGTTTAAAGCAGCCTTTAACGCAGTACCAGCAGTTTGCTTCCTACAAATGATCGGAAGTAAACTGGAAAGGCAACAGGTCGGCTACGGTGTTAAAGCGATAGTACCTGCCATCGGCAGCCTGCAGCAAAACCGGGATCGGCTCTTTTTGTTTGAACTCGTACTCGGCCATAACCTGGCGGCAGGCGCCACATGGCATGGCCGGTAAAAATTCCTCCTCGTTGCGGCGGCGGGCAGTTACGGCCAGTAATTTAATTTTCGCTTTCGGGTAGTTGGCGCTAAGGGCAAAAAGAGCCGTGCGCTCGGCACATAACCCCGACGGGTAAGCAGCGTTTTCCTGGTTGCTGCCTTTAAACATGCTGCCATCTTCCATTACCAGCGCAGCACCTACTAAAAAGTTCGAATAAGGGGCATAGGCATCGGCTGCGGCTTGCTGTGCCAGTTCCATGGCTTGCATTTCCTGTGCACTCAGTTCAGCAGCAGAATCCAGTACGTCAATATCTATGTTAATGGTCAGTTTATTTGCCATTTAGGTAAGTATCAATACAAAAAATAGAAAAGGGCTATAAAATTACAGGAATATTCCGGAAAAGCAATAAAAGCGTTTGCCTTAGCGCCTGTAATCCTTAACTTGAAGCATAATTAAAACTATAGCTGGCGTGGCTTTAGTAAAAGTAACCGGGCGTACCGGCACAGCCGTCGGGCTTTCGCGGCACGTCCCGAAGCAAGTCCGGGATCTTCGACTTTATAGTTCGTGACCAACTATACAGATTCTTAGAACCGCTCTATCCCTCACGCAAACTATAGTTAAACTATAGAAAGATCTGATAGTACCTTTTATGAAAAATATCCTGCTGCTTGGCGCCGGCCGTTCTGCTACATCGCTCATCGCTTACCTTTTACAGCACGCACCCACCGAAAACTGGCACATCCGCATCGGCGACATGGTAGTGACCCACCTGCATAGTTTGGTTGATGATTTGCCTTACGCCGAAGCCCTGGTTTTTGACGTGCACAACGATGAACAGCGCGAAGCGGAAGTGAAACAGGCTGACCTGGTGATATCGCTGTTACCGGCTGTTTTTCACATAGAGGTGGCTAAAGAATGTCTGAAACAGGAAAAGCATCTGATCACGGCCTCGTATGTTACGCCTGCTTTTTTAGAACTGCACACCGAAGCACAGCAAAAGAACTTAACCATACTGATGGAATCCGGCCTGGACCCGGGCATTGACCATATGTCGGCAATGGCTGCTATACAGCACATAGAAGCGAAAGGCGGTAAGCTTACTTCTTTTAAGTCGTACACCGGCGGCCTGGTTGCGCCTGAGTCCGACACTAACCCTTGGAACTATAAGTTTACCTGGAACCCGCGCAACGTGGTACTGGCAGGGCAGGGCACAGCCAAGTATATCCGGAACGGTGAGTACAAATACATACCCTATCATCAACTGTTTAAGCGCACCGAGCAACTATACGTAGACGGCTACGGCCATTTCGAAGGCTATGCCAACCGCGACTCGCTCAGCTACCGCGAACCTTACAACCTGCTGGACATACCAACTATGCTGCGCGGTACGCTTCGTAAACCCGGTTATTGTGCCGCCTGGGACGTATTTGTGCAACTGGGCTTAACCGACGACAGCTATACCCTGGAGGGCTCGGAGAACATGACGTACCGTTCCTACTTTGAGGCTTTTCTGCCCTATGCTACCAACGGCGAAACTATAGAACAAAGGGTAGCCAACTACTTAAC
This sequence comes from Pontibacter pudoricolor, assembly GCF_010092985.1. GTDB lineage: Bacteria > Bacteroidota > Bacteroidia > Cytophagales > Hymenobacteraceae > Pontibacter > Pontibacter pudoricolor. The sequence goes on along the minus strand of NZ_CP048106.1, from coordinate 2,100,281 downwards.
TATAGATGAACAGAGCGAAGTATTGCAGAAACTTTCCTGGCTCGACCTCTTTACCGAAAAGCCTGTAGAGCTGGTGGGTGCCACGCCGGCGCAGGTACTGGAGAAGATACTAAAGGAGAAATGGCAACTATCGCCCGGCGACAAAGACATGATCGTGATGCAGCATTTATTTGAGTATGAACTGGCAGGCGAGAAATATGAGGTCACCTCATCGCTGGTAGTGAAGGGAGATGATGAAGTGCACACGGCTATGGCGAAAACGGTGGGTTTGCCGGTTGGTATTCTGGCAAAACTGCTGCTACAGGGTAAGATCTCAAACCGTGGCATCGTTATCCCGACCAAACCGGAACTATACAAACCTGTGCTGGAAGAACTGAAGTCCTACGGCGTTAATTTTATAGAACAGGAAAGGCTGCTGGAAAAAGTAACTATAAAATAAACAGCCCATTGCGTGAGTGTCCCCGCTGGTGACAAACTATAGCGTGGGCCTCTGGCCCGTGTAAACTATAGTTCGCAGCTACTTATTGCTCTCTAACTGCTGTTCCGGACATCCTCGTCCGGAACTAATCCTGAAGCGGATTTCCTAATCCGCGTTATTCGTAATACGGGGATTAGGAAATCCCTGGCAGAGCTCTTTCGGACTTGGAAGTCCGAAAGAGCTTTTAATTACAAATCCAACATCATAGATAGGCACGAGTTACAAACTCGCGCCAGCATATTGCCAGCATATCTCTTGCCCTCGCTCGCGTTCTGCGAGTGTGGGTTACCTATGGCGTCCCGCCACTTTACACTAAAAGTATAAAACCAGGCAACTTAAACTATAGTTTAAAGCGGCCAGAGTCCGCTAAATAACTCACACTCGCGGGACGCGAGCGAGGGCAGTAGCGTATTACAAATGCAGATAATAGTCGCGTAATAGTTCTGTAAATGCAGCAGTGTAGGTTGTTTTATCGGCTTCGCGGATGTGGAGTTGGCTTATAGTTGGGGAGGCTGACTTTACGAAACTATAGGTTTGGATATGGCGGATGCACTGGCCGTTGATGTAAGTAAAAACTTCAATCGTTTCTGTAAGGTATAGTTGGTGGTCTGTAGCCAGTTCTGCAAAATGTTGGGCCTCAGCTGGTGGGAGCAGAATATATAGTTTGCCCTGGGGTGTCAGGTGTTTCTGTGCAAAAACCAGGATATCTTCAAAAAAGAGATCTCCGGTGTGTTTGGCGCTGTCCTTTGCAGCATTTCCGGACTTTAAGGATGCCAGGAAAAATGGCGGGTTGGAAAGGATAACGCCATAGTTCTGCTGGTTAACCTTTGCAAATTCCTGCAAGCTTACCGGGTGTAAATGCAGCCTGTCTGCCCAGGGGCTTAAAGCAAAATTCTCTGAGGCCTGTGCGGCTGCTTCCGGGTTAATTTCAACGGCATCTATAGTTGCTTCGGAGCGCTGGGCTACCATCAGCGAAAGCAAACCCGTGCCGGTACCAATATCTAAAATTTGGCTAGCCTCGCTGACATCTATTACAGCCCCAAACAAGCACGAATCGGTACACACTTTCATGGCGCACTTGTCCTGCTCTACTTTAAACTGCTTGAATTGGAAGTAGGTATTGGCCAATTTTAACGATTAGTTAATGGATAATGAATGTGTTGATTGTCATTTCGAGCCTGAGCGAGAAATCTATTATGGATTCCAGATGGATCTCTCCTGCTGTCGAGATGACAACAGGAATTAATCATTTTTCATTACTCACTATTCATTATTTCGAATTGAACATACCTGATTCAAACCCTTCGTCGGCGGGCAGGTTGGGTTGTAAGGCGCTGGCAACGGCTAGCTCGTCGCAGCGTTCGTTTTCGGGGTGACCGGCGTGGCCGCGAATCCATACAAATTTTACGTTGTGCCTGGCATAAACACGCAGGAAACGGGCCCACAGGTCGCCGTTGGCTTTGCCGGCAAAGCCTTTTTTCTGCCAGCCAAATACCCAACGTTTTTCCACGGCATCGACCACATACTTTGAGTCGGAATACACGGTAATCGGAATGCCAGGCTTGGTAATAGCCTCTAAACCAACTATAACAGCCAGTAACTCCATTCGGTTGTTGGTTGTTTTACGGAACCCGGCGGTCAGCTCTTTTACGTGCGGCCCCCAGCGCAATAGTACACCAAAACCACCTGGCCCCGGATTGCCTCGCGAAGCACCGTCAGTAAATAATTCGATCATAAGGTAATTTTGAATAAATGAATAATTGAAGTTTGAATGGGTGAATATGAAGGTTGATTAAGAGGTTGAATTTCTGATCGTTATCTCGATGCCATGAGAGATCTGTCATATATTCTACTTAGATTTCTCGCTGCACTCGAAATGACAAAAGATATTCAGTCATTCAAAATTCAGTTATTCAAAATTATTAAATCGGCAGGTTGCTCTTGAACAGCTTAATGGCGATGGCTAAAAGTATAACTCCGAACACTTTACGCAACACATCGGCGCCAGCTTTGCCAAGTCTTTTCTCTATCCATGGAGATGCTTTTAGTACAATATAAACAAAAAGCAGGTTAAGAATAATGCCCACCAGGATGTTTGGAACCGAATAAGCGGCACGAAGCGAAAGCAGGGTAGTCATGGTGCCGGCCCCAACTATAAGCGGGAAGGCCAGCGGAACTATAGAACCACTTTTAATTTCGGGGTCAGTATGGAAAAAGTCTTTGCCCAGGATCATCTCCAGACCAATAATAAAAATGATGATGGCACCCGCCATGGCAAACGACTGGAAATCGATACCGAAAAGCTTTAGAATACCATCGCCCACAAACAGGAAAGCGATCATCAGCACCCCGGAAATGATGGTGGCTTTTTCGGACTGGATAACGCCTTCGCGCTTACGCAGGTTAATAATGATCGGGATAGAGCCCAGAATATCGATGATCGCAAACAGGATCAGCGTTACCGATATGATTTCCTTGAAGTTAAAAATACCCATGTGCGCTTATACTTAGTTTTGGCGCAAAGGTATAATTTTAGGCGTAATAGTGCAGGAAAAAGCGTTTTAGTTCTTCATACTCTTCATCCAGTATGGCCGGGAAGTTTGCGATACGAAATGTATTGCGCTGCCATGCGCCATAGCCATTTCCAAGCCTTATGTTATGGTGCAGGGCACGTTTTTTAATATCATCCACCAAACGCTCGCTGGCCTGTAAAGCAATAACTGTACGGGAGCGCACCTCTTCATTCTCTACCAGCAACTGTATATCCTGGAACTGGGCAAAGAATTCGTAAAGGGCTGTCGAGCGGTCTACCAGTTCCTGTTCAATGCCTTTAATGAACGGACGGTCTTCGAGCACACGGCGCAACAGGTATATACCCAGCACGTTTGGCGTGTGCGTGGTCTGGTAGTTCAGCATTTTTTCGTAGATACCTACCAGGCTGTTATAGTGCCCGCGTTCGGCCATCTGCTTCGCCCTGAAAATAGCGCGCGGCGAACACGCCATAACACCAAGCCCGGGAGGCAGCCCAAAGCATTTCTGTACCGAGGCAAACCAGATATCTGCTTTTATGATTTTAAGGTTCAGGCCCGCCATAGACGAGGTAGCATCTACAGCAATTAAGGTGTCGCGGTAGCGGTTATGCAGGTTAAGGATAGTAGTGGCCGAAACCTGGGTGCCGTTCGATGTCTCGTTCTGGGTTAAGCAGATAAGTTCGGTATCAGCGCTTATTGTTAACTGTTCCACCGGCATGGCCTCATTCAGATCGAAGGAAATGCCTTCAGCGTGCGGGCGTAGTTTTTTAGCATAGTCGTACCATTTCTCCCCGAAAGAGCCGTTGTAAATATGATAGCTTTTATGCTTTGTAAGACTTTGAATAAGAATTTCCCAGCACTCTGTAGCCCCGGAGGTAAAGAAGATGTAATAATCTTCGGGAATGTTAAGTTTGCGTTTTACTAAGCCTACCGTAGCCCTCGAAAGCTGTACAAACTGCTCTCCGCGGTGCGGTGCTCCTAAAATACCTTCGTCGTAAGCATCTGTCATGTAGGCGCGTACTTCGGGGTAAATTTTAGATGGGCCGGGATAAAAATTGAGTATCATTCAGGAATATAAATAAAATATAGCGTAAAAACTATACTTTTTTTAATGTAAAAGGTTCTGTTCGGTATGCTAACGTGCCGGGCTGTAGTTTATTTAGCACCGAAACCAATTTGTTTAGGCTTCAGGCGTTCGAAGTACTGCAGCGCCAGGCGGTAACTCTCCAGGCCAAAGCCAACTATAGAGCCGGTGCAATACGGTGCCAGCATACTTTTGTGCCGGAAAGCTTCGCGGGCATAAATGTTGGAGATATGCACTTCCACAACAGGCGCTTCTATGGCTTTAACGGCATCAGATAAGGCAACCGATGTATGTGTATAGGCACCTGCATTAAATACGATCCCTTTGTAGGTAAACCCGACTTCGTGCAATTTGTCGATTAAAGTGCCTTCGGTGTTGCTCTGGAAATAAGTTAGCTCCAGTGCCGGAAAAGCTTCTTTCAGCTCCTCAAAATAATCTTCGAACGAACGGGAGCCATACACCGCTTTCTCTCGGATGCCGAGCAAATTCAGGTTAGGTCCATTCAGGATCAGTATTTTCATAGTATCTGGGTGTTGCTTGTTTTCCGCATAAAACGGAAGCTGCAAAGGTAAGGATTAACTATATTTGCTTTACTTTAAATTGTTGAATTGTTGGATGGTCTGAATCAGGATTTTCAGGATTAAAGGATGAACAGGATTTTAATTGCTCTAAAGCTAAAAAGACGCAACGTATTGCGTCTCTACGAATTGCTAACTATCTAACTTTTTAACTTCCTAACTTTCTGAATTCTATAACTCACAAACTCTCTAACTCCTAAACTCTTTAACTTTCTAACTTCCCAACTTTCTAACTCCGCCCATGACCTGGAATATAACTGTTAAGCAATTTGAACAATACCTGCGGCTGGAGAAGTCGTTGTCGGGCCACTCGGTGGAGGCCTATTTGCGTGATGTTAGAAAGCTGACAGATTTCCTGGAACTGAAAGGGTTGCAGGTTGCCCCCGAAAACATAACCCCAACTATACTCCGCGATTTCCTGGAATGGGTAAACGAACTGGGGATGACGGTGCACTCGCAGGCGCGAACGCTGTCGGGTATCCGGGCATTTTATAAGTTCCTGATCATGGAAGACATGCTGACCGCCGACCCGTCCGAAACGATAGAAGCCCCCAAGCTTGACCGGAAACTACCTGATACCCTTAACTTTCATGAAATAGAACAACTGCTGGCCGCCATAGACCTTTCCACTCCCGAAGGAACCCGCAACCGTGCCATGCTGGAAACTCTCTATAGTTCGGGGCTGCGTGTATCCGAGTTGCTGGATCTGAAACTGAGTAACCTGTACGAGGATATGGGCTTTCTGAAAGTGGCAGGTAAGGGCGACAAGGAACGCCTTGTGCCGATCGGGCGCGACGCATTGAAGCACATTAAACTATACCGCGAAGGCGTGCGTTGCCATCTTAAAATCAAAAAAGGGCATGAGGATATTGTGTTCCTGAACCGCCGTGGCTCCAGGCTTACGCGCGTTATGGTTTTCACGATCATCAAAGACCTGGCTGCCAGAGCCGGCATACAAAAACAGGTAAGTCCGCACACGTTCCGCCATTCGTTTGCCACGCACTTAATAGAAGGCGGCGCCGACCTGCGCGCTGTGCAGGAAATGCTGGGCCACGAATCTATTACCACCACCGAAATTTATACCCACCTGGACAGAGATTATCTGAAACAGGTCATCAAGGATTTTCATCCGAGAAGTTAGGGGTTTGGCTTACTTGAACCCACCCCTAACCCCTCCGAGCAGGGGAATTTTATTGCTATTAAAACGCCGATACAAGCAGAATATCCTGTGCTCTTTTTTGGAGGGGCCAGGGAATGACCAACGCTAACTATATATCTATATTATTAACTATAATAGTTGCAGAAATTCCCCTCTTGGGAGGGGAAGGGGTGGGTTAACGATAGCAGATCAATACTCAAAACATAGCAGCACTCTCGATTAAACTATAGATACTGAAACCATACTATGACTCAGAATCTATAGTTTCAATCCCTATTTTCCCGGACTCATTACACTCAAAATCAGATATAATACGCTTACACCAGTTCCTATTCCAAAACCTAGCGCAGCTTTTCCTATCTTCCGGTTGTGCGCCTGCTTCTCGTATCCTTTAACATAATTTGGGTCTTGCAGAGATGCAGCAGGCAATGATTTGTTATAGCGAGCCCTGGGTTTTACAGCTCCAATAATTATAGGCCCGACAGGACCGGCTAGAAAAACCGAGGCCGCCGAACCCAGCAAGGCACCGGTACCATTGTAATAAGACCGTGCATCCTGACGGCCTTTCTGATACATAAGAGCTGGGTTGGCTATAGTTGCTTTAGCTATAGTTTCAGATAGCAGATTTTCTGAGAAGACCTCTTTGGTGCCGTTGGCAAAACGCACCATAAACACTTCAGCCTTAGCCATTTTATAGTTTAGTATATCAGTAGTATCAGCAGACAGGTAAGTGATCTCGGTTGTCGTAATCTCCTTTACTCTGGCTTTTAATTCGTCGCCGTTTATTTTAACGATCACATCCTGCGGCAGGGCAACCTGTGCCAACGAGCAAGAAAGTAAAATCAGTAAATACTTTTTCATGGCTTTCAGTTCTAGCTATAGTTTATAGTTAGTTGCGGCGTGAGTTAAAACCGAACAGCACACTGAAGCGGGCGCCATCTTTAGACGGGGCAAAGGCCATATTTACCGGGAAGTTTATACCCTGGCTCTGGAAGTTAGTACCGGCTGCAAACACAAGCCCGGCACCTGCTACCGATAGGTTAGGCCCAACGCCAAACTCGAGTCCTTTGGGGCCACGGATACCGATTAACGCACTTAAACTTGGCAGAAACTTGCCCTGCTCCAGGCCACCAACCAGCGGTACAAACTCAAACAAACCGGATGTTCCGTTATCCAGCGTAAAAATGCGCGTCTCGAACTGCCAGCCAAACTGTGTGATAAACGGGCTTACAGTTTCCTGGTGCTCTTCCTCCAGGTTATCAACTAATTTTGAGCTAAGCACAGTAAAGCCGAGGCGCGGACCTGATAGTTTTAAATGTTGCTGCTGCGGTTGCTGGTAATCGGGGTAAGGCGAAGATGTGGAAGTTGCAGGTGCTTCGCCGGAGATAACTGTTTTCAGGCCGTTCTCATACTTTATCATAAACACTTCCGATTTCAGAATAGAGATCACGGGGCCTTCCAGGTTGTCGAAGCGCTTATACTTTACTTCGGTCAGTGTTATTTCCTGCACTTTTACTTGCAGCTCGTCGCCGTTGCGCTTAGTTAAAATGTCCTGGGCCTGGCAAGCCAATACTACAAACAAGGCAAGACAGGTAAAGAATAGCTTTTTCATGGTTTATACTTTTGATAGTGAGATAATATTTTTTCGTGTTTAAGATGGATCAAAAGTATAGCCCTCAGATATAGTATGAAAACAATGCTTCTGGAATTCAGACTTTTGTGTCGTAAATATATAGTCTGTAAATGGCTGTTTTATAGTTTGTTGTAAAGTTGTAATCAGACTTTTAATTTGTAATATTAGACCGGTTTTATACTTTAAAAGAACCTGCAGAATGGATGATCTGAAAACTACCCTCGATACCCTTGACGAAGAGGCCAAACAGGGACTGGCTGCTTTCATACAGCGGCAGAAACAGAAGGAATTCCGCAAAGACCTGGAACTGCTGCAACTGCTGCAGTTGCCAAAACCGCTTGCATCGGAGCAGATCATCCGGAAGCTTTATAAAAATGAGCCGAACCCGGTAGCGTATTATGCCCTTCGCAAGCGACTGATGCGCCATTTGTCTGACTTTATTCTACTGAAACGCATGGCAGAAGATACCACTGCTTCAGCACCCATTATGGGGATGCTGTCTATGGCGCGTTACCTGTTTGAAGTGCGCCTGGATAAACTGGCCTGGGCGTACCTGCGGAAAGCGGAGAAACTGGCGCAAACCAATGAGCAGTTCGACCTGCTGAACACCATCTATAATTTGCAGATAGAAAAAGCTGAAAACGAGTTTGCCGACGACCTGGACCAGATCATCAGGAAACGCAATGAGAACAAACTGGCGGCAGACGAAGAAGAACGTGCCAATATTGCCAACAGCATCATCAATAAAAGGCTGCGCGATGTGCGCAAACAAGGCAGCGATGTACATTTTGGCCGGATTATACAGGATGTGCTTAAAGAATATGGCTTATCGGAAGCGGTAAGCAAACGCCCTGCTTTGCTGTATAAACTGATGTCCATTGCCCGAAGCGCTATACTTGCCGGTAAGGATTTCCTCTCTTTTGAGCCTTATATTATTAAGCAGTACCACGAAACAGAGCAGCAGTATGGGTTCTCGAAAGCCAATCAATATTACAAACTGAGCCTGCTGTATATGATCGCGCATGTGTTATACCGCAACAAGAAATTTACGGAGTCGGTGCATTATCTGGAGCAGCTAAAAGCGGGCCTGGAAGGCGACGGTAAAGGACATTACGCGCATTTTTATCCACGCTATACCTTCCTGCTGGTGGCCAACCTGATCTTTCTGCACCGCAACGACGATGCTATAAAACTGATGGAGCACCTGCTGCACAAAGCAAAGCTAACCCTTAGCACCAAAGACCAGCTTACCGCCCAGCTTGGCCTTAGTTTCAGTTACTTTACACAAGGTGCGTTCGGGAAAGCAAACCGGGTTTTGATGAGCATAAAGCGGTCGGATAAATGGTGCGAGAGCAAAATGGGTCGCGAATGGATCCTCAAAAAGAACCTGGGCGAAATGATTATACAATACGAGCTCGGCAACATAGACCTTACCCTGAATAAGATCAGAAGTATAGAGCGCGTGTTTAAAGACCTGCTGTACCAACCTGTTTACACGAACGTGAACCGGTTTCTGGAGCTTATTAAGTTCCTGATCGATAACCCGCAGGCTGTGACCACACCCGCTTTTATGCAACATGTAGAGGAAACCCTGGCCTACACTACCTTCGAGCGCACCGACATACAAGAGATTAGTTTCTATGCCTGGCTTAAATCAAAAATGTATTCCCGGTCTTATTACGCTATGCTACTGGAATTAGGAAGTGGGGTAAGTGCTATAGTTGAGGATCAGGAACTATAAATACTGGAAGAAATTTATATATTAGCTAAAGTGTAAAACTCTATAGTTGCCGGAAGGAGAGATTCCTGGAAAGTGGTAACTCCTTAAATCGTACAGATACGAGTATATTTATGCTTATACTATAGTTTTCAGTAATTGTAAGTATGAATTTCGAACCTCCAATATCAGACAGAAAACAGACGAGCTAGTCCAAATAGCTAATTTTCCAGATGATTGGAACCCAATCGCTGTTGAGCAAGCAAAAAATGAACTTCTGGTTAGAAACGTTCCACCCGAATATCAGAGTAGGAAAGTATCAGTTCTGAAACGATATAAGCAGAGGAAACAAGAGGTTAGCAACAAAAGAAAGGCAAATGAAAGCTATTGCTGGGCTGATTTCATATTTCGTTTAGATAGCGTGCTTGTGGAAATGCTTTTTGACTGGGACATGAAAAAGGACGGGTACTTAAAAAAGCACCAGCAGAGAAAGTATACCTTTGCAGTCATAGGTCTATTGGTAGTTGTTGTGTATGTACTTCTATAACCGAAAGAATAACCCTAAGAACATAGCATATCAAACAACTCCTCCAAAAACATCTATGAAAGAAGAAATCCAGGGTTTTAACAACAAACAATCGGCTGCTGATAAAGAAATTTGTGACCTGCTTGCCACTGCAATTGATCTTGAACTGACTGAGGCTGAAAGCAAAATCTGGCATGCACACCCTGTCTGGTTTTTAGATGGTAATCCGGTTGTTGGCTACTGTAAATTAAAAGACTGTGTCCGGCTGATGTTTTGGAGCGGTGCCGATTTCGGAGAAGAAAAACTTATAGTTACTACAGGTAAATTTAAGGATGCCTCTATTCGTTACACCAACCTAGACCAGGTTGATTTATCTGATTTGGAAAGGTGGTTGAAGATGGCAAGAGAGATACAATGGGACTATAAAAACCTGGTGAAAAGAAAAGGACAACTAGAAAGATTAAAATAATTTGAAAACAACACCCGAACACGACGCAAAGATAGCAAACATGACATTTGCCTCCGTTTATCCGCACTACCTTACAAAAGTTGAGCGCAAAGGCAGGACAAAAGAAGAGCTACATCAGGTAATAGCGTGGCTGACAGGCTATGATGATAAAAAACTGCAGGAACTGGTTGACGGGAAAGCAACGTTTGAAACCTTCTTCAGGGAGGCAAACCTGAACCCGAATGCGCATCTGGTTACGGGCGTAATCTGTGGTTACCGGATAGAAGAAATCGAAAATCCGTTGACAAAACAAGTAAGGTATTTAGACAAGCTGGTAGATGAACTGGCGAAAGGCAGGAAGATGGAGAAGATCTTACGACAAGCCTGAATGCAGCAAAAAAGTAAGTAACTCTGCTACCCGCTATGTTTAGTTTCTGGCACATAGAGTGCTAAAATAAATGCTTTCAGCTCCTGGCAAATTATCTCTGAGAGCCTACTTAACCTGAACTAATAAACAACCACATATATACCTGCTACATGCAAAACATCCAGTTTCCGCTTACCCTTACTTTTAAGATCTCCACTTTCTCGAACGACTTTACGGTGCAGGATGCAAATGGCCGCACTATTAATTATGTGAAGCAGAAGCTGTTCAAGTTTATAGAAGAAGTGAACGTATTCAGCGACGAAGCCAAACCAGAGCAACTATACACCATCAGTGCAAACAAGTGGCTGGACTTTTCGGCGGCTTATAGTTTTACAAACCAAACGGGCGAACAGGTGGGCAGCGTGGCCCGAAAAGGCTGGGCATCGCTATGGAAAGCGCGTTACGAAATTTACGATGAGCAAAGAAACCAGGACCTGCTGATTCAGGAGGATAACGGCTGGGTGAAAGTGGCGGATAGCCTTTTAAGTGAAATTCCTTTGCTGGGCATGTTTACAGGGTATGTGTTCAACCCATCTTACACGGTTACAAAGCCCGGCGGCGACGAAGTTGCGATGCTCACAAAGGAGCGTTCCTTCTTTGGCCGTAGGTTTACTGTGCATAAAACCGGCGAGCTGGATAGTAAAGAAACAGAACGTGTGATCCTGAGCCTGATGATGATGATCCTGCTTGAACGAAGAAGAGGCTAACTATAGAAATAAATAAGCACAGCAATACTTTGTCCGGGGAGATCATTAAACTGGTTTTCCCGGTTTTTTATGCCTGCTTCTCAGGATAAGTTATAGTTTGAACTATAGATGGCTGCCACTTCTCTAAACTATAGTTTCCCGGTTCTGTAAAAAAATGGATACCGCATTAGGATAATACAGCTGTTGTTATATATATTTAGCAAGGAATATATTGCACAACAAGCAGTTGTCTTGTATCCCTGCTAATCTATCAATCAACCCAAAACAAACCTTATGCAGGAAACTTCTACAGAACAGGAAACAACTATTTCCAAACCAACCTTAGCTTTTAAAGGGCAGGGCTCCGAACTATTCAGCATCCAGATCGTGAACATCGTGCTGATGCTGGTAACGCTGGGCCTTTACTACCCTTGGGCCAAAGCCAAAAATCTGCAATATATCTACCGCAAAACAGAGCTGGCTGATAGTCCTTTTACATTCCATGGTACAGGTAAAGAGATGTTTATCGGCTTTATAAAAGGCCTGGGCATATTTGCTGTGCTGATAGGCGTGTTTATGTATGGCTTTATGCATGGCGATAACGGTGTTAAGTTCTTATGCTTTGCGCTATACTTTATTGGGCTACTGGCCCTGATTCCGCTGGCAATACATGGCATGATGCGTTACCGCACCTCGCGCACCAGCTGGCGTGGCATACACATGGGCTACCGTGGCACACTGGGCAATATGTACAAAGTGTACTTTACCGGTTTCTTCCTGAGCATCATCACGTTCGGTATCTATAGTTTCTGGTTTGATACAAACCTGCGCAAAGAGATACTGGGCAACACCCGTTTCGGAAATGCAAAATTCCGTTTTATCGGCGAGGGCAGCGACCTGTTGCTGGTGCATATTAAAGGCTATTTCCTGACGCTGGTAACCTTAGGTATTTATGGTTTCTGGTACATGAAAGACCTGATAAACTTTAACATCAACAACATTTTAATTGAGCAGGATGGCAAGTATAGCCGCCTTGACTCGTCGCTGACAGGCGGGCAGTATTTTAAGCTGGCTGTAGGCAATTTGCTTATTATAGTATTCACGCTGGGCCTGGGTTATGCCTGGGTAGTTACCAGAACAATGGCAGCTATCTTTAACAACTGCGAGATACTGGGTGAGTTTAACCCGGATGCGCTTGCCCAGACAGAAGAAGAGTATAAAAACGCTACCTTTGAAGACATGGCCGACATGATGGACATTGGCTTAGTATAAATTATGTTTGAAGGAAAATATTACAACGGGCGTACCTCCAAAGGTATGCCCGCTTTTATTACGCTGGAGCCAGCTTACATCCGGGTAGCCTGGCAAACCGACGACGAGACCGGCACAGAGATCTGGGACCTTTCTGAGATTCACAATTCTGAGTTTAACGACGCCAACACTATCCTGGAGTATGGCAAATTCCCGAGGCAGAGCATTTCTGTTTTTGAGCAGGGTTTTAAAGAAGCGCTGGAACAGCAGTACCGGGATGCAAAATTTTTGAAGTCAAGCTATAGTTCGTTTGCCAAAACCGGCATGACGGGTCTGGTGGTTGGCGGACTGAGTCTGCTTGGCCTGGCTATCGTTCTGTTTGTGTGGGGCATTCCGTCACTGGCCGAGAAAGTAGCATCGCACTTTCCGGTAAGTTATGAGCGGGCCATGGGAGCGCAGTTGCATGCCCAGATGATGCAGGGCCAAACAATAGATTCTGCCAAAACCGAAGCCTTGCAAAAATACCTTTCCGCGCTAAAAGTAGAATCTGATTTTCCGATACATGTAACCGTAGTGGAGAATGACATGGTAAATGCCTTTGCCGTGCCGGGCGGTTTTATAGTTGTGCACGATGGTATACTGGATAAAATGGAGCGCCACGAGGAATTGGCAGGTTTGCTGGGTCACGAGATCGGGCACGTGCAGATGCGCCATTCTACCAAAGCCTTAACCCGTAGTTTATCTTATTTCATGCTGGCCTCGGTGTTGTTTGGGGATGTAAGCGGTATTGCAGCCGTTATAGTTGATAATGCCTCTACGCTGAACAACCTGGAGTATAGCCGCACCGCAGAATCCGACTCAGATAAGGCCGGGCTGGAATTGCTGGTTCAAAACAAACTGAACCCAAAAGGCATGGTCTGGTTGATGGAAAAACTTAATTCCGACGAACCCGAGTTTTTGAAATTCATCAGCACGCACCCAAACACCAACGACCGTATCAAGGAAATAGAAAGCCACATCCCCAAAACCAACTATAAACCGCAGCCAAATCCGGAACTGGAAGCAGCGTGGGCTGAATTAAAAGCAGATTAGTAGACCTCGTAGCGTGCGCAGCTCCTACGAGCGTCTGTGTCAGTAGCGTTTGCTTCGTAGCCAGTAAAGACGCTAGCAGGAGCTACGCACGCTGCTAGGTCTGTTGTCTTGCTAAGTATACCTGACTATAGCTGTTTTCAAACTATAGCTGTTTTGGATTTCTTAATCCGAAACCAAGTCTGCTGCGGACATCCTTGTCCGCGTAAACCGCAATACGGGGACATGGATGTCCCCGACAGAGTAGCTTTCGGACATGGAAGTCCGAAAGAGCAAATTCCTTTACTCTCTAACTCCCTAACTCTCGAATTCTTTAACTCCCAAACTCTTTAACTCTCTAACTCCTAAACTTCCACCAACTTTCTAACTTCCAAACTTTCTAAATTTCTAACTGTATTGCCTATCTTTGCTTGCAGTAACATAACCCTAAAACTGCTGCCGTGTATAAAAGCCTGCTCCGTCCGTTACTTTTCAAACTCGATCCTGAGAAAGTTCATTACCTGACCACCGATGCCCTGCAAACAGTTTACAAGTTGCCTTTGGCTAAAACGATAAGCAACAGTATGTTCGGGGTGCAGGATCCGAAGCTGGAGCGGGAGTTGTTTGGCCTGAAATTTCCGAACCCGGTTGGGTTGGCAGCTGGTTTTGACAAGGATGCGAAGCTGATTGATGAACTGGGTAACCTGGGTTTTGGTTTTATCGAGATCGGCACCTTGACACCGAAAGGGCAGGAGGGAAACCCGAAGCCGCGTCTTTTTAGATTACCCGAAGACCAGGCCATCATTAACCGCATGGGCTTTAACAACGAAGGCGTGGATGCTGCCGTTGCCCGACTGCGTAACCGGAAAAGCAAGGTTATAGTTGGCGGCAACATCGGCAAAAACAAAGTAACACCCAACGAGGAAGCCCTGAATGACTACCTGTACTGCTTCAAAGCCTTGTATGATGTGGTAGATTATTTTGTGGTTAACGTAAGCTCGCCAAACACTCCGGACCTGCGCGCGCTTCAGGAAAAAGAACCGCTGCAGCAACTTTTACTGGCCTTACAGGAGCAAAACAGCAAAATGCCGAAGCCAAAACCGCTCTTGCTTAAAATTGCACCGGATCTGAACGAAGCCCAGCTAAACGACATTATCGAAATTGCTCAGGAAGCAAAACTGAGTGGCATAATTGCAACCAACACCACTATAAGCCGCGACGGATTGCACACAACATCCCAGAAAGTGCAGGAAATAGGAGCCGGCGGCCTGAGTGGAAAGCCACTTACCAAACGCTCTACCGAAATAATCCGGTACCTGCGCCAGCACCTGCCGCAAACTATAAAACTTATTGGTGTAGGCGGAATTATGACCGCTGAAGATGCCCTGGAGAAACTGGACGCCGGCGCTGACCTGGTGCAGCTATACACGGGTTTCATTTACGAAGGCCCTTCGCTCATCTCCCAGATTAACAAGAAACTGCTGGCCAGATAAATTTTTGAAAGCCGATGCAATTGCTCTTCGCAATCCACCCAAAAAATGTAAATTTGGAATTCTAATTAGTCGAAGGGTATGGCAAAGAACACGTACAGAAGCGGAGCACAGAACGAGAGTAGGGCAAAGAATGAGTTTCGGGGCCGTAACGAACCCCGGGCCGCAGCGAACACTCCCCGAAGCCAGGCGCAAGCCAAGCAGAAATCCGGGAGATCATTTAAGTTCTCTTTTCCGAGCATTAAGTTTCCAAGCTTCAGAATAAGCTTCCTGCAGGACAGGCGGTTTAAGCTGTTTGTCGGCTTTTTCTTCCTGCTGCTGTCGTTCTGCATGATGATCGCATTTGTGTCATACCTTTTCACAGGCCACGCCGACCAGAGTGTAGTAGAGTCAGTAAACACAACAGGGCTGAAAGAGAGCGGACAGGAAGCCGAAAACTGGCTTGGTTTGTTTGGTGCCTGGTTATCGCATCTGTTTATTTACCAATGGCTGGGTATTGGTGCTTTCTTTGCTATTCCGGTGGTGTTCTTTACCGGTGCTCGTATCGTTTTCAAGCGCGTAACTGTTTCGTTGTCGTATGTGCTGGGCTTGTGCAGCTTTAGCATGCTGTGGCTTAGCTTAACGCTTGGTTACATTGTTTATACTGCCGGTGCTGTAGATCAGCTGGGCTTTTTAGGAGGCGGCATAGGCATCGAAACCGCTATCTGGATGACCTCGCTCATAGGCTGGGGCTCAGGGTTGGTACTGGGCTTTTTGTTCCTGGTTTTCCTGGTGTTCTTCTTCGATATCACAACTATAAACTGGACTGGAAGATCTACTGCTGAGGCATCTGATGATGCACTATCAGAGAGAAGAGCAGCTTCCTCTATAAGCGACGTACTGCATGGCTCGTCCCGTAACATCAACCATAACGCCGACCCGACTGCATCCTTAGAATATGAAGAGGAGGAAGAAGACGAAGAGTATTTTGATGAGGAGGAAGAGGATGCTATAAACCAGGCGCTGGAAATGGAACTGCGTTCAATTCCGCCAATTGCCCCGAAACCTGCTGCCCCAACCCTGGAGCTGGATATAGAAGACGATAGTGTTTTTGAGGAAGCGGAAATGGAGTTTGATACTGCTGAAGGCGAAGAAGAACTGGACCTGGTAATAGAAGAAGCACCTGTTGAAGAGACCGGCGAAGCGATTGAGAACTATGACCCAACCTTAGACCTTGCCCGTTATCAGTACCCAACTATAGAATTGCTTACCGATTATGGCGCCAGCAAAGTGTCGGTTACCAAAGAAGAGCTGGAAGCCAACAAAGACAAGATCGTTGAAACGCTCGGCAACTATAACATCGGTATCGCCAGCATTAAAGCAACTATAGGCCCGACCGTAACGCTCTATGAAATTGTTCCGGATGCGGGCGTACGTATCTCCAAGATCAAAAACCTGGAAGATGATATTGCCCTGAGCTTAGCCGCTCTCGGTATCCGTATTATTGCGCCAATTCCGGGCAAGGGAACGATAGGTATTGAAGTGCCGAACACCAAAAAAGAGATGGTGTCCATCAAATCTATTCTGTCAACAGAGAAGTTCCTGAAGAGCGAAATGGACCTGCCGATTGCTTTCGGTAAAACAATCACCAACGAAGTTTTCATTACAGACTTAGCTAAAATGCCACACTTATTGATGGCAGGTGCTACCGGTCAGGGTAAATCAGTTGGTCTGAACATCATTCTTACATCGCTACTATACAAGCGCCATCCATCGCAGCTTAAGTTTGTACTGGTCGATCCGAAGAAGGTGGAATTGTCGCTGTTTAATAAGATTGAGCGCCACTTTTTAGCAAAACTACCGGACAGCGAAGAAGCCATTATTACCGATACTAAAAAGGTAGTGAACACGCTGAACTCGCTGTGTATGGAAATGGATATGCGCTACGACCTGCTGAAAGATGCCGGCTGCCGTAACCTGAAAGAGTATAACCGCAAGTTTGTAGAGCGCAGGCTGAACCCGAAAAAAGGCCACAAGTTTATGCCATTCATCGTGTTGGTTATAGATGAGTTGGCCGACCTGATGATGACAGCCGGTAAGGAAGTGGAAACGCCGATCGCACGTCTGGCACAGCTGGCCCGAGCCATTGGTATTCACCTGGTTGTGGCAACGCAGCGTCCTTCGGTAAACGTTATTACAGGTATCATTAAAGCTAACTTCCCGGCACGTATCTCTTTTAAAGTAACTTCCAAGATCGACTCCCGAACTATTCTGGATGCCGGTGGAGCCGATCAGCTGATCGGGCAGGGGGACATGCTGTTCTCTATCGGGTCGGATATTATTCGTATTCAGTGCGCGTTTGTGGATACCCCGGAAGTGGACAGGATATGTGACTTTATTGGTGAGCAGCAGGGCTACAGCGATGCGTATTTATTGCCTGAATTTGTGGGTGATGAAAGCGGAGCCGAGAAAGTTGACTTTGATCCAAGCTCAAGAGACCCGTTGTTTGAAGAAGCAGCCCGCATTATAGTGCAGCACCAGCAGGGAAGTACGTCGTTGTTGCAGCGCCGCCTGAAGCTGGGTTATAACCGCGCAGGCCGCTTAATCGACCAGCTGGAGTCGGCTGGTATAGTTGGCGCATTTGAAGGTAGCAAGGCCCGCGAAGTTTTAATTCCGGACGAATACAGTTTGGAACAGTTATTGAATACCATGGGTTAAGCTAACAATAAGAACCTTTTGAAATGAAAAGAATATTCGCCCTACTGTTTGCCATGGTACTGTTTGTGAACCTGGCAAGTGCGCAGCAAGACCCGCAGGCAACTAAAATACTGAACGCTATGAGCGCTAAATACAAAGCGATGAAAGCGTTTAAAGCTACGTTTACCCAAACTATGGAAAGCAATTCGTCTAAGGCGAAGGAAACCGTGGAAGGGAACATACTGGTAAGCGGCCCGAAATACAGGTTAGGCGTAAGTGGTCAGGAGATCATCAGCGATGGCAAACTTATGTGGACCTACCTGAAAGATGTGAACGAAGTAACTATAACTGAGTCTGATCCGGAAGCGGAGGTAATGTCGCCAAGCAAGATTTTCGACATGTATAAGAAAGGCTATAAGTATGCGTACACTGGTCCGGAAAAAGGTGCCGATGGCGTGATGTATGATGTGATCGAGATGGCTCCGGAAGACCGCAATAACCCGATCTTTAAAGTGCGCCTGTACATCAACCAGAAAGATAAGACTTTGAAGAGCTGGAAAATGTTCCGTAACAATGGCATCCGTTATACCTATAGTATCAAAAATTTCCAGCCTAACCCAGCGCTGGCCGCCGATACCTTCAGCTTTAACAAAGCAAAATATAAAGGCGTGAGTGTGGTGGATTTAAGATAATACCAATCTGATATGATGAGAACGGCTGCTTCGGAAACGGAGCAGCTTTTTTTTGACCAGTGATTAAAGGGATTAAACTGATTTTACATGATTTTTCTGAACAATGATGAACGGTGAAAGATTAACTGGACGTAGAGACGCAATACTTTGCGTCTTTTTTGTCTGAATCAGGATTTTCAGGATGACCTGGATTTAGGTTTGATTACCTGCCAACATATACCGCCAGTTTGGGTGCAGTGGTAACTTGTGGTTATCTATGGTGCCAGTTTGTGACTGGCTTTCTGCGAGAGCAGAAATTTATAGCTTTCCAAGGCGTATACTTCAGCAAAATTATAGTTGCCGGATCTATAACTCTTCTCAAACTATAAATTGTAGTTATATAGTTGCTGCTATAGTTCATTTTGGCGCCGGTATCTGACCGGTGACAGTGGGTACGAGTCTCCAGTCTCGCTGGGCTATAGTTGCAGAACTGCTTCAATGCCAAGTTTAGGCTTATAGTTTCATAGCGGAGAAGCAAGGTGTTGCGTCTCTACAAATCCTGTTCATCCTTAAATCCTGAAAATCCTGATCTGGACAAGCTTAGTTGGCCTGGCTTACAACTATAGTTTTGACAATTTCCTGGTCAGGATATTTTGGAGAGAATTTTAATATGTAGGTGCCGGGCTCGGTAGGTTTAAATTCATAGGTTACTTCACGGGTTAAAATAACCATCAGGCAAGCGCCTTCTCTGTACTGCGGGTAAACCTGGATGTGTATGGTTTTGCCCTGCGCATCTGCTTCAAATTTTTTAAAATCTCCGCAGCTGTTATTTACCTGAAAGTATATTTTTACAGGTACGGTGCTGCCTACCGTAGCGGTTTCAGGGGTTTCTACATCAACAACATAAGCAGGAAATTTTTCCAGTGGTTCTACAGCATCCTCTTCCTTGGAGCAGCTGAAAGCTGAAAACAGGAAAAACGCGAAAATGACGGCAAGTCTGGTCATATAATAACAGGTCAGCTTATACTTAAAGGAGCCGGCTTATCCTAAAATGGTTGCATCTGCCGCCGGGCACCTCTAATTTAAACTATAGTTGGGCGTTGTGTCAGCAAAACCTGAAAAAGGTTTTCAGCAATGCGGCTAAAAATGTAGCTTTGCTCTACCTGACCTAACCCACCTAAGCCATGACTAGAGAAAAACTGTTCGAGCAGATTCTGCAAAAAAAATCGTACCTGTGCGTTGGCCTCGATACCGACCCGAAAAAGTTGCCAGAACATTTGCTGGATTTTGAGGATCCGGTATTTGAGTTTAACCGCCAGATAATAGATGCAACAGCCGACCTGTGCGTGGCCTATAAACCCAACATCGCTTTTTATGAGGCGCAGGGACCGAAAGGGTGGGTGAGCCTGGAACGAACTATAAACCACATTCCGCAGGAAATTTTTACCATAGCCGACGCCAAGCGCGGCGACATTGGCAACACATCCGAGCTATACGCCCGCGCCTTTTTCGAGACCATGAACTTCGACTCTGTAACCGTAGCGCCTTATATGGGTTCTGATTCGGTGAAGCCGTTTCTGGTGCAGGGTGGCAAATGGGTTATTTTACTTGCTTTAACCTCTAACCCAGGCAGCCAGGATTTCCAGATGTTGCGCCTGGCTGATGGTAGCGAAGAATACCTTTGGGAACAGGTGCTGCGCGAAAGTTCTACCTGGGGCACAGCCGGCCAGTTAATGTATGTAGTTGGTGCCACGCAAGCCGATTATGTGCAGCGCGTTCGTGCTATAGTTCCGGATCATTTCCTGCTGGTGCCGGGTATTGGTGCGCAAGGCGGTAGCCTGGAGGAGATCTCCCGGTTAGGCATGAACCAGCGTTGTGGCCTGTTGGTCAATTCATCCCGCGCTATTATCTACGCTTCATCCGGCCGCGACTTCGCCGAGAAAGCCCGCGAAGCAGCCCAGGAAGTACAACGCGAAATGGAGCAATACCTGGAGCAGTACGTGCAGCATTTGTAGGTAGGTTTGTAACTTTATTTTTGAGTAAAATTGGTTGCATTAATAAGAATAAAAATTGAAGATCGTTACTTGGAATTGTAATGGTGCATTTAGGAATAAGTTCGAAAATATATTGGACTTTAGTGCAGACCTATACATTATCCAAGAATGTGAGAATCCTGCAGAGGCTAAACACCAAAAGTATAAAGATTGGGCAGAGAACTATATTTGGATTGGAGACACAAGAAACAAAGGATTAGCAATATTCGCTAAACCAGAAATTAAGTTGAAAAAGTTGGATTGGCCTGACCAATATCAGGATCATTCTGTTAAGCATTTCTTGCCCTGTTCTATAAATAATGAATTTGACTTATTAGCGGTTTGGACTCACTTCAACAACTCCCCAAATTTTGGTTACATTGGACAGTTATGGAAATACTTACAGGTAAATAAAGATAAATTAAATACAACGATAGTAGCAGGCGATTTTAATAGCAGTGCAATCTGGGACCAATGGGATAGATGGTGGAACCATTCAGATGTTGTAAATGAATTGGAAAAGCTTGGGATAACAAGTTTGTACCACAAGTTTACAGGTGAAGAACAAGGCAAAGAAACCAGCCCAACTTTGTACTTCCAACGAAAACTCGGGAGACCGTATCACATTGACTATATTTTTGGTGCTCAAAAGTTCTCTGAAAAACTAAAGAATATTGAGGTCGGACAAGCTGATAGATGGTTAAATATAAGTGATCATATGCCAATTTTGTGCGAATTTTCAATAGACTAATAGAAATTGCGCCAACCATAAATATTTTACGAATACCTAGTTTTTGTTAAATTCAGTGTCATCTAAATGCTAACCCTAACCCGCACCACATCCGACAACCCCGACTTCCGGAGCCTTATAGTTCTGCTGGACGAGGACCTGAAAGAAAAGGATGGTGACGACCATGCTTTTTATGCGCAGTACAATAAGGTTGATACTATAAAAGAAGTGATCGTGGCGTACAAAGATGGCGTGGCGGCCGGCTGTGGCGCTATAAAACCATACACCAAAACTATAGCCGAAGTAAAGCGCATGTTCGTGCACCCGGATTTCAGAAGGCAGGGAATAGCCAAACAGGTACTAATAGCTTTAGAAAACTGGGCAAAAGAACTAAACTATAGTTCTACCATTTTAGAGACCGGCATGAAACAAGCCGAAGCCATAGATCTATACAAAAACAGCGGCTACACTGTAATCCCGAACTACGGGCAGTATGCAGGCGTTGAAAACAGCGTGTGCATGAAAAAGCAACTCAGCTAAACTATAAACATGAATAATAACGATATACTACGCCGCCTACGCTATACCTTCGATATCAGCGATAATAGAATGATTGACCTGTTTGCATCTGGTGGCAAAGAAGTAACCCGCGCCGAGATAAGCGACTGGATGAAGCCCGAAGACGACCCGGAATTTCAGAAACTGGTGGACATTAACCTGGCGGCTTTCCTGAACGGTTTTATTAACGACAAACGCGGCAAAAAAGAAGGCGAGCAACCAAAGCCCGAAAAAAGCCTGAACAATAACATTATCCTGCGCAAGCTCAAAATTGCGTTAAACTATAAAGACGAAGACATCCTGGATGTGCTGGACCTTGTAAAATTCCGCTTAAGCAAATCTGAACTCAGCGCTTTCTTCCGCAAACCAGACCACCAGCATTACCGCCCTTTAAAAGACCAGATACTGCGAAATTTCCTGCTGGGATTGCAGTTAAAGTACCGTCCGGAGTCTGCAAGGTAAATGCCCTTTGTCTGAACCGGGATAAATGGGGATTTTACAGATTTTTGCGATAACGCTTTAGTTCTATAGTTAGTGAAGCTGGCGCGAGGCTCCAGGCTTGTGACTTGGGGTGAGTGTGGAGTCTCCTGACTCAACTGGCCCGGCAGGGACAGGATTAACAGCGGCTTTAGCTATAGTTCTATAGTTGCCTTATCCAACTACCCCCAACCCCCCTTGTCTAAGGCGGGGAGTTTTAGGCCTTTGCTATAGTTGGTATTATAGTTCTATAATTGCTTTTAATATTTATACCTACCGACCTGGGTCACTTTAAACTGCTTCTGCCGTTAATGTAAGATGCACCATTAACTATAGCAGATCATGAAAACCGACTGGCCTGAACTTAACTACACCGCATTAAAAGCCACGCTTGAAACGCTCCATCTCTGGACGCAGATCCTTGGCAAACTGAAACTGGAAACACAGCCCTGGATAAACCACTCCTGGCATGTAACGCTTATAGTGACACCTACCGGGCTAACTACAGGCGACCTTCCGGACCAAAACCAGCATTTTCAGGTAGACCTGAACCTGGTGCAGCACCAGTTAAGTATAAAAACCAGTACCGGGCAAAGTCGAAATCTGGCGCTGGGAAATATGTCGGTTGCCGAGTTTTACAAGAAAGTGATGCATGCCCTGGCAGATTTAGGCATCAAAGTGGAGATCTACAAAGTACCCTGCGAACTCGAAAATCCTGTTCCTTTCGATGAGGATCAGATTCATAAAACCTATAATCCGGAGCAGGCCGCTGCATTACACAAAGCCATGTTGCAGGCTCAGAAAGTAATGCAGCAGTTCAGGGCCGAGTTCAGGGGCAAGTGCAGCCCGGTTCATTTTTTCTGGGGTAGTTTTGATCTGGCAGTTTCGCGGTTTTCGGGGCGCACGGCTCCCAAACATCCGGGCGGTGTGCCTGGTCTCCCGGATTGGATAGCACAGGAGGCTTATTCGCATGAGGTGAGCAGTTGCGGTTTCTGGCCGGGGAGCGAGGCGCTTCCGGAGGCTGCCTTCTATAGTTATATTTACCCCGAACCGGAAGGCTACAGAACAGCCAAAATTAAACCAGCAGCGGCTTATTTCCATCAAACTTTGGGCGAGTTTATTTTACCGTACGAGGCCGTCAGGAGCGCCGAAGACCCGGAAGCAACCCTGCTAGAGTTTCTGCATAGTACCTACGAAGCTGCTGCCAGCCTGGCAAAATGGGACAAAGAGGCGCTGGAAGTCTGAAACTATAATTTTAGTTAATTTACAGAGGAAGCAGCTTTGGGCTGAAGGAACTATAGTTTTTAGGGGGATCCTGAAATATTCAGGAATAACTATACTATAGTTTAAGTAGGCTGCGTTACAAGCAAAACTTCCAGCACTTCCCTATGAACAGACTTTTACTGGCCGCTGCTTTCGTCCTTTCGGCCCTCACGGCTTTCAGCCAAACTATAGTTTTAAAAGGCAACGTGCTGCACGGCAAAGAACCTATCCCTTATGTAAACATCGGTATTAAAAAGAAAGGCATCGGCACGGCAGCTACCGCAGACGGTACATTTACTTTAAGCCTTCAGAATTCTTCTTTAACCGATACGCTGACTTTTTCGGCAGTCGGGTTTAATGTGCTGTCTGTTCCGGTTAAAACTATAGTTGACGGTAAGCTGTCGGAATTTGCGTTAACCGAAAAGACAACCAGTTTGGGTGAAGTGGTAGTAAAAAGCAAAGCGCCCAGGATCAAAAAGTTTGGAACTACTTCGCGGAGCCCGTTCATTTATGGTACCTCCCAGGCACAAAATGCAGATGACATTTCAGAATTAGCCAAGTTTATAAACCTCAACAACAAACCCTCGGATATACTTTCGGCTACGTTGTACCTGGTTAGCAATAAAATAGATTCTGCTAACATGCGCATCAATTTTTATGAGAATGTAGATGGTATGCCCGGCGAGCGAATAGTGGAGAAAAGTATCATCAAACGCCTGCCCATGAATCAAGGCTGGGTAACTATAAACCTGGAAGAGTGTAACATTACTGTTGACAAAGATTTTTTTATCGGCTTTGAATATTTGCCAGACCCGAGTCATAAAGAGAAATATTTGTTCTCCTTTGGAGCTGCGTTTGGCGGAAGTTACTATACCCGTAAGGTTAGCTTAGGCGAATGGGACAAAGGGATAGGTGCACGCCTGGCTTCTTACGTTACAGCCAGGCAGTAATGTTAATTTCAAGCACCCTGAAAAACCCTCGTTTGTACTTCCTGCTTCTAGCTATAGTTATAGTTGGACTGCAAACGGCAACTGCGCAGCAGCTTAAGCCGGTGGTGCAGCTTTCCGGGGTAGTGGTAACGGCAGACAGTTCCGCAGGGCTGGCCGGAATTGCGGTATATGTGCCGGGCACAAATCGCGGAACGGTTTCGAAACAGGGTGGCTTCTTCACGCTTCCGGTTTTGGCCGGCGACAGCGTGGTTTTTCAGGCGCTGGGCTTCGAGAAACAATACATCATTATTCCCAAAACCAATACACCCGAAAAATATACTACCAGCATTCGCCTGAAACAGGTAGCTAAACAACTGCCCGAAGTGCAGGTAATGCCCTGGGCTACACAGCAGGATTTTAAAATGGCCGTTAAAAACCTGGACCTTCCCGATGAGCCTATAGTTAAGCCTGAGCTAGGTCCGTTGCCGGGAAAACATAAATCCATTTTTGGTGGTCCCCAAATGGACGCGCTTGACAACATAAAGCAGGGCTTTAAGCATCACCAGCAAATGCAACAACAGCGCTACCTGGTTCCCACCACCATCCGTATTTTTTAATTTCTGCCGAATTGCGCTTATCTTAGGACTTTGCTCAGAACCGGGCCGTCCTTATCCATGAAAGAAGATTTCCTGCATTACATCTGGCAACACCAGTACTACCGTAATACCGACCTGGCAACTACGGAAAGTGAGCCTTTGCAGGTACTGCGCACCGGCTACTATAACACCGATGCCGGTCCCGATTTCAGGGAAGCTATAGTTAAGATTGGTGATGTGGAGTGGTCGGGGAGTGTGGAGATACATTTGCGCGCTTCGGACTGGCGCCGCCATAACCACCAGACCGACCTGAAATACGACCAGGTAACGCTGCATGTAGTCTGGGAAGCTGATGAAACTATAAGTCGGACAGATGGCACTATAATTCCGGTACTGGAACTGAAAGACAGGGTGGATACTGCGCTTGCCTATACCTACAAACAACTGCAGGAAGCCCGCACTATCATACCCTGCGCCAACGTGTGGCCAGACGTGCCCGAGATTACCAAAACCATGATGCTGGGGCGCGCCCTGACAGAGCGCCTGGAACAGAAAGGCCACGAAGTACTGCAAAGCTACACCACCTATAACCACGACTGGGAAGCTACTGCCTATCATGTGTTGTTCAAAGGTTTCGGGTTTAAGATAAATCAGGAGCCAATGGAGCGCTTAGTTAAAGCAATTCCTGCAACTATAGTTCGCAAACACCGACACCTTTTTCAGCTGGAAGCACTCTTGTTTGGTCAGGCTGGTTTTTTAGCTGATGCAGAGGGAGAATATGTTCAAATGCTGGCAAAAGAGTATGGTTTCCTGAGCCACAAGTATAGTTTAGGGGATAAGGCCATGCAGCGCCATCACTGGAATTTTATGCGCATGCGACCTGCCAATTTTCCAACTGTACGGTTAGCACAACTGGCAGCAGTGCTGGCGAACCGGCAAAGTTTTTTTACAGCTATACTAGAAGCTCAAACTATAAAACACTTCGAAGCTTTGTTTATGGCTGAAGTTTCTGAGTTCTGGCAACAGCGTTTTACTTTTAGCCCGGAGCCTTCTAAGGCAACCAAAACCATGGGCCAAGGCAGCGCGCATAACCTGGTCATTAATGTAGCCATACCCTTGCTGGCCGCCTATAGTCAGTTTACCGGCAACCGTACACATCTGGAGAAAGCGATTGAGCTGCTCGAGAAAGTAAAGGAAGCATCGAACAAGGTAACCAGGCTGTATGAAGCGCTGGGCTGGAAAGCTACATCTGCGGCAGATAACCAGGCGGCTCTTTCGCTCTACAAAAATTACTGCCAGCCGGTAAACTGCCTGCAATGCGCCATTGGCAACAAGATCCTGAAACAAAACCTGCTCTCCCGCTCGTGATGCTGCTGGTTTACATACTTAATACGCTTCTGTTAGTCGGATTGGGGGGCTGCTTTACAAGCAAAGCTGGACACAAAACCTGAAGCCATACCTGCTGCCTTCGCTGGGTTTAAAGCTGATCTGTGGCGTGCTTTTGGGCGTGCTATACTTTCACTACTACGGCGTAGGCGACACTATAACTTACTTCAACGCATCACAGAAATTAACCCGGCTGGCTTACGATAATACCGATGCTTACTGGCAATTGCTGCTTTTTAATGAATTTCCGGACGAAGCTTTTCGCGCCACAGTGCCTTTTACGCGCTTCGCCTATTTCTCCAATTCTTTTTTTCTGCTTAAAACCATCAGCCTTTTTAACCTGCTTACCGGCAGTAGCTACTACCTGATCGGTGGCTACTTCTCGTTGTTTAGTTTCTGGGGCATGGCAAAACTTGCTGCTACACTTTCAGAGGTTTTTCCGGATACCCGCAAGGCAGCTATAGTTGCGTTGCTGTTCTTTCCGTCGGTGGTGTTCTGGAGTTCGGGATTGCTGAAAGATGCCTTGCTGATGGGAAGCATGTGCTGGGTAATGGCTTTTGCGCTGCAGTTGGCGCACGGTAAAAAACAAACTATAGTTACATGGCTTTTGCTGCCTTTGCAACTTTACCTGTTTGTTAAGATCAAGATCTTTTTTGCGGCACTGTTACTGTTTTTGCTGGGCTGCTACCTGCTTTTAAGGTGGCTTTCGAGAACTATAAAACCGTTGCAACCCATAAAAGGGCAGTTACTGACAATGGCAGGTTTTATAGTTGTAGCAGGTATAGTAGTTTGGCAGATAAGCGGAATATTTAGCCTTGCTTTTATAACCGAGCAGTTAGTGAAAACTTATAAGGGCATGTTAGCTTTGTCGCTGAGCGGCCCTCACCTAAGCTATAGTTCGCTGGAGCCAACTATAACTTCTATAGTTGCCAACTCTCCTAAAGCATTTTTCAGCGCTGTTTACCGGCCTTTTATTGGTGAATCCTCAGAACCGTTATACCTCTTACTTGGGCTCGAAAATTTGCTCCTGCTTCTGCTCACAACCATAGCACTTGTTTCTGCCTTCTCAAAAGCCTGGATACAGCATATCAGACTATGGCATGTTGTTTTGTTGCTGTTTATAGTTGCGTCGGCTATCGTAATCGGTATCAGTACACCTAATTTCGGAACCCTCAGCCGTTACCGCATCATCTTTCTGCCGTTTTTGGTGTATCTGCTGTTGCAGAACAGGTTTACACAGCGGTGGTTGGTAAATATAAAATAGTTTTACTAATTCGTCTGAAACTGATCTTTTAGGAAAAATATAGAATACGTTTA
Organism: Pontibacter pudoricolor; assembly: GCF_010092985.1. Taxonomy (GTDB): domain Bacteria; phylum Bacteroidota; class Bacteroidia; order Cytophagales; family Hymenobacteraceae; genus Pontibacter; species Pontibacter pudoricolor. Next base: position 2,072,569 of record NZ_CP048106.1, on the reverse strand, counting down.
TATAAAGTGGATGCTGGTGCGAGCTTGTAGCTCGTACCTCTTAAAGCTACTATCAATATAAATGGTGTAGAAGTACGAGCTACAAGCTCGCACCAGCAAACGAAAGATATCTCGCTTTGGCTCGAAATGACAAAAAGAAGAAGGCTATTAATACAAAAGCTCACCATTATTCTGCATTTTCAATCTCAATCACTTATTTGTACCTTTGCGCCTTATTTACGATAAGCTATGCAGAACCCTGTAATCATATTAGGTGCCCAGCAACTGGGAACCGCCGCTTTAGATATTTTTAATAGCAACAGCGTGGTAGTGTACTGCTTCCTCGACGATAAAAAAGACCTGCAGCAACAGGAGATCAACAACGTGTCGGTGATGAGCAGCACCGAGGATGGTGAGTTTCTGAAACTGATCGGTAAAAAGTGCGATGTGTTTGTGGCTGTGGAAGATTCGGCTGCCCGCAAAGGCCTGATCAGTATGCTGAAGGAGGAATACAAAGTGGTACCGGTTAATGCTATCCATAAGTTCAGTGCCGTGTCGGAGTACGCGTGGCTGGGCCATGGTAACATGGTAGCGGCTGGTGCTATTGTTAACAACAACGCCAAAATAGGCGACAACTGCATTATCCAGTCCAGAGCTATAGTTGATACCAACGCCGAGATCGGTGATTTTGTGCAAATCGGACCTGGCGCTATCATCAACTCTGAAGTGAAGGTGGAAGAAGGTGCTTACATTGGCACAGGTGCGGTTATAGTTAGCGGCGTAAAAATAGGGAAGAATGCCCGCGTAGGGGCAGGCTCGGTTGTAGTAGCCGATGTGCCAGCTAAAGCAACTGTTTTCGGTAACCCCGCTGCAGCCATAAAGTAAACTTTTATACCTATAGTTGCTGTTATTTAGCCTGACTGATATATATCATTTATTAATTGCGAACTGCTATTTACTTTTATCACCAGATAGTTACAGGTTAAATTGCTGGTTACCAAAAGTGTGAGTTAGGGTAGTCAGCAATTTAACCGCCAACTATAGCTTTGTAGCATAGATGGCTAAATTGCTAAACTGTTTAATTGTTAAAAGATCAACCATTTAACAATTAAACCATCAACAATTAAACAACCAATTAAAAACACTTAGCTGAAACTAAGCCGTTATGAACAAACCATACAGCATTTTACTGTACTACTGCTACACCCCGATAGCAGACCCGGAAGAATTCCGTGAACAACACCACCTGATGTGCCTGGAGCTGAATCTGCTCGGCCGTATCATCGTTTCAAAAGAAGGTCTGAATGGTACTGTATCCGGTCTGAAAGAAGACTGCGAAAAGTACATGGAGCTGATGCACGCTGACCCGCGCTTCGCCAAAATAGACTTTAAAGTGGACGAATCGGAAGGTCACGCATTCACCAAGATGCACGTGCGCACCAAATCTGAAATTGTACACTCCGGCCTGCTGCACATCGACCCGAATGCCCGCACCGGCAAGCACCTGGAGCCGAAAGAATTCAGGGAAATGAAAGACCGCGAGGATGTGGTGGTACTGGATGTACGCTCAGATTACGAGTACAATGTAGGTCGCTTCAAGAATGCCGTAACGCTGGATATTGAGAACTTCCGTGAGTTTCCGGAGAAGGTGGCAGAACTGAAGGAGAAGTATAAAGACAAGAAAATATTAACCTACTGCACCGGCGGCATTAAGTGCGAGAAGGCAAGTGCCTTTTTGCTGGAGCAGGGTTTTGAAGATGTATACCAGCTACATGGCGGCATTATAAAGTATGGCAAAGAAGCCGGCGGCGAAGACTTTGAAGGCAAATGCTATGTGTTCGATAACCGTGTTGCCGTAGATGTAAACTCCGTTAACCCGAAAGTGATCTCTACCTGCTACGTGTGTGGCACAGAGGACGACCGCATGGTAAACTGCGCTAACCCGGTGTGTAACCTGCATGTGGCCATCTGCGAGAATTGCGGCTGGGAGCTGGAAGGCGCCTGCTCTACGGAGTGCAAAGACCACCCCGAAAAGCGTCCTTACGATGGCACAGGCTATTACCAGAAAGAAATGAACGGCTACAATCCATTGAAAGGATTCAACCGCAAGAAGAAAAACGACGTACAAGTGTAAGTATTCTCTAAAGCAAAGAAAAGCGTGTTCTTAACCGGGCACGCTTTTCTTATTTTATGGCGGTTTGGTTTTAACTATAGTTTTACGCACTCGCTCGCGTCCCGCGAGTGCGTAAAACTATAGTTGCTGTTATTCCAGTTAAATCAAATCATCACTGCTCTTTCGGACATCCTTGTCCGAAAGCTATCTGTTGGGGATGTCCACATCCCCGTCGAAGGTTTACGGGGACATAGCTGTCAGAATCAGCTAACATGTTAATAGCTATAGTTGCTGCTCTAGGTCTATCAGGTCCTGCAACAATCCGAGTGTTATGGTACCCGGCCTGCCATTCTCAATAACCATATCATCAACCTGAACGATAGGTAAAATGCGTTTTGTAGTGCTGGTCAGGAAGGCTTCTTTAGCCTCCGAGATGTCAGCTATAGTTATTGTTCGTTCTTCTGCTCTATACTTCTTACCGGCGAGCGCTAACACATTTTTACGGGTTATGCCCAGCAGCACGTCTTCAGACGGAGTAACTATAGTGTCATTCTGCGTTACGATAAAGAAATTACAACGCGGGAGTTCCGAAACTACGCCATCCTTCTGGTAAAGCACATCGCTGGCACCTGCCTGTTTTATTTTGTTGATCAGCCTGATACCCATGGCATAATTTGTCGTTTTGGCTCTCGGTATTTCCCGCACATGGTCGTGGGTAATTACTTTTATACCTTTTTCGATCATGTCCTGGGTTGGCAGTTGCAGCGGTTGTTGCTGTATAATGAGGTTTGGTTCGGCAGGGTCGTAGCCATTAGCAGAATAACCACCAGTCAAAATCATCTTTATGCCAGAAAGCGGCAGGTTATTTATAGTTAGCAGTTGATGAATTGAAGCGGTGAGCTCTGTTTCAGTAAGCGGAACTGTCAATTCCATTAACCTGGCTGATTCATAAAACCGTTCCAGGTAATCCTTTAAAAAAACAGGCTTGCCCTCCTGCACTTTAAAGAAATCGAACACGCCATACCCACGCTGTATAGAAAGATCACTGATATGCAGGAATGTATCTTGGTAAAGTTGGAAGTTGCCGTTAATATAGGCCTGAAGTTTATGGTTTAAGGACATAGAGATAGCTTGTAGTTAGGATAGCGTGCCCAAATTTATATGCTTCAAACGTAAGAATTGACAACTATCAGTGCTTTTGTACGGGAAGCTTCCTACTTTTGCCACGATTGCTTTATACTTTACGACTAACTATAAAGCAACTATAAAGTATACATCAGATAGCAATTAATTCGCTGAAACGCTAAGTTAGAAACCATGGCAGCAATACCAGAATCAGAACTGATAATAAATAAGAACGGAACCGTTTACCACCTCAACCTGCTACCAGAGCATATTTCGGATACCATTATTACCGTGGGCGACCCGGACCGAGTAGCCATGGTCAGCAGATATTTTGATGAGATTGAGATAGAAGTAGCCAAGCGTGAATTTATAACGCACACGGGCTACTACAAAGGTAAGCGCCTGACCGTGATCTCGACTGGTATGGGTACCGATAATATTGATATCCTGATGAATGAGCTGGATGCGCTGGTAAATATCGATTTCCAGAGCCGCGAACCAAATGAAGAGAAGATTAAGCTGAAGATCGTACGTGTAGGAACCTCGGGATCGTTGCAGGAATCTATTCCGCTGGGTAGCCACGTAGCGTCGCATTACGGCGTTGGCCTGGATTCGCTCATGGAATTTTACCCGTTGGAACAAACAGCGGATGAGCAAAGTATTACCAATACGTTGAAAGAACAGTTAGGTGTTAGCTTTACACCGTATTGCGTACCGGGCTCAAAAATGCTGATCGATAAACTTGCCTTTGATATGATACCGGGCAACACGCTTACCTGCCCGGGCTTTTACGCGCCGCAGGGCCGTGTGCTGCGTGGCGGACTGCGCAACCAAAACCTGCTGCAGGTATACCAGGACTTTAAAGTATGCGATTTCCAGCTGACCAACTTCGAGATGGAAACGGCCGGTTATTATGCCATGGGCCGCCTGCTGGGTCACGAAATGCTGTCATTAAATGCTATAGTTGCCAACCGCATTACCCAGGAGTTTGCTAAAAATGCCGAAGAAGTAGTGGATAGCCTGATCAGAAAAACACTGGACAGGATATAAGCCAAAACATAAATTTTAAAATAACAGAGCCGGGTGAAGTGAATTCATCCGGCTCTGTTATTTTAAAATTTATGTTTTGTTTCAGATATCGTGTCATCCCCCGTCCCCTTCAAAGAGGGACTTTATCTGATAATACGTTGAGAATTAATTGTCATTCTGTAAAAAAACATGCTTGATGGGAGGTTAAGCTTTTACTCCTGTCCCACAAAATCCTTTCAGGATGACAAAAAAGTAGAACCACGGTCCCTCTTTGAAGGGGGCAGGGGGATGATTTACTATAGCAGTTTAAACTATAGTTTCTGCAAAAACGCCATTGTATCCACGCCATCGGCATAATCCCAGACCATTGGGCATTGCGCTTCTCCAAATGGTATGCTACCTTCCAGCCAGCCATGCGCCGAAACTACAACCTGGGTCTTGTCTTTAAGGTCAGTTAACTTCTGGCGCAGATCAGGAAGCGAACTGAACGTTTCATAGAACAACACGGAGATAGGAGAGACCAGGTTCTCACTTTCCTGCACCAGCATAAATCCGTTATCGAAGTGCGCTACGCGATTTACCAGCAGTATAGATTTATTGTAATCGTAGTTGTTCTGGTATTTGTGGTGGTCCAGTACTTTGCTGCGGTGCTCATTCGCTTCAAAGAACTTATCGAATTTATAGCCTTCCGGTACAAATACTTTAGACACATTTCGGCAACCTAAACCATAGTATCGGAAAAAATCTTCGCCCAGGGCTTTCAGATCGTCGGCTTCTTCGTGGCCGGTAAGTACGCCTATGCTTGTGCGGTTCTTGCGGATGATGTGCGGTCGTTTGGCAAAATAGTATTCAAAGTAACGGGCCGTGTTATCAGAGCCGGTGGCGATAATGGCGTCTGCATCTTTCAGCATCTCCACAAACTCGAACTGGTTGGCAAATGCAGGCTCAATCCCTACCAGCATATCAGCTAGGCGGCGCATCAGGGGCTGGTCGTCTGTGCTCAGTTTTGCCAGCAGGTAATGCCCGCTCATCAGCACCGACAAAAAATCGTGGAAACCCACCATTGGAATATTGCCGGCCATCACCACACCAACTTTTTTAGGTGTAACCTGTTTAAGGTGATAGGGGTAAAGCCATTCGCGGAGGTATTGTTCCTCCAGCATCTGCGTTATACCATGAAGAGCACAGGATACGTTTTCTTCATCAAACCACGGGTTACGCGACTGCGCCATGCGCGCCCACACCTGTCGGTCTTCAGAAGTCAGGCTTTTAAGCTGCCTGCCCAGTTCCACAAAAGCTTCAATCCTGTTCTCTAATGTCATGGCGTATATGGTATGGCTTTAATTTTTATTTGAAAAGGCGTTTATTGTTCCTAATTTTGCGGCTTAGAAACACGACATACAAAAGTATAAAAAATATACAGGAGATACGATTATGGCTATAATGATAACCGATGAATGTATAAACTGCGGAGCCTGCGAGCCGGAGTGCCCTAACACTGCTATTTACGAAGGCGGTGCTGAGTGGACCTGGGGTGGCGGCACTGCCCTGAAAGAAGTGGAGATAGACGGCGGCGAGGTAATTGCCGGCGACGCAGCACAGCCACCGATTTCAGATGAGTTTTACTACATCGTTTCTGATAAATGCACCGAGTGCATGGGCTTTCATGAGGAGCCGCAGTGTGCGGCCGTTTGCCCGGTAGACTGCTGCGTGGACGACCCGGATTACCGCGAAACCGAAGAAGAATTACTTGCAAAAAAAGCCTGGCTGCACCAGGAAGCATAAGTATAAACTATAGTTTAAAGAAGAAACCTGCCTTACAAGGGCAGGTTTTTTTTATTTACTTTTGATCACAAATCAAAGCGAATTATGGAAGGCCAGATACATACTGATAAGACTTTTGAAAAAACAGTTTACCCGAACAAGGAAGTAAAGAACCGTGAATTTGAGAACTGTACGTTTAAGAACTGTGATTTTTCGGGCAGCAACTTTGCCGGCACCCGGTTCACCGACTGTACTTTTATAGGTTGTAACCTGGCCATGCTAAAACTTGGGCACGCCACTATAAGCAATGTAACTTTTAAAGAATGTAAGCTTACAGGTATCAACTTCAGCGAGTGCGAAGATTTTCTGTTCACTGTGTACTTCGAGAACTGTTTGCTCGATTACGCTTCCTTTGCCAAAATGAAAATGGCCAAGACCAAATTCATCAAGTGCTCTCTGAAAGGCGTAGATTTCTCAAACACCAACCTGGCCAGCGCTTTATTTGATAATACAGATCTGGAACGAGCCGTTTTTAACTATACCAACCTGACCGGCGCCGATCTGTCTTCCGCTTATAGTTTTGACATTGACCCGGAGATCAACCCCATTAAAAAAGCAAAGTTCTCGCAGTATGGTTTACAGGGGTTGCTGATGAAGTATAGTTTGCAGATAGTCTGAATCAGGAATTACAGGATTAATGGATGTACAGGATTTAAAATTCCTGTCATTCTGTAAAGAAACTTGGTGGAAGGGAAGTTAAGCTTTCTCTACAAGCCCACAAGATCCTTTCAGGATGACAAAAAGTAAAATAGCTCTCTCGTATTTAGAAAGAACTAGAATACTATTAATCCTGATTCAGATAAAGAACAACCAACAATCAGCCATCAACAAACAACAATTAAAGCTAAATTCCCTATTTTTGCCTTTTAGCGCTTTAAGCAGCCAAAACAAGTATACGATGTCGATAGCAAAGAAATATAGTCCCAAAGAAGTAGAAGAAAAGTGGTACAGCAGCTGGATGGAGCGTGGCTTCTTCCGCTCTACACCTAACCCGAAAAAAGAGCCTTACACCATTGTAATTCCGCCTCCAAACGTAACGGGCGTGCTGCACATGGGGCACATGCTCAACAATACTATACAGGATGTGCTTATTCGTCGTGCGCGTATGCAGGGCAAAGAGGCTTGCTGGGTACCGGGCACCGACCACGCTTCTATTGCTACGGAGGCTAAAGTTGTGGCTATGCTGAAAGAGCGCGGCATCGAGAAAAAAGACCTTACCCGCGAAGAATTCCTGACCTATGCCTGGGAATGGAAAGAGAAGTATGGCGGGATTATTCTGGAGCAGCTTAAAAAGTTAGGCGCTTCCTGCGACTGGGACCGTACCCGTTTCACGATGGAAGAAGACCTGTCTGGTGCCGTTATCGAAGTTTTTGTGGACCTGTACCGCAAAGGCCAGATCTACCGTGGTGTGCGCATGGTTAACTGGGACCCGCAAGGCAAAACAGCTCTTTCTGATGAAGAAGTAATACCAAAGGAAACCATGGCGAAAATGTACCACCTGAAATATGAAGTGGTATCTGACAACGCTGAGAAAACATATATTACTGTAGCAACTTCGCGCCCGGAAACAATTATGGCCGACGTGGCTGTAGCCGTTAACCCAAATGACGAGCGCTACACGCATCTGCATGGCAAATCAGTTCGTATTCCGTTGCTGGGTAAAGAGATACCAGTTATAGTTGATGAGTACGTAAGTATAGAGTTTGGTACAGGTGCTCTGAAAGTAACACCTGCCCACGACCTGAATGACTATGAACTCGGCCAGAAGCATAACCTGCCAACTATAGATATCCTGAACGACGATGGCTCGCTGAATGAAAAAGCGCAACTATACATTGGCCAGGATCGATTTGCTGCACGCCGCAACATCGTAAAAGACCTGCAGGAAGCCGAGCTGCTTGTGAAGATAGATGAATACCCAAGCGTATTGCAGACATCGGAGCGTACAGGCGCTGTAATTGAGCCACGTTTGTCGATGCAGTGGTGGTGCAAAATGGATAAGATGGCGAAGCCTGCCCTTGAGTCTGTAATGGAAGACCAGATCCGTCTGCATCCGCCTAAGTTCAAGAACATGTACCGCTCGTGGATGGAAAACGTGCGAGACTGGTGCGTTTCTCGCCAGTTATGGTGGGGGCAGCAGATTCCGGCGTATTACCTGCCGGACGGCTCTTTTGTAGTAGCAACCACTGCCGAAGAAGCACTGGAACTTGCCCGCAAACAAAGCGGAAGCGCAGATTTGCAGCTAACTGACCTGCGCCAGGACGAAGATGTACTGGATACCTGGTTCTCGTCTTGGTTGTGGCCAATCTCAGTTTTTGATGGCTTTAAAGACCCTGATAACAAGGATATTCTATATTATTACCCAACCAACGACCTGGTAACTGCTCCGGAGATTTTGTTCTTCTGGGTAGCGCGTATGATCATGGCTGGTTTTGAGTTCCGTAACGAAATGCCGTTCCGTAATGTGTACCTGACTGGTATCGTGCGTGATGCGCAGGGCCGTAAAATGTCTAAATCGCTTGGTAACTCACCTGACCCACTGGACCTGATCGAGCAATATGGCGCAGATGGCGTGCGTGCCGGCATGTTGTTCAGTTCACCGGCTGGTAACGACTTGCTGTTTGATGAGAAACTGGTAGAGCAGGGCCGTAACTTCAGCAACAAGATCTGGAATGCGTTTAGGTTGATAAAAGGTTGGGAAGTAAACGAAAGCTTACCATGCCCGAACGAAACAGCCATTAAGTGGTTTGATTCGCGCTTTAACGAAGCCTTTGCCCAGATCGAAGACCATTTCGAGAAGTTCCGTATTTCGGATGCCTTGCTTGCGGTTTACAAACTGGTATGGGATGATTTCTGCTCAAACTACTTGGAAATGATTAAACCAGCTTACCAGCAGCCAATTGATAAGCAAACGATAGATGCTACGGTTGGCTTCCTGGAAAGAGTACTGAAGGTGCTTCATCCGTTTATGCCGTTCATCACAGAAGAGATCTGGCACGACCTGAAAGAACGCAAAGAAAAGGAATACCTGATCGTGTCTGCATGGCCTAAGAAGGATACGTTTGATAAGAGTCTGAATGCCCGAATGGATAGCGTACTGAAAGTAGTGGCTGCCATCCGTAACATACGTAACTCGAAGAATATCCCGCAAACCAAGTCACTTGACCTGTCTATTAAGGTAATGAACCAGGATGGATACGATCCTTTCCTGAGCATTATCCGCAAACTGGCGAATATTAATGAAGTGAAGTTTGTGCAGGAGAATGTAGAAGGCGCTATCAGCTTTGTTGAGGCTGGTGATGAGTTCTTTATCCCGATGGAAGGCAATATTGACGTAGCAGCTGAGCGTGAGCGTCTGCAGAAGGAACTGGAGTATACCAAGGGCTTCCTGATGTCGGTTAGCAAGAAGCTAAGCAACGAGCGTTTTGTAAGTGGTGCACCGGAATCGGTTATTGCCAACGAGCGTAAGAAAATGGCGGATGCCGAAGCGAAGATCAATGCCATAGAGCAGAGTTTAGCTTCGCTTTAAACTATAGCTTATATTCTAACAACAGCGGCCGCTTTCCCAGGATAGTGGCCGCTGTTTTTTTATTTGTCATTTCGAGCATTCTTGAGACGCGAGTCGAAGAGAGCCAGCGCAGCTGTGAAGGATTTTATACGTCCTATAGTTCTGCTTTTGTCATTTCGACGTCAGGAGAAATCTGGGTTATATAGTTGGTTATAGTTGCAACTTGAACCAAGCCTTTTCTTCTATAGTTGCTTCTAATCCTGGGAGCTCTATTTACCTATAGTTATCATAGTTGGCTTTGGTGCCCTCACGGCCGGGAGGCCCCGTCTTGGGGGTAAGGGCCCTCGATAAGGGCATCGCGCTGCTGCTTTCTTGCTACCCTCATTCCTCGTGTTGCCTGGCGGCACCGCAACAAAGCAAAGGCGCTCAACCCAAAGACTGTGATCAGTTCGATAGCTATAGTTCGTCTTTAGTTGAACAGCTATAGTTGCATCGCCTTATCGTGGTAGTAGTTCCGTAGGGACAGGTCGCGACCTGTCCGATCCTGGTCTGTAACTATAGAACTATCAAACCAACTATAGCAACAGCCGCAATTCCCCTCCTGGGAGGGGCAGGGGTGGGTTAAAGCAGTAACTATAAAACAGTAACCTCAACTATAGTAAATGCCAAAAGCTCCTTCCCCTGTTCTGGGGTAGGGGCCCTCGATAAAAGGGGAAGGCTGGGAAGGGGTAAAACCACAACTATAGAACTATAACTCCAACTAAAGCAGTAGCCCAATGCCAGAAATCCTTTAAATCTCACTTAATCCCGGTTCAGACAATGCCTGTCCCTGCCGGGCCAGTTGAGTCAGGAGACTCAACGCCATAGTTAGTCACGAGCGGGAACGCTCGCGCCAGCATCATAGATTATAGAACTATAGCGACAGTCCAAAAGCTCCTTCCCCTGTTTTGGGGGTAGGGGCCCTGGGTAAAAGTGGAACGCTGGTAAGGGGTAAAACCACAACTATAGCAAAGACATAAATCTCCGGGCCGTAAACTACCAGGAAGCGATATCGAAGGTCTCTCAGAAGGAGCTGGGGTGGTTGGATCAACGCTAACAATAAGACCAAAGAAATACTTCCCGGGAGAGAGGTGTGAACACTAACCCTAAACCCGGGATTCCTGACCTTATTTTTTTACCAGGTTACTCAAAACCAGACTTACCTGATCCTGAATTTTCGGGAGTATATCACTTAAGCCTTCCTTCTTGGCAGGGTAATTTACCAGCACCTGGCGATTGCCTATTCTGTACTCTAACAGACCCTGTTCAGCTTCGGTCATATAGTAAAAACGGAGCGGATGGGCGGATGTTGATACGGCATAAGTATGGAAGGTAAACCTGTTTTGTATTCGATGCTGCGTAGGAGCACGGTTTTCAAGGTAGCGTTGCGTCACGACAGTATCTAAGGCTATAGTTGTTTCGATCTGGTAAAGCGATGTGATATCACCCTCCTTGAACGCCCATACATGAATTGTATGGTTACCTTGTGAGCTCTGGCTATACTTAATGTTACTCAGATCTATAGTTGCTGCCACACCAAACAACTGCAGGTCATCAACTATAGTTTGAACAGATGGCGAAGCGGAAGTATTATCGCTGATGAAGACAGATGTGCCGGCAAGTTTTGCCAGATCCTTCTCCAGATCCTGCCTTAAAGTAAAGGTGCCAACGTGGGCTTGTAGCAGCAAAAGAAAAGGAAGTATAGTTTGAATGAGCAGCATGGGCAACGGTTCTATAGTTTATACTTCCTCTTCCAATAATCGTGCTGAACTATAGTTTAGAACTATCCACCACGGTCCAGTTTATAGTTCCGTTATTCACTGTGTACTTCAGCAGCATATAGCCGCCGTTGTGGCCGTCTTCATAGTAAGCAAGTGCGTAGCGGTCGTTCAGAATGCGGCTGTCGCGGATGGTCATGGTGCCGCCCATTGTACCTTTTTCAGGTATGAGCTGGCTTTGCTTGCGGTTCAGGTCGTTCATCAGGTCTGTTTCCGGAGATTTTAGTCCTTTGCGCTGTAGTTTCTGAATATCACTTTGGCTTAGGGTGCCCAGTTCATCAACAAAAGAAGCGCCGCCCGGAGGCACCAGTTCCATCGTGTCCGGCGGAAGCACCATTTCTTCCAGAGAGTCTGCCGTTTCGGTTTGTTGTTCAAGTTCACTGTCAATCTTTTCTACCTGCCGGTCTGCTATAGCCATTCGGCTCTCAGCTTCGTTCTTCTGCCAGTAAAAGTAGATAGCTGCAAACAGGAAAATGGCAGCTAATATCCAGGGTAATATATTTCTCATAGTTCTGTAGTTGGTTTATGTAGATGCTATAGTTACAGCAGCCACAGTTTATACTTTTAATATTAATAAAAAGATATGTCTAAAACTATAACCAAAAAGAAAGCCTGCCACATTGCTGCAGCAGGCTCCTTATAGTTATCAAATCGTATACTTAGATCGTCTGGTTTACATCGAACTGCTCCAGGTAATCCGCTACTCTGCGAACGAACATGCCACCCAGCGAGCCATCCACCACGCGGTGGTCGTAGGAGTGCGACAGGAACATGAAGTGACGGATACCGATCAAGTCACCTTCCGGAGTTTCGATAACTGCCGGCTTCTTTTTAATAGCACCAACGGCCATAATAGCTACCTGCGGCTGCATAATGATAGGCGTACCCATTACGTTGCCAAATGAACCTACGTTCGAAACCGTATAAGTACCACCCGCCAGGTCATCCGGCGTCAGCTTGTTTATACGTCCGCGGTTTGCAAGGTCATTTACTTTCTTTGTCAGCCCGTTCAGGTTCAGCTGGTCGGCGTTCTTGATGTTCGGAACGATCAGGTTGCCACTTGGCAACGCTACAGCCATACCAATGTTAATGTCTTTGTGACGGATAATTGTGCCACCATCTACCGATACGTTGATCATCGGGAAGTCTTTGATCGCTTTCGCAATTGCGTCAATGAAGATAGGAGTGAAGGTTAAGTTCTCGCCTTCGCGCTTCTTATATACATCTTTCCACTTGTTTCTCCAGTTCACGATGTTGGTTACATCGGCTTCTACAAACGACGTAACGTGTGGCGAAATGCGCTTGCTGTCAACCATGCGGTCCGCAATCATCTTGCGCATGCGGTCCATTTCGATCATCTCGACATTACCGCCATACGATGCAGCCGGTTTAACCTGCGGAGCAGTAGCTTGTGGCTGAGCAGCAGGAGCTGATGCAGCGGCCGGAGCCTGTACCTGTGTTTGCGGTTGCGCCTGTGGAGCAGCAGCTTGTGCCGGTGCATTAGTGCGGCTCTCCAGGTAAGCCATGATATCTTTTTTAGACACACGGCCTTCTTTGCCTGTGCCTGGCACATATTCCAGTTCCTGCATCGAAATGCCTTCCTCGCGGGCAATGTTCAGTACCAGCGGAGAGTAGAAACGACCGGAAGCAGGCTGATCCAGTTTAGCAACCGAAGAGCCAGTGGTAGCAGCAGCTTCTTGTGCAGGAGCGGTTTGAGGAGCTGCAGCCGGAGCCTCAGCAGCAGCTGGTGCAGCAGGAGCGGTAGTGTCTTCGCCATCTGTAGAAATAATTGCGATAGGCGCGCCAACAGCTACTACGTCGCCTTCCTGTACCAGTATTTCTTTAAGAATACCACCCTGAATAGCAGGTACTTCTGTATCTACTTTATCAGTAGCAACTTCCAGCACCGATTCATCCTGCTCTATGGTATCACCCACGTTTTTGAGCCATTTCAGAACGGTACCTTCCATGATACTCTCGCCCATTTTGGGCATAACCATTTCTACAAGTGCCATATTTTATAGTTGATTTTCTATGATATCAGGTAGCAGATAATAGATTTAAAACTGAATTAAAGACCCTGAACAACATTACTTATCCAAGAGTCTATTATCTAACATCTATATACTACATGTCTAATTTTGAAACAAAGTTAAGGATTTTAGCCTATTCATCAACGGTTGTCGCCAAACTTTGCCGGATAAGGTTTAAAGCAACCAGAGCTGTATATTCGATGTTGAGCAGGCGGTTTTTATTATAGTTCAGTTGCTTTGCTATGGTTTTATGTTCGTCTGCATACGCTATCCAGATCGTACCTACGGGTTTGTCAGCAGTTCCGCCATCAGGGCCTGCTATACCGCTTGTTGCCACACCTATAGTTGTGTTTAGTTTTTTCCGCACATTTTCGGCCATCTCCCGCACAGTGGCTTCACTTACGGCACCATGCTGCTGCAGGGTTTCAGGATTTACATACAGTTCGCGTATTTTTACATCGTTATGGTAAGCAACTATACTTCCCATAAAATAAGCCGAGCTGCCGGGTATGCTGGTGAATTTATGTGCCAGGTAGCCGCCGGTGCAGCTTTCGGCGGTAGCTATAGTCAGGTTCTGCGCCTTCAGCAAATTCCCGACGGCTTCTTCCAGGCTCACTTCGCCATAAGCAAAAATATACTTCGGGATGATCTGGGAAAGTTTCTCCACTTCTGACTGTAGTTCCTGCTCCAGTATAGTTGCATCATCTCCGGCTCCGGTCAGGCGCAGGCGCACGCCGGCCAGGTAAGGCAGGTACGCCAGTTTTATATGTGGCGGCAAAGCCAGTTCCCATGCCTCCAGCCTGTCGGCAAGCATAGATTCGGCGATGCCTATAGTTTGTATTACTTTATGGATGATCTCCGGCGTTCTGAAATGGGCTTTTAGTTTTGGCAGCACAATATCGGTCATCATGCGCTTCATCTCAAACGGTACACCCGGCATCGATACGTATACTTTCCCGTCCTGCTCAAACCACATGCCCGGCGCGGTGCCCAGCGCATTGCGTACCGGGATGCAGCTTTCCGGTAAAAAAGCCTGCTGCCGGTTCAGTTCGGTTACTTCAATGCCCCGCTTTTCAAAAATAGCTGCAATATCGGCCAGCGATGGTTCGTGCAGTTTAAGTGTTGTATGGAAGTAGGCCGTCAGTACATCCTTTGTCAGGTCGTCTTTGGTCGGTCCTAATCCGCCTGTAATCAGAATAATATCGGCGCGGGTTCTGGCATCATCCAACGCTGCTATTATATGCTCTGCATTATCCGAAATAGAGGTAATCTGCTTAACTTTTATACCTAACTTCGTGAGTTCCGTACCCATCCAGGCAGAATTGGTATCCACTATTTGGCCGTATAATATTTCGTCGCCGATGGTGATGATCTCTGCGTTTACCGCTTCCATAGTTTTTTTGGTCTGATTTGTGCGTCGGGTTTTAAAACCACGTTAAATAGAATGATTAAAATGCATACTTTGCACTGTAAATTGTCTATAAAAGAACCTGACTTTATCTTTTTATCGCCACGTAGCGCTGCTATGCGGCTCAGAAAACATTTCATCAGAACCTTTTCTATTCAATTTCCGCTTGCAAAAGCGAACTTTAAACACGCTCTAAGTTAAAGATGTTATAACGATATGAAAAAATTACTTTACACTTCTTTTATTGCATTGGCCATAGGTGCCAGCGCATGTACCGCCGCACAGGTGCAGCAAACCGTTGACGACGTTTTAGCCGGCACAACCACTGGTGCGCCTGTAACCCAATCAGAGGTTGCATCTGGCTTGCGACAGGCACTGGAAGTAGGTATTAAGAACGGGGCCGGAAAAGCTTCCCAGACCGATGGCTACTATAAAAACTCACTGATCCGCATTCCTTTTCCGCCGGAAGTGCAGCGTGTTGAGAACACCTTGCGTAAAATTGGCCTTGGCAGCGAAGTAGACCGTTTTGTACTGACCCTGAACCGCGGCGCTGAAGATGCTGCTAAAAGTGCTGTGCCAATTTTCGTGAGTGCCATTAAGCAAATGACCATACAGGACGCCTGGGGAATTCTGAAAGGCGATAAGGATGCTGCTACCCAATACCTGAAGCGAACCACCTCAACGCAGCTTACCAATGCCTTTAAGCCGGTTATACAGCAGTCGTTACAAAAAACCAATGCTACCAAATATTATGCAGACCTGGTGAACCAGTACAACCAGATTCCTCTGGTACAAAAAGTAAACCCTAACCTGGACGAATATGCTACCCAGAAAGCAATTGATGGGTTGTTCCTGTTGGTTGCCGACGAAGAATTAAAGATCCGTGAAAACCCTGTTGCCCGCACAACAGAGCTGCTGCGCCGCGTTTTCTCAAAAGAGAATCAATCGTAACCAGTAATAATACCCGCTATAGTTTAGTGAGCCCGCTTTGCCCTTTGGCAGAGCGGGCTTATTTTTTAAAACATAAACGCTTTTAAGTTAGTACAATACAGCAAATTTATAGTTACCGCCACGCCCCAAACACCACCAGACTATGGACAACAAACAGATCGCTTATATTCCGCTTGCCAAAGACAAAGACCTTGATAAACTGATTGAAGAAGTTGGGAGCGCCCGCATCGTGATGTTAGGCGAAGCATCGCATGGCACTTCTGAATACTATACCTGGCGCACTGCCATTTCCAAAAGGCTGATCCAGGAAAAAGGTTTCCAGTTTATAGCTGTGGAAGGAGACTGGCCCGAAAGCTATGCGGTCAACCGTTTTGTAAAAGGATATCAGAATTCCGGTAGTAAGATTGCCGATGTGTTACAGGTGTTCCGAAGATGGCCAACCTGGATGTGGGCAAACTGGGAAGTAGCAGCCCTGATGGAATGGATACGGGATGTGAACCACCTCCGCACTACGGAACAGAAAGTTGGGTTTTACGGGCTGGATGTTTATAGTTTGTGGGAGTCGCTGGAGCAGGTGCTAAAATACCTGGAAAAGAACGACGGACAAGCATTGGAAGCGGCACGTTCTGCTATGAATTGTTTTGAGCCCTTTAACCGGGATCCCCAGGAATATGCCCGCGCTTCAGCTTTTGTACGAACCGATTGCCAGGATGAAGTGATCAGTATGTTGCAGCGCATTATTAAATCGCCAATGCATACCGGTGACCGCGAATATGATTTTAACACGCAGCAGAATGCTATAGTAGCTGTAAATGCTGAAAAATATTACCGGGCTATGGTACAGGGTGGAGCAAAATCGTGGAATGTGCGCGACACACACATGATGGAAACCTTAGACCGGCTACTGGAACTGCATGGGCCCGACTCGAAAGCTATAGTTTGGGAGCACAACACCCACATTGGCGATGCCCGCGCTACCGATATGACAGATGATGGTATGTATAATATAGGCCAGCTTGCCCGCGAAAGATATGGTAATGAACAGGTAAAACTTGTAGGTTTCGGAAGTTACCAGGGGCATGTAATTGCCAGTAAGTCGTGGGGAGCGCCCATGCAGAAAATGGAAGTTCCTCCTGCAAAACCCGGAAGCTGGGAAGATATATTGCATAGCATAAACGAAGAGAATAAGCTTATCCTGAGTAAAGGCCTGAAGCACATAGAAGAGATAGCACAGCGCCGGATAGGCCACAGGGCTATAGGTGTAGTATACGATGCTAAGTTTGAAGCCTACGGCAACTATGTGCCCACTGTAATTCCGGACCGCTACGACGCCTTCCTTTACTTCGACGAAACTGATGCTGTGCACCCGTTACACATGAAACCTCGCGGAACCCAGGAGCCGGAACTTTACCCGTGGAACTATTAAAGTTTGGGAGTGGCGAGTTAGAGAGTTTAGGAAGTTTGGAAGTTATTATACATGCCGCAAGTTTAGCGGTAGCGTAACTTGTGGTTTCTTATGGAGCCATTTTGTAACTGGCTTTGCTTTGCAAAAGCAAGCTCAACTATAGTTGCAACTATAAAACTATAGTTTACACTTTTCCTGAACTATAGCCTGCGTACTCAAGAAGATAAACTGCTAAACTATACTTTTCTGCTGGCGCAGAAAGCCAGTTACAAACTGGCACCAACTGTAGCCACAAGTTACACTACCGCTAAACTTGCGGGATATCTTAAAACAACAAAAGCTGCCTTAGGGCAGCTTTTGAAAGTAAACTATAGTTTGATGCGCTTAGGCCATGTTATGGTAAACGGCCTGCACGTCATCATCTTCTTCAATCTTCTCAACCAGGTTTTCTATTTCTTCTGCCTGCTCGTCGGTAAGCTCGGTTCTGGTGTTTGGTATGCGTTGTAGTTCCGCACTGATTACGTTCAGGCCTTTTTCTTCCAGTGCTTTCTGCATCTGTCCGAAGTCAGAGAAGGCAGTCTCCACTATAATTTCGCCTTCGTGCTCGTAAATATCATCAGCACCAAAATCGATCAGCTCCAGTTCCAGTTCTTCAATGTCAACGCCTTCCGGGTTTATTTTAAAGATGCCTTTGCGGGTAAAAATAAAATCAAGAGAACCGGTTTTGCCAACTGCGCCACCAGCACGCGAAAAGTATACGCGCATGTTGGCGATGGTACGGTTAATGTTATCAGTAGCTGTTTCTACCAGTATTGCTATGCCGTGCGGGCCGTAACCTTCGTACACAACTTCTTCGTAATCTTTTTCTTCTTTAGAGGAGGCACGTTTAATAGCAGCTTCCACGCGGTCTTTCGGCATGTTAACGCCTTTTGCGTTATTCATGGCCGTGCGCAGGCGCGAGTTTGTTTCAGGGTTTGGTCCGGCTTCTTTAACGGCCATCACAATCTCTTTCCCAAGGCGTGTAAATGCCTTCGACATTTTATCCCAGCGCTTAAACTTGCGGGCTTTTCTAAATTCAAATGCTCTTCCCATGGTGTCTGCTTGTTATACTTACAAATGTAGAAAGCTTACCTTAAAATTAATAGCCCATCAGCAATTTTGCACGCTTTATAGTTTGCGTTTGGCTGTTGGCACCACATGATAGTCTGAAATACGCAGGTGCTGGTCGCAGAAACTATACTCATGCAAAATATTGGACCCAACTATAATCAAGCGGTTACTTCTGTTCTGTGCCACGTGTTCCTGGTACCACGCTACACCTTCCTGGTCCAGGTTGGTGGTGGGCTCGTCCAATAGCAATAATTCAGATTGAGAGTAAATGGCCAGTCCCAGTTTCAGGCGCTGCTTCATCCCCGACGAGAAATCCTTTACAAACTTGTGTTTTGATTTCTGCAAACCCATCCGCTCGATCAGTTCCAAAGCCGAAAGGTTCTGGCGCAAAGGTTTAAACCGGGTATGAAACTCGATCATCTCCAAAAGCGAGAATTCTTCTACCAGTTCCAGGTAAGGGGCTGTAAGCGAAAGGGAACGGAAAACGCTTTCTGACGATATGTCTTTTCCGCCAATTTTATAGTTTATCTCGCCCTCAGAGTGCAGGTTGTGGCCCGATAAAACAGTAAGAAGAGTGGATTTACCGGACCCGTTATGCCCTAGTATGGCATAAGCAGTGCCTGACTCAAACGTGTAGGTCAGGTTCCGGAAAATCCACTCGTAATTGTATCGTTTACCTAAGTTGCTTAGGTTAATTTGCATCTTTACCGATGTAGCTCTTAATGATGCCACGGCCTGAGTTACGTACAAAATTTACGATTTCGTCGCGCTCTTTGCTTGGTGCCATCTCCAGTTCGATCTTGTCCAGGGCTTCAGTGGTGTTGTAACCGCTCATGAACAGGGTTCTGTATAGTTGCTGCACTTCGTTTATCTGTTCGCTTGTAAAGCCACGGCGGCGCAACCCGATTGAGTTGATACCAGCATAGGTAAGTGGCTCGCGGGCAGCTTTTACATACGGAGGAACATCTTTACGAACCAGCGAACCACCCGAGATCATGGCATGTGCACCGATCTTCACGAACTGGTGTACTGCGCTGGATCCGCCGATAATCGCAAAATCGCCCATTTCTACGTGACCTGCCATCTGCACCGCATTTACTACGATACAGTTATTGCCAACTATACAGTCGTGAGCGATGTGGGCGTAAGACATAATAAGGCAGTTGCTGCCCACTACGGTACGCATTTTATCTATCGTTCCGCGGCTAACGGTAACACACTCCCGGATAACGGTATTATCACCGATAACGGCAGTGGTTTCTTCGCCGGCGAATTTAAGGTCCTGTGGCACAGAAGAGATTACCGCACCAGGGAAGATCTTACAGTTCTTACCAATGCGGGCACCTTCCATTATAGTTACGTTCGGCCCGATCCAGGTACCTTCACCAATTTCTACATTCTTATAAATAGTAGAAAACGGTTCGATCACTACGTTGTGTGCTATCTTAGCTTCCGGATGGATGTATGCTAATGGCTGATTCATGCGTTTTTCTTAACTATACTTGCCGACATTTCTGCTTCCATTACAAGCTGGCCACCAACAAAAGCCTGACCACTCATTTTAGCTATTCCACGTTTTATAGGAGCCAGCAGTTCACATTTAAAAATGATTGTATCTCCCGGAATTACTTTGCGCTTAAAACGGCATTTGTCCACACCCAGGAAGTAAGTCCAGTAATCTTCAGGATTCTCAACAGTATTCAGTACCAGAATTCCACCTGTCTGTGCCATCGCCTCAATCTGGATCACGCCCGGAAGAATCGGGTTGCCCGGGAAGTGGCCCTGGAAGAAAGGCTCGTTCATGGTTACATTTTTCACACCGGTCACCGTATTTTCATCCAGGTGGATGATCTTATCGATAAGCAGGAAAGGGTAGCGATGCGGAAGTGTAGCCGAGATCTGGTTAATATCCATTACAGGTGGCTTCTTCTCGTCGTAAACCGGTACGCTTTGTATAGATGCTTCCTGTATGGCTCTTTTAATTCTTTTGGCAAAGCCGATGTTTGCTGCGTGCCCAGGGCGTGCAGCCAGTATCTGTCCTTTTATTGGTCTGCCGATCAGGGCAAGGTCGCCCATCAGGTCCAGCAGTTTATGTCTGGCAGGTTCGTTCTTGAAGCGAAGTTCCGTATTGTTCAGCGTGCCTGTTTCTTTAACCTCTACTTTTGGCTTATTCAACATCTCAGCCAGCAAAGACAGCTCATCATCATTCACCACACGGTCAACTATAACAATGGCATTGTCCAGGTTTCCGCCTTTAATCAGGTTTTGTTTGTGCAGGGCTTCCAGTTCGTGTAAAAAGCAGAAAGTGCGGCAAGGCGCAATCTCTCTCTCAAACTGGTTCATGTTGGTGATAGAGGCATGCTGGCTACCTAAAACAGGCGAGTTATAGTCAACCATTGCCGTCAGGCGGTAATCGTTCAGCGGTAAACCAACTATTTCAACGCCGCGGGCTTCGTCTTTATAGGTAATGCCTTCCGTTAACTCAAAATAGTTGCGCAGTGCATTCTGTTCCTGTAAACCAACCTCTATTAACGCTTTTACAAACTCAATAGAAGAACCATCCATGATCGGCGGTTCCGGGCCATCCAGCTGAATAAGTACGTTGTCTATTTCCAGGCCTACCAGGGCAGCAAGTGTATGCTCTACTGTGTTTACCCGGGCTCCGTTCTGCTCTATCGTAGTTCCGCGCGAAAGATCTACCACATTATCTACATCGGCGGCAACTATAGGCTGGCCCGGTAAATCGATGCGCTGGAATTTATAGCCATGGTTTACAGGGGCAGGCGTAAAGGTCATGTTAGACACAACGCCTGTGTGCAAGCCAATACCGGAAACGGTTACCGGAGCTTTAATGGTATGCTGTTTATAGTTCATTTACTATTCTATTCTTGTCTGGAGCCTGCTTTTAGCAAGTGCTGTAGCGGTTATAGTTTAAATTATTTCTTTAACAGCCAGCCATTTTACCGCAAACTTAAGGTTTTATATCCGGCCTTGCCAATATTATTTTTCCATTATGGCAGGCAGTGGTGCAGAAGTGTTAGATTCTATCGCGTAGCGCTTCTATTTCGCGCTGAAGCTCCGGTAATTTTCTGAAAACAGTAAGGGCACGCAGGTTCTGTTTGTAGTCAAAAGCGGGTGAACCTTGAATGATCGTGCCTGATTTCTTAATGGTCTTGCCTACGCCGGATTGTGCGCCGACCGTAGTTCTGTCAGCTATAGTTATATGACCAACTATACCTACCTGGCCCGCAATTACGCAGTGGTTGCCAATTTTTGCTGAGCCCGAAATACCGGTCTGCGCCGCAATTACAGTATGTTTGCCAACTTCAACATTATGTGCAATCTGAACCAGGTTGTCGATTTTAGTGCCCTGGCGGATAATAGTAGAGCCCATGGTAGCACAATCTATAGTTGTATTCGCCCCGATGGATACATCATCTTCCAGCACTACATTGCCTATCTGTGGTACCATTTTATAGGAACCATCCGGCTGCGGGGCAAACCCGAAACCATCGCTTCCTAAAACAATTCCGGCATGCAGCGTGCAATTGCTGCCAACTATAGTATTGGTATATAGTTTAGCTCCCGCAAAAATAGTGGTATTGTCGCCTATAGTTACGTTATCGCCGATATACACCTGCGGGAAAATGCGCACGTTCGCACCTATTTTGCAGTTATTGCCAATGTATGAAAAAGCACCACGATAATGGTTTTCACCGATCTCGCTGCCGCTACCCATAAAACAAGGTTCTTCAACCCCGGTCTTGGAGGCAAGTAAAGCGGCCTGGTAATACTGTAACAGGGTAGAGAAGCTGCTATAAGGATCGCTAACGCGTATAAGTGCTGCCGATACAGGCTTTTTCAGTTCCAGTTTATCAGAAACTATTACTGCGCTGGCGCCGGTAGTATATAAATAAGGTTCGTACTTCGGGTTAGACAAAAAAGCAAGAGCACCTGTTTGGGCTTCTTCTATTTTGGCTAAAGTGCTGACTTTGGCTAAGTTATCTCCCTCTATTACTCCCTGTAGCAGGTCAGCTATCTGTTGAACAGTAAATTCCATGATGTAAAATTATAGCAAAATCTCAAAAACGCTAGCGCTTCGGGGGTGCAAACTTAATAAAAAGTTAATGGGCAGGAATATGATATGTGATTAAATTCTCTGGAAGGAGGGTTGTTGAAATTGCAGATTTATAGTTACTCTAAACTTAATCCCAATCGGTGAAGCATATTTAAAAGTGCATCAGCTTTGTTTTAAGAACAGGGGAGCTTCGAGTTAAAGCTATAGTTTCGTAGTTTCAGTGATCCAGGCACCTTCAGCCCCTTCTTTTCTCAGGCGGGGAGTTTTATGACCTTACTATAGTATAGGCTGTCGTTTTATAGTTGACGTTTTAACCCACCCCTACCCCTCCCGAGAGGGGAATTTCTGCTGTTGCTATAGTTAGCGTGTAAGTTCTATAGTTTCCGTTTGTCATCCCCCTGCCCCCTTCAAAGGGGGACTTTTCTGGCTTTGCTATAGTTTGTGTTACCATTTATAGTTACAGACCAAGATCGGACAGGTCGCGGCCTGTCCCTACGGAATTATGACCACGATAAAGCCAAGCGCAACAACATCTCAATCAACTATAATTTAGCTATCGAACTGATCGCAGTCTTTGGGTTGAGCGCCTTTGCTTTGTTGCGGTGCCGTCAGGCAACCCGAGCAGAGCGAGGGTAGCAAGAAAGCTGCAGCGCGATGCCCTTATCGAGGGCCCCTACCCCAAAGACGGGGCCTCCCGGCCGTGAGGGCACCAAAGCTAAATTGAAACAGTAGGCTAGTAAAGCTCCCAGGATTGAAGAAGGCTATGAAAAAGAAGGCTAGGTTCCAGCTGCAATTATAGCTCACTATAGAATCCAGATTTCTCACGCTGTTCGAAATGACAAAAGCAGAACTATAGGATAATTAAGATCCCTCGGCTAAAGCTCGGGATGACAAAAGAAGAGAAATAGAACTATAGATCAGTCGCTAGCAGGAACTGTGCAAGCTGCTAGCGACTAAAAACTTTATACTATTAATGCGCTACTTCCCTTGGGTAACACACATAATATTTCTCCACCTTATTACTTAACGCCTGTATGTTTGGCAGGTCCGAAGCATCAGCAGCATCCACTATATAACCGGCTTTGGTCAGTATATCGATAGATTGGCCTTCGGATTGGTACGCGTTATTACTGATCTTTCCGGATATCATCAGGTACTTGATATCTTCATTTGCAACTTTAAAACGGTCCTGTATCAGTTCGCTGATGCCCAACATCATTTCTTCATCGACCGGTTTATTGGAAATGATCACCTTAAATAGCTTTCTGTTTAAAATACAGCCGGACAGGTAGGAGAGAATACTGTCGGAGTGCGACGCCCATTGTTTAATGCCACTCCAGACGTCATGATCATCCAGGCTTACAAAGCGCTCCAGTATGGTTGCATCCTCTTCAAAATGCTTCATGGTCAGGTCTGAGGCAAGAAAGAATTTAAGGCAGGGACTAGCCGGTACATCAATGCCTTGCTGCAGTAGCTGGCGGGCACGTTGTACGGCGCGCAACACCATGTTTTCGGCACTGATCACGGTTTTATGCAGGTAAACCTGCCAGTACATCAGGCGGCGGCTAACCAGGAAGTTCTCTATACTATAGATCGCTTTCTCTTCCACAACGAGCTTGTCGTTGGCTACATCCAGCATTTTTATGATACGGTCTGCGCCTATTTTGCCTTCGTATACACCGGTGTAAAAGCTGTCGCGGTTCAGGTAATCAAGGCGGTCTACGTCCAGTTGGCTAGAAACCAGTTGATGGAAAAACCGGCGCTCATATTTATCTGTAAATATATCGATGGCAAGGCCCAATCTTCCGCCAAATTCTTCGTTAAGCATATGCATGATGTGCAGCGACAGATGCTCGTGATGTACTTCCTTAAAAATGGCGGTTTCGAGGGCATGTGAGAAAGGGCCGTGGCCGATGTCGTGCAGCAGGATGGCAATTAACGACGCTTCAAATTCTTTATCGGAAATTTCGTTATTTTTACTTTTCAAAGTTTGTAAGGCCGTATTCATCAGGTGCATGGCACCCAGCGCATGATGAAAACGCGTATGCAATGCGCCCGGGTAAACCATCTCGGTAAGTCCAAGCTGTTTAATGCGGCGAAGGCGCTGGAAGTACGGGTGGTCGATAATATCGAACAAGAGCTCAGACGGAACTGTTATAAAACCGTATACCGGGTCGTTAAAGATTTTTTTCTTGTTCACCAGAACCTGAAAGTTAATTGTAACTTATTGATTATTAATTTGTTTATAGTTTAACGGGACCATAGCCTGTTCAGTAAAAGCATAGTATAAAGTCCTCGCTGATTACAGTAATCTGATACTATTTTTCGTACGATGAAGTAGTAAGGCCTTATGAAATGCTCATGTACCAGTTCAACCATTTAACGCTCAACTACTACCAAAACTAAAACTATGCAAAGATATACGATTTTATGGGCCGATGACGAGATCGACCTGCTCAAACCCCATATTCTGTTCCTGGAAGACAAAGGTTACGACATTACCCCGGTAAACAGTGGCACCGATGCCATTGATAAAGTACAGGAACAGCCTTACGATGTAGTATTTCTGGATGAAAACATGCCGGGCATAAGCGGACTCGAAACGCTGAACGAGATCAAAACCATTCGCCCGGCCATGCCCGTGATCATGATCACGAAAAGCGAGGAAGAGCATATTATGGAAGAGGCTATCGGGGCTAAAATTACTGACTACCTTATAAAGCCGCTTAACCCAAATCAGATCCTGCTTTCTGTTAAAAAAGCGCTCGAAAATAAACGCCTTGTTTCTGAAAGAACCAACCAGAGTTATCAGCGTGATTTCCGCCAGTTGGGTATGGCCTTTGGCGAGCGACTGAGCCCGGGAGAGTGGGCCGATATCTATAAGAAGCTAACTTACTGGGAACTGGAGATAGACGAGACAGAAAACAAAAGCATGGCCGATGTGATAAACATGCAGAAAGATGAGGCAAACTCCAACTTCGCCAAGTTTATCATGGAAAACTATGAGGACTGGATAAACAACGACTCAGATGATGCTCCTTTAATGTCGCACCAGATATTTAAGGAACGCGTTTTTCCGATGATGAAGGAGTCTGACCGACCGGTATACTTTGTGCTGATAGATAACCTGCGTTACGACCAATGGAAAGTGCTGGAGCCGATCATTAACGACTACTTTACTGTGGATTCGGAGGAAATGTATTATTCTATACTTCCGACAACTACCGCTTACGCCCGTAATGCTATTTTCTCAGGAATGCTGCCCAACGATATCGCTAAAAAATACCCGAACCTATGGGTAAGCGATGATGAAGATGAAGGCAAAAACCTGAACGAACCCGAGTTTTTAGATATCCAGTTTCAGCAGAATAAGGTTACTGACAAACATAGTTACCATAAAATAACCAACGTAGCGGCCGGCAAGGATCTGTTAAGCAAGTTCAGTAACCTTGATAATAACAAGCTGAATGTTATAGTTTATAACTTCGTGGATATGCTGTCGCATGCCCGCACAGACAGTAACATGGTGCGCGAACTGGCCCCGGACGAGTCGGCTTACCGCTCCATTACCAGATCATGGTTCCTGCACTCGCCTTTGTTTGATACACTGAAAGCTATAGCCGAGAAAAAAGGCAGATTGATCATCACCACCGACCACGGTACAATCCGTGTTAAAAGACCTTTTAAGATCATCGGCGACCGCCAGACCAATACTAACCTGCGCTACAAGCATGGTAAAAACCTGGGTTACACGGATAAAGATGTATTTACTGTGCGCAAGCCCGAGAGATTTTTCTTGCCAAAGGCCAATGTTTCTACTACGTTTGTGTTTGCAATAGAAGATTATTTTTTCGCGTACCCTAACAATTATAACTATTACGTGAACTATTACAAAGACACGTTCCAGCATGGCGGGGTATCGTTGGAGGAATGCATTATACCGTTTATAACCCTTACACCTAAAAATGTATAATACCGGAGTAGAGAAGGCTCTTTTTAAAATGACATCGCTGGATGATCTGCCTGCAGCAGCTACCATGTTGCTGGAAGCAGCCAGCGAAGAGCCGGTTATACTTTTTGAAGGCCCGATGGGAGCCGGTAAAACTACCTTAATAAAGGAATTCTGTCGCCAGATGGGCGTGCAGGAAAATGTAAGCAGTCCAACTTTTGCACTGGTAAACGAATACGAAACGGAAACAGGGAAACTTATTTACCATTTCGATTTTTATAGGATAAGCGATGAGCGCGAAGCACTGAACATCGGGGCGCTGGAATACTTTGATTCAGGTAACATTTGCCTGATCGAGTGGCCCTCCCTGATCCCGAATTTGTTGCCGGAACATTACCTGCTTGTAACCCTGCAGCCCGACGCAAACAGCGAGGTGCGTACTATGACGATAAATAAGGTATAATATGACGGAGCGATTCGCCGTAGAAATTGGAAGAATAGCCGGACAGGCACTTTACCCGAAAGAGTCGATGCTGGCGGTAGAAGAACGACGAAAGAATCTTTTCATCGGTATACCAAAAGAATCGTCGTTCCAGGAGAACCGTATCGGCCTTACACCTGATGCCGTAAAGCAGCTGACCGACCACGGTCACCGCATCTGGATAGAAGCAGGAGCCGGAAGCCCTTCAAAGTATTCCGATAACGAGTTTTCGGAGGCAGGAGCCAAAGTTGTGTATTCGACAAAAGAAGTGTATGATGCCGATATCATACTTAAAGTAGCGCCACCCACCAACGATGAAATTGAGTACCTGCGGCCCGGGCAAACATTAATTTCTGCCCTGCAGTTTGGTAGCCTTACAGGTGACTATATAAATGCCCTGCTCCGTAAAAAAATAAACGCTATCTCCTACGAGCTGCTCCGCGACAAATCAGATTCAAAACCTGTTGTGCGCGCCATGAGCGAGATTGCAGGGAGCACGGTGATGTTAATTGCTGCGGAGTACTTAAGCATCAGCAACGACGGACGCGGCATTATATTAGGTGGTATTACAGGTGTGCCGCCAAGCAAAGTTGTTATCCTTGGCGCCGGCACCGTAGCCGAATATGCCGCGCGTGCAGCCTTGGGTTTAGGCGCAGAAGTTAAGGTGTTTGATAACCATATTTATAAACTCCGCCGCCTGAAGCATAATGTTGGTACGCAGCTGTTCACATCTACACTGGATAAAACTGTACTCTATCACGAAATAAAGCAGGCTGATGTGGTTATTGGCGCATTGGTGGCAGAAGATGGCCGCATGCCGTGTATGGTGGAAGAAAGCATCGTGGCGCAGATGAATCCTGGTTCAGTGATCATTGATGTATGCATTGACCATGGCGGTTGTTTTGAGACCTCTGAACTAACATCCCACAGTCGCCCGATATACCGCAAATACGACATTATCCATTACTGCGTACCTAATATTCCTTCGCGCGTGCCACGTACGGCTACGTCAGCGCTAAGCAACATCTTTACACCCATTCTGACCGAGATATCCAAATATGGTGGTGTAAGCGAGGTGCTGTTTACAAATGAGCATTACCGTAGTGGCGTTTACATTTACAAAGGTAGCCTTACTAATGCCCAGATTGCTAAGCGTTTCGGCATGCGTTACAAAGAACTAGGTTTGATGATCGCGGTCCGTAACTAGAGACCAGTGATTAAGGGGATTAAACTGTGATATAAGCTATAATAAAAAAGAGACGTAATTGATACGTCTCTTTTTTATTGGCCTGATAATTTACTAATCAGCCTTAATCTAAAAACTATAGTTCAGAAGATTTTAATGATCAGGCAACGATTTCCTCAATCACTGATTCATCAGTAACACCTTCCAGGCTTCATTTACCTGGTTATCTTCCAGTAATTTTTTTCCTAGCTTTTCCAGCTCCTGTTTCAGCATTCCAGGGTCAGATTTGTATTTATTCAGTGTATATGCAACTATAGGTTCAGCTTTAAATGCTTCTACTTCAGCGTGGGTAGGTATCGTTTCGGAGTTGCCAAGCCGGGCCAGATTGTTGCCGGTAAGTATGTTACTGTTCCGGATGTGTGCAGGCAGCATATCTATGCCAATGCCTCTGTTTTTTACCGGTTTAGGGAGTTCAAAAATGCAATCGCCGTTGGCACGCAGGTAATAATCGCCTCCCATACGGGCAACACCATCCAGCTTAAAAGGATCGATCTTACCGTTCTCATCCAGTATGTCTTCGTTCACATGCATCAGCAGTACTTCGCAGATCACCAGGTTACCGGCCCCACCTTCCGGACCCAGACTGATCACTTCGTTTACCTTACATTCAAATGAAACCGGCGCTTCCTTAACGCGGGGAGGTGCAATTAATACAGATGCTTCCGGCGTTAAACCCGACTTTACAAATTCGTTTATGCCACGGTCATACTCCGTACTGGCCAGCGACATCTGCTCTACAATGCTATAGTTGGCAATGTTGATTACCACTTCTTTTGTAGCCATCACATTCTCCAGTGTATGCTTGCTGGTGTTATCGCGCACGCGGCGGGCAGGCGAGAAAACAAGGATAGGCGGCTTTGCACTGAACACATTAAAAAAGCTGAACGGGCTAAGGTTTACGTTCCCTTCCAGGTCTGTGGTGCTGGCAAATGCAATGGGGCGTGGAGCAATGGCGCCAAGCAACAAGGCATGCACTTCAGCGGTTTTAACGTCCTGCGGATCTATGGTTTTGTATGACATGTAATTGCAAAGTATAACTATAGTTTGTGATGTAGCCCCGGAGGGCCAGGCTTTTCAAATATACGGCTAATCCGGTAGGCCGGCAACGGCTGCTTCTAAACTATAAAACCACCGGCACAGCAGTGGTTTTATAGTTTAGAGGTTCTCTTTTAAATTATCTTTTAAAGGGCAGGCAGAATCTTCCCTCTCACTTCCCCGAAACCAATTCGGATTCCATTTTTCTCACCAAAGCCGCGCATAATTACAGTGTCGTAGTCGTTTATAAATTTACGCTCGGTGCCATCTGCTAATTTTATAGGTTGGGTTCCGCGCCAGGTAAGCTCCAGCATAGATCCGTAAGAGCCTTTGTCATGGCCGCTTATAGTTCCGGATGCATACATGTCGCCTACCTGCAGGTTGCAGCCGTTGCTGCTCTGGTGTGCCAGCTGCTGGTTCTTGTTCCAGTACATGTATTTATAGTTCGAGTGGCAAATGCTGGTTTCCTGTCCGCCTTCCGGCTTGATCAGCACTTCCAGGTTAATGTCGTAGTTGTGGTTGCCTGTAAACTCGAGGTAAGGAAGAGGTTTTGGGTCCTGCACCGGTCCTTTTACTTTAAAGGGCTCCAGTGCATCCAACGTAACTACCCACGGCGAGATAGATGAGGCGAAACTTTTTGCCAGGAACGGGCCCAGCGGCACATATTCCCAGGTCTGCATATCTCTTGCCGACCAGTCGTTGAACAGCACCAGTCCGAAAATATAGTTGTCCGCTTCGTTTGGCGTTATAGTTTCACCTAACTTGGTTTCTTTGCCGGTAATAAAAGCCACTTCCAGTTCAAAGTCCAGGAGGCGGGTAGGGCCAAAAGTTGGTAGCTCAGCATCCGGAGCTTTGGTCTGGCCATTAGGCCTTCGGATGTTGGTGCCGGAAACAACTATAGAGGAGGCGCGGCCATGATAACCGATCGGGATGTGCTTCCAGTTGGGCAACAGCGCATTTTTAGGGTCGCGGAACATGGTGCCTACGTTGGTAGCATGCTCAATGCTGGAATAAAAATCGGTATAGTTTCCAACTTTAACAGGCATCAGCATGCGCACATCGCTCTGCTTTACCAGGCACTTGTCAATCAGTTCGCTGCTGCCGCTTATTTCATCGTTGTCGTTGCGGAGCAGTGCAGACACACGGTTGCGTACCGCCCGCCAGGTTGGTTTGCCTAAGGCGATAAAATCGTTCAGGTAAGGCCTGTGGAATATATTCGGGTCAATGTCGATCAGCTCGAAAAAGTTAAGCCGTGCCACCGCCAGTAAATCAAAGACATAGTCGCCGATGGCAACGCCTACACGCGGGTCTCTGTCGTCGGTTTCAAAAATTCCGAATGGGAGGTTCTGAATCGGGAAGTCGCTGTTTGGCGCTATTTCTATCCAGGAATGCAGGGATGGGTCGTTGGCTTTTAACATAGTGCTGTATCGTCAGAATATAGGCAAATATAGTTATTTTGATACGGAAGGGAAAGGCGATTGTTGAATTGTTGGTCGCTGTAAGCTGGTCAGATGGTTGATTTATAGTTGTTATAGTGTTTTAAAGTGAGGGAAGTGGTTTTTGTTTTTGCCTGACTGAGGAATCACTAGGATCCTATACGTCCTATAAATGATTCTTTCTTATTTCGGGCATTCTTGAGACGCGAGTCGAAAAGAACCAGCAATGTTGTAAGTGATCTTACGTGTCCTATAGTTCTGCTTTTGTCATTTCGAACAGAGTGAGAAATCTGAGTTCTATAGTTTGATAGATTACTCTTTGAACCAGGCCTTTTCTTTCATAGCCTTCTTTAATCCTGGGAGCTCTACTTACCTACTGTTCTATAGTTAGCTTTGGTGCCCTCACGGCCGGGAGGCCCCGTCTTCGGGCATCGCACGGTGTACATTTCCTTTTCTCGTACCTCGAAATGCCTAGCGGCACCGGAAATCTACAAGGTGCTCAACCCAAAGACTGAGATCAGTTCGATAGTAACTCTATAGCTTAAAGGGGAAGCTATAGTTGTATCGCTTTATCGTGGTTATAGTTTCGTAGGGACAGGTCGCGACCTGTCCGATCTTAGGCTGTAACTATAGCTAATTCAGATTTCTCCTTTCGTCGAAATGACAGTTGGGCAAGCAGTAGCGGAAAAGTCGCCCTTTGAAGGGGGCAGGGGGATGACAAATGGAAACTATAGAACGATAGCTAGACTATAGCAACAACCGGAATTCCCCTCCTGGGAGGGGTAGGGGTGGGTTGAAACCCCAACTATAAGACTACAACCTAAACTATAGCGACAGATGGAAAACCCCTTCCCCTGTTGTTAGGAGGAGGCAGGGGTGGGTTAAAACAGTAACTATAAAACGAAAACATCAACTAAAGCAGTAGCCTAATCCTGAAAATCCATTAAATCTCACTTAATCCCGGTTCAGACAATTCCTTGTCCCTGCCGGGCCAGCTGAGTCAGAGACTCCACACCATTCCAAGTCACGAGCGAGGACACTCGCGCCAGCAATACGAACTATAGAGCTATAACTTTTACAAAACTCCCTCTCCTGTTTTGGGGGGTAGGGGGCCCTCGATAAAAGGGGAAGGCTGGGAAGAGGTGGAACTGCAACAAACTAACTATAGCCAAAGCTATTGCAATCCCCCAAACCTGCCCCTATTCAAACCTATAGTTTCATAGCGGAGACGCAAAGTATTGCGTCTCTACATTCCCTATTAATCAAGCAAATTCCATTAGTCACCGAACAAAAAAACAGCCCTGACTTCCGAAGAAATCAGGGCTGTTTAAAGTATAAACAACGTTCTTATTATCCGTTTATAGGAGTCAGGTTAATGGCTTCTACGGATTTAATTTCGGGGATGGCTCTTAACACAGATTGCTCTACACCTGCTTTCAGCGTCATGGTAGACATAGGGCAGGAGCCGCAGGCGCCAAGCAATTCCAGCTTCAGCACCATGTCTTCGGTTACTTCCAGCACTTTCACGTTGCCGCCATCTGCCTCCAGGTACGGCCTGATTTGGTCCAGGGCACCTTCTATACGGTTCAGGAAATCTTGATCTATGTTAATAGCTGCCATATTTTGTTAGCTTTTAATTTCTACGGGTTGCGTTTTGCCTATAGTTGCGTTGCGAACAGACACCTGTTGCGCCACAGCCTGGGCTAACTCTCTGAAAACACCGGAAGCCGGAGAATCGTTCTGTAAAACTACCGGAGTTCCGGCATCACCATTTTCACGGATACTCTGCACAAGCGGAATCTGGCCTAAAAGTGGCACTTCATACTTGTCTGCCAGCGCTTTACCGCCACCTTCGCCAAAAATATAATATTTATTTTCAGGAAGCTCGGCAGGTGTAAAGTACGCCATATTTTCTACTACGCCCAACACAGGAACGTTGATCTGCGGCTGACGGAACATTTGTAAGCCTTTCATGGCATCGGCCAGGGCTACTTTTTGCGGAGTAGTAACTATAACTGCCCCTGTTACCGGCAAGGCCTGCACCATGGTTAAGTGGATGTCAGAAGTTCCAGGCGGAAGGTCAATCAAAAGGTAATCCAGGTCACCCCAGTCTACGTCCGAAATGAATTGCTTTAAAGCAGAGCTCGCCATCGGGCCACGCCAGATAACAGCGCCATCGGCAGGAGTTAAAAAGCCGATCGACATCATTTTAACGCCGTACTTTTCAATCGGAACAATATAGTTCTTGCCGTGATCGCCCTGTATCATGCGCGGACGCTCTTCTTCCACACCAAACATCGTTGGCATAGACGGTCCGAAAATGTCTGCATCAATCAAACCAACACGTGCACCGGTTTCGGCAAGGGCAATTGCCAGGTTAGATGTAACCGTAGATTTACCTACGCCACCTTTACCGGATGCAATGGCAATAATATTTTTAACGCCGCCTACAACAGCAGCATTATCAGTACGGGCAGTGGTAACGCGCGAGGTCATGTTCACGGTAACTTCTGCATCTTTGTCCACCATCGTATGGATGGCGCGCACGCAGGCGTTACGGATCATGTCTTTAAGCGGGCAGGCTGGAGTAGTAAGTATAACAGTAAAGCTTACATTTTTGCCATCTACCTGTACATCCTCAATCATGTTCAGCGTAACCAGGTCTTTGCCAAGATCGGGTTCCTCTACATAGCTGAGGGCTTTTAGTATATCTTTTTTTGTAATAGCCATAGTTGTAATGTGAAGCTTGCGCTCAATTCTGCTGCAAAGATACAAACAAAATACAACAGATGCAGATCGATGTAGCGATGATGTTTGTCAGTTTTGAAACAGAAAAGCTCAGGTTTAAGCACGATCCCGCAACTATCCTAAGTCCAGCGAACAACTCAATTACGGAGGTTGAAAGTTGGTTCCATAGTTTAAGTAACTACAAGTTAAAGCCGATAAGGTTTGAGCTGCCTGCTTTTTGCGTTGAACTATAGTTCCGGCAAATTTAAATTCACGCAACAGCTCGTTCGAAATTCGAAGTATCTGTTATCTTTGTCATCCCGCAAAAGTGTAGTAGCATGTCCCTTATTCCAAAAGAAACCGTTGACCAGATAATTCTCCAGGCTGATATAGTGGAGGTGGTGGGCGATTACGTTTCTCTGAAGAAAAAAGGGCAGAACATGTGGGCCTGTTGTCCTTTTCACCACGAAAAATCTCCATCTTTCTCTGTATCACCGGCTAAAGGCATTTACAAATGCTTTGGTTGCGGCAAAGCGGGTAACTCGGTACAGTTTATTATGGATGTGGAAGGCGCCAGCTTCCCCGAGGCCCTGAAGCATCTTGCCAAAAAATACGGCATAGAAGTTCCGGAAGAAGAAACGAACGAATACAGCCAGGAGCAAAGCGAGCGCGACAGCTTATTTATAGTTTCGGATTTCGCCAACAAGCATTTTCAGCACAACTTATTTAACCACGAGGAAGGAAGTATAGGCCAATCGTACCTGAAGCAACGGGGTATGAGTGCGGCAACTATAAAAAAGTTTGAGCTGGGCTATAGTGTAGAAGCGTGGAGCGACCTGACCGATGCAGCTTTAAAAGAAGGGTACAAACAACACTATTTAGAGGCTACCGGCCTAACTATAGTTAAAGAAGATAAGCGTTACGACAGGTTCCGGGCGCGTGTCATGTTCCCGATCCATAACGTGTCGGGTAGGGTAGTGGGCTTTGGCGCACGTACGCTTAAATCAAACGACAAAAAGAGCCCGAAATACCTGAACTCGCCGGAGTCTGAAATTTACCACAAGAGCAATGTGCTTTACGGTTTGTTCCAGGCAAAGCAGGCGATGCGCATGCAGGACATGTGTTTCCTGGTGGAAGGTTACCTGGATGTGATCTCGTTGCACCAGGGCGGCATCGAGAATGTGGTTTCGTCGTCGGGTACGTCGCTTACCGAAGGGCAGATAAAGCTGATTGCGCGCTATACGCATAACATTACCGTTTTGTATGATGGCGATGCAGCGGGTATAAAAGCGTCGTTGCGTGGTATTGATTTGATCCTGGAACAGGGACTGAACGTGCAGGTTGTTACATTCCCTGAAGGCGAAGACCCGGATTCCTACATTCAGAAAGTAGGCGACACAGCCTTTAAGGCCTATGTAAAGCAGCATGCCCAGGATTTTATCTCTTACAAGTCGAGCCTGTATGCCGAAGAATCCAAGGGGAATCCGGTAAAGAAAGCTGAAGCGATTCGCGAGATCGTAACCAGTATCTCTAAAATTCCGGATTCTATTAAGCGCTCGGTTTTCTTTCAGAGCACCAGCCTTATTTTCGATATTGATGAGCAGGTACTGATATCGGAGTACAATAAAATGCACCTGCAGGAGCGCCAGCAGCAACAGAAAGCTGGCAACTTCGAAGCATACACGCCACAACCTATAGTTCCGGAACCTGAAAAGGAAGTGCCGGAGTTGGAAGTGACCAAACGTTACGAGCGCGAAATTGTGCGTATGATCCTGCATTACCCCGATCAGGAACTGGAAGACGGCATCACCACCAGCCAGTACATGCTGGAACAGCTCGATGACATTGAGTTTGTAACGCCGCTTTATATTCAGATCATCGATTTTGTAAAGGATAAACTTAACAGCGGCGTACTTCCGACAGCCAATGATTTTATTACTTTCCCGAAGGAAGAGATCAGGACTGAATCTATTTCGCTGTTAGCAGAGCCTTACGAGCTTAGCCCTAACTGGGAAACGCACCAGGTTTTTGTGCCCCGCGAAACCGACCTGCTGCCATACGGTGCCGAAAGAGCCGTAATGCGCCTGAAACGCAGAAATGCCGAACTGCTGCTGAAGCAGGAAAGCGAAAAGCTGCGCCTTGTGACCGACCCTACGGAAGTGGACAGAGTACTGAAACTGATCATGAACTTAAGCTCCTACTATAAACAGCTCGGCGACCTGCTTGGTATAGTTGTGAACAGGTAAAATTAGTGCTGGGAAAGAGGTTTATATCTTCATGTCTATAGTTTACGCTCTCATTTCTTTTCTAATTGGTTTCTTAACCCTTTATATAACTTATAAGGATGAGAAAAGGCGTAAGCCTAATTGGTCTGTTAGCTATATAATGCACCTGAAAGGATATGTTGGAGGTATTGCCTTTGTACTGATTGGATTGATGTTATTGTTGGAATACCTAAAATAACTCTGCTAATCCATATTATAAATCCGAATGAGCACCCGTTGTGAACCGGCAAACTATAGTTCAAACTATAAATCGCACCTGCTATAGTTACTGTAACTATACAATCTCCCGCTCAACTATAAAAATTAGCATCTTTCCTTTAGAGAAGGTCTTTTACTTTCTACCTTTGTTCAGTTTTCCGAATATCTGCCTGGATAGCTATAGTTTGGGGTGTATTGCTTTTGAACAATGCCCCGATTTTATAGTTATGATAAGTAGAAGCAACAAGTTTTCAAAAAGCAGGGAGAGAGGCAGTTAACACTGTGCTTTATCCCGCAAAATATTTTATGGAGAATACAAACACTGAAACTATAAAACTCGATCCGATAGAGGATGCTATCGAGGATATCCGCCAGGGTAAAGTTATTATTGTGGTGGACGATGACGACCGCGAGAACGAAGGCGATTTTATCTGCGCTGCCGAGATGGTAACGCCCGAGATCATTAACTTTATGGCTACACATGGCCGCGGCCTGATCTGTGCGCCTCTTACCGAAGAGCGCTGCGAAGAACTTGGCCTGGAACTGATGGTAGGCCGTAACACAGCCCTGCATGCTACACCATTTACCGTATCAGTAGATCTGATCGGGCATGGATGTACGACCGGTATCTCCGCATCAGACAGAGCAAAAACCATACAAGCGCTTGTAGATCCAAACACTGATCCGCACTCGCTTGGCAAGCCTGGCCACATTTTCCCGCTTAAAGCAAAGAAAGAAGGCGTATTGCGCCGTGCCGGCCATACCGAAGCAGCAGTTGACCTTGCCCGTTTAGCCGGACTTGCCCCTGCCGGTGTGCTGATCGAGATCATGAACGAAGATGGTACCATGGCCCGCCTGCCGGACCTGGTACACGTAGCCAAGCGTTTTAACCTGAAGCTGGTTTCTATTAAAGACCTGATCGCGTATCGACTGAAAAAGGAAAGCCTGATTGAGCGTGAAATTGCTGTGCAGCTGCCAACCGATTATGGTGATTTTGACCTGTATGCGTTTACTCAGCGCAGCAACGGCGCCAAACACCTGGCACTGGTAAAAGGCACCTGGGAAGAAGGCGAACCGGTAATGGTACGGGTGCACTCATCCTGCGTAACCGGCGATATTTTTGGGTCGTGCCGTTGCGATTGCGGACCACAGCTGCACGAAGCCATGCGCATGATAGAGCGTGAAGGCAAAGGCGTTATAGTTTACATGAACCAGGAAGGTCGTGGCATTGGTTTGATAAATAAGCTGAAAGCATACAAACTGCAGGAGCAGGGCCGCGATACCGTGGAGGCTAACCTGGAACTGGGCTTTGGCATGGATGAGCGCGACTATGGCGTTGGCGCACAGATACTGCGTGACCTTGGCGTTACCAAAATGATGCTGATCTCTAACAATCCTAAAAAACGCACCGGACTGATTGGCTACGGGCTGGAAGTTGTAAGTAACGTGCCTATTGAGATTGCTCCTAACAAGCACAACCAGAAGTACCTTACAACCAAGCGCGACAAACTGGGGCATGAGATCCTGGGGAGCGCCATTATAAACAGATAACTATTTCTCTGTAAGTAGATTATGTATAAGGCCAGTGCAACAATGCACTGGCCTTTATTTTTAGTGTGTTGCCTAAATATTTATATCTGTTTTAAGAAAAAACATACCTGTCGGGCTTATTTCATAGTTAATTATAGTGTAGGTAAGGCACAATTTTAACTAAGGAGGGAAGCCTATGAAATGTATTTTATTAACCAGGTTGCTGCTTTTTTCTGTTATAAGCCTGTTGAGCAGTGCAGCATTAAAAGCACAGACAAGAGAAGCCGTTGATGTACAGATCTGGCCCAGAGGAGAGGTGACGCTTACTTCGGGCGAGGTGCTGACAGGTGTGGTTACCTATTACAGGTCTCAGGATATAATAACTGTCTCGCTCGCCGATAATACCCTGAGTTCATTATCGCCGGTAAATGTTGACAAGTTTGAAGTGTCGAATACGTACAGTAACCGGCGCCATCTGTTTAAATCCCTTTACTGGGACCAGGGCGATGAACATACGGATTTTAAGAAGCCCACCTTTTTTGAGCAGATACTGGAAGGGAACATAACCTTACTGATGCGTGAAAGCTATAACAAACGCATTGTTGATTCGCACCTGGCCAGCATGATGGAAAACAGAACTACCGATCCGCTGGGTTACCCTATACAGGGAATTTATTACGACCAGATAAAGCCACTTTTTTATGTGATGAACCCGGCGGGTGAAATAAAAGTGATACAGCAGAACCGTAAAGATTTTCTGTTTTACTGCGGCAAAAAAGCATCCTTAATAAAGTCTTTTGTACGTAAGAATGGACTGAATTTTGATCAGCCGTCAGACTTTATAGCTATCGTTAACTACTATAACACCCTATAAATCGCGCATTTTAAGAACGATATAGGTCAGCAGCAAAAACAGGCCCACGTAAAGTAATGAGGGCACGGTAGCCATGGCAGGAGAAAGCTGTTCTATCGGAGAGGTCAGCTGGCCGAACAGATCCTGACCCGGCATAGGTGTTAAACTATCCAGTGCCTTCATCGGGAAATATTTGTCGATGTGGTCGGGGAGGTTAAAGTGGATGATCGGCTCTACGATTTTTGTGTAGGCAATAAAAACGATAATAGCTAGCCCACTCTTCCGGACGATGAAAGCAACCAGCATGGCAAGTGCCATATAGGCAACAGCCTGCACAAAGTAATAAGGCAGGTAATCTATCTGGCTGAACATGGCCTGCAGCGACTTATCTGCACTATAGAGCAGGCCAAAATAGAAACCCAGCGCCAGTATGAATACCGTACTGAAAACTGCCAGTGCCAGTACTACATAAAACTTGGCCAGTACCACTTCGGCACGCGAGAGCCCGTCAATTACCTGTTGTCTGATGGTCCGGAAGCTATACTCGTCGGTAATAAGCACTATAACCAGAATACCCAGCAGCAAATTAAAAAAATGAGCGACATAGGTCAGGCGCATCCATAGTTGAGGAAACTGAAATGTTTCGTTGCCAAGTGATTTTCCGTTCACTTCCATGCTCATGCTGCCATACAACAGCAGTACAATAAGAACGGCGTAAATAGCCAGTATGGTCCAGAAAGTACGGTAGGGGGATATTTTACGGAACTCGGTTCGGAGTAAGTTCATCAGTATTAGGATTTGATAATCTCAAGAAACTGTTTTTCGAGGCTTTTGCGACGCGCCACCAACTGCGACAGTACGATGCCCTGTGCAAACATGTCCCGGTTAAGGTCGGTGCTGCTGTAGCCTTCCTGTAGGGTTAGTATCACATAATCTTTCTCCTGCGCAAACTGGGTAATGTAAGGCAGGCGCTCCAGTAGTTGCAACACCGGCGCCAGGTCTTCGGCACTAACTATAAGCTGCTCTTTTGCAGATAAGATATTACCTACAGGGCCATTGGTTACCAGCTTCCCGGTACGCAATACGGCTACGTGTGTGCATACTTTTTCTACTTCATCCAGCAGGTGGCTTGCCAGGATTATAGTTTTGCCCTGGGCTGCTATGCGCAGTATCAGGTCGCGTACCTCGGCTATTCCCTGCGGGTCCAGGCCGTTTGTCGGCTCATCCAGTACCAGTACTTCGGGGTCGTTTAACATAGCAGCGGCTAAGGCCAGGCGTTGCTTCATCCCCAGCGAAAAACCTTTAAACGTTGTATTGCTGCGCGTGCCCAGGCCCACCATGTCCAGCATTTTAGCTATGTTCTGGTGATCTGCGCCTTTGGTGTCGGCAATTACCTGCAGGTTGCGTTTAGCAGTAAGGTAAGGGTAAAAGTTTGGTGTTTCCAGGATGGCGCCTACGCGTTGTTTGGTTGCTTTGCTTACGCCATTACCAAACCACGAAAAGCTACCGCCGCTAGGCTGTATCACATCCAGTACCATGCCCAGCGTTGTGGTCTTGCCACTACCATTTGGGCCGAGCAACCCATAAATGCTACCTTCCTCTACCTGCAGACTCAGGCTGTCTACGGCTTTCAGGCTGCCATATTTTTTAGAGAGATTATCTATACTTAAAACGATAGCCACAGATATACTTGATTAAAGATGTGCCCAAATGCAGGCTTAGTTAATAAAAAATTATAGTTACTGGTCAATGACTGATTAACGCTATTGCTTTAATTTACTTTCTATAAGAGCAATTATCTCGGCATTTTCACTTTCCTTCGCTGCTGAAAGCACGTTATTTCCTTGTCCGTCTGTTGCGTTTATATCAGCGCCATTATCCAGAAGTAATTCCACTATCTCCTTGTTTCCTTTCGAGGCTGCATAGATTAAAGCAGTTGTATTAAACCCGTCTTTCCAATCTACCTTAGCCTTATATTCAATTAAAAGCTTTACAATAGCAACGTTATTATTATTTACAGCCGTTATTAAGGGACTGACTCTCATCCAGGAGCCGGCTTGTTTTACGTAGTTAGGATCAGCCTTCTTTTGTAAGAGCGCTTCCACTTTTGCTTTGTCGTTTTTCTGAACGGCAATATAAAGTTGTTCATCCTTTCCTTGAGCCAACGCTGTAAATGACATACAAAAGCTCAATACTGCAAGTAAGATTAGTGTTTTCATTTCAGATAGATCATAAGTGTACTTAACAAATATAGTGTTTTTGTTTTATAGTTGGGATGCACTATTGCCTGGGTTTTGTTAAGCGGATTACCTACTTTAGAATCATAATGGAAGATCTATCGCTGGAAGCAGAAACTATAAACTATAAAAAAGAGGAACTGACTGTGGGCGTTGCCAGGGCCAACCTGCTGGCACTTGTTTTTATAGTGCCTGTGCTGCTCCTGTTTGTGCCGGCTTACCTCTGGCTGTGGCCAGAGCAGTTTGAGTTGCACACCCTGCAAAGCTTTTTCCGGGAAAACAGGGAGAAAGTATTTTTTTACCCTTTGCTGCTTATTATTCCGGGTGCGGTGGTGCACGAGCTGTTACATGGCCTTACATGGGCCGCATTCTGCAAAAACGGTCTCAGATCGATTAAATATGGCATGCTCTGGCAGATGCTGACTCCTTATTGCCACTGCAAAGAAATGCTTTCACTCAGGACCTATGTGTTAGGAGGCATGATGCCAGGTTTGGTGATGGGCGTGTTGCCAACTATAGCCGGACTTCTGATTGGCAACATTTACCTGTTCGCGTCTGGGTTGCTGTTTACCTTTGCTGCCGGCGGCTATGCCCTTATTCTCTGGATGCTTCGCAAAGCCAGGAAAGAGGACCTCGTACAAGACCACCCCGGCCTGATTGGTTGTATAGTTTACCGCAAACTATAACTTTTACATGCCCGCTTAAAGACATCGCTAAAATCTATCCGGTTTTTACTATATTGTTTGCTTAACCTGCCAGTGGCGGGTTGTTTTTGCTTTTATCTTACAAAATATACCATGAGAAAACTTTTACACCTTGTGCTGCTGGTTGCAGTTATATTGCCTGCTACGGCCCAGCGTGCCGCTAACCCTGATTCTACGGTTACTACCAAACAGCAGGTTACTGTTAAAGGGAAACGTATCGCGTACAACGCTACCACAGGCATGCAGCCGGTATGGGACGAGAACGGCAAAACGATAGCAGGTTTATTTTACACCTATTACGAGCGCTCCGATGTGAAAGACCGTGCCACCCGCCCTTTGGTTATCTCGTTTAACGGTGGTCCGGGCTCTGCGTCGGTTTGGATGCACATTGCCTACACTGGTCCGCGCCTGCTTAATATAGACGACGAAGGCTACCCGGTGCAACCATACGGCTACCGCGAAAACCCGGAATCGATACTGGATGTGGCGGACATTGTGTATGTAAACCCGGTAAACACAGGCTACTCGCGCATGGCCGAAGGTGTTGATAAAGATAAACTAAAGGAGAAGTTCTTTGGCGTAAATGCTGATGTAAAATACCTGGCCGAGTGGATAAACACGTTTGTAACGCGCAAAGGCCGCTGGGCATCCCCTAAATATCTGATAGGGGAGAGCTATGGAACTACGCGTGTTTCGGGCCTGGCGCTGGAACTGCAGAACTCCCATTGGATGTACCTGAACGGGGTTATATTGGTATCGCCCACAGATTTAGGCATAGAGCGCAGCGGCCCTGTTGATGCTGCCCTTCGCCTTCCGTATTTTGCGGCCACTGCCTGGTATCATAAAAAACTGCCGCACGATCTGCAGCAAAAGGACCTGGATGTGTTGCTGCCGGAAGTAGAGGCTTTTACCACCAACGAGCTGCTGCCGGCTATAGTGCAGGGTGGCTTTATAGAAGAAGCGCACAAAAAAGAGATCGTTTCTAAAATGGCCCGTTATGCGGGTATTTCCGAGCAAAGCATCCAGAACTATAACCTCGATGTGCCTGCCAACTTTTTCTGGAAGGAGCTGCTCCGTAACGATGGTTACACCATTGGCCGCCTCGACTCGCGCTACAAAGGCATAGACCGCCAGAATGCCGGCGACCGCCCTGATTTTAATGCCGAACTAACCGCCTGGCTGCATGCCTTCACACCTGCCATTAACATGTATTTGCGCGATGAACTGAAGTATAAGACCGACGTGAAGTATAACATGTTTGGCCCGGTACACCCCTGGAACCGTGGTAACGACCGCACCGGCGAAAACCTGCGTCAGGCAATGGCTCAGAACCCGTACCTGCATGTGCTTTTCCAGGCCGGTTATTACGATGGCGCTACCGATTATTTTAACGCCAAGTACAGCATGTGGCAGTTAGACCCAAGCGGCAAACTGAAAAACCGCCTGAGCTGGAAAGGCTACCGCAGCGGGCACATGATGTACCTGCGCAAAGAAGACCTGGTAAAAAGCAACGACGACCTGCGCGAGTTTATCAAGAAGTCGCTGCCGAAAGCTGGTCAGCCGGCTATGTATTAGCAGGAAGCCTGCAACTATAGTTTAGGTTAATAGCCTATAGAGGAAAGATCTGAAGAACCAGGACAATTAATCATTACTCATTAAAACAACCTTGGCAAAAATAAAACTATACCAGATAGACGCTTTTACAGATAAGGTATTTGGTGGGAACCCGGCGGCGGTGTGCGTGCTGGATGCGTGGCTCGATGATGCAACCATGCAGAACATAGGCGCGGAAAATAACCTGGCCGAGACCGCTTTTGTGGTGAAGTCTGGCGACGACTATGAAATACGTTGGTTTACGCCAACCGTAGAAGTAGACCTGTGCGGACACGCTACCCTGGCGGCGGCCTATGTGCTGTTCAACTACTATAACCACCCATCCCAAACTATAAACCTGAACTCGCCGCGCAGTGGTTTGCTGCAGGTGCAGCAGCATGCAGACCTGCTAACCCTTGATTTTCCGATAGATACGTATGATGCAGCTGCAATTCCGGGTGCATTAGTAGAAGCTTTCGGCAAAGCCCCACAGGAAACTTACAAGGGCAAAACAGATTACCTGCTGATCTATAGTTCTGAACAGGAGGTAGCTGGCTTTAACCCGGATACCAACCTGGTTAATTCAGTAGAAGCCCGCGGAGTTATCGTTTCGGCGCCGGGCAGGGAGGTGGATTTTGTGTCGCGGTTTTTCTGTCCGCAGGTAGGTATTGTAGAAGACCCTGTTACAGGTTCAGCACATACCACGCTTACGCCGTACTGGAGCAAACGCCTGGGCAAACAGGTGCTTACAGCTAAACAGCTGTCAAAAAGGCAAGGCAATTTAACCTGCGAGTACCTTGGCAACCGTGTAAAGATAACCGGCAAAGCAGTAACGTACCTGACCGGCGAAATCGAGATTTAATGGCGGTCAGCTATAGTGCTTAGTAACTTTTTTCTGCAGATCAATTCTGCAGACTAATAGATACAAATGCCGGTTAAGTCTATCTTGCCGGCATTTGTTTTTCATCGTGCTCAAACAACTATAACTTACTACACTTAACCATATCCAACCTGTATGCAACCTGTGAGAAAAGCCTTTCTATTTGTACTGCTCTTTACTGCCAGCTGGGCCTGCACCACTACCAAAACCGAGACTGCAGAGGTAGCCACCATGGACCAACTGGCCGAGCGCTACGTGAAAACCCTGCTAAGGCTGGGCCAGTACGACAGCGATATAGTAGATGCCTACTATGGACCTGAAGAATGGAAACCCACCGGAAAACCTGCCGACTCGCTGCCTGCTCAGGAGTTTTTAACCGAATTCAAAGCCATACAAGCGCAACTACAGGCACAGGATACAACCAACCTGGCTGCCGACGAAATGCGCCGCCTGGCTATGTTTAAAAAGCAGATACTGGCAGCCGTAACCAAAGTAGAGATGATGCAGGGCAGGAACTATAGTTTTGATGAGGAAGCCAGGCTTTTGTACGATGCCGAGCCTCCGCATTACGAGCTCGCCCATTTTGACTCTATTCTCACAGCTATAGACAAGCAATTGCCCGGCAAAGGAACGATAGCTGCACGCTGGGATGCCTACCGTGCCCGATTCGAGATACCGAAAGCAAAGCTGGATACTGTTTTTAAAACCGCCATTGCCGAAGCCCGCAACCGTACAAAAGCGCACTATAAGCTACCCGCCCACGAAAACTTTACCCTCGAGTTTGTGACCGACAAAGCCTGGTCGGGCTATAATTACTATAAAGGCAAAGGCTATAGTCTGATCCAGATCAATACCGATTTTCCGATCTACATTGAGC
This sequence comes from Pontibacter pudoricolor, assembly GCF_010092985.1. Taxonomy (GTDB): domain Bacteria; phylum Bacteroidota; class Bacteroidia; order Cytophagales; family Hymenobacteraceae; genus Pontibacter; species Pontibacter pudoricolor. The sequence continues at coordinate 2,028,158 of NZ_CP048106.1, read as the reverse complement.
GCGCCATAGACCTGGCTGCGCACGAAGGCTACCCGGGCCACCATGTATTTAATGTGCTGCTGGAGCAGAATCTGGTAGATAAGAAAGGCTGGAAAGAATATTCGATCTACCCGTTGTTTTCGCCGCAAAGTTTAATTGCCGAAGGCAGCGCCAACTATGGCATTGAAGTAGCTTTCCCGGCTCAGGACCGCATTACGTTTGAAAAAGAAGTGCTGTTTCCGCTGGCCGGCTTAAATGCTGCCGAAGCCGATCGGTACTACAAGATACTGGATATGATCGGCCAGCTGGACTTTGCCGGAAACGAAGCAGCCAGGCTTTACCTGAATGGTAAGATTACCCGTGAACAAGCAGCCGAAATGCTGGTAAGATATAACCTGTATGCCCCGGATAAAGCCCTGCAGCGCACGCGTTTTATGGACAAATACCGCAGCTACGTGATCAACTATAACCTGGGCCAGCAACTGGTGCGCAACTACATAGAGCGCAATGGCGGCACCGACGACAACCCGGCAAAGCGATGGGAATTGTTCGGCGAACTGCTCTCAAACCCGAATACGGCATCGATGCTGAAATAAGAAACTACAGTTACAAAAAAAAGCCACCGTTACTGGTGGTTTTTTTGTAACTATAGTTGTAAACGTTACCTATAGTTTAGCTGGCTTCATCGTGCGGGATGATCGTGATCTTTCCGTTCTTTTCCAGGATGGCATATTTGATCTGGTCCAGGCGTTGCAGCCCATGCAGGTCCCTTGCAGATTCCAGTATATCAGCTTCATCTATCCTTTCTTTTCGCATGCGGTCGCGGAGCAGCTGGCCTTTGTCCATAATTATCAGCGGGCTTCCGTCTACCAGTTTTTCTATCGGACTAAATTTCTGCTTCAGGAGCGATATAGAAATGTCGAGTATGATCAGCGTTGTGATAAGCAGCAAACCGTTGGTCAGCGAGAAATCTTCGCCCAGAAGTGCCTGCTGCGTTGTTTCGGCAATGATCAGTAAGAGCACAAAATCAAATACGGTGGCATCGTACATGGTTCTTTTTCCACTTATCCTGAAGATCAGTAGCAGAAAGATATAAATGACAGCGCCTTTTATGATCGTATCCATCGTTTTAATCAGTGATTAAGGGTAAACAAATTGTGACATTGTAACGGTCTCATTATCGGGTCCTTTGGTAACTACCTGTAGCGGACCGATATGCAGGGGTTTGGTATAGTACAGAACTATAAATTCCGGTTTTGTTGCCCGGAAGGTGTACCCAATACCATCCTGACTGATCTCTACATGCTCCGGTTCCGGCACAATTTCTTCTACCCGCACCTTGTCATAAAATTCCCTGCTGAAAAAGAGGGTAGGGCTCGTCGATTTCAGGTTTTTCAGGCTGATCTTCATTTCTCCTTCCACCTCATCCCGTAAAAAGCGGTCATATTCTACTTCCATTGTCTGCGAGGGCGTGCTTTTTGTTATGTTGTTGATGCCTTTCACACCGCCCCGCCCTGTAAAGCCAAGCAAGGCAGCTATCACGATAAGAAGCAGAATCACCCAGCTTACCCGTTGCACGGTCCAGGTGCGATGTTCCATTTTCAGGTCTTCATCTATTTCCAGTTCTCCGTTATGCTTTTTCATGCTATCATATATTGTATTATGCCGTTAAACGAAGGAAGTAAGAGAAGGATATTATAGTTGTAGAGACACCAGACTATAAACAGTTTCAGGCTGCGGGTAAAAGCAAAAAAGCCACCTGTAGAGGTGGCTTTCCAAACTATAAAAACTGTAACCGGTACTTAGGCCAGCTTCACGAAAAGTTGTTCTTTTTCGCGGCGTACTTTTTGGCAGTTGCCAGAAAATCGGCTTCGGTGTTACGGTAACCTATCGGCATCAGTGTTACGCTGCGCAGGCCTTTTTCTTTCAGGTTCAGCAATTCGTCCAGCGCATCCGGTGCAAAACCTTCCATCGGTGTTGCATCCACTCCCTGCTCGGCTGCGGCAGCCAGTGCAGTGCCCAGGGCAATATAGGTCTGGCGAGCAGCCCACTCGTACTGCTGTTCCTGCGTGCGGTTCACCACAGAGTTCATCAGGCTGCCCTTAAAATCAGCAAGCGACTCAACCGGTACCTGGCGCACGTCGGCAATGTTCTGCATATAAGCATCTATATCGGTTTCGGTTACCTTATCCCAGGCAGCAAAAATCAACAGGTGCGATGCCTCCACTATCTGAGGCTGGTTATAAGCTACTTTCTGTATTTGCGTGCGCAGGTCCTTGTCTTCTACAACTAATACCGTGTATGGCTGTAACCCCATAGAGGAAGCAGATAAACGGGTTGCTTCCAGTATATAGTCAATCTTATCCTGCGGTACTTGTTCACCGGTCATGCGCTTGGTAGCATAACGCCAGTTCAAATGATTAATAAGTGTCATTTATATGTAAGTAAATTTAATGTATGTACATGCAATATAGAATAAGAACGCTGATATTCCATGGTTTGGTTCCGGAAAATATTTTCTAAAGGTTGAATAGGCGGATTTTAAGTGCACAGGGGAAGGGGTGATATTTACGTAAATGCTTCTTTATCAGTAGGATGGGGAAAACAAAAATAGCTGCCGGATGGCAGCTATTCTTTATAGTATGGTCGCTATAGTTTACAGCGGTAGTTTCATGTCCTGCATCAGGCGGCCTACCGGGTACATGTTGTGGGTAGGCTCGTAGTGAGGCGTGTTGCGGTAAACAAAGTCCAGCTGGGCACGCGCATTTTTGGCAAACTCCGGATCAGCTTTTCGGCGGTCTTCCAGTTTTTTACGCAACTCCGGGTCCTTCTTCAGGTAGTCAGCAGCCAGGTCCTCAAACACATAGCTCGAGAAGTATTCTTTCTGCATCAGAATTGAATCAAAGAAATTCCAGGCGAAGTAAGAATCTACGGCTTGTGGTTCCAGGGTTTCTACTAAAAAGCGGTTGGCTTCCTGGTTCAGGTACACCACGTAATCGCCTTTCAGGAACTGCCGCTGCATCGTTCGTTTCTCTACTTTCACATCTGTGTGTATGTAATGGCCTTCGTAAGCGCGCGGACTGGTTTTATAGTCGGTAATATAATAGGTGTCTACAGCTATAGTTGTGTCTTTGGTTAGCTGCTGCATTTCTACCTTGTTGGTTTTCAGGCGGTCAATTACTTCGTGCCAGGCAAAAGGTATAATGTAGGCTACCGGTTTCTCAACTATAGTTGTTGGCGTAAAGGTGTTATAGTAGTTAATATTTTTGCTGTAAGGCGCTTTACGGTCGTAGTAGAGGCGCTCCAGGCCGCTTACGTCGCTCGGTTTATATTTAGCAGCATAGCCTAAAAAAGGAATCTGCTCTACTTTGGTTGTGTCGAGTTGCCAGTTCAGATTAAAGCTTTGTTGCTGCAATGTTTCCTGTTTGGCTTTGGCACGTAATTTCCCGATCTCATCTGCATCGCGGTGCACCGTTTCTATCATGTTCTCCATCAGCTTGTAGGTTGCATCTACACGTTGCTTAAAAGGCTTCAGCATGTGCGTTTCCGGCACAAAACCAATGGTATTGTAAAGTGCCGTATAACCCGTAGCATAGCGCGGCGATTCCATAAACCCGATAATTCCCTTGTCCGGGGTTTCGTCAACCGTGTTCATGTAAGGTACCATCGGGTACTTATCCTTTTTCATGCCGGCGTACAGGGTAGGCACCATTTTTTCGCTTAGATATTTTGCCAGCGTCGTATTCAGTTTGTTGTGTTGCGTGGCAATCAGGGTCATCACGTATTGATAATCAGCTCCGTTTGAGGTATGGTTATCCATAAATACATCCGGGTCCCAGTCGCGGAAGATCAGGTGGAATAGTTTGGCGTTGCGGGAATCAGTTTTAATGTAGTCGCGGTTCAGGTCCAAGTTGCGGGCATTGCCTCTGAAACCATAAACTTCCGGGCCGTTCTGGTTAGTGCGGGTGTGGCTGTTGCGGTTAAGAGCTCCTCCAATATTATAAACCGGAATAATGGCCAGCACCACGTTATCCAGTTGTTTGCGCTTGTTTTTGTCTGCCAGGTAATCGCGGGCCAGCATCATGGTGGCGTCAATCCCCTCGGGCTCGCCCGGGTGTATGCCGTTCTGAATCAGCAGTACGCGCTTGTTTTTTTGTTTGATAGAGGCCGGATCAAAATCTTTATCAGTAGAAACGATGACCAGGTGCAGCAAACGGCCGGAGTCGGTATAGCCATAAGGCACCATCTTTACTTCGTCGTACGCCTTATCGAAGTTTTTATACCACTCTATCGTTTCGTCGTAGGTGGCGGTAATGTTGCCGTTTCCTTTTTCATAGGGCGTCTTCAGGTCGGCTTTACCTGGTGAGCCTGTCGTTAGCAGTGTGGCTAAAAGTAGCGTGGTTAGCATAGGTAGGGTTAGCTTATCTTGTTGAGATCGTAATTTAAGGTATTTCCGGTAAGAAATCCAGGTAGTAAACGATAGCACCGGTATAAAACAAAAACTCCTGCCATACATAAACTATAGTTTGTTGTGTGGCAGGAGCAGTATTTATAGTTCAAGGCTTAGTACAGGCGGCGGTCCTTTTTATTCGGAAAGATCGCTTTATCTAAACTATAGTTACCGGGGCCGATAAATAATAGTGAGAAGAAAAGAATAGCGGCCTCTAAAGCATGCGAGTATCCCATAAAACCCTCGCCGGCTGTCATGTGGCGCAGGGCTGCCACAAACAGGGTAACTACCAGCAGGGCGCAGGCAATTCTGTAAAAGAAACCAAGCATTATCAGGGCACCACCTACCACTTCGGCAAAACCAGCCATAAAACCCCAGAAAACAGGCATAAAATCAATGCCAAGCAATTTCATGTTACTACCTATCTGTACCCATGTTTCAGAGCCGCCTGTCAGCTTTGGCCAGCCATGTAAAATAAACATCCAGCCAATACCAAGTCGCAGTATAAGCAGTCCAAAATCTTTGTACTTGTAGCGGGAGCGGAGTAGTGCCATGCAGCAATAATACTAATTCGCTACAAATATTACAAGTAGCTAATATATAAGAATAGCTTTAATGCGTGTAGCAGCGGGCACTGTTTCGGGCGTAAGCCGGGAACGGTCGTTGGCAGGTATCTGGCTGGTATCCAGCACAAAGCTCATTCCGCCATCTTTTGCAACGGCAACCAGGCCTCCGTCTGCCAGGGTAACAGTATTTACCGGGTGCTGTTTTTTTGCATTTTCATACGTGTCGCCAACACCTATTCCTTTGGCCGTCTTGTATTTGCCGGATTGCACATTAAGGCGCCAGACTTTACAGCCGGTAGTACATTGCTGCTCTACCAGTATGCCTTTCGCCTCCTTTTCCGGGCGGACGATGTAAGCTGTTGCCTGTGTTCCTTCCTGCTGCAACATGGTATCTGCTATGGCAAAACCTACAGGTATAGTTTGGCGCATCTGCTCAATGTCATCGGCTATAGTTATAAAGCCCACCTTGCCGGGCGCAATGCGAAGCTGGTCTGCAGTAGGAGTTATAGTTTCATCAGTAGCTTCGGTAACGGGAAGTTGTGCAGTGCCGGCCGTTGCACCCTCTACGTTCTGGTCGTTCTGCGAGAGGCAGGCGGCCATGCCCACCCCCAGCAGTATTGCGTAAAATATATTTTTGATAATCATAGTTTGTTTATTCGGGTTCTAAAATTTTCTTAAACCTTGATGCACTGCAACAGGTTGTTGTATATTAGCACGAAAAAGAAATTCGTTTATTTTATCATAACTCAACTAAAAATAATAGAAATGGCTAAACCACTGATACTGATTTCGAACGATGATGGCATTACTGCTCCGGGCATACGCACGCTGGTAGAAGTTGCTATGAAGATAGCCGATGTAGTGGTGGTAGCTCCGGACGGGCCTCAATCGGGTATGGGACATGCCATAACGATAGGTAATACCCTGCGCCTCGATAGATCCATTGCTTTTGATGACCTCGGAATTGAAGCTTACGAATGCTCCGGCACGCCCGCCGACTGCGTGAAACTGGCCAAATACCATGTTCTGAAAGAACGCAAGCCGGACCTGGTAGTAAGTGGCATAAACCATGGTTCAAACTCCAGCATCAGTGTGCTTTATTCCGGAACGATGTCAGCGGCTATTGAGGCGGCTATTGAAGGCTTGCCGGCTATCGGTTTTTCGCTTTGTGATTACGGCCACGAAGCCGATTTTTCTCACACAAGACCCTTTGTAGAACTGATCATCCGGCAGGCGCTTAAAAACCCGATACCAGAGAACACGGCCCTGAATGTTAACTTCCCGAAGAAAAGTGATGAAACGATAAAAGGGGTAAAGGTTTGCCGGCAGGCCCATGCCAAGTGGCAGGAAGAATTTGACGAGCGCCTGGACCCACGTAACCGTCGTTATTTCTGGATGACCGGCAGCTTTGTGAACCATGATAAAGGCGAAGATACGGACGAGTGGGCAATCGTGAACAACTACGTTTCTATAGTTCCATGCCAGTTCGACATGACCGCTTACCACGCCATCTCCACCCTTAACAACGAGTGGGATATCTAAGAAATATATAATACTAAAAAGCCCGCAACTATAGTTTAGCTGCGGGCTTTTTTATGGATGATGGTATAGTTTATAGGTTGTAAACTTGCTTTTGGTTTATAGTTCCTGAAGTAGAAAGCGAGCCATTGTTGGTGTTATCACCATCAATTCAATTGGCCGGCTTTTATACTTGCTGGTGAAAACACACAGCAAGGGCGTAAACTATAAGCGCTGAATGGCTTAGAACTCTAACTACTTAAACTTAGTAACTATAACATCAGCCTTTTTACCTGTCGTGTCTGCAGCCTTTTTGGTACCATCGTTTACAACAAACTGAATGGTAATTTTTTTGGTGGTAGAAACCGGTTTACCATCTACTTTTGCCGGTTCCCATTTGCCTTCCATCAATTTAAATACCCTGTTTATTTCATTAAAGATGGCCTCATTTACCTCGGAAGTATCAGTTGGCTTAAAATAGAAAAGCGGCCCTATCGCACTGCCATCTTCTCCTATAGAGATGCCTGTCTCTATAGTACCTTCAAAAGAAACATTTGGGTAGCGTAGGTTTTTTGCCAGAAACCGTTCAATAGAACCGTCTTTAAAAACAGGCTGCACATCTACTTCATCCAGCGCATAATATTCTTTGGTATACTTGGTCATGGCTGGTGCTTCTAACTGTTTTTGGCCGACGGCATTTTCTGAACTATAGAACTGCACCGGCAGCACCAGTTCTGCGCCTGTTGCCTGTCCGTTTTTAGTAGCCGGTTGCCATTTGCCGGATGTGGCTGCAACAGCTGCCATCGCGGCTTCTGCCAATTTGGCCAGCATGACCTTGTTCTGTACCTTAAATGTAGAGGCATCCATGTAATCCATGTCAGCGCCTGCGCCAACAGTTTTCTTCAGTTTTGTGCCATCCAGCCTGATGTTGGAAACCGTACCATCTTTTTCGACATAAAACTTAACTATAACCCGGGCATTCAGATTCTCTTTTTTAGCTTCTTCGGGCAGTTGCAGATACGAGGCTATCGTTTGATGCATGGCTTCGGGGCCGCCCTTAAACAGTGGCATCTGGTTCGCTTTATGGGCAGTGGCAGCTCTTTCGGCCTCGCTCAGGCTAAACCTGATGGGTAACGTAAACTGCACTGGAACCACTTTTCCATTATGGCTGCCCGGTGTCCATTTGCCGCTGGTGAGGTTCACTACGCGCAGGGCTTCTTCGTCGGTACCACGGCCCAGTTTCTTAACTACCTTCGCATCTTTTACCTTACCGGTCTCCTCAATCACAAACGAAACTACGACCAGGCCCTCCAGCCCGTTGGCTTTTGCATCGGCAGGGTAGGTGATATTGCCGGCCATAAACTTCATCACCTCCATCTCGCCGCCTTCAAATTTTGGCATCTGATCCACATAAGACAATATTTTATTTTCCTTGGGTTTGGTCTGGGCTATAGTTGCTATTGGCGAGACTATAGTTACTGCAAGTGCCAGTAGCGGTGCCGCCAGCAGGGTCTTAAGCGTAGTCAAGTTTTTCATGGTCGTATGTTTATAGTTTAAGTTAAGGATTTAGAAGGCAATAGCTATCCTGCCTTGGTTCTAAACCGGGTTAATCAGCGAGAAAATGTTGTTTTTATTAGTCTACAAGTGCAAAGCGAATCGGGATAGTAAATCGTACCGGTACTTTGTTTCCGTTTTGCCGGCCAGGTTCCCATTTGCCGCTCATGGCTTCAATTACGCGCAGGGCTTCCTGGTCAGCAGCTTCATCCAGGCCTTTCAGTATAGTTATGTTCGATAACGTGCCATCGGTCTCAACTATAAAACTGGCTACTACCAACCCGGTTAGTCCTGCTTCCTGTGTTGCTTTCGGATAGCGGATGCTGCGGGCAATAAATTTCTGCATTTCCAGCTCGCCGTCTGCAAACTGAGGCATTTGCTCTACATATTCGTATGGCTTTTCTGCTTTAATCTCAGTTTCCGGTTGGTTAAAGTTTTCTGTAAATACAGGTTCCGCAACTGCTTTTTCGGGTTTGTTTTCCGGCAACGCTTTTTCAGGTGCTTTGGCGGTTACCGTAATTTCGGGCATTTGCTGCGGCGCCTCTTTTATAGTTGTCGCCTGTACTGGCTGTGTTTTATCGGAAGTAGGCTGCGATTTTTGGTTTGTAATCGATGACGTAATATCGGCAGTAACATCTCTGGATGAAAAGAAAAACAGCAATGCCAGCAGAAGCGGAAGCACAAGTAACGGACGAAGCATTCCGGTTTTCTGTCCATTTTTCTGCAGCATGTGCAGGCGTTTAAATACCTGTGGTTTCTGGAAATAGCTGCCTACCGGAATTCCTGTTTTATATAGCGCTTCTTTTGCCAGTAATGTAGCGTAGGCCTGTGGCTGATAAACTGATAGTACATTAGCATCTGCCTGGTATTCGTGCACATCGCGTAGTTCTGTTTTCAGTAACCAGACCAGCGGGTTAATCCATAAAAAGGCTGTCAGGATCTCATAGTAGAGTACATCATAAGTATGGCGCAATTTTACGTGTGCCAGCTCATGCGCTATCACCTGTTGCTTTTCCTGCTCGTTTAAATGGTGCTGGTGGTTTACGAAGATATAGTTCAGGAAGGCAAAAGTTGGGTAGTTGTCACTGGTTTGCAGTACCGTTGCCGTGTTGGCTATAGTATGAATAGGTTTGGCAGTTTTAACCAGTTTTTGTAACCGGAATAACTGCAAGCACAGCCTTGCCAGTAGTGCCAGAGACGCCAAACTATAGAGTACACCAACTATAACTGCAGCAGGAACTATAAATCCTGTATTTGATTCATTATCAGGTATATAGCCGGTAATGGTAACTTCAGATAATTGTATAGTCGGGAGGGCAGGAGCAAGGTTGTAATGGGGTGCAAAAGGTAATGGAATATCCAGTAACGGAATTGCCAGTGCAGCAATTGGCGCAACCAATAGGTAAATTCTGTTATAAGCCGGTTTCGGGAAACTACGCAGTACCAGCATGTAAAACAGGTACAACAAAAGCAGGCACAGCCCCGACTGGATGATGTAGTTATAGATTGCTTCCATTTTGTGGTTCGTTTTCGTTCAGGTCGTCTTTTACATGGCGCATCAGCTGGTCCAGCTCTTTCACATCCAGGTTATTGTCCCTGGCAAAAAATGAAACCAGCTTTTCGAAAGAGCCGCCAAAATAGCCGCTCATAAAATTCTTCAGGAAAAAGCTTTTGTACTTATCTTCGGCTACGAGCGGGAAATACTCGTGCGTTTTACCAAAAGCATTGTAGCCTACAAAGCCTTTCTTCTCCAGTATCCGAACTATAGTTGATACCGTGTTGTAAGCAGGGCGCGGCTCAGGCATTTGCTCAATAATGTCTTTTACAAATCCTTTCTCAATTTTCCAGAGGATCTGCATGATCTCTTCTTCTGCCTTGGTGAGTTCTTTCATAGGGTAGCAAGTATTATGATATGAATGTATAACTAAATACTTAGTTTAACAACTAAATGCTTAGTTATTTAAAAAATGTTTCGTAAATGCTGTCGCACAGGTAGCTGTAGCATAGGGAGTTATAGCTGTAGTTTACAGTTGAATAAAGCGAAACTGCCTGTTTGAAGATGTGTGTGGTCCTGGTAAAAAATAACGGCTCCTGCATTTAACAGGAGCCGTTATAGTTATTAGTTCAGATGGTCTAATCTCCGTACGGAGGGTTTTGTACCAGCGATCCTTTGCTGGCATCTATCTCCCGGCGTGGTATCGGGAAGACCAGCATTTCATCATTCCACGGAATTACGTAATCGATGTCTCCTGTTTCCGGATCTCTGCCTACCAGGTCCGTTTCGGTACGCTTCAGATCATGTATCCTGAATCCTTCGAAGGCAAGTTCCAGCCTGCGCTCTAACAGTATCTGTTCCAGATTCACACTGCCTAACGGGCTTAGTCCGGCACGTGTCCGTATCCTGTTTATGTCCTCTACGGGTGTGGCGCCAATTGCTGTGCCCAGCCTGAAGTTTGCTTCTGCCCGTGTCAGGTACATTTCTGCCAGTCGTATAACCGGAATATTCTGCCCGAAACTCAGCCACTTACTCGTTGTGATCGCGCCGAAATTAAAACCGGTATAAAACAGGTCGGTCAGCCGGGTATCGTTCTCTTCGTACAGGTCGTAGGTGGTGTAGCGGTTCGGGTTAATGTCCGAGAATTCAGTATTTACACTTATATCAGCACGGCCTACACCTTCCAGGTCTGCATAAAACGTGGCCAGACCGTCGTTGGCAGTACCCGCATTGTTCTGGTCGTTCTGCTGGATCTCAAATATGGCTTCCGCAGTGTTATCGTTCCGGAAAATAGCAGTTACAGTCGGGTTCAGCTCATAGCCACCTTCTTCTATTACCCTATTTGCCTCGTCGCGGGCGCCTTCATAGCTCTGCTGCTGCAGATATACCCGCGACAGAAAGCCACTGGCGGCATAAGTGTTAGCCCGCTCGTTGTTGCGTTCAGGCAGTAGCTCTTTGGCTCTTTCCAAGTCTTCTGTTACCTGGGCATACACTTCGGCCACACTGTTTCGGGTAGGAGGTACGGCTGCCTCAGCTTCCGTGGTAACCGGTGTTGTGCGTATTGGTACGCCAAGGTTTGAGGCTGGATTTCCGTCGTTCCAGGCTTTTGCGTAGAGCCTTACCAGTTCAAAATGCAGAATACCCCGCACAAATAAAGCTTCTCCTTCCACACGGTCCCGTTCTTCTGGTTCCTCGGCCATTATATCCAGTTTGCTGAGGATGATGTTGGCCAGGTTTATCCCTTCATAAGCTGTTACCCAGGTGCGTTGCGCCTCCGAGTTTTCTGCTGTCATGTTTTTGAGGCTCACCTGGCGGTAGCCGGCAAAAGTACCCAGCCAGGTAAGGTTCTCTTCTGATGCCTGCAATTCCGGCAAAAGCAGCAGGTTGGTTCCGTATAATTCGGGCTCGCCCAGTATAGCATACATCCCGATAACGGCTCCCTGCAGGTCTTCAGGGGTATTTATGGCATCCCGGGCATCAATGGACTGTTGCGGTTCTACGTCGAGCAGGTCGTCGCAGGAGGTAACTCCGAGGAACAGGAAAAAAAGGATGGCGGGTAATATATAATTTCGTTTCATGTCAGTTCTGCTTAAAAGTTAAAGGCCGATGTTAACGCCAAGGGTGAAGGTTTTTGCCAGGGGTGGCGTATAAAAATCGTGACCAAGCATTACATTGCTACGCCCGAAATAGGTGGTATTCACTTCCGGGTCATAGCCGTCGTAGTCGGTAAAAGTATGCAGGTTGGTTGCCTGCAGGTAGATCCGGGCAGAAGTGAATTTTACTTTACTGATCCATGCTTCTGGCAGTTTATAGCCCAGGTTCACGTAGTTTATTCTCAGAAAAGAGCCATCCTGCATCCAGCGGGAAGATTTTCCGGCGCCGTTACCTGCAAAAAGGCGTGCCTGGGGGACATCTGTAATATCGCCCGGTTCCTGCCATCTGTCCAGCTGGTCTCTTGTCTGGTTATCAAAAAAGTCACCGTTTACCGACTGGAAGAAGCCGGCCATGTTATAAACATCGTTACCGGTCACAAACTGGAGCAACACGCTCAGATCAAAACCTTTGTAACTGAAATTGTTGGTAAGACCACCAAGGGCTTTGGGGTTTGGGTTACCCAGCTTCTGATGTTCGGCCTGGCCGTAATCGTTGGTGACCTCATCGCTACCGGCACGCACATAATATAAAGCATCACCGTTGTCCGGATCCACACCGGCGTATTTTGGTCCCCAGAATACAGCCATCGGTTCGCCTTCGCGTATCTGTCCTAATCCACGTGAGTCGCCAAAAATAGTGTTACCGCCCAGGTCGGTTACTTTGTTGCGGTTAAAGGCAATGTTAAAATTCGTGTTCCAGGTAAATTCGCCTACAAAGTTCTGCGTGTTGATCACGAACTCAAAGCCCTTATTTTCGAGCTTGCCTATATTTTTTGTGATCACACTATAGCCGCTGGTAGCCGGCAGGGGCAGGTTTAGCAACAGGTCGTCGGTTTTTTTAATGTAATAATCTATTTCGCCGGTAATGCGGTCGTTAAATAAGCCATAGTCCAGCCCGACATCCAGCTGTTTTGTTTTTTCCCAGCGCAGGTCGGGGTTTGGCAAAGTGGTCGGAATCAGCCCAGATTCTTCTTCGTAGGCAGCAGCGCTGTACAAAGCAAGCGGGGCAAAGTTGGCGATCTCGGCATTACCGGTCAGGCCGTAGCTGGTGCGCAGTTTCAGAAAGCTTAACACGGCGTTGTCGCTCAGGAAATCCTCCCCGGTAATGATCCAGCCTGCAGACGCTGCCGGAAAAGTACCAAACCGGTTCTCGCTGCCAAACCTGGAAGATCCATCAACCCGCACGCTGCCGCTGAATAGGTATTTCTCGTTCAGTACATAGTTTGCGCGCGTAAAGTAGGAGAGGAATGCATAATCGGTACCGGTGGAACTGCCACTGATGATACGGGAAGCACTCACGATCTTTTTGAACCGGTCGCTCGGGAAGCCCCTGGCCTCTACGGAAGAAGACTTGGAATTGGCATCCTGGTAACTGAAACCAATCAGGAAATCCAGTTTATGAATGTCGTTAACCAGGGTGTTATAGTTTAGCGTGTTGTTGGTGTTATAGTTGATGGAAGTGAACTGTGAGTTATAGCCGTAACCGGAAGGGCCGCCATCTTCTGTTAACCTGCCCAGGTATAGTTCCTCCTGCAGGTTCAGGAAATCCACGCCATGCTCAGTCCTGAATCGCAGGTTCTGCAGGATGTCGAATTCGAGGAAGCCGGTGCTTATAGTACGGTAGGTCAGCGCATCGTTAAAGCCATCACGCTGGTCTATCAGGTTGTTATAGTATAAAGTGCGCCTGTTCAGCTCTCCAGTCTCGGGGTCTATTTTTGGTTGTATAGACGGGATGGCGTTCAGCTGTATCGGGTTAGAAAAGGCGTTGTCGTCGGATACACGCTTGTTCAGGGTGCGGATAAGCGACAGGTTGGTGCCAAGGCGGAATCTGTCTGATATGCTGTGGTCGATGTTGAGGCGACCGCTTGCCCGGTCGAACTCGTTGCCTACTATAATACCGTCGGTGGTATTATAGTTTCCGTTTATATAAAAGCGCGTCTTATCGTTACCCCCATTCAGCGACACCTCGTACTGCGAAACACTTCCATCCTGAAAAGGCTCTTCGTCCCAGTTCTCGTCTACAGTTGAGTTAACATCCAGGCCAAAGAAATCGAAGATTTCTGCCGGATCGAAGTCTTCGTTTACGGCTGCTTCCGAGAATAGCTCGATGTACTCCGGCCCGGTTAAAAATTCCCTTATCTTGGTTGGCCTGCTGAAACCAGTGTAGTAGTTAAAGTTTACGTTGGTTTTGCCTGCTTTTCCGCGTTTGGTTGTAATGATCACCACGCCGTTCGATCCGCGGGAACCATAAATGGCAGCTGCGGAGGCATCTTTCAGTATTTCAATGGATTCGATATCGTTCGGGTTAATGTCGGCAATCGGGTTAAGCGGTTCCAGGTTTGTAGTGCCTATGTCTGATGAAGTTACCGGGATGCCGTCTACCACATAAAGTGGCTGGTTACTGGCAGAAACCGAAGCGGCCCCCCGTATACGTATGTTCATCCCGGAACCAAGTTTGCCGCTTCCCTGGTTAATGTAAACACCCGCTGCACGGCCCTGTAAAGCCGACTCAAGGGAGGGGGCCGGTATATTCTCGATAGCCTCGCCTGATACCTGGGCCACGTTACCGGTCAGTTCCTGTTTTAACTGGGTACCGTAACCCACCACAACCACTTCTTCCAGCTGCTGTTCATCAGAGCGGAGCTGCACATTTATAGTTGATCGCCCGTTCACCGGTATTTCCTGCGTTGTCATGCCCACAAACCGGAATTGCAGTACGGCATTGGAGCTTACAGTTAACTGGTAATCGCCGGTTGAATTTGTGGTTACGCCGTTGGAGGTGCCTTTTTCGAGGATGGTTACGCCTGGCAGCGCACTGCCATCAGTGGCGGAGGTTACTCTTCCAGACACGACTTGTGTCTGGGCCCATGCGCTGCCTGCCAACGTGCAGACGCATAGTAACATGCATAGTAGAATTCGTTTCATGGATTGCTAATTTAAGTTTGTACATAAAGTGCTGGCTATTAGGGTTGAGAGGGCGGGGAGTGCGGAAAATGAAAGTAACCCCTTATACGTATATAACGGTATTTAATATATTATTTTTGTGGTTTTTTAAAGAAGGCCGGCCTGTTTTTTTTCGAAGGCATTCACGCTGACAAAACTGTTTCCTTCTTTCAGGGTTTGCTGCCAGCCAAGTCGCTTGAGTTCACGCCTGATAAAGAAATTTAACAACCCGTGCGCTACCAGCACGGCTATAGTTTCGCGGTTAGCTTCTTCTGCCAGTTGTTTGGCGGCTGCGCGGGCACGTTTACGGGCGGCTTTAAATGTCTCGATGCCACGGCTGTTAAAACCCAGAAACCATAAGATGCGGGCACCTGTTAACCATAGTTTTATAGGTAAGTGAATGAATGGCAACGAAAATATTCTGCGCTCAAACTCCCGGAAGTTAGCATCAATAATGAGCTCTATGTCTTTGCCAAAAATGGCTTTTGCGGTAAGCTGGGAGCGAACCAGTGTGCTGCAGTGTACTTTTTTTATTTCTTTAAAAGGAATGGCTTCGTGAGTGAGTACAAATTCTTCCACGTCGGCGGCATCGTAATCAGAAATATACTGGCGTGCGAATTTTGCATTTACAAGCCCTTTGCTGGTTACCTGCGGCTTTGCATGCCTTATCAGGAAAATACGTCGTGGTTTAGGGGTATCCAAAAGTATAGCTGCTGGTTTCCCGAACTATACGGAGATTGCTATACGTGTGTGCTGTAACTGCCCAGATCTGCAAAAATGGTGGCTTTTATGTCTGGCCATTCAGACTTTAAGATGCTGTAGTAAATGGTATCTCGCCGGCGGCCGTCGTGCATCAGGGTATGGCTGCGCAAAACTCCCTCTTCGGTTGCGCCAATCTTGCGCATCGCCTGCCTCGATCTTGCATTCAGCACATCTGTTTTTAACTCTACCCGCTCAAACTGCAGCACCTCAAAAGCATAGCTCAGTAACAGAAATTTGCAATGGCGGTTCAGGCCGGTGCCTCTAAAATCTTTTCCGATCCAGGTCCAGCCAATTTCCAGGCGTTTATCTGCTTCCGAAATGTTTCCGTAGCTGGTGCTGCCAGCCAGTCTTCCGGTAGTTTTATCCAGGATCACGAAACTATAGCGGCGCTTCAGTTGCCTGTCGGTAAAAGCGGTTTGTGCCCAGTCCTGCAGGTCTTGCGTGTTGGTGATCTTCGTTACGTTCCAGCGCCAGGTGTCGGCATCCAAAGCTATAGTTTGCAGCTGCTCCAGGTCATGGGCTTGTAAAGGTCTTAACAGGGCGCGGTCGCTCTCAAGGTGCAGGTCTTTTTCGAAGTTCATGGGGCAGTAGTTTTTTTACAGGCTGATATCAGTGGCAATATTAATTTAAAAGGTGTAGCAAAGCAGGTGGTTGGCAGAAAATTAGTTAAAAAGTAAAAAACTGACCAACTGAATGTTGCATGTCACCGTAATAGAACTCACCAAGAAAATAAAAGTCGTAACACCTGGCCGGCAGAAATCCCGCAGCAAGCGGCATACACAAGCATCCGGCTCCAACCAGGTAACACAGATAACTAAACTATAACTCTGAACCAGCACTGCCCCACAATAACTATAGATAAACAGGGTACAGGTATTTAGCAGAGAAACAAAAAAAAACCGGAAACTATTGCAGCGCATGGCCACGGCTTTACAGCTTGCTTTACGCTGAACTATAAAATTGCTGCAGAATCAGCGCTTAAAAATTACAGGAGATATTATTATGGAATTACATCATTACCCTTCCAAGATTTTAATGACAGCCGATACCGTGGGTGGCGTCTGGACCTACACACTGGAACTGGCAAGAGCGCTTGAACAGACAGGCACACAGGTAGCAGTGGCTGTAATGGGTGGCCGCATGACAGAAGAGCAACAAGCCGAAGCCGCAACTATAAGCAACCTTACCGTTTATGAAAGCGACTATAAGCTGGAATGGATGGACAATCCCTGGAATGATATTGAGAAAGCCGGCGAATGGTTATTACAGCTGCGGGATGAAGTTCAGCCCGATCTAATTCACCTGAATGGCATGGCACACGCCGCCCTGGACTGGGGAAAGCCTGTAGTGGTGGTGGTGCACTCGTGTGTGCTGAGCTGGTGGAAAGCTGTAAAAGAGGCCGATGCTCCGAAGGAATGGAATAAATATAAAGAGCTTGTTACAAAAGGTTTGCAGGCTGCCGATGTGGTGGTAGCGCCAACACAGGCAATGATGCACCAGGCCGAAGAACTATACGGACCTTTCAAAAAAAGCAGTGTGATCTATAACGGGCGCGGGCAGCATAATTTCCAGTTCGGACGCAAAGAACCTTTTGTTTTCAGCCTGGGCCGCGTCTGGGACGAAGCCAAAAACATCTCGATGCTGGCACACATCGCCTCTGAACTTAAGTGGCCCGTTTACATTGCCGGCGACGACAAACACCCCGCAACCGGTAAAACGATAGAACTGGAGAACGTACATTTCCTGGGTAAACTCACCAATAAAGAAGTATCAGACTGGTTATCGAGAGCGTCCATTTATGCCCTGCCTGCCAAGTACGAACCTTTCGGTTTAACTATACTGGAAGCAGCCATGTCGGGGTGCGCGCTGGTGGTAGGCAAAACCGAAAGCCAGGCCGAGATCTGGGGTAATGCTTCCAAGTATACTGACCCGAATAATGCGGATGAGCTGCGCGATACAATAAATGGCCTGATTGATGATGAGTTCTGCCGTAATATAATGGCTTGCCGCGCTGTAAAACGCTCGCATGGCTTCACATCAGACCAAATGGCCCAGGACTATAACCATATTTACCGTCAGTTGGTAAATTCGGCGGTTGCCGTTTAAATTTCATCAAACTATAGTTGGACCAGGAAAAATGCTGGCGCAACTATAGCTTATATGTTAAGCTATCTGTTACTGAAAAATCTTATTAGAAAGTAAAACTATAGCCGCACTCGCTCTTAAGTAAGTGTGGCTTTTTTACGCCGATTAACTATAACATGCAAACATGCCTGCAAACAAACATACCCCAAGCCCCAAACACTGGAAGGTACTGAAGTCTGAACTCGTTTTTGATGAGAAATGGTATAAACTGCGTCGCGATGAAGTAGAATTGCCCAATGGCAGCATAATGGATGATTATTATGTGAGCGTAAGGCCCGACGTGGTACTGACTTTTCCGGTAACCGAAAGCGGTGAAGTAATTTTTGTACGACAGTATAAGCACGCGGCTGCCGATATTTTTATTGAGCTGCCGGGCGGTGTAATAGATGATCACGAAAACGACCCTGAAGAAGCCGCCAAACGCGAGCTGCTGGAAGAAACCGGTTATACCTCGGATGATGTGGAGCTTGTAGCCGAAGTAATTGATAACCCACCAAAGACACCAACAAGATTTACTTTTACCTGGCACGCAATGCCTATAAAATAGCCGAACAGGACCTCGACGAATCTGAAAGTATAGAAGTGCTGCATATTCCTGTTCAGGATGTTGAGAAGATGGTGCTTAGTGGCGAGATAAATGTGTCAGGTTCTGTAGCGCTTTGCCTGCTTGCGATCCGTAAGTTGGGTCTATAGTTTCCAATTCATTTTATTTTTTCAGATTCCTACTATGGCTCAGGCATATGTCTGAGCCATAGTTGTATTGAAGCTATCCTATAGTTGGGACATCAAGCTCGAGACAATTTTTATCAATATTTAAAAATTGTTGCTACATTTAATGTACATACATTTAATAAAATTGTATCTTTGTTCCGATAATCTGAAACAGGTTATAATGCTTTAAGCCATTAATGGGAATGGTATTTAGCGGTACCTGGAACTAAGCAACACAACGATGAGCAGAAAAGTAATTCATAAAGCTAACACAAGAGGCCGCGCCAACCATGGCTGGCTCGACTCGCACCATACCTTCAGTTTTGCAGGTTACTATAACCCTGAGCGCATGAATTTTGGGTTGCTGCGTGTGCTGAACGATGATATAGTGGCTCCGGGCATGGGCTTTGGTGCACATCCGCACGATAACATGGAGATCATCTCTATTCCGTTATCAGGCGAACTGGCGCACCAGGACAGCGCCGGCAACAAAGAAGTTATCCGGACAAACGATGTTCAGATCATGTCGGCGGGGAGTGGGTTAACGCACTCGGAGTTCAACAACTCTAAAACAGACCAGGTAAAATTTCTGCAGATCTGGGTATTCCCGAAAGAGCAGAACATAAAGCCCCGTTACGAGCAGAAAACCTTTAACCCAGCCGAGCGACAGAATAAACTACAAACGGTTGTTTCTCCGGAAAAAGACGCAGAAAGTATCTGGATTAACCAGGATGCCTGGTTTACTTTGGGTACACTGAAATCGGGTTTTGCGGAAGACTATAAACTGCATAAGAACGGCAATGGTGTGTATGCTTTTGTGCTGGAAGGCGAAGTAGAAATTGAAGGCGAAATGCTAAACAAGCGTGATGGGTTGGGTGTTTCTGATATTCATACTATAACTATAAAAGCTTCATCAGATGCAGAATTGCTGCTGATGGAAATACCGATGAACTAATAATTACCTTTGGCTAAAAGTGGAATCCCCGGCTATTTTTTGGTCGGGGATTTTTTGTTTGTGCGTGCCTTAGCCTATAGCTTAAATAAACCCATCAACTATAGCAGCCGTTATTACTGAACCACACAAACAAAAGCTATGGAACAGGAACAGACTACTTTACTTAAAGATTACTCCCAGGAAGAAAAAGGGGCATACTTCGGAGCACTTGCCATTATGGCCTCTGCCGACGGTAAAACAACCGACGAGGAACTGCAGTTTTTACAGATGATGGCCGAAGCCGCTGAACTACCTCAGAACGTGCAGCAGGAAGTAGCCTATATCGCTAAAAACCCGGATAAAATAAACCTGGAGAAATGCCTCGATGTGCTTAAAACAAGCCAGCTGCGCTTCTCATTTGTTACAGACATCATCAGTTTTGCCAAAGCCGACGGACAATACACGCAGGACGAACAGCAACGCATTAAAGATGTGGCTGACTACCTGGGCATCGACCAGAAGCAATACAGCATTTTAGATGAGTTTGTAGATAAAGCGGATGAAGCAAAGCAGCATGGTGAAGACCCGACATCAAATTCTTTTCTGAATAAAAGTGGTTTTGGAGACATGTTCAAAAATGCAGGTATCTCACCGGCTATGGTAACTGGCATGTTAGGTATTCTTGCCCCGATTGTGTTATCCAGTATGATGCGACGCCGGGGTGGCAGTAGGATGGGCGGAATAGGCGGTGGCCTGCTCGGAGGTTTATTAGGTGGTGCTATGGGTGGTGGTGGCATGATGGGAGGCGGTATGAGCCGAGGTGGCGGACTCGGTTCCATCATATCTATACTCGGCGGCCTGAACGGGCGGAAAGGCTACGGCACCATGAACTCTGGCGGACTTGGTGGTTTACTGGGCGGTATTTTAGGAGGAGGTAAACGCAGAACTTCCGGTTGGTAAGTTAACAGCTCAGGATTTATTTTTAAAAGGAGATGAGCCGAGAGTTCATCTCCTTTTTGGCTGTAAATAAAAAGGATGCCTGGTTTTTATCGTTGAATCGGAGTTTATAGTTTACAATGCCCAATCACCCTTTAATTTATAAGGAAGGGAGTTTTTTCAGTCACTGTTATAGTTTATGTTTTAGTTTTATAGTTGCTGTTTTAACCCACTCCTGCCCCCTCCCGGGAGGGGAATTCGTCTATTGCTATAGTTGGTTTTATAGTCTTATATTTACAGACCATGATCGGACAGGTCGCGACCTGTCCCTCCGGAACTACAACCACGGTAAGGCGATGCAACTATAGCTGTTCAACTAAAGACGAACTATAGCTATCGAACGGATCGCAGTCTTTGGGTTGAGCGCCTTTGCTTTGTTGCGGTGCCGCCAGGCAACCCGAGGTACGAGTGTAGCAAGAAAGCAGCAGCGCGATGCCCTTATCGAGGGCCCCTACCCCCAAGACGGGGCCTCCCGGCCGTGAGGGCACCAAAGCTAAATTGAAACGATGGGTAAGTAGAGCTCCCTGGATTAAAGAAGGCTATGGAGGAAAAGGCTTGGTTCAAAGAGTAATCTATCAAACTATAGAACCCAGATTTCTCACGCTGTTCGAAATGACAATAGAGAAACTATAGAACACATAATATCCCTCAGCTACCGCTCAGAATGACAATAGGGAAAGCAAAAGGTAATTACAGGAGTTCCTTCCCCACTTTAAAAGGGAAGGGTAGGAGAAGTCCAGCAACTATAATATTCACAAGCCCTCCTAAACATCACTCATGAAAACAAGAGATAACCTAAATTCTACCATAAATCTCTGTTATTCTTCGCAACCACACCACAACCTTGTTATTAAACTTGTTTTTCTGCAGGCGCCACTCCCAGTTGCCGTTTGAAGTTGAAGGTTTATTCATAATGCCTTCGTGGCCTAAGCCCAATACATCCTGCATCGGAACGATGGCCAGCCGCGAAACAGAACTATAGGCTAGCTGCAACATTACTTCGTGTACATTATCCTGCGTTACTTCCTGGTGCACATAGTTGCTGAACATCTTGCGGTCTGCTGCTTTGGCGTCTTTGTACCAGGCTTTTACTGTTGCGTTGTCGTGGGTGCCAGTGTACACCACGCTGTTTGGCGTATGGTTGTGTGGCAGAAACGAACTCTCAAACGCATGTTCATTACTCTCGAAAGCGAACAACAAAACCAGCATGCCGGGTAGGTCAAACGCTTTGATCAGGTCGCGTACCGGCTGGTCTATTTCTCCCAGGTCTTCGGCAATAATAGGCATTTCGGGGTGGTGGTGCCTGATGAGCGTGAGCAATTCTTTGCCCGGCGATTTCACCCATTTGCCGTTGATGGCAGTCTCTTCAGTGGCAGGTACTTCCCAGTAGGCAGAAAAAGCCCGAAAATGGTCCAGGCGCAGCAGACTGAAAAGTTGCAGGTTATGGTCGATGCGGCGCAGCCACCAGTCGTAGTTGTGTTTGGCCAGGGCTTTCCAGTTGTAAACCGGGGTACCCCACAACTGCCCTGTCTCACTGAAAAAGTCCGGCGGCACTCCCGACACGGCACTCGGCTTTTCGTCTTTGTCTAATTTAAAATATTCTGGATTCGCCCAAACATCAGCACTGTCGTAGCTTACATAAAAAGGCATGTCTCCAATAAAATGAATGTCTTTCCGGTGGCAATACTGTTTCAGGTTCTCCCACTGCCTGTAAAACAAAAATTGTAAAAATTGCTCCTTTTCTATTTCATCAGCGAGGTCAGAGGCCAGGGCTTTTATGGCAATGGGTTTCCTTGTTTTAATAACTTTATCCCATTTTGCCCAGGCATTATGGTCGAAGTGCGCCTGGAAAACAACAAACTGGCTATAGTCTTCGAGCCAGGCGCTATGCTCCCGACGGAAAGCCTCAAATTCCTTCTCAAGCCCTCTTGATCCATTGGATTTGTAGTTGTCAAAAGCTTTCTTCCATATTTCTCTTTTGAACGCTGTTGCCGCTTCATAGTCAACCTTATCATCAGGAAAACTATAGTCATGCTTCAGGTCTTTTTTCTCCAGCAGGCCATCTTCTACCAGCAAATCGGGACTAAGCAACAACGGGTTTCCGGCAAAGGCAGAATGGCTGCTATAGGGTGAATTTCCCATGCCGGTCTCAGTGGGATTTAGGGGGAGAATCTGCCAGTAGCGCTGTCCGGCTGCTTCGAGCTGGTCGGCAAATGTATAGGCTTCCGGGCCCAGATCGCCGATGCCATATTTGGATGGGAGCGATGTGATGTGAAGAAGTATTCCGCAGCTGCGATGTGGTATGATCATGCTTTTGTTCCGGTTAAGAGTACAACAGGGAGTGTTTCTGTGAGATCAGCTAAACTTAGTTTACCCGTGAGCTGGCGATTGCCCAGTTCATCCTTCCATTGCTGCGGTGCACCATCCGGAAGTACAAGCTCGGTATCTGCCCAAACTTTCTTACCCAACGGTAAATCTTTTTCATCTGTCAGTTTCGTCAGTAGCAGCGGCACAGCAACTATAGCCCATTGGTTTTTGTGTTTTCTGGCAAATGCCAACACATGCTCTTTATTCTTTCCGGCAGCCTGAAGCGGCAGGTAGTCGCCTTGTTCAAATACCTCACGGAAGTTATTGCGCACTGCAAGCGTTCTGATCAGCAGGTATAGTTTTACCTTTCCATTTTCAGGTTCTTTCAGCAGTTGCTGGTGTAGTTTTGTCTGGTCCCCTGTTGCAGCAGCCTGCAGTTCATCCAGCGAAATTTGTCGCAAACTATAGTCTACTTTCCGTCGGTTATCGGGGTCTACTAGGCTCAGGTCCCAGAACTCGCAGCCCTGGTAAATATCGGGTACGCCGGGGCAGGTAAGCTTTAGCAGCAACTGGTTTAAACTATAGAGCCAGCCATAACGCGACAGCTTGCGGAAGAACGGTAGAAACATCTCCAGGAAGTGCTTGTTTTTGAGGAGCTTCTGGGCAAGTTCTTTGGTGGCTTCTTCGTATTCCTCGTTCGGGTTGGTCCAGTTGGTGCGGGCTTTGGTTTCGCGCAGGGCTTTGGTAATGTATTCCTGCAACCGCTCAATCAGGGCATCGTCTATAGTTTCATCCATCGGCACCACCCCCAGCAGCGCCTGGAAAATAAAGTACAGGTCGTTGCGGCGCGGCACCATGCCGGGGGCTACATCCACGGCGAAATCCATCCACTGCTGCACGGTTTTTTCCCATTCTTCGGGCAGTTCGCTGATGACGCTGATACGCATGCGGGCGTCTTCGCCGCGTTTGGTATCGTGGGTGGCAGTACCGTTTATGGAGTGCGGAAAATGCTGTTGCCGGCGCTGCATGTGCTCATGAAAACGCGCAGGCGGCAGGTGAAATATTTCCGGACTGTTACCTACTTCGTTGAGCGAGAGCAGGCGATTATAGTTGTAGAAGGTAGTATCTTCCACCCCTTTAGCTGCCAGGGGGCCCGTAAACTGCTGACTCCGCATCACAAAGTATAGTTTGTCACGCAGCAGGTCTTCCGGTTCACTCAAATCAGGCTGATAAACTTTACGGATTGCATTGAGCTGTTCCCGGCGTTCTGGTGCTTTTTCGAGCGCAGTTGCATACGTTTTTTCAATCACCTCGTGTGCCATATCCGGTAGGGGAAAGCTGTTGCCATACACGCGGTAAACCGGAAAAGATGCCAGCCATACGGCCAGTGCATGGTACCAGGTCTCTTCGGCCTCTTCCGGCACAATTTGCAGGTGTTGCAGCAGGCGCAGCATGTTTTGGAGTTCGCCCTGCATGCGTTTTTCCAGTATAAACAGCTTTTTATCGAATACCAGTTTTTCGTAATCAGTGGTGGCAGTGGGTACAAGGCGCTGGTATACTTCGGTTAATTTTTCCTTGCCTGCAGGGTCGGTCATAATATTGCTGGCCCAGGCTAAAAAGTCGTAACCCGAGTTTCCTTGTATCGGCCAGTAATCCGGTATCACTTCTTCGCCTTCCAGTATCTTTTCTACTACAATGTACTTGTCATTGCCGGTCATTTCGCGCAGTTGCTGCAAGTACTTGTCAGGATCAAAAAGGCCGTCGACGTGGTCTACGCGCAGGCCCTGCACCAACCCCTGGTTACAAAGCTGCCTGATGAAATGGTGATATTTTTCAAAAACCTCCGGCTTCTCGATGCTCAGGCAGATCAGGTCGTTTACCGTAAAAAAGCGGCGGTAATTTATTTTCTGCTGCGACTCCTGCCAGAAACATAATTTAAAGAACTGTAGATTAAGTAACTCTTCTAACTGCTTCTGATCTGCATTTATAGTTTCCAGCAAGTTCGCTAAGGCTGCGCTGCCGTTTATAGTTGAATGCAGGGCCTGTTTTGCCTGTTGCCAGCGTGCAATGTCAATTTTATCCGATGCTATAGTTTGCTCCAGGTGCTGCAGGTGTTCTTTTATAGTTTGATCACCGGAAGCATCAGCCAGTTTCTGCAGCAGGTAAGGATAGGAGTTAATGCTTGCCGGGTACACATTGTCGAAGTAAGCGATATGGAAGCCGGCCTCATCAAACGTAAGCTTTAATTGGTTTTGCTCCAGCACTTTTTCCAGCGGCTCGCCCAGGAACGGAACCATCACTTTTCCTTCAAACTCCGGGTGTGCAAAGTTGATGTCGAAGAAAGTAAAGAAGTTGGATTTCTGCCCTTTTTCCAGCACATCCATCAGCCATACGTTGGTGGTATGATAGGCCATATGGTTTGGTACAATATCCTGCAGCCAACCCATGTTGTACCTCCGCAGTTCTTCGGCAATTTCTTCCAGCTCCTCCGGGGTTCCAATTTCCGGGTTTATCTGGTG
The DNA here is from genome assembly GCF_010092985.1 of Pontibacter pudoricolor. Taxonomy (GTDB): domain Bacteria; phylum Bacteroidota; class Bacteroidia; order Cytophagales; family Hymenobacteraceae; genus Pontibacter; species Pontibacter pudoricolor. The sequence continues at coordinate 2,003,126 of NZ_CP048106.1, read as the reverse complement.
CGGATTCACCACATCGTAGCCATGCTCGCTGCCGGGCGCGGGGGTAAAAAACGGAGCAGCATAAATGGTACTGATGCCCAGGTCGTTCAGGTACGGAATCAGTGCCTTTACTTCCTTTAACTTCAGGTTCGGCGAAAGCTGCAGACGGTAAGTGGCCAGTGGTATATAGGTCATATTATACTTTCAGATTTAAGTTGTCGTATAGCGCGGTAAATAATTTGCTACATTCGGAGTCGGTAGGGTGTTTGGCGTAGTGTTGCTGCTTCAGCCGGAAGGCAATGTTCTGTGCCTGCCAAAGGTCTGGTTGCAGGGTAGTGGTGTGCAGCGCAGGAAGTAGCTCATTCAATTTTTTCATCAACCGCAGATTTTCTGAGTCCTGCTCCAGTTGCCGCATAAAGTGCTCCATCCGCTGCGAAATGGCAAAAGTGAGCTGTTCCCTGTCGAAGGTGAGCTGCATGCGTTTTGCCTGTTCGTTCAGGCGCTGCATTTCTGCCAGATCCGGCGTTTCCGCGTTCACTTCGTCCAGCATCTTCTTGTTCAGCATGTATTCCACAATTACCTTTAAAGGTCGCGGAAGCGTTACATTTAGTGTATGCATGGCAGCCATCAGGGGGTAGTTGTTATAGTATACCTGCTCAAAATCGCCTTCAATGGCATGCATGGTGTAGCCCAGTACTTTGTTCAGAATCCGGTTCTGGTCGTCGCGGAACAGGTGCCAGAAAGAGTAGTTATGCGACTCAAAATGCTTGTCCAGCAGCATGATCACTTCCGAGATCATCCCCTTGCTGAAAGCATCTTCCATTTCGCTGTACATCTGCTGGAAGGCATCATCCCCACGGAAATCCCGCACCCCACCCAGCAACTGATGATCTCCGATGTGCAGTACGCCGTAACTTATAGTTGCTTCATCCCAGGTGATGCTGGAACGGATCCTGGCACGACCAACTGCCAGTTTCTGCCGGCCGGCTTCTACCGACTCATGCTGCTCTGTTGTTACACTATAGCAATAAAGTTTGCTCTCTTTTGCATAATCTGAAAACAGGGATGAAACAGCAAAATGGGCACCCACGCGCAACAGGTCGAGCATGGTGGTTTTGGCGATGGCCTTGTACGCTTCAGCTGCATTCTTATAGTCATCTTCATTACTCTCAGCCTGGGCTAAGTACTGCAGAAAAGTAGCTTCGTAATCTTTGTTGCTAATACTTTGGGCAAGCTGCAGGGCACGGGTGGCATACAGTATATCCTGCATGGTTTCGATGCCGGTAACTTCATCAAAAAACCAGCCGCAACTGGTATACATCAGCAAGGCATGGTACTGCATTTCCAGTAATTTCAGAAAAGTGCGCTGCTCTTCTGTAGTTAGCTCCCGCGAAGTATGGGCCCGGATAAATGCCTTCACGTTTGCTTCTGACCTGTCGGAGATGACCTGTATGTAATCGTTGCGACTCTGCCACGGATCGGCCCCGAGTTGCTGCATTTGAGTAGTATAAAGCGGTTCCAGTTCGTTGCGCAGCCAATCGAAAGCCTGGCGTAAAGGTTTGCGCCATTTCTGGTTCCACCCGGGATGTCCGCCAGTATTGCAGCCACAGTCACTCTGCCATCGCTCTACTCCATGAATACAGCTCCAGGATGTTTTCTCGATGATCTTGGCTTCGTACTGCGGTGGGAATTTTTCCAGGTACTCGCCGTAAATGGTAAGCCTTGCCTGCTGATCTTTGTACAAATGGTGCAGCGTATAGGAAAGTGCCATCTCGCCGAAGCGGTGGTGGTGCCCATAGGTTTCGCCGTCGGTGGCAATGTGCAGTAGTTGCGGTTCGGTGTGGCTATAGTCTAAAGCGCCTAGCAAGCGGTTCTTAAACTTCTCGCCGTTGTGCAGCAACCCCTCAAACGCTACGCCCTGCGAAATAGGCGCATTGTAAAAGAATACAACTATAGTTTTACCTGATGGCAGGTTGACCAGGTAGGGCCGGTTTGGGTTGATCTGCGCATTGGTAGCATCGTGCCAGTTTTGTTCCCCAATTTTGCGGTAGCTGCTGGCCTGGTACGGAGATAGGATCGTAAACTTGATACCATGTTCGGCCAGCACTTCCAGGGTAGGTGTGTCAGCGGCCGTTTCGCCGAGCCACATGCCTTCCGGGTCGCGGTTAAAACGCTTTTTAAAGTCGTAAATTCCCCAGAGCACCTGCGTGTGTTTGTCGCGCTCGTTGGCCAGCGGCATAATCATGTGGTTGTACACCTGTGCCAGCGCCGAGCCATGTCCTGAAAACCGCTCCTGGCTTTCTTTATCTGCGGTTAGTATAGCCTGGTAGGTTTCCGGAGCTTTTTTCTCCATCCACTCCAGCAGCGTCGGCCCGAAGTTAAAGCTCATCCAGGCGTAGTTGTTCAGAATGTCAACTATAGTACCGTCGTTGTCCAGAATGCGGGAGGCGGAGTTGCGGGCATAGCATTCGTCTGTAATGCGCTCGTTCCAGTCGTGGTACGGCCGCGCCGACTCCTGCAGCTCCACTTCGTTAAGCCAGGGGTTTTCGCGGGGCGGCTGGTAAAAGTGCCCGTGTATGCAAATGTAATGCTCCATATCTATCTGCTTGCCTGAAGTACTACTACGGACTCAGGTGGCAGAATGGTATTTTCAGAACTATAGTTGCTACCCGGTCCGGCCCATTTCTCATCCGCAGAGTCAAGTATAAGCTTCCAGTTTCTCAGGTCATCCGCTATAGTTTGCGACTCCTTTCCGAAGTTGATGATGCAGCGAATACCAGCCGAAGTATGGGTAAAGTCCAGCACCGTTTCCTGTTCGTTCAATGTTGCTTCCAGGTGCTCTTTGCTGAGCTTTTTAACTATAGATTTCCGGAGTTGGATAAGCGCTTTGTAAAACTCACGCAGCTGGTTATGCTTTTCACTGTTCTTATAGTTGTGCTTTAATTTAGAGCGGTTAAAGGTCTCTTCTGACTGCGGGTCCGGAGCTTCACCCTGCCATGCAAAGGCCCTGAATTCATCTGTCCGGCCTTTGCGCACTGCCTCTATCAGGTCCTTGTCGGTGTGGCTTACAAAAAACTGGAACGGGTTTTCTTCGCCGTATTCTTCGCCCATAAACAACATTGGCGTGTAAGGAGACAGGATTACAAGTGCTGCAATGGGTTTCAGCATTTCAAAGGAAACAAGCTGTGTCAGGCGCTCGCCCAGCATACGGTTGCCCACCTGGTCGTGGTTTTGGGAGCAGACTACAAATTGTTTGGCAGGGTTTATAGTTGCATCGCTTCCTATCGTTCTTTTACGGTACTCCGAAAACAGGCCATTGTAAATGAATGAGTGTTTCAGGGCTTTTACCAGGTGCTCCGGTTTTCCGAAATCAGCATAGTAACCTTCCGTTTCGCCGGTAACCATGGTATGGATGACATGGTGGTAATCATCCATCCACTGCGCTGCCAAGCCATAGCCGCCCTGCTCCAATGGGTTTATCAGGCGAACGTCGTTCAGGTCACTTTCTGCAATCAGGTAATAGGTTTGATTCTGCTGCTCCTGCAGGTGGTTTACGTGTTCCTGAAGTTCCTGCAAAAAGTGTTTGGCCCCGGTGTCGAGTATGGCGTGCACGGCATCCAGGCGCAGGGCATCTATATGGAAATCGCGCAGCCACATCAATGCATTCTGGATAAAAAAATTACGCACATGGTCTGAGTGGGCATCGTCAAAGTTCAGGGCAGCGCCCCAGGGAGTGTTATATTTTTCGGTAAAATAGGGACCGTATTCATTCAGGTAATTTCCATCAGGACCAAGGTGGTTATACACTACATCCAGCAATACGGCTATTCCTGCAGCATGGCAGGCATCTACCAGCTTTTTCAGTCCTTTCGCTCCGCCATAACTATCCTGCGCAGCAAAGGGGTAAACACCATCGTAGCCCCAGTTGCGGTTGCCCGGAAACTGTGCTACCGGCATGATCTCAATAGCCGTTATTCCCAGATCCAGCAGCTCGGGTAGTTTGTTGATGACTCCTTCAAAAGTGCCTTCTTCTGAAAAAGTCCCCACATGCAACTCGTATATAATGTAATCTTCCAGCGGCAGGTTTTTCCAGTTCTGATTGGTCCAGCTATAGTTTGGGGCTATGACCTCCGACGCTTCGTGCACGCCTTCCGGCTGCGACTGCGATGCCGGGTCCGGGAGTTCTTTGTCGTTATTAAGTCTGAAAGTATAGCGGGTGCCGGGTTCCGCGTCTTCAGCCAGTCCAACCCAGTACCCAAATGCCTCGCGCTGAAGCGGTATGGTTTTTTTCTTTTCTCCGTGTATCAATCCATCAACCTGTTCTGCTTCCGGTGCCCAGACTGTAAATGTGGTGCCCTGTTCAGGTACATAATGTGCGCCTATCTCTCTTGTTATTCCCATACATCAGCTATAGTTTACTAAGCAGGATTAACTGTGCCTGAGGAGTTAAGGTTGTAGCTTTTTAGTAAATGCAAACTATAGTTTATGGAACTGCTACCACATCCCGCATATCGTTACCGGTACTTAGCCGTATGTTATAAACTTACCTGTAACCAATTTGTAGCGGGCAAGTAACTACAGACCAAAGCAAACATACATGGAAGGACTGGACGGAACCCACAGAGTTATCATTGAAAACGTAAAACCTGAACTTAACTGCGGGCAATACCCGGTAAAACGGGTAGTAGGAGAAAGGCTGACTGTAACAGCGGATATATTTGGAGACGGCCACGACGAGGTAAAAGCGATGTTGCTGTACCGGCATGGCCGAAAAAAGAAATGGAATGAAATACCCATGCAGTTCCTGGGTAACGACCGCTGGCAGGCCACCTTTGTACCGGATGCCATGGGCATGTTCGAGTATACTTTACAAGGCTGGATAGATCATTTTTATACTTGGCAGAAAGGGCTTCGCAAAAAGTTTGAAGCCAACCAGGATATTGCCGTAGAGCTGCAGATTGGCGCGCAGTTAATAGAACAAGCCGCTGCCACCGCCAAGGCTGGTCAGCAGAAACGGCTAAGCAAATGGGCGCAACAGTTGCGTGGCAATATATCGGCGGCAGATGGCGTAGAGCTGGCAACCAGCCGCGATGTAACCGACCAGATGAATGCCTGCTGTGAGCGGGGGAATGTGACCTGGTATTTTAAAATTCTGCGGGTAGATGTGGAGCGCCAGAAAGCACTGTTCAGCACCTGGTACGAATTTTTTCCTCGGTCGGCAGCGCTGGAAGCCAACTGCCATGGTACTTTTCAGGATTGTATCAGGCTGTTGCCCCGCATCGCCGAAATGGGTTTCGATACCATCTACCTGCCACCCATTCACCCGATAGGCCGCGCTTTCCGGAAAGGTAAAAATAACTCCGTTACAGCAGAGCCGGGTGAGCCAGGGTCGCCGTGGGCCATTGGCGCCGAGGAGGGCGGACATAAATCCATACTTCCTGAACTGGGTACGCTGGATGAATTCCGGCACTTTGTACACGAAGCACGCAGCCACGGCATAGAAGTAGCGCTTGATTTTGCCATCCAGTGTTCACCCGACCATCCCTATGTAAAAACGCATCCGCAGTGGTTTAAATGGCGACCGGATGGCACCGTGCAGTACGCCGAGAACCCACCGAAAAAATACCAGGATGTGCTGCCTTTAAACTTTGAAACCGAAGACTGGCAGAACCTGTGGCAGGAGCTTAAAAGTATAGTTTTACACTGGATAGAGCAGGGCGTTTACATTTTCCGGGTAGATAATCCGCATACCAAAACCTTTAACTTCTGGGAGTGGATGATCCGGGAAGTGCGGGCGCAACATCCGCAGGTCATTTTCCTGGCCGAAGCCTTTACACGTCCGCGTGTAATGGAACGACTCGGCAAGATCGGTTTCACGCAATCCTATACTTACTTTACCTGGCGCAACTCACCGCAGGAGATTCGCGAGTACCTGACGGAGCTAACCCAAACCGAAATGCGGGAATATTACCGCCCGAACTTCTGGCCTAATACCCCGGACATTTTACCGGAAGTATTGCAGCAAGGCGGTGAGCCGGCCCACATTATGCGGGTTGTGCTGGCAGCCACACTCTCTTCCAACTATGGCTTGTATGGTCCGGTGTATGAGTTTTCGATGGGTACGCCGTATCCGGGCAAAGAAGAATACATCGACTCCGAAAAGTATGAAGTGAAGCACTGGGACTGGGGCAAAAAGACCAAGGTTTCAGAAGTTATCACCCTCATCAATAAAATACGAAAGGTAAACCCGGCCCTGCAAACTACCTGGAACATTGCCTTTGGCGATACCGATAATCCGCAGCTTCTGTGCTTTGCCAAATGGGACAGCGCTAAGCGGAACAAGATTATAGTTGTTGCCAACATGGACCCGTACCACACACAATCGGGCTGGGTGAAGGTGCCGATACGCGAACTACAACTGCCGGAAGGTGAGCAATACATGGTGCACGACCTGCTGACCGATCACAAGTATACCTGGCAAAACGAATGGAATTACGTAGAGCTCCGGCCACATGAAATGCCGGTGCATGTTTTCCGTATAGAAGAAGCTAATTCCGGCATGGGCCATAACAATTTGGATGATACCTGGCTCCCGACCGATCAAAGCACCCATCACGAATAAAAAAGATAAAACGATACTATGGCAGCGGACAAAGATCTGTTAGACGACAACATTCACTGGTACAAAGATGCCATTATTTACGAACTGCACATCAAAGCTTTTAAGGACGGAAGCGGTGACGGGATAGGCGATTTTAAAGGGCTGATGCAAAAGCTGGACTACCTGGAAAGCCTGGGAGTTACAGCTATCTGGCTGCTGCCCTTCTACCCGTCACCCCTGAAAGATGACGGCTACGACATAGCAGATTACTATAGCATAAACCCGAACTATGGCGACATGCGTGATTTTAAGCTTTTTGTAAAAGAAGCGCACCGTCGTGGCCTGAAAGTAATTACCGAGTTGGTCATTAACCATACTTCGGACCAGCACCCGTGGTTTCAGCGGGCGCGTCATGCCAAGCCCGGCTCGGCGCACCGCAACTATTATGTATGGAGCGACGACCCGACCAAGTATAAAGATGTGCGCATCATATTTACAGACTATGAGCCAAGCAACTGGACCTGGGACCCGGTAGCAAAACAATACTACTGGCACCGCTTTTTCCACCATCAGCCCGACCTGAACTTTGAGAACCCGGTTGTACAGAAAGAAGTGTTTAAGATGCTGGATTACTGGCTTGATTTAGGAGTGGATGGTTTCCGTCTGGATGCCGTGCCTTACCTGTTCGAGCGGGAAGGAACAAACGGGGAGAACCTGCCGGAAACGCACGATTTCCTGAAAAAGCTGCGTGCCCACGTAGACAGCAAATACACCGGTAAACTGCTGCTAGCAGAGGCGAATATGTGGCCTGAGGATTCGGCTTCTTACTTTGGTAACGGCGATGAGTGCCACATGAACTACCATTTTCCGATTATGCCGCGCCTGTTCATGTCGGTGAAGATGGAAGACCGTTACCCGATCATCGATATTTTTGACCAGACGCCCGAAATACCGGAAACCTGCCAGTGGGCTATGTTCCTGCGCAACCACGACGAGCTGACCCTGGAGATGGTAACCGACGAAGAGCGGGATTATATGTACAAAGTATACACCCGCGATCCGCTGGCTAAAATAAACCTGGGTATACGCCACCGTCTGGCGCCACTGCTGGGCAACGACCGCAATAAAATTGAGCTGATGAATGTGCTGCTCTTCTCCATGAAAGGTACACCGGTAGTATACTATGGCGATGAAATTGGGATGGGTGATAACTTCTACTTAGGTGACCGTGATGGTGTACGTACCCCCATGCAATGGAGCGAGGACCGCAATGCTGGTTTCTCCTCAGCTAACCCGCAGAAACTCTACCTGCCGGTTATCATCGACCCGGAGTACAAGTATGAGTCGGTGAATGTGGAAACGCAGGAAAAGAACAGCAGTTCGCTCTTGTGGTGGATGCGCCGCATTATAAACATGCGCAAGCGTTACAAAGCTTTCGGCCGGGGCAGTATAAAATTCCTTAACCCGGCTAACTCCAAAGTGCTGGCCTTTATCCGCTCTTATGAGGACGAGAACATCCTGGTCATTGCCAACCTGTCGCGCTTCCCGGAAGCCGTGGAGCTGGACCTGCAGGAGTTTAAAGGCTATACGCCCCGTGAAGTGTTCAGTAAAAACAAATTCCCGGGTATAAAAGAAGATGCATACCTGTTTACAGTAGGAGCGCATGGCTATTACTGGTTTGAACTACAGCCACAGGACGTTTCGGCACAGCAGGTACTGGACATGCAGCATCCGGTTATGGAGATAGCTCCGCTGCAGCACCGCCTGCCACAGAACATGCTTCGCCAACTGGAGAACAGAGTACTGCCGCCTTACATCCTGAACCGCCGCTGGTTTGGGGGCAAAGCCCGTACGGTGCAGCGCATGCAGATCATCGAAAACATACCGTTGCTGGTTGGTAATACCGGCGCAGCCATCCTTTTAATTGAAGTAAACTATAACGAAGGCCTGCCGGAGCTCTACCAGTTGCCGATTGCTTTTATGCCGAAAGAGCAGGAACAGGACCTGATAACCAGCCAGCCGGCAAGCGTAATAGCCAGGGTGGTGCAAAATGGGCAGGAAGGCATTTTGTATGATGCCCTTTACTGGGAGGAGTTCCGGCAGTTGTTGCTGCAGCTAATAGCCAGACGCCGCCGATTACGTGCCGGCGATGAAGCCGAACTGGTCGGCCACAGCCATAACCAGGTAGGACAGGCGCTGCGCGACACAATATTAACTTCTAAGATACTGAGTGCGGAGCAAAGCAACACATCTATAGTTTACGACAGCCAGTTCTTCCTGAAGATATACCGTAAGCTTGACCGCGCCCTGAACCCGGATGTGGAAGTAGTTCAGGCGCTGACAGACATTGTTAATTTCCCGCAGGTGCCCAAGTTTATGGGAGCGCTGGAGCACCAGACACCCGGTGCTCCGCCGATGGTGCTGGCCATGTTACAGGAACTGGTACCCAACCAGGGGGATGCCTGGGAGAATATGGAGGATTCACTGAAGCGCTTTTTTGAGCGAATCGAAACACAGAGCGAACGCATAAAGCCTGTTGCAACTATAGGTACACTGTCGCGTCCGGTAGCATTTTCGGATGCCCCGGAGCCTGTGCAGATGCAGCTGGGCGGTGCTTCGGTGAACAGGATAGAACTACTGGGGCTGCGCACTGCGGAAATGCACCTGGCGCTGGCGTCTATGCGCGAGCTGCGGGATTTTGCCCCGGAAGATTTTTCGCTGCATTACCAGCGGTCGTTGTATTCGTCGCTTACATCGCTGGTGCGCAGTAACTTTGATAGCCTGCGCAAGCACCTACCAAAACTGCCGGACAGCGTGCGTGCCGAAGCCGAAGAAGTGCTTAACATGCGTTCGGAGATCCTCGATCGCCTGAAACGCATCTTCTCTCATAAAATAGACACGCTCAAGATACGCACACATGGCGATTACCACCTGGGTCAGGTGCTGTTCACAGGCAAGGATTTCATTATCATAGATTTTGAAGGAGAGCCGGCACGCTCTTTCAGCGAGCGAAGACTCAAGCGTTCGCCGCTGCGCGATGTTGCCGGCATGATCCGTTCGTTCCATTATGCTGCTTACAACGCCCTGTTTCAGCAGGACTCTGCAAGAAAAGAGGACGGCTACCTGGAAGAGTGGGCGGAGCAGTGGTATCATTACGCCAGCAACTTCTTTATGCACTGCTACCTTGACAAAACAATGGGCACCGGCATAGTGCCTGGTAAGGAAGAAGACTTTGAGATATTAATGGAGACCTACCTGCTGGAGAAAGCGATCTATGAGTTAGGATATGAACTGAACAATCGTCCGGACTGGGTGCTTATTCCGATCCGGGGCATTAAGTACATCATGAAAAAGTATCAGAATGGCTAAGAGAAAGCAAGAGAAAGCACCGGAAACAAACTTAACTACACCATTGACTGATGCAGGCAGTGCTGCTTCGCCTAAGCGTGGCCGCCCCAGAAAGGCAGATCTGGCTGCAGAAATGGGGTCACCAGTAACGGAAGCGCCTGTACCTGAAGGTATACCGACTGTTGAAAAGCCGAAGAGAATACGTACCAAAGCTATACCTGTAGAAACGACCGATCTTACTCCTGCCCCAAAGGTACGGGCTGCCAAGAAAGCAGCAGGTACGACAACTATAGCATCTTCGCAAACTATAGTTCCGCAGGAAAAGCGCGCTGTCTATTACGATATCAGCCGTTTCACTGAGTTTGATGTTTACCTGTTTAAAGAAGGCCGCCATTTTACGCTTTATGATAAAATGGGCGCGCATTGCATGGAGCATGCCGGGTTGAAAGGGACTTACTTTGCGGTGTGGGCACCGAACGCAGAACATGTTACCGTAATCGGCGACTTTAACCACTGGAACCGCGACAGCCATAGTTTAAAAGTCCGGGAAGATGGGTCCGGCATATGGGAAGGTTTTATACCAGACCTGACGGGCGGCGAGCTATACAAATACCACATCAAATCCAATTACAACTTATACCATGTAGAAAAGAGCGACCCGTTTGCCTTTGCCCGTGAAAAGCCACCACAAACCGCATCCCGCATCTGCGACCTGAAATATGAGTGGAAGGACAACGAGTGGATGGAGCGCCGTAAAACGATAGCCGGGCAGGCGCAGCCGATGAGTGTGTATGAAGTGCATTTAGGCTCCTGGCGGCGTAGGCCCGAAGACAACAACCGCCCACTAACTTACCATGAACTGGCCGAAGAGCTGCCGCAATATGTAAAGGAAATGGGCTTTACGCATGTGGAGTTTATGCCGGTCATGCATCATCCGTTTATGGGTAGTTGGGGATACCAGGTTACCGGTTATTTTGCTGCAGCCAGTGTGTACGGTTCGCCGCAGGAGCTCATGCACCTGATTGATGTACTTCACCAGCACGGCATCGGTGTGATCCTGGACTGGGTGCCGTCGCACTTCCCTTCGGATGAGCATGGCCTGGCGTATTTTGATGGCACGCACCTGTACGAGCACGCCGACCCGCGCAAAGGCTACCACCCGGACTGGAAAAGCTACATCTTTAACTATGGCCGCAACGAGGTGCGCTCCTTCCTGATCAGCAACGCGCTTTTCTGGCTTGATAAATACCATGTGGATGGGCTTAGAGTAGATGCTGTGGCCTCGATGCTGTACTTAGACTATAGCCGCAAAGAAGGGGAGTGGATACCAAATGAGCACGGCGGCCGCGAAAATCTGGAAGCCATTTCACTTATCAAAGACTTTAACCAGGCTGTGCACGAGAAATACCCGGATGTGCAAACTATAGCCGAAGAGTCTACTGCCTGGCCGGCCGTAACAGGTAAGGTAAATGATGGTGGTCTTGGGTTTGATATGAAATGGATGATGGGCTGGATGCACGATACGCTGGATTACTTCTCTAAAGATCCGATCTACCGCAAGCATCACCAGGGCGAGATCACGTTTAGTATCATTTACGCTTTCTCCGAACGGTTCATGCTGCCGCTCTCGCATGACGAAGTGGTGCATGGTAAAGGCTCGCTTATCCGTAAGATGCCAGGCGATGAGTGGCAGCAATTCGCTAACCTGCGTTCGCTTTATAGTTACATGTATGCTCACCCTGGCACCAAACTGCTGTTTATGGGCGGCGAACTTGCCCAAAGCACCGAATGGAACCACGACAGCAGCCTGGACTGGCATCTGTTGCAGTACAACTACCACAGTGGCGTGCAGCGTATGTTGCAGCAACTGAACAAACTATACCAACAGGAGCCGGCCCTTTACGAGCTTAGCTTCGATAGCAGTGGTTTTGAGTGGATCGATTTCCAGGATGCGCACAACAGCGTGATCAGTTTCCTGCGGAAAGGCAAAGATCCCAAAGAGAATATTTTTATAGTATGCAACTTCACACCGATCGTGCACGAGCATTACAGGTTAGGCGTACCGCATGGTGGCGAGTGGATACAAATCTTTAATTCCGACGATGAGCAATACGGTGGCAGCAACGTGCAGAACCAGGGATCGCTGCAGGCAACGCAAGAGCCATCGCATGGCCGCGATTACTCACTAACGCTAAAGTTACCGCCACTGGCAGTTGTATATTTCAAGTTAAAAGGTTAGAAAGTTTATAAGTTTAGGAGTTATAGAGTTTGTGAGTTAATGATTTAAAAACTCCTAAACTCTTTAACTCTCTAACTTATAAACTTTCTAACTCCTAAACTATAGCTCATTTTCCTTTCCGGAGCGGGAAGATGCGACGTAAGCTAAGTCCTCTTTCAGACTCCTCCTTTGGTACTCCATAGTCGGATACGGAACGCACATCTTCGATAGAGTAGAATGCCTGCGGATTATATTCCCGGATAATATCCAGCACGTGCGCCAGCTTTTTGCGCTTTACGATCATAAACAGCAGGTTTACTTTGCCGCGCGTGCCGCGTGCATCCACACAGGTTAAGCGGTATCCGTGTCCTTTTAGTCTGTCAATCAGTTGGTGGGCCGAATCTACTGTAATAACCCGCACCACCATCTGGCCTAAAGCCAGCTTCTGTTCAATGCGCAGCCCCAGAAAGTTGCCGGTTGCAAAGCCGCCCGCCCAGGCCAGGTAAGATGCCACATTGTTCAGGTTCTGCATAACCTGTGTTATGGCAACCAGCCAGATCAGCACCTCCAGGAAGCCCAGTGCCGGCGCAATCATTTTATCTCCTTTCGAGATAAAAACAATGCGCAATGTACCCAGCGTTACGTCCATTATGCGGGCGAAAAAGATCAACAATGGAATAATTACCCACTCTGTTATAGTTGGGTCTAGACCGCTAAATAAGTTCATGTGTGATTGGAGTTATACTTCGTTAAAACTACAGGGAACTATAGTTATTGTTTCGGCATGATGTCGCCTGATACGGATGCCCGTACTTTAGGTAACGCCTCAGGATAGTTTTTCTGGATGAAGTAAAGCATTTTTTCGCGAACAAGACAGCGCAGGTCCCAGGCATCGCCTGAATTCCGGGCACTGAAAAGCGCGCGAAGCTGCACATTATCTCGTTGAGCATCGGTTACCTGCAGGCCCGCTACCTCGCCGTTCCATTGTTCCGTTCCGGCCAGTATGCGGTGCAGCTCTTTTCGCAGTTCATCAACAGGTACATTATAATCTGTATAAAAATAAACAGTTGCCAGGATGTCTATGCTGGAGCGGGTCCAGTTCTGAAACGGTTTTTCGATAAAATAATTGAGCGGAAGTATAAGCCGGCGGTTATCCCAGATGCGCACCACCACATAGGTAAGGGTTATTTCCTCAACGCGCCCGAACTCATTTTCAAGAACAAGCACATCATCGATCCGGATGGGTTGGGTGAAAGCAATCTGTAAACCTGCCAGTAAGTTAGCCAGCGAGCGTTGCGCCGCAAAACCTATCACCACACCTGCAATACCCGCTGAAGTAAGCAAACCTGTACCCAATGATCTTACAGCCTCGAACTGCAACAAAACCATAGAGCCGGCAATAAACGCGATAACAATGACGGAGAGTCTTCTGATAAACTGAAGCTGCGTTATAAGCTTTCGCTCCCTGAAATTGTCTGTCTTCCCAATATCGTATTTATGGCGCACGATGTCCTGGACCACTGAAACCAGTTTTATCATAATCCAGGCAAAACCAAGAATAGTAAAGATCTCTAACACACGCCGTAAAACATGGATGCTTTTATCTGAAAGCGGTACGGTGGGCAGTGCCATAGCCAGAAAAAGCAACGGCAAAAACAGCGTAAGCGGGCGATTAAGATGCTTTGCAAGCGAGGTGGCCAGCCGTGGGTTGGAATTACGGCTGTATAAGCCGAGCAACTTAAACAGGATAAACTTTAGCAAAAGACCGAGCAGTATACTAAAGAAAAAGATAAGTAGCGAGATGGCCAGGTTGTCGAGGTGATCTATGTAAATCCGGAATCTATCCATAAACTATAGTTTGGCAACGGGTTTTTGCTGCTTTTTCTTCTGCATAGGTACTCCGCAAACCGGCCGGAGGTTATTTTAAGCGGCTCTGTAATTACAGTTCGCTATAGTTTGGGAATTGTAAAGAAGTAGCAAATAGGGGTTTATAGTAAAAGCTGAATATAGTTGGAACGTAACGCAGTTTCCTGCGTAATACTACAAGAGCCACTTTGTATTCAGCTCAGGTAAATGGCAGGTACAGTATCATAAATCGGGTCATTTAATACGCGCGTTTCATTGCCAGTTTATAACACTACTTTTTTCAAATGGCAAAACTTATTATCGTATCTAACCGACTGCCGGTAAAACTGCAGGAGAAGGATGGAAAACTTACCTATTCACCCAGTGAAGGAGGCTTAGCGACAGGCCTTGGATCAATATATAAAAAGAAGGACAACCTCTGGATAGGCTGGCCCGGGATGGTCATAGAAGAGACTGATAAACAGGAAAGAATTATTGAGGATATCCGGAAGGATAATATGTACCCTGTTTTTCTGACGGAACAGGAGGTAAAGGAATTTTACGAAGGCTTCAGCAACGAAACACTCTGGCCTACTTTCCACTATTTCAGCCAGTACGCTATTTATGAGCAGAACCTCTGGGAAACCTATGTGGAGGTAAACCAGAAATACTGCGATGAAATTCTGAAACTTGCCAGTCCCAACGATACGATCTGGGTACACGATTACCAGTTGCTGCTGTTGCCCTCCATGCTCCGCGAAAAGTTACCCGATGCAACTATAGGTTTTTTTCAGCACATACCTTTTCCGAGTTACGAGGTTTTCCGGTTACTGCCCTGGCGGAAAGAATTGCTGGAAGGCATGCTGGGCGCCGACCTGGTCGGGTTCCATACCTACGATGACATGCGCCACTTCCTGAGCTCGGTTAACCGGCTTATTGGCTATGGTGGCATGCATGGCTGGATTAATACCGGTAGCCGCTCGCTTTTAGTTGATTCGTTTCCGATGGGCATCGATTATGAAAAGTATTCGGAAGTAGCCGCATCCCCGGAAGTACTGAAACTGGAGGAGCAATACCGCAAAAATGTTGGTACCGAAAACATCATCATCTCTATCGACAGGCTGGATTATTCCAAAGGTATTCCGCAGCGCTTACAGGCTTTTGAATTGTTCCTGGAACGCTATCCGGAGTTTCATGGGAAGGTAACACTGGTTATGCTGGTAGTGCCAAGCCGGGATGCTGTGGAGAAATATAAGGAGCTGAAAGAAGAAGTAGATGAGCTGGTTGGGCGCATTAACGGTAAGTACAGCGATATTAACTGGAACCCGATCCAGTATTTCTACCGATCCCTGCCACTGGAGGTGCTTTCTGCTTTTTACCGCATGGCCAATGTAGCCCTGGTAACGCCGATGCGCGATGGCATGAACCTGGTTTGCAAAGAGTACGTTGCCAGCAAACTTGATCAGAAAGGCGTACTTATACTCAGCGAGATGGCCGGAGCTTCGAAGGAACTATCGGATGCGCTGCTGATAAACCCGAACGATATTAATAAGATTGTGGAAGCCATGTATGAGGCCCTGACTATGCCTGAAGAGGAGCAGAAGGTGCATATGGCTAACATGCAGGACACGCTTAAACGCTATAACATACACCACTGGGTCAGCCTGTTCATGGATCGCCTGTCGTATGTCAAGATCAAGCAGATGTCTCTGGAAACCAGCTACCTCGACGATGCTACTTTCCAGGAGATGAGCGACTCTTACGAACTGGCATCCTCACGCCTGATTTTCCTGGAGTATGATGGTGCGCTTACCAACTATAAAGCCAAGCCACTGATGGCGCGTCCGGACGAAGACCTGCTGGAATTACTGGAAAGCCTGAGTGCTAACCCTAAAAACAGGGTGGTTGTGATCAGTAGCCGCGAAAAAGCAAACATGGAAGACTGGCTGGGCCACCTGAACCTGGATATAGTAGCCGAGCATGGCGTATGGCTGAAGCAACGCGGGTCTGGCTGGAAAACCATGATGAGCCTGATGGATGACTGGAAAAGTGACATTCGCCTGATCCTGGAACTATATGTTGACCGCACACCGGGCTCGTTTATTGAAGAGAAGGAATATTCGCTTGTTTGGCATTACCGACGCGTAGAAACGGGTTTGGGCGAGCTTCGTGCCCGCGAACTGGTAAATCACCTCAACTTCCTGGCTACCAACAGTAATCTGCAGGTGTTAGACGGGCAAATGGCTGTGGAGATTAAAGCCCAGGAAGTGAATAAAGGCAAAGCAACCAGCCACTGGCTTAACATGTATCCGCATGAGTTTGTATTGGCCATTGGCGATGACTGGGGTGATGAAGAAATATTTAAAGCCATGCCGCGCAATGCCTACACTATAAAAACCGGTAACTCTTATTCTATAGCCAAATATCATCTAGATGGTCCGGGCGAAGTTCGGGATATGTTAACCAGGCTTGTTAAGCAGGAGACAAAGGAATTTCCGCCTAATGCTAAAATGACGGGATGAACTTAACGAATAGAGCCGCTGGAATAGCGGCTTTACTCGTTAATATAATTTGCATGTAGTTTTCATGGCAGAAGTTATTTATTGTCGTTCTGGAGCGTTAGCGAAAGGATCTTTTATATGCTATAGTTTTTCTTTTGTCATTTCGACGTTAGGAGAAATCTGAGTGTAATAGCTGCCTTTTCTTTGTTGTCATCCAGAGCGAAGGATCTAATATGTCCAATAGTTGACTACTTTACTATCCGAACCAAGCCTTCTTTACATAGCTTTCTTTAATCCTGGGAGCTCTACTAACCTATAGTTCTATAGTTGGCTTTGGTGCCCTCACGGCCGGGAGGCCCCGTCTTCGGGCATCGCGCTGTTGCTTTCTTGCTACCCTCGTACCTCGGGTTGCCTGGCGGCACCGCAACAAAGCAAAGGCGCTCAACCCAAAGACTGAGATCTTTCGATAGTTAAACTATAGTTGAGTGAACTGCTATAGTTACATTGCTCTATCGTGGTTGTATTTCCGTAGGGACAGGTCGCGACCTGTCCGATCCTGGTCTGTAACTATAGAAAACTCAGATTTCTCCTTAAGTCGAAATGACAGTTAGGGAAGCTGCAGCAGAAGTATTCCCTTGGGGGCAGGGCTATTTGATTCTATTAAATTCAACCTCTTTAATGCCCTTGCTCGCGGGACGCGAGTGAGGGCGAAGTTTGGCAAGCAGTAGCAACTGTACAATTTAGCACAATTGAGAACAAGGTGTTCGAAACTTGCGAGCATAGATCAATAGGGGTGTTGAAACCCAAACTATAGAACAATAACCCAACTACAACCAAAGCCCAAATTCCCCTCTTGGGAGGGGCAGGGGTGGGTTAAAACGCTAGCTATAAAACGAAAACATCAACGATATTAATAGCCTAATCCTGAGAATCCATTAATCCCGTAAATCCCGGTTCAGACAATACCTGTCCCTGCCATGCCAGCGGAGTCAGGAGACTTCACTTCATCGTAAGTCACGAGGACGCTCGCGGCAGCAATACGAACTATAAAACTATAGCTATAACAAAAACTTACTTTCCTGTTTTAAGCTAGGAGTACTCTTTAAAAGGAGAGGGTTGGGGTGAGGTAAAACAAAAAGCTCTTCCGCCAACTTAATGACAGAAGAGCATTTTAGAAATCTTTTCAAACTATAAAACCCTACGATACACTGCTTTGCATACTGCGGAGCCTGATGCGGGTAAGAATTTTTTTGGTGTAAAGTGGAAAATCACCTTTCATCATCCAGTCGTAGTAGGTTGGTTCTTTCTGGAGTACTTCCTCCACTATAGCGTTTTTGTGTTTCCCAAAACCGAAGACCTCCTGACCAGCATTATTATAGATGATTCTGCCAGCCAGGTCAGCAGTTTTCTGGAACGTGAACTTGTGCAGCTGCGCCATGTCGTTCTGTACCGGAAACTCTTCAATGCCTTCTGTAATCTCGATAGGCGTGTTCTGGTAACGATCTAGTTGGGCCATTAAAATGTGGTACGTAGCTACAGTGTCGGCCTCGGCGCTGTGGGCGTTTTCCAGGGTTTTGTTGCAGTAATATTTGTATGCAGCAGAAAGGGTGCGTTGCTCCATCATATGGAAAATACGGCAGGCATCTACCACATGGCGGTTATCCAGGTCAAAGTCTATGCCGGCACGCAGAAATTCCTCGGCCAGCAACGGAATGTCAAACCTGATCAGGTTATAGCCCCCCAAATCGCAGCCTTTCATGAACTGGTCCAGATTTTTTGCAACCTGAGCAAATGTAGGGCAGTCCTTCACGTCCTCATCGTAAATCTTATGGATCAGGCTCGACTCCAGCGGTATCGGAATGGTCGGGTTGATCTTACGGGTTTTCAGGATCTCTTCTCCATCAGGCATTACTTTCAGTACACTTATCTCTACAACACGATCTTTGCTGATGTCGGTGCCAGTGGTTTCCAGGTCGAAGAATACGATGGGGCGTTTCAGGTTCAGTTTCATAAAATTATGCTTTCAGAACCGCCTTTGTAAGCGCCTCCATGTTAATGTTGTTATAGTTGCCCGAGCTCATTAGCAGCAGGTTGGCGTTCTGCCAGTTATAGTTCAGCAGGTGTTTTTGCAGCGCTTCGGAGTCGGTAAATACTTTCAGGTTAGGGTTCTTAAAAGCTACTTTCAACTCATCTTCCGAAAGCATCTGCATACGTTTGTGCTCTATGGTTTTCGGGTTGAAGTAAACTATAGCTTCGTCAGCTTTATCCAAAGCTCCGGCATATTGTGGTATAAAATCTTTGTTCAGGCTGCTGAAAGTATGGAGTTCCAGTGCGGCAACCAGCTGGCGTTTCGGGTACTGTGCTTTAACGGCTTCAGTAGTAGCTTTAACTTTAGATGGGGCATGGGCAAAATCGCGGAAGATAACGGTCGTATCTGTTTCACCCATTTTCTCAAGTCGCTTGGCAGCACCTTTAAAGGTTCTCAGGGCCTTGTAAAAGTCATGCGCTTTCACACCGATCTTCTTACACACCTCCTTGGCTGCGTTAATATTGCGCAGGTTATGCTCACCAAACAGCTGAATCTCTATATCGCCGTCCTTTTTGGTATGCAGTATCGTTTTGCCATTTTTTATAGTGTGGTCGTGCACGCCATACCCGATATAGTTAATATCGGTCGGGTTGCGTGGTACGGCTACCAGTTGTACCTGCTCATCGTCTTTGGTATAGATCAGGGTTCCGGCTTTTGGGGTCATCTCCGCAAAAATGCGGAACTGGTCGCGGTACATATCCGGATCAGGGAACACGTTAATATGGTCCCAGCTGATACCGCTGATAACAGCGATGTGGTGATGGTATAAATGGAACTTCGGAACACGTTTGATCGGGTCAGACAGGTACTCGTCGCCTTCGATGATAATGATCGGGGCATCTTCCGTCAGTTTCACCATGCGGTTAAAACCTTCAATCTGCGCGCCAACAGCATAATCAAACTTGCGGCCCAGTGTCTTAAGCACGTGCATGATAATGGACGTGATAGACGTTTTGCCGTGGCTGCCACCAATTACAATGCGCTGTTTGTCGCGGCTCTGCTCGTAAATAAACTCCGGGAAAGAATAAATTGGCAAACCTAGTTCCTGTGCTTTTAATAACTCAGGGTTATCCGGGCGGGCATGCATCCCCAGAATTACAGCATCTATAGTTGCATCCAGTTTCTCCGGAAACCAGCCTTCCTGGGCAGGAAGTAAGCCAGCCGCAGCCAGCCTGCTTTTGGCAGGTTCAAAAATCTCGTCGTCTGAGCCTGTAACGTTTAATCCCTTGTCGTGCAGGGCCAATGCGAGGTTGTGCATGATGCTTCCGCCAATAGCAATCAGGTGGATGCGTTGTAATTCCTTCTTCTCCATATATTCCGGGCAATTAATATTGCAATCAGACAAAGTTAGAAGACCTGAGCTAAATAAAAATAGCTATACACTAATATGTGGATATTTTGTTGATATGTATCTGGAAAACTCCTTATCTTGTTGAAAGCTCCGGTTAAAACTGTTGATAGGTGCGTGCGCAATTTTTAACAACTATTTAGCTTCGGAGGCTATATAAGAAGCTATATATTTGTGGTTATGGAGGAAATGCAAATGAACACACGCCCGGCGGGTCAACGCAACGGATGGCAGAAGAAACCGACTGCCATATCGGAGCTTGGCAAAAAGCCACCGCAGGCGCTTGATCTGGAAGAGGCCGTGCTAGGCGCTCTGATGTTGGAAAAAGATGCGCTTACTACTGTAATTGACATTCTGCGTCCGCAGAGCTTTTACAAAGAAGCCCATCAACGTATTTTTAAAGCAATACTGGCCCTGTTCGACAAATCGGAGCCGATAGATATATTGACCGTTACGCACGAGCTGCGCGAGCTTGGCGAACTGGAGCTGGCGGGCGGCGCATACTATGTAACGCAGCTTACCACCCGCGTAAACTCGGCAGCCAACATCGAGTACCACGCCCGTATCATCACCGAAAACTCCATCAAGCGCGACCTGATCTCTATTTCTTCTGAAGTATTGTCATCAGCGTTTGAAGATACTACCGACGTTTTTGAGCTGCTGGATAAAACCGAAGCCAAACTATACGAAGTATCCGAATCCAACATCCGTAAGAACTTCGACGACATGCGCTCGTTGATGCACGCGGCGATTAAGGAACTGGAAGAAAAGCGTAAGCAGGAAGATGGCTTAACAGGTGTACCAACTGGCCTTACCGCCCTGGACCGTGTTACATCAGGCTGGCAGAAATCTGACCTTATCATCCTGGCAGCACGTCCGGCGATGGGTAAAACAGCTTTCGTGCTTTCGTGCATGCGGAATGCGGCAGTTGACTTTAAAAAGGGTGTTGCAATTTTCTCACTCGAGATGTCGTCGTTGCAGCTGGTTAACCGTCTTATTTCTTCTGAGGCCGAGCTGGATTCTGAAAAGATAAAGAAAGGAAGCCTGGAAGATTACGAGTGGGCACAGCTGAACCATAAAATTGCCAAACTCACTGAGGCTCCGATCTTTATTGATGATACGCCGGGCCTTTCCATTCGTGAGCTCCGTACCAAATGCCGCCGTCTGAAAGCCCAGTTCGACATACAGATGATCATTATTGACTACCTGCAGCTGATGAGCGGAAACGCCGAAGGCAAGGGTGGCGGTAATCGTGAACAGGAGATCGCGTCGATATCAAGAGCGTTAAAGATGCTGGCCAAGGAACTTAACGTTCCGGTTATCGCGTTGTCGCAGCTCAGTCGTGCCGTGGAAACGCGTGGGGGTGATAAACGACCGCAGCTTTCCGACCTTCGTGAATCCGGATCGATTGAGCAGGATGCCGACATGGTTTGCTTCCTGTACCGTCCGGAATATTACGGTATTACAGAAGACGAAATGGGTAACCCGACAGCCGGTGTGGGTGAGGTAATTATAGCCAAGCACCGTAACGGTTCCCTGGAAAACGTTCAGCTCAAGTTTATTGGTAAGTACACAAAGTTTACTAACTTAGACTCAGATTTTAGTGGCGACGGATTCAATACCTTCAATGCGTTGCCAAATAGCACATTTGATGCGGAAACGCCAGGCTCTATTCGTTTAGGCAGCCGCATGAATGATGGCAGCAAAGGAGGGGGAGGTTTCCCGGCTTCAGGTTTTGACGAAGAGCCGCCATTTTAAGTAAGACAATATACACCCGGTGTTTGCGTTTAAGCAACATTGGTTAAAGTATAAAGGAATAGCCAAAGGAAGATTAGCCGCTGTGCCAAAAGCCAGCGGCTTTTCGTTTTTATAGGTTTACCCCTTCCCAGAACAGGGGAAAGAGCTTAGCTATAGTTCTTCTTTTTGTCATTTCGACCATTGGGAGAAATCTGGGTTCTATAGTTGGAATTTATTGCTATTGGGAAAAAGACGCAAAGTATTGCGTCTCTACAAACTGCTTTCGTAGGGACAGGTCGCGACCTGTCCGCGGGATAGGCTGTAACTATAAATCTATAGTTTGAAAATTGGCAAGAACAGAAAGTCCTCCTTAGAAGGGAGAAGGGGGATGACAAACACCCACTATAGAACTACAACTCAAACTATAGCAACAGCCGAAATTCCCCTCTTGGGAGGGGCAGGGGTGGGTTAAAACGCCAACTATAAAACGAAAACATCAACTAAAGCAGTAGCCTAATCCTGAAAATCCATTAATCCTTTAAATCCCGGTTCAGACAATGCCTGTCCCTGCCGGCCAGTTGAGTCAGGAGACGCAACCCCATCATAAGTCACGAGCGAGGACGCTCGCGCCAGCATTTTAAATTATAGAACTATAGCCCAACTATAAACCGAAGCTTAATCCTGGAAATCCTTAAATCCTTTAAATCCAGGCAAGAAACTCACATTACATCCACTCCACTTTCTCACTCAGCAGTGTAGTTCGCTTTCCTTCATGGGCAGAATCATCAGCATAGCCCAGGTATAAAATACCCAACACGATATCTGCTTCGCGCAGTTGCAGCATTTCTTTCATGGCAGGGTGATAGGCCATGCCGCCGGAACCCCAGTAGCTGGCAATTCCTAAGGCTGTAGCTCCCAGTAAAAGATTTTGAATGGCACAGGAGGTCGCGGCGATTTCTTCCAGCACCGGAATTTTAGGCAGATCTCCACGACGCATGTACGCAACTATAACATGCGAGGCTTTATCGCCCATGTGCAGCAGTTTCTCGTACTTTTCGGGCTTGTATATATCTTCCGGAGTTTCCTGTTTGTATAGTTCTGCGTGCTGCCGGCAGAACTGTGCTATTTTAGCACCGGCATAAACTTTAAAGCGCCAGGGCTCGGTGTGGCCGTGTGTCGGTGCCCAGTCAGCAAGTTCTAACAGCTGGTTTACCTGCTCATCCGGAATTTTCTGCCCGTTTAGTTTTGGTGGCTTGGTAGTGCGGCGGGTGCGGATAACGCGACTTATAGTTGAAAAAAGATCGTTCATACTTTATTAATAAAGAACAGTGCAAAAGGTTTTAAACGGCATAAAAGCAAATGGCTAAACTGCCGAACTATAGTTACAGCAATTTAGCCATTCAGCAATCAACCAATTAAGATTACTTCAGTTTCAGGTCGACCAGGATCTGTTCAATTTTAGCATCAAGCTGCTGCTCTACTGCATTGTAATCATTTTTAGATGCCAGTGGCTCGTTTACGCTGATATAGAACTTGATCTTCGGCTCTGTACCGGAAGGGCGTGCTGAAATCTTGCTGCCATCTTCGGTCATGTATTGGAGTACGTTGGAGCTTTCTAAACCAAGCTGGCTTATTTCGCCTGACACCAGGTTTCTGCGTGCGCTCAGTTTAAAGTCGCTGATCTCTACAACTCTGGAACCGGCTATAGTTTGCGGCGGGTTTGCACGCATGTCGGCCATCATCTGCTGAATTTCTTCGGCGCCGCGCTGTCCTTTTTTAGTGAACGATACAAGCTCCTCTTTATAGAAATTATACTTCCCGTACATCTCCACCATCATCTCGAACAGGCTCTGGCCGTTGTCTTTTGCGACAGCAGCCATTTCGGCTATCAGGGCGCAGGCTGAGATGCCGTCTTTGTCGCGCACAAAATCGCCGATCATGTAGCCGTAGCTTTCTTCGCCGCCGCCAATGTAAACTTCCTTGCCTTCCAACTCACGTATCTTTTCTGCGATGTACTTAAAGCCGGTCAGGGTTTCGTAGTGCTTTACGCCATAGCTTTCGGCAATATCCTTTATCAGGTCGGTGGTAACTATAGTTTTAACTATAAACTCTCTGCCTGTTAGTTTACCGGCTTTCTGCCATGCCTGCAGCAGGTAGTTTATCAGTAATGCGCCCGTCTGGTTGCCGTTAAGTAGCACAAACTCGCCTTTATCATTTTTAACAGCAATACCTACACGGTCTGCGTCCGGGTCAGTTGCCATTACTATATCAGCGTCAATTTCCCTGGCTTTGTTAAGGGCCAGGGTCATGGCTTCCTTTTCTTCCGGATTCGGGTAAACAACTGTCGGGAAGTTGCCGTTCGGTTCAGCCTGTTCATCAACTATAGTTACATTACTGAATCCGAAGCGTTTTAACACCTCCGGCACCAGCGTAATGCCTGTACCGTGCAGTGGTGTGTAAACGATCTTCAGGTCGTGCTGGCGCCTGATAGCCTCATGCGAAACCGACAGGCCAAGCACTTTTGTAATATAAGCTTCGTCCATCTCCGGACCCAGCAGGTGGATGTTGTTTGGTTTCGGCTCAAACTTTACTTCATCAATACTGGTGATCTTGTTTACTTCGGCGATGATGTTCTTGTCGTGCGGAGCGGTTACCTGCGCGCCGTCGTTCCAGTAAACTTTGTAGCCGTTGTACTCTTTCGGGTTATGCGATGCCGTAACTACCACACCGCTCTGGCAACCTAAATGGCGAATGGCAAACGATAGCTGCGGAGTAGGGCGCAGCGCCTGGAACAGGTAAACTTCAATATCATTAGCCGAGAAAATGTCGGTGGCAATGCGGGCAAACTCTGGTGAGTTGTTACGGCTGTCGTGCGCAATAGCAACCTTTACGCGCTCCCCCGGAAAATTCTGTTTAAGGTAGTTGCAAAGTCCCTGCGTAGCCATACCCAGCGTGTAGCGGTTCATGCGGTTGCTGCCTGCGCCCATAATGCCGCGCAGTCCGCCGGTGCCAAATTCTAAGTCCTTATAGAAAGCATCGGACAGCGATTCGTGCTCGTTGCGCTCCAGTAAGCCGTTTATTTCAGTTTTGGTAGCTTCGTCGTAGTTGCCGTTTAGCCACGCGTTTATTTTCTGCTGAATAGCTGGTTCGATCATAGTTGCTAATCTAATAATTCTCTAATTTTTTTAGTTGTAGATGGGCTATAGATTATAGTAATGCTATAGTTGGTCATCCCCCTACCCCCTTCAAAGGGGGACTTTTTTTGTCATCCTGAAAGGATCTTGTTATCAAGTAGCAAAGGCTTAACCTCCCTTCAACCAAGTTTCTTTAAAGAATGACAATGATTTTAATACGCATTGCAGAAAGTCCCCCTTTGAAGGGGGTAGGGGGATGATTCCCGCACTACGAGCATATCCACAAAAAATCACACCAGTCTTTTCGGTGCCAGATGCACATCTGAAAGAACTGGTGTGATCTTATGGTATGGTAAAAGCATCATGCCCTAATATTCACGGGCTTCTATACTTTGTTTATAGTTTAAAGGTTTCCACGCAGGGCCTGCTCGCGCTCAATAGCTTCGAACAATGCTTTAAAGTTGCCTTTACCGAACGACTTGGCTCCTTTACGCTGGATGATCTCATAAAATACAGTTGGTCTGTCTTCCACCGGCTTTGTGAAGATCTGCAGCAGATACCCTTCGTCGTCACGGTCTACCAGGATGTTCAGTTTGCGCAGGTCAGCCATGTCTTCGTCGATGTGGCCGATACGCTCCAACAGGTCTTCGTAATAAACTTCCGGAACGCGCAGGAACTCTACACCACGGCGGCGCAATTCAGAAACAGTATGCAGAATATCGTTGGTAGCAACGGCAATGTGCTGCACACCCGGGCCATGGTAAAACTCCAGGTACTCATCAATCTGCGACTTTTTCTTGCCTTCAGCCGGTTCGTTTATCGGGAATTTGATATAGCCGTTTCCGTTAGATACTACTTTAGACATCAGGGCAGTATACTCGGTGCTGATATCTTCATCATCGAAGGTAAGCAGCAGTTTAAAGCCCATCACATCTTCGTAGAACTTCACCCACTCATTCATCTTGCCGAGCTCTACGTTGCCTACGCAGTGGTCTACATACTTCAGGCCTACCGGCTCTACCATCAGCTCAGAGGTGCGCTCTACATAACCCGGCATAAACACACCGTTATAGTTCTTTCGCTCCACAAATGTATGGATGGTATCGCCATAAGTATGAATAGAGGCTACTTTTACTTCGCCAAACTCATCGGTTATAGTTTTAGGCTCCATGGCTGGCTTTGCGCCACGCGCTACCGTACCACGGAAAGACTCTTCGGCATCATCTACCCAAAGGGCAAGTACTTTAACACCGTCGCCGTGCTGGTGCACATGCTGTGCGATTTCAGAATCGGGGTAAATGGCAGTTGTTAAAACCAGGCGTACTTTTTCCTGTTGGATAACGTAAGAAGCGCGATCGCGGACACCTGTTTCGGGGCCGGCATACGCTACCAGCTTAAAACCGAAAGCGGTCTGGTAAAAATGTGCTGCCTGCTTGGCGTTACCTACATAAAACTCTATATGGTCGGTGCCGTTCAGAGGCAGAATATCTTTAGCTATAGTTTCGGATGCTAATGTGTTGGTTGTCATAGTCTGAAGTAAAGTTTAAAAGTATTACGTAAAAATACAGCTTTTATAGTTTTAACAAAACCGGGGAGGCTGCTGTGCAAATTATCATCTATAATGTTTGCAATTACTATATCATGTTTTCAACTTTGTAAAAATGAAATAAAGCTATGAACGCAGATACGCTGAACAAAGACCTGATTGCCATCTTAGAAAAGAAGAGTGAGCTGAACAAGCTGGACTATAACGACGCACGCTACGACGATATGGAAGAGGCGCTGCACGATATGGAAGATGACTTTAACGAAACGTACGGCGATTACCTGGAAGATGTGCTGGAAGATGTGCACGGTAAAATTAAATCGGATGCCGACATCTTGTTGCCAACTGCTTACATAGCCAGCTCACTGGACGGTAAAGAACTGGAAGAAGGCGAAGAGAGCGAAGGTGTTTGGGTAGAATCGGATAAGTTTCCGGGTGTAGAGATGCGTTTGGTGCTGGTAGCCAACCCGCCACGCGTACTGCTTATCCTCTCTGACCAGGAGCGCGTACTCTGGACTGCTGAATAGAAGGATAAACTGTAGATTTTTATAGTTGCCGCACTTGCCAAGGCTAAAAGCTGAGGTGGGTGCGGCAATTTTTTTATAGTTGGGTTTTGATGTGGTTTACTTATATTGGGGTAAGTAAATATAGGTAAGTGTTGGTTAAAGAATAATTTCCCTACAGCTATAGTACAGATATGCGTATGTTTTCGTTTATCCGCTAGTTAGCACATAAAGAAATGACAGAGAGAATAGAAAACAGTTTATCAAATCCCTGGGCATTCGATAATGCTGATGAGCAGATGTTTTCTCCTAATAAGCAGAATCGGATTGAGTATGGTGAGTTGATAGAACTTGCAATGGGAAGTCCTTTAGCAGGGGAATGCTACTGGTATGATAGCAACAATAGAAGACATAAGATAAGCAGCTTGTGTGGCGGTCCACCAATATGGAATCCTGAAGGAACTATGGTAGCTATACCTGTATGGAGAAGAACATTATTTAAAGGCACAATTCAGCAACTCTCAGTACTTGACGTGTTGAAAAGTGAGTGGACGCTGTACAAAAGGACTTTGCGAGTACTTGACCTAAGAAGTTTTCGAAATGAAATCATTAGCGGTTACGACAGCCCAATATATGCCACTACTTCATTGCACTTCGATCTTAACAGGGAAGAAGTAGAGAAAAGAAGGAAAATCTAAAACTTCATTTGCCAACACAATGCATGCTCAACCTTCGCTAACGCTTCAAGCTCCGCATGCACGCGGCCCGTTGTATCCTATAAACCAACAAAAATGAAAAACATACTCGCTCTTTTGATCGCTATACTGCTGGTAGGTTGCCAAACCGATTCCACACTTGCGCCGTCAAAATTTAAAACCATCATGATAAAATCGGTTGGTGAAGTGGAAACGCTGCCTGATGTAGCAACTTTTCATATCAACCTGAATTGTTTGCAGAAATCTGTTAAAGCTTCGAAGCAATGCCTGGTTGACAAATCCAACGAACTGAACAGCAAACTTCTTTCCTTCGGAATCAAGAAGGACGATATCCTGACAACTTCTGTAAACATGAATAAAAGTTATACCTGGAGAAATAATTCGCAGGTATTTGATGGCTACAACAGTTCAACCACCATTCATGTCACGCTCCGGGATATAAACAAACTGGACCAGATTTATACGGAGCTGCTAGAGAACAGGAACCTGGATTTAAGTGGATTAGCTTATTCTCATTCCAAACTCGACAGCCTAAAAAATGAAGCCTATGTAAGTGCCTTAAAAAAGGCGAACACGCTGGCTGATAAATTATTAGTTGAATTACCGGCTTCTGAAAAAGAGATACTGAAGATCGGAAATGTTGAGATTTCAGCATCAATGCCCGAATCGAACCAACAGAGAGAGCAGGATGGATATGCAGTAGCTGAAGTGGCAGCCCAAAACAGATCTATAGCTATAAGTAAAGGCACTGTACTAGTAAATGCTACCTTATTTGTAGAGTATCAGATAAAGTAAATATCGTGTCAAACTACAGTTATAAATACTAACCTATTTCTATAGTTTCTAACCCTATACCCATGAAACAACTTTTACTCATCGTATCTATTTTCTTTTTCTCCTTCACTTTTGTATCCAATAACAGTGTAGAAAGGCTGTCAGTAAAAGGACCACTGAAGTTTAACAAAACTAAGTTTGAACTGGCCTGGACAGATAAGCCCAGCGATATTTACTACATACAGGAATACCTGCCAAAAGGAGAGAAGCTTGCAAGTTTTAACCAGATGCTGACCATCCATGTGCTGGATACAGACATAGCTGCTGAGGAGGCTGTGGCCCTGAAAGTGCAGGAGCTGAAGAAACGGAAGCAAACCGATGAGCTTTGCAATTACCAGGTAAATGAAAGTCCGGACGGCAAAGAGTTTATAGTTGACTTTATTGTAAGCGAAAACAAAAACGATAAAGTAACTATAGCCGAATTTAATGTCTACCGCTACAAACAAATAGAAACCGGAGCAGGCAAGAAAGCTATTCTGGTGTATGCCTATTCCAACAGAAGCTACGGTGATGCCGTTATCCCATTCCTGAAGAACCTGAAAACCGACAGGACCAACTATATGAACGAGATGATCGCTACTGAGCTTCCTGCTATTACTTTAAAAAAGTAGTCAACTATAAAGTAACTTACTGCTCCTATAGACCAACCTGTTAGATTGCCCTTTCATGAAACAACTTTTACTTTTAGCACTTCCCTTTTTCGCCTCCTTCACCGCATTTGCCCAGATCAACCTGGAAGATTCTACAGTGCAGGTAATTGGTTACTGGGACAAAAACGAAACACAGACTTACATCATCACCAACGAGAAATACCGGGTTTCTGGCACAGATACGACCCAGCGCGAGTTCGTTACCTACGAAGTTGATATAACTATAACAGACTCCACTGCTAACTCCTATACGATAGAATGGCTTTACCGAAACATCAACCCAGGTACTGATAATCCGTTTGCACGAAAGCTGGCTGGAATTTCAGAGAATATGAAAGTGATCATTAAGACAAATGAAATGGGCGCTTTCAAGGAGGTTGTGAACTGGAAAGAAATACGCGACGAGATCAAAAAAACGACTGGGTTACTTCGCAAGGAGTTTAAACATATTCCCCAGATAGATGAAGTAGTAGCTAAAGTTGAGAGCATGTTTTCTACCAAGGAGGCTATACAGGCGCAGGCGATAAAAGATGTACAGCAATTTTATACCTATCACGGTGGTAACTATGCACTTGGCGAAGAAGTTAACGGAAACCTGCCCATAACAAACCTGCTGGGAGGTAAGCCTTTTAACTCCGAAGTTACTATTCTGCTTGACGAGATAAACGCGGAAGATAATAATGCCATTCTCAGGATGTGGCAAACGATTGATTCTAAAGAGCTGACAGATGTTACCTATGCGTTTCTGAAGCAAAATGCTGTTAAAGCAGGAACCCCTTTTCCTGCCCGTGATAAGTTTCCAACACTGCAGAACAATACCACTACAGATGCCCGCATTCACGGTTCTGGTTGGATCATTTTTAGCCGGGAAACCAAAGAAGTTACAACCGAAGGAGCTTTAGCTTTCGAAGAACGAATTATTGAGATCAAATAAGTGTTAAGCTGTAATTAGTATGCTGTTGATTCAGTGTGCCTTATCAGTATTTATCCGTATATTGATTTAAGTTTGGTGCTTAGTTAAACTATAGGCAGATAAAATACGAACTAAACAATTCCGCAAAACAAAAATAATTTATATGAAGATCACATCGCAGATAGCAGTAGCAGCTTTATTCTTTGGATTGATGAGTTGCTCTGATTCCGCTAAAACGGAAAACACTACAGCTACATCACCGGCTGCAACAGCTCCTGCTACCACACCAAACCAGGCTGCAACGCCGGCAACCACAGTTGGTTTAAATCCGCCACACGGCGAGCCAAACCACCGTTGCGATATTGAAGTTGGCGCTCCGCTGGATTCGCCTCCAAAACCGAACCTGACTGCACCAACTTCGGTGCCCGCCTTTACGCCTTCAACCAGTTCACAAACGGTAGCACCGGGTACTAACCCGCCTCACGGTCAGCCGGGCCACGATTGCGGAATTCCTGTTGGGGCACCATTAACCCAGAAATAAGCATAGCTGGTAACTATAAAACCGGCACAACTATAAATGCAAAACGGGCAGCTGAAATCTTCAGCTGCCCGTTTTTTTTATGATCAAACTATAGTTTAGTAACCTAATTTCTGGCGCACACGCTGCAAAACAGGTGTAGCAATAGCCTTCGCTTTTTCGGCACCTTCCCGGAGTTTTTTGTCCAGTTCAGGCAGGTTGTTCATGTAGTAGTTAAACAGCTCGCGCTCTTTGCTGTATTTGCTGATGATGGTTTCGTAAAGCGCCTGCTTGGCATGGCCGTAACCGTAACCACCGGTTATATAATTCTGACGCATGGTTTCCACATCTTCAGGTGATGCCAGTAAGCGGTATAGCGCAAAAGTGGTATCGTCGTCCGGATTCTTTGGCTCTTCCAGTGGCGTACTGTCTGTTACAATGCTCATAATAGTTTTGCGCAGTGGCTTGTCTGCCTCAAAAATATCGATGATGTTGCCGTACGATTTGCTCATTTTCTCGCCGTTTATGCCTGGTATGGTCATAATGGCATCGTCGGTTTTGGCTTCCGGTAGTACAAAGGTTTCGCCGTAAATGTGGTTAAACGAGCTGGCAATGTCGCGTGTAATCTCCAGGTGCTGTATCTGGTCTTTTCCTACGGGTACAAAATTGGCATCGTACATCAAAATGTCTGCAGCCATCAGCACAGGGTACGTAAACAAACCGGCATTTACATCAGCAAGGCCGCGTCGGCTCGATTTGTCCTTAAAAGAGTGTGCATTGGCCAGCATCGGGAAAGGAGCAAAGCAGTTCAGGTACCAGCTTAATTCGGTTACCATCGGCACATCCGACTGGCGGTAAAGTATATGCCTGTCCGTATCTAAGCCCATGGCCAGCCAGGCTGCTGCTACAGAGTAAGTGTTGTGTTTTAAAACTTCCGCATCACGAATGGTTGTAAGCGAATGCAGGTCAGCTATAAAATATAAAGCTTCTTGATCTGATATTTTAGAGAACTCAATTGCAGGGCAAATAGCGCCTAGTAAGTTGCCAAGGTGTGGTCGGCCAGTGCTTTGGATTCCGGTAAGGTATCGTGCCATAATAGAGAATTGCGTTAAAGCTGCAAATTAATCTAAATAGCCGAAAATGCCCATTAAAAATGCAGTAACACAACTATAGTTTAAAGCTGTAACTATAGTTAACGCCGTTACAAACTATAGCTAAGCTTGTATTGCCTGGGGCACCCGCCTCTTTTGTTTGCGCAACGAGTTAAGGTTTGACAGCACTATAGCAGAAAGAATTAGCAACACGCCAAACCACTGCACTGTAACAACCTGTTCCTGCAATACAATACTGGACATCATGACAGCAACCGGAAGCTCTGCAGAGCTTAGTATAGCGCTCAACCCAAGACCAATCTTCGGGATGCCATAGGAAAAGAAAAGCGGAGGTATTACTGTACCGAAAACCGACAGCACAAGTCCCCATTTAAACAGTCCGTTTAGTAAGGCTCCGTTTACCAGGAAAACCGGCGGGAAGATGGTAAAAACAAGAATGCAGGCACCAGTTAACAGGAGCGCACTTTTAGTGGCAGGGTGTAACGAGTTGCCAGCAGCACCATTTATCATTAAAAAGAAAGTATAGCAAAGGGCAGCCAGTAAGCCAAAACCAACACCGGCCAAACTGATATCCTGGAAAGAACCGGAGAAAAGATTGCCGGCAAAACAGGTGCCCAGCAAAATCATTGCTACTGTGCCAACCTGTAGTAAGGTCGGTAATTTGCGTTTTATGATGGAGTCTAGGAGTAAGCTCATCCAGGTAAATTGCATGAGCAAAAGAATGGCGATAGAGGCCGGTACCGTTTGCACGCATTTATAGTAAAAAATGCTAACCAAACCTGTGGTGGTACCCATGGCAATAAGCTGGAGGGATTCCTTAAGCGATGCACTGTTGCCACGGCCATTAAACAGCCTGCGCAACAGCACGATCACCCAAAGAATAATCAACCCAAAAAATACCTGAGTGCCAGTTACATCACCCAAGGTAAAGCCTTCGCTATATGCTAATTTTACGAACGTCGAAAGTATACCGAAACTGCATGCGCCGAGCAGCACAAAAGCTATTCCTCTGAACATGGAAGTGCCTTTTAAAAGAGTAAACAAAAATTTAACTAGAGATAGGGCGGAAGTGCCCCAAAGCGGGTAAGCCGGGTACTCTTACAGGTCGTGCAGAACGTAGCCTGTGATAAATATTTGTGTATGTGCTAAATGTGCAGTCATTATTTTTAATCGGGGTGCAAACATACCCCAAGTTTTTTTAGAATCAAAAAATAGTTAATAATTTATCCTGTGTTATAGCTTAACACCTGTAGGGTGCTATTTGTTTTTGAGCGCTGTGTATAGTTTTTCGTACGTTGGAGTGGGTATATTCAGCTGCTTGCCAAGCTTCACCACATAGCCGGTTAGGGAATCAACTTCTGCATTTTTACCTTTCTGATAATCGGTATGCATAGAGGAAGTAGTTTCGTAAGGCAGCTTTGCCATCCTTTCTTTTATGGCATTGGTACTATTCTCCGGAAACACAATGCCTTTCGCGTTGGCAACCTGTTTAAGCTCCGACAGCAGGGAATGGAGCAGATCCATGTTTTCCGTTTTAGCCAGTATACCACCAATGCTGGTGTTCAGGTAAGAAGTGAGCGTAGCTATAGTTGAAATGAACAGATATTTCTCCCAGATAGTTTGCTGTATGTTTTGAGATAAAGTTGCTTTGATACCGGCATCTGTAAATAGCTGCAGCGCGGATTCGAGCCTGGCTTCTGTACCATTCGTTGAGCCAAAGAATAAAGCATTTACATCGCCGGTTACAGTGACCAACCCTGGTTCGGTGAGCCTGGAAACAATATAAACGCAGCCTTCCCATACTTCGTTCTCCGGATAAACTGTCTTGATTCGTTCGTAGCTGTCGATGCCGTTTAGCAGCGGAAGTATAACTGTTTGTTTGCCGATGCAGGGTTTTAGTTGGGTTATGCTCTGCTCCAGGTCATAGCTTTTTGTGCAGCAGATAAGTAAGTCTGCTTCCCCAATTTGAGTAGGATCAGAGGTTACAAGTTTAGGTGTAGCCGTAAAAGTTGAGCCCGGAGTTTTTATTTTCAGACCTTGTTGCCTGATGGTACTTTCGTTTTCGCCACGTGCAATAAAGTATACTTCCACCTCATCTGAGTTCTGGTAATAGCTAGCTAAA
This sequence comes from Pontibacter pudoricolor, assembly GCF_010092985.1. Lineage (GTDB taxonomy): Bacteria > Bacteroidota > Bacteroidia > Cytophagales > Hymenobacteraceae > Pontibacter > Pontibacter pudoricolor. The sequence continues at coordinate 1,969,413 of NZ_CP048106.1, read as the reverse complement.
AGGCCTCCAAAATATCCACCAACACCACCAATACCTGCTATCGCAATCTTTATCATTCTTGCTTTAATTTATAGTTTAAAACTAGGTTTCGCTTTCTACAGCGGCATTTTCAATCAGTACATCCGCATTATGGTGCCCCAGATAGCTATCAATCAGGTAATGAGCCAGGTATAAAACGGGGGTAAGAAGTATAGCAATGCAGAATTTGTAGATATAGTTGATTGCCGCTACAGAAAGCACGAGCTCCATAGACCAGTTGCCGAATAAATAGAAAGCAACGAACAGCACTACCAGGCTATCAATCAGCTGCGATACCAATGTTGACCCTGTAGCGCGGAGCCAGATTTTTTTGCTGCCCGTGTACTTGCGCAACCAATGGAACACCGAGGCATCGAGCAACTGCGAAATTAAAAAAGCTACTACCGAACCGATGATAATGCCCAGGCCCTGGCGGTAAATTGAGTTGAAAGCAAAGTCAATATTAAAAGGATTGCCCTGCGGATCGGTACTGTTGAGCTCTACCCAGAATTTTGCCGGCGGCAGACCGGTAACTATAGTTATTACCAGAAAGGCATATAGTATCAGTAAAACTGTCAGAATGCTTACTTTTTTAACGCCCTGTTTGCCGAAATATTCATTTATGATATCGGTAGTAACGAACACAACCGGCCAGATAATAACACCGGCTGTCAGGTTAAAATCGAGTTTGCTGCCCAGTATGTTTAACTGCGCACCGGGCAAACCCAGCAGTGCTTCGCCCGAAAAAATCTTTACACCAATAAGCTCCGCCAGCAGCGCGTTTGCCAGAAAAATGCCGCTCAGTACAAGAAAGAGGGTTGTTTTTTTCTTCTCCAGGGTTGTAGCAGTGGTGGGCATAGGTCAGGTCTATAGTTGGTGCAGGTTAATGGGGTAGTAAATTTAAGCTTAATAGCTGCTTAAACAAACCAGCATAACTAATGTTGCCGGGTTGAAGGGGAATTATAACTATAGTTTAGAGAAGACTAGCGATGCTGCTCCTGCACACTGAAAATACTCCCTTCAATAGCGAGGTCAGTATTCGGAAAAATTTCCCGGGCTTCGGTTAGCAGGGGGGTAAGGTCTTTGTAGCGCACCGAAAAGTGCCCTAAGAGCAAATGCCGGACTTCTGCCGCTGCGGCCATCCGGGCAGCTTGTTTGGCTGTACTATGGAATGTATGCTTCGCGCGCTCCTCCATGTCGCTCAGGAAAGTAGCTTCGTGGTAAAGCAGGTCTATATGGTGGAGGTAAGGCAGCAGATCTGGTTTATAACGGCTATCGGAGCAGAAGGCATAGCTTCGGCTGTGTTTTGGCTCCAGGGTAACGTCTTTGTTTGCCAGCAGCAGGTTGCCCTGTTCATCGTTTATGTCTTCTCCCCATTTAAGGCGCACCAGTTGTGGTGGTGTAAGGTAAGGCGGCAGCTTCTCTTTTATGAGTGGGCGTGCTTTAGGTTTCTCCCTGAAAATAAAGCCGCACGTTGGCACCCGGTGCTCCATCGGAATGGTGTGTACCGTCAGTTGCTTGTCTTCGAATATCTTTTTGTAGCACGTCGTATCCAGCTCATTAAAAATGAGCTTATAGTTCAGGTTGGTACCCGAGTAGCGGAACTGCAGACTTAAGATATCGGAGAGGCCGGGAGGGCCAAAAAGATGAAGAGGGGATTGCCTGCCCTGCAGGTGCATGGTAGATAATAAGCCTGCCAGCCCAAAGTAATGGTCGCCATGCAGGTGGCTTATGTAGATATTGCAAATGCGCTGATGCTTTATTTTGTATTGCATCAGCTGCATTTGCGTACCTTCTCCGCAATCAATCAGGTGCAGTTGGTTACCAATGGTAAGTACCTGTGCGGTATTATGTCTGTTTGCCGAAGGTGTGGCCGACGAACTACCCAATATTCTGAGTTCGAAATCCACGTCCGGCGGCTAAACTTAGTCTTCCTTGTTAGTCAGGTCCTGCTCAATTTCGTGCAGAAACACACGGTCAATAGCTTCTTCTACAGTAGGCAGAATGTTTAAAACCGACTCCAGTTTAGAGATAGAGATCAGCTTCATTACGTGATCCTGCAGGCTGGTAAGAATAAGCAAACCGTTTGATGAGTTGCATAGTCTGTTAGCGATCAGGATAGAGCTTAGTCCGGATGAATCAGTGTATTTTACGTTGTTCAGGTCTAGAATCAGGTTGGTGATCCCTTCAGCGTTCAGCTTCACAAACTCAGACTTAAGGTCCGGAGCAATTGAAGTATCCAGCTTTTTCTCGTCTATTGTGATTATAGTATAGTTCTCTTTCTTATCAATCGTGTACTTCATAGGTCTGCCAGTAAAGGATTCAAATGCGAATGTACCAAAATATACATTAAAAAATCTAATCTTTTGCGCTAAAAATGTTTTGTTCCACGCTGCCTTGTATGCGCTCAAGAGCATTATGGTAATCACTTTTTACAAACGAATGGCCCGTAAATACTTCAAATAGCTCTATATAGCGTTTCGAGATATTATCAACCACTTCGTCAGTCATTTCCGGAATTATTTGTCCGTCCTGCCCCTGAAATCCATTTTCTATGAGCCACTGCCTTACAAACTCTTTCGAGAGCTGCTTCTGTGGTTCACCATGCTTTTGTCGGTTACTATAGCCTTCACTATAGAAATAGCGCGACGAGTCTGGCGTATGGATTTCATCAATAAGAAATATCTGGTCGTTTTGTTTACCAAATTCATATTTGGTATCTACCAGTATCAGTCCTCTTTGTGCGGCAAGTTCGGTACCACGTGCAAAAAGTGCCTGCGTATATTTCTCTAATTTAAGATAATCCTGCTCATTTACAATGCCTTTTGCTAAAATTTCCTCCCGCGATATATCCTCATCATGGCCTTCGTCGGCTTTAGTGGTAGGCGTAATAATCGGTTCAGGAAGTTTGTCGTTCTCGCGAAGGCCATCTGGTAATGCTACACCGCAAAGTATGCGTTTGCCTGCTTTGTATTCGCGCCACGCATGGCCTGCCAGGTACCCGCGTATCACCATCTCTACCTTAAATGGCTCGCAGCGCACCCCAATCGTTACATTAGGGTCCGGCGACGAAATTACCCAGTTCGGAACAATATCGGAAGTAGCTTTCAGGTTGATGCTGGCGATCTGGTTCAGTACCTGCCCTTTGTAGGGGATGGCACGTGGCAGTACCACATCAAAAGCAGAGATCCGGTCGGTGGCAACTATAGCCAGCCTGTCGTTAAAATAATAAACGTCGCGAACTTTGCCCCTGTAAAAACCGGTCTGGCCGGTGAAGGAGAAGTTAGTTTCTTTAATGGCCTCCATTAGTGCGTTTGGTTTATCGGAGAGCAAAGTTAGCTTTATTTTCAGAGGGCAAAAATTTTTATAGCTGTACTTCCTGAGGAGTAACAGCAAACTTTATGAGTTACGGTTAAATAATCCTGGGCTAGTATACTCACAGATATAGTGAAAGTTTTATATTTTAAAACCTATAGTTTGTATTATTTAATGTATTTGAAACTTTTTATACATTGGCCTTCGGCAAGGCAGCCGGCATGTGGTGTGCAATGTTACGCACCATGCCCCTGAAAATAATAAAATGGAAAGGCAGCATGGCGTACCAGTACAGTCTGCCCAGCAGCCCGTCTGGCCGGAAGGCGGCCAGTTGCTCCAAGTAGGCACCATCCGGTTTACGAACTATCCTGAATTGCAGCCAGGCTTCACCGGGTACTTTCATTTCAGCATATAGCAGCAGGCGCTGCTTTTCACGATCTGCTACCAGTACGCGCCAGAAATCTATCGTATCGCCGGCCCTGATCTCTGTCGGGTGACGGCGGCCTCTTTTAAGACCAACGCCCCCAGCCATTTTATCAAGCAAGCCACGTATCTCCCACAGAAAATCAGTTTTATACCAACCCCGGTTGCCGCCTATGCTCCAGACGTTTTCCAGAACTATAGCCGCGTCCTGCTCAATTTTAACAAGCTGTTTATCAGTAAGTAAGCCGTGTTCCGGGATTTGTACAAAATCCATATAATTAAGCCGCATCGTGCCACTTACCAAAGCATCTTTCCAGCTCGATATGACCATGTTCTGCTCTATTTTAGCATAAGCCAGCCGGATGGCTTCTTCGTAGTTTAAATTCTGATGGGAAATAAGTTGTTTGATGCGGTCGTCCTGAACTATCGTGTCGTTCCGCAGACTCTCTACCAGGCTGCGTGCAATGGAAAAACTGGTACTGGTAACAAAATAAAGCCAGTATGACGACAGCCTGGGAGTAAGAACCGGCACTGTAAAAATAAAGCGTTTCAGGTGGCGCACCTTTGCCAGTTTCTCCAGCATTTGCTTGTAGGTCAGCACATCGGGCCCGCCAATTTCCAGGCGCTGGTCGTAACAGGCAGGGTTGCCCAGAGCATTTGTGAGGTAAAAAATAACATCCCGGATGGCAATTGGCTGGCAGCGGGAATTGAGCCAGCGCGGAGTAATCATCACAGGTAATTTCTCAACCAGGTCACGGATGATTTCAAAAGATGCACTACCGGAACCGATGATGATGGATGCGCGAAGTACGGTTAAATGAGCCTTTGCCTTGTCCAGAATATCTTCAACATGACGCCTGGAGGAAAGGTGCTTTGATAAATGTGTGGTATTGGAAAGGCCGCTCAGGTAAATGATCTGTTTGGTATTGGTACTGTCCAGATAAGTGACAAAATTTTCAGCTGATATCTGTTCTGCTTTTTCAAAGTCGCTGCCGTGGCCGCCCATAGAGTGCACTAAGTAATAGGTCGCGTCTATATCTTTGGGTAAAGCATCAAGTGTTTCAGGTTGCAGCAGGTCGCCTTTAATAATTTGTACTTTATCCTTAAGAGTGTCCTGCAGTTCGAAACGCCTTGGGTCGCGCACCATGCATACCACCTCATGCTGCTGCTCCACGAGAACGGGTAAAATCCGCCTGCCGATATAGCCGTTTGCGCCTGTTAAAAGTATCTTCATATAGGTTGTTTTAGTAGTGTGCGCTAACATAGCAACAGCAAACTATAGGCTATGTTCAGTTAGTTTTATAGTTTGAATTTGAAAATAAACTTCCGTTTATAGTTCGATTCTAAATTAACTTTTTATGATGTAAGTTTAAGGTAATCAGTGTGTAAAAAGCCGGATCTGGAAAATTATTTAAAAAATATTCATCTATAATTTTGTTTTTTGAGTAAAGGTAGTCTAAGTTTGCATCATCAAGTCAATGATCCCTGGCGGTTATTGATTTATAAAGAAGCGTGGAGAGACAGGCTCTGTGAAGCGCTAGCAACCTAACCCCTATGGTTAAGGTGCTAATTCCTGAATCCGGAAGACCCGGATGACTATAAATTGATAAGAACATGAAAAAGGGAATTAAGCTAACACTACTTCATTTTGTATTTTATCCGGTAGCCCAACTACCCGGACTCTCTCATTTATTTGCCTTCAGGCTCATGCGAATGCAGACCTGTTGTTGCTGCTGCTAATCTTTTAGCTTCCTGAACCATTTGTGCCCCGCAGGCTTCTGCAGGTTTATACCTGTAGCCTCACTGCTATAACCGCACATCCTTTTGCTTTCCGCAACTCAACTCATTTTATACTTTTTAAACAGAAAAATCATGTCTAATACACATCGTTTCGAAACACTACAACTACACGCAGGCCAGGAAATTGATCCAACCACACGCTCACGCGCCGTTCCAATCTACCAGACATCTTCCTACGCTTTTAAGGATGCAGCGCATGGCGCCAACCTGTTTGCCCTGAAGGAGTTCGGTAACATTTACACCCGTATCCAGAACCCGACCACCGATGTATTTGAGAAGCGAGTTGCTGCCCTTGAAGGGGGCGTAGCGGCAGTAGCGGTGTCATCAGGGCAGGCCGCACAGTTTATTGCGCTAACCAACATTCTGCAGGCCGGCGATAATTTTGTTTCCAGCAGCTTTCTGTATGGCGGTACTTTTAACCAGTTCAAGGTTTCATTTAAGCGCCTGGGCATAGAGGCCCGCTTTGCTGACAGCGATGATGCGGCGAGCTTTGAAAAACTGATTGACGAAAACACCAAAGCCATTTACCTGGAAACCATCGGCAACCCGCGCTTTAACATACCGGACTTTGAAACTATAGCTGCACTGGCTCAGAAACATGACCTGCCGCTGGTGGTGGATAATACCTTCGGGGCTGGTGGTTACCTGTTCAGGCCACTGGAGCATGGCGCCAATGTGGTGGTGGAGTCTGCTACCAAATGGATTGGCGGGCACGGCACCAGCATCGGAGGTGTGATTGTAGATGGCGGTAATTTTAACTGGGGCAACGGCAAATTTCCACAGTTCTCAGAACCATCGGAAGGCTACCACGGGCTTAACTTCTGGGAGGTTTTCGGGGCAGACGGACCGTTTGGCAATATCGCTTTCGCTATCAGAGCGAGGGTAGAAGGTTTGCGTGATTTTGGTCCTGCTATTTCCCCGTTCAACTCCTTCCTGTTGCTGCAAGGCCTGGAAACACTTTCGCTGAGAGTAGAACGAACCGTGCAGAACGCACAGGCAATTGCCGAGTGGCTGGAGCAGCATGAGCTGGTGGAAAGTGTGAACTACCCGGGCCTGGAATCAAGTAAATACCATGAACTGGCAAAGAAATACCTGAAACGCGGTTTTGGCGGCGTACTTTCCTTTAAACTGAAAGGCGATAAAGAACAGGCCGAAACTTTTGTAAATAATTTAAAACTGGTAAGCCACCTGGCCAACGTTGGCGATGCGAAAACGCTGATCATTCACCCGGCATCTACCACGCACCAGCAACTATCAGATGCTGAACAATTAGGCGCAGGCGTAGAGCCAACCTTATTGCGTGTGTCGCTCGGCATCGAACATATTGACGATATAAAAGCAGATTTCGAACTGGCTTTTGCAGCTGTTAAAAAGGCGGTTGAAGAGTCTGTGCTTAATTAAAAAACGATACCCTTTCGCTGGCGCGGGTTTGTAACCCGAGACTTTAACTACAAACGCTCTTTCGGACATCTGTGTCTGAAAGCTATCTGCCGGGGATTTCCGAATCCCCATGTTACAAATAACGCGGACTATGAAGTCCGCAGCAGGTTAAGTTCCGGACAAGGATGTCCGGAACAGCAAGAGTTTACACAGGCGAGATGCCCACGCTATAGTTGGGCACGAGTTACAAACTCGCGCCAGCAACGCATAAAAAATAATTTCCATGTCCACACAACAGCATACATTTCATTATCAGCAGGAGTTTAGCCTGGAGTCGGGGTTAACGTTACCCGGTTTCCAGCTTGCTTATACTACCTACGGCCAGTTAAACCAAAAGCGCGACAACGTGATATGGGTATGCCATGCCCTGACCGGCAGTTCTGATTTTACCGACTGGTGGAGCGGCTTGTTCGGCGAGGGCAAACTATACGACCCTGAAGACTGGTTTATAGTTTGCGCTAACACGCTGGGCGGCTGTTATGGTTCTACTGGTCCGCTTTCGGTTAACCCAAACACGCTGCAGCCTTATTTTCATAGTTTTCCGCAGCTTACAAACCGCGATATAGTGGGGGCTTTTGACCTGTTGCGGCAGGAACTGGGTTTGCAGCAGGTACATACGCTGATAGGTGGATCGCTGGGTGGACAACAGGCATTGGAATGGACGCTTCAGAAACCGGACGTGTTTGAAAGGTTGGTACATGTAGCATCTAACGCGCGCCATTCAGCCTGGGGAATTGCCTTTAACGAAAGCCAGCGCATGGCCATTCGCCAGGACCCGACCTGGGCCAATGATAGTGAAACAGCAGGCCAGCAGGGGTTAAAAACGGCAAGGGCCATCGCTATGCTTTCGTACCGGCATTACAACAGTTATGAACTAACGCAACAGGAACCGGGCAACAGCATCACCGACAACTACAGAGCTGCCAGTTACCAGGTTTACCAGGGCGAGAAACTTGCCGTGCGCTTTAATTCTTACACCTACTGGCTGCTTTCCAAAGCCATGGACTCGCATAACATTGGCCGAAACAGGGGCGGTGTAGAGAAAGCCTTACATCATCTGAAGGCAAAAACGCTTTTTGTGGGCGTCGATACCGATTTGCTTTTCCCGGTGGAAGAGCAGCAATTTCTGCATGAACAGGTGCCAGGTTCTGAATTCGCTTTGCTGCAATCCAACTATGGCCACGACGGGTTTTTGGTGGAAACTGATCAACTGACCAAAGCGATCCGAAAATTTTATCAAACTGAAACTATAAACGAACGATATTATGAGCAACATACAGTCTAATAGCAGGATTGGCATATTTGGCTTTGGGTGCGTAGGGCAGGGACTTTACGATGTGCTGCAAACGATAGAACAGGCAGGTATAGAAGTGGCCGGTATTTGCGTGAAAGATAAAGAAAAGCCACGTAGTTTGCCTGCATCCACTTTTACCTATAACCCGCAGGATTTATTGCAGGATGAAAGCATCACGATATTTGCCGAACTGATCAGCGATGCAGACGAAGCTTATAGTATCGTGACGCAGGCGTTGAAAGCGGGTAAAACGATCGTTTCGGCAAACAAAAAAATGCTGGCCTCGCACCTTCCGGAGCTGATTGAACTACAGCACAACTATAACGGTACACTTTTATACGAAGCTGCAGTAGGCGGCAGCATCCCCATCATCCGGACACTGGAAAGCTACTATAGTTCGGAGCCATTGCAGCAGGTAAGCGGTATCCTCAACGGGTCTTCTAACTTTATCCTTTCTAAAATGGAGTCGGAAGGATTGAGCTATAGTTTAGCGCTGCAACAGGCCCAGGAACTGGGCTTTGCCGAAACGGACCCTACGTTAGATGTAGGTGGTTTTGACTCGGTAAACAAATTGTGCCTGATAACGGCTCATGCCTTTGGGCTAACTATAACGCCAGAACAGATCCTGCGTTTCGGCATTGATACCGTGCGGAAAGAAGACCTGGAGTTTGCTAAAACTATAAATGCGCGGGTCAGGTTAGTTGCTTCGGCAGAGGTTAACCCGGAGGATGAACTGAGCCTTCGCGTACTGCCAACACTGGTTACAGATCAGAAGGAGCTATACCATGTTACGAACGAAACCAACGGTGTAACTATAGACCCGGTTTTTGCAGGACAGCAGTTTATAAAAGGCCTCGGAGCGGGCAGCCGCCCGACAGGTTCAGCCGTCTGGGCCGATGTTTCGGCAGCACTCTCGGGCTACCGGTATTCGTACCCTAAAACAGCAGTTAAAACCATAGCATTAAATCAGGATAAGAAAATTGACATTTACCTGCGTTGCCCTGCAGACAGCTCTTTGCCGGAAGCAAATTGGGAAAACCTTGTAAAGGTTCAGGAAACGGGAGAGGCAATATATTTTACGGCTATTTTACCTGTTAGCGAGTTGCAAAATATCAGTTCCTATCTGGCAGGTAAACAAATATTTATAGCTGAGATTACGGCCGAACAGGCTATGGATATTGCACTGAAATTTAGCGAGAATGAGGCAGTGGTTTACAGCTGATTTGTAAGGTTTTAGGGATAATAATATTTGCTGCAATCATTGGGATAAGTTTATTGTATTATATAAAGAGGTCTGGCTTGGAATAGTATTAAAATAGTGGAACAGGAGCATGGCTATTACTTGTAACTATACGTACAACAAGGATATACTTTGACCTGAAAAACTATGACTATGAAAACTATTCTACCCTTGCTTATACTAATATTTACTGTTTTCGGCCTTGCAGGATGCAAGCAGGATAACGTTTCTCCGATACGGAATGTACGCTTCGATCCGAAGCTCCTGAACCCTATGAAAATAGCAGACCCCTGCATAAACTATAGTTACAGTGCGGGCGCAGAACTCAGGAGCCTCGGAACTATAAACACAAGCCAGGTTATAGTTGCGTTTAACAATGAGCTGACACAGACACAACGCGATCAGGTGATCGGAAAATACGGGTTTATAACAGGGGTGCTCAGCCAGCGTGCCGGCCAATCCGGTATGATGTTTACCTTGAATTTAACTGACGGACTGAATTGCGCACAGACAGAACAGGCTATACGCGAACTGAAAAAAGATAATGCCATTAAGTATGCAGGTCCATCTTTTATAGTTGACGGAAACCAGGCAGTTGGCCTCAGCAACGAAGTAATGGTTAAAGCGGATGCCAGCGGAATAGCTGCTCTGAAAGACCTGGCAGCCAACTATAACGCTGAACTGATTGGACCTCTGGGAGCAGATTCGTATATGCTGCGGGTAACAAAAGGATCAAAAGGCAATGCGCTGGAATTAACTGAATTGCTGAAAGGCCGGAAAGGAATCTCGCATGCGACCCCTGATTTTATTCTTGCGCTATAGTTACAGATTAATCAAATGCAAAAGGTCCGCCTCCAAACTATGGGGGCGGACCTTTTTTATGATCTATAGTTTAGCCGCAACTATAGATAAATTGCCTCAGCTTTCTCGCGCAGGTTATAGCCAGATGCCATCACCTCGCCATACGCACCAGCAGTTCTGATAGCTACCAGGTCGCCGCGGTTGGTTTCGGGTAGCATAACAGCTTTTCCAAAACAGTCGCTCGACTCGCAAATAGGGCCAACCACATCGTAACGTTCTTCGGCTTTGTCGCTTGTCAGGTTCTCTATTTTGTGGTAAGACTGGTACAGCGCAGGGCGGATCAGTTCGGTCATACCGGCATCAAGTATGGCAAAATTGGTAGTAATGCCTTTTTTGATGTACAGTACTTTAGAGATCAACGTACCGCATTGCGCCACCAGCGAACGGCCCAATTCGAAATGGACTTCCTGGCCTGGGCGTACTTCCAGGAACTGGTTGAACAGACCGAAATAAGCTTCAAAATCGGGCACCAGGTTTGCGTCCGGGTTATAGTAATCTACCCCAAGTCCGCCACCCACGTTAATATGCTGCAGGCTAATGTTGCGTGATACAAACCACTCCTGGAACTCGTTAACGCGCGTGCAAAGGTTCTTGAAAACGGTAAGGTCTGTTATCTGTGACCCAATGTGAAAGTGAATACCGATCAACGCGATGTTTGGTAACGTTTTCAGCAGATCCAGTACGCTTTCCAGTTCCCAGGCATTTATCCCGAATTTGTTTTCCTCCAGTCCCGTTGTAATGTACTTGTGCGTATTGGCGTTCACATTTGGGTTGATGCGCAGCGCTATACGGGCAGTTTTGCCTTTAGCTGCAGCCAGTTCGTTCAGTATTTCCAGTTCATGCTTCGACTCGCAGTTAAAGCAGAAAATGTCCTGGTCCAGGGCATAGTTTATCTCGGCATCGGACTTGCCAACGCCTGCAAAAACTACGTTCTCTGGTTTAAACCCGCTCTCAATAGCTCGTTTCACTTCATTGCCGCTTACGCAATCGGCTCCAAAGCCGGCATGCAGCATTTCGGCAAGTACGGGTGCGTTTGCGTTTGCTTTTAAGGCGTAATGTACGTGGTAATTGAATTTTGCTGCCTCAGTGCCGGCACTTTTCAGTGTTTGGCGAAGGAGGTCTAAATTGTATGCGTAAAAAGGAGTAGCATGCTGCTGCAGCTCCTGTAAATGTTGTTTCAGCATGGTCGCGTTCCTTAAAAGATCCCCTCGTTCAGTTTGGTTAGCGCTTCTACTTTATCAGTGGTATTAATCAGAAGGCTGATGTTGTTTTTGCTGCCTCCGTAAGAGATCATGCGCAGTGGTATATCTTTTAGCGAATCGAAAATACGAAGACCTGACCCGCTCTTTTCGGCTATAAAATCACCTACTACACAAATGATGGTCTGGTTCTCGTCTACTTCTACCTGGCCCACTTCCTTCAGCTCAGCTACGATTTCGTTCAGAAACTTATTGTTGTCAATCGTTATAGAAACAGCCACTTCCGAAGTCGTGATCATATCAATAGGAGTCTTGTAGCGTTCAAACACTTCGAACACGCTACGCAGGAAACCATAGGCCAGCAACATTCTGCCTGATTTAATTTTGATAGCTGTAATGCCCTCTTTCGCAGCCACTGCCTTAATGCCTCCACCCGAGGTTTCGCCGTGAATAAGTGTGCCTTTTGCTTCAGGCTGCATGGTGTTTAGCAGGCGAACCGGTATGTTTTTCTGTTTGGCTGGCAATACGCTGCTCGGGTGCAGGATTTTAGCGCCAAAGTAAGCCAGCTCAGCCGCCTCGTCGAAAGATAATTCCGCAATAGGATAGGTGTTCTTTACGATGCGCGGGTCGTTGTTGTGCATGCCGTCAATGTCCGTCCAGATCTGTATCTCATCAGCATCAACAGCAGCTCCAATAAGCGAAGCAGAGTAATCAGAACCGCCACGCTTCAGATTATCTATTTCCCCGAAAGCATTGCGGCAGATATAGCCCTGTGTAATGAAAAGCTTTGTGTCCGGATACTTCTTCAGTTCCGTCCTGATGTTCCTGGCGATGTAAGCAGCGTCAGGCTCTTCGTTCTCATCTATTTTCATGAAGTTAAGTGCCGGCAACAGTACAGACGGAATGCCCTGCTCTTCCAGGAAAAACTGGAATAAAGCCGTTGAAAGCAATTCGCCCTGCGCCAGTATAGCACGCTCTTCATGTATAGTGAACAGGTCCTGGGTATATGCCCTGATGTTATCAAAATGATGAGCTATCAGTTCGTTTGCCTGCTGTTTCTTTTCGGGAGTGGTGTAGAGCACTTCTACAACCTGTTTATAGTTATCATGCAGCGCATCAATCAGCGCATTCGCGTCTTCGTTCTTGTTCTGGTACAGCGTTTCAGCTATTTGCACCAGCTTGTTCGTAGTGCCCGACATAGCAGACAGCACCACAATTTTTGGTTCGCCGTTGTAGATCAGGTCCGCAACGTTCTTCATTCTTTCAGCAGACCCTACCGAGGTGCCACCGAACTTTAATACTTTCATTTAAAAGCTTGCGTGTAAAATTGTATTTTCAGGTAGCTACAAAATTATGAAAAACTATGCAGGTTTTAAGTATAGACGAGGTCACAATTAAATAAAAAGGCCGGCTTTAGAGGCCGGCCTTTCTGATGATAGTATAGTGGTTAGGTCTACTTTTTCAACACTTTAGCAGATACGTCGGAGCTGTTACCTGTTATTCTGATAATGTAAACGCCACTTGCCAGTTGATGCGTATCCAGTTCGAAACTGTTTATTCCTTTTTCGAGGGCAGTTTTTATAGTTTGCAACCGGCGGCCCTGCAGGTTATAAAGTATAAGTGTTGCATCTGGCTCACTGGCCGGCACCGTTATAGTTACAGACAGCTTATTTGAGAACGGGTTTGGGTATGCCTCTAAAATAGTATTGGCTGTGAGTGCATTATTTTTAACGCTGATGATCTTGCTGTATTTGTGTGTACCGTCAAAGTCCACCTGCTTTAACCTATAGTAGCTAACTTCCGGAAGTGGTTTGGTGTCAGTAAAGCTGTACCGTATTTTGCGGCTGCTGGTGCCGTTTCCGGCTACCATACCTATTTTGCTGAACAGTTTTCCGTCTTCGCTGCGCTCGATCTCAAACCTGTCGTTATCCAGTTCCGATGCCGTTATCCACTGTAATACAACACCTTTTATGTCGGTGGTAGCGGTAAACGAAACAAGTTCAACTGGCAGAGGGGTGATATCAATTGGGCGTATGCTCGAACTATAGAATCTTAAGGCAAGTGGTATATCCGTAGTTCTGTTAACATTGTCTGTTACCCTGATCACGAAGTTATAGTTGTTGCTGGCCAGGCTTAATCTATCAGAAACCGAAAGTGCTCCAGTCGTTGTATTTAGCTTTATACCGGGTGGTAACGAGCCCTTGCCTGCTACAAGCTGGGCAGACTGTATTCCCTCCGGATCCGTTACGGTGCCTATTATTTCATCGTTCACATAATCCGGAATAGGTTTATTGCCTGCCAAGCTATATTCTGCAAAGCAGTTAACAGTAACAGTAACCTCATCAGAAGTTGCGCCGGAGCAACCAGATGTAACTGTCCATCGGAATGTGTAGCTTCCCGATACCAGCCCGGTTATAGTTGAGTTATATGCAGCAGGAGATGTTATGGTTGGGTTTGAAGCTAATGCTGGTTTAGCAACAACAGTCCAAAGCCCTGTACCTGGTGCAGGATTGCTGCCTGCTAGCGTATACGTGCTTCCACAAGTGGTGGCATCATCGCCTGCAGAAACTGTGTTAGTGCCATCTGTTGCAGTTATGCTTACAGTGTTGGTCATTTTTAGGTCCGTGCATGTTCCGCTACTAACTGTTACATAAAAGTCCTTAATGCCGGCTGTTGCAAATAAATTATTGTTTAGGGCAGTAACTATCGTATTGCCGTTTCCAGTAAAAGAGCTACCGATCTGGACTGCAGTTGTCGGGCTGGTTTGCTGGAAAATTTTGTAGGTATAGGTGTTTTCAGTAGCAACACTAATGGTAACACCAGCAGCAGAACCAGCACAAACTATAGTTTTATTGGCAGTTACAGCTCTGTTTACATCCGGACCTCCACTTATAGTTATAGTTTTAAGAATCGTATTCTCAGCTACACAGCCAGATGTTGTGCCTGTTATCACAACACCATAAGTAGTTGTTTTAGATACTATAACCTGCGGAAATGAGATATTGCCATTAGCAATTGGTATTATTGGCGCTCCGATCTTATCCTTTGTGCTGTTGTTAATGATAAGTTGATATGAATAGCCTGTTTGAGCAGCAACAACGGTTATAGTAGTGCTAATATTTGCACAGGAAGATGATTCAGGACTGGCCGTAACGGTAAAGTCTTTTGGTACAGCAGGGTATAGGTCTACAGTTAATGGGCTGCCGACAGCACTCTGGCAATTTGCTCCAACTTTAATGGTTTGTACCTGTAACTTAGTGCCACTTATAGTTATCGGATCTGACTGTAACGTAATGGCTCTACCGGTGCCAAGCACAGAAGGCCCGAACTGGGTATAGGTACTCCCATCAACTTTGTATATATTATAAATTACGCCCGCCTCGGTAGTAGATAGATTAATATAAGCTGGCGTACCCGGGCAAATTGGATTTGCTGTAAGTGTAGTGGTGGAACTGGATGTTATAGGATTACAGGCTACCGTCACTAAAGCTGATGGAGCACTCTCGCAGATGGCACTGGTATTGGCTTTGGCTGTTACGGTTAGCTTTGCGCCTGCAAATAACTCAAAAGGAGATATATTGGAGAATATAAAATTATTGCTTGCTACAGTAGCGTAAATTTTGTTTCCGTCTTTATCAACGTATGGAGCTCCGTTTATATATAAAGTAATGACAGAGCCATTAGTTATACCTGTCGCGTTTCCAGTTACAGAAGTGCTGCCTTCGTAGATAGTAGTACCCGTTGATGTGCCGGTTATTAGTAAACCTGTATTGCTGGGAATAGAATTTATAGTAACACCTGTAGATGGGGCACTTACGCTTTTATTTGGAGCAGTAGCCGTTGCCGTTATTGTGCCATAGGATTGGCCTGTTATAGTTGATGACCAGCTTCCATAAGCATTTACTGTTGTCTGGCCAACTTCAGCTCCATTCACAAACACTTTTATAGTTGTTCCGGCAGCCTCAGTTGATGTTCCGTTGACATTTGTAGTTAAACCACAATAAGTACCTCTTATAGTTGGGGAAGAAGAGATAACTGTTGCTACGTAGGAGACTGATTTAGTTGACGTTGTATTGCATGGAGTTGTAATTAATGTTCTGGCGTAAAATTCTTCTCCGTGATTTACTGTTTGATTATAAACAAATGTCCATGCATAGGAACCGTTTGTCGCCGTAGAAGACGAAGATGTTCTTCCGATTTCTAAACCATTTTTATAGATGATTATTGTTGCATTTGAGATTGTTGATGTACCGGTTAATGTAAGATTTGTCTGGGTTAATGTACCCTGTGTAAGGGTTGGAGTTGGAGCTGTCGATGTTGAGCCGTTACCTGTGCCTCCTGTGGCACAGATTTGATTTGAGGGCAATGATTCACAATTACTTGAGTTCTGAGGAGTAAAAGTGGAATAATAAGTTCCTGAAGTTATAGACTGGCCAGATTTGGCGAATTCTAGTGTCCAGGTAACATTTGTGGTAAAGGAGCCTGAGGCGACTACTGTTGGGGGATTAGGAGAGTTATCCAGGTAAATATTTATTGTGCCGGGCTCAGTTGTCTGCCCTGTAAAGCCTTTATTACCACTAATAATACTCATTATTGGTGGAGTTACATTGCAGAATGTCTTCGCTTGAACTATAGCCGTATTCGAAGCGGGAGACAAACTTTTATCCGTAGGTTTTACAGTTGCTGTTATTACATCATTTACTGCAAGAGTAACTGTACCTAAACTCAAAGACCAGTACCCGTTGCTGCCCACAGTTGTAGTACCAAGCTGTATTCCGTTTTTATAAACAGTAATAACTGAACCTGGCGCCTCCCCTGATGACCCTGATATGGAAGTGCTGTTAGCATAAATTGGGCTGTTAACTTTTGGCGCTGAGGCCGTAACTGCTGTAAAACCCGTATCCTTAATATCTGTCGGAGTAGAAATAGGAGTATTGGTGATGATCGATTTCCAGATGTCAACTATAGGAGTGCCTGAGTAAGCGTTATCATCAACGCCCCCTAAATCCGACGCAACGCCAAAAATGCCGCTCTTGGCGCTGGTTACGGTTACACCGGTCATTCGTAGGGGAGTAGAATCGGTAATGCCGCCGGCAAATGCGGATATGGGAGCATAAAAATCGTAAAAGTAATCTGCGTCACCGCCGCCTGTTGACCCCGCTATTGCTTTCTGAGAATACTGATCGACGGAACCGCTAAAAATTAAGGTACCGTTTGGATCGCTTCTATAGTCATAGACCCGTACATCAAAATTAGTTGCAAGCAGTACTTCAAACTCAAAACCGGGGTTAATACCTGTACCCGTTAACGTATTGTTTGTATCTATAAGAATACTGTAGCCTTTTGAAGCAGTAGACTGACCCGCCAGCCTAACCCGGAACAGGAAATTTTTGCCATCATAATACGATGCCATCGGGGACCCAACCAATTTGCCGTTTGCATATACTTTTGGAGCGAAGTCTGTGTGGCCATAGCTGCCCCCGGTTTTAAGGTCAGCCAAAGGTTCGTCCATAAAAACCGGAAACGGACGATACGGGATCTCACTGTATTCAGGTCCTTCATCTAACCTGTTTCCGCCCACAAGCTGAAAACCTAAATTGGTTTTTGATACATAGCCATCGCCGTTAGGGTCCAGAACCTTATTGCCTCCGTTTGTCGCGATCTTATAAATAAGACCAGGAGTTTGGGCATTAGCATACGAAGTAATAAATATAAAGCAAAGCAGTAACAGACTGCTTAACGAAGCGTCACGTAAAGTTTTATTCATTTTGGCTAAAAGGAATTGAAAACTAAGGTTTTAACAGTTTTATTTTGTGTGAGGAGCGGAGTAAACAGAAGCAGATACTAAGCATACAATCAACTAGAAATTGTATCAATTTTATAAAAGCACTGTATTTTTAAAAACTATAGTTATATGCAATTATTAATATCATCCTAAATGGAGGTGCAAATATGGCAAAAAAGAATTCTTAATTGAAAGAATGAGTATGTATTTTTCAAGAATATGTTAGGTGGTATACCCTTGATTATCAGGTATGATAGGGGAATAATTATAAACAGGTAGTAATGCTAGAACTGTCTTAAAACTATAGAAGTTGCGTTTCCACCAAAACCAGCAGCATTTATAAGTACGCGGCCATAGTTAGGAGCCAATGCGGAAGGTTGAATAATTATAGGATAGTTGAAAAGAGAAAGCTGCTGATTATTTAAAATAAACATACCATACTGCAAACTTAATGCGCCGGATGCACCCAGTGTATGACCGATCAGGTGTTTATTTGTGGTGATAGGCGGTGTAGTTCTCTCAAAAACATTCTGGATAGCAAGTAGTTCTGCCGCATCACCAGCTATAGTTCCTGGCGAATGGGTGATGATCAGGTCTACTCGTTGGTCATGGTCAGTCAGCTGGTTTAGTGCATGGCGCATACTTTGCTGAAAGTTCAGACCTTCGGCTGAGATTCCTGTCTTGCTTTTGATCGGCTCAAAACCAAGGCCGATAGCTTCTACAACTATAGAGCCTGGCTGCAGGTCGGTTTCAGGAACCAGTTCCAGGGCAAATACAGCGGCACCCTCGCCCAGCACAAACGTGTTTTGCTTGGCAGTGGCGTAAGGCTGGCAGGGGAAAGGCTGGTCGTATAGTTTAGAGTAAATGCCCACAGCTTTCATCTGGGCGATGGTGAAATCGGTAAGCGGGGCTTCGGTGCCGCCGGCAAGAAAGCGTTTGGCCATGCCCGCTTTTAACCAGGCTGTAGCATTGGCCACGGCCATTAATGCGGTACTGCAGGTTATGGAATGACTTATTTGCACGCCACCAGCATTTACGGCATGCGCCACCCAGCTCGATAAGTTACCCAGTGTAGTAGTAGGAGAGGAGCCTGAAGTTAATTTATCCTGCTGAAAATTGGTGAAATGCTGCTCCAGTAACCCAGTTGCCCCGCGCGATGACCCGATATTAACGCCCAGGTCGTGATCTGCAGCATTATGTTGTAACCAACCTGCCTGCTCTGCGGCCTGCCGTGCGGCATATACTGCCATTAAAACCGACCGATCAAGGTGTTTATAGTTGGGGTTGGTTTGCAGCAGCGCCTGTAGTTGCTGTTCGGTGGTATCGGGTAAGGCAGCAACCGGAGTGGGTTTTTCCTGATGAACTATAGTTTTGAAAGCAGGTTTGCCGGAACTATAGCCTTGTGCTATAGTTTGCGCATCGTGGCCCAACGGAGAAATAGCGCCGCAGCCTTTGATTACAATATGTTGCTTTTCTGCCTTCAAACCTTTGCAAAAGTGGTATGTCTGAACCGGGATTTCTTGGATTAATGGATTAACAGGATCAGCAGCTGAAAAATCAGCAATTAACGATCAGCAAGTAATTCGCGCATGCCTTTTATAGTTTGGTATACTTTATCAAGCTGCGCGTCTGTGATACAGTAAGGCGGAATAATATAGATGATGTTGCCCAATGGACGCAGAATAACGCCTTGTTCCAGCGCGTAATTGTACAGAGTATCGCGTAAATTACTGAAGTATGATGTGCTTTCATCTGCAAATTCGATGGCCAGTATGGTCCCGCGCTGCCTGACTTGCTTTATGCCTTGCAGTGGTTTAAGTTCCTCTGCAAATGCCTGGTGTCTGGTGGCAATGCGTTCTATGTTTTGCTTTGTTTCGGGGCTTGTTGTTAGCTCCAGGCTGGCAATACCGGCTGCACAGGCAACAGGGTTAGCAGTGTAACTATGGCCATGGAAAAGTGTCTTGCCCTTATCGTCTGCCAGAAAAGCATCGTAGATTTTATTGCTGCAGGTTGTAACGCCCAGCGCCATCGTGCCACCGGTCAGGCCTTTCGATAAACAGACCATGTCCGGTTTATGATCCAAATAGTGGCTGGCAAATAACTTTCCGGTGCGTCCAAAACCGGTCATCACTTCGTCGGCTATAGTTAAGATGTTATGTTGCTGGCAGATCTCAAGAAGTTTATCCAATACTTCCGGCTCATACATTATCATACCGGCTGTGCCTAAAACCAGAGGCTCAAAAATAAAAGCAGCTACATTACCGGAAATTGCCAGGCTTTCAAGCTGCGCTATAGTTTCAGCTTCGTTTCCGGCAACGGGCACATCTATAAAATCAACCTCGAACAAATAAGACCAGAAGGGCGCGGTAAACGCACTCCGGCTGCTAACCGCCATGGCACCAAAGGTATCGCCGTGGTAAGAATCCCGGAAAGCGATGATCTTCTTTTTGGGATTGCCCAGGTTAGCCCAGTATTGTATCGCCATTTTAAGCGCCACTTCTACAGCCGTAGAGCCGTTATCAGAGTAAAATATCTTGCTTTGGCCTTCCGGCAAAATCTTCAGTAAACCTTCGGCTAATGCTACGGCTGGCTGATGTGTGAAGCCGGCAAAGATCACATGCTCCAGTGTCTGCAGCTGCGTAGCTACTTTTTCGGCGATGTAAGGATGCGCATGCCCGTGCAGATTTACCCACCACGAGGCCACAGCATCAATATATTCCTTCCCATCCTCAGCAAATAAAAGCGCGCCTTCTCCCCGAACTATAGCAATTGGCAAAGCAGCTGTTTTCATCTGGGTGTACGGGTGCCAGATGATCTGTTGGTCGCGTTCGGCTAAGCTCATAAATACTTAATTGTAAAGGTAGATAACTGTTTAGTAGAGTTTTAGCTATAGGTTATTTTGCTTGATGTTACAGGAATGATGCAAAGTCTTTTGCGTATTCGGCTATAGTTTCCGTGCAGAAATCAGCTTCCTGGCGGATAGATGGCAGACGGCGCAGGCCAGTATATTTTATGATAAAGTCTTCGGTAGAGTTGTTTTCTTCGCCGTTAAAAATAATACCTGCCACCGGCACTTTGCGGTAGCGCAGCACTTCGGCGGTTAGTAAGGTATGGTTAATACTACCCAAATAATTTCGCGAAACCAGGACCACTTCCAGGCCCAGCTGCTGTACCAGGTCCAGGATAAGGTAGCGTTTGTTCAGAGGAACCATCAGTCCGCCGGCACCTTCCACAATCAGGTTGTTGCTGGTTTCGGGTAAGGTAATGCCAAGTACATCAATTTCACGGCCTTCGGCAGCGGCAGCTTTGTGCGGCGACGCGGCCATTTTAAGGCGGTAAGCTTCCGGGTGAAAAACAGAAACAGGATTAGAGACCAGGCTGCGCACCGTGTCAGTATCTGTAAAATCAAGTCCGCCGGCTTGCACTGGTTTCCAGTAGTCGGCTTGCAGGGCTTCGGTTAAAATAGCAGCGGCAACGGTTTTCCCTACTTCCGTACCGATGCCTGTCACAAAATAGCGTTTCATAAGTGGTTGGCTATGGCCTGCACGAGGCCCACAATTTCTTCTTCAGTATTATAAGCGTGTACAATTACACGCAGTCGTTCTTTGCCTTTTGGTACGGTTGGCGACATCACCGGGCGTATATCAAAGCCTTGTTGCTGTAATGTTAAGGCCAGCGGCTTCAACTGTGTGGCATCATCTGTAAAAACAGAGAGTATGACACTATCTGCCGGCGTACAACGGATTCCTTTAATAGCGTTCAGTTGCCCGTATAGTTTAGCTGCCAGCTGTTTTACCCGCTCACGTTCGGTGTGAAGTTGCGGCAGTAAACTATAAGCGCATTTTAAAGCCAGCAGTGCATGTGTAGGCAAACCGGTTGTGTAAATAAATGCCCGGCTATAGTTTACCAGGAACTCCCGCAATACCTTCGGGCCAACTATAGCGGCCCCGTGGTTGCCCATGGCTTTGCCGTAGGTAATAACCTGCGCAAAAACTTTGTCCTGTAAACCTAAAGCTATAGTTAGTCCTTCGCCATTCGCACCATACAAGCCCACGGCATGGGCTTCGTCAACTATAAGCGCGGCGTTATGCGCTTGGCAAACTATAGCCAGTTCCTTTAGTGGGGCTTTATCGCCATCCATCGAGTAAACCGACTCTACCACCACATAAATCTGCCCCGTAGCCCGCTTCAGTTTTTGTTTCAGATCCCGCACATCGTTGTGCCTGAAACTATAGATTTTGGCAAAGCTCAGGCGCAATCCGTCTTTCATGGATGCATGGCTGGCTTCGTCGTAAAAAACGGTGTCGCCACGCTGGGGCAGTGCCGAAAGTAAGCCCACATTCGCCATGTAACCGGAGTTAAAAAGCAGCGCTGCCTCGCCTTTATGATACCCCGCAACTATAGTTTCCAGTTCTTCAAAAAGCGGGTGGTTACCGGATAAAAGCCGGGAGCCGGTTGCCCCTAAAGGCAGATGTTTATAGTTGGTTTCTTCCTCCTGAATTAATTCCCGCAGCTTCTCTGATCGGGCAAGTCCCAGGTAATCGTTAGAGCAAAAGTCAACCAGGCCGGTGGTGGTTTTAAGCGCGCGCAGATTGCCCTGCGCAGCCCGTTCCGCCAGCTTCTGCTGTAGTTTATTAGAAAGTGACAAAGGACTAGTTGACAAAAGACAAAGGATTTAAAGGAAACTATACATCAACTCAAAAGTCCATTGTCTTTTGTCAAACAGTCTATTGTCAAAAACTTAGCACACGTGCTGTGTTTCTTCTTTAAATGATTTTCTTGGATTTAAGCCCAGCAACTCGAACATGGCTTTGTCCTGATCGAAATCCGGGTTAGGAGTGGTTAACAGTTTCTCGCCAGTGAAGATGGAGTTTGCACCAGCCAGGAAGCAAAGTGCCTGCTCGGTTACGCTCATGCGCTCACGGCCAGCCGAAAGGCGAACCATGGTCTTTGGCATCAGGATACGGGCAGTCGCGATCATGCGCACCATCTCCCAGACTGTAACCAGTGGCTGATTTTCCAGAGGCGTACCTTTAACCGGAACCAGCGCATTTACCGGAACAGATTCCGGGTGCTGTACCAGGGTAGATAAAGTATGCAGCATGCCGATGCGATCTTCGTCGGTCTCGCCTAAGCCGATAATGCCACCAGAGCAAACCGAGATGCCCGCTTTACGCACGTTCTCGATGGTATCCAAACGATCGTCGTAAGTGCGGGTCGTAATAATGTTGCTATAGTTCTCTTCGGATGTATCTAAGTTGTGATTGTAGGCATACAGACCGGCTTCTTTCAGCTTTTCGGCCTGGTACTCGTTTACCATGCCTAGTGTGCAGCAAACTTCAAGGCCCATTTCGTTTACGCCTTTTACCATATCCAGCACCTTATCAAAGTCGCGGTTGTCGCGCACTTCGCGCCAGGCAGCACCCATACAGAAACGGGTTGATCCACCCTCTTTCGCGCGCTGCGCTGCAGATAATACCTGTTCCTGGCTTAGTAGTTTATGCACCTCTACATCCGTGTGGAAACGGGCGGCCTGCGGGCAATAAGAGCAATCTTCTGGGCAACCCCCGGTTTTAACCGAAAGTAAGGTACAAACCTGCACTTCGCCGGTTGCCTGATGAATTTTATGAACATTCGCCGCTTCCACAATCAGTTCCAGAATTGGCTTATAGTATATTGCTTTTATCTCGTCCAGCGTCCAGTCGTTACGGATGTCTGCGTTATTTTCGAATTGGCTCATAGTTCACTGTTATTGGACCGCTAAGGTAATTTGAAGAATCAGGAATAAAAAATTGAAATGGTGGGTAATTTTAGTTGAAAAATAGCTAATAGACTCAGCTGTTGCTCTTTCCTTGTGGAAAAATTAGTTTGTTAATTTGTTGAGAAAGCTATCACGATAAAGTTTAATGCTGCCTTGCCGGAAACGGATCCCGCCAATGATATTGTAAAGTCACAAAATATCAGGAAAGCAGATCGGTTCGGCTTTGGGAAGGCTTATGAAAAACGAACCGGTAATGTTACAAACCGGGCTTAGCGGAAGAAGTATACTTTTGAAGTATAGAAATAAAAGTGGAGGCTAAAAATGCTCCCCAAAAGGCAAGGAATGTATCTTTTTGAGCATCCCAGATATCGCCCTGTGTGCCCAGGTAAGCCATGCCCTGCTCCTTAAAGAAAACATCGGCCACAGCCCATTCAATTATCTCATACATGGCACTAACGGCCAGTGTGGTCTGTATCGGATAAAACCATGCTGATTTAACCGGATAGCCCAGCCATTTTATATACATCTCCCGGATTGGGTACGCCAGCAGTAAGCCAAATCCAAAATGTATCAGTCGGTCATAGTGGTTGCGTTCCAGGTTCAGCATGTCTTTAAGCCAGAATCCGAAGGGGTTTTCGGCGTAGGTATACTTAGAGCCATACACGTGCAGGCATAAAAAGATACTGATCAGCACATAACTCAGCGTACTGAATTTATACTTGCGGTACGTTACGATCAGGAAAAGTAAAGCCAGGAAAACCAGTGTATTCTCCAGCAGCCAGTTGTTTATGTCGTTGGTACCCACAAACGTGCTTATCCAAACAGTTACAAATACAACTATAGCTGCCCAAAGCCAGCCATCAGGTTTTTGTGCTGCGGCCCCTTTTAGTTTTGTAACTGACTCCTGCATACATACTTACCTATTATAGGAACAGCTAGTAAGTACGACATTTCTTACTACTTAGCTACAAGCCCTAAAGTATAACTATAGCGTGTCTGCTAGGCAGGCTGTTTGGTACTGGTGTCTTTTATAGGGTGGGTAAATGTTACTTTTGCAAAAAGTATAGCAAAGCTGGCAAAAACTGCGCCCACAACCCATAACGGTGTACTACCAGGGCCAGCAAAGGCAGCTTTTAGCAAAGCCATGCTACCAACTATAAAATGCATCAGGTTTCCGATAGCCACAGGTCTGCTGTATACTCCGCCAATCAGGTTGGCACGGGCCATCCAGTTCAGCATGGCAAAGCCAAGGTAGGCCGCACCCAGCAACTGAAGTATCACCGGGAAGAATGCAACCGAGCTTGCACCCGCATACTCTAAAATCTCATCAGGAAGAAAAGAAAGTAAAATACCGATAGCGCCTAACACGATAGCACTTGCAGACATAAGGAGTTTTGTGTTCATAGGTTTTTGTTTTAGCTCAATATCAGAAATATTCTTAAAAATAAATATTATGTGCTAAAAATGCTTTTTAATCTACCTGTAAGCGATACAACTCAGTTTTATAAGATATTTTATAAATAGCAGCCTTTTATTTGAACTATAATAAGAAGCTGGAAGTTAAGCTGAAAATTCTGAAACCAATTTTTTGTCTTCGGTGAAAATATAAAAGCTTAAACTATAGGTATATGGTAAAACGTTTTACCCGCATTGTGAATTTTTTCTTAGGCTGCCTGGTAGTAGCATTGGTATTTTCCGGGGATGCTCTGGCCCAGATCAGCCTTAACCCTTTTACTAAAAGTTACACACAGGATTTTAATACGCTTCCGTCTTCCGGTACAGGTGTGTGGGAGCATGGGACAAGCTACATCCCGGGCTGGTTTCTCTTCCGGACGGCGCCAGTAACCACAACCCTTACAGCCGGTACAGGCTCTCATAATGCAGGTGGTTTGTATAGTTTTGGTTTAGCCGGAAGTACAGACCGTGCTTTAGGTTCTATTGCATCTGCTAGTAAAGATGTTGGAGAGTTTGCCTGGGGGTTGATGATTCAGAATAATACTGGGCAAACTATCACGTCTTTAAACATCAGTTTTACAGGTGAGCAGTGGAGGAGTGCCAGAGCAGCTGCACCACAGCACATGTTGTCTTTCTGGTATGCCACCGGTGCTGATCCGGCTGCTTTTAACCTTTCTCCTAAATCAGATGCAGGCTGGATAAATGTAAAAGAGCTGGATTTTAAGGGACCTGTTTTTTACGCTGCCGGAGGAGCCTTAAATGGAAATGATCCTGCCAATAAACGCTACCTGTCAACTTCTATCCCGGTTACAATTCCTGATAAAGGCTATGTAATGCTGCGCTGGAAGGATCTGGATGAATTTGAAAATGACCATGGTTTGGCGATAGATGATTTTAGCCTGACATGGAGCACCGATGTAAATGGCGGACCAACTATACTCCCTGTTGAGCTGGTAAATTTTAAAGCTACCTCGCAAAGCAATGCTGTGCAGCTACAGTGGGCAACCGCTTCAGAAAAAAATAACAGTCATTTTATAGTTGAAAGAAGTCAGGACAGCAAAGATTTCAGAGCAATAACCACTGTTGAAGGTAAAGGTACCAGTGCAACACGCACCAACTATAGTTTTACAGATGAAGATCCGCTGCAAGGCTTGATGTACTATAGATTAAAGCAAGTAGATGTTGATGGGTCGTTCACTTATTCTAAAACGATAGCTGTAAAGGTTCAGCCTCTTAGCCGAGCTATACTTTACCCAACTATAACCTCTGATCTGTTGTACCTGGATGTGCCTGAAACCACAGAACACACTTTAACTATAGTTGACCTGGCAGGAATGGAAATCTATAATGCAGAAGTAGCAATGGGGGAGCGGCGACAAGTAATTGAAGTTGGCAGGTTCAGGGCAGGAACGTATAGCTTGCTCTTGGTTGATAAATCGGGGTTGAGGCAGGTATTTCGGTTTGTAAAGCGGTAAATTTGTATCACTATAAAACAGAAAAGGCAGCTATAGTTAGCTGCCTTTTCTGTTTTATGTATATGCGTTCTGTTATACCGAGAAGCTGTCTCCGCAACCGCAGGTGCGGCTGGCGTTCGGGTTGTTAAAGAAAAAGCCCTTGCCATTCAGTCCGTCAGAGAAATCAAGTTCAGTGCCGGCCAGGTACAGGAAGCTTTTCATGTCTACCACTACCTTAATGCCTTTGTCTTCAAATTCCTGGTCCATCGGCTTCACTTCATCATCAAAGTCAAGGTTATACGACAGACCGGAGCAACCACCGCCTGCAACAGAAGCACGCAAACGGAAGCTATCATCCAGCTGTGCATCATGCTTCAGCTTTACAACTTTCTCTTTTGCTTTATCTGATACTGTTATCATAACTATAAATCTTTAAGATACCGGATTCATTACAACACTAAAAACAGTAATAGTGTTCATGTCGCGGCTAAAGTATAATTTATCGAGCGCCTCATACATATTGCGTGCCCTGAAGTAAGAGGTGTTCAATTCCTTGTCACCGCGCGCCATCCACTGCACTGTAAAAGAGCTTTCCTTATCGCGGTAATTCTGCACGTACTCCCACATCTTGCGAAGCACATCCACACGGTCGAAACCAACTTCTGTATGAAACAGGAACGACTGGTTGTGGCGCGGATTTACCGTAATCAGGTCCAGGCGAACGTTGTTGTCCATCTGGCGGAACTCAAAAAGCAGACTGCTGCCGCTTATTCCTAAGTGGTTCTCAATCTGCTTCTGAATGCGTGCACTTTCAACGTGCACATCTGTCTTCGACTCCATTCGTGAGTCCGGGTTTCTTAGTGGTGAGACTTAGGCAGCTCAAGAGCTGGTAAACCGTTCTTTACTCTGTAGTCGTTGATCGCAGATTTAATAGCATCTTCAGCCAGCACAGAACAGTGAATTTTAACAGGCGGCAAAGCCAGTTCTTCCACTATATCCATGTTGTCGATAGATAATGCTTCGTCAACAGACTTACCTTTTAACCACTCGGTAGCTAACGAAGAAGAAGCGATAGCAGAACCACAACCAAATGTTTTGAACTTGGCATCGGTGATGATCTGGTTCTCATCTACTTCAATCTGAAGGCGCATTACGTCGCCGCACTCAGGTGCACCTACAAGGCCGGTACCCACATTGTTCTTCGCTTTATCAAGCGTACCAACGTTTCGTGGGTTGTTATAATGATCAATTACTTTATCTGAATAAGCCATAGCTTTGTTTAATTACTAATTGTGAATGATGAATGACTAATAAAAGGTTGAGTAATTATTCATTACTCATTATCCATTACTAATTATCTTAATGTTCTGCCCACTCAATAGAGTTCAGGTCGATGCCTTCTTTGTACATCTCCCAAAGCGGAGACATTTCGCGAAGTTTGGCAACTGCTTCTTTCACGTGACCGATCGCATAGTCCACTTCTTCATCCGTAGTGAATCTGCTGAAACCGAAACGTAACGAAGAGTGAGCCAGGTCATCACTTAAACCCAGTGCTTTTAATACGTAAGATGGCTCCAAAGATGCTGAAGTACAGGCAGATCCGGAAGAAACTGCGATGTCTTTCACACCCATCATCAGGCCTTCGCCTTCTACATATTTAAACGAGATGTTGGTTACGTGTGGCAAACGGTGCTCCACAGATCCGTTAACATAAGACTCTTCTATAGTTAGCAACTCTTTTTCCAAACGGTCGCGCATGGCAGAGATACGGGCTGTGTCAGCTTCCATTTCCTGCTTGGCAAGCTCGCAGGCCTTACCTAAACCAACTATACCGGTCACGTTCAGTGTACCAGAGCGCATGCCACGCTCGTGTCCGCCACCGTCCATCTGGGCAGTAACTTTAACACGCGGGTTCTTGCGACGCACATATAGCGCACCAACACCCTTAGGGCCGTACATTTTATGACCAGAGAAAGCCATCAGGTCAATTCCGTCAGCTTCTACATCTACTGGTATTTTACCAACTGCCTGCGTAGCATCTGTAAAGAACAGTACGCCATGCTTTTTAGCGATAGCGGAAATTTCTTTGATTGGCTGGATAACACCAACTTCGTTATTGGCATACATAATAGAGATCAGGATCGTTTTATCCGTGATCGCTTCTTCCAGTTCTTTCAGGTCGATAAGGCCTTTTTCGTTTACTTTCAGATAAGTTACCTTTCCGCCTAGCTTTTCGATATGCTTGCACGTATCAAGTACAGCTTTGTGCTCTGTTGTAGCCGTGATAATATGATTACCCTTGGTGGCATACATTTCGAACACACCTTTAATAGCCAGGTTATCAGACTCTGTAGCACCAGAAGTAAAGATGATCTCTTTCGGAGAGCAGTTAATAAGCGAAGCGATCTGCTCGCGGGCATAATCAACAGCTTCTTCTGCATGCCAGCCAAAAGCGTGGTTACGGGAAGCCGCGTTACCAAACTTGCTAGTCAGGTAAGGCATCATAGCGTCCAGTACGCGCGGGTCCAGCGGCGTAGTAGCGTTGTTGTCTAAATATATCGGAAATGTTAGCATAGCACTTTATCTCTTATAACTCTGCTACCATAACAGTCGGCAGAATTGATTAGTTTTGATTCGGTGCAAAAATACGAAATTTTACTTACTTAGACTAATTACAAATTAAAAATGAAGAAGGTAGAACATATCGGTATAGCTGTTAAAAATTTTAGTGAGGCAAACAGTTTATACTATAAATTACTTGGCGTAGAACCGTATAAAGCAGAGTATGTGGAGTCGGAAGGAGTTAATACTTCGTTCTTCAGGGTAGGCGAGACCAAAATTGAGTTACTGGAAGCCACCAACCCGGATAGTGCCATTGCAAAGTTCATAGAAAAACGGGGCGAAGGCATCCATCATATCGCATTTGAAGTAGAAGATATTATAGCGGAAATGGAACGCCTGAAACAGGAAGGTTTTATTTTGCTGAACGAGCAGCCCAAGAAAGGTGCTGATAATAAACTGGTTTGCTTTGTGCACCCCAAAAGTGCCAACGGCGTGCTGATAGAACTGACGCAGGAAATACGATAGATTGTTAAGTTGCTGGATTGTTTACTTGTTAACTCACCCGATAAGGTTAACTATAGCTTTTCAGTAATTAAACCATATAACAATTAAACATTCGAAACTATGAAAGACTTAGTAAGGGAAGTGCAGGCGGCTGAGGAAGAGTTGCTGATGGGCAATGTAATTCTGTACCCGACTGATACGGTTTGGGGTATAGGCTGCGACGCGCACGAAGCTAAGGCAGTACAAAAAGTCTTTAAAATAAAAGAGCGCGACCCTTCCAAATCCATGATCATACTGGTGGCTGACATTAATATGGTGAAGCATTATGTGGCAAATGTGCCGGATAAATTCGAGAAGATGCTGGAAGAGCAGGAGCAACCCACAACCTATATTTTTGAAGGAGCACAAAATCTGCCTGAAGAAGTAATTGCACCTGACGGAACTATAGCTATACGCGTGGTGAAGGATGAGTTCTGCCATAAACTGATACGCCAGCTCGACAGGCCTTTGGTTTCTACATCAGCCAACCTGAGCGGAGGTAAATCACCGGCTACATTTGCTGAAATAGATGAAGAAGTGAAAAAACGGGTTGATTATGTAGTTCGCTGGCGACAGGATGAAGAATCAGAAGCCAAGCCGTCACGTATCGTAAAAATAAAGCCCAACGGCGAAATAGAAACTATAAGAGAGTAACTATAGCTAGCCATTTTTTGAACAGAACGAAGTACTAAATATAGATTGGCCTGTAGTTATTTTAACTATTTGTCTGTTCTCCTGCTAAGGTGCTTTCGATTTAATACATTATTTTTGCGCCTCAGGTGTGGCAAAACCACCTGAGGCTTTATTTTTTGATGGAAACTATAAAACTGCCCGATAATCCGGTTTTTGATGTGGTAGCTTCTGCAGCGGCAGAGCTTGGTGTAGATGCTTACGTTATCGGTGGCTTTGTGCGCGACCTGGTGTTAAAACGGCCTTCCAAAGATATTGACGTGGTCTGTATCGGGGACGGAATAGCCCTGGCCGAGTTAGTTTCCAAAAACCTGCCCCATAAACCAAAAGTCTCTGTTTTTAAGAATTTTGGTACGGCCATGCTTCGGTTTAATGATTGGGAAGTGGAGTTTGTCGGGGCACGGAAGGAATCGTATAGAGAACATTCGCGCAAACCCGAAGTGGAACTGGGCACGCTGGATGATGACCTGAAACGCAGAGACTTTACCATCAACGCGCTGGGAATTAGTCTGAATAAAGCCAACTATGGCCAGCTGATAGATGAGTTTAACGGACTGAAGGACATGAAACGGAAGATCATCCGTACGCCTTTAGAGCCCGGCATTACTTTTTCTGATGATCCCCTGCGCATGATGCGCGCCATCCGTTTTGCTACACAGCTTGGCTTCGACATTGACCCGGATACCTTTGATGCCATTACAGATAATAAAGAGCGCATCAAGATCGTATCGCAGGAGCGGATAACCGATGAGCTGAATAAGATCATTCTTGCACCTGTGCCGAGCTACGGCTTTAAATTGCTTTTCGCTTCCGGCTTACTGCACCTCATCTTCCCGAAAATGGTGGAGCTGCAAGGCGTAGAAACCAAAAACGGAAACTCGCACAAAGATAATTTTTACCACACACTGCAGGTGTTAGATAATGTAGCCCAGGTTTCGGATGATCTTTGGCTGCGCTGGTCAGCTATACTGCACGATATTGCCAAACCCGATACAAAACGTTATTCCCCAAAAGTAGGCTGGACCTTTCACGGGCACGAAGACCGCGGCGCGCGTATGGTGCCGAAGATCTTTAAAGACCTGAAACTGCCCCTGAACGAGCACATGCGCTTTGTGCAGAAACTTGTAAAACTGCATTTACGCCCAATAGCGCTGGTAAAAGATACCGTTACAGATTCTGCTTTGCGTCGCCTTTTATTTGAGACCGGTGATGATATTGATGCCCTGATGGCTTTGTGCCGCGCTGACATAACCTCTAAGAACGATGTGAAAGTGAAGCGCTACATTCAGAACTTTGATAAGGTAGAAAAACGCCTGGTTGAGGTAGAGGAGAGCGATAAACTAAGAAACTTCCAGCCTGTCATTACCGGCGAGATCATCATGGAAACCTTTGACCTGAAGCCATCTAAAACAGTGGGCGACCTGAAAGAAGTGTTGACCGAAGCCATACTGGAAGGAAAAGTAAAGAATGAATTTGACGAAGCCTATAGTTACCTGCTGCAGGTTGGTGAGCAAAAAGGGCTTCAGGTTGTAAATAAAAAGACTTTATAAAGAAAAGGAGAGTAGCAGCACTGTTACTCTCCTTTTTAATGCTCCGGTATTTATCAGCTTGTGCAGGGCTGCATTCTCCTGCGCCTCCCTGTCCTTTTCTCCGCTTAGAACAAAATCTGTAATTACCCGGAGCATTTACAGCTACCCGAGATTTAAAGCTATTTCCGAAAGTTGCTACTAACTATAGTTTTAGTCTACAGAAGATATCAGTTAATAAGTAAGGACTGACTGGAAGTGGGGAAGATGGTTTCCTGCTTCAGCTTCTCCCTGGGTTGGGAGAAGCCTTGCAGAATCATCAAACAACTAAACAAGGGTGATATTACAGGAAACGTGCTAGACGTCGGGTAATGTCTATAGTTTTATAATGTACTCAGGCAGTGTTATGAGCGGGCTAAATCAGGTAAGAAGGATTTAGTCCGCTTTTTATTCAGTAGAACTATAATCTATAGTTCTACTGGCGTTCTACTTTGCTGGCACCATCCGCATTTATCTGCTTACTGGTAGGGTTGCCTTTGTAGCTGATACGGCTTGCTCCGGATGCATCGGCAGTAAGGCTTGAAGTAGCATACACATCTATTTTATTGGCACCGCTTGCTTCAACCCGAACATCGCTGGCACGTAACTGCTCCGCATTAACTTTGCAGGCACCGGCAGCATCCAGCTCGAACCGGTCGGTAGTTCCGGTAAAACGTGTGCTTGTTGCGCCTGCAAGGTCAGCGCGTATAGTTCTGGCTCTTACATTGATGGCCGCTTTAACTGCGCCGGCAAGATCAAGATCAAGCTCGTTGGTGTTAATGCCTGTTACATCTGCTTTAATGGCCCCACCAAGCTCCAACCGTTGCAGATCAGGCACTGTAATCTGAATAAGTACCGGCTCATGGTCTTCAAACAGGTTAAATACCTTGTCTTCAGACTCTATAGTTAGCTCTCCGCCGTTTTCACTTACTTCCATCTTTCTGATTTCGCGCTGGCTGCCACGTACTGTTACCTGGTGGCGGTTGCCTTGCTTTATCTGCACATGGTAATGGCCGGCAATGCTGATATGGTTGAAGTTGCTGAAAGGGAAAGTTTTCGTGTTGGAACCGTACTCTCGCTCGTTGTCAAGTACGCTCTCGTGATTACCAATTTCATCAGCTTCGTAAAAAGCGCCACCGTTAAAATCAGATCCCTGCTCTTCAGTGTCTAAGGTGTCACTGGCGCATGTTATACATTCCAGCATATCGCCTTTGGCTTTCCAGGTATTTCTAACTATTTTATCATAGCCGTAATCCTGATCGAAAGTAGCGCTTGGCAACAGGTATACAAACTCACGGGTCAGGCGGAAAGGTTTATCTTTAGGTAACCGGAGTACGATGGTCAGGTCCTGGTCACGGAAGCTGGCCCCTTTTTTAAACTCATAGCTGTTGTCGAAACGCAGCGTTGAATCCTGTTGCACCACACGATAAGTCACCATGCGGGCATTCTTCTTAGCTTCTTCTTCGGTGCGGCCTTTGGCTTCTATCTGCTGCAGAATCTCGATATTAGGCCCGTTATGCTCACGCACATCTACATACAGGTTATTGTACTCCAGGTCCATGTCATAAGCATCCAGAACGCTAATGCCAGCAGCAGGTACTGTTTTAGTGATCGTAATTTCGCCGCTGCGCTTAAAGTTGCCGCTGTAAGAGATGATAGAGGCGATCATAACTATAAGTGCCAGTACCCAAACTCCGAATAATGACCAGCCCAGGGTAGGGCGCATAAAGAATCGTTTAGCAAGTAAGCCGATTGCAAGCAACATTAAGAACAGAAGGGGGATTAGGCCTACAATAAGACCTGCAACCAATCCGAATCTGGGAAATCCACCCAGCCAGATAGTTGAGTCAAAAGGCTCCATTTGCATAACGGTATTATCATTAATCCAGCCCATGCCCTGGAAGAAGGCCGCAAAAAGACCAACTATAAGCGAGGCAGAAACCAGCAACAGCATAATGCCGGCTGCCACACGGATAAGTGCGATCAGGAAGCCTAAAACCGGGCCCAGGGCAGTGCCTAGCCAGTTTATGATCTGGGATATAAGGCGGATAGGTAATAAGATGATCTTGGCAAGCGTATTCTCCTGACCATACTGGTCCTTCATGTTCAGGTTATCTTTCAGGGTTTGCTCTATGCCTGCCAGCGTAACCGGGTTACCCTGCATCTGCATGCGTTCTGTGAGCGTTACCGCTTCGGGTACCGCTATCCATAAAACGATGTATAACAGTAACCCGAAGCCGCCCAGAAAGATGGAAATAAGGAACAGAATGCGAACTACAGCTATATCTACCCCGAAGTACTTGGCAATACCGCTGGCCACGCCGCCTAATTTCTTGTCATCAGGGTCTCTGAAAAGCCTTTTTACATTGGTTTCAGGTAACTCATGGCTCTCAGGCATCCCAATCCATAACACAATGTAAATTATAAATGCTGCTATTGCCGAGATACCAGCCGATAATACACCTAGTACTACAAACAAAATGAAGAACAAACGGATCCAGACAACATCAATGGTAAGGTAGTTGGCTATACCAGCACACACACCGCTTACTACTTTGCGGTTTATATCGCGGTATAGTTTTTTAGTGCCCGGTATTGCATAAGCAGAGGACGCACCGGCGGCTCCACCTGCATTATAGTTTGGAATCTCTTCATCTTCCGGCTCAGAAATTTCAAACTCCGTAACATTACCCATTCTGGCGATCAGGTACTGCACATCTTCCTGCGAGATAACCTGTTTGCCAGCAGAAAGCCGTGCAGAAAAGATCTCCGCAATTCGCAGCTCTATATCAGCAACTATTTCATCGTGTCCCTCATAGTTAGAGAAATACGTGCGGATAGAAGCCAAATATCTGCTCAGCTGCTCATAGCCATCTTCTTCAATATGGAAGATGATGCCTTGTAAGTTGATGCTTATATTCTTTTTCATGACTAATTAGCTTTCTTGTTTTGAATGATGAAGTCGGTGGATTCTACCAGTTCCTGCCATGTGTTGCGAAGTTGCTCCAGAAAGGCTTTCCCTGACTCGGTTAGGGTGTAGTACTTGCGGGGAGGCCCTGATGTGGATTCTACCCAACTGTAGTCGAGAAGCGACGCGTTTTTGAGGCGGGTTAGTAACGGGTAAAGGGTTCCCTCCACAACGATCATCTTGGCTGCTGTTAGCTCTTCCAACATATCGGACGCATATACTTCACCACGAGAGATAATCTCAAGGATGCAGAATTCCAGAATTCCCTTCCGCATCTGCACTTGTGTGTTTTCTACTTTCATGATGGTGATGTTTATATTGATGAAGCAAATATAATATAAGGTACTATGTAAAGCAAGGTACTGTTTAAAAATAATTACGTAACTTTTTAAAAAGGGTTAAGTAGACAGGAAAATTTATATTTTTATAGTGTATTTTTGTCTTTAAAATATATTTGGTGCCAGCACAACTTATTTAGCGAAAGTCGTGTTAGTGGATCAAATCAGGTAAATTGGTTTTTAAGGTGGCACAACCCCGTGCTGCTGATCTAGATAATTTCGTACCGACAGTTTTGGCCTATGCACAAAATTACTCTTAAGTGTTTGCTACCAGCCTTGCTGCTTGTTTCCTGCTTTAGTGCGGAAGCCCAGGTGTCAGCCCCCAAGTACAGTAATGAATTTTTGAACCTTGGTGTGGGTGCACGTGCTTTGGGTATGGGTAATGTGCAGGTTGCCATTACCAGTGATGCGACTTCCGGTTACTGGAATCCGGCCGGTCTGCTTCGCCTTCCCGATAAGTATAACATAGCCTTAATGCACTCCGAGTTGTTTGCCGGTATTGCGAAGAATGATTTCGCAAGTTTTGCGATGCCCATAGATACCAATAGTGCGTTGGCAGTATCAGTAATCAGGCTTGGTGTGGATGATATTGCTGATACCCGCCGCCTGCAGAATGAGTTCGGCTATATTCAGTACGATAGTGTAAAGTTCTTCTCGGTGGCAGATTATGCGGTATTGTTATCGTATGCGCGCCGGAGCAGGTTAATAGAAGGGCTGCAACTGGGAGCAAGTGCAAAGATCATTTACCGCAACGTTGGTAATTTTGCCAATGCTTGGGGTTTTGGGTTAGATGCAGGTGCACAGCTGCAACGTGGCAGCTGGCAGTTTGGCGTAATGGGTAAAGATATTACGACTACCTTCACCGCCTGGACGCATAATGTAGAAGAGTTGGAAGAAGCTTATGCCCAAACCGGGAATGATCTCCCTGAGAATTCTGCAGAGCTTACCTTACCACGTATTATAGTTGGCGCCGGAAGAAATTTTCAGATCAATGATAAGTTCACTGCCCTTGTTTCTACAGACATAGACTTTACGTTTGATGGTAAACGGAATGTGCTTCTCAAGTCAAACCTGATGTCAGTAGATCCGCATATTGGCGTCGAACTGGTTTACTCCAAATCGGTATTTATCCGGGGCGGATTAAGTAACTATCAGCAAACTACCCGCTTCGACGGCAGCACAGCTACACAGGTACAACCTAATTTTGGGGTTGGTTTCGTATCAAATGGCTTTAACCTGGACCTTGCACTCTCACGCATAAGCGACCGGGAGAAGAACTCCATCGCCAACGCCAACACATCTTCGGTCATCATTTCAATGGGATATTCATTCAGATAAGGTACTTGCAGCCATGTATATTTCCGCCACTTTTAAACGCTTCTGTCTCTTATCTCTGTTTATAGTTACAACTATAGTTACAGCCCAGGCGCAAACCAACTATGGCAACGAATGGATAAACTATGAGCAGACTTATCATAAGATAAAAGTAACCAGCACCGGCCTGCATCAGCTTAATTATACTTATTTAAGTCAGCTGGGCCTGGAAGGTGTTAATCCGCAGAACCTGCAGTTGTTCCGTAGGGGAAAAGAAGTTGCCGTTTACATAGCCGGAGAACAGGATGGAAAACTCGACCCGCAGGATTACCTGGAGTTTTATGGGGAGCGGAATGACGGAGCGCTGGACGCGGAACTATACAAAGACCCCTCGCACCAGCCACATCAGTTCTATAGTTTATACACCGATACAGCTGCTTATTTCTTAACCTTCTCAACTGTTAAGGGTAAGCGGATGCAACAAAACAACCCGGAAGTAACAGGCAAAACACCGGAGCCTTACCATTTGCAGCAGGCTTTGTTCATGTATACAAACAGGTATTATACCGGCAAAACCTATAACGACAATCGCATGCCCTGGCTTGATGCAGGCGAAGGATATGCTTCACACTCCTCACGCTACCCCAAAACATTCAATAACAGTGGCACAAGTTTGCTGACTAATGTAGTAACTACAGGGCCAAAGCCCCAACTGGAGTATGCAGTAGTCACGACAAATGAGATGATGCACGAGTTTACGGTAAAGGTCACAAGCGGAAGTACTCCAAGGCAGATCGAGCTTTTCCGGGTTTTCGGCGATGATTTTGCAAAAAGTAAAACTGCGCTGGAATTTACTGACTTCACATCTTCCGGGCAGCTCAATCTATATATTGAACGCGTTGGTCCGGATATAACAGCAGATCAGGTTGGTTTTGTCTACGGAAATATTACCTACCCACAAGCTACTAACTTCCCTGCGGGGCAGCGCCAGTTAACATTCTTTACAGATCCTGCGCGTGGGTTATCTCCTTATTATGAGGTGAAAAGCAGCCCTGGAGCATCCGTTGCCTACGATGTCACAGACCCATATAACCCTGTTCGTATTGCAGGTTATAGTTCTGGTAGCGGTAAAGGGTTTGTGATAGATGGTAATACAACTTCCCGTAAGGTATTAGTGGCAGACGCGTCAAACCCGTGGAGGCCGGTACAAACCGAAAAGAATATCCGTTTCCGTAAAATTACTCCTTCAGCTCACAACTATATTATTCTAACAAATAAGCGCCTGATGAAAAAGGTGGCTGGTGAGAGTTTGCGCGCGCCTGAAGCTTTTGCGGCTTATCGTGCCTCTGATGCCGGAGGTGGGTATGATACTTTGTTAGTGCACATGGATCAGGTGATAGACCAGTTCCATTATGGCGAGTTTTCGGTAAACAGTATCCGGAGATTTATGAGTTTTATGCTTACCTCAAATAGAGCAAAGCATCTGTTTATAATTGGTAAAGGCGTAAAATATGGAGCCCCGGAATATCAGGAGTTTTATGGAGGACGGTTTAGTTATTACCACATTGGCGGCCGCAACCCTAAAGTGTACGAGATAGACCTTGTGCCAACCGGTCTTGCGCCGGTTTCGGACGTGTTCTTTACAGCAGATTTTAAGAACAATTCGTTTTCGCCTGAGGTACCTACGGGGCGCCTTGCCGCTATCAAAGCAGAGGATGTTATCAATTACCTTAATAAAGTAAAGGCATATGAAGCCTTGCCTGAAGGATTGCCGTGGCGTAAAAATATTTTGCAATTAGGCGGGGGAACGACTGTTTCTGAGATAAACCAGATTGCAAACTATCTGAAGAAGTATAAGAATATAGCTGAAGGGATTTACCTGGGAGCAAATGTTATAGAAAAATACAGACAGAACGTAAGTGAGGTTGTTGAAACTATAAATGTAGCTAACGAAATAAATGCGGGAGTTTCGCTGTTAACTTTCTTTGGTCATAGTTCGCCAAGTACAACCGACCTTGACATTGGACTAGTATCCAGTGCATTAAACGGCTACAATAACAAAGACAAATATCCTGTCATCTTAATGAACGGTTGCAGTACTGGCGATGCCTTTATACCTAACAACAGATCGTTTGGTGAAGACTGGGTAAACACCGCGGATAAAGGAGCTATTGCTTTTATAGCACATGCTGAGTCCGGGTACCCATATTATTTGGACCTCTATTCCACAAACTTTTACTCCACTGCTTTTCAGGATCCGGCGTTTTATGGAAAAACACTGGGTGAAGTACAGCAGCAGGTTATAAAAAGAACTTTACAGTCTAACCCGGGCGACGTTACCAAAGCAATGGTGATGGAAATGGTTTTGCAGGGCGACCCGGCCGTTAAAATATATAATCCATCAAAACCGGACTACGCTGCTATTGTAAATGAAGCTGACATAGAGGGCGTTGTGCCGGGAGAGGTGTTAACTGCTGCTGCAGAAAAATTTAATTTAATAGTAGGCGTACGAAACTGGGGGAAGGCATTACCGGACTCAGTAGGAGTTACTGTCAAACGAATTTTAGCAGATAACACTGAACTTGCACCTGAGCTTTTTAAAGTAGCTCCAATTTATTATAAAGATAAAATTGTTCTGGAGATTGATAACAGAGGAGTAACAGCCCTTGGGATGAACCAGTTTGAAGTTACACTTGATGGCGACTTTAAATTTGATGAACTGGATGAGACGAACAATGTGGCCCGTTTCCAGTACTTTTTCCCGGCAAACGGGCTAATTGCCCTGGCGCCGGCAAATTTTAGTATAGAAAGCAGCAAAAATGTAAAAATAGTTGCTCAAACAACACTATTACAGGAAAGCAGGCAGGGTTTTTACCTGGAAATTGACACCACATATCATTTCAACAGCGCACTTAAACGCTCATTTACCACTGACAATTCGCTGGTACCAACCTGGGATGTGGATGTGTCTGCCTTAGGAAATTTACCTGATAGCACAGTGTACTACTGGCGTGCCCGTTTCCAGCATTATGAGGCAGGAGAAGATACCTTATATGCTTCAAGTTCCTTCAGAGTGATTAATGGCTCCAGGCCCGGTTGGTCGCAAAGCCATATCGGGCAGTTTAAAACTATAGAAACCGATAAAGTAATTATACAGGAACCAAAGCCTCATTTCAGTTTTATACCTGGTGTTGCTGATGTTTCTATAAAGACAATCGGGGGAGATTTCAGGTACACGCGTAACCATGGTCTGTATTTAAATGATAAGCAGCTCCTGGGAGTTTCATGCGATTACCCGGAAAGCAGTACCACTTCGAGGCTCTACATGGTTGTAATTAACGATAAAACGCTAGAACTGGTGAAAGGACTACCGTTTGCCACACCATGCACCGGCTACGAATACCTGTATCAGTTCAAGGATATGAATAACGCCACTGTAAGAGCAAATGTGGAGTCCTTTCTGAAACAGGTTCCGGTTGGCTATTATGTTGCTGTTATTAGTATCAACAAGGTTGCTTTCGAGAGCTTTACAGAGAACCTGAGAAATGAATTCAGAACTATAGGAGCGAAAGAGATCGGTAATCTGAAAAACGGTCATCCTTACGCTTTGTTAGGAAGAAAAGGAGCGGAGCCAGGCACAATGTACGAAGTAGTGGCAGATCCGAGCAACCCCACTGTTCCTTCTAAACAGGAGATTGCTTTACGTGTTACCTTAAAATCTAATCAGCAGGCCGGAGAAATAACTTCTGCCATCATCGGGCCAGCACTTAGCTGGGGTTCGGTGCATCACAATATCGAAAAGTATAAAGCCGGGAACGATGACTATACGCTGCGCGTGATCGGTATAAATACAGAAGGCAACGCGACGGTATTAGTTGATAATGTGCCTTCTAAAAATTTTGATATTTCTAACATTGATGCAAAAGTATATCCGCACCTGCAGTTAGAGGCCGCACTCTCTGATGCAACAGACCGTTCTGCCCCTCAACTGGATCAGTGGCTTGTATTTTACGAAGTAGCCCCTGAAGGAGTGATTCGCCCGGATTTGGTAGAAGTAAGTTCCTCAATAATTTCGGAGCAGGCCAATAAAGGGAAAATGAAGGTTCCGATGCTATTTCAGAATGTTTCATCCTTTGCCTTTAAAGACTCGCTTGCCGTAGATGTAACCGTAACCGGTGATGGAATAGAGCCAATACAGAAACGTTTAAAGCTTGCCCCGCTTGCCGCTAATACGTCGGCTACTTTTAATTTTGAAATGGATACCCATACCTTAGATGGCAACTATAAGTTGAGCATCTATGTGAACCCACGTATTCAACCAGAGCAGCATTACTTCAACAACATTTATGTTGTGCCATTTAAAGCGAAATCCAGGTTACACCCTATTATGGATGTGGCATTTGATGGCGTGCATATTATGGATGGGGAATTGATATCTCCAAGCCCGATGGTCAGTATAACTGTGAAGGATGAGAACAAGCAGGCGTTCTTAAGTGACGCTTCCGGAATGTCTGTCATATTAGTTGATCCTAACGGAAATCAGCAGGAAATTGCGTTAGACAAAACTTCAGAGTTAGTAGAGTATGTTGAGGTTTTTCCGGCAACGGAGAAAAGCGATTTCAGGGTTGAGTTTAAACCTGCTAAGTTAGAAGACGGTGTTTACACGATGGAAGTCCGTGCGAAGGATGTGTCGGGTAAACAGTCGGGCATTTCACCGTACCGTATTAACTTTGAAGTTGAAAACCGATCTTCCATAACCAATTTCTACCCATTCCCGAACCCGTTCTCGACTAAAACCAACTTCATATTTACACTGACTGGCGCCACCATTCCGGATCATATCAAGATCCAGATCTTAACTATAACCGGTAAGGTAGTGAAAGAGATTATGAAGGAAGAACTGGGGCCGCTGCGCATTGGTAACAACAAAACCGAATATGCCTGGGATGGTACCGATATGTACGGCGATAAACTGGCGAACGGGGTATACTTATACCGTGTGGTAGTTAGCCGGGGCGATGAGATGATGTACCACAAGCAGAAGTTCGGCGACAAGGCCTTTAAAAACGGCTACGGCAAGATTTACATATTGCGTTAAACTATAGCCAACTATAAAAACAGAAAAGGAGCAGCTCTATAGTTGCTCCTTTTCTGTTTTTATAGTTTCCGTTTCAGGGCTATAAAACTATAGCTATACTTATTCTTCTCGTCAGGTTCATGCTTTTCCTCGGATGTTACTTCCCAGTTGTTTTCATCAATTTCAGGAAAGAAGGTATCGCCCTCAAAAGTGTGGTGCACGCGGGTTAGGTAGATAGTGTCTGTTTTGGCTAAGGCTTGTTTGTATATCTCAGCTCCGCCGATAATGTACACATCCTGGTCTATAGTTTGGGCTTCGGCAATA
The DNA here is from genome assembly GCF_010092985.1 of Pontibacter pudoricolor. Classification (GTDB taxonomy): domain Bacteria; phylum Bacteroidota; class Bacteroidia; order Cytophagales; family Hymenobacteraceae; genus Pontibacter; species Pontibacter pudoricolor. Next base: position 1,927,987 of record NZ_CP048106.1, on the reverse strand, counting down.
GCTTCGTCTATAGAGTTGACAACAATACAGCCGGGCGCTTCAAAATCCTGTTGGCGGGTGATGATAACGGTAGTACGGCCCGGCAACGGCTTCCCGATTGACTCGTAGGTTTTGCGGCCCATTATTATCGGGTGGCCCATAGTCAGGTTCTTGAAAAAGTGCAGGTCGGCGGGCAGGTGCCAGATAAGCTGGTTATCTTTCCCGATCACATTATTTTCGGCAACGGCTACAACTATAGCGATCATATTTTATAAGTTAAAAGTATAGCCACGTAATAGATCAGCCAGCGGCATGCGTTTTTTGCCTTCCATTTGCAGGTCAACTATAGTTACTGCAGTGTCGGCGGTTTTTACATGCACAAAGGTTTTATTGTCAGTGTAAACAGTTCCGGGCGTGCCATCATACCCAGCATTTTCCAAAACTTCTACTTTAAAAATCTTAAAGGTTTTATCGCCTAAACGTGTCCAGGCGGTTGGGTAAGGGGAGAGGCCACGCACAAAATTACGAACCTGGTCTGCCGGCTGATCCCAGTTGATCCCACAGGTTTCTTTAAAGATCTTCGGTGCGTGTTTCAACTCTCCGGTTTGTGGTTGCGGCATTGGCTTAACATTGTCCTGCTCAATGGCCTGTACGGTTTGCAGCGCAAGTTTTGCGCCTTCAAACTTCAGCTTTTCGTACATCGAGCCAAAGTCATCTTCTTCAAGTATAGGCACACGGGTTTGCAGTAACAGGTCTCCGGTATCAATTTCATGCTTCAGGAAAAACGATGTAACACCGGTTTCTTTTTCGCCATTAATGATGGCCCAGTTAATAGGCGCAGCACCACGGTACTGCGGCAACAGAGAGCCATGAATATTGAATGAACCCAGTGGCGGCATGCTCCACACCACTTCAGGCAACATTCTGAACGCAACTATAATCTGCAGATCGGCTTTGTAGCTGCGCAGTTCATCCAGGAAAGTTTCAGATTTTAAGTTGGTTGGCTGCAGCACCGGAACATTTTGCGAAACAGCGTACTCTTTTACCGGTGACTGCTGAATTTTCTGGCCGCGGCCGGCTGGTTTATCAGGTGCGGTAACTATAGCAACTACTTTATAGTTGTGTTCGACTAAAGTCTGTAAGGTGGGCACCGCAAAATCGGGGGTACCCATAAATATAATGCGTAGGTCTTTCGGCATAGTCTTATTCTGCGTCGGGGTAAAGCAGGTATTTTTTGCGTAAGGTTTTATAGTTTGCTAAAGCAGGCTCCCAGCTGGCACGAATCTCCGCTTCTGTTTTTCCGGCTATAATCTGCTTTCTGAGCTCCGAAGTTCCGGCCAGTTTCTCGAAAAAATTGTTGAAAAACTTATCCTGCTGGGTTGAGTTCTTGTAAAAATCGAGCAGGTAAGCTAATGTAAAAGGCTGTGCTGTAGCCGGGTCTGTTAAGTTCTTACCGTAGCAAACCTGGTTTTTGTGAGGCGGATCGGTGGCGCCAGGTGTGCTGACAGGCGTAAACGAAAAATCCTTGAACTTATAGTATGGGCTGCCGATAACCTGGAAAGGCGTAGGCGTGCCGCGACCAACGCTTACATTGGTACCTTCGAAGAGGCAAAGCGATGGATAAAGCGTAATGGCCTGCTGGTTAGGTAAATTTGGAGATGGCTTAACGGGTAAAGTATAAGGCAAACTATGGTTATAGTTGGCAACAGGTATAACCGTGATCTTTGCCTGTTGCTGACGTTCCAGCCATTTTTCGCCGTTTATCATGTTTGCCAGTTCGCCAACTGTAAGCCCGTGAACTATAGGAATAGGGTGCATGCCTACAAAAGACTTATGCTCCGGCTCCAGCACAGGACCATCCACATAGTTACCGTTCGGGTTAGGGCGGTCAAGTATAAGCACCTCCTTGTTTTGCTCAGCTGCGGCTTCCATTACATAATGCATGGTACTGATGTAGGTGTAAAAGCGTGCGCCCACATCCTGGATATCAAAAATAAGTACATCAACATTAGTAAGCTGCTCCGGAAGTGGCTTTTTGTTTTTGCCGTAAAGTGAGATAATCGGCAAACCGGTCTTGGTGTCTCTGGCATCTTTTACATAGGCGCCTGCATCAGCTTCACCACGGAAACCATGCTCCGGTGCAAAAATAGTAGTGATCTTAACACCACGGCTCAATAGGGTGTCTACTAAGTGAGCATTGCCAACTATAGATGTCTGGTTTACGACCATGCCTACGCGTTTGCCTTGCAGTTTTGGCAAGTATAGTCCGAATTGTTCGGCACCGGTTTGGAGCGGTTTTGATACTTCGGGAGCTGTTTTAACTATAGTTGGCTTTTGCTGCTCTGGTTGCTGAGTTGTTGTTTGCTTCGGAGTGCAACTGCCTATAGCCAGCAGCAACGAAGTATAAAGTATAAACAGTGGCTGTATCATAATTGAGAAGAAGTCAAATTTCATACCTATCTTTAAGGCAGTTTATCCTGTTTTAACGCGTGAACATATCCAAGTACATATCCGAAAAAATCTCAGGAGTTAAATCCGGTTCGTTTACGGCGTCGGTTACAAAAATAGCAATTATAAGTATAGCTGCCGGCATTGCCATCATGATTGTATCGTTCGCCATTCTGGAAGGATTCCGTAACGAGATCCGCGACAAGATATTCAGCTTCGGGGCGCACCTGCAAGTTAACAAATACGATACCAATAACTCTTACGAAGGTGCCCCGATCAGCAACAATATTGGTCTTTCAGAAGCAGATTCTATCCCCGGAATTAAGCAGATTCAGGCATTTGCCCGTAAAACCGCCATCGTAAAATCAGAAGAAGAAGTGCTGGGCGTGGTACTGAAAGGTGTGGGTAAAGATTATGACCTGAGCGCCATGCAGAAGAACCTGGATGCAGGGAAATTACTCTCCTATAACGACACAGCATCATCTAAAGAAGTAATGATGAGCCGGCGGGTGGCCGAAAAACTGCTCTTAAAAGTTGGGGATGAAGCTATTTTCTATTTCATACAAAACCCACCACGCGCCCGAAAACTGAAAGTATCCGGCATATTTAATACTGGCCTCGAAGAGTTTGACGAAGTGTTCGTGATTGGGGATATAAAGCTAATACGGGAGCTGAATAACTGGCCTGATTCCATTTCGGGTGGGGTGGAGATCATGATCAAGAACTTCGACCAGATCGATCAGGTGGCAGATGAAGTGTTTGAACACATGAACTATGACCTGCAGCTCGAAAAGATAACGGACCGCCACGCGCAGCTTTTTGACTGGCTGAAACTGCTGCGCAAAAACGTGATCATTTTCCTGGTGCTCATCATTTTTGTAGCTACGTTCAACATGGTTTCTACAGTGTTCATCATGATCATCGAGCGCATAAACATGATAGGCGTACTTAAAGCGGTTGGAGCCACAGATGCCCAGATACGAAAGGTGTTCTACTTCCGCGGGCTGCATTTAACCCTTCGCGGCATGCTGTGGGGGAACATCATCGGCATTGGTTTCTGTGCTGTTCAATATTACTTCAAGATCATCCCCCTAGACCCTGAGAACTACTACATGGACACCGTTCCTATTAGCTGGAATTTCGGAATTATAGTTGTGCTCAACCTCATTACCCTTGGGATGACAATGTTCGCTATACTTATACCAGCCGCCATGGTCGCCCGCATTAAACCGGTAAAAGCTATTAAGTTTGATTAACGTTTAACCAACTATAAAACAAGAAAGCCATACTTGCAGGTATGGCTTTTCTGTTTTTATCGGAGTTGCTTCGTAGTTAAAAGACGCAAAGTATTGCGTCTCTACAATATCGGTTATCTGTAGAGGCGCAATACTTTGCGTCTCCATTACTGTGCGTCTGGTATTCTACATCGGCAGTAACGGACACTGAAGTATAAGATTCGGGTTTGGGCATATCTTTTCAAAATGTGCTCTGTCTGATGCTGCAGCTACGCCCGGAAAATCACCTGAGCGGCCTTCCATAGTTGCCATTACCTGGAAATGCAGGTGTGGCGGCCAGTCGCCGTTCTCCGGGTAGTTACCAAGCCAGGCGATTCTTTCGCCTTTTCTGAAAGCTTTTCCAACTTCTAGTCCTTCCAACGATTTCCGGCTCAGGTGGCCATACAACGTATAAAAAGTAACACCTTCCAGTTCGTGTTGCAGAATTATAGTTGGACCGTAATCTCCAAAGTTATTGTTGTCCTGGAAACTATGTACGGTAGCATCCAACGGAGTATAAACCGGCGTTTCAGCTTCCATCCAGATATCAATACCTAAATGCAGGTTGCGGCTTTCGGCGGCTGCATCGAAGTGTGAGCTGCGTCTGTAAATAGACCGGTCTTCGAAATAACCACCCACGCCAACTATAGCCTTTTGCTCACTCAGCATCTGGTTTACAGCTTCGTTAAAAGTCGCTGTATCAACTAAATCGGTTTGCTGCAACAGGTTGTTGGCAGCCGTAAAATCAAGACGGCACACTACGTTGCTTTGCAGGTCGGTGTCGATGACCGGGGCAAAGGCAGTAGTGTGCCGTCTCAGCAGTTCGCTAAGTTCTGTTGTTGTTTTCATTCACTCTATAGTGCAGCGGGTCTGGCTGCAGGCGCAAGTATAAGAAGTTAATTTACTTCTTCCACAAACTTAGAGAGTGTTTTTAAACTTTTAGTTTTACCAAACAGCTCTTCCGATTTTCTGCTGTAGGCCATGGCGGCTTCCTGCAAAGTCTCGAAAGTACCCAGGTTGATACGCTGCTTGTTATGGTGGATGATGGCTCTGTACTTCTGGGCTTCCTTATGCACGCCACGCACACCAAGTTTGTTCTCGGTTTTAGTGGTGTTGCGCACAATTTTGCAAAGCGGTGCCCACTCCAGGTTCTCGCGGCGGCAGTCCAGTTTGTTGCCGTTTTTGAAGTGCACGTACAGCTTAATGTTGCTTTCCTGCTTTTCCAGGAGCTGTTCGCCGATAAGTTTATGCAGGTAGATCGTCTCGTTGCGGTACTTGCCATTCTTTAGCGGCCAGTTCTTCTGGAAGAAGGCATAGCCGTTAGAGTGGATGCGCAGGTGTTTCAGGAATTCGATCTGCTGCAGATATGCATTTTTCTGAATGTACTCGTAAGTGTGGTCATCTACCACTACGGTTTTTTCACAGTTTTTTAGCGTGAGTTTATAAAGCATCACAGTTTTATTGTAGTAAGGTGTTAGAACGGTAATTGAGCTGGGGCCTTTTACCCATTTTGTTTCTGAAACAGCTCAACAGCACAAAGTTGCAGTTTTTTTCTCAATCTTTATACAGGCTGTTTTCAGTTTTGGTCTTGTACGTATACTTTATACAAAAGCGTTGTGTTTTAGTGAAAACTTTATCACAACAGCTAAGTTTATTGTAACTTTCCACTTGTAAACAGGCTCTAAAACTTAAATCATCATTATAAACTATAAACTAAAATGAGTAACTCTTACCACACACTGAAAATTTCGGACATCACCCGTGAAACTTCAGATGCTGTTACCCTTCATTTTGAACAACCACAGAATCAAACTATAAACTATAAGCCAGGCCAGTTTCTTACCCTGATCATTCCGTTTGAAGGTAAAAAAGAACGCCGCTCTTACTCGCTCAGCAGTACACCCCACGAGAACACCCTATCGGTAACTATAAAGCGCGTGCCGGGCGGTAAAGTGTCTAATTACTTGCTTGATAATGCAGCAGTAGGGCAGGAGATTGAAGTGATGGAGCCACTTGGTAATTTCTGTATTACCTGCGATGTCGCTGAAACCCGCAACGTAATCTTATTAGGGGCTGGCAGTGGCATAACGCCGCTTATGTCTATACTTAAAGGCGTGCTGCGCGAAGAACCGAACAGTAAGGTTACATTGCTGTACGGTAACCGCGACGAGAACTCGGTGATCTTTAAAGACCAGCTGGAGCAACTGCGCGCCGAAAACCCGGACCGTTTACAGATTGCTTACATCTTTAGCCAGCCAAATCAGAATTGCGAATACCGCGGCCGGGTGAACCAGAGCCTGATCATTAAAATTCTGGAGCGCCTGCAGTTATCCAAAATCAGCAATGGATTATACTTTATGTGCGGCCCGGAAGGCATGATGGATGAAGTAAAGAAAGCCCTGAACGTATTGCATGTGCCATTCGATAAGGTTTTCAGGGAAAGTTTTGTGAGCAGCAAGCTAACCGGCGAACCTGATTCGGACCAGCATGGCAATGTAAGTGCTACTGACGAAGATGAGATAACCACCCAAACAGTAACCATTATTTACGAAGGCTCGGAATACAGCGTAACCGTAAACCCGGACCAGACTATACTGGAAGCTGCTCTGGACCAGGATGTTGATCTGCCGTACTCTTGCCAGGCGGGTTTGTGTACCGCTTGCCGTGGTAAGTGCCTGAGCGGAAAAGTGCACCTGGATGAGCGTGAAGGCTTGTCGGATGCGGAGCTGGACGAAGGCTATGTGCTGAACTGTGTAGGTCACCCGCTTACCAGCGATGTTGTTATCGAGATCGGATAATTAAAATTCACGTATAAAATAAGAGCCATATCTTTTGTAGATATGGCTTTTTTTGTACTTTCAGCGGAAGTACCTATATTACATTTTTAGAATATATGTTAGCATTATGACCAACGTATCAGCAAACTTAATTATACCAAAGCGCAAGCAACGCACTTACCTGCCTGAAGATTTTAAAGTAGAAACCTGGGAAGCCCTGCAACCTTCTTTTGAAGAACTGAAAAACAGGGAAATTACTAACGTAGAAGAGCTTGAAAAGTGGATGGCCGACCGGAGCGAGCTGGAGAGTATGCTTTCGGAAGACATGGGCTGGCGCTACATACGCATGACCTGCGACACACAGAACGAAGAGAGTACCAAAGCCTTCCAGTATTTTGTGTCTGAAATAGACCCCAAAATTGCGCCTTACGACCACGAGCTGAACAAAAAGCTGATGCACTCGCCTTACGTGACTGCACTGGATAAAAACAAGTATAGAATTTACCTGCGTGGCGTAGAACGTGCGCTGGAGATTTTCAGGGAAGAGAACATTCCGCTTAACACTGAGATCAGCACCAAGCAGCAACAGTACGCAGCCATTACCGGTGCAATGACCGTAACGCTGGATGGCGAAGAGATGACCCTGCAGCGCGCTGCCGACCGCATGAAGCAGAACGACCGAGCCGTGCGTGAAGAAGCCTGGAGAACGATACAGGAGCGCCGCATTCAGGACAAGGACAAGCTGGATGAACTGTTCAACGAACTGCTGAAACTCCGCACACAGGTAGCTAAAAATGCAGATTTCGGGAATTTCCGGGATTACATGTTTGCCGCACTTGGCCGTTTCGATTATACCCCGCAGGATTGCTTCGATTTCCATACTTCAATAAAAGAAACTATAGTTCCGCTGCTAACAACTATAGACCAGGAGCGCAAGCAGAAACTGGGAGTAGAAGAATTAAAGCCCTGGGACCTGGATGTGGACCCGTCAGGCAGAAAACCGTTGGAGCCTTTTACTTCCGGCGAAGAACTGCTCGAGAAAACAGTGCAGGTATTCTACAAACTGGATACGTATTTAGGCGATTGCCTTGCTACCATGCGCGCCATGGGCCACCTGGATCTGGAGTCCAGAAAAGGAAAAGCGCCGGGCGGTTACAACTATCCATTGGATGAGATCGGGGTTCCGTTCATTTTTATGAATGCGACTTCCAGCTTGCGCGATGTGATCACGATGCTGCACGAAGGCGGCCATGCCGTACATTCTTTCCTGACACGTGAGCTGACGCTGAACTCTTTCAAGCATCCACCTTCAGAAGTAGCAGAACTGGCGTCTATGTCGATGGAGCTGATCTCGATGGATTACTGGGATACCTTCTTTGATGATGAAGACGAACTGCGCAGAGCTAAGAAAACGCATTTGGAAAGCGTATTGGAGACCTTCCCGTGGGTGGCTACAGTTGATAAATTCCAGCACTGGATCTACGAACATCCGGAGCAAACTACCGAAGAGCGCAAACAGGAATGGGTGAATATCTTCGACCAGTTTAACCACCAGTTAGTTGACTGGACCGGGCTGGAACAGTACAAGCCATACATGTGGCAGAAGCAGCTACATATTTTCGAAGTTCCGTTTTATTATGTGGAGTATGCCATGGCGCAGTTGGGTGCAATTGCTGTTTGGAAGAACTATAAAGAGAACCCAGCGGAAGGTTTGGCAGCTTACAAACGTGCGTTGAGCTTAGGCTATACCGTATCGATAGGCGAAGTATACGAGGCGGCTGGTATCAAATTCGATTTCAGTACGGCATATATTAAAAGTCTGGTTGATTTTGTGCAGCACGAAATGGAGCAACTATAAACTATAAAATTTGCCTAATTTTGAGCCCTGCTATTCGTAGCAGGGCTTTTTATTTTAAGTAGAGGATCGGCGTTAATTTTAGGTCGTAAAATAAGAGTATGAGTAAAGGATTTTGGCTGTTTCTGGTGTTGGCGGCTATAGTTTCGGGTTGTACCACAAGCGAACTTTCGACGGAGGCTGTGGATGTTGAAGTAGGCGAGAGCAGATTGCCCCGCAGTGTTGTAGGAGTGTGGCGTGGTGTAATTCCTTGTGCCGACTGCCCGGGCATAAACTATAACCTGAGCCTGAACGAAGACAATACCTTTGAAGAAACAATGGTTTACCAGGAGCGTGACGTTGAACCCTATACCCGCACCGGAACCTGGCAAATAGCGAATGGCATTCTTCAACTTCACGGCAACGATTCTACTTCAACCCAATTCGACTTATCGATAGGTGGGGAATTGCATATGTTAGATCAGAAAGGGAAGAGAATAACCACCAACCTGGCTGACAAATACAGGCTGAGAAAGGACACTGACTTAACAGGCAACAATCCTGAACTTTGGAATGAAAAACGCAGGCTAGGTGTCGATTTTATAGCTACCGGAAACGAACCTGGCTGGGCACTGGAAATTGACCAGGAGAAAGGCATGTACTTTAAAACGCTGCCTTCCGAAACTATAGCCCTGGAAACTGCAATTCCGGAGATCGTAAATAACGGTAAAACTATTACCTATAAAGCCACTGCTGAAACCGGCGACCTTATAGTTGAATTAACTGTACAGCCCTGCGAAGACACTATGTCTGGTAAAATGTTTACGCACACAGTTCGGGTAAAGGCAAAAGGCATTGAGTTTAACGGCTGCGGAATGTTTCTGAGTACGAAGAGCGAAGAGAAATAACCTAACTATAAACAGAAAGGCCAGCTATAGTTCAGCTGGCCTTTCTGTTTATAGTTAGGTTACTTAAAGTGGCTTGAACTGCTCAAACATCTGCTTACAGTTGTTACAGTAATGCATAGAGCGGCAAAGTGTCGGGCCGAAAGGCGTTCTCATATCCGTATTATCGCTATCGCAGTAAGGGCACTTTACATGTTCCAGAATATCCAGGTCCAATATCAGGTCATACTTTGGTGGTGGTGCCAGGCCAAACTCTTTCAACTGTTTACGGCCTTTCTCTGAAAGCTTATTGCTGTCCCAGGGCTTATCAAAGGTCATGTTAACCTTATAGTTGGTGATGCCGTGTTTTTCCAGTGTGCGTTCTACATCTTTCTTCATGTAGTCCATGGCAGGGCAACCGGCAAAAGTAGGCGTCATATTCACGGTAACGTGGTCATCTTTCGAAACTTCCACACCCGTGATCACCCCCAGATCCACCAGCGATAACACCGGTATTTCAGGGTCTTTTACCTCCTCCAGCAGGGTTAATATGTTTTCCTTGGTCAACATTGTTTCGTTATTAGTTACTCGTTGTTCGTTATTCGGATTCACAAAAAGCGATCAATGGTAACGATTAACGACTAATTACCACTCAGCAGTTGGGTCAATCTTAAATACTTCAGCCATCTCGTCCAATAGCGGCTGCAGGTGTTCTGTATGCTCACCGTAGCGTCCACCAAACTTAGGTTCTATAGTTGTCAGGTCAGGTAATTTCAAATCTGTCTTTTCAATTACTGCCTGTATGCGCTTCAGCCACTCAGCTTTCACAGCTTCTTCGCCTGCATACACACCTGCATCAATTAGCTCCTGCTCATAATTCGATTTCTCGAACATCGCCAGCGCATAAGGCATCGCTTCATTCAACGAAGACTGCAAACGAAGGATAGCTTCTTCAGTAGATGAACCTAAATTCTTGATCCAGGTATTGGCGTGCAGCACATGGTATTTTACTTCGCCTTTCAGCTTCGTAGCAACTTTAGCAATCGGCTCGTAGCTCGACTGCGACAGCATCTCGAAACGGATGATCTCGGCATTATCGTATAAAAAGTGGCGGATTAGGCTGAAATCGTACTCGCCGTTTGGCAGTTCTACCAGGTGGCTGTTATGGAACTGGTTGGCGTTGCGGGTAAAGGCAACGGTATCAGGTTCAGCTTCGCCAAGCTCCTGCAGCAACGTATAAAAAGCTAAACTATGGCCTATCTTATCCTGCGCCATCGACGAGAAAGCAATGTCCTCTTCCAGTATCGGGCCGAAGCCGGTCCATTCAGAGTTGCGGTGGCCAAGTATAAGCTGGTCGTCTGCCAGTTTGTATAACAGGTCTTTTATCGCTTGCTCGTTCATTATTGCGCAGTTGTAGGTTTATTCTCTTCTTTATACTTCGTAATCTTGTCCATTACTTTGTAGGCAATGGCTTCGCGGTATTTCTTCTCCGGAATAGTGGTCCACATATCCTTATCCTCTTCTGCAGACTGCAGCACATCTTTCGACTTAACTACCCACACATTTACGATAGGGCCTTTCTCTCCTAATTGTTGTTTTGCTTCCTGAAGTGCTTCCTGGTAAGATGTTGCCATTACACGGCCGGCATGTGCATGCGCTTTTCCACGCTTTTTCAGATGGAAGATTTCATATGGTTCAGGTTGCTCAGAACGTAAAACAGGTTCTTCAAACTGGATAGTGTCGTACACATTCTCGTTATCATTACCGTAAGGCGTAACCTGGATGTTTTCGGTGCGCGCGATCCAAAGGCCGGTGCAGGCAAAGCGGCGGCTATACTGCTCTTTTGCAAACAGGAAAGCCACGTCTTCGTTAGGCGCATGAACCGGGCCAACGTAAGTATAAGCAGTACCTTCTTTCTTCTGATGGAAGGCTTCGTATGTTTCAAACTGATCCAGCTCCGGCTTTGGCTCCATCGCAGGAACTTCGCCTTCTGGCAGGTTCAATCTTGTTACTCTTGGGTCTAGGGATGTCAGAGACATAGTTAAAAGTTAAGAGTTAAAAGTTATGAGTTATGAATGAAGAGTACTTTTAACTCTTAACTCATAACTCTAAACTACCATTGGCTATGCCAATGGACGAACGTATTTTGCTTTCGGGTTTAGCAGGGCTCTGCGTACCCAGGCACCACGTTCTTCAGCAGTGCGGCGTACCGCAAGGCGCTCGGCGTTGCAAGGGCCATCACCGTTGATCACACGCTTGAACTCATCCCAATCCGGCTCCGTGAATTCCCACTGGCCGGTTTCCATATTCTTCTTAAGATTCGGATCCGGAACAGTTAAGCCAAGCTCCCAGATCTTAGGCACATACATATCCAGAAACTGCTGACGGCATTCGTCATTAGAAGCCATCTTCACTTTCCAGCGCATCAGTGTTTCGGTGTGCGTACTCATTTTATCTGATGGGCCAAAGAAGGTCATGATCGGTGGCCACCAACGGTTAAGTGCAGCCTGTATCATTTCGCGCTGCTTTGGTGAGCCTGTTGCCATATGCACCACGGCATCGTGGCCATACTTCAGGTGGAATGCTTCTTCGGCGCAGATACGCTCCAAAGCACGTGAGTAAGGACCGTAACTACCTTTGGCATTCGCCATCTGGTTAACTATAGCACCTGCATCAATCAGCCAGGAAATAATATTAGAGTCTGCCCAGGTAAAGGCAGGGTAGTTGAATACGTTCGAATATTTTGATTTACCGTTGATCAGGTCAGTCAGCATTTGCTCACGCGACTTGCCCAGCGTTTCGGCAGCTGAGTATAGTAGTTGTGCGTGGCCTACTTCGTCCTGCACCTTTGCCATCTGCGCCATCTTACGACGGAAGCCGGGGGCCCGGGTGATCCAGGTGCCTTCCGGCAATGCACCGATAATTTCTGAGTGCGCGTGCTGCTCGATCATGCGGATCAGCTGCTTGCGGTAAAGTTCGGGCATCCAATCGGTTGGTTCGATCTTCTCTCCGCGGGCAATGCGTGCTTCAAATTCTTCTAATTTTGCAGGATCTTCTGTCTGCACATCATCGAATTTAGTCGCTTCAAAAACGTTTCCTCCTCCGTACATATTATTTATAGTTTAAAGGTTCAGTAAAAGTGCCGGGCCGTAGGTGGCAGCCCGGCGATTAGTTAATTTGTGTTTGGCGCTTTTTAAGTTTGTTTCAGTCCGTTTAGTAGCATAGTTGCCAGGTTAGCGGCAATTTCTTCAGCGTTCATTTTTCCTTCCGGCTTGTACCAGGTGTGTATCCAGTTCAGCCCGGAAAGTATCGTTAAAACAGCAAATTTCTCATCAGGCACTTTAAACTCGCCGGCTTTAATGCCTTCACGAACTATTTCTCTAAAGTGTTCTTCGTAACGGTTACGCAGTGCTAAGAACTCAGCATGGTGCGGCTCGCTTAAGTGGCGCCACTCGTGCAGAAACACTGCCGATGCTTCCGTATTCTTAGCTAATACTTTGACGTGCGCTGTAATGGCCGCCTGTAGTCGTTCAGAAGCAGAAGCACTGCATACATCAGCCTGGTCAATAGCTTCAAAAAACTCATTGGCCATCCGGAAACACACCCGCTGCAGAATCTCTTCTTTTGACTTAATATGAGAGTAAATACTGGCAGCTTCGATACCCAGCTGGTTTGCCAGGTCGCGCATAGACGTAGCCGAAAAGCCCCTGTTTTTAAACAGTGCCGTAGCGGTTTGCTCTATTTGTTCTTTTCTGCTCAAAGTTACTTCCATATATAACTAACAAATGTAAACAACCTAACGTTCGTTAGCAAATTTTATAACGAGGTTTTATAGTTGAGGGTTTTAAACTAAACTGTGATTTAGGAGATTTCGTCTGAACCGCAGGTTAAGGAAGATTAGACTGATTTTTGGAATTGAACACATGCTATAGTTTGAGCTGTGGTTCTATAGTTGTGGTTTCACCCCTTCCCAGCCTTCCCCTTTTATCGGGGCCCCCTACCCCCAAAACAGGGGAAGGAGCTTTCGAGTTGTCGTTATAGTTTAGGTTACTGTTTTATAGTTGCTGTTGTAACCCACCCCTGCCCCTCCCAAGAGGGGAATTTCTGCCTTTGCTATAGTTGAGAGCTATAGTTCTATAGTTACTGTTTGTCATCCCCTGCCCCCTTCAAAAGGGGGACTTTTCTGTTATTGCTTTTTCGACTTGTCATTTCGAACATTCTTGAGACGCGAGTCGAAGAGAGCCAGCGCAGCTGTAAGAAATCTGAATTAGCTATAGTTACAGTCCATCCACGGACAGGACAGGTTTACCTGTCCCTACGGAAATGCCACCACGATAAGGCGATGCAACTATAGCTTCTCAAGCAAACTATAGGTTAGCTATCGAGCTGATCACAGTCTTTGGGTTGAGCGCCTTTGCTTTGTTGCGGTGCCGCCAGGCAACCCGAGGGACGAGGGTAGCAAGAAAGCAGCAGCGCGATGCCCGAAGACGAGGCCTCCCGGCCGTGAGGGCACCAAAGGAAACTATAGAACTGTAGGTTAATAGAGCTCCCAGGATTAGAAGTAACTATAGAAGAAAAGGCTTGGTTCGGATTGGAAGAAAATCAAACTATAGAACCCAGATTTCTCCTAACGTCGAAATGACAAAAGCAGAACTATAGGAGAACTCAGATCCTTCACAGCTGCGCTTCCTCCCGGCTCAAGAGTGCCCAAAATGACAGCTGGGTGAACATCACTACAATGCTTTTTTACTTTCTTCGGATTCTCCCGAGCATTACATCAACTCTTACGTATATTTGAACTCCAGCCTTTATTAAATCGAACTATAAATATATGCTATGAATGATACAGCCACATCTGCTGAAAAACTAAAAATGGACTTTGTGCATTATGAAGTTCACGATAGAGTAGGTTATGTCACCCTGGCAAGAGCTGAAAAAAGAAACGCCCTGAACTACGAAGTAGTGTCGGAGCTGAAGCAGGCTTTTGCTTATGCCGAAGAAGATGACGCCTGCAAGGTAATCGTGCTGCGTGCCGAAGGGAAAGTGTTTTGCGCGGGCGCTGACTTAGAATATATTCAGAAACTGCAGGACAATGACTACCACGAAAATCTGGCCGACTCCACGCATTTAATGGAGCTTTTCAGACTGATCTATACCCTGAAAAAAGTAGTTATTGCCCAGATACACGGACATGCTATTGCCGGCGGATGCGGGCTGGCTGCGATCTGCGATTTTGGGTTTGCAGTGCCGGAAGCGAAGTTTGGCTACACCGAAGTAAAAATCGGGTTTATACCTGCTATAGTTAAGGTGTTTCTGTTGCGCAAAATAGGAGAGTCCAGAGCCAAACAACTTTTATTGACCGGTGATCTTGTTTCAGCTGCTGAGGCAGAAAAATATGGCTTGGTAAACTATGTGGTACCAGCCGAAGAACTGGAGCAACGAGTGTTTGCATTTGCACAGAAACTATGCGTAGAGAACTCCAAACAATCTATGGAAGTAACTAAGGAGATGATCGCGCGGGTGCAGGAAATGAGCCTGGAAGGTGGTTTGCAATATGCGGCCGAGATGAATGCCGTCGCCCGTAGCTCTGAAGATTGCCAGCGTGGTATTGCTGCTTTTCTTAACAAAGAACCTATCAATTGGTAAAATCTGTTTAACTTTTAAAACTATTTCTTAAACTTGCTGTTTCTTGGGTATGCTGACAGGAATCGGGATCATGCTCTTAACCTTTGTAGTTATGGAAGTTGTGGCATGGGTGATGCACAAATACGTACTACATGGTTTTTTATGGTTCCTGCATAAGTCGCACCACACCCGGCACAACCATGCATTTGAGCTAAACGACCTGTTTTTTGCCTGGTATGGCACACTGGCCATGCTGTTCTTTATTTTTGGCAGCGAGCCGTTGGGTTACAGGTTCTGGATAGGAGCGGGCATTACCTTATATGGGGTTGCTTACTTTCTGATTCATGATGTATTTATTCACAGGCGCATAAAAGCGTTTGGGCGTACGTCTAATGTTTATCTAAAAGCATTAAACATGGCGCACAAGGTACATCATAAAACATCCGGAAAATATGGCTCAGAAGCGTTTGGGATGTTGTGGGTGTCGCCGAGGTATTTTAAGGCAGCAAGTGAAGTAGTTAATAAAAAGGATAAACGTGGCGCAGTACACCATTAAAGAACTGGAACATCTTTCGGGCATCAAAGCCCATACCATCCGGATTTGGGAGCAGCGGTATAATATCCTGTGCCCCAAACGTACGGAGACAAACATCAGATACTACGATGACAAGGATCTGAAAACACTTTTGAATGTATCGTTGCTGAACGAGAAAGGCTATAAGATTTCCAAAATAGCCCAGATGCAGCCTGATCAGGTAATTCAGAAAGTGCAGCAGCTTTGTGAGATTCCTGGAGAGTGCTCCCAGCACATCAACAACATGATGTCGGCTATGCTGGACCTGGACGAAGAAGCGTTTGATAAGGCCATATCCACTGTAGCATTACAACTGGGTTTTGCCGAAGCTATGAATCGCCTGGTCTATCCTTTCCTGCATAAGATCGGGATACTCTGGCAAACCGGTAACATAACGCCGGCACACGAGCACTTTGTAAGCAACCTGATCCGCCAGAAACTTATAGTTGCCATTGATGGACAGGTAGTAAGGAGAAAACCTGACACACCATCTTACCTTTTATACTTGCCTGAAGGCGAACTGCACGAGTTGGCATTGCTGTATATGAACTATGTGGTCCGGTCAAAGAACCGGCACGTAATTTATATGGGACAAAATCTGCCCTTCAGCGATCTGGAGTTAACCTACGCCTTAACTAATCCGCAATATATCTGTACGGTACTCACGTCTGTTCCGGATCGTGACCAGGTGCAGAAATACCTTTACAAACTTTCGGAGGCTTTTCCGGAGGCGACCATTTACATATATGGTATGCTGGTACAGCATGAGCAGTTGGTGTTCCCTGGAAATGTGAAACGACTGGCCTGCATGCGCGAATTTACAGAGCTCTTTAGCTAAATTTGAGCTTACCGTATACACAAATGCCTGCCCGTACCGTTCAGAGTATAGGCAGGCATATTTTTTTTGTCCGTTAACCCCCTCATTTCTATAGAATTACTAAATAAAAAGCTTTTGTTGCAGGTTTGTTTAACCGTTTTTATAAAATAATTAAACAAAAAGCTTTTTATTTTCAGAAAGCTACGTATATTTGTTTATAGTTTTAGATAAAAGTATAAACAAAAAGTATGACAGCAATAGAATTTAGCAACGTAATACAACGAGTTGCTCAGTCATTGCGGCCTGTGGCTTTTAACCTCACCCGCGATACTGACGATGCAAAAGATCTGGTACAGGAAACCGTTCTGAAAGCTTTGATGAACCGTGAGAAGTTTAAAACAGGAACTAACCTGAAGGCCTGGCTTTATACCATCATGCGTAACACGTTCATCAACAACTATAACAAAATAACCAAGCGCAGCAGCAACATCGACAGCTCAGAGTACCTGCAGTACCTGAATACCGATGAAAACTACATCACGCAGAACAAAGGCACGGCAACTTTCGTCATGAACGATATTAATAAAGCCATTGCCAGCCTGAACGAAGAACATCGCACCCCTTTTATGATGTACTATGTGGGCTATAAGTACACCGAGATCGCTGAAAAACTGCAGATCCCGATCGGGACAGTAAAAAACAGGATTCACATTGCGCGTAAGGAGCTCAAGCAATCGCTTAAAGTATACCAGCAGAACTAATAGATAATACCAGCGCCTGAATTCCTTTTATGAGTGAGAAAAATGTAATTGTAATTGGGTCAGGTTTCTCCGGTTTATCCGCGGCTACCAGTTTGGCTAACCAGGGGTACCAAGTAACTGTGCTTGAAAAGAACAGTACGCCTGGTGGCCGCGCTCGTAGTTTTACTGCACAAGGTTTTACATTTGATATGGGCCCCAGCTGGTACTGGATGCCCGACGTGTTCGAATCTTACTTCGGGAAGTTTGGTAAAAGTACTGCAGCTTACTATGATCTGGTCAGGCTCGATCCGTCCTACACTGTAGTTTTCGGGGAGAGTGATTTTGTAGATGTACCTGCCTCATTAGATGAACTCAAAGCTCTTTTTGAGAAGTGGGAGCCGGGCAGCGCACATCAGCTGGATAGGTTTCTGGAGCAGGCCGCTTACAAATACGAAGTTGGTATTAAACAGCTGGTCTACAAGCCGGGCCGTTCCGTTACTGAATTTATAAACCTGCGTTTGTTGCTGGATGTACTCAGACTGGATGTTTTTCAGTCTTTCCATAAACACATCCGGCGTTTCTTTTCTCACCCGAAGATCATCAAACTGATGGAGTTCCCGATCCTTTTCCTGGGAGCTCTGCCTGAGAATACACCTGCCCTTTATAGTTTAATGAACTACGCTGATATCAGTCTGGGTACCTGGTACCCGATGGGTGGCATGCATAAAATAATAGAAGGCATGGTGCAGCTGGCGAAAGAGAAAGGGGTAACGTTCAGGTTTAACCAGGATGTGCAGGAAATTATAGTTGAACACGGTGAAGCTAAAACTATAGTTACGGCTACCGATGTGTTTGAAGCCGGAGTTATAGTTGCCAGCGCTGATTACCATCATGTAGAGAAGAACCTGTTGCCAGCGCAATACCAGAGCTATTCAGATGAGTACTGGGATACGCGGGTGATGGCGCCATCTTCTCTGATCTTTTACCTGGGCATCAGCAAACGAATGAAAAACCTGCAGCATCATAACCTGTTCTTTGATGAGGATTTCGGACCGCATGCGAATGAGATTTATACCAACCCGACGTGGCCGACAAAACCCTTGTTTTACGTATCAGCACCATCGGTAACAGACCCAACCGTTGCGCCTGATGGCTGTGAGAACCTGTTTATACTTATACCGGTGGCACCAGGATTGAAGGATACAGAAGAAGTTAGGGAAAAATACTATAACCTGGTTTTGGACAGGCTGGAGAAGCTGACGAACCAGGAGATACGCCCCTTCGTAAATTACAAACGCAGTTACGCACACAACGATTTTATACAAGATTACAATGCTTTTAAAGGCAATGCCTATGGTTTGGCTAACACCCTGCTGCAAACCGCATTGCTGAAACCAAGCCTTAAAAGCAAAAAAGTAAAGAACCTGTTTTATACCGGCCAGCTCACCGTTCCGGGTCCAGGGGTGCCGCCAAGTCTGATTTCGGGGCTGGTAGTAGCCAATGAAGTAGCAAAAGAATTTAAAGCACCTGTTATAGTTTAATCAAGTACTTAACGCCTGCCTATGGATTTATTTAAACAGACCTGCCTGAAATGCAGCAAAGTTTTTACCGAAGCGTACAGCACATCGTTTACGCTCGGCATCAAAACGCTGCATCAGAAATTCCATTTCCCGATTTATGCCATCTATGGTTTCGTGCGCTGCGCCGACGAGATTGTAGATACGTTTCATGAACATAATAAAAAGGAATTGCTGCAGGAGTTTAAAGAGCAAACCTATAAAAGCATAGCTACCGGAATCAGCCTGAACCCGGTGCTGCATGCCTTTCAGTGCGTAGTAAATGAGTATAAGATTGATCTGGAATATATAGAGGCCTTTCTGAGAAGTATGGAAATGGACCTGGAAGAGCAGCAATACGACCACCAACTATACGACAACTATATTTATGGCTCTGCCGAGGTAGTAGGGCTGATGTGCCTGAAAGTGTTTTGCGAAGGCGACGATAAAATGTTTGAACGTCTGAAGGGACCAGCCTGTAGCCTGGGCTCTGCTTTCCAGAAAGTGAACTTCCTGCGCGACATGCAAAGCGACTACCTGGACCGTGGCCGGGTATACTTTCCGAAGGTAGAGTTTAAGCAATTCGACAACATCAGCAAGGCAGAGATTGAAGCCGATATCTGCAAAGATTTTGAAAACGCTTATAAAGGAATTATGGAATTGCCCCGCACAGCCCGCCTTGGCGTGTACCTGGCATACAAGTATTACCTGAAGCTTTTCTGCAAAATACAGAACCTGCCAGCAACCCACATTCTCACTGAACGCGTAAGAGTACCTGATAACACAAAGCTGGCGCTACTGGTCAGTTCATATCTCAGGTATCAACTAAATGCAATTTAATGAGCAGATTTATACTCTTTTTCCTTTTAGTGGTTTGTATTTCTGTGGCTCAGGCTGCAAACGCTACTACCTATAAATTATCTGAACTCCGTGTAGAGTACCTGGCTGCCAGCAAAGATGAAGAAGCTGCAAACCAGTTTTATGACAAAATGGAAAAATACACGGGCAAAGAGCCGGTGGTTTTAGGGTACAAAGCTGCTTCTGAAGCTGTAATGGCCAAGTATGTCTGGAATCCATATTTTAAAATGAAGCACCTGAACGCGGCCATGGACTTATTTGAAGAAGCTGTGTCGCTGAACAGGGAGAATCCCGAGATCAGGTTTTTACGATTTATAGTTGAGTACCACATTCCGGGCTATCTTAACATGAGTCAGCACATGGCTGAAGATAAGGCTATAGTTATTGAAGGTTTAGTAGAACATCCGAAATCCGGGATAAATACGGCATTGGCCCAAACTATGCGGAATGTACTGTTAGAGAAAGAGCGCTGTACCCCGGAAGAAAAGGAACTGCTAAAAAGCCTGAAGATTTAATAATGACGAATGATTAGTGATTAATCAATTGCTCAATTGCTCAATTGCTCAATTTATATTCCAATTAGTCATTAATCATTACCAATTAATAATTATAAAACTGTGTACATCTATCTATACCTGAACATTTTTACCATCCTGTTTCCGCTGCTTTTGTCTTTTGACAAAAAGGTGGCATTTTACAGGAACTGGCCGGCTTTACTGCCTGCTATCCTGATTAATGCGGTGTTGTTTATAGTTTGGGACGCACAGTTTACAAAAAACGGCATCTGGGGATTTAATGAAGAATACCTGACTGGTATTTACCTGTTCAACCTGCCTCTCGAGGAGGTTCTTTTCTTTATAACCGTGCCGTATGCCTGCGTTTTTATATATGACGTACTCAATGCTTATATCACCAAAGATCTGCTGCAGCCTTATGCCAAAACTATAGCGTTAGGATTGATAATTCTGTTGCCAACTATAGCTGTGTTCAATATGGCAAAGTGGTACACATCTATCACGTTTATGCTGCTGGCAATTTTGCACCTGGTACATTTACGTTATTTCGGTACCAGGTATCTCGGGCGTTTTTACCTGGCTTACCTGGTGCACCTGCTACCGTTCCTGATTGTAAACGGCGTGCTCACTTATCTGCCTGTAGTGTGGTATAACGATAACTATAACCTGGGTATACGACTTGTTTCTATCCCTATTGAAGATACAATGTATTCTATGCTGATGCTGCTGTTAACTATCTCTGTGTATGAGGGTTTGCGTGAGAAATTCAGTTTAAAACAATATCAGCCATCAGCTGTATAATCTGTATATGCAGCGCCTTAACGTAACCATCGATTCTAACTCCGGATTTTGTTTTGGGGTAGTGTATGCCATCCAGATGGCTGAAGATATCCTGGACGAGCAAGGCTATTTGTATTGCCTGGGTGATATTGTACATAACGATGAAGAAGTGCAGCGCCTGCAGCACCGCGGCTTACGGATTATAGATCACCAGCAATTGGGAGAGTTGCGCAACGAAGCTGTTCTGATCAGGGCGCATGGCGAGCCACCAGAAACATATCAGACAGCGTTGAACAATAACCTGACACTGATCGATGCCAGTTGTCCGGTGGTGCTGAAACTCCAGAATCGCATTAAATCGTCGTACGACAAAGACGACCGCATTTTTATCTATGGCAAACACGGGCATGCCGAAGTGCTGGGCCTTTTAGGGCAGACAAACAACAATGCTGTCGTTTTCGAGAATATAGATGAATTGCTAAAACATGAGTTGCCCTCTAAATTTACCCTCTACAGCCAGACCACTAAAAGCACCGACAATTTCTATAGTATCAAGGATCAGCTCGAAACGAAAGGTTATGAAGTAGATGCGAATGATACTATCTGCCGGCAGGTTTCTAACCGCGATAAAGAACTGCGTAAGTTTGCGGCACAGTTTAACAAGATCGTTTTCGTATCAGGTACCAAGTCCTCTAATGGAAAGGTGCTGTACCAGGTGTGCAAAAATACCAATCCGGATTCGTACTTTATTTCAAAAGCAGAAGAACTGCAGCAGGATTGGTTTAAAGCCGGCGATACGGTTGGTATATGCGGGGCAACCTCTACGCCTATGTGGCTGATGGAGCAGGTTAGAGACAGTTTGCTTAAACTTGAAGTATAAACAGGTCCTGCACGAACGCACATGCCAGCTATAAAAAGAGATGCCCGTGGGATTTTAATTGCAGCAACTATAGTTAGCTGCTGGGTTGGATTACTGGTTTATCTGCTGACCAGCTATACTATAGATTTTGCCTCGCCGCTGCCTTATCTTTTTATGCTGGTACAAATGCACTTATATACCGGCCTTTTTATAACCGCCCACGACGCCATGCACGGCGTAACTGCTCCCGGCCGGCCAAAGCTAAACCGAACTATAGGAACTGTAACCGCCTTCCTGTTTGCCTATAACTGGTACCCGCGTTTACTGCCACGTCATCACCAGCATCATAAACACGTTGCTACAGACCAGGATCCGGACTATCACCAGGGCTCCTTCTGGCCGTGGTACTTCAGTTTTCTGAAACAATACATTACCTGGTGGCAGCTGGTGCTGATGGCAATTACATTTAATGTGCTGAAGTATTTTTTCCCGGTTGAGAATGTGATAATGTTCTGGATGCTGCCGGCTGTTTTTGCTACGTTTCAGCTTTTTTACTTTGGTACGTACCTGCCACACCGTGGCGAGCATGCAGCCGATAATCTGCATAAGTCAGGAACGCAGCGTAAAAATCACCTATGGGCCTTTCTGAGCTGCTATTTTTTCGGGTATCACTACGAGCACCACGACAAGCCCTACCTGCCCTGGTGGCAATTATACAAAGCAAAACCTTAAGAGAGATACCTATATTTAGATAGTTGGATATTTTCATGTTGCGGGTGTAACAGTGGGTGTCTGGATTGCGTATCACTAGCAACTTTGCCTAAACCTTCATCAACTCGTTTTAATCCTTACCAGCAGCTTTATGCGCCAATCTATAGTAGTTTCTTTTACTTTGCTGTTTTGCTTTCTTTTAGCCGGTTTTAACGGCTATGCCGATGGGTACAAACGTGCCACCAGCAAAGACCCCAATACCTTCGTTTCAGGCATAAGCTTTGTCTGGCTCTCGGAGTTTGACAGCCAGGGACTTATGTTTCATAATAAGTTTAGCCATTACCTGGGCGAGCGCGTAGCCGTAGGCCTTAATCTTGGCTTGCTCACTGCCTCCCGCTACGACAAGGGTAAGGAGATCTATTCTATAAAAAACACCTTTTACATGGGTGGACTTGAAACCAGCTTCGACCTGATCCAGAAAGAAACTATAAACCTGCGTTTAGGGGTAGGAGGCGCAGCAAGG
The DNA here is from genome assembly GCF_010092985.1 of Pontibacter pudoricolor. Taxonomy (GTDB): domain Bacteria; phylum Bacteroidota; class Bacteroidia; order Cytophagales; family Hymenobacteraceae; genus Pontibacter; species Pontibacter pudoricolor. Next base: position 1,905,233 of record NZ_CP048106.1, on the reverse strand, counting down.
CACCGTTCCGAAATCAACTCTGATGCCAAAGAGGGAACTATAGATGGATCAGTTGCGCATATTCGCACTTCAGATATTGGCTTTAACGGCTTTATGGAAAACGATTTTAACTTCCTGAGAAGTGGGGTAGCCGGCTGGCGTATCGGGTATAATTACTATACAAATGGTACACCTGTATTTGCCATTGGTGTGCACGTCGGATTCAAGTTTTAGATAAACTAAAGTCAAACTATAAACTAAAAAAAGGAAGCTGTTATAGCTTCCTTTTTTTAGTTTATAGTAGCCTGAACCTGATAGTTTTATAGTTGGCTCTGCGCTGGAGGCGGGTTACTTTTCCTATTTCACAACTATAGTTGTTAAACTTCTGGTGCAAGAGTGCAGCTGTTTTTGCTAAGCTGTTTATAGTAAGCACATTACTTATAACTGGTAAACTTCGCCCTCTTTCCCCACACTTTTGGGTAAAGTCCTCCACTTTCCTCCACATCATCCACTTTCTCCCACTTTTACTGTGGAAATCCGCTCCATTTGCTGGCTATGATTTTGTGTTCTGTGTAACACATTGATTTGCAGCGCTTTATATTTGCTGCGCCTCGTATAATAGTGGATTACATTCAAATATTCAAATATAGTTATACCCAAAGTGGGTTGATACGTATGTGGATAATGTGGATAAGTGGTGTGGATTACCGTAATTTATCCACAAAGTGGTAAAAAGTGGGAGATTGTGGTTGCGGAGTTTTGTTGAATCGTTACATTTGTATACTCCGAAAACTATACGGACCAATTAAAGAAAAACATGAACTTCCTGTCTGGCGAATTTGAGTGCAAGATTGACCCAAAGGGAAGGTTGGTTTTACCTGCAAAGATAAAAGCTAACCTGCCGGAGGCGTCTGGCAATCATGTGGTGCTGATGAGGGGTTTTGAGCCTTGCCTGGTGTTGTATCCAAAGGCAGAGTGGAAAGTGATCTACGATAAGGTGGCCGGCCTGAACGAGTTTAACGAAGAGTACCGTCATTTTCAGCGTAACTTCTTTAGAGGGAACACCGAGATTGAGCTGGATGGGACAGGAAGATTTGTGCTGCCACGTACCATGGCGCGCTTCGCTGAACTGGATAAAGAGGTAATTATAGTTGGCCTGGGTAACCGCGTAGAGATCTGGAACCCGGATAAGTATGAAGAGTTCCTGATTAAGGATCAGCAGAATTTCTCGCAGCTGGCGCAGAAGTTCTTAGGAGATAAAGAAGAAAAGGAGCCGTTGCTGTAATGGAATACCATCGCCCTGTCATGTTGGAAGAATCGGTTGATGCCCTGGCAATAAAACCGGATGGTGTGTATGTAGATGTGACCTTTGGTGGTGGCGGACATTCGGCACTTATAGTTAGCAGGCTTACAACCGGTAAGCTCTATAGTTTTGACCAGGACCGGGATGCAGAAGAACAGTCAAAGAAGCTGGAAGGACCAAACTTTCAGTTTGTGCGCGCCAACTTCCGCGACCTGAAAAAGTACCTGCGCCTGTACCGTGTAAAAGAGGTGGATGGCATTCTGGCTGACCTTGGTGTTTCATCGCACCAGTTTAACGAAGGAAGCCGTGGTTTTTCTACCCGCTTTGATGGTCCGCTGGATATGCGCATGGACTATGACCAGGGCGATTCGGCAAAAGATGTAGTAGAAAGTTACTCGGAAGAGCAACTGCACCGCATCTTTGGCATTTATGGCGAAGTGAAGAATGCCAAGACCCTGGCCAGAACTATAGTGGAGCAACGAACCCGCAAGCCGATTGAGACGATAGAAGATTTTAAACAGGCGATACGCGCCTGCACGCCGAAAGGCAAAGAAAATAAGTACCTGGCGCAGGTTTTCCAGGCGCTCCGCATCGAAGTGAACGATGAGATGAAAGCCCTAGAAGAGATGCTGGTGCAGGCAGCCGAAGTGCTGAAACCCGGTGGACGGCTGGCTGTGATCTCTTATCATTCACTCGAAGACCGGTTAGTAAAAAACTTTATAGCCAAGGGCAAGTTTTTCGGGGAGGTTGAAAAGGACCTGTTTGGGAATGAAATAAAGCCTTTGGATGCAGTAAGCCGGAAACCGGTGGTGCCCACTGAAGAAGAATTACTGATAAACAGCCGCTCCAGGAGCGCAAAGCTAAGAATAGCAGCGAAAAGAGATTTAGATGATTAAACACCTGGCTTAACAAGCCGAATTTTTTAAAAGTGTAACTATGGCTTCTAACCTTATGACTAAGAGAGCAAGCGCACCCAGAGCAAATATGGTGCGTCTGAAGCCAGAAGAGGAGGCTCCAAAGCCAAAAAGGCGTAAAGGTTTCAGTATCTTTGGTTTACTGGAAAAATATGCCAACGTTGATGCTCTTTTTGAAGAAGGTGTTCCGCTTAAGTATCTTCCCCGCATTTTATTTTTAACACTACTCACGCTATTCTATATCGGCAATACCCATTACGCCGAAAAAACCATCCGCAGAATAGACAAGGTTAAGGTTGAAACCGAAGACCTGCGCGCCGACTACACTACCCTGAAGTCGGATTACATGGAGGCCAGCAAACAATCAGAAGTTGCCCGTAACGTGGCACCGCTCGGCCTCGAAGAAAGTTCATCTCCACCATATCAGGTTATAGTTTCGGAAGATGAATATTAAGAAATCCATAGTGTTGCGTGTGCGGGTAGCCTTTTTGGTTATCTGCCTTTTTGCGTGCGCTATAGTTTACAAGATCTGTGTTATACAGATAACGGATGGCGAGAAGTGGAAAGCGATCTCTAAGGAGCGCCGTATTTACTACCGGCCGGTTTTTGCTACGCGCGGAAACATTTACTCCGATAATGAGAGTATCATGGCTACTTCGCTGCCGTTTTACCGCGTAGCTTTTGACCCAACTATAGCCGATGCTCAAACCTTTAATGCCGGCATAGATTCTCTTTCTATGCTGCTTTCACGGTTTTATGGCGACAGGTCTGATGATTATTACCGTCGTAAGATCAAGAATGCTCGTCATGCCGGCCGTCAGTACATTCGTCTGAACAGCCGCCAGATCAATTACCAGGATAAAAAGATGATGGCGAAATGGCCTGTCTTCAGAGGTGGTAAAAACAAAGGCGGGGTAATTTTTGAGAAAGTAGAAAAACGCTTTAAACCATTTGGTATGCTGGCAGAGCGTACCATCGGTTTTATAAACGAAGATAAGAACGGAGCCGGACTGGAGTATAGTTTTAATAACAACCTGGCCGGTACAGATGGCGAAGCACTTTTTGAGCGCATTGCCGGTGGTAGCAAGCCTATTTACGATGGCACCGAAGTTAAGCCGCAGCACGGATACGATATCAAAACAACGATAGATATTAACCTGCAGGACGTTGCAGAAAATGCCCTTTACAAAGCCCTTGAGAAAACAGATGCCGATTATGGTACTGTGATCATGATGGAAGTAAAGACCGGCGAAATAAAGGCGATGGCTAACCTGGGTAAAACCAAAGGCGGCTACATTGAAGATTATAACTATGCGGTTGGTGCTCAGGGTCGTACAGAGCCCGGGTCTACCTTTAAGCTGGCATCGATGATGGCCTTATTTGAATATGCGCCAGAGGTAAACCTGACTGATACCATAGATACCGGTAACGGAAGATACCGCATTAAAGATACATACATGACCGATGCCAAGATCAACGGTTATGGTAAGATTACGGTGCAGCAGGTGTTCGAAAAGTCATCTAATATCGGGGTTGCCAAACTGATGGAGACGCACTTTGGAAGCAACCAGCAGGCGTATGTGGATTACCTGGATAAGTTTGGTCTTGGTAATACGCTGGGTTTTCAGTTAGATGGTGAGGCTCGTCCGTTTATAAAGCACCCTCAGGACAGAACCTGGTATGGTACCACGCTTACATCTATGGCTATTGGATACGAAACCAAATTTTCGCCGCTACAAATACTGGCTTTATATAACGCCGTTGCAAACAATGGTACTAAAATCCAGCCGATTATTGTAAAGGAGATTCGCAAGGCAGATAAGGTGGTGCAGTCTTTTAAAACCCGTGTGCTGGTGGAGAAAGTTTGCTCGGATGCTACACTGAAAAAAGTACGCGGCATGCTGGAAGGTGTGGTAGAGAACGGAACTGCCAGAAACATTAAAAGTGCTGACTACACAGTAGCGGGTAAAACTGGTACTGCCCGTAAGGTAAAGAATGGTAAATACGTGCGGGAATATTCAACCTCTTTTGCAGGATATTTCCCGGCTGATAACCCGAAATATAGCTGTATTGTGATCATCGACAGCCCGAAAGGGGTGAACGTGTATGGTTCGGATGTAGCTGCACCGGTATTTAAAGAACTGGCTGATAAAGCGTACGCCCGTGACCTGGAAATGCATAAGTCGCTGCGTGAGCGTGTAACACCAAATAAAGAAAGTCTGCCATTGGTAAAAGCCGGTAGCCTGGATGATCTGTCCACGATCTGTAACCGTCTTGGTATCAGCAATCACCCTAAAACTACAGATGAAGAATGGGTAAAGGTACAGCCGGGCCGCCGCTCACTGGACTTTATTCCGAACCCGGTGCTGGATGGCAAAGTGCCTGATGTGGTAGGATTAACGCTACGTGATGCCTTGTTCATTCTGGGTAATCAAAACCTGAAAGTAAATGTACAGGGAGTAGGTAAACATGTACAGAAACAGTCGCTGGAGGCTGGATCTACGATAAGTAAAGTTAAACAGATAACTATAGTTTTAAGCTAATGCAGTTGCTGCAAACATTATTACAAAACGTTCAGGTACTGAACACTATCGGTCCGCTTGATGTGCCCGTTGAAAGTATAACTTTTGACTCGCGGAAAGTGCTGGCAGGGGTGTTGTTTGTGGCAGTGCGCGGCGTGCAGGCAGATGGACATGCTTACATAACAAAAGCCGCCGATGCAAAAGCCGTAGCTATAGTTTGCGAAGAACTGCCGGAAGAGAAAAACGACACTGTTACCTATGTGCTGGTTAAAAACAGTGCGGAGGCGTTAGGTCAGATGGCTTCCAGCTTTTACGATAACCCTTCAGCTAAGCTGAAGCTTGTAGGTGTAACAGGCACAAACGGGAAAACCACATCTGTAACCCTGCTGCACAAACTGTTCCGCGAGTTAGGCTACCATGTAGGGTTGCTTTCAACGGTACAGAACCAGATTGATGAGGAAATTATTCCGGCTACGCATACCACACCGGACGCTGTAACGCTGAATGAGTTGCTGGCAAAGATGGTGAAAGCAGGTTGTACGCATTGCTTTATGGAGGTAAGCTCGCATGCGATGGTACAGCAGCGTGTTGCCGGTTTAACATTTGCAGGCGGCGTTTTTACAAACATCACCCACGACCACTTAGACTATCACGGAAGTTTTGACGAGTACATCAAGGCAAAGAAATCATTCTTTGATATGCTGCCGGAAGGCGCTTTTGCCCTTGTAAACGCTGATGATAAACGTGGGTCGGTGATGGTTCAGAACACCAGAGCCAGCATCCACGAATTCTCGCTTCGCAAGGCCACAGAGTTTAAGGCGCGCATCATTGATAACACCATGCAGGGCTTGCACCTCGATATTGATGGTAATGAGATCTGGTGCAAACTGATCGGTGCATTTAACGCTTATAACCTGCTGGGCGCTTACGGCGTGGCTGTATTGTTAGGAGAAGATCCGACGGAAACATTAACTGTACTTTCTGCCCTCGATTCAGTAGCTGGCCGTTTCGATTACATTGTTTCTGACGCACAGATAACCGGTATAGTTGATTACGCACATACGCCGGATGCATTGGAAAATGTCTTGAACACGATTCAGCAGATCCGTACGCCGCTGCAAAAAGTGATAACTATAGTTGGCTGTGGCGGTAACCGCGATGCAGCCAAGCGCCCGGTTATGGCTGATATTGCCTGCCGCCTGAGCGATAAAGTTATCCTGACATCTGATAATCCAAGATTTGAGGAGCCGCAAACTATACTGGCCGACATGCAGAAAGGCGTAAAGCCGCTGGACTATAAAAAAACATTATCGGTGCTGGACAGGAAAGAAGCTATTAAAACAGCTTGTATGCTGGCCGGACCGGATGATATCATTCTGGTTGCGGGCAAAGGCCACGAAACGTACCAGGAAATACAAGGGGTGAAATATCCTTTTGATGACAAGCAGGTGCTGCAGGAAACTTTTCAGCAACTGGGTAAATAAAACGAACTACATCTTTTAGCCAAGAGTAACGAATAAATTTAAATGCTATACTACCTTTTTACATACCTGGATCGTGAGTACGATATGTTTGGAGCCGGCGTGTTTCAATATATTTCCTTCCGGGCAGGTATGGCCACGATGGTATCGCTGCTGATCGCGATGATTTTTGGGGGTAAGCTGATTCGGGTGTTGCAGCGCAAGCAGGTGGGTGAGAGTATCCGCGACCTGGGTCTGGAAGGGCAGCTGGAAAAGAAAGGTACACCAACTATGGGCGGCCTGATCATTCTGCTGGCTATTCTGGTACCTACACTTCTGTTTGCAAGGCTTGATAACATCTACATTATCCTGATGCTGGTTTCTACCGTCTGGTTAGGCGCAATCGGCTTCCTGGATGATTATATCAAGGTTTTCAAGAAAAACAAGGAAGGGCTGGCTGGTCGTTTCAAGATTCTTGGTCAGATCGGGCTGGGGCTAATAGTTGGACTTACGCTTTATTTTAACGACGATGTGGTAGTCCGCCAGTACATCTTTGCAGATGGCGGCACTTCGGCTGTAAATGCATCCAAGCAATATGTGGATGTGCATAGCATGATCACCACGATACCGTTCCGCAAAAACAACGAATTAGATTACTGCAACCTGTTCTCATTTGCCGGTCCGTTGTTCCAGGGCTGGTCGTGCTACCTGTACATTCCTTTCGTGATCCTGGTAATTACGGCAGTATCAAACGGGGCTAACATTACAGATGGTATCGACGGTCTGGCAGCGGGTACATCCGCTATTATCGGGTTAACACTGGCCATTTTTGCATGGGTATCGGGTAACACCATTTTCGCCGATTACCTGGACATCATGTTCATACCGAACTCTGGGGAGTTGACTATTTTCTGTCTTGCCTTTGTGGGGGCGTGCGTTGGCTTTTTGTGGTACAATACCTATCCGGCTCAGGTTTTTATGGGCGATACTGGGAGTTTGTCTATCGGGGTATCATTGCGGTTCTGGCACTTATAGTTCGTAAGGAGCTGCTTATACCAATTCTTTGCGGCATTTTCCTGATCGAGAACCTTTCGGTAATGCTGCAGGTGAGTTACTTTAAGTATACCAAAAAGAAGTATGGCGAAGGCCGCCGCATCTTTAAAATGTCGCCATTGCACCACCATTACCAGAAGCTGGGTTACCACGAGTCTAAAATTGTAGGCCGTTTCTGGATTGTGGGGATTATGCTGGCCATTTTAACACTGGCAACTTTAAAACTTCGCTAACCGGAATAAGAGAGAAAAATGAAGATAGCTATACTTGGAGCGGGAGAAAGTGGCGTTGGAGCCGCATTACTGGCACAGGCCAAAGGGCTTGATGTGTTTGTGTCGGATATGGGGCAGGTCAAAGACGAGTATAAAGCAAAGCTGGCAACAGCGGCCATACCATTTGAAGAAGGCACACACACCCTAACCAATATTCTAGATGCTAACGAAATCATTAAAAGTCCTGGCATTCCTGATAAAGCTCCAGTTATACAAGAAGCAGCCAAAAGACAGATACCGGTCATCTCAGAGATAGAGTTTGCAGGTCGCTATACCGATGCAAAGTTCATCTGCATTACCGGTACAAATGGCAAAACGACGACTACACTGCTGACTTATCACCTGTTAAAAAGTGCCGGCCTGAATGTTGGCCTGGCGGGTAACATAGGAGAGAGCCTGGCAGAAAAAGTGATCGATAACAAGCACGATTATTACGTGGTGGAGCTAAGCAGCTTTCAGCTGGACAATATGTACCAGTTCAAAGCGAATATAGCTGTCTTACTGAATATTACGCCAGATCATCTGGACCGCTACGGCTATAGTATGGAGAACTATGCAGCTTCAAAACTGCGTGTGGCTCAGAACATGACGGGCAGTGATTACTTCATCTATAATGCAGATGACCAGAATATTAAAAAAGCATTTGATTCAGCCGCATTCGGGGGTACAACTATACCATTTTCGCTGGAAGGTGCTGAAGGCGCCAAAGTGAGGTTTGAGGGATCAACTATAAAACTGGATATCAACTACTTCGAGGGGAAAGTGGATGCATCAAGATCCAGCCTCATCGGGAAGCATAACCAGTACAATACCATGGCAGCCGCCGCAGTTGCAAAACTGCTGCAAGTGTCTGACGAAACTATAGCGCAGGCCCTGGAGACATTCCAGAATGCCGACCATCGTTTGCAGTTGGTTGGCGTGGCTAAAGATGTTAGTTACATAAACGACTCGAAAGCGACCAATGTTGAAGCCGTTTGGTACGCATTGGAAGGAATAAAACAGCCGATCATCTGGATAGCGGGCGGCGTGGATAAAGGAAACGACTATAGTACGCTGGAAGAGCTTGCCCGTGAAAAAGTGAAAGTGTTGATCTGTCTGGGCAAGGATAATAAAAAACTGGAGCGCTCTTTTAACAAGGTGGTTCCAATTATCGCTGAGACAGATTCAATAGAATACGCAGTGCGCATGGCAAAACTGCTGGCTGTACCCGGAGATGTAGTATTGCTCTCGCCGGCATGTGCCAGTTTTGATCTGTTCGATAACTATGAGCACAGAGGGCAGCGCTTTAAAGAGGCAGTAGATAAAATAGTTTTAAAGAAATAAGCATAACAATTTTTAGCCAAAGGTTATGGTAAAGCAGTGGTTACAGAAAAACCTGAAGGGCGATCCTGTATTGTGGGGTATCGTTCTGATGTTCTCGCTTTTGAGCGTGGCGGTGGTGTATTCTGCCACAGGTACGCTTGCCTATAAATCGCATGAAGGCAACACCGAGTATTTCCTGCTGAAACATTCGGCACTGATCTTTATCGGAATGGCGTTCATGTGGGCTGCACATAAGATCAATTACCGTTATTATTCCAGGTTATCGCTGGTAGCGCTGGTGCTATCCGTGCCGTTGCTTCTCTTTGCCTTTTTCTGGGGTTCTAACATCAACGATGCTTCGCGCTGGATAACTATACCGGTTATAAACCAGACATTCCAGCCTTCGGATTTAGCCAAACTAGCGCTGATCTCTTACCTGGCGAGCATGCTGGCAAAAGTACAGTTGCAGGTGAAAGACTGGCGCAAAACGCTGGTTCCGATGATGATCTGGACAGTGGCCATTTGTGCTTTGATAGCGCTGACGAATACATCAACAGCGGTGTTGTTATTTGCTACCTGCATGCTGCTTATGTTTATCGGTCGGGTGCCGTTCAAATACCTGGCTACAGTTTTCGTGATCGTAATTATAGTTGGTGGCGGAGCCCTGGCAGTTGGTCAGCGATTGGGGACAGCGGTTAGCCGGGTAGAAGCTTTCTTAGATAAATCAGAAACGCCTTTCCAGTTAGAGCAGTCTTACATTGCTATTGCAACAGGCGGTGTAGTAGGTAAAGGACCAGGAAACAGCGATCAGCGCGATATTCTTCCGCACCCTTACTCTGACTTTATTTTCGCTATTATTTTAGAAGAATATGGTTTGATCGGAGGGGCTTCCGTGTTATTTCTTTACCTGGCTTTGCTCTACCGGGGCATGGTTACAGTGGTTAATAGTACAGGAGCCTTCGGCGGATTGCTTTCTGCCGGTTTAAGTTTCAGCCTGGTAATACAAGGCATGATCAACATGGGAGTAGCTGTTGGGCTGGGCCCGATCACGGGTTTGCCGTTGCCGCTCTTAAGTATGGGTGGTACATCTTTGATCTTTACAGGTATATCGCTTGGGATTATTCTCAGCGTGAGCCGCACAGATAGTGAATTTAAAAGTGCAGCAGTTGGCGCTGCAGCGGGTATTAATGCTAAAGTTCCGGTAAATGCCTAATACCCACAGACCATATCGCATCATTATCAGTGGCGGAGGCACCGGCGGACACATTTATCCGGCTGTAGCCATTGCGAATCAGATCAAGGCAATTAGCCCTGAGTCTGAGATACTGTTTGTGGGCGCTAAAGGCCGCATGGAAATGACGCGTGTGCCGGAAGCAGGGTATAAAATTGTAGGGCTTTGGATCAGTGGTTTGCAACGCAGATTAACTATAGATAACCTGTCGTTTCCGCTAAAAGTGCTTTCGAGTGTGCGGGCTGCACATAAGATCATAAAGGATTTTAAGCCGGATGCTGTAGTTGGAGTGGGTGGCTATGCCAGTGGGCCTTTGCTATATGCGGCAACTGCAAAAGGTATCCCGTCGCTTATCCAGGAGCAGAATTCTTATGCAGGCATAACGAATAAATTACTGGCAAAAAGAGCCGGTAAAGTATGCGTGGCCTACGCAAACATGGAGAAGTTCTTTCCGGCAGAGAAGCTTGTACTGACCGGTAACCCAGTGCGCCAGGATATACTGGACATAACAGAGAAAAGGAGAGAAGCACTTTTGCATTTCGGCCTTACATCAGAAAAGAAAACAATATTGGTAATAGGCGGTAGTCTTGGTGCCAGAACTATAAATCAAAGTATTGCTAGTGGATTGGCGCAAATTACGGAGGCCGGTTATCAGTTGATATGGCAAACTGGCAAAGGATTTTATACCGAAGCCAAAGAGCTGGAAGCAAACTATACTGAAAAAGGCATCCGTATATTTGACTTCATAAAGCGTATGGACCTGGCTTATGCCGCTTCGGATATAGTTGTTTCAAGAGCTGGGGCACTGTCGATCTCTGAATTATGCCTGGCTGCAAAGCCTTGTATACTGGTGCCATCCCCGAACGTGGCGGAAGATCACCAGACGAAAAATGCAATGGCTTTGGTAAATCAGCATGCAGCAATACTTGTAAAAGATGTAGAAGCCTCGCAGAAACTGATTCCGGCTGCCTTGCAACTGGCACAGAACGAGCAGGAGCAGAAGCGGCTTTCTGAAAATATAAAGAAAATGGCACGCCCTAATGCGGCGGCCGAAATTGTGAACGAACTTGTAAAACTGATAAAGTGAGACTGGAAGACTACAGGTATATTTACTTCTTAGGCATTGGCGGCATTGGTATGAGCGCTATTGCCCGGTGGTTCCATGCCAAAGGTTTCCCGGTTTGGGGCTATGATAAAACCAGAACCCCACTTACCGAAGCGCTGGAGCAGGAAGGAATTATAGTTCATTACGAAGATGACATAACTAACCTGCCACAGGAAATTCTTCAGGATAAGGAAAATACGCTGGTTATTCTGACACCTGCTATCCCGGCCGAGCATGCCGAATGGAATTACCTGAAAGAGCAGAACTATACTATAAAAAAACGCTCTGAGGTGTTAGGTATCATTACGGCGAATGCTTTTACTATAGCCGTAGCCGGTACGCATGGCAAAACTACTACTTCGTCCATGGTTACGCACCTGTTGCACCACGCCGGCGTAGATGCTTCTGCCTTTTTAGGAGGGATCGCTACCAACATAAACTCGAACCTTTTGATCAGTAAAGGAGAGCGCGAGCAGGAGTTGGTTGTAGTGGAAGCAGATGAATATGACCGTTCCTTCCTGACGCTGTTTCCGGATATTGCAATCGTAACTTCCGCAGACCCAGACCATTTGGATATTTATGGTGACAGCGAGGAACTGATACGTACGTTTCAGAGGTTCATAGGTCAGATAAAACCAGGCGGCTACTTGTTACTGAATAAAAATACAGACCCACGTTTAACAGCTCAGATTCAGCCTGGAGTAAATGTTATTTCCTATAGTTTAAACTCGGGGGATGCTTATATTCAGAACCTTACCATTGAAGGGCGCTGGTTTAAATTTGATGTGGAGAGCCCGCTCCGTAACATAGGTTCGCTGCAGCTGGGAGTACCTGGTTTTCATAATGCAGAGAATGTATTGGCAGCTACGCTCGTAGCGCAAATTTTGCAGGTGTCTGAAGATCAGATCCGTAGTGGCGTTCAGTCTTATAAGGGCGTAAAGCGTCGCTTCGAATTTGTGTATGAAGGCAATGGAAAAGTTTATATTGATGACTACGCCCATCATCCTAAGGAGATAGATGCTTTCATGTCTTCGCTGCGTGCCCTGTACCCGAGCAAACGAATTAAAGTGATATTTCAGCCACACCTTTTCACGCGCACCCGCGACTTCGCAAATGAGTTCGCAGAGAGCCTGAGTAAGGCAGATGAAGTGATATTACTGGATATTTATCCTGCCCGCGAAAAACCAATACCAGGCATAACATCAGAAATGCTTTTGGAGCGTATTTCGTGCCCTGTAAAATCGTTGATAAGCAAGGCTGAAATTGTGGATAATTTAGCCCTGAACACTGATTTTGACGTGCTGGCAACCGTTGGAGCCGGTGATATTGATACATTAGTGAAGCCTATCAAAAATATTTTAGAAAAAGTGTAGCATGGGCTTGAATAGTAAAATAAAATCTTTAATTTTTGCAGGTTGTAGCATCGTTACAATCGGAGCCTTAGCGGGCTTTGCCAATTCCCGACAAAATGAAAAAGTTTGTCAGAAAGTGGCAATAAAAATTGATAATGAGTACAATAATTACTTTATTGGGGATAAGGAAGTAAAGGACCTGCTTACCCGCGAGGGCGAGCGTAAAATTGAAGGGATCTCCAATAAAAATATTGACCTGAAGAACCTTGAGAAACGCATCGAATCACACAAATTTGTGGCAGATGCAGATGTTTACCGGGGGCTGGATGGCAATATCCATGTGCAAGTAAAACAGAACAGGCCTATTGCAAGAATTATACGACCAGATCAAGATGTATACATCGATTTAGAAGGGCACATCCTGCCTCTCTCAGAAAGATACACCGCTCGTGTAATCCCAATTACCAAATCGGCTCTTTTAAAACCTCTTAACCAGGAGTTTTTCCAGGATTCGGTTGGCCAGAACTACCTTTCACTACTTCAGTTCATTGAGAATGATGAGTTTTGGAAAGCACAGTTAGCCCAGATGCATATTGATGGCAAGGGTAAAGTTTCTTTTTTGCCGCAGGTTGGCGACCATACCATAGAGTTTGGAAAGCCAGGAAACCCGGAGCAGAAGTTTAAGAAACTAATGATTTTTTATAAAGAAGTGCTGCCTGTGATGGGGTGGGACAAATATAAAAGAGTAAATGTAGAGTTTGAAGATCAGATAATTTGCGAATAAATATACAGATATGCAGAACGACAAAATAGTAGTAGGCTTGGACATTGGCACAACCAAAGTTTGCGCACTTGTAGGTCGGAGAAACGAGTATGGTAAGCTGGAGATCCTGGGAATGGGAAAAGCAGCTTCTGAAGGGGTTGTGCGTGGCATGGTCAGCAATATCGACAAAACGGTAGAAGCGATCAGAAAGGCAGTAAGCCAGGCAGAAGCGCAGGCAGACATTAACATTGGCGTAGTGAACGTAGGGATTGCCGGTCAGCATATTAAAAGTTTACAGCACAATGGCAGTATTACACGTGCCGTGACTGATAACGAAATTACTGTTGAAGACGTGAATCGCCTCACCAACGACATGTACCGTTTGGTAACACCTCCGGGGAGCGAGATCATTCATGTGATGCCGCAGGAGTACAAAGTTGATTACGAAGAAGGTATAGTGGATCCGGTTGGTATGTCTGGTGTGCGTCTGGAGGGTAACTTCCATATCATCACAGCACAGTCAAATGCTATCAGCAACATCAACAAATGCGTTACCCGTGCCGGCCTGGAAATTGACCAGCTGATACTGGAGCCCCTGGCCTCCTGCATGTCGGTGCTGAGCGATGAGGAACGTGAAGCAGGTGTGGCATTGGTTGATATTGGCGGTGGCACAACAGATATAGCAATCTTCAAAGACAATATTATCCGTCATACAGCTGTTTTACCTTTCGGTGGCAACATTATCACCTCCGATATAAAGCAGGGCTGCATGGTTATGCAGAACCAGGCGGAGCAACTGAAGGTAAAATTTGGTAAAGCTATTGCAGACGAAGCCTCAGAAAATGAGATAGTTTCTATCCCTGGATTAAGAGATCGTACGCCAAAAGAGATATCTTTGAAGAACCTTGCTTTTATTATAGAGGCAAGAATGGAAGAGATTGTAGAACTGGTATATGCCGAGATCGTGAGATCAGGGTATGCAAACAGTCTGGCAGCTGGTATAGTTATCACAGGCGGCGGGGCGCAGCTTCAGAACCTGGTGCAACTGGTAGAATACATTTCAGGCATGGATACGCGTATCGGTTATCCGAACGAGCACCTTGGCAAATCTAAAATTGACGCTGTGAAGAGCCCGATGTATGCAACCAGTGTGGGGCTTGTGCTTGCCGGTTTCCAGTCGCTGGACAATCGCAGTGCCGAAAGAGTATCGGAAGCACCGGAAAGAATAGAATATAAAAAACCGGCCCCTAAAGCCGGAGGTAAAGAAGGCGGCATCATCAGCATGATAAAAGGCTTCTTATCCGATGATATAGACGACAACAAACAAAGTTATTAACCCATAACAGAGCAGGAGAAATTAGCATGAGCATGTACACTTTCGACTTACCGTCAAGCAGTAAGTCTATCATTAAGGTGATTGGTGTCGGGGGCGGTGGAAGCAACGCTGTGAACCATATGTATAACCAGGGCATTAAAGATGTTGAGTTTATCATATGTAATACCGATGCACAAGCCCTTAAAAGCAGCAGCGTTCCTACCAGACTGGCACTTGGTCAAAACCTGACAGAAGGCCTTGGCGCAGGAGCGAACCCTGAAAAAGGCAAGCAAGCTGCTCTTGAAAGCAAGGAAGAAATCCGTGAAATGCTGAGCAACGATACCAAAATGGTATTTATTACGGCAGGTATGGGTGGTGGTACTGGTACTGGTGCTGCTCCTGTAATTGCAAAAGTTGCTAAAGAGCTAGGTATACTTACAGTTGGTATAGTTACAGCTCCTTTCGGTTTTGAAGGCCGTAAGAAGAAGCAGGCTGCTGAAGATGGTGTTAGAGAACTAAGCGAAAACTGCGATACGATCCTGGTGATCCTGAACGACAAGCTGCGCGAGATGTTTGGTAACCTGACCATCCGGGAGGCATTTGCAAAAGCAGATAACGTGTTAACTACAGCTGCTAAATCTATAGCTGAGATTATTACAGTTACAGCTGAAGTAAACGTTGACTTTGAAGACGTTAAAACGGTAATGAAAGACTCTGGTGCCGCAGTGATGGGTTCTGCGATAACAGAAGGCGAAGGCCGTGCGTTACGTGCTGCTGAAGAAGCGCTTTCTTCTCCGTTATTGAACAACACTGACATTCATGGTGCTCAGAAAATCCTTCTTTCAATTATGTCTGGTGAGCAGGCAGAGCTTGAGATGGATGAGTTGACTGAGATTACAGAATATATCCAGGACAAAGCTGGCCAGGAAGCTGAAGTTATTTTCGGTCATGGTATTGATTCTGACCTGGGCCAAAGCATTCGCGTTACTGTTATTGCGACAGGTTTTGCCAGCAATACGGATAACCTGATGGAGCCTAAAAAAACGGTATTTGACCTGGAGAGCCAAAAAAAAATTGAAGTAGCTGAGCCAGCTAAGCCAGAAGTTATTGAGGTAACTACATTTGTGCCTAAGCAGGTGGCAGCGCCAGCTCCTATAGTTCAGGCGCCGGCTCCTGCACCAATCCCGGCACCGGTACCTGCCCCGCAGTATGAGGCAGTACGTAAGCCAGTTGAGCAGCAGCCAACCCGTATCGTGTTTGATCTGGGTGCTACGGACACACCGGAAAGCTTTTATCCGCCTAAGGCAGATGATCGCGTGGCCCGTGAAGTGGAGGAACGTGAGCTAATGAAGCGCAGACAGGAAGAGCGCCGTGAGCGTCTTCGCAGACTGAGTTCTGAGATCACGACGGAGGCTATAAAAGAGAAGCTTGAAGTGCCTGCTTACCTGCGCCGCAATGTAGCACTGGAGTCTGTAGCACATTCTTCAGAGCGTAACATCTCCCGCTTTAACTTGAATGATGATAATGAGATTTTAGGCGACAATCGTTTCCTGCACGATAACGTTGACTAAGTGATCAAACTATAAAAACAGAAAAGGCTTCCAGTTTTGGAAGCCTTTTCTGTTTTTATAGTTTGTATAGGTTATAGTTTAGCCTATAGTTTAAAAGGATAAAAACTGCTCCACATGCTGCTCCAGCAGTTCGTTGTATAGTTTGTTGGTAAGTTGCGTGCCATCAAAGTTCTTTTCGATATGAGCCAGTTTAAGGCGCATAGCCATTACATGCATGCCCAGGTAGTTCAACACATCAGTGAGGTGGCTAAGAGCCAGTCCGCTGCCCTGCATGCCCGAAGACAAGCCGATTAAAGCTCCTTTCTTGTTCTTGAATGTATTAGGGTAGGAGAGCCCGTCAATAAACGCTTTAAGCACGCCTGGGTAGGATGAATTATATTCAGGTACTACAAACACAAACTTATCTGAGCCAGCAATCATACCTGCCAGGTTATTGAATTGCTCATTTTTGCCGGTGTTATCGTAAAGTGCGGAAACTATAAAGTCAGCAGGTAGCGCTGCCAGGTCCAGTATCTGGTAAGGCACGCCGTGCTTTTGTAAGAGCGCGGCATACATATTTACAATGGCTATACTATTTGATTCAGGCCTGTTTGTTCCTGAAATAAGTGTGATCATGTGCTATAGTTTAGTTACTCTTTAAACCGGGAGTAGCATGTAAGGTTATAGTTTGGTGATGTGGCGACAATATTAAGCACAAAGCGATTTAAAACAAAAAGGCGGTGACATTGCTGCCCGCCTTTTAGATTGTTAAAAGCTGTTAGGCTACGTGTTCTGACGTTGCTTTCGCTGAAAGATACTCTCTGTTCATGATAGCAATGTTCTCAAGAGAAATACCTACAGGGCATTCGGCAGCACAGGCACCCGTATTAGAGCAGGCACCAAAACCTTCCACATCCATCTGGGCAACCATGTTCTCTACACGGGTTTTGGCCTCTACCTTGCCTTGCGGCAGCATTGCCAGCTGAGATACTTTTGCACTCACGAACAGCATAGCAGAAGCATTTTTACAGGCTGCAACACAGGCGCCACAACCAATACAAGTCGCAGCATCAAATGCTTTATCAGCTATAGATTTTCCGATCGGGATAGCGTTCGCATCCGGTACACCACCTGTGTTTACAGATACATAACCACCTGCCTGCTGAATACGATCAAAAGCGGAGCGATCTACTACAAGGTCTTTATGAACCGGAAAAGCAGCAGCTCTCCAGGGCTCTATAGTTATAGTATCGCCGTCGTTGAAGTGGCGCATGTGCAGCTGGCACGTAGTTGTACCACGCTCCGGACCATGCGGACGACCGTTAATGTACAAGCTGCACATACCGCAGATACCCTCACGGCAATCGTGGTCGAAAGCGATAGGATCCTGGCCGGCTCGCAGCAGGTCTTCGTTTAATACATCCAGCATTTCCAGGAACGACATATCCGGGGAAATACCTTTGATCGGGTATGTTACCATTGAACCCGCTGATTCTCTATTTTTTTGGCGCCAAACCTTTAGTGTTAAGTCCATTGGTTTAGCATTTGGATTACTTCCAGCCATTTTCTTATTAATTACAAATTAAGAATTATGAATTAAGAATTTTAAATCATCTGTTCCCAGACCCATTACTCATTCTTAATTATTAATTAGTCATTATTTATAGCTACGCTGTGTTAGCTTCACGTTCTCGAACTTCAGTTCTTCTTTATGAAGTACCGGCTCATTGCCAACACCTGTAAACTCCCAGGCAGCTACATAAGCATAGTTCTCATCGTCACGAAGAGCTTCGTTCTCAGGTGTCTGGTATTCTTCACGGAAGTGACCACCACAGGATTCATTGCGTTGCAGTGCATCTTCTACCATCAGTTCACCAAGTTCCAGGAAGTCGGCTACACGGTTGGCTTTTTCTAAAGTGATGTTCAGTTCTTCGTTTACACCAACAACCTTCACATCTCTCCAGAACTCTTCACGCAGCTTACGGATTTCTCCTTTTGCAAACTGAAGACCTTCTGCGTTTCGGGCCATACCACAGTAATCCCACATAATATGCCCAAGTTGCTTATGGAAATCATCTACGGTACGGGTACCGTTGATAGAAAGCAGCTGGTTATTTTTAGCTATTACAGCCTGCTCAGCTTCTTTAAAGGCAGGGTGGTCAGTAGTTACTTTAGTAGTTGGGTTCTGAGCCAGGTAGTCACCTATAGTATAAGGAATCACGAAGTAACCATCAGCAAGGCCCTGCATTAGTGCAGAAGCACCCAGGCGGTTGGCGCCGTGGTCAGAGAAGTTACATTCACCGGTAGCATATAAACCCGGGATGTTGGTCATCAGGTTATAGTCTACCCAAAGGCCACCCATAGTATAGTGCACAGCCGGGTAAATACGCATTGGGTTTTCGTATGGGTTCTCGTCCGTGATTTTTTCATACATCTCAAACAGGTTACCATATTTCGCAGCAATCGCTGGCTGACCTTCGCGTTTAATAGCATCGGCAAAGTCAAGGAATACGGCAAGACCGGAAGCACCAACACCACGGCCTTCGTCGCACATCAGCTTGGCGTTACGCGAAGCCACGTCGCGGGGAACCAGGTTACCGAAAGCAGGGTACTTACGCTCTAAATAGTAATCTCTGTCTTCTTCTTTGATATCGCTAACTCTGATTTCGCCTTTACGAAGACGCTGTGCGATCTCAACTGTTTTAGGAACCCATACACGGCCGTCGTTACGAAGCGACTCAGACATCAGCGTAAGCTTAGACTGGTACTCGCCTGAAACCGGGATACAGGTAGGGTGGATCTGTGTAAAGCAAGGGTTAGCAAACAAAGCACCTTTCTTATGTGCTCTCCAGGCTGCCGTAGCGTTAGAGCCCATGGCGTTAGTAGAAAGGAAGAATACGTTACCGTAACCACCTGTTGCCAGTACTACAGCGTGCGCGCTATGTGATTCTATTTTACCTGTGATCAGGTTACGAACAACTATACCACGCGCTTTGCCATCCACCATAACCAGGTCAAGCATTTCGGTGCGCGGGTACATTTTTACTTTGCCGTAAGCGATCTGGCGGTTAAGCGCTGAATAGGCACCTAATAACAGCTGCTGTCCGGTTTGGCCACGGGCGTAGAACGTACGCGATACCTGCGCACCACCGAACGAACGGTTTGCAAGCAGACCGCCGTACTCACGTGCGAAAGGAACACCCTGCGCAACGCACTGGTCAATAATATTAACAGACACCTGTGCCAGGCGGTAAACGTTTGCTTCACGCGCACGGTAGTCACCACCTTTTATAGTATCATAGAACAGACGGAAAATAGAGTCACCATCGTTCTGGTAGTTTTTAGCAGCGTTTATACCACCCTGTGCCGCAATAGAGTGCGCGCGGCGAGGAGAATCCTGGAAGCAGAATGCTTTTACATTGTAGCCCAGTTCGCCAAGGGTTGCAGCAGCAGATGCACCGGCAAGACCGGTTCCTACTACTATAATATCGTATTTACGTTTGTTGGCCGGGTTAACCAGCTTCACATTAAATTTATGCTTGTCCCATTTTTCAGCCAATGGCCCTTCAGGGATTTTAGAATCTAATATCATATCAACTATAGAATCTGGATGTTACACGAAGAAAAAGAAGTAGAGCGGAATGGCAGCAAAGCCGAGGCAGATCAAAACTGAAAATGCGTAACCGAACTTCTGGATAAATGGTGTGTACTTTTTGTGTGTCAGGCCCAGCGACTGGAACGCGCTCTGGAAACCGTGGATCAGGTGGTAAGCAAGCGCAATCATAGCGATTACATATAATGCCACATAGATCGGGTTTTTAAAAGCTAAAACTACTTCGCTGTAAAGGTTAAGATAATCTTTATCCGGAACACCTTCCAATTCGCCGAAACGGGCAGGTACGAAGAAATTCCAAAGGTGCACCAGCAGGAACACAAGGATAATAGTACCCAGCAGGCCCATGTTTCTGGATGACCAGGTGCTGTTCTGCTCAGGATGGCTGTTTGCGTAATCTACAGGGCGTGCTGCCTTGTTGCGACGGGTAAGCACAATAGCATCATAAATGTGGAACAGGAAACCTGCCACTAATACGAACTCCATGGTACGGATAATCGGGTTGTTAGCCATGAAATGCGAATAGATGTTAAAAGCCTCGCCGCCATCCTGTCTGAATAAGGTCAGGTTACCAACCAGGTGAACCACCAGGAACGAGCAGAGGAACAGACCCGTGATCGACATGATGAACTTGCGTCCGAGTGTACTGGAAAACGTTTTAGTAAACCAATTCATCTGTATTAATTAAAGGTTAAGTTAATAAGCGTTTTTAATTGTCAAAGGTACATGCGCACCTTATATAAAACAATTTTAATATCGTATTTTGAATCAATCTAAATTGCAATGCGTACGACAAAGAATCATACCTTTATAACACGCTTTACCTGCAATAGTTAGCAATAAAAAGTAAAAATTTAAGTTAAAGTTATACCTTTGTTTACCGCCTAATCCTACCTATATGCCAAAAAGTTTACGCTTAAGGTACCTGTTGCCGGGTGGTTTGTTGTGGGTGTTGATACTACTGTTGGGTTCACTTACTGAGGCACAGGCTACACATATTAGAGCTGGAGACATCACTGCTAAACGTGATACGACCCCAGACCCTAAGCCCCGTCGGTTTTTCTTTACCATGGTTATGTATACGGACCGCGCCTCTGTAGCCGAAGATCCGGAGGTAACAATTTCGATGGGTGATGGAAATGTTGTTATAGTTGACCGTAAATCTGTTACACCTGTCGGAGACCTCTCTGACATGATAGATAAGGAAGTATTTACATGGGAATATACGTACGGAGCCGACGGAACGTACACTGTAGCCTGGAATGGTATTAACCGTAACCCGGGCATTTTAAACATTACTCCTCCATCAGACCAACTGACCTTTTACATTTCTACAACTATAAACGTTAGTGCCCTGCGGGGTTTTAACAGCACACCAATCCTGACAGTAGCACCTATAGATAAAGCAGCTGTAGGGAAGAGGTGGGTACACAACCCGGGCGCGTACGATCCGGAAGGGGATAGCCTGTCGTTTAAACTGCGCGTGCCAATGCGTACTGATATTGCCGGAAACATTTCGCCGGTGCCGGGCTATAGTTTACCCGACCGTACCTTTAGCTGCAATACCTCCTCAGGGTCCGGTTCAGCCATTTTTACCCTGAACATGGAAAACGGGCAGCTGGTTTGGGATGCTCCTTGTCGGAAGGGAGAATATAACGTGGCATTTGTAGTAGAGGAATGGCGCGTAACAGCCAAAGGTGGCAGAATTAAACTGGGTGAGGTGGTACGCGACATGCAGATATTGGTTATTGATGCTCCAAACGATCCTCCGGTACTCGAACCACTCGACACCTGTATTATTGCCGGGGAGACCTTTACCGGTATAGTTCGGGCAACTGATAAGAATAGCGACCTGATCAATATCACAGCTTTTGGTGGCATTTTGCTGCCTGGCCCCGGAGGCGCTGCCCCTCGTGCCAGCTTTACCCAGCTAACAAAGACACCTGGCCTTGCCACTGGCCGCCTTACATGGTCTACGGAATGTGCTGATGTGCGTGAGCGGCCATACCAGGTGGTTTTCAGGGCAGAAGACCAACCAAAAGCAGGCCAGAAGCTGGCCGACCTGCAACCATGGAATATTCGTGTTGTTGGGCCGCCGCCGCAGAACCTGCGGGCTGAAGGTGGGGACCGAACCGTTAAGCTCGACTGGGACAAATATATATGCCAGAATGCGGAAACAATGCGCATTTATCGCCGCGAAGGGCCGTCTAACTTTGTGCCGGACAGATGTGAGACGGGTGTGCCAGCCAGCTCAGGTTATGTGTTTATAGCTGAAGTTCGGAAAGATGCCAACGGAAACTGGCCGACCACTTATACGGATACCGATTTAAAGGCTGGGGTACAGTATTGCTACATTATCTATGCTGAGTTCCCATCGCCGGGCCGTGGTAAAAGTATAGCCAGCCGCGAAGTGTGTATCATGGTGGACCAGGATATACCATACCTGACAAATGTAACGGTAACCAACACCAGCACAACAGCCGGCCAGATAACCGTGCAATGGACACAACCACGCAAAGTAGATAAGCTTACACCTCCTTTACAGTATCGTTTATACCGCAAAGAGGGACAAGCAGGAGCCAATACAGGATATGTGGAGGTTAGGAGAACAAATACTCTTTCTGACACTATTTTTAAGGATACTGGCCTGAATACTGTTGAGAAAGCCTACCGCTACAAACTGGAGTTCTATCAGTCGGCAACTACGGCCGGGCCACCAACTGTATTGCGCGATACTACTTCGGCGTCAAGCGTGTTCCTGACAATAAAGCCATCGACAGATGAAAATAAGAATATTGCCCTAACCTGGACCTATAGTGTGCCGTGGCGAAACGAAATATTGCCGCATACTATCTTCAGGCGCGAAGGCACAACCGGGGAATTTAAAGCGATTGCTACAGTAACAGCCTCACCTAAGGGGGGAACATTTGTGGATGCAGGTTCGGCGGCAGCGCCTCTGGAGCGTGGTAAAACCTATTGTTACTATGTGTTGGCAAATGGCACTTACCAGCTCTCAGAAATAAAAGAGCCGCTAGAGAACAAGAGCCAGCAGGTATGTGCGGAGCTGCCAAAACTGGTTTGTCCACCGATTCTGACTATAGATGAGCTGAATTGCGACGAGTTCCTGGCCAGCCCTACGGAGCCACCATACCAGAACGTACTTACCTGGGAGCCTCAGATTACCGGCGACTGTACAGATAAGATCAAGCACTACACGGTTTACTTTAAAGGCCCGGGACAAACAGATTACACACAAATTGCCCAGGTGCCGGCCAACATTACCAAGTACACGCACACCGGCCTGGAGTCGTTTGCCGGATGTTATGTAGTGACCGCAACCGATGTAAATGATGTGGAAAGCGAGTTCAGTAACGAAGAGTGTAAAGACAACTGCTTCTACTTTATGCTGCCGAACATCATTACCCCGAACGGCGACAACCTGAACGATGTGTTTACGCCAGACAAAAAAGCGCGCTTTATAAAGTCGGTGAAGTTTACAGTGTTTAACCGCTGGGGTGTAAAAGTATTTGAGGGCAATGATAAAGACATCAACTGGCCGGGCACCGACTCTAAAGGCAACCGACTGAACGATGGCGTTTATTATTACGAAGCACAGGTTGAATTCTTCTCGATAGATCCGGCAAATACATCTAAAAAGTATAAAGGCTGGGTAGAGATCGTACGTTAATGCAAACTGACCGGGAAAAGCTGCAGGATAAGGCTATTGTTTTTTACGATGGCTCCTGCGGCTTTTGCCAGGCCAGCGTACAGTTCATTTTAAAGCATAACCGGAAGCAGGATCTGTACTTTGCAACGTTGCAGGGAGAGGTGCTGCAACAGGTTGTACCCCCATCACAAATACCCGACCCGTTGCCCGATGCTGTGCTGTTTTATGAACAGGACAACCTATATTTTGCTTCAGATGCAGCCCTCCGGATTGCCCGTCATCTTAATTTTCCGTTAGCGCTGTTTTCCTATTTCAGGTTTATTCCAGTATCTTTCCGCGATAAAATCTATAGTTTCATAGCCAGGCACCGCTACAAAATTGCCGGCCGCCGCGAAGCCTGTTTGCTTCCGGAGCCACACCAGCGGGCCAGGTTTATAAACTAGATTGTTGAATTGTTAGATTGTTGATTGTTAAATTGCTGACCAACATAAGTGAAATAACAATTTAACCTTTAACAATTTAGCCTTTAAAGAGATCAACGATTAACGAAATAAGAATGAAGAAAGCATACGTTTTCCCGGGACAGGGTTCTCAGTTTGTAGGTATGGGCAAAGACCTGTACGAGCAGCACGATGTAGCAAAGCAACTCTTTGATAAAGCAAATGAGATCCTGGGTTTCAACATCACTGAGATCATGTTTAACGGCACCGACGAGGAGCTGAAGCAAACCAAAGTAACACAACCGGCTATTTTCCTGCACTCTGTAGCTCAGGCAGCTGTAGCCAAAGATTTCACTCCGGATATGGTGGCTGGTCACTCACTGGGCGAATTCTCAGCGTTGGTAGCAAGCAAAGTGCTGAGCTTTGAAGATGGCCTGAGACTGGTATCTAAAAGAGCCCTGGCGATGCAGGCCGCCTGCGAAGCAAACCCGTCCACTATGGCTGCTATTCTGGGCCTGGAAGATGAGAAAGTGGAGGAAGTTTGTGCCTCTATTGATGAAGTAGTGGTTGCAGCGAACTATAACTGCCCGGGTCAGCTGGTAATTTCAGGTTCCAACAAAGGCATCGAAATCGCCTGCGAAAAAATGAAAGAGGCAGGAGCGAAGCGCGCCTTGCCATTACCTGTGGGCGGAGCGTTCCATTCGCCGCTGATGAAGCCAGCCGAAGAAGAACTGGCAAAAGCGATTAACGAAACTACTTTCAGCAAAGGTATCTGTGCAGTTTACCAGAACGTGGATGCCATGCCACACACCGACCCAACCGAGATAAAAGAGAACCTGATAAAGCAGTTAACCGCTCCGGTTCGCTGGACACAGTCGGTACAGCAGATGATAGCCGATGGCGCGACGCATTTTGTGGAGTGCGGACCAGGCAAAGTGCTGCAGGGGCTGGTAAAGAAAATCGACCGGAACGCTGAAGTAAGCTCTGTAGAATAAACTATAGTTTACCTTAAAATAAGAAAGTCCTTTCCTGCTATATACAGGGAAGGACTTTTTGTTTAAATTGCTCGCCTGCAACCTCATCAACTATGAAAAATAAGATTTCTTTACTGTTCTGGATCATTGGGTTTATACTGCTTAACCTGTATTTCAACGGCATCCCCAAGCTGATTCAGCTGGATGTACTTCCCTGGTTGGCGTATGCCGGCGGCTTCTTTCTGCTAGCTTTTATAGTTGCCCGCTACCTGCTTGGGCTTCAGGGGCTGAACAGTTTTGGTTTGCCAATGCAGCAAGGCTGGATACGCGACCTGGGTATCGGTTTCCTGGTTGGTTCAGCTGTCTGGGGACTGAAATACCTGGTATACTATAGTTTAGGTAAGTTTGATGTAACAGGCCTGATGGATACCGGATTTATAGTTGGGATGCTGGCACAAGCGCTGCTGGGCATGTTGCTGGTCTCGGCCATAAACGATATCATGATCCGGGGCTACTGGTTTGCCTACCTTAAAAAAGAGAACCTGCTGAAATGGTTTATGCTGGTAACGACAGTGCTTTATGTTGCAGATGATTTCTGGAACGAAGGCTTTGGCTGGCAGAATATGCTTTTCTCTGCTCTGCTTGGTCTTGCACTGGCTTACACAGTTCTGAAAACCAACGCCATCTGGATGGCTATAGGTATACACTTTGGCAGCAACATGCTGTTCAGGGTAATGGCCGGTTTCAATGGGCAGGGAATCTTTAAATTGGAGAATGTGACCGATGGCACTATGTACGAATATGTTGGGTTAACTATAACTGCACTGCTGCTTCCGTTGGTGTACCTGCTGCTCCGAAACAGGAATATTACAGCCCGGGCAACTGCACAAACTATAGCCACTGATTTACCTGAAACAAAGCTGATCTGACATAAAGATGAACACTGAAAACAGAAATGTAGTGTTAAAGCTCGTTGATGCTGCGCACGCTAAAGTTGAATCTTTTTACCCGGAAACGGCTGTTTACAAAGGCACTCCCGAATGGAAGGAAAAGCGCAGGCTATTGCTGGCCGACCTTGCCCTGCACCTAACGCAGGATGCACTGAAGGGCGAAACTATAAACGAAGTAAAACTCAAAAGCCACCTGTTTGCGATACTTAAGATCAGCGCTGAATTTTTCCCGGAAGGTAATTTTGAGAAGGCGGCTGCACTGGTGGATGAAACTATAGAAACTGTATAGGATCGTAACTATAGTTTAAAAGCAACTATAGCAAGGTTAAAAGATATCCCAGCAACGCGCCGCCAATAACAACAAGCGCACTGTTCACTTTCCGGAAGCCGAAGGTGATGGCTACACTTACCAGGGCAATAACTATAGTTCTCCAGTCGGTGATAGTGTCTTTGCCCATCTCAAAGCAAACCGCAACTATAGCCGCCACCGATGCCACATTTACGGCATCCAGGAAAGCAGCCATTAAAGGCGAGTTGCGCATATACTTTACAATTGGTTTAAGTAGGGCCACAAACACAAACGAAGGCAAAAAAATACCTATAGTTGCTACCACGGCACCACTCCAGCCATTAAGTTGATAGCCCACAAATGTAACGGATGAAAAAACCGGGCCCGGTGTAAATTGTCCCACGGCAATGGCATCTATCAGTTGCTGCCTGGTTAAAAGCCCGGTTAAAACCAGCTCCGTATCCAGGAAGGCAAAAAGCACATAGCCGCTGCCATAAAGTATTGACCCTATTTTCAGGAAGATAAAGAACAGTTTGGTGTTGCTGGCAGTAACGGCCACCTGCCAGAGCGGAACTATAGCTATACTTTGCAGCCTTGTCGGGAGGTATTTCTGGCGGAGCAAGGCAAGCAGCAGCGCCACAAAACCAGCTCCGAACAGCACATAAATCTCGCCAATGCCAACTATAGCCAGCCCTAAAGCCAAAGCCCCAATCACACCCAGCGTAACCGACTTTAGCGACTTTTTAGCCAGCGGAAAAACAGCAGCGAGAATAATAGCGATAATGGCCGGTTTAATGCCATACTGGTAAGGTTGAAGCGCCGGCAACTGTCCGTAGCTTTTGTATAGCCAGGCAAAGCAGCCCGTAATAAACACAGCCGGAAGTATAAAGCAAAGGCCAGCCACCAGCAAGCCCCGCCAGCCAGCCCGGTCGTAACCAATGTGGATGGCCAGCTCGGTACTGTTTGGTCCGGGAATTAAATTGGTAGCCCCGATCAGGTCCAGAAAGTGCTGTTCGCTCATCCAGCGTCGTTTTACAACCACTTCGTCCTGCATCATGGCAATGTGCGCGGCAGGCCCGCCAAAAGCGATAAAGCCCAGTTTCAGGAATAGCTTTGTAAGCTCTTTTAATTCGGTGTTCATGAGGTTTAACTTCGGTAGCTACAGGCAGTAACTTTGCGATCTGGCACCTGCAAGTTCGTTCGTAATAATGATTTATAGAAGCATCGAAGCCCCAATGCCTTAATGATTTAAATACTCAGGCCCGAAGCATGAAGCAGGGGTAATTTTTGGTTTGATTTCAAGCGATCTGTCTTTTCAAAAGTTGGGCATTAATGGCCACCACAATGGTGCTCAAACTCATTAAAACGGCACCTATAGCCGGGCTTAGCATAATGCCCCAGTTGTACAGAACGCCCGCCGCTAAAGGAATGGCAACTATGTTGTAACCCGCCGCCCACCAAAGGTTCTGCATCATTTTGTTATAAGTGGCTCTCCCAAACAATATCAGGTTAGCTATGTCTTTGGGGTTGGAGTTAACCAGAATAATGTCTGCAGTCTCGGCAGCTACATCTGTTCCTGAACCAACGGCTATGCCCACATCTGCCTGGGCCAGTGCCGGGGCATCGTTCACGCCATCTCCGGTCATGGCTACATACTCGCCACTAGCTTGTAACTCTTTTACTTTTTCCAGTTTTTCGTGAGGCAGCACATTGGCTAAATATCCATCCATCTGTAACTCTTCCTTCACCTTTTTTGCTGCGTTTTCATTGTCGCCGGTAAGCAGCAGGTTTTTAATGCCCGCCTTTTTCAGGATGGCTACCGATTCAAATGATTCTTCCCTGATCTGGTCTGAAAAAGAGAGATACCCCGCAACTGCATTGTCAATTAAAACATACACTATTGTCCGTGCCGATGCATCTTTAACTTCTTCAACAGCAATTTGCTGATCTTTAAGGTAATTTGGGCCCACCACTTTCACACTTCTGCCTTCCACAGTCCCTTCCAAACCTTTGCCCGGCAGGTAGTTGAAGTTTTCTGCTTTTGGTATCGCAATTCCTGCTGCTTTTACTTTTTTAAGAAGGCCGGTAGCAATGTAATGTTCCGAATGTTGTTCAACCCCAGATGCCATTCGCAAAATTTCCCTTTCATCATATTGGCTGTCTAAAACCACCACTTTCTGCAGCTCGTGCGTTCCTTTTGTAAGTGTGCCTGTTTTATCAAAAATGATGGTGGTGATAAGCCGGGCGTTTTCAAAGGCGGTTCTGTTGCGTATCAGTAAGCCCTTTTGTGCGGAAACAGAGGTGGAAATTGCTACTACCAGCGGAACGGCCAACCCCAGGGCATGCGGGCAGGAAATAACCATAACCGTCACCATTCGCTCTAAGGCAAATACAAAAGAGTGTCCAAGCAACAGCCAGGTCACAAGCGTAACTATACCCCCACCTAATGCTACAAAGGTCAGTATCCTGGCAGCACGGTCGGCAAAGTTCTGGGTTTTTGATTTCACATGCTGAGCGTCCTCTACCAGCTTTATTACTTTATGCAGGTAGCTGTCGCGGCCTGTACTTAGTACCTGTATGGTCAACGAGCCGTTACTGTTTATTGAGCCTCCAATTACCTTGCTGTCTTTTTCTTTTTTTACAGGTTTACTTTCTCCCGTCAGCATGCTTTCGTCAAGATAGCTCTCACCTTCCAGCACAACGCCATCCACCGGAATTTTTTCCCCCGGTTTCACCAGTACCTTGTCGCCTGCCTTCAATTCTTCTACAGGCATGTCGTGAATGTGGCCCTCCATGATATGATGGGCAGTGGCAGGCATCATTTTTACCAGTAGTTCAAGCGAACGGGACGCACCCATGACCGATTTCATTTCGAAATAGTGCCCGATAAGCATGATGTCAATCAGAGTCGCCATTTCCCAATAGAAATCCATTCCGGGCAACCCGAAAGTGACAGCCACACTATAAGCCCAGGCAACTGTAATGGCAATCCCGATAAGGGTCATCATGCCTATTGCGTTATCCCTTACTTCATCATATAAACCTTTTAAGAAAGGATAACCGCCATAAATAAATATAAATGTAGAAAGTAGGGCTAACAGATATTTATCGCCCGGAAAAGCGAGTTCAAAGCCAAACCACATTTGTATCATTTGTGATAATGCTAGTACCGGAACCGAGACAATGGTGCAGATTATAAAGCGTTGCCAGAAGTCAGCTACATGGTGCCCTGCATGTTTGTCGTGTCCTGTTGGATGGTGGCTCTGCTGGCCGTTGCCGGATGACGTATGCTGATGCGCGTGATGGTGTTCCATAGTTATATTCTGTTAGAAACTGTATTGCCACCTGGTAGCAAAATCGCCAATAGCCGTTTTGCTTTATCGCCTGGCCATAGGAAAGTTTATGCCTCTACTGCAATCTTCAACACAACTTTTTTTACCACACGCTCGCCGGTAACCATAGCGGCATGGGCATCGTCCGGGTAAAAAATAGTGAACGAACCGGCGGATACATCAAACCAGTTTTCCGTTTTATCCGGAAAAAAAGCGGCTTCGCGTTCTTCGTTGTAAGGGTCGTTGGGTTCGTCGCAAAGGGCCAGGTCTTTCCAGCCCATGTGGTCAGTTCCGGAAATAACATACTGTATGTCGATGTACTTACGGTGCACTTCCAGTTTATAGTTGTCTTTGGTAACACCTGCAGCTTCCGAAACTATAGCGAACAGTTTTTTGCCTTCAATTTCGTGCACGCCTGTGGCTATAGTTGCCAGGTCGGTTTCCTGTAAAAATTTAAAGGCCTGTGCAAAAAGCGGGTGCATGCACACATAGCGGTCAGCGTTGGAGAGTTTATCGAGAACCATCTTTTATAGTTTGAAAGTTAGAAAGTTTGAAAGTTAAAAAACAGTTTGTTTTATTGCGCTGTTCCGGATAACTGTGTCCGGAACCTTTCTGCTGCGGACGTCTTCGTCCGCGTTTATAGTATAACAGGGACACGGATCTCTACACCAGATAGGTTTCGGACCTGGAAGTCCGGAAGAGCGGGGAAAAATGTCATTTGCCTTTTGTCGCAAAGTCCAATGCCAAAAAGTAAAATTCCCTGTATTAGAAAGTGTAACAACAGCGAACGAAACACCCGCTTAAACTTGTTATAAAATGCTAAATTTGCCTTAAATTAAGAGATAACAATTGATCTATCCAGAAAATTTTGAAATAAAGATCGGGTTTGCACAGGTGCGCGAAATGCTTTCGGAGCTTTGTCTTAGTTCCCTGGGCCGCCAGTTTGTAAACCGCATGCAGTTTCTGAACCGCCACGACCTGGTGCAGCGACTGTTACAACAAACCAACGAATTTAAACAACTGCTGGAATCCGACGCCGAGATTCCGCTGAGCCACTATTTTGACGTAACTGCTTACCTCGACAGAGCCGCCATTCCGGGTACTTTCCTGGATGTGGTGCAGTTTTTCGAGATCAAGATGTCGTTGCGTACCATCCGCGATTCGCAGCGCTTTATTTCCGGCACCGAAGAAGGGAAGTTTGAAGCCCTGAAAGCCTTGGGTGCTGACGTATCTGTAGAACGCTCGCTTATAGCTGCGTTAGATAAAGTAGTAGACGATGCCGGTGCCGTGCGCGATGATGCGACTCCTGAACTCCAGCGCCTGAAACGAGACCTGATCGCGCAGCAGGCAGTATTGCGTAAAACCATCAACTCTATTATCCGGCATGCCAAAAACGAAGGCTGGACTCCCGGTGATGTAGAGCCAACTATACGCGGAGGCCGTCTGGTAATTCCGGTAATTGCAGAACACAAGCGCCGCATAAAAGGCCTGATCCACGATGAGTCGAATACGGGGCAAACGGTTTATATAGAGCCGGAATCTATTTTCGAACTCAACAACGACATCAAGGACCTGGAGAATGCCTACCACCGCGAGCTGATCCGTATTTTAACAGGCCTGACCAATACGCTGCGTCACCACATACCAGAGTTGCGTAAGGCTTACCAATACCTGGGCTTACTGGACTTTATAAGAGCCAAAGCGGCCTTTGCACGCAGGGTAGAGGCCACTATGCCAGCGCTGCACAAATACCCGCACATCGCCTGGAAACAAGCAATTCACCCGCTGCTGTATTTGTCGCATAAGCAGTTGGGCAAACCAACTATACCCATGGACCTGGAGCTGACCCGCGACCAGCGCGTACTGTTGATCTCAGGACCTAACGCAGGGGGTAAATCGGTGAGCTTAAAAACGGTTGGCCTGGTGCAGTACATGTTGCAGACCGGTATGCTGATTCCGGTGGCCGATGGTTCCGAAGCCGGTATCTTCCATGATATATTTATTGACATTGGCGATGAGCAGTCGATTGAGAATGACCTGAGCACCTATAGTTCGCATCTGACCAACATGAAGAAATTTGTGACGGTAGCAGACAGCAAAAGCCTGGTGCTGATTGATGAGTTTGGTACAGGTACAGAGCCGGTGCTGGGTGGCGCTATTGCCGAAGCGGTACTACAAACCCTGAACAACAGCAAAGTATATGGGGTGATAACCACGCACTATACCAACCTGAAGAACTTCGCTGAAAAAACGCCGGGTATTGTGAACGGTGCGATGCGCTACGACCACAAAAACCTGCAGCCGCTTTATCAACTGGAGATCGGGAAGCCGGGTTCGTCGTTTGCCATTGAGATCGCGCGTAAGATCGGGTTGCCAAAAGCTATAGTTGACAAAGCCAGCAGCCTGGTTGGTAAAGACAAGATCCGTTACGACCGCTTGCTGGAAGAACTGGAAACCGAAAAGCAGGAGCTGGAAAAGAAACTGGCTGAAGCTACCAAACTGGAGCTCAAACTGAAGCGCAATGTTAAAGAATACAGCGATCTGAAGAACTTCCTGGAGGAGAGCAAGCAGGATGTGATGCGCGAGGCTAAAGGCAAAGCCAAGTTACTGTTAAAGGATGCTAACCAGAAAATAGAGGCAACCATACAGCAGATAAAGCAGAGCCAGGCCGAAAAAGAAAAGACCAAAGAAGCGCGCCGCGAACTGGAAACATTTGCCAACGAGCAGGTTCGTAAAGAAGAACCACGTCCGGCACACAAACGAATTACGTCAGGTGGCCCTCTAAAAGAAGGCGACAACGTAGGGCTTATAGGCCAGGACTCAGTGGGCAAGATCGTGAATATAAAAGGCAAGACGGCCGAAGTACTGTTTGGCGGCCTTAAAACTATAGTTAAGATCGAAAACCTGGAGCGGGTGGAAGCACAGGTGGCCAAGCAGAAGAAAGCGGCCGCCAAAGCCGAAGAAGGCTACACCCGTGGCATGAACATTACGCAGCGTATGGCCGATTTCGGAAACACGATAGACATACGCGGGGAATATGCTGAAGACGCGCTGAACAAAGTAATGAACTTTACCGACGAAGCCATTATGCTGGGTATTCCGGAGATCAAGATCATACATGGCCGTGGCAATGGCATACTTCGCCAGGTAGTGCGTGATTACCTGTACTCGGTGCCGGAAGTGGCCAGCCTGGGCAGCGAAGCTGAGGAACGCGGCGGCGATGGCGCTACACTGGCGGTTTTAAAATAGCAACTATAAACTATAGCTCAACAAAAGGCTCCGGGTAAGGGAGCCTTTTTTGTTGTCTGATCATTTCCGCACAAAACGGAATTCTACTCCATCCTGCACATAAAAGAACTCATTGTCATCCAGTTTGGCTATTACGACATAATATTCTTTGTCAGTGCCTTTGTCAAAAACTATGATTCTTTCGTTGTTCTGAAATTCCCATATACCATCAATCTGGGGGTCGCCGACATAACTTTCGTTATAGGTGCCTTCCCGCTCAAATTCGGTTGTGTATAATGTCCAGTCAAAACCATCACTCTCCAAAATCTCATCTGTAATATCTTCACCCTCAATAATTATAGCATCACCTGTCCATACACCGGCGGTCAGCATGCTTATATTAGGGGATACATCATCATCGTCGTCGTCTTTTCCACAGCTAGCCATTAAAAACGGCAGCACCAGGAGACATAAAAAATAGCGTAGTTGAAATTTGTTCATAGCCTGTATGTATAAAGTAAAACTGATTTTTTTTATTGCTGGATTGTAATGCTTTTACTTAAGATGTTAGGATTTTGATGTGTTGCGGCAGCTTTTTTATACATATAACCTGTTTAGAGTTTTGGGGAAATTGATACAAGATGCCCTTGCTGCGTGTTTTCACCAGCAAGTACTTGTTGGTAAAAGTATAGTTGTTGGTGAAAACACCAACAACGGCAGGTTGTAATATGATAGGAGGAAACTCTAAACAGCTTCATAAAATAAAAAAGACTCCTGATCAGAGCCCTTTATTATTTTATAGGTAGTGTCTCTATAGTTAGTGCACAAACCTGATTTCAACATCTTCGCCCACGCCTGCAAAATCACCTTCAGCCCAAAACTCAGTGGATGTAAGTCGTTTTATATCCGCTATAAGCTCATCATTTGTGTCTTTGTCCATAATGATCTGGGTCTCAGTTTGATTAAACTCCCATGTGCCGCTCTTCGATACTCCTTCAATCTGCCCACTATAGGTGCCATCACTCTTAAAAGTGATTTTAACACTTTTTACGTCTATAGGAGACAGCGGATTGTTCGTTACATCCATTCCCTGGAAATATACCTTATCACCTGTCCACTCACTTGCAGTCAGAAGTGATGTGTTATTCGGTAAAGCATCGTCATCATCGTCATCGCAGCTCACAGTCGTAACCATTAACAGGGTGGCAATTAAATAGCTCAGGAATTTTAGTTTTTTCATACGTTTTATTTTTGAGTGGAATAGAAAACAGAGTGAAGGATAAACACTTCCCCGGCTATAGTTTAACCAGGCAAGACATACTACAAGACATACTATAATAAAGAGAATATGATAGTGGTTAGTATTAACCGGAACTGCAAGCTAATGATGCAAATACGAACACAGCCCAAAATTGGTTAAACCATAAAGCCATCCTTTGGCCCGGGTTGAGCGCGCAGGGATGGCTTTTAAAAGTGTATGCTAAGTGCCGCTTACATAATGTTAACTTCCGGATGCAGGCTTATCCCGAATTTCTCTTCAACAGAATGAATAATATCTAAAGCCAGCTGACGAATATTATCGCCGGATGCCCCGCCATAGTTTACCAGCACCAGCGCCTGGTTTTTGTGCACACCATAGTTGTCAATCACTTTCCCTTTCCAGCCACATTGCTCGATCAGCCAGCCGGCAGGCACTTTCACCGTTAGTTCCGACACAGGGTAGGCAGGCATTTCAGGGTACTGCTCTTTCAGAATATCATACAGGATGATCGGAATTTCGGGGTTTTTAAAGAAGCTACCCGCGTTTCCGATCTGTTTCGGATCCGGTAATTTGCTCTGGCGGATATGGCACACGGCAGCACTCACGTCCTGTATAGTTGGCTGCGTAATGTTCATCTCTTCCAGGGTAGTTTTAATGGCGCCGTAGCTCGTGTTAAGCTTGTGGGTCTTGTGCAGCCTGAAGGTAACGGATGTAACTATAAACCTGCCTTTCAGCTCGTTCTTAAACACACTCTCGCGGTATCCAAATCTACAATCCTCGTTCGTGAAAACCTGGGTCTGGCCGCTTTCCAGTTCTACTGCCTCCAGTTCATAAAACAGATCCTTCAGCTCCACGCCATACGCCCCAATGTTCTGCAAAGGTGCTGCGCCAACTGTGCCCGGTATTAAAGAAAGGTTTTCTACACCGCCCAGGTTATGCTCAAGTGTATATAGAACAAATGCATGCCAGACCTCACCACCACCAGCTTTTACATAGGTATGGTGCTCATCTTCACGAATGATCTCAATGCCCTTTATGCCATTCTGCAGTACCACACCGTCAAAATCTTTGGTGAAAAGCAGGTTGCTGCCGCCGCCCAGTATAAGTTTCTGTTCCTGCTTTAGTTCCGGCATCTGCAACAGCTCCTGAAGCTCCTGCACACTGTTGAAGCGGGCAAAAAGCTTTGCTTTTACATCAATTCCGAAGGTATTATAAGGCTTAAGCGAAAAATCAGTCTGCATTTTCATAGGCTCGTATTTACAGCAAAGATAAGGATTGGAGTTAAAGAGTTAGTGAGTTTATGAGTTAGAAAGTTGGGAGGTTAGAAAGTTAAATATGTAGAGAAGCAATACCTTGCGTCTCCGCTATAGAACCTTAGGTATCTTCCTGAACTATAGCTTAACTATAAAACTATAGCACTCAGTTGAAATGAATCACATAAATCCATGAAATCACCATTAATCATGGTTCAGACAAAAGGATGCAAAGTAGTACGTTTCTACAAAATCTGATAATCCTGCAAAACCGGAACCAGACCACAATTTAACCATTCAACAATCAACAATTAAAGAGTAACTTTGCAGCAATACAACTATAGATCATGGCAAAACATTACCAAAAGCAAAAGCAGAAACCTACCGATAACTTTAATATAAGTGTTACGACGCTTGCCGGGCTGGAGGAAGTATTGGCTGAAGAACTGCGTGCCCTCGACATGGAGTACATTAAAGTTGGGAACCGTGTAGTATCCTGTTCGGGTAACCTGCGCCAGTTGTATGAAGCTAACTTGTGGTGCCGTACCGCCATTCGTATTTTAAAGCCGATCCGTAATTTTAAAGCCCGAAACGAAGACGACCTGTACGAGCAGGTACAGAAAACGAACTGGTCTGAAATCTTTGACCTGGACCAGACTTTTGCCATTGATGCCGTGGTTAGCCATTCTACCTTTGAGCACTCGCTGTTTGTGGCCCAGCTTACCAAAGATGCTATAGTTGACCAGTTCCGTAAAAAGACCGGCGAACGCCCTTCCGTAGACCGTATTCGCCCGGATGTGCGCCTGAACCTGCACATGCACGAAAACATGGTTACGCTTTCCCTGGATTCGTCCGGAGATTCGCTGCACCGCCGTGGCTACCGTTTGCAAACCAACGTGGCCCCGCTGAACGAAGTGCTGGCAGCTGGTATCATCTCTCTTTCTGGCTGGGATAAAAAGTCCACGTTTATAGACCCGATGGCAGGTTCCGGTACGTTCCTGATCGAAACAGCCATGATGGCGCAGAACATTGCGCCGGGCCTTTTCCGCCGCGACCCGTTCGGTTTCGAGAACTGGAAAGACTATAACAAAGAGCTTTTTGAAATGGTATGGCGCACTGCCGAAGCCAAAGAAAAGAAAGAACCGCAGGCCGAAATTATCGGCTATGACATTGACCCGGATTATGTAGAGGCTGCCCGCACCAACATTGCCAACGCCGGACTGGAACATGTAATTAAAGTAGAAGAAGCTGATTTCTTTAAAACCAGCGCACCAACCGAGCAGGGAGTTTTAGTAATGAACCCGCCATACAATGAGCGTATCCTGTCTGACGACATCAACCAACTCTACAAGAACATCGGCGACACGCTGAAAAACAATTACCAGGGGTACGACGCTTTTGTGTTTACCGGTAACCTGGACGCTGCCAAAAGCATAGGCCTGCGAGCCTCGCGCCGTACGCCACTTTACAACGGAGCCATAGATTGCCGCCTGCTGAAGTATGAACTATACGGTGGTAGCAAAAGGGGAGAAGAAGGTAATAGCTAAAAAATTAAGTTTCACTGTACACAAAACAAAAGAGCGCCTTTAGCTGGGCGCTCTATGCTATATTAATAACTATACGTGTGGGATTTTTAGTCGGCTTAGGAATTGTGGAAACGTGCCAGTTACTTCCGAAAGGCATATTTAATGCCCAGGCTATAGTTTTTTGGCAAACTATCGATCACCAAAAGCTCGTTTACCTCGGCGTACATCGATAGTTTTTCGGTGCTTCTGTATTCGAAGCCTATGCCCGGTGCTATCCGGATAGCTGCCCCGGAAGCCTCTTGTGTTTCATTTCTTTCCAGGTTATGATATTTGGAGTATCCAAACCCAAGGAACTTTGCCATCAGGTAAGCATCCATTTTACTTGTCTTCACAAAATCATACTGGTAACCTATAGTTAACATGTAAGATTTGCTGTTGGCCTCTTCAAAAGTAAAGTTGCTATAGTCCAATCCAAAACGCAGCGAGTTACGACCGGCAGATGAAAAGTAATATTGTGCCCCAGCCTGGTAACCATAGGAAAGCCTGGTTGTTATTTCTTTCCTGTAGTGGTTGCTGTACTGGGCATAAGCAACCCAATACGGTTTTCGCTCTAGTTTCGCATCAGGCTGGTAATGGTAGGTTACATTTCCGTTGGTGTATGCCAGTACCAGGGCTGTAAGGTCCTGCTCCCTTAATTTTGTTTTGTGTATTTTCTCACTCAGGTCAAGTCTGTCCTGCATAAGTACGTTAAGGATGCCTATATAACGGTTATCTTCCTTTTTATACCTTTTCCCGTTTACCAGCAGGCTCTCTTCGTTGTTTTCAAGTTTGTGCAGCTGTTCGTCTTTTGCGATGTAAAACACAGGAGAGGGCGTCTCGCGCTTCAGTAGGTTCATCTTTTCAGACCCGATCAGTAACTGAAATACAAACCGCTCCGAATTCAGATCCCGCAACAGGAAACGCCTGCTATCAGTAAGCTGTATTTCGGCAACTTCGGCGGGTGGCAAGGTGCGCTTGGTGTTGTCAGGTGTCAGCAGTATAATTTCGGTAGGTTGATCATAAAATGTGTGATGGCGCCGTTTAGTTCCTGTCCATTTGTAAGTATTAGCTTGCCCTGGGCAGATTGTATCTGGCCAAAGGCAGTTGTAGTGAACAGTGTAAGCAGGGCAAGGAGTATTAAGTTGTTTCTCATATTAAGGGAGGAGTAGACTAAATATAGCTATAAATATATGTTTTAATTTTGAGAACACAGGATAGAAGACAAGTAGCGTTTACCTATAGCCAGAAAAGAGCGCCCGGCTTTAACCGCTCTCTAAACAAACTATAGTTTCTGGTTTTAAATTTTACCGAACTGTGCGGTCGAAGCATTCAATCAACTATAGGTGTTCTGGCAACAGCGGTCTACCTGCTCTACGTTGTCGATAATGATGTTTTCCGCAGAGGGAAGGGAAAGATTAGAATGGCTTAAAGTGAAAGCCCGGTTATAGTATGATTACTTACATACTTTAACCGGGCTTATGTTTAAAGGCCTCGAATGGCTAAACTATGCTTCTCTGCCTGTTTTTATACCAACGGATAAGGAACAACGCTACTATAGTTATGATGAGTATAGGCCAAAGGTACACTACACCTACCAGAAGGTCTTTAAAGAGATGCCAGCCACCATTTAGTGCGGATGTAACCCGGGTAGAAAAATTGGTTCTGTCGGAGTAAGAGGCCGGCACCAATTGGTACATTGCCAGGTTTATAGTGCTGAAGGTAGTCTGCTGTTGCAACGCCTTCATTTGTGCCTGAACCGACTCCAGTTCTTCCTGCACTTTCTGTAACTCGGCCTCAATTGCCAGAATTTCTGATACTTTACTGGTTTTGGTCAGCAGCTCCAGGTACTCCTGCTGTACAGCCTGTTTAGCCTTTATCCGGGCTTCCACATCCACATACTGTAGCGTTACATCGTCGGCGGTAACGGTTTTGTTATCCAGGAAAATACTTTCGGCCTGTATCGCTTTTAATAAACCATCTAACTTTTCAGGTGCAATTTTTATAGTATAACTGGCTTCAATACTTTCTTCCTGGTTATAGTTCTGGCTATTGGTAATGGTTGCGCCATACTTTTCTAAAAGCCCCTCTATTTTAGCGCTGCTTTCATTCAAGTCTTTCACCTGAAAGCGTATAGTTGCCTCCCTGATTATTTTGCGGTCTGAAAGATTGGGCGAGGGAGTAACCCCTAAATTTACTGTAGAAGTTTCCATTTCTTCAGCATCCATTCCGGATTGGCAACTAACACTGCCCAGAAGCAGAAGAGCAAATAAAAAGTACAGGTTACGGTGCATGATGTTCAGGTTGGTTTCCTGTTTATGCAGCAAAGTATAAGAAGGTAACCCTGCAGTAAATATGTGAGTTAGTGATACTTCAGATTTACGGAGTTGGAGAAACACATAAAATAAAAGCCTGCTACAGTTAAGTAGCAGGCTTTTGTGATTTTATCAAATTCCCGTCGCGGAGCAAGGCTGTTTCATTCTAAAAAAGGAGAATGAAACGACCCTGTCTTTAAAGGGCGGAGGAAGGTTACGATATCCAGGGAATATTCTTGAAGTTTGGCTTGCGCTTCTCAAGGAATGCATTTCGGCCTTCTTTGGCTTCTTCGGTCATGTAAGCTAAGCGGGTGGCTTCACCGGCAAAAACCTGCTGACCTACCATGCCATCATCGGTAGCGTTAAAGGCAAACTTCAGCATTTTGATAGAGGTTGGCGATTTTGCCAGTATTTCCTGTGCCCAGTCGTAAGCGGTGTCTTCCAGTTCATCGTGCGGGATAACAGCGTTTACCATGCCCATGTCGTAAGCTTCCTGGGCAGAGTAGTTGCGACCCAGGAAAAAGATCTCGCGGGCGCGTTTCTGACCAACCATTTTAGCCAGGTAAGCCGAACCATAACCACCATCAAAGCTGGTAACATCAGCATCTGTCTGTTTAAAGATTGCGTGCTCTTTGCTGGCAAGTGTCAGGTCGCAGACAACGTGCAAACTATGGCCTCCGCCAACAGCCCAGCCCGGCACTACGGCAATCACCACTTTCGGCATAAAGCGGATCAGGCGCTGCACTTCCAGAATGTTAAGACGCGGAATACCGCCTTCATCTACATACCCCTGGAAACCACGCGCATTCTGGTCGCCGCCGCTGCAGAAACTATAAACGCCATCCTTGGTAGACGGTCCTTCTGCTGAAAGCAAAACTACACCAATACTTGTATCTTCGCGCGCATCCAGAAACGCATCGAAAAGCTCGAATACCGTTTTAGGGCGGAATGCATTGCGCACGTTTGGTCTGTTAAAAGCGATGCGGGCCACGCCGTCTGCTTTTTTGTAGGTTATATCTTCGTATTCCTTAACGGTTTTCCAATTTGCTTTGCTCATATCTCAATTATTTACCCCAAAGGTAAGGTATTCTATAGTTTAGCTCAAATGGTTTTAAGTTGCTTGTAACAGCAGTATAAACTATAGTTAAGACCTATTGTTTTTCAGAAGCTGTAAGGTCTTTGTGTCCTCCTGATTATTGAAATACTTTTCCAACACTTTCCGGAACACCGGATCCGCATCACTTACTGCAGCAAATAATGTCATACTTGATTTCAGTTTCATATCATCCGGACTCCCAAATATCTGGTTTGCTGATCTGCCATCTATAGTTAGCAACGCTTCTGATATCTCTGATAAGCGCTTCCCTAAAACAGGATGGTTTAAATAAGCTGCAGCTTCATCTATAGTTTTGATAGCATAGAACTGAGACGTTTCACTGAAACCTAAACCAGCCACCTGAGGGAAAATAAACCACATCCAATGGCTACACTTGCGGCCATTCCTGATTTCAGAAAGTGCAGTCTGGTAAGTACTTTCCTGGGCTTCTAAAAATCGGTTAAGGTTATAGTTGTCGGGCATAAAGTATAGTTAAATAGACTGATGTTATATTCCAGACGAACCATACTATAGTGGCTTGATTGCTTTATAGTTTAGATAGGTATTTATACTCTAACGTTTAGCCGAAAGGCTTTCTTTAACAGCTTTATATTGTGCATCTATCACTGCCTGGTTGTGGCCGTGTGCTGCGCCCGGAACAAGTATAAACTTCTTGGTAGGAGCTTTTAGCTTATCGAAGTACGCCTTTGTAATTTCTTTCGGAGTCAGAATATCTTCCTCGCCCTGGATAAAGTATACTGGTATTTTATAGTTTAAGCCATTTTTTATGAAATCAACGCCAGCACCCATAGGTTTGATGCCCATTTTCTTAAAGCCGGCAAAGTGCAGGAAAGAATAATCATCGCCGTCGTACCTGGCTTGTGCATCTTTTTCATTATCATATTCGCTTTTCAGTTTCCACCAGTTTTCCGGCGCAGGTACAGAGTTCTGTCGTTCATATTTTTTGATGATGCGCATCAGCTGGCCTTCTTTCTGAGCATCCTCATAAGGTGGCGAGCCCAGTTCTTTCAGCTTTGCCAATGCTTCTGTGTCGTTAGCTCTTAGCGCCATTGTATTTACTTTTTTATAAGCATGCACGAAGCCTTCAGTATTTTCTACTACCTGGGAGTGGCCAATATAAGCTGTAAACAGATCAGGGCGTGAAAGCGCCATGTTTGCACCAACTATAGAGCCCCAAGAAGTACCTATAAGTATGATTTTATGCTTACCCAGTCGCTTCCTTACATATTCCGATACCTCAATGCCGTCGGTTACAAATTGCTCGACGGTCAGTGGATTCTCAATCCAGTAGTCTTCTGTTACCGGTGAGGGCGTGTTGCGGCCAAATGTTCTGCCTGCGCCACGCTGGTCCCAGTTCACGAGTACAAAATCTTTTTTCCAGTGGCCATAGATGGCGTCATCATACTGGCTCATGGTGCTGCCCGGTCCGCCATGCAGAAACAGGATAACAGGTTTAGATTTGTCGTCGCCGCTAATGGTTATCCATTGCTCTATACCGCCTATAGTTACAAACTTTTCTTCGTGTATAGGCTGTGCCTGCACCGCT
The DNA here is from genome assembly GCF_010092985.1 of Pontibacter pudoricolor. Lineage (GTDB taxonomy): Bacteria > Bacteroidota > Bacteroidia > Cytophagales > Hymenobacteraceae > Pontibacter > Pontibacter pudoricolor. The sequence continues at coordinate 1,863,565 of NZ_CP048106.1, read as the reverse complement.
AACCAACCTAAAACTATAAATAGAAGAATGCTGAGTGAGATTTTGTACTTCATGTTGGTAGGTGGTAAGATATTTATTTAGGTGATTATATGATTAAGGATTTGAACGGCTTTGCTATAAGGTGGCGTAGCTTACTTATAGGTTTTGTTGGCGTTTGGTATTCTATATTTTTTAAATTTTATTAATATGCAGTACTCTGTATCTACTCAAATAAGAATTTACATAATAATATTAATGAGCTGATTGCTGAGATTATAACTAGCCACCAATCTTTTACATTGCTTATAGTTTGATCATAAAGATCCCCTCCATCTTCATTTTCTATTTTCTTCTTCCACCATAATTTATGATGCTTGTAATAGAACCAAGAAAATAAAGCGAGTAAAAAACTAAAGAGTAGATATTCCCAATTCATAAATTTTTATTCTTATATCTAACTCTAAATACTTTTACTTACCGCCAACTTCCGTATATACGACAACATACGCTTATCTGCACTATGTACGTAACTCCTGAAGCCAGTTATTTGCTACAACTATAGTTAAGTACATCAGCGTATATAGTTTAACTAATATAAGAATTACAACTCATAATATCACCACAAACAAAAAAGAGCACCCATTTCTGAGTGCTCTCCAAGTCTTAAACTATAGTTTATAGGTATTATATTCTTTTGATCTGTGCACCGATAGCGTTCAAACGTCCATCAATATTTTGGTAACCACGGTCTATCTGCTCTACATTGTCGATGATGCTGGTACCTTCGGCGGAAAGCGCTGCAATAAGCAAAGCCACACCAGCACGAATATCCGGGGAAGTCATGCGGATGCCGCGTAACGGAATGTGATTGTTATGGCCGATAACCGTAGCGCGGTGCGGATCGCAAAGGATGATTTGGGCACCCATATCTATCAGTTTATCCACGAAGAACAGGCGGCTCTCAAACATTTTCTGATGGATAAGCGCTGTACCTTTTGCCTGTGTAGCTACAACAAGCGCCACGCTCAGTAGGTCAGGGGTTAAGCCCGGCCAGGTGTGGTCTGATATGTTCAGGATGCTGCCATCAATGTAGGTATCAATTTCGTAATGGTCCTGCGCCGGAATATGAATATCATCCCCACGGAATTCCATTTTAATGCCCAAACGCTTAAACGTATCAGGTATCAGGCCAAGCTCCGGAATCTGGCAATCTTTTATCGTTATTTCAGAGCCCGTCATGGCAGCAAGACCGATAAACGAACCGATCTCGATCATATCCGGCAGCATGCGATGCTCGGTGCCACCAAGCTTCTCCACGCCTTCAATTACCAGCAGGTTAGAGCCGATACCACTGATCCTGGCACCCATGCGGTTCAGCATACGGCAAAGCTGTTGCACGTAAGGTTCGCAGGCGGCATTGTAAATAGTGGTTGTACCTTCCGCTAAAACCGCAGCCATCAAAATGTTCGCAGTTCCGGTTACCGAAGCTTCATCCAGGAGCATGTAAGCGCCTTTCAGTTTGTCTGCGGTTACGCTGAAGAAATTGTCAGATGCATTGTATTCAAACTTAGCGCCTAGTTTTTCAAATCCTTCAAAGTGTGTGTCCAGTCGGCGGCGGCCAATTTTGTCGCCACCCGGTTTAGGCATTTTAGACTTACCAAAACGAGCCAGCATCGGGCCCACGATCATAACTGAACCACGGATGGCGCGGCCCTGTGCTACAAACGCTTCTGTATCCAGGTAATCCAGGTCTACATTATCAGCCCTGAACGTATAGGTGTCTGCAGCATTTCTTTCTACAGCCACACCTAAACCCTGCAGCAATTCTATAAGCTTATTTACATCCCGGATGTCCGGGATATTGGAAATGGTAACAGGCTCTGCCGTCAGCAGCACAGCACAAAGTATTTGCAATGCTTCGTTTTTAGCTCCCTGAGGTACTATCTCACCTTTTAACTTGTTACCACCTATTACTTCAAATGAAGCCATGTACTCTTATTTATTTCTTTGATTGGAAGATCGGGGATTCTTGTTGCGGTTGCGGTCTCCCCCTCGGTTATCACCACCACGGTTTTGCTGCTGGCTGCGTTGCTGGTTATCCTGACGGCCACTGCCACCACTAACATTAGACTCAAACAGGTTATTGCTCTCGATAAAAGCAAGGTCCATGTTCAGTTTACCTTTCGATAACTGGCGGATATCGCTCAGGATCACATCATCGGTAATGCTTTCCTTGTTGTAAGAACGGTACAGCGTTTTCATCAGTTTACCGATAGAAACGATAGCAGCTTCACGCTCTTTTTCATCTTCCAGTTCGGTAGCACGCTGAATAAGCAGCTCCACGTTCTGGCCATAGTGCTTAAACTTAGGTGTTTCGAGCGGGTAATGCATGCGTTGCGGCTTGTCGTTCAGGTACTCCATCGCGCTCAGCGGATAAGGGGCGTCCACATCCAGCTGCGAGCCTGACATGACATATAAGTGATTCCAGAGTTTCTGCTGATAATCCTGTGTATCACGCAACTGCGGATTCAGTTTAGCCATCAGGTTTATCAGCAACTGCGAAAGGCGTGTGCGTTCAGCTCTGTCCTCTATAGTTAGTATATGATTTACAAGGTCCTGCACGTTACGGCCATATTCGCGCAACAACAGGTCTTGTTTAAAGGAGGTACTTGCTTCCATTAGATTTTATATAAATTCAAAATTATGAATTAGAAATTAGAAATGATAAATATTACACGAAGTGCAACTATGAATTACGGAATTTGAACAAGAAGTTATGAGCAGTACTGGAAAAGTACAGTAAGTTATACTTCCGGCTCATGGCCCAATTTCCAATTTTTAATTCACAATTTCTAATTACTCATGTATGCGTAGCTTGGCAAAGCTCAGGAGCAGGGTTTTTTCACCTACCTCATCAAAGTTTATAGTTGCTTTTACGCTATTGCCCTGGGTATCTACCAGCGTTACTACGCCAAAACCGAATTTAGGGTGTTCTACCTTCATACCGGCCGCAAGGTTGCTTGTGTCGCTTGGCTTAAAGTCGGCAGGAGCGGTGTAGGCTGTTGCAGCCTGCTTGCGCGGCGGTGCCTGCACCAAACTACTGATGCTGCTCTTACGCTGTAACACACGGTCCAGCATGCTGCCTGAAGCCGTGTTGCCTGTATCGCCATACTTAAAGTTCAGGTACTTCGGATCTATCTCATCCAGGAAACGACTTTTCTCGCATGCCCGCAGGTTACCCCACTGGTAGCGGCTGGTAGCGTAGGTCAGGTATAGTTTCTTTTCTGCACGCGTAATGGCTACGTAAAACAGACGACGTTCTTCTTCCAGGTCAGCGCGGGAATTCAGCATCATCTGGCTCGGGAAAAGGTTTTCTTCCATACCAACTATGAACACGTTCTTAAACTCCAGACCTTTGGCCGAGTGAATGGTCATCAGGGTTACAAACTCGCCATCCAGGTCAGCTTTGGTGTCAGCATCGGTAATAAGGGCAATATCCTGCAAAAACGCCGAAAGGCTTTTATCTTCCTTCTCCGGATCGTCTACATATTCTTTAATACCGTTCAGCAATTCCTGTATGTTTTCGTAGCGGGCAAGGCCTTCCACGGTCTTATCCTGGTACAGGTCATCCACAATACCCGAGCGCTTGGCTACATGCTTGGCCACTTCAAAGGCGTCGTTGTTCTCAGCCATGATCGCGAACTCCCGTATCATCAGCGAGAAGTTCTCGATTGCGGTGCCCACGCGGTTGCCCATAAACTGCGCAGCATTCTGCACTATTTCCCAAACGCTGTGGTTGGTCTCATCGGCCGTTACAAATATCTTCGATTCGGTCGTTTCACCAATGCCGCGTTTCGGGTAGTTTATCACACGGCGCAACGCCTGCTCGTCGTTCGGGTTGACTGTTAATCGCAGGTAGGCAATCAGGTCTTTAATCTCCTTGCGTTGATAGAACGACAGGCCACCCACAATTTTATACTTGATGTTCATGCGGCGCAGGGCTTCTTCCATTGCCCTAGACTGCGCGTTGGTACGGTATAAGATGGCGAAGTCGTCGTAAGAGAGGTGGTTGTTCATCTTCTCTTCGAAAATGGACGTAGCCACCAGTTTGCCTTCTTCGTTATCCGAGTTTGCCTTAATTACTTCAATCAGCGGGCCCTGTTCGTTATCGGTAAAAACATCTTTGCGCAACTGTGCCGTGTTGTTTTTAATAACCGAATTAGCCGCGTGAACGATGTTTTTGGTTGATCTATAGTTCTGCTCCAGCTTAAATACTTCCAGTTCCGGGTAGTCGCGCTCAAAGTTGAGTATGTTCTGGATATCAGCTCCACGGAACGCGTAAATAGACTGTGCATCATCACCTACCACCACTATGTTGCGGTTCTGTGCTGCCAGTTTACGTGTGATCAGGTACTGCGAATAGTTGGTATCCTGGTACTCATCCACCATTACAAACTTAAAGATGTTCTGGTATTTGTTCAGCGCATCCGGGTGGTCACGGAAAAGCACGTTGGTCTGGAACAGGAGATCATCAAAGTCCATGGCACCAGCCTTAAAGCAACGGTTCTGGTACTGCTCATATATCTTGCCAATCTTAGGGCGCATGGCAGCTTCGTCGTCGGCCTGTATCACCGGGTCGCTCATGTACTGCTTATGCGAGATCAGTTTGTTTTTGGCAGAAGAGATGCGGCCCAGCACTACGTTTGCCTTGTATAGTTTGTCGTCCAGGTTCATCTCCTTCACAATGTTGCGAATGAGCGTTTTGGAGTCGTCGGTATCGTAAATGGTAAAGCTTTTCGGGTAGCCGATCTTGTCTGCTTCGGCACGAAGAATGCGTGAGAAAACCGAGTGGAACGTTCCCATCCAGATATTCTTGGCCTCGTTACCGATCACTTTCTCGATACGGTGACGCATTTCTTTAGCCGCCTTGTTGGTAAAGGTAAGGGCCAGTATGTTAAACGGATCAACCCCTAAACTGATTAGGTGGGCGATCCGGTAAGTGAGTACTCTTGTTTTGCCTGAGCCGGCACCCGCAATGATCATGGCCGGGCCTTCGGTGTGAAGTACTGCCTTGCGTTGCGACTCGTTCAATAAACTAATATAATCCATTTGTTCTCTTCCGCGTGCGTCTTTAAAATCTATGCAATTTACGAATACAAATCCGTATTCAGAACCGCCAGTGTAAATTGGTAGCTATAGTTAGCTTATGAACAATACTTATCTGAAAAGCGTTTTATAGCAGGCTAAATAAAAGGGCCCGGAATTTGTAACTGTAACACCAGCTATAGTTCCGGTTTGAATTACAGGCTGTTTATAGTTACTTTTGCCTGTTAACAAACTTCTTATTAAGAAGAAATCTTACGGATGATATATCAAAAATATCGCACTACCATACCCGCCATGAAAAAACTATTGCTGCTTACCCTGTTCGTTTTTAGCGCACAGTTAAGCCCGGCACAGAGTAAACCGGCACCGAAAAACGGAAAAGCAACCACAAATAAAACTGCCACCACTCCAAAAGCAGCCGCTCAGAAACCAGCTGCTAAAACCAATACCACTCCGGTAGCCCCTAAACCTGCCGAGAAAGCTCCGGAAAAACTGATCTGGCAAACACCGGCCATGCAGGAAGCGATGACATACTATACGTCGCTGCAGTTTAACGAAGCGTATGCTAAATTTAAACAAGCCATTAATGAGGGGGAGAGCGATGCCCTTTATTTCCTGGGCCGTATGCACCAGTACCGCGAACTGAAGTACGAATCTGTTAAGATCGATACGTTGCTGGAAATACAGAACCGCACAAAGTTTTTCTCTGCCAACACCGATTCTGCCCGCTTTTATTTTGAGCGTGCCATAGAAGAAAACAGCATGCTGGGACATTTGGGTCTGGCTGAGCTAATGATACTTCGTAACGAAGAAGACAAGCAGGACTTTTTACAGAAAATGCGAACTGCAGCAATCGTTATCCGGGAGAAAGCTGTGGAAGGCGATGCTTTCAGTAACCGCATGCTGGGAAGTATGTACTATACCGGCTACGGCGAAATGAAGGACCTGGGCTATGCTTTTAATTATATGAACCGCGCCGCCAATAAAGGTGATGTGGTATCATATACCTACCTGGCCAACTTATACCTGGATGGGGAAGGAGTGAAGCCCGATAAAGATAAGGCTGTTTTCTGGCTGAAAAAAGGTGTTGAAGCCGGCGACCGTGAGGCACTTTACACCTTAGGCCTGCTACACGAAGAAGGAACAATAGGGGAAACTAATCTGGATGAGGCACGCAAACTATACCGCAAAGCCATTTCAAAGGGTAGTGTAAGTGCTTATGAGCAGCTCCGCTACATGAACCAGTCAGCGGACCAGAAGTTGGTAATTGCAGCTATAAACCGTAATCCTGATATGCTGGAACGTGCCCTTAAAAACAAGGCAAATGTGAATACCACTGCTATTCCGGATGATTACGAAGCAGAAGAGTTGCATGGGCGAACACCGCTGATGAATACTCTTTACATTCCGTTGTTGCTGGAGGATTACGGCGTAATCTACCAACCAGAAGTACGTCCGGTAATGGCGGGTATATTGCTGCGAAAAGGTGCTGATGTTAATGCACAGGATAGTGATGGCCGCACTGCACTTCATCATACCGTTGCGGGGGCGCGCATCACTAACTCCCAGTTGTTTGAGCAGGAACAAGTGCAGCTACTGGATACGCTTATCAAATACAAAGCCGATCTGAACATAAAAGACAAAGAAGGTAGCACTGCCCTTACAGCTGCTCTGCAATCTACAAACGGACAGCATATTGGCATTATGGAGCTCGAAAAGCTATTAGCTTCCGGTGCAAACCCAAACCTGCAGAACAACGAAGGGAAAACCCCTTTAATGTTAGCCTGCGAGCTGAATTCAAACTTTGAGATAATACTGGCTCTGATACAGGCAGGCGCTGATCCAAAACTAAAAGACCAGTCCGGTAAAACAGCTATTGACTATACCAAACAGGAAAACGTAAGTAACATCCTGATGGCTGCCGGTTCTCCAGCAAAACAGAATTAAGGCTATTCTTAGAAATTAAAAGGTGATTATCGAAAGGTAGTCACCTTCTTTGTTTTTAGTAATGGGAGAGTTTTTGGCTTTTCTATAGTTGAGTTTAAAGGTCTATAACTTAATAGTTAGTAATGTTAGAGTCCGTAACGCTGGCGCGAGTCTCCAGACTCGTGACTTACTATGAAGTTGAGTCTCCTGACTCAACTGGCCCGACAGGGACAGGCATGGCAAAGGCTGAAGCTATAGTTCTATAATAGGCGTTTGACCCCTTCCCAGCCTTCCCCTAATAACAGGGGAAGGAGTTAATCTACCAATGCTTTTTACTTTGTCATCTCAAACAGCGTGAGAGATCTGGTACATTAAACACAACCCTGCCCCTCTCAAGAGTGGAATTTCGGCTATAGTTATAGTTAGGTTATAGTTCTATAGTTACAGACCAAGATCGGGCAGGTTGGGACCTGTCCGCGCAAAATGGAATTGTAGAGACGCAATACTTTGCGTCTTTTCCCCGGTTGCAGTAACTATAGCTATAGAACAAATAAGATTTCTCGGTTGGCGCTCGAAATGACAAGTAAGAAACTATAAGATTATACCTAAACTCCTTTCCCCGTTATTAGGGCAAGGTTGGGAAGGGGTGAATTTATAACTATAGTACATACAAGATCCTTCGGCGTTGCTCGGGATAACAAAAGATCTAAGAAGTTCGATTACCAACTTAAACATCTTCTAAACTATTTTCTGGTTACCTTTGTCTCTTTAAACACAGGAAGCAAAGTTCCCTTCCGATTGCCTTAGTAGAATATGATAGTCCTTCAGAATACCGTTATCAGCGACGACATCCGTGATAATTTTTTTGTTTGTAACCTCGAGAAATGCAAAGGAGCCTGCTGCGTAGAAGGCGACCTGGGCGCTCCGCTGGAAGAAAGTGAGCTGGCGATACTCGCTGATAATTACGAGCACATTAAACCATACATGACTGGTGCCGGCAAACTGGCAGTAGAAGAGCAGGGGCTATACATCAAAGATTTTGAAGGCGATTACTCCACCCCAACTATAGAAAACCGTGAGTGTGCGTATGCGCTATACGATGAGAAAGGCATACTGAAATGTGCTATCGAACAGGCGTATTACGATGGAAAGATCAGTTGGAAAAAACCGATCTCGTGCCATCTGTACCCAATCCGTATTACAAAGTATGATGACTTTGAAGCGCTGAACTATGACCGTTGGAGCATTTGCGCTGCAGCCTGTAATTTTGGTCAGGACCTTGGAGTAAAAGTTTATCAATTCCTGAAAGAGCCTCTTATCCGTAAGTATGGAGAAGGCTGGTATAACGAGCTGACACAACTGATGGAAGAAGAACCAGAGAAAGTTTAATTCAGCTATAGTTTACAATCCGAAAGCGGGATGCAGTAAAAAACTCTGTCCCGCTTTTTTTATGAGATTGGGTTATATAAGTTTATAGTTTGTATTATATGTTAAACAGATAGTCAGTGAACAAAAAAAGCCGGTACAAATGCACCGGCTTTTTTTGTAGTTACTACGGTTATGCGTGATTCATTTCTAATTCTACAAGCATAGTTTTCTTAACTCCATATTCATCTTCATAAATCATTGTAGTTCTAACTTTTAGAGAACCGCTTTTTAGTTCTATAATATCCCAGTTTTCCTCAACTTTAGTATTAGGAGCATATACAAGGAGTGTTTCATTATTGTTAAATTCCCATATTCCTATGTGAACTATTCCAGAACTTGTCTGTGTATATGTCCCATCAGTATTATATTTGATACGCACATTTTTCAATATTGCCATATCAGACCTGTTGGTAATATCGATACCATTTTCTTTGATTTTAGTTATTTTCCAGGCTTTGGCGGTGAGAAGTTCTGTTTTAGTTTGTGGTTTAGGATCGTCATCTTTGCTGCAAGATGAGAAAACAAAAAGAATTGAAAGTAAAAAAAGGCTGTAAAGTTTAAAAGTTTTCATAAAATAATAAAAGAGTTGAACATTGATGGCAATATATATAGAAGATTAACTATATCCTATGTTATATGTTCTGCAAACAAAAAAGCCGGTACAAATGCACCGGCTTTTTTGTTTATAGTTCAGGCTACTTACTCAATCGATTTGAAATCGAAATTCTCTAAGTAAGCCGTTGTAAAGTTGCCTTCTTTAAAACCCGGATCATCCATCAGCTTCAGGTGGAAAGGTACAGTTGTTTTGATACCTTCGATCACGAATTCACTCAGGGCACGCTTCATTTTTACAAGTGCTTCTTCACGGGTCTGTGCGCTTACAATCAGCTTTGCGATCATAGAGTCGTAGTTAGACGGTATCGTGTAACCAGAGTACACGTGAGAGTCTACGCGAACGCCGTGACCGCCTGGTACGTGCAGGTTTGTAATCTTGCCCGGGCAAGGACGGAATCCGTTCTTAGGGTCTTCCGCATTGATACGGCACTCGATGGCGTGCATTTTAGGGTAGTAGTTTTTACCGGAAATTCGCTCGCCGGCAGCTACCTTAATCTGCTCCTTGATCAGGTCGTAATCAATAACTTCTTCCGTGATCGGGTGCTCTACCTGGATACGCGTGTTCATCTCCATAAAGTAGAAGTCACGGTTCTTGTCTACCAGGAATTCTATAGTTCCAACACCTTCGTAGTTAATGGCTTTAGCACCGGCAATAGCTGCCTGGCCCATGCGCTCACGCAGATCGTCTGTAATAAAAGGAGAAGGTGTTTCTTCAACCAGTTTCTGATGACGACGCTGAATAGAACAATCACGCTCCGAAAGGTGAGCTACCTGGCCATGCTGGTCACCGATCAGCTGAATCTCGATGTGACGTGGCTCTTCGATAAATTTCTCCAGGTAAATACCATCGTTACCAAATGCAGCTGCAGCTTCGGTACGGGCATCGTTCCACATTTTCTCGAACTCAGACGGATCTTTGATGATACGCATACCACGGCCACCACCACCGGCAGTTGCTTTGATGATTACCGGATACTTGATCTTGGCAGCAAGCTTGATCCCTTCTTCAAAAGACTTTAACAAGCCCGGAGAACCTGGTATAGTAGGTACACCCGCTTTCTGCATAGTTGCTTTTGCCGAAGATTTGTCACCCATCTGGTTGATCATTTCTGGCGAAGCACCTATAAACTTAATGTTATTTTCAGCACAAATGCGCGAGAACTCAGCATTCTCAGACAGGAAACCGTAGCCCGGGTGAATTGCGTCTGCATTAGTGATTTCGGCAGCAGCAATAATGTGCGGGATGTTCAGGTAAGACTGTGAACTTGGTGCAGGGCCAATGCAGACTGCTTCATCAGCAAATCGCACGTGCAGGCTTTCCTTGTCGGCAGTAGAATAAACCGCTACCGTTTTTATGCCCATCTCTTTGCACGTACGAATAATGCGCAGTGCAATCTCGCCCCGGTTGGCAATTAATATTTTTTTAAACATATTGTCAGATTAGAAGATTTGGAGATTTGGAAATGCAGAGATGTAAAGTGAAAATGATATAAAAATGGAGAAGGTAAGTGCCGTCTCCATCTTCAAATCTTCACATTTTCAAATTTTCAAATCAATGAATTAGCTAGGATCTACCAGGAACAATGGCTGGTCGTACTCAACTGGCGTAGCATTGTCTACCAACACTTTCACGATCTTACCTGATACTTCAGACTCGATCTCGTTGAACAGTTTCATAGCTTCGATGATACAGATCACCTGGCCTTTTTTCACCTCATCACCCACATTCACAAAGATAGGAGATTCGGGGCTTGCAGCACGGTAGAAAGTACCGATCATTGGCGCCTTGATAGCTACATATTTGCTGTCGTCGGATACCGGAGCGGCAGCAGGGGCAGCTGGTGCAGGTGCCGGAGCAGTTTGTGGCGCGGCGGCAGCCGGAGCAGCAGGAGCATGGTGAGATGGCTCACTAACATACTTTACCTTCTGAGCAGCATCACGCTGTACCGATATCTTGAATTCTTCTGTTTCGATGTTGACTTTGTTCAGGCCGGATTTGGCGATGAAGTCGATAAGGTCCTGGATTTCTTTAGCTTTCATGTGTTATTTTACTCTTTCTGCGTAAGAATAAGTACGAGTGTCTACTTTTATTTTTTCGTCCTGGCCAATGAAAAGAGGCACCTGAATGGTTGCGCCTGTCTCTACAATGGCTGGTTTTGATGCGTTTGTTGCGGTATCGCCTTTAAGGCCCGGCTCTGTATAGGTAATTGTTAACTCTACAAAAGGAGGGATCTCGCAGGTAAGCGGGCTTTCAGTTTCTGCGTGGAATAGGATCGTTACTTCCTGGCCTTCTTTCATCAGGTCAGCAAACGGCACCATTACTTCTGGTAATGCTAACTGTTCAAAAGAGCTCATGTCCATAAAGTTGTAGCCCATGTCATCTTTGTAAATGAACTGGTGTGGGCGTTGCTCTACGCGGGCAGTTGTAATTTTATGGCCTGCCGAAAAGGTGTTATCTAATACTTTACCACTTTTGATATTTCTTAGCTTGGTTCTAACGAATGCTGGGCCTTTGCCTGGCTTTACGTGCTGGAAATCTATTACCTGGTAAAGGTCGTTGTTGTATTCGATCACAACGCCGTTTTTAATATCAGCTGTGGTTGCCATATAGTATTCTGAATCGTGTTGTACTTAAATGAAACGATAAAAGTATAGCGCAAAACTATGTTCTGCAAACAAAGTTAGTCAATCTGCCGGATTTGTTTTGAAAAAAGGTATGATTTTAAGTTGTTTTACTCCCATTTAGTTAATATGGTATGCATGCGTAATATTTTCGATACTATAGCTTTAAAGCACTTTTATAGTTCAACCCTGTCCAGTTTTCAGGCTAAACTTAAACTTATGCCTTGGGCCCGGTGCTTAAGCATCAAGCCGCTACCAGTAACTTAATGTCGCTTGATCTATAGTTCTAATCAGGCCGTCTCGTCTCTCTCGATCCTTACTGTCTGAACTATAGTTTACCCCTTAGAGCTTTTAAAGTTTAAAGTGTTGTTTTTCATGATGTTGCACCTGTCTTTGTAACGGATTTAACTATAGTACATCTAATTACCAGAACTTTAATTTTAAAGGAGGGTAATATCATGAACACAGCAACCAGTATTTCAACAGACCGCGTGCATACCGTGTGGTCGCTTCTAAAGTACACTTATGCCATCGTACCCATTGTGGCAGGTCTAGATAAGTTTACACACCTGCTCACTAACTGGGACAAGTACCTGAGCCCTGTCGTTGCCGACATCATTCCGTTTAGCCCGCACACTTTTATGCTTATAGTTGGCGTAATCGAGATTATTGCCGGAGTTTTAGTTTTACTGCGCCCAAGAATAGGAGGGTATATTGTAGCTGCCTGGCTGGTGGGTATAGCTATAAACCTGGTAACTACTGGCGAGTATTTTGATGTTGCGGTGCGTGACCTGGTAATGGCCATTGGCGCGTTTTGCCTCGCTAAACTATCAGAAGCTGATAGACCGGAAGGCGGTATTGCTGAGCAGGCAGACTATGGCAGAGGCCAGATGATCGGGTAAACTATAGTTTAAAGTTGTTGGCTTGGTTTTAAAATAAAAAAGCGGCTGTAAGGCCGCTTTTTTGTGAACCTGATTCAGGTAGTTATTTAACTCTGAAACCTATTGCTACGCTCAGAATTTTAGGGTTTGATAGTTTAAATCCTTCGTTTTCAAGTAAAGCCGAGAGCCTGAATTTATTTAAATACATACCTATTCCAACACTTGGCAACGGCATAAGATCTGCCGAATTTAATTTTTGAGATATCTGAGTAGTGAATCCAACACTAAAAAAAGGTACGGTGGTAGAGATGATCGGATCTTTTAAGTTGTACTGCACTGAGAAAGGCATCCGGACATAATGTATAACTACATCTTCTATTTCAGGATCTGTTGAGTCTGTCTTACGCAGATAATACGTGTAGTTCAGGCCTAATTTTGTAGAGTATTTTCTACTTTCGCCAGGTTGTATAATGTCCCAGAAATAACCTGCTGAAAAGCCCTGCCCGCTAACGTTAGCTGGCTCTTTGGGGATATATAATTTTGCGTAAGATAGCTCTGGACCACGTTTAACAACAGCCTTTGCTTCGTAAGCCTGAAGTATGCTTTGCTGAGCTGGTGCTTTACATCTGTTATATTCTGTTACAGCTTCAAGGATAGCTTTATCATTGAAGTTTAACTTATCCAGATTAAGTTTAAGGCTTTCACAATCGTTAAAGGCTGCCTTTAACATGCCAATATACCTTTTGTTTTTTTGGACATGTATGCTACTCATTGTCTCATACAAGCCTAGTGTATAATCAGTTGTATCTTTCCGGAGTATATACAATAAGGTATTACCTTTAGTTGTAGCTATTGACTGTTCTTCTTTGGGTATTGGCAACTTATACAGGTCAGTGTAGCCACTGAGAATTAACTTTGCAAACCTTTTATGGTAGGTTAAATTGGCGCCCTTTAAGATCTCCACTATTACTGTAGCAAAGCGAAATCCGGTGTTGTTAAATCCAAAGCCAGCTATATCTCCCGGCAAATAATCTGTAACAATTTCAGAGTTAATATCCGTCTTAAATTGTACCGATTTGCTGAGATCCAGGTCAGAAACGCTTTTTATGTAGCCCCTTATCGTATCCTGGCTATTTATTATAAATCCTTCTTCAAAGGCACTGGCCTGGGCGTTTACTTTAATTATTGAAACCGAAAAGAAGATAAAAAGAAGTGTAAAGAGTTTGTTCATTTAGAGCATTATTTTGGATATACTATAATTCAGGGCAATAAAAAAGGTGATCCAAAGATCACCTTTTAATATATAGCAAATATATAATATCTGGACTTTTATTTCGGATCGTAGGCCCACTTGAGGTAAATGGCACCCCAGGTAAAGCCACCGCCAAATGCTGCTAATACGATGTTATCGCCTTTTTTCAGCTGACTTTCATACTCCCACAGGCAAAGCGGAATAGTGCCGCTGGTGGTGTTACCATATTTATGGATGTTTAGCATCACTTTCTCGTTGCTCAGGCCCATACGGTTGGCTGTAGCTTCAATAATGCGTTTGTTAGCCTGGTGCGGTACCAGCCACGCCACATCGTCGCCGGTCAGGTTATTGCGCTCCATTACTTCTGCAGACACATCAGCCATACCTTTAACGGCAAACTTGAATACCTGCTGACCTTCCTGGTAAGCATAATGCTCACGAGCCTGCACTGTTTCTATAGTTGCTGGTTTGCGGCTACCGCCTGCTTTCATGTGCAGGAACTGTGCACCTGTTCCATCTGATTTTAAAACTGAGTCGATGATACCGAGACCTTCTGTGTTTGGTTCCAGCATCACAGCGCCGCCACCGTCACCAAAAATAATGCAGGTTGCCCTGTCAGTATAGTCTACAATTGCAGACATTTTATCAGCACCAACTACAATTACTTTTTTATACTGCCCAGACTCAATAAATTTAGAACCAGTGGCTAGCGCAAAAAGGAAACCGGAGCAGGCAGCCTGCAGGTCATAACCAAATGCATTCACTGCGCCTACTTCTGCTGTAATAAGGTTAGCCGTTGCCGGGAAAACCATATCAGGAGTAGTGGTGGCACAGATAAGGAGATCAACTTCTTCAGGTTTTGTATTCGTCTTCTTTAGCAAGTCAAGTACTGCCGGTACTGCAATATGAGATGTTCCTTTGCCTTCGCCTTTTAAAATGCGCCTTTCCTTAATGCCGGTGCGGGAGGTTATCCATTCGTCATTGGTTTCCACCATTGTTTCGAGCTCCTTGTTGGTAAGCACGTATTCGGGTACGTAGCCTGCTACACCTGTAATCGCGGCAGTAATTTTACTCATCTTTAAAAGGTATTAGGTTGTTAGATTAAGGCGGGCAAGTTACAAAAAAAAACTTGGCACAAACCCTCAGTACCTTAAAAAGATAACTGATATAGTTTATGCCAAGTTCAAATTGTGGCAACAAGCGCCACCGATATTATTCGCTATAGTTCTTTCTGAAACGTTCAGACAGGTTAGTAGCTACCATTTTCTGGGCCTGCAGCACCATGTTGCAGATCGCAGTAGGAGTAGACACCCCGTGACCAATAACCGCATTGCCGTTTATACCTAAAATAGGACTTCCCCCTTCGGCTTCATAGTTAAACTTGTCGAAGAAAGGATCATGCATCTTCTTCTCGTTTAATATGTCGTAGATAGACTCTGCCATTTTAAGGATAATGTTACCAGTGTAACCGTCGCAAACTATAACGTCTGCTTTATCATTAAAAACGTCGCGGCCTTCTATGTTGCCGATAAAGTTTATAGTTTGATTTACCTTTAAGCGTTGGTGGGCGGCCTGTGTGTTCACAGTTCCTTTGCCTTCCTCTTCGCCCAGGTTCATCAACCCTACTTTAGGATTTTTGATATCGAGTACATACTTGGCGTAAATTGAGCCAAGCTCTGCAAACTGCTCCAGTACTTCCGGTTTGCAATCTGCATTTGCACCAACATCCAGCATAATGCCATAACCACCCTTTAATTTCGGAACAAGCCCGGCTATAGATGGCCTTAAAATTCCTTCTATAGCTTTAACGCTGAACATGGCCCCTACAAGCATGGCTCCGGTATTTCCTGCGCTGCAGAAAGCATCTGCTTTCCCGGCTTTCAGTAATCCGTAACCGACTGCTATGCTGGAGTCCGGTTTTTGGGTAAGGGCTTTGGTTGGGTGTTCGCCCATCTCAATTACCTGGCTGGCATTAACCACTTTAATGCTTTTGCCAGTATACCCGTATTCTTGTAATAACTGCTGTACAATAGTCTCTTTGCCTATAAGCAAAATTTCATATTGTTCAGGAAGCTGCTTTTCGGCAAGTATGGCACCTTTAACTATAGCCTCCGGTGCATAATCGCCACCCATTGCGTCTAAGGCGATCCTCATGTAGTGGTTGATGTTAAACTATACAGTACTAAATAGCAGCTAAAGCTTACTGAGCGTTAGTTGTATAATTTTTGATTGCAAGCTTGCCTTTATGGAACAGGTCACCTTCTACTACATAAGCGTGGTGGAAAAGGTGCGGAGTATCCGTAGTTGGGCAGATCGCAATGGCTTTCTCAGAAAGTTTATAATGAGTTCTTCTCTTATCTCTTCTGGTCTTCGAAATCTTACGTTTAGGATGTGCCATTTTTTAGTTAAATATTTATTTACTGTGTTTATAATTCGTTAAGCTACTACTAATTCAGGTTTTTCAGTGCATCCCAGCGTGGATCAATGTCATCGTCATCATCTCCTTCATCGCTGTCACTATCCGTGTCACCGGCATGCTTCGAAGAGTAGATCAGGATATCATCATCGCTGTTTTCATCCTCTTCTTCCAGGAACCGTGGATGCAGCTTTTTCATTGGCAGCGACAACCCGATGTAATCGTACAGGTGCTGTGCCACGTTTATCTGCTGCGTATCGCTTGCTATCATCCACAGGTCTTCGTCCAGTTCCTTATCTTCCGGACCAAACTTCATGCGGAACGTTTCCTGTACATCTACCGGCTGATCAAACTCTTCCAGGCTTCTGTCGCAGGTTAAGCGTACGGTTCCTTTAATGTCAAAGTGCAGGGTCAGCAACGTTTCCGTCTTTTCCAGTTCTACATCAGCGTGCAGTTTGCCGCCATGCATGATCTCTCCGCTGAAAAGTTCAAAGAAAGAATCATCCATGTCAAACTCGAACTGGTGCGTTTTATTGCTGAGTTTGGCAATGTTGATCTCGTATTCTTTTAGCTTCTTCACTACCTTTTTTTATTGCAAGTTGCAAAATTAGAACATTATTCTGACAAATAAAATACCTGTGCCTTAAACAACAGGCATTTGTTCTGCAGTTCTCTTTTTAATTATATCGCAGGCCAGGAACAATGCTTCTCTGAAAGAGGTTTCGCTGGCCGTATGTTTGCTGGCAATATCGTAGGCCGTGCCGTGGTCGGGTGAGGTACGAACTACAGGTAAGCCGGCTGTAAAGTTAACACCACTCTCAAAAGCAAGCGTTTTAAACGGTATTAGCCCCTGGTCGTGGTACATCGAAACTACGGCATCCACCTGCTTGTACTGCTGCATCCCAAAGAAACCATCGGCAGGGTAGGGGCCAAAAACCAGGTGGCCTTTTTCTTTCAGGTGCATAATGGCCGGGCGTATAATTTCTAACTCTTCAGTACCCAATAATCCGTTTTCGCCGGCGTGCGGGTTAAGGCCGAGTATAGCAATGCGTGGTTTCAGTATGCCAAAATCCTTCTTCAGCGACTCCAGCAGTATCGTTACTTTGCGTATAATCAGGTCGAAGCTGATCCTGGTCGAAACATCTTTTACAGGCATGTGGCCGGTTATAGTTGCCACGCGCAGGTCGCCGCTCACCAGCAGCATCAAACTTTCGGGCGCATCAAAATAAGAGGTCAGGAACTCGGTATGGCCCGGGAATTTAAATTCTTCGGTCTGAATGTTCTCCTTATCAATAGGCGCCGTAACAATACCATCCAGCAGGCCGGCTTTCAGGTCGCGGGAGGCGGCCATCAAAGAGTCCAGCGAAGCCTTACCAGATTCCGGGGTCGGGTTGCCCAGGTTGGTTTCTAGGTTCTCGTCCAGGCAGTTGATCAGGTTCACTTTTTTAGGAACTATAGCCTGGACTGACTGTACCTGCTGGTAATGGAAATGCTCGGCACTCAGCGCCTTGCGCACTTTGTTAAGCACGTTGGCAGATGCATATATAACCGGCGTACAAAAATTAAGTACACGCTGGTCTGATAAGGTTTTGATGATCACTTCCGGGCCAATGCCGTTGGTGTCGCCTATAGTTAAGCCCAGTCTGGCTTTAAATCGGTTGTCCATATTGTTTAGTTAGCTTTCGTGCTAAGAAAGTTATACACTAAGCGTACGCCCGAGCCGGTTGCCAGTTTGCCGCGGTAAGAATCTTCGGCATGTAAATAAGCAGTACCGGCAATATCAAAGTGCACCCAAGGGTAATCTGTAAAGGCTTCCAGGAACTTACCGGCTGTAATATGGCCAGCTTCGGCACCGCCAATGTTTTTCAGGTCGGCAATATCAGACTCCAGCTGCTTTTTATACTCGTCGTAAAGCGGGAAATCCACAATGCGCTCGTGTACTTTATTTCCTGCCTTTTTCAGCTCGTTCATTACCTCGTCGCCGGCAGTACCCATGGCCGCTAAGGCTTCCTTGCCTAAAGCCCGCTGCGCTGCACCGGTCAGTGTTGCCAGATCAATTACCAGCTCAGGGTTGTACTTTTTAGCAAAGCTCAGCGCGTCAGCTAATATTAACCGGCCTTCGGCGTCGGTGTTAAGTACTTCCACGGTCATGCCATTGTACATGGTAATTACATCGCCAGGTGCTACAGCTTGTCCGCCCGGGCGGTTATCCGTAGCCGGAATGAGGCCTATGATATGAAGTGGTAAGTTGTTTTTAGCGGCGGCATACAATACACCGGTTACTGCAGCAGCACCTGCCATATCCGACTTCATGAAGTCCATCGACATCGGTGTAGGCTTTAAGCTGAGCCCGCCGGTATCGTACACTACACCTTTGCCTACCAGCACATAAGGTTTGCTGTTTTTAGCGTTCTCTGGCTTCCACTCTAATATATTAAAAGTAGCAGGCTCTTCGCTGCCCTGGTTCACGGCCAGTAATCCGCCCATTTTCAGGCTCTGGATCTTTAGCTCGTCCAGCACATCCAGGCTAAAACCGGCTTCATTCGCCAGTTCTTCCAGTTGCTCGCTCAACTGTGATGCCGACTGATGGCTGTGTGGCTCGTTAATCAGGCTGCGCGTTTTATAAACGGCTTCCAGTAGATTGGCCAGTTCCTCTACCTGTTTTGCATCTATCGTTTCGTCGGCTATAGTTATCGTTTTAAGCGTCGTTTCCTTGGCATCTTTGGTTTTATGCTTAAAATACTGGTAGTTGCTCAGATATAAGCCCTCGGCTACGTACAGGCTGGCATTGCCGCCGGTTTTATCAACTATAGATATGCTTTCTGATTTATCGTTTCTCAGCTGCTTTAATAAACTATGGCCCGCTTGGCGAAGTGCTTCGTTTTTCTGGTCCTCGGTTTTGCAGTCAGGGGTTACAACTATATACACGCGGTGCGAATAGCGGTTCAGGTAAATGAACTTGGCTTCCTGCTGTAACTGCTGTAGCACATAGTTTTGCTCTTCCGGCTGCAGTTCCTGCAACTCATTTCCCTTGTCGGCAGCTATGATCAGTGCCAGGTCGGTATTTTTAGCTAAGCTTGTGTCGTATTTAAGTTGTGTTGGCATTTGTCGTTCGTATCTTTGAAGGCTGCAATATAGTAACTATAAAACGTAATGCGAAAACAAGCAGCCATAGCCGTTTAGCGCACAATAAAGGTATAACGGGTTTCCGGCAAAAAGTATAATACTGCGCCGTAAACTATAAAGTGTAGAAAGTGAGCAAAGTAAGTCCGAAAAAACATCTAGGCCAGCATTTCCTGGTCGACCAGAACATAGCCCAGAAGATAGTGGAGCAACTGACCATGCCCGAGGGCGTGCAGGATGTTTTGGAAATTGGTCCGGGTATGGGTGTGCTCACGCAATATCTGTTGCAGCACAAGGAATACAGAACTACCGTAATCGATATCGACCGTGAATCTATAGCTTACTTAAAAGAACATTTTCCGCAACTCGAAGACCGCATCATTTCTGCTGACTTTCTGAAGACGGATCTGAGCAAACTGTTCCCAGGTAAGTTCGCGATCATCGGTAACTTCCCTTACAACATATCGAGCCAGATATTCTTTGCAGTATTAAAGCACCGTGATGTGATTCCGGAAGTGGTGTGTATGATACAAAAGGAAGTGGCTGAGCGCATTGCAGCGCCTCCGGGCTCTAAAACCTATGGTATCCTGAGTGTGCTGCTGCAGGCCTTTTACAGAATAGAATACAACTTTACGGTTCATGAGCATGTGTTCCATCCGCCTCCAAAAGTAAAGTCCGGGGTTATTAGTTTAATCCGCAACGATGTGAAAGAACTGGCTTGTAATGAGAAGCTGTTCTTTGAGGTGGTAAAACAGAGTTTCGGAACACGACGCAAAACACTGCGTAACTGTCTCAAAAGTTATAACTTGCCGCCTGAAATACAGGCGCAGCCCGTTTTCGATAAGCGTGCCGAACAACTGTCGGTACAGGATTTTATAGTATTAACCCAGCTGGTAGAGCAGAACAAATAGCGTATGCAGGTAGAGATCACAAGAGAGTATATTGACCAGGTAGAAGAAGCCATTGAACGTAAGGACTCGGAATTTATTCTGAGTACGATGGCCGAAATGTACCCGGCCGATATTACTACGGTGCTCTACGAACTGGATGCCAACGAATCGAAGTATGTGATGGACCTGCTTCCGCCCGAAGTTGGTTCTGAAATACTGAGTAACCTGGATTACGATATCCGCACCGATTTTCTGCAGTACTTTACCTCTGCCGAGATTGCCCGCTACATTAACCTGATGCATTCCGATGATGCCGTGGATATACTCAACGAGCAATCGGTGCAGACGCGTGAAGAGGTAATAGCCCTAATCGAGAACGAAGAAAAAGCCGAAGACATACTGGACCTGCTGCACTACGAAGAAGACTGTGCCGGTGGTCTGATGGCGAAAGAGCTTATAAAAGTAAATCTTAACTGGCGCGTACGGCAGTGTATAGAAGAAATTCGCAGGCAGGCCGAAGATGTGGAGCGTATCTACACCGTTTATGTAGTTGATAACAAAGACATATTAGTTGGGCGTGTGAGTGTAAAAGCGCTGCTGCTCTCCCGCGATGATAAGCTGGTAAAAGATATCTATAGTACCGATGTTATCTCGATCGAGTCTTTCCGGGATGAGAACGAGGTGGTAAGCGTGATGCAGAAGTATGACCTGGAAGCCATACCTGTCGTGAACATACAAGGGCGTTTGCTGGGCCGTATTACCATTGACGACGTGGTAGACGTTATGCAGGAGCAGGCCGAACTCAGCCGTCAGCTCATGACCGGTATTTCCGAGAACGTGGAGGAAGATGACAGCGTGTTCCGAATTTCACGCTCGCGTATTCCCTGGCTAATTATAGGTATGGTAGGCGGTTTACTGGCAGCAAAATTTATGGGACTGTTCGAGAAAGACATTGCCCTGCTGCCGGCGCTGGCACTGTTTGTGCCACTTATTACAGCAACGGGCGGAAACGTAGGCATTCAGTCCTCTTCCATCATTATCCAGACACTATCCTCAAACACTGTGATGTTCGATAAATTCGCACAGCGTATGTTTAAGCTGATCATGGTAGCGCTGCTGAATGCACTGATCATTTCCAGCCTTGTTTTTGCATTTACTTACCTGTCCTGGCAAGACCTTACACTTTCTGTGGTAGTATCAGTGGCGCTGTTTTCGGTAGTGATGCTTGCTTCCATGATGGGTACTTTAACGCCAATGATTTTAGATAAGGTAGGTATAAACCCTGCTGTTGCCGCCGGCCCGTTTATAACTACAGCAAACGACCTGCTTGGCCTGGCCATCTACTTTGGCGTAGCACATCTGCTCTATAACTTATAACGCATTACAGGTTCTCTAAACAACTATAGTTCGTTAACCGTGTTTAATGCTTTGTAATTCTCAATATTCAAACTTGCTAACGTATAATGCTTGTCCTGATCATAGACGAAATGCACCCGAGTATTTTTCCGATGTTGGAGCAAATAGGGGTGAAAGCGGACTATAGACCAACTATAAAACCGGTAGAGGTATGCGAAGCGCTGGCAGGTTTTGACGGGCTTATAGTTCGGAGCAAAATGCGTATCACCGCTGAAACTATAAAGCACGCCGATAAGCTGAAGTTTATAGCCCGTGCTGGTGCAGGCGTAGATAACATAGATGCAAAGGCGCTTGAGGAACGTGGTATAGCTTTATTGTCGGCTAACGAAGGAAACAGCCAGGCAGTAGGGGAGTTTACACTGGGCCTGCTGCTGTCACTTACCCGTAATATAGTTCGCAGCGACCACGAAGTGCGCAATAAAGTATGGTTGCGCGAAGAGAATCGCGGCGAAGAGATTGGAGGCAAGACTGTCGGTATTTTTGGCTACGGAAACATGGGCCAGAGTTTTGCCAGTTTGTTGCAAAGCTTTGGATGCCGTATTTTAGCTTACGATAAGTTTGCCCCTGAAAAAGTATCGGTGCCGGCAGAACAGGTACCCATGGAGGTGATACAAGCGGAGGCCGATGTGGTGAGTTTCCATATTCCGTACATCCCGGAGAACTATAACTTTGCTGACTATGCCTTCTTCAGTGGTTTCAAAAAGCCTGTCTGGTTTTTAAATACATCACGCGGCGAGGTTGTGGATCAGGATGCCTTGGTAGAGCACCTTAAGAAAGGAACTATAAAAGGTGCGGCCCTTGATGTGCTGGAGAATGAGAAACTACATACGCTTACCGAAAAACAGCTGGCCAGCTATAATTACCTGGTGCAGGCCCCGAACGTAGTACTTACTCCCCATATTGGCGGCTGGACCCACGAATCATATATTAAAATAAACGAAGTACTTACAGCCAAAATAAAAGCGCTGCTCCAACTATAAAACACAGTACAAGGCGTTTTGCCGGTATAATTCTGAGAAAATTTTTAAATGATGACGAAAGGTACTTGTAATTAAAAATTTATTATATTTGCCTTAACAGCATTCCGGAACTATAGCTGCCGGAGTTAATCAAATACCTGATTACCAGCGTATGTATAGAGTAGGTAACGCCGCTAAAGGTGGTGTTATACAAAAATAGAGAACCAATATAATTTATATAGTTTGCAAAGAGAACGGTTATGCATGCCATAACCGTTCTCTTTGTTTTTGTGTTTTAAACAAGAAGAATAGAGTATGAGCAAAGTATCTTATTACACTGCAGAGGGTTTACAGAAACTTAAAGAAGAGTTACAGGAGCTTAAAACAAAAGGCCGCTCTGAAGTGGCGCGCCAGCTTGCCGAAGCCCGCGATAAAGGCGACTTAAGTGAGAATGCCGAGTACGACGCAGCGAAAGATGCGCAGGGACACCTGGAACTGAAGATCTCGAAACTGGAAGAGGTGGTTGGCAATGCCCGCCTGATTGATGAGTCCGGGCTGGATGCGAGCAAGGCCCTAATCCTTTCTAAAGTGAAGATCAAAAACCTGAAGAACAATATGGTAGTAGACTATACTTTGGTAGCTGAGGAAGAGGCGGATCTGGCTTCTGGCAAGATATCAGTAAAATCTCCGATCGGTAAAGGCTTGTTAGGTTTATCGGTTGGGGATGTGGCTGAAATAACAGTACCTGCAGGAAAAATAAAGTTTGAGATTCTGGAAATTAGCCGATAAACTATGGAAGCTTCGATATTTACTAAGATTGTGAATGGTGAGATACCTGCTTATAAAGTAGCGGAAGACGACCGTTTCCTTGCTTTCCTGGATGTATTCCCGACAACGAAAGGCCACACCTTAGTTATACCGAAGCAGCAGACAGATTATATTTTCGACCTGAATGACGAGCTTTACCTGGGCCTGATGGCTTTTGCTAAAAAGGTAGCTGCTGCCATTGAGAAAGCTGTGCCCTGTAAGCGTATTGGAGTAGCTGTAGTTGGACTTGAAGTTCCGCATGCACACGTACATCTGATACCATTAAACAGTATGCAGGATATGAATTTTGCCAACAAAAAGCAGTACAGCCAGCAGGAGTTTGGAGAAACGCTTGAAAAGATAAAAGCCGCTTATCAGGGTTAGAAACTATAAAATTTAAAAATCGCCGGGATGAAGTCAACACTTTGTTCCGGCGATTTTGTTTTACCTCACCTAAGCCCGGGCTTCTTCAAACAACAGGAGAAGGGATAATACTACTTTTTTATAGTTCATGCTGCTGGCGCGAGTGTCCTCACTCGTGACTTGGAATGGTGTTGAGTCAGCTGACGCAACTGGCCCGGCAGGGATAGGCATTGTCTGAACCGGGATTAAGTGAGATTTAAAGGATTTCTGGGATAAAGGGTATTGCTATAGTTGTGGCTATAGTTCTATAGTTGGCGTTTTAACCCACCCCTGCCCCTCCCAAGAGGGGAATTTTCTGCTATAGTTATAGTTTGAGTTGTAGTCTTATAGTTATAGACCAAGATCGGACAGGTCGCGACCTGTCCCTACGGAACTGCAACCACGATAAAGCCATGCAACTATAGCAGCTCAGTCAACTATAGTTTAGCTATCGAACTGATCTCAGTCTTTGGGTTGAGCGCCTTTGCTTTGTTGCGGTGCCGCAAGGCAACACGAGCAGAGCGAGGGTAGCAAGAAAGCAGCAGCGCGAAGCCTAAAGACGAGGCCTCCCGGCCGTGAGGGCACCAAAGCAAACTATAGAACAGTAGGTAAGTAAAGCTCCCAGGATTAGAAGAAACTATAGAAGAAAGGCTTGGTTCAGGTTGCAACTATAGCAAACTATAGAACCCAGATTTCTCCTGACGTCGAAATGACAAAAGAGAAACTATAGAACAATTATAACCCCTCACAGCTGCGCTGCCTCTCTTCGACTCGCGTCTCAAGAATGTTCGAAATGACTAAAGAGAAACTATGAAACGATTGAGATTTCCTGGCGAACGAGCTAAATGACTAAAACTATACCCAATAAAAAGAGCGGAGCAAGCATAAACTTACTCCGCTCTTTTAGTATTAGCTATACCTATATTTTAGTAGTATCCGGCTGAACTGGTTGTGGCATATTCTGCTTTTCCTGTTCCTTCGCCTGCTTTTTAAAGAACCCGCGTAGCAGGAAATTGCTTTGCAAAGCCTCCATGTTCTGGTCAAACTTCTGAGTGCTGGTTTCCAGGTTTTGCATGGTATGCTTCAGGTTACGGGCAAACTCTTTATCTGTCAGCAATACGCCCATAGCGTTGTTTTTGTCGTTCAGGTTAGTGCTTGCCTTCTGCAGGTTTTGGGTAAGCGTAGCTGCCGAGGTAGTAGCCTGCTTTAATTGAGCCATAGACGCCTGAATCTGTTTATAAACTGTAGTATCAGTCAGCAGCTCGCTGGCAAGGCTACCTGGCGTGTTTAGCTGAGAAGTGAAACGGCTAAGGTCGTTAGAGGCCTGCATGGTGTTCTGCGAAACTCGTTGCAGGTTTGCTACCATCGCCCTGAAATTGTCAGCCATAGCCGTATCGGTAAGCATTGCACCTACAGTACCCTCTCCGTTCACTAATTTAGACGATAACTGTTTAAAGTCTCCGGTAATAGCTACCAGGTTCTTGTTGTTTTGCTGCAACGTTTCCATCAGGTCGTCGGTGTTCAGGGGGTTTACGGCTGCAAGTCTGTCGCCATCTTCTACAGGCGGCGATTGCGGGCTGCCACTTTCGATGATGATGTTTTTGTTACCGATAAAACTTTCGGAGCTGATACGGGCAACAGCATCTTTACGGATAAACTGCTGCGTACTTTCCTCAATGTTCATGATCACCTCTACCTGCGAGTCGCCATACAATTTAATGGACTTGATAGTACCGATCTTTACACCCGAGAACCAGACATTGTTACCCTGCTTCAGGCCGGCCACATCATCAAAAACAGCTTTTACTGTTATAGTGGATATAAAGCGTTTCTGTTGGCCACCCAGCGTAAAAATACCTACTATTAGTATAAGCAGGGCAAAGAGCACAAAAATGCCAACTATAATAGCGCGTTTATTATCTGCCGTATTCATTATTCAGTAAAGTTGTAGTTATAAAAAGCTTTAACGCGTTCATCCTCTGTATCAAACACTTCCTCAAAACTGCCCTGGCGCTGAAACTGGCCATCCAGGAGCATTACTATGCGGTTGCCAACGGCCTTTGCACAAGTTAAATCATGGGTAATTATGATGGATGACGTGTTAAAGCGTCGTTGTACTTCGTTAATTAAGTTATTTATGTCCTGGCTTGTGATCGGGTCCAGACCTGCCGTTGGCTCATCATAGAGCATAATTTCCGGTCTCAGAATTAATGTACGGGCAATGCCTATACGCTTGCGCTGCCCACCCGATAGTTCCGAAGGCATCTGGTTAATTGTTTGTGCCAGCCCGACTGCCTCCAGCACAACATCAATAATACGTGAACGGTCGCGGGCAGTCATGTCTTTTGAGTGCCGTATCAGCGGAAATTCCAGGTTTTCCTTTACCGTCATGCTGTCGTAAAGGGCACTGTTCTGGAACGAGAAGCCGATCTTCAAACGCAGCTCATCCAATTGTTTCGGCGTGAGTTTATCTACTTCCTGGCCCAGCACATTTACATAACCACTATCCGGGCGCAATAAACCGGAAATTATCTTGATCAGAACGGATTTACCGGTACCGGAACGGCCCAGCACAACCAGGTTCTCTCCTTTATAAAGATCCAGATCCACGCCTTTCAATACTTCATAGTCATCAAAGGCTTTTGTAAGGCCCTTAATGGTGATCACTTTCTGGGTGTAATCTATCTTAGAACTAGGTTTCTTCATGAGCTCAGGCAGTTACATAACACGAATTGCATTGATAACCTGCATGGTCAGAAGCTCTTCAATGAAAATAAGGAACATAGCTGTAACCACCGATGAATTAGCCGCTTTACCAACGCCCTCGGTACCCTTGGAAGAGTGGTAGCCTTTGTAGCAACCTACCATACCTATTGTAAAACCAAACAGCACAGACTTTACCGAAGAAGCAATGATATCCAGGAAGGTAATAGCGTCGAAAACCTGCGTAAAGAAAGTAGTGAGCGTTGTAAGCTCATTCTGGTGTACGTTTACATAACCACCCAGCAAAGCAACAAACGTTGTATACATGGTCAGGGCCGGTATCATAAATGTAGTTGCCAGTACACGGCTTACTACCAGAAACTTGTATGGGTTTGTGGCCGAAACTTCCATAGCATCTATCTGCTCTGTTACACGCATAGAGCCAAGTTCTGCTCCTATACTTGAGCCTACTTTACCAGAGGCAATAATAGCAGTTACCAATGGGCCCATAGCGCGTACTATCGCCACCGAAATAAGTGCCGGTAACCAGGATGTTGCTCCGAACTCGGAGAGTGATGGGCGCGACTGGTTGGTAAAAACAATACCTATAATAAAAGCGGTGATCGTGATGAGTGGAAGTGACTTAACACCAACCTCATAGCACTGCTTTATAATTTCTCTGCCTTCGTATGGCGGGAAAAAGACTTCACGGAAAAACCTGGAAACGAAAGCATAGATCTGGTACAGTTCCAGAAACAGGCGATCCAGCCTTTTGGTAATAAAGTATTTGCGGCGGCGTGTTTTAGTTTTATCTCTGTTACTATAATCCATTGGCTGTTTTCTGGTGCCGATTTTTACTAGAGTTTTTTAAAAAATGCGAATCAGGGCTGTTAAACTGATTTACTCATCTAACGGGTAGCCCGAGATTCAGGGTTTTAAAACGCAAATGTAATTCAAATGCATTTGTATGCCTAACGTAACGCAGTTTATATAGTATATTTCGGATAAAGTAAAGTTTATAGTTGATGCGATACAACAGGGCTTATGTAACGTTTGTTTTGCCAGGTTCGATGTTTAATACGGAGAGAGTTTTGGGAATTGTGGACTAATTTCTTCCCCAATCAAGCAAAAGTAAAGTTCTGTTCCCTCTGAAAGTGGAGTTTCTGCTGTTGTTATAGTTTAGACTATCGTTTTATAGTTGTTGTTTTAACCCACCCCTACCCCTCCCAAGAGGGGAATTTCTGTTGTTGCTATAGTTTAAGTTATAGTTCTATAGTTGCAGACCAGGATCGGACAGGTCGCGACCTGTCCCTACGAAACTACAGCCACGATAAAGCGATGCAACTATAGTTTCTCAAGTAAACTATAGCAACTATAGCTATCGAACTGATCACAGTCTTTGGGTTGAGCGCCTTTGCTTTGTTGCGGTGCCGCCAGGCAACCCGAGGTACGAGGGTAGCAAGAAAGCAGCAGCGCGATGCCCTTATCGAGGGCCCCTACCCCCAAGACGGGGCCTCCCGGCCGTAAGGCACCAAGGCAAACTATAGAACGATAGGTGAGTAGAGCTCCCAGGATTAGAAGTAACTATAGAAGAAAGGCTTGGTTCAGGTTGCAACTATAGCAAACTATAGAACCCAGATTTCTCCTGACGTCGAAATGACAAAAAAGAAACTATAGGACATATAAGATCCCTCGACTGACGCTCGGGATGACGCTCGAAAAGCATAGAACTATAATCGAGACGCCTCGAAACAAGTTCGGGAATGCGACTAGCAGGAGCTGCGCATACTGCTATCCCGGCTTAAACTATATAAACCTGAAATACGAAATTTACTTTGAAGCAACCCTGTCCGGGTTATCCGTTAAAAAACCTTTCCAGGATTTAGCTCCGGACTTGGCATTATTCCCTTTCTGATAATGATGACACAACGCAACCGATAAAGCATCCGTCGCATCGAACATCTTGGGGTCTGGCTGAATTTTCAGGATCTGCACCAGCATGCTGGCAACCTGCTCTTTGGAGGCATTTCCATTTCCGGTAACCGATTGTTTTACTTTTTTAGGCGCATACTCTACGTAAGGAATGTCGCGGGAAAGAGCGGCGGCAATGGCAACTCCCTGGGCACGGCCTAGTTTCAGCATACTCTGCACGTTCACACCAAAGAAAGGAGACTCGATGGCCAGCTCGTCGGGAAGGTATTCGTCGATGAGCTGTATCATACGGTCAAAAATTTTCTTTAACTTGATGGCGTGGTTGCTGTAACTTTTAAGGTGAATAACGCCATACTGCACTACCTTTACCTTAGAACCTGTAACTTCAATCAGGCCGTAGCCCATAACCTGGGTGCCGGGGTCGATGCCGAGAATAAGTTTGTTTGGCGGAAGCGCAGAAGAGTAAACCATAAGTCTGCAAAAATAAGACAATATCTTGAACATTGCCTCAAACAGAAGGTTCCTTTTACTTGCCGCTAAACTGCTGGTGGTCATCGTCACGCTCTACCTGCTTTACAGTACCATTTTTACCGCGCCCGATACTTTTTTAAGCTGGCGAAATATTTTACAGAATGCTGTAGCAAGCCAATTTAGCTGGCTTTTCGTAGCTACTGCGTTGCTTATACCTTTTAACTGGGGCTTTGAGGCGCGGAAGTGGCAGTTGCTTGGTCAAAAGCTAGAGCCCATCTCTTACTGGCGAGCCTACCGGGCTGTGATGGTTGGTTTAACGCTGGGCTTTATCACGCCAAACCGACTGGGAGATTACGCCGGCCGTGTGCTCGAACTTAAAAGCAAACAACGCCTGGAGGCCATAGGAGCCATCTTTATCGGGCGGTTTTGCCAGTTGGTGGCTACAGTTATAGTTGGGTCGGTTGGGTTAATCTACTTTATAGTAACTTTCTTTTGGGCAGCTTATCCGGGTGTATCCTTAAGCCTGATCTTTCTGCTGGTAGCCGTTTCTGCAGCGTCGTTATTGCTTTTGTATAATGCGCAGGCGATGGTGGCGGTTATTTCTGCTATAAAGCCGATACGAAAATTTGTTAGCTACGTGTCTATCATGGCGCGCTATAGTTCTGCAGAGATTTCGAGGTTATTGATCCTTTCACTTTGCCGCTATGCTGTTTTCCTGTTACAGTTTATATTGCTGCTGATACTTTTTGAAGTAAAGCTGAGTGCGTTGCAATACGTGTGTGGCGTTGCCGGTACGTTCTTTATCAAATCTATAGTTCCGTCGGTTAGTTTACTTTCTGACCTGGGCGCGCGCGAGCTTTCGGCAATGTACCTGTTTGGCTTACTGGGCCAGGACCGGTTGCAGATACTGAGTGCGAGCCTGAGTTTGTGGCTGCTGAATATTGCAGTACCAAGTGTGGCAGGTTTGTACTTTGTGCTGCGGCTGCGCTTTTTCAGGAAAGGAGTAGCCGCATGACATGGGCTATTATGTTGCTGCTTATAGTTTCATTGGCAAGCTATAGTTGGGTTATCATTCGTAGGTGGGTGGCCTGGGCAAAAATTCCGGAACCAATTATACCGGGTGGCTGGACCCCAACTATAAAACTCTCCATCATAATTCCTGTCCGTAACGAGGCTGCTAATATTTTAAGCTTACTTCAGGACCTGGAAAAACAGCATTACCCCAAATTGCTTTTTGAAGTTATAGTGGTAGATGATCATTCCGAAGACGAAACCAGAACTATAGTTCAGCAATTCAGTCAGACTTCCAGGTTAACTATAAAAGTTGTTGAGTTGAATAATTATGTTAACTATAGTGGTAAAAAAGCTGCAGTACAAAAAGGAGTAGAGTTGGCGGAAGGGGAGTTGCTCGTATTTACTGACGGTGATTGCCGCGTGCAACCGGAGTGGCTTCAGCTTTATAGTTATAGTTATCAAACCTATCAACCCGATTTTATCAGCGGGCCTGTCAGTTTTTACAATACCCCTGGTTTACTGGAGCGTATGCAGCTGGTAGAGTTTGCAAGCCTGATAGGTATTGGCGGAGCCTCCATAGGGATTGGGAAACCAAATATGTGCAATGGCGCTAACCTGGCCTATACCAAACAGATTTTCGGAGAAGTGAACGGCTTTGACGGGAATGAAACTATAGCCAGCGGCGACGACGAGTTTCTGCTGCACAAGATCCACCAAAAGTACCCCGGGAAAGCCTTTTTCCTGAAACATAAAAAAGCTATAGTTTACACCGAAGCACGCAAAACCATAAGCAGTTTCCTGAGCCAGCGCATCAGGTGGGCAAGTAAGTGGCGGGCGTACCAGGATGCGGATGTAAAGCTCCTCGCGCTGATCGTTTTTATAGTTAATCTGGTACTTTTTGTGGTATTATTAATGGCGATCGGCGGAATTTTTCCAGTATCAGCATTTATTGCCGGTTTAGTTGCCAAGTTCGCTGCAGATTTCTTATTTTTATCTCGTATACTGAGCTTTTTAGGCCGGAAACAATACATTTGGTACATGTTTCCCCTGCAACTGGTTTACATCCCTTATGTGGTGGTAACGGCTGTCTTAGGCTTAGCCGGGCGCTACCGCTGGAAAGGAAGAACAATACAGAACCGATGACAGAAAACGAATTCGACATACTTGATGAGCTTTACTTTGTAGCCTCCTACCCGGACCTGCGCAGCACGCTTTCGCTTTCGGATGAAGAGCTTTGTGCGGGGCTGCAGTCGCTGCTCAGGAAAGGCTATATCCGTATTATGTACCCTGACCAGGATACGGAACATGCCTATGATCCGAGCACGTTCAGCAAGCATTGCCAGGATTACTTTTTCCTGGCTACAAAAGCTGGCCTGGTAGTGCATAACTCAATTTAAATGGCTGTACTACAAAAAGACAAAGCTGCAAACCGTCCGCCTTCCTATTATATCAGGCAGCGCCTGTTGCAGAACAAACCTGCCATGGTTGGGCTGGGCATTATTTTGCTGGCTATAGTGGTAGCCATTCTGGGTTACGCCATTATGCCTGATAGTACGCCAAATGCAAACAACGGCCTGGTGCAGATCCAGAAAAAAAATCCCGGTTTCTCAACGCAGGTGCTGCGCATTGCTAAAGCAAATACTGCTGCAGACGTTAACCCTCTAGCGTTTATACTTTTCGGAGCACCTGAAGATTACAGCGAAATTCCCATCGAAAGCTATAGTTTTAAAGGCGACAGCCTGCAGGTGCATCCCTTACGCAGCAACAATGCCATGGCCGACCAGCCCCGGACGTTTGCACTGAAAGAAATTGTGGGAGATTCTGAAAACATTAGTTCAGGTTCGGAGTTACAGAAAACTATAGAAGACGAATACATACGCGATAAAACTTTCTGGCTGGGTACTGATAAAGCCGGGCGCGATGTGATGAGCCGTTTAATTCTGGGTACCCGCATTTCGCTGGGTATCGGGTTTGTGGCCGTTCTGATATCGTTAGTAGTAGGTATTGCGGTTGGTGCCGCTGGCGGCTATTTTGGTGGGTGGGTAGATAAACTCATGACATTCCTGATGACGGTGGTATGGTCGGTGCCGAGTATTATGCTGGTAATTGCCATTAGCCTGGCGCTGGATAGCAAAGGCGTTTGGGTAGCTTTTGTGGCAGTTGGCCTGACGATGTGGGTAGAAGTTGCGCGCGTAGTACGTGGTCAGATTCTCGGTTTAAAAGAAAAGACTTACATAGAAGCTGCTCAGGTTCTGGGGGTTCCGGAGAGAACTATTATTTTAAGACACCTGCTTCCGAACATGATGGGACCCTTAATCGTTATTGCCACAGCCAACTTTGCGTCGGCGATACTTATTGAGGCCGGCCTAAGCTTTTTGGGCCTTGGCGTACAGCCACCTGCACCAAGCTGGGGCATGATGGTGAACGAAGGTTTTCAGCTGATAGGGGCGAAGGCTGGATTGTATTTAGTACTATTACCAAGTTTATGCATAAGCGTGCTGGTGTTGGCATTTAACCTGTTGGGAAATGGCCTGCGCGATGCATATGATCCAAAGATTCCGTTGACAAATGGCTGAGAGTAGCACACCAAATATATTGCAGGAACTGAACCTGAAAAAACTGGAACTTTCGGCATTGCTCGAGATTACGCAGGCTATTAATGAAAACCTGCCCGAGGCTGCCTTGTATAAGATCTATCGTTTTACGCTGCTTGCCCAGTTACAGATCAGCAGGCTGGTGTTATATGTGCACGACGAGCAGTGGGAATGTAAGGCCGATTTTGGTACACAGCAGGACTTTAAAAAACAGGACCTTCCGGAAGCCATCACCTCGCTTAAGGAAATTACCTATACCTCTAAATTACAGGTAGATAAAAAATGGCGCGCCTTCGAGATCGTGATTCCGGTATTGCATAACGGCAAAGTGCTGGCTTTTGTGATGATCGGGAAAATGCAGCCTTTTTATACCAATGTAGAGGCCCTGAATTTTGTGCAGACGGTAAGTAATATTATGCTGGTTGCTATCGAGAACCACAAAATGGCCCGCCAGCGGCTTGCCCAGGAATCTATAAGAAGAGAGATTGAAATTGCCCGTGAAGTGCAGGCTATGCTCTTCCCGAAAGCGTTGCCAAACGATAAGGATGTGGTTATACATGCCAGCTATATTCCGCACTCGTCTATAGGTGGCGACTATTACGACTACATTGAGATTGACCAGGACCGGTTCCTGTTTTGCATAGCTGACGTATCTGGTAAGGGCGTTCCGGCTTCTTTACTGATGTCTAATTTCCAGGCTGGCCTGCGAACTATACTTCGCCAGACATCAGACCTTAACACTGTAGTTGCCGAACTAAATAACCTGATCTATAGAAACGCGATCGCAGAGAAATTCATTACATCGTTTATGGGCCTTTATAATCGTAAAACCCGTGAGCTTTGTTATGTAAATGCCGGCCATAATTCGCCAATACTTTTGTTTGAGAACAACACACACCAGCTCCTGAACGAAGGCTGTACCATGCTAGGCGCGTTTGACGTGCTGCCATTTATGTCGGTAACAAGCATCCAAATCCCGGAAAATGCGATGATCCTTTGCTATACCGATGGCTTGACAGAAGTTTTTGATGAAGATGATTCTGAATTCGGGATTGAGCGAACTATAAACTTCCTGCAGTCGCACCGTTTCCTGAGCTCTAAAATGCTGCACCTGCAACTGCTCCGCGAAATAAACCTGTATAACGAAGACGCTACACTGAACGACGATATTACGCTGCTTTCGTGCAGGTTTAAATAGATTAATGGTTAAAAGGCTGCATGGTTAAATTGTTTTGTGGCCATCATGAGCTACTTTAGCAGATTCATCAATTAAGCAATTTAACAATCCAACAATTTAGCTTTGCTCCGCCTCTTCAAAACGCCTTATCTCATGAAAAAAATTTTGCCTGGCTATACCTGGCATCGGGAGGTGGCGGGCAAAAAACTGTTTTTAACGTTTGATGACGGACCAATTCCGGGAGTAACGCCCTTTGTGCTGGAGCAATTAGCTAACTATAACGCTAAGGCAACTTTCTTTTGCGTAGGTGATAACCTGGAAAAACATACTGACATAGCGCAACAAGTGTTGGCATCCGGACATAAAATTGCCAATCATACTTACAACCACTTAAAAGGCTGGCAAACTCCATTTGATGAATACCTGCAGAACGTGCAGCAATGCCAGGATATTTTAGATACTATAGTTGCAGCCACTACAGAAGAAAAACCATTGTTCCGGCCACCTTACGGCAGAATAACAACTGCGCAGGCAACAGCCTTGCGGCCAACCTATGAGCTGATTATGTGGGATGTGCTGACCAATGATTATGATGCCACGCTTTCACCCGACAGCTGCCTGAGGCAAAGCATAAAAAAAACCCGGAGTGGCAGTATCATCGTTTTCCACGATAGCCTGAAAGCGGAACGGAACATGCGTTATGCGCTACCCCGGTTTCTGGAGCATTTCACGAGTCTGGGTTACACGTTCGAGCTGTTATGACGATTTCAGTAATCTATTTTATAGTTTACTTTTCCATTTTCCTGGTGCTGCTGTACCTGCTGGTTTTTAACCGAAAGCGCTATAGTTTAAAACTTACCAACCAACCCCGCATCAGTATTTTAATTGCCGCCCGTAACGAAGAACATACCATTCTGCGGTGCCTTTCCGCAATTGATGCCCTTACTTATCCGAAAG
Source organism: Pontibacter pudoricolor (assembly GCF_010092985.1). Classification (GTDB taxonomy): domain Bacteria; phylum Bacteroidota; class Bacteroidia; order Cytophagales; family Hymenobacteraceae; genus Pontibacter; species Pontibacter pudoricolor. The sequence continues at coordinate 1,828,895 of NZ_CP048106.1, read as the reverse complement.
AGAAAATAGAAGTCCTGATCGGTAACGATGCCTCAACAGACAACACGCTTGCTATAGTTGAAGACTACATCAAGGACAAACCTAACTATAGGTGTGTCACGATCACTGAAAATATTGGCCACACGCGTGGCAAAGCAAATGTACTGGCACAACTGGCGCATCACGCTACCACTGACTATTTTTTTTATACCGATGCCGATATTGCTGTGCCGACGAACTGGGTGCAGAAAATGCTGTCTGCACTTACTGATAAAGTGGGCGTAGTTACCGGCATCACAACTATAACCGGCAACCGTTTCTTCCATAAAATGCAAGCCCTGGACTGGCTGTATGCGCTTGGGCTGGTACAGGTGGTGTCAGATAAAGGGTTGCCTGTTACAACTATGGGTAACAACATGCTGCTGCGCCGCGAGGCATACGAAAGTGTAGGCGGATTTGAAGGAATTAAGTTTTCAATAACGGAAGACATTGCCATTTTTAACGAGATACTGCGCAAGGGCTGGGATTTCAGAAATATCTATAGCCGGGATGTGCTGGCGTTGTCGTTGCCGGCGGCCAATTTTGTGCAGTACATAAACCAACGCAAACGCTGGATGAGCGGCGCGATGCACTTACCCTGGTATATGGCTATCATCTTTATTCTTCATTCTGCTTACTACCCGGTGCTTATTCCTTTCTTTGCTTACACCTCGGTAGGGGTAATGGGGAGTATTTTTGTGCTCAAGCTCATTTTCCAGAGTATTTTCCTGCATATCTGCCTGCGCCGTCTGAATTTGGCCGTAACGTGGCTTTATTACGTGCTTTTCGAACTATACCTTGTTGTTTCATCTGTATTGCTCATCATTTACTTTTTTATGCCGGTAAAGACAGTCTGGAAAGGAAGAAAATACTAAGAGTTAGAAAGTTTGTAAGCTAGAAAGTTTGGAAGTTAGAGAGTTAAAGAACTGCCATCAAATCAACTTTTAACAATTCAACCACCAACCATTTAACAATTAACAATCAACAATTAGCTTTAACTTGCAGCTTTAATTTGTAATACCCATTGGCTTACAGTTGATGATAATTTATAGTTGAGAATGAAATTAGTTGATTCGCACGCACACATTTACTCCGAAGAGTTTAAGGAAGACCAGGCAGCGGCTGTGGCAAAAGCTATGGCAGCAGGTGTAGAAAAGATCTACATGCCCAACATCGACCATACGACTATAGATGCGATGCTGGAGACCGAAGCTGCTTTTCCGGGTCAATGCCTACCGATGATGGGTCTGCACCCAACTTATGTAAAGAAAGATTTTGAGCGCGAACTATACCTGGTGGAGGAGTGGCTGAACAAGCGCCAGTTTGCGGCTGTTGGAGAGTGCGGTATTGATCTGTATTGGGATAAGACCTTTCTGCCACAGCAGCAGGAAGCACTGAAAGTACAGCTGGAGCTTGCTAAAAAATATAAGTTACCCATCGTATTACATACCCGCGACTCTTTTGACGAAACCTACGAATTGGTAGCAGCCGCTCAGGACGGAACCTTACGCGGTATTTTTCATTGCTTTTCGGGCACAACGGAGCAGGCTGCTAAGGTTAAAGAACTTCACTTTTTAATGGGAATTGGCGGTGTAGCTACGTTCAAAAACGGAGGATTGGACAAAGTGCTTCCACATGTAGCGCTGGAAGACCTTGTCCTGGAAACCGATTGTCCTTACCTGGCGCCAGTGCCGCATCGTGGCAAGCGTAACGAACCGGCTTACATTCCGCTGGTACTCAAACGTGTTGCCGAGCTGATGCAAAAACCGGAAGAAGAGGTAGCAGCTATAACTACCCAAAACGCCCTGAACCTGTTCAAACTATAGTTATGCAAACGGTAAAAGTACACATCGACACGGCAGCTCCTGACAACCCGGAAGCATCTATTCTCATTATATACACAGGCGGAACTGTAGGAATGGTATTTGATGAAGAGGCCCAACATCTTGTGCCATTCAACTTTAGTCAGATACCGGATAAAGTACCGGAACTGAAACAGTTCAATTACCTGCTTACCGTAATCAGTATCGAGCCGGTTATCGATTCGTCAAACATAACGATAGCGGATTGGCTGATGCTGGCAAAACTGATAGAAGAGAACTATAACGACTATGATGGTTTTGTAGTGCTGCACGGTACTGATACGATGGCTTATAGTGCATCGGCGCTGAGTTACTTACTGGAGAACCTGCAAAAGCCAGTGATCTTTACAGGAGCGCAGGTTCCGATAGGTCTGATTCGTACTGATGCGCGTGAAAATTTGATTACCGCCTTACAGATTGCAGGTACAAAAGCGCATGTAAAGTGTCGGGTGCCGGAGATAAGTATCTTTTTCCATAATCTGCTATTGCGTGGTAACCGGGCCAAAAAAGTAGAGAGCAGCCATTTCGATGCCTTTAAATCAGAGAACTATCCACCACTGGCAGAAGCCGGCATCGACATTGATTTTTATGACGAAAACATACTTCCCTGCCCGTTGCAGCCGCTTAAAGTGCATCATCAGCTCGACCCTAATGTAGTTATACTAAAGCTGTTTCCGGGCATAACTGAAGCAGTGGTACGAAGTATACTGCAGGCACCGGGTATACGCGGGGTTTTAATGGAAACGTTTGGTTCCGGCAATGCGCCAACTTCGGCATGGTTCTTAAACCTGTTGAGGGAAGCTATAGAGCGTGGAGTTTTTATACTAAATGTAAGCCAGTGCGACGAGGGCCGCGTGGACCAGGGCCGCTATGAAACAAGTAAATACCTGTTAAACATGGGGGTAATTGGTGGAGCTGATATAACTACTGAAGCTGCCGTAACCAAGCTGATGTTTGTGCTGGGCCTGAACTTATCTAAAGAAGAAACTATAAAACTGCTCTCTGAGAACCTGCGGGGTGAAATAAGTCTGTAAAATGGATTGTGATAAGGATGCTATAGTTTGCAACTATAAAAATTTAAAGTGTATCTTTGCACGCAATTAGAGAGCTGTCCGAGTGGTCGAAGGAGCACGCCTGGAAAGTGTGTATACCCCACAAGGGTATCAAGGGTTCGAATCCCTTGCTCTCTGCTTAACTTAAAAAGACCCGCTTACATTTATAAGCGGGTCTTTTGTTTTTTATACTGTATCTATAGTTTGGCTGAGCAGCCAGGCTTGAGTAAAGACTCTTAAAAAAACAGGAAAATACTTTACGTATGAATATATTATAATGTTATAGTACAAGTATTTGGCGTAACTAATCCGTATTAGTGTTTTATGGTTTTACAGCACGCCTCCATTTCCGAAACAATCACCACTGACCAGTCAGGTTATTCTATACGTTACAGCGAACCTCTCAGCTTGGTTGAGGTTGCGCTAAACGATACTGTTTCATTGAATGAACTGCAGCTCAAGCTTTCTCATTTACTGGAAGTTATAGAAGATAAGCAGCCATTATACCTCCTTGCCGACACACGAAAATTCAGTTTACTCGGTAACGAAGGGCAGAAGGTCATAAGAAACAACTTTTTGTTGCCGCTTACTACATCTTCTGTTATAAAGTTTGCGCGGATTACCGAGCCGGATGTGTTTACTCAAGCCGTTATTGATAGTTTATTAAGTGCAGTTGAGTGCGAAACAGTTTTTGGGTGCAGCATGCAATCCTTTACAGATCGTGAATCTGCCCTGGACTGGCTTTATAGTTCGTAACTGCTTAAAACAAAAGCCCTGCAGCAGCTACTACAGGGCTAATTGTTAACACAAACAACCAACAACTATTTTACATCTTTATAAGATCTTCAAAGTAAACTTTGCGGGTCAGCTTAGTGCTTACTTACGCAAAAATGTTTGCTGAGGGTAGCACTGCGAAAAGTCTGTAACGCCTACAAAATAGCCACCTATAAAAATACCGGCCCCCATATTTACGGCCTCCTCACAAGCATAATAATCCACTACACCACCATCTATAGTTGCAAATTCCATCAGGTCATCCTGGTGTAGCGTACCGTTAAAAGAAGCAGGTAAAACTGGCTGGCTTAAGCAATCACATTCTGTCAGGATGCTATAAGTAAGGTTCATGCAGCGTATGCTTTAGTTTCTTGAGACAATATTAATCAATAGCCATACCTGATAACAGGAAAACTAATGGCAGATGTTAACTTGTGAAATACTAATAAGGCATTGCATGGTTACAGGTTGATTTGCCTGTGTTGTATTACATTAAGACAAAGGCTGAATAAGTTACTCGGCTATTTCCAGTTTATCAGGAGAAACTATAGAACTGGTTGGCGAGAGAATGAGGTTAAAAGTAACATTTGTCACCTACCTCTTTCCTGTGTTATACGCACTAAATTATAGCTGCAGATTTGCAGGGCTAGCACTGTGAGCGCCAGGAATCCCCCCGGAAAAGCTACCAACCACCATGCTGATAAGTTTGAGCGGATACCCGCAATGGTGCGCCCCCAGCTCGGGAACGTTGCCGGAAGTCCAATCCCCAGAAATGAAAGTGTTGATTCAATAGCCAGAAGTCCACCTACACCAAAAATAAAGACTACTACAACCGGGCTGATCAGGTTCGGAATGGCTTCCCTGAAAATAATACGTTTATGCGACATGCCGGTACTTAAAGCAGCCTCCATGTAAGGCAGTTGTTTTATTCGGAGCATCTCAGCGCGGGAAAGACGAGCGGTTGCGGTCCAGTAAGTGCAGATCAGAATGATAGAAAGTAACATAACCGATGGTGGTGCAAAAGCAGAAACACTTATCAGGATAAGTAATTTCGGCAAACTGGTAAGTAACTCTATGGTGCGTAATGTAATGCTATCAAAAGGAATTTTCGCCTTCACCCTCAGAAAGGAAAGCCTGGCTACGAGCGGCCGTATAACAAACCACAAAAATAAACAGATGCTGATACCGGCGGCCAAGGAGATGTAAACTATAGTTGCGGGCAGATCATATGTTACCACTTGCAAGGGCACGTACAGAAAGTAATATGACAGCAGTAAAACACAGCAGATTCCTGTAAACAAGGCAGCCCGCTCCAGCTTAATCTCATTGTTTCCAACATATCCTGCCAGTGCACCTATAGTGGTACCTACAAACGAAGAAATAAGCATGACAGGCATCGCTATCAGTAAGCCATTTCGGGCACCATATAAGGTGTTTACCAGTACATCTCTCCCCAGCTGGTCTGTACCCAATATGTGTAAACTGCTTTCAAATGGTTTTAGAAATACATTTTCCAGGTCCAGTTGGTTTGGAGCATAGGGGAGGGGCAGGAAAGGCAGAACAAGTACCAGAATCAGAAGTGCAAGCAAATAGAGCAGCGCTATTTTAAAACTCCACCTGCTTTTCCAGAGCGCAGCTATGTCTAACATCAAGGTTCTCATTTAGCCGAGTTTTTTATTCTTGGGTCTGCCAGTGCATATAAAACATCGGCCAGTGCATGAGAAATCATTTTAAAAACCGCAATTACGACTACTATGCCTACAATAACAGGGAAATCCCGGGCAAGAACACTGTTTACCAGCAAACGACCGATACCGGGTATAGCAAAAATAATCTCTATAATACCTGTGCCTGCCACAAGTGCTGGCAACATATCTGATAAGATCGTAATAATTGGTAAGAGCGCATTCCGAAGGGCGTGGCGGGTAATTATACTATAGTTTCGAAGGCCCTTTGCGCGGGCAGTTTTAATGTAACCGGCTTGCATTGTGCCTGCCAGCGAACTATAAAACTGGTTAGTAAGGTAGGGCAGATTGGTCAGCACCAGGCAGAATATAGGTAGAGCCAGGTAAGGAAGCTTAAAAAGAAGAGATGTTAAGACCCCGTTGTTACCAACTGAACTATAGCCAAGTCCGAAAACCGGGAAAAGCTGTAGGGCATCGGGGCTAGCCAACAGCAGCAACAGCAGCAGGCTCAGCACAAACAGCGGGAGGCTATCCAGCACGATAAGGAATGAGAGCAGTAGCGATGGCCATTTGGATTCCTGCCAGAGTACCATTGTAATACCTGCCATTAAAGCCAGAACTATTGTTATAGCCATGCTAAAAAGCATTATCCAGATGGTATTGCCTGCAGCTTCAGCAATTACTTCGGTTACTGGTCTGGTGCTGGCAAAAGACTCGCCCAGGCTGCCGGTTAAAACTTCTGCTGCCCAGATGTGATACAGGTTCTCTGTGCCATTCCAGGTTAGGTCAGGCACTAAGTAACTATAGCCTGTGTGAGTCTCTGCTGCGTCTATAGTTGTAAAGCCTACATAAAAGAGTGGTAATTGCTGCTTTGTGCGTTTCAGGAGCTGCTCGTAGGCAATGGTCTTCTGTTGCTGCGATCCTTTGCTGTAAAATCCTGAGTCATCTGTAAACAACTGCTCACCAAATGCGCCTGGCAATATCCTGCTCAGCAAAAAGATAGCAGAAACCATTACCCATAAAACAGGTATGGCATAAAGCAAACGGCGGAATAAGTGGCGTAGCATAAAGGCAGCTACTATTTTTTAATCAGGAATGCACTTACATCATAGTTTGGCGATAAGCCCGATACTTTCGTGTTCTGGAAACGTTTGTGTATTGCCAACCGCTCTTTTGTATAGTACAGCACTATAAACGTAGCCTCTTCCAGCATCAGTTTCTGTAATTGCTTCAGGTAAGTAGCTTTCTGTCTTGTGTCTGTTGCTTTGTTTATAGTTTGTAGCAGCGCATCAGTTTCAGTATTTCCGAAACCAGTATAGTTGGTGCCGCCCTTAGCAGCATGAGATGTATGCAGAATCGGCTCAAAGTTAAAGGCAAACGGATTCCCACTCAGCGGCCGGAAGAACATCTCGAATTTATGCTCCCTGGAGTTTTGTGTGAACAGGTTGCCTTCCTGCGCTTCTATCTGTACCGGTATGCGCAATTCTGCCGCACTCTGCTGAAAAATAAGTGCTGTTGATTCGATTATGTTATTGCCTGCTTTATAGGTTACAACTATAGATAGTTGTTGCTCTTTGCCATTTATCTTTTTAAACCAACCTGTGTTACGTTCCTGCCAGCCCGCCGCAAGTAATAATTGTTTTGCCTTTGCCGGATCAAGCGTATAAGGTTTTAAATCAGAATTATAGAACTCTGTAAGCGTTGGAGGAATTATGCCTGCTGTTGGAGTGGCATATTGCTGCTGTGTTATCTTTATATAGTTTGAAACATCAAGTAAGTAGGCAATGGCCTGACGGGTTTGCTTGTCAGAGAATTTAGGTAAACGGCTGTTGATGCCAGCATATACAGATTTATAAGAATCAGGTGTGAAGAGGTCGAAGTCTTCCTGAAAGTCTTTGTTTTGCTTAAGTTGGTCAAACTCCCGGGCAGGTATATCTCTCAGCACATCCAGCTGACGGTTTTTGAGTGCTAACAGTGCGGTGGTGTTATCCGGTATGATCTGAAGTGTAATGTGTTCCGGATTTGCTGTCAGGTTAGAGGCATTTGTGTTTTTGCCCCACCAATCCTTTTTTTGCCGGAGCTTTATATACTGCCCCGGCACCCATTCCTCTAGTGTGTATCCTGCGCTACCTTGTAATATTTTACCGTTGTTGTTGTAGGCAGGTGTATTAAACTGAGCCGCAAAAGCCTTGATATTATTATGGTTTTCAAGCTTGGAAAGGCTGTCTGTAAATGCGGCTACAGGTATATTTTTTAAAAGATTTTCAGGGTCAAATAAATAAGCCGGAATTATAAAAAAGTCTCCGGATAACAATTCCATTTCTGGTGTGAAGCTATCACAGACGAAGGTGAATTTCCTGTTATTGTCTTTGTTCTGAACCAGGTCACGGATAAAGGCGACCTGCGTTTTTACTTGTTCATTTTGTACTAACGGTGCTTTTAAAACCTTTAAGGTAAAGGCAATGTCATCTGATGTTACAGGAGACCCGTCCGACCAGCTGGCTTCGTCTCTAAGCTCGTAGGTAATCAGGGTTACAGAATCTTTTTGCTCAATAAGAGGCCGGTCTTTAACTAAAACTGGCTTCAGTTGGTCATCTTCCAAGTCAACACCTAGCAGGCTCTGAAACAAAAGATTAATAACCTGCAATCCCTCCGAATCGGAGTAGTTAACAGGGCTGAGCGTCATCGGTTCAGTTGCTAACCGGATCCTTACCTCCTCTGGCTGTCGCTGAGGTTGTGAGCAAAAAGAAAGAGATAAAAGTAAGCTAACAAGTAACGGATATAGTTTCCTCATCTGGCAAAAGTCCTTTGGCTAAAAGATTTCAGAGCAAGATAAGGAAAATAACTATTTGTTATCCGTGGTTATTCCCAATTACCTTGGCCTCCATCAGCAGTAGAATTCTGCTGTTCAGTTTTTGCTTTAGTTTCGGCTATCTTTTGCTCTTCTTTAACTTTATCTGAGTCTGCGCCAGTTACTATGGTGGTTATCTGCAATATTATTGCAATTAAGATTTCTATCATGTCAGGGTCTATTTTTTAGATTTATCTAAACAAAGATTTATAATATATAGCTGACGGCAAAGGAATGTTAATTTAAAAAAGTAACTATGCATTTAGTAAAAAATAATTATATTTTTAGGGATTAATTGCCTCTAATTAGGTTGAGGTCAATGCTTGTTATTTGGAACTTAGGGTAAATATTCTAGATAAGTAACATTTTGATCTAAATAAATATATTTTACCCTTAAAAGCATGTAAACCTATATTGGTAAATTCATAATAAAAGTTTTAATAATATGAATTTACAATGTTGTATATAAGTTTATAAATATTTTTTAAATTGCTTATTATGCAGGAAATCGAACAGTTAATTAATGTACTTCAAGTTATTTCATCAAAAAATATACAGAGCTTTTTTAGCCATAAGAGTAAGAGTCTGGAGGGTGAGTTTATTGAGAATGTAACGCAAGGTAATTTTAAAACTGATACAGAAGCAGCATATAAACTGTACGGAACTGATCAAAGTGACGTGCGCTTTAAGATGCTTAAACATAGGGTAAAAAAAAAGCTGCATAATGCGCTGATAACTGCAGATATTACTACAGGCCGGCTACCATTACGAAGAGAGGTAGAATGTGAAAAACTACTTCTATTATCAAAAATATTGTTAAAGCAGAAAGAGTTTTCTATAGTTTTAGGCTTATGTAAAAAAATTAAGACCCTAGCTTTAGAGTTTGAGTTTAATGACCTGGTGTTGAATGCTTTAGAGATCGAATTAGAGTGTCTGACCAGTCAGGGCGGGTTAAAACTCTATAAGAACAGTAGAGACGAGTTTTTGAAGTATTCTGAAATAGTAAGTTTAGAAAAGGAAGCCGCCTCCCTTTTTCAACTTTCCATGGTACATCTAAAGAGCACAGTAAAGAACAGAAAGCTATATTTAGGTGAACTTCCAAACCTGATTACAAGACTCAGAACCATTTGGGATGAAACAAAAACTTTCAGCTGTTTTTACTATTTCTATAGAACATCAATGTTATTTTATGAGCTTATTGGCAATTTTGGCGAAATAATAAAAATAACAGAAGAGGCGGAAAGTTTAGTAAGGGCCAATAAAATCAATGCGCAGCGGTTTGAGACAAATTTAAATGCCTATATGCTTATTTATGCACATTTAAGGACAAAGGAGTTCTCAAATGGATTAAAGTATGCAAGTGATTTTTATAATTTGTTTGACTCTAATACTAAGAACTGGTTTGCTTACATGGAAAATTATTTCCTTCTGGCGGTCCATGCAAAAAATTATGAACTAGCTTCAGTTCTGTTGCACCGAGTGCGATCAAATACAAGCTATAATATTATTACAAAGGCTGCCGCAGAAAGATGGCAATTGTATACTGCTTACCTGTATTTTATAGATTCCTCTTACTCTATACTAGAAGGCTTCAATTATCAGAAATTTATTACTTCAATTACAGAATACAGTAAAGACAAACAAGGATTTAATGTAGCAATTTTAATACTTCAGTTTTTATATTTTTTACAAAAAGGAGATACAGAAGGACTGTTATATAGAATTGAAAGCTTGAAGAAGTATATCCTTACACATTTAAAGGACTCCTTCAGTCTTAGAAGTAAGCTATTTTTAAAGCTACTGATGTTAACTGTAACAGAAAATTATGATGCAGCCTCCTGTAGGTTAAAGGGTGCAAAACACTATCAGAAACTTATTGAAACTCCGGCTCCTGGTGATGCTTATGCAGAAATTGAGATTGTTCCTTATGAGCATTTATGGGAGTTGATATTAGATGCAATGCCAGCTTAGTTTTTTGATATGGAGGAACTCAGACAACTCGTTAAACTACTGGAAGAGCAAGGGAAGGGTTCTGGTGGAGCATTACTTAATTTAACCGACACTACGAATCTGGAAACGAAAGTGTATTTACTCATTAAAGATCAGGCCAACATATCTGAAGATGAAATAATACAGCAGCTCTATGGAGGTAGTAAGGGGAGTAGTGCCTTTAAAATGCTCAAGTCTAGGGTTAAGCGGAAGCTATATAACCAGTTGAATTTTTTGAATATTGACTCGACAATCACATACTCAAAATCACTGGTTGAAGAGATTAGATGTAATGCGTTGCTTAATGAGGCGTTAATTCTGGATAATCATGAATTTGCTCACCTAAGAGAGAAACTCACATTACAAGCATTAAAAATTGCTAAGTTAGCAGAGCTTTCAAGTCATGTAGTTAGAGCGCTTGAAATACTTCGATTAAATTCTAGTTTTAGGATTTTTGATAGGAAAAGATTTTATGAATTGTCAGAAGAAATACAAAAATATCGTCAGTTAAGTGCGGTTGAGGAAGAAGCAAGGGATTTATACCTCAGAATAATGGTAGAAATCAGGGTTGGTGTAAAGAACAGAATTGACCACGCTGAATTTATAATTAAAGGAGTTAATAAATTATTTGCATTTTGGCAGCAAACTAATTCCTCTCCTATATACAGTTATTATTATGTTGGTAAATCAGCTGCTCTAGAGGCACTTGGGAGTGTCACAGACCATATAAAACATTTAAATGATTCTGCACAACTTTTTTATAATGGTAAGATAAGTCCTTTATATTTTTTTTATCACAGAAACCAATTTGGTCTAACCTATGCGTACCTCAAAAATAAGCAGTTTGCAGAAGGTTTTGATGTAGCTGAAAAACTTAAAAAACAATTAGAATTAAGCAGCATCAATTGGTTTGCTCATATGGAGAATTATTTTCTGCTGGCAACACATTCTCACAACTATGGTAAAGCGAAAGAAATACTTGTTGAGGTGCTATCTAACAGTAAGCTAAAATCTACTCCTCAAACTGCCCAGGATCGTTGGTACCTTTATTATCAATTTTATATTTTAACAACAGCAACGGATTTAGGGTTTACTTTAAACTATAAACCATTAGTAATAATGCAGGATAAAAACGGCTACAATGTGTGGTACCTTATTCTGGAGTTTATACATGTATTAAAAAGCCTTGATGTAGAATTGATCACCCGCAATGTTGAGCGTTTACGGAAATATGTTGCAAAGCATTTTGGTGCTGCTTCCGATCCGCGTACCCGTTTATTCTTAAAACTTCTTTTAATAGCAGGGCACGAATACAGCAACGTGAAAACCTGCAGACGTAAAAGCCGCTACCTTTTTCAGAAGTTGAGGCAAACACCTTTTGCAGGCGATGCTTATGCCGAAGTAGAGATTATTCCCTATGAACACCTCTGGGAGCATGTTTTACTTTCTATTGGATCTAGTACTCAACTATGGAAGAACTCAGTAAACTCATCGATATAATCGAATACAAAGGGAAGTTTGTAGAAACTGCGATCCTTGATTACTCAGATAATTCCAATCTGGAGACTCGCTTACTCCACCTGGTAAAATATAGTAAACCTGAGAATGAGACCTGGCTTGTAAAAGAGTTATATGGTAGCGAAAATAAAACCAGCGCATATAAAATGCTCAAATCCAGGCTAAAGAAGAAACTATATAATCAATTACTCTTCCTGGATATTGACAAGCTGAATTTATCTAATGAGGTTAAAATTTATGAGTTAAAGTGCCGAAAAATACTATTCTTAGCACATACCTTATATAGTTTTGAAGAAGTAAAATTAGCAAAGAAACAGATACAGAATGTGTTGTCTGTTGCTGAAGAAATGCAGCTGATTGAACCGCAGGTTGAAGCTTATGAACTATTAAGAATTCTGATTTCAGATAGTGAATATAACAGGAAAAGTTATGACGAATGTGTACAAAAGTTAAAGGAGCTCTATAAACTTCGGGAGATTATAAACAAGGCTGATACATTCTACTTTGATATCAAATTTGATATGAAATTGGGGGTTGAGTCAAGCAAAAAATTCCTCACTAAATTATCAATTTATGTAGATGAACTATATGAGGATTGGTTGAGGTCAAACCTTGGCCCAGTTTTTAAAAGATACTATCAGCTTAAGCTGGTCTTTTTTGAAGTAAAAGGAGACATAGCTGCTCATATAGATCATATAAACAAAGCATTTGAATTTTATGAACAAGGAAAAATAAGTGATTCTTATTTTTCAGTCAGTTTTAATAAATACCTTCTAGTCTACTCATGCCTCTTAATAAGAGACTATCCTAAAGGACTTGCTGAAGCTGAAGAATTGAAATACAGACTTGAGGAAGGGTCAAGGAACTGGTTTGCGCATATGGAAAATTATTTTCTGTTAGCAGTGCATGCCAAAGACTATAAAAAAGCTGAAGATATCTTAATAGAGGTTTTTGGACAAAAGTTTTTCAAGTATATAACAGAGATAGCCCAGGAACGTTGGACCGTTTTTTATCTGGTTTATCAGAATGCTTTTAACTATAGTTTGCCGTTAAAACTCAAAACAAAACTGCATATAGTTACGCAGGATAAAAAAGGATTTAACTTATGGCGGTTAATTCTTGACTATATGATTGCACTAGATAAATTAGAGCCAGATTTGTTAAGTCGTGAAGCTGAGCGTATTAAAAAGTATAGCTCAAAGTATCTTACAGCCGCAGAGGATGCGCGCACCAAATATTTTTTAAAGATGTTATTAATTTCTGCTCGTGAATTTACAAACCTTGAAAATAGTAGGAAAAAAGGGCAGCCACTGTTTGAAAAACTGAAAAAGGCACCAATACCTGGTTTAGCTTACGCTGAACTCGAAATTGTGCCCTATGAGCAACTCTGGGAAATCATACTTCAAAAGATAGAGCGTAATAAATAATTTCACCTTACTTATACTTGCTAAGCAACAGCATATATCAGATTTTTGATATCTTGATGCATGCAAAAGAACAACCCTAAAATAACCAATGCCTGGTGCTTCTACGACTGGGCCAATTCAGTCTACTCACTGGTTATTACATCTACTATTTTTCCTATTTACTATAGCGCAGTTGCTACCAACCCGGAAACCAACGCAACTATAGTTAACTTTTTAGGGTTTGAGCTGGAGAGCTCGGTATTGTTTTCTTATGCTGTTTCTGCTGCATTTCTAATTATAGCACTTCTCAGTCCGTTTTTAACTTCCATTGCAGACTATAGTGGACGTAAAAAACTGTTCATGCAGCTGTTCTGTTACCTGGGTTCGCTTTCCTGCATCGGCTTGTTCTTTTTTACCCGTGATACCTTTACCTTGTCGGTTATCCTATTTGTGCTGGCATCGATCGGGTTTAGCGGGAGCATCGTTTTTTACAACGCATATTTGCCCGAGATCGCTACGGAAGACCAGTTCGATAAGCTGAGTGCCCGTGGTTTTTCGATGGGCTATATCGGTAGCGTGCTGCTGCTTATCTTTAACCTGGCCATGATCCTGGAGCCGGAGTGGTTTGGTATAGCTGCTGATAATAAAAGCTTGCCGCCGCGCATCGCTTTCCTAACAACAGGATTGTGGTGGTTCGGATTTGCGCAGTATTCTTTCTATTATTTACCGGGCAATGTATACAACCGCAAGCCAAAAGGCAGCTGGGTGCTGAATGGCTTAAAAGAACTGCAGAAAGTCTGGAAACAGGTGCAGGAATTACCCATGCTGAAGCGCTACCTGCTGGCTTATTTCTTCTACAACATGGGCGTGCAAACGGTTATGTATGTGGCTACCATTTTCGGGATAGAGGAACTGAAATTAGCTGACAGTGCCCTTATTGTTACCATACTTATCATACAACTGGTAGCCATAGCTGGTGCATATGCCTTTGCTTTTCTGTCGGGAAAGTTTGGCAATATCAGGGCGCTGATAGTTGCTGTCATCATCTGGATTGGCATCTGCATCGGGGCATACTTTATACGTAGCGAGGTTGACTTTTATGTGCTGGCGGCTATAGTTGGCTCCGTAATGGGAGGTGTGCAGTCGCTGTCGCGCTCTACTTATTCTAAGCTGATCCCGGCTACAACTATAGACCATGCTTCCTTCTTCAGTTTTTATGATGTAACCGAGAAAGTATCGATCGTTTTAGGGACGCTGGCATACGGTCTGGTGGCGCAGCTAACCGGCTCTATGCGAAACAGCATTCTGGCTCTGATCGTGTTCTTTGTGCTTGGTTTGATCTTCCTGTCGATGGTGCGCTGGAAAAAGGCAATTGGAGCGGAACATGGAGTTAAGGCTAATGTAGCTATTTAAACTATAGCTCTTCAGGCTCTCGCCTGCGTCCCGCAAATGTGAGATTCAAGCGGAGGCTGGCTGCTTTAAACTATAGTTTACCTTAATATTACTTTATACTGAGCAGCTATAACTGAGCAATGCGGCGGGACGCCACGGGTAACTTACACGCGCTGCACGGGATCGAAGGCATAGGATTCGGTTAAATACTTGGAAACTATAGGTTAACTATAGTTGCTGAAATAAAAAATGCCGCTGCAGATTATTGCAGCGGCATTTTCTATAGTTTATAGTTGAAGATTACTTTTTGTAAACCAGCTTACCATCTACATAAGTATAAAGCACCTGCAGGTCACGCATCTTCTCGGGAGCAACCGTCATCAGGTCATCTTCCAGAATCACAAAATCAGCAAACTTGCCTGGCTCTATAGTTCCTTTTTCGTTTTCTTCAAAAGCCGCTTTCGCTGCCCAGATCGTCATGCCACGGAGTGCTTCCTCACGCGTAAGCGCATTCTCCATCTGAAAGCCACCATCAGGCCAGTTCTTGGCATCCTGGCGGGCAACAGCTGCATGGAACGTGTAAAGCGGGTTAATATGCTCTACCGGAAAATCGCTGCCCAGCGGGAGCCAGCCGTTTTGCTGCAATAATTCTTTAAACGGATAGGCATGCGGCATACGCTCCTTACCCAATCTGTCGCCGGCCCAGTACATATCCGATGTAGCATGTGTAGGCTGCACTGAAGGCACAATGTTATAGTTGCCAAACTTAGCCATGTCGGCAGGATTTACGATCTGGGAGTGCTCAATTCTCCATCGTTTATCATTTTTACCACCCAGCGCTTCACCATAAATATCCAGCAGCAGACGGTTGGTAGAGTCACCGATAGCGTGTGTGTTCATCTGGAAGTCAGACTTTGCTAATGTAGCGGCAATGTCTCTGAACTCTTTTTCAGTAGCAAGCAGGAAACCATAGTGTCCGGCTTTGTCATGATACGGTTTTATTAAAGCTGCACCACGCGAGCCCAGAGCCCCATCACCATAAATCTTAAACGATCGCACATTCAGCCTGTCGGTTTTATAGATGCCGTTCTTCAGGTAGTAGTCCAGGTTCGGTTTGGTTGGGTTCAGCATTACGTACACACGCATCTGCAGGTCGCCGCTTTTGTGCATGGCATCCATCAGATCGGCAGTACTTTTATCAAGGCCTGCATCTGCCAGCGAGGTCAGGCCAACCGCGAAGCAGTTCTGCTGTGCGTTAACTAACGCCTTGCGCTGCTCCTGTACATCGGGCTCCGGAATTTTAGCTGATACCAGATCAATGGCATTGTCAATAAGAATACCGGTCATTTTACCGTTCTCTACTTCTACAAGGCCACCTACCATTTTAGTAGTTGGTTTTATACCTGCTAAGTCCAGCGCTTTCTGGTTAACTATAGCTGCGTGCCCATCTACGCGGGTAAGGATGATCGGTGTATTCGGGAAAAGCGCATCCAGTGTGTCTTTTGTCGGGAATTCCTTGACAGCCCAATCGTTCTGGTCCCAGCCGCGGCCGGTAATCCAGTCAGTATCCGGGAACTTTTCGCGCTGTTGCGTTACCTTCTGCACTACTTCCTTAAACGACTCAGTACCTACCAGATCTGCCGACTGCAACGACAAACCATAGCGGTAAAAGTGGGCATGAGCATCGTTAAAGCCCGGGTAAATAGCCTTCCCTTTTGCATCAAGTGTTTCGGTGGCCTTATACTTGTTTCTGATCTCATCTGATGAGCCTACAGCCACAATCTTACCATCTTTCACAGCAAAGGCTTCGGCCTTATCGAAAGCGTCATTAACTGTATAAACCGTACCGTTGTAAACGATAAGGTCGGCGGTTTCGGTAGCTGTTTGGGTGCTGGTACAGCTGCTGAGCAGGGTAGAGCTGAGCAGCATGGCTGCAGCAAAGGTGCGTAAGGTTTTTTTCATGTATGATCTTTTATTCGAAGCGCATGTGTTTTACAGACTCTCCTGAATTCTGAAGTTCTATCAAAGAATCTATACCTATACTCAGGTGTTTTTCTACAAAAGAAGTTGTTACAAGTTTATCACTTGCAGATGTTTTCACACCTTCCGGTATCATCGGGTTGTCCGAAACCAGCAATAAGGCACCATGCGGAATCTCATTAATGAAACCAACTGTAAAAATAGTAGCCGTTTCCATATCAATACCCATAGCACGAATCTGGCGCAGGTAATCCTTGAAATCTTCGTCATGCTCCCACACGCGGCGGTTTGTGGTGTAAACAGTGCCTGTCCAGTAGTCCATCTCATGCTTTTTGATCATGGATGACACCGCTCGCTGCAAACGGAACGATGGCAATGCCGGGATTTCTGGAGGTAAATAGTCATCCGATGTACCTTCGCCACGAATTGCCGCAATCGGAAGGATTAGGTCACCGATCTGCGTTTTACGTTTCAGGCCACCGCATTTACCTAAAAACAAAGCTGCTTTAGGCTTTATAGCAGATAACAGATCCATTACAGTTGCCGCCATGGCGCTGCCCATACCAAAGTTAATGATGGTAATGTTATTGGCAGTAGCTGTCTGCATGGGCTTGTCCAGACCATTCATCTCTACTTCAAAACGGTCGGCGAACATGCGCACATAATTTATAAAATTGGTAAGCAGGATATATTCTCCAAACTCATTGAGCGGTACGCCTGTGTAGCGGGGCAACCAGTCGTTTACGATCTCTTCTTTCGTCTTCATAAAATAAATATATTCAATTAGATATAAAAAATCCGCCTTGGCAGCCGGTGCTACGGGGCGGAGCGTCAGAAAATGGTTAAATTGCAGCATGGAAGCACTCAATCTGCCACCATTTGATCACAAAGTTACAAAATCCGGGGCGAATTATCTCATTTTTGATATACTGCGCCGGAAGAATATAGTTTTAACGCCCGAGGAATGGGTGCGCCAACACTTTCTGCACTATTTGATTAACAACCTGGGCTATCCTAAAAGCCTGATCAGCATAGAACGAGGCACCAACTACAACAAACTGCAAAAACGCACGGATTTATGTGTATACGATAATTCCGGAAACCCGCTTATGCTGATCGAGTGTAAAGCTGCCTACGTGCCTGTTACGCAGGATGTGGTAAAGCAGGTATCAGTGTATAACCAGACTATAAAAGCGAAATTTGTAGTAATTACCAATGGATTAGTGCATTACTGCTGGCAGATTGATTTTGAAACACGCCAGTTTCAGCCGTTACAGGAGATCCCGGTTTTTAATAAACTATAGTTCTTCCTTTGTCATTTCGAGCATTCTTGAGACGCGAGTCGAAAAGAGCCAGTATAGCTCTGAGACATCTTAATTGTCCTATAGTTTCTCTTTTGTCATTTCGAACAGCGTGAGAAATCTGAGTTCCATAGTTAGCTCTAGTTGCAACTTGAACCAAGCCTTTCTTCAAATACTCTTTCATCCTGGGAGCTCTACTTATCTATTGTTCTATAGTTGGCTTTGGTGCCCTCACGGCCGGGAGGCCCCGTCTTGGGGGTAGGGGCCCTCGATAAGGGTATCGCGCGGTGTACATTTCCTTTTCTCGTACCTCGAAATGCCTAACGGCACCGGAAATCTACAAGGCGCTCAACCCAAAGACTGAGATCCGTTCAATAGCTATAGTTGCTATAGTTTGAAAGGCCATAGTTGCATCGCTTTATCGTGGTTATAGTTTCGTAGGGACATGTAAACCTGTCCTGCTCGTGGTCTGTAACTATAGAACTATAACACCAACTATAGCAACCTCAGCTTTCTCCCGCTGGTCGAAATGACAGTTGGGCAAGCAGTAGCAGAAAGTCCCCCTTCGAAGGGGGCAGGGGGATGACAAACGGAAACTAAAAAACGATAACTAAAACTATAGCCAAGGCCTTATTACTCTTCGTCCAAGATCCTTTCAGGATGACTGACGGAGAAGTAATCCACAGCTCCCCGCCTTAGACAAGTAGGGGTAAGGGGTGGTTGGACCACACCAACTATGAAACTATAGCCACCAACTATAGCCAAGCCCCCTCTCCTGTTTTGGGGTAGGGGCCCTCGATAAAAGGAGTGGGCTGGGGTGAGGTAATACCGATACAGGCAAAAGCAAAAACGCCTTCTGCGGAAACCACAGAAGGCGTTTGCAACTTAATATTTGAGTAAACTATAGCACTGTATTTACATCAGTATATTCTAAGCCGAACGCTTCGGCTACAGCTTTGTACACTACTTTGCCATTTACAACGTTCAAGCCTTTTTTCAGCTCTTCGCTAGTGGCGCAGGCTTGCTTCCAGCCTTTATTGGCAACCTGAACAACGTACGGTAAGGTAGCGTTTGTAAGTGCCTGTGTAGATGTGAAAGGAACTGCACCCGGCATGTTGGCCACGCAATAATGCACTACATCGTCAATAATAAAGGTCGGATTCTCGTGTGTAGTAGGCTTACATGTCTCGATGCAACCACCCTGGTCAACAGCAACGTCAACCAATACGGTACCAGGCTTCATTGTCTTCAGCATGTCACGTGTAATCAGGTTCGGAGCTTTTGCACCTGGTATCAATACGGCACCAATGATCAGGTCGTGAGTCTTAACAAGCTCACGGATCACATAACCGTTAGACATTTGTGTTGTAACGTTTGCAGGAAGTACATCATCCAGGTAACGCAGGCGCGCCAGGTTAGTATCCAGGATCGTAACGTCGGCACCCATGCCGGCAGCCATTTTAGCGGCGTTGGTACCTACCACACCGCCACCAAGTATCAGCACCTGGGCAGGACGCACACCTGGTACGCCACCCAACAATATACCACGACCCTTCAATGGTTTCTCCAGGTATTTGGCACCTTCCTGGATAGACATACGGCCGGCAACTTCTGACATTGGTACTAACAATGGAAGGCTTCTGTCCGGACGCTCCACTGTTTCGTAAGCAAGGCAAACCGCGTTGCGCTCGATCATGGCCTTCGTAAGTGGCTCATGCGATGCAAAGTGGAAGTACGTGAAAAGCAACTGGTTGTCTTTTATCAGACTGTATTCAGATTCGATCGGTTCTTTAACTTTAACGATCATTTCAGCAATGGCATATACCTCCGCTATAGTTGGAAGTATAGTTGCGCCGGCATTTGCATAGTCTTCGTCAGCAAAACCACTGCCTTCGCCGGCAGTAGCCTGTACATATACGGTATGGCCGTTACGCACCAGTTCATTTACACCTGCAGGCGTTGCACCTACGCGGTTTTCATTATTCTTAATTTCCTTTGGAACACCAATAATCATGTCGTTCTATATTTAGTTTTGGAAAAGCTGCGTAAATATACCATTAACTTCAGGTTATGAAAGTAATAAAAACTACATTTTTTATAGAAAATATGAAGGCCAGCCTAACGATAGAATTGCACCGGAAACGATAGGGGATGAAGAAACGGAAAGGTATAAAATGAAAAAAGGCAGCGATAAAATCACTGCCGTTAGTACAAAATAAAACTATGAAAAAAACTATCTGAAAGGTACCGGCTATTCGCCTTCCCTTAACATATTCCTGTTAGCCAGGCTCTCAACCACATTTGCTTTTAATGTTAGCCTGAGATTTGGCATTACGATATCGTTTGAAAGAACAGTTACCTGCTCGTTTTGCTCCTTTAACATCACCGGAATGTATGTAAGTTCCAAAACTGCCTGTTCTCCTGCTTTTATTGCCGGCTTAGATACTTTATAGCTCACGCAGTTGCATTTGCTCTGTACCCCCTGCACTACAAGGTCCTGCCGACCTGTATTTTTATGATAAATTTAGCTGTAGCTTTTTGTCCTTTTTCAAGTTTTCCAAAGCTATGAATTGTGCTTCCAACTGCCAAACGCGGCGACATCAGTTTTTGTTCCTGCGTATAACCGTTTTTCAAATCTTTTGGCCCAACTTCACCTTTTATGTAGATGGTAGTGTTAGGCGTTTTGCCATTTGAAACAACCAAAATCGACTTATAGAACGGTCCCGGGCGGCTTGCGCTGTTATAAACGGCTTTTATAACACCTGTTTTTCCAGGCAAAATAGGCGTTTTGGTCCAGTCGGGAGTAGTGCACCCGCACGATGGCTGCACATTTGAAATAACCACCGGCTGATCTCCCACGTTCTTTACCTTAAACTCATAACTGGCTAAGGTTCCTTCTGCAATCGTGCCAAAGTCATGCGTTTCCTTTTCAAACGTAAGCTCGCCTTGTGCGCTTGCACCAAAACTAACCAGTAGCAAAGTTAGTAACGCAATAATGTATATGTTTTTTCTCATTTCAAAAAATTGAGAAGCAAATTAACGTAAAAGCCAGCTCTTTATTTTCAGAGCAAAACAAAGATAAGTAATCTTTTACAAATGGGATTCCACTTTCGTGCCAAATTTAGCGAAGCAAGGGCCCAATTTGAAGTTTAGGCTAATGTTCTGTACTTTTGATCTAAATTATACCACAAGTATATCCTGATATAACATGCAAACCGCTGAAGTATCTATAACTCAAAAATTAACTGCTGAAGAAATACTTCAGGATTACCGCATAGCCTGGGAAAGCCGCCACGCCAGCCTTGCAGGCCGCAAGGAAGTGTTCATGGGCAAAGCCAAGTTCGGTATCTTCGGAGATGGTAAAGAAGTAGCGCAGCTGGCTATGGCCAGGTTTTTTCAGAACGGCGATTTTCGTTCGGGCTACTACCGCGACCAGACCTTTATGTTTGCCATTGGCGAGCTTACATTGCAGCAATACTTTGCCCAACTATATGCTCATACCGATGTAGAAGCCGAGCCATCTACAGCCGGCCGCGCCATGAACGGCCACTTTGGCACACGTTCCCTGGATGATGAAGGTAACTGGAAGAATCTCATGGAGCAGAAAAACTCCAGCTCTGATATCTCGCCAACTGCCTCGCAAATGCCGCGCCTCGTTGGCCTGGCTTATGCCTCCAAACTATACCGCCAGAACCCGGAATTACAGCATTTACAGCAATTTTCGGTAAATGGTAACGAAGTAGCTTTCGGAACGATTGGCAATGCCTCAACATCGGAAGGGATGTTTTTTGAAGCCATAAATGCCGGCGGCGTACTGCAGGTGCCGATGCTGGTTTCGGTTTGGGACGATGGCTATGGTATTTCGGTGCCGGCTGAGTACCAGACAACCAAAGGAAGTATCTCTGAAATTTTAGCCGGTTTCCAGCGCAATGCAGAAGGGGAGCAGGGCTACGAAATATTTAAAGTAAAAGGCTGGGATTACGCCGCCCTTTGCGAGACCTATGAAACAGCCGTGCGTGTTTGCCGCGAGCAGCATGTACCGGTTCTGATCCATGTAGAAGAAGTGACGCAGCCACAAGGCCACTCTACTTCAGGTTCGCATGAACGCTACAAATCTAAAGAGAGACTAGACTGGGAGGCTGATTTCGACTGCCTTAAAAAAATGCGCGAATGGATACTGGCGAATGATATCTCTACAACCGAGCAACTGGACCAGATCGAGAACGAAGCAAAAGAAGCTGTTCGTGTGGCGCGTACCAATGCCTGGAATGCTTTTGACGCAGGCATAAAAGAAGATCATGCTGTAGCACTTCAGTTACTGGATAACCTGGCAGCTGACAGCAAGCATATCACTGAAATTGCAACTATAACAGAAGAGCTTCGCAAAGTAACGGTGCCTATCCGTAGCGATGCAGTTAGAGCGGTGCGTAAGGCCCTGCGTTATGTACGCGATGAGCGCAACGCTGCTAAACGCGAGCTGGTAGGTTGGCTGGAGCAAACTATAGGCGAGAATGCCGATCGTTTCAACTCTTATTTATACAGCCAGTCTGAAGAATCTGCTTTATTAGTTGAAGAAATAAAGGCTGAGTTTGATGATAATTCTCCGGTTGTGGACGGCCGCGAAGTATTACAGGCTTGCTTTGATGCGATACTTGCCCGCGACCCGCGCGTGTTTGCCATTGGCGAAGACGTGGGTAAAATAGGCGATGTAAACCAGGCTTTTGCCGGCTTACAGGAGAAGTATGGCGAACTGCGCGTTACCGATACTGGTATCCGTGAGTGTACCATCATTGGCCAGGGAATTGGTGCCGCATTACGCGGTCTTCGCCCGATCACTGAAATTCAGTACCTGGATTACC
This sequence comes from Pontibacter pudoricolor, assembly GCF_010092985.1. Lineage (GTDB taxonomy): Bacteria > Bacteroidota > Bacteroidia > Cytophagales > Hymenobacteraceae > Pontibacter > Pontibacter pudoricolor. Next base: position 1,806,208 of record NZ_CP048106.1, on the reverse strand, counting down.
TGTTATATGCGATTCAGATCCTGTCTGATGACGTAGCATGTTTACAGTACCGTACCAAAGGTGGTCAGAAGGCGCCGCTTATAGTTCGTACCCGCGGTCACCGCCTGGAAGGTATCTGGCACTCAGGTTCCCCGATCGGTATGATTCTGAACAGCATTCGGGGCATGCACGTGCTTGTTCCGCGCGACATGACGCAGGCAGCAGGTTTCTATAATACCTTGCTGAAAGCGGATGAGCCGGCATTGGTAATTGAGTGCTTAAACGGTTACAGACTGAAAGAGCGCATTCCGAATAACATTGCTGAATTTACCGTACCGCTTGGCAAGCCGGAAATCCTGAAAGAAGGGTCGGATGTAACTATAGTTACCTATGGCTCGATGTGCCGCATTGTAATGGAAGCAGCACGCCAGTTAGAGGAATTCGGTATTTCAGCAGAAGTGATTGACGTACAGACGCTGTTACCTTTCGATATCGAGCATGTAATCACCGACTCTATCAAGAAAACGAGCCGCGTATTGTTTACCGATGAGGATGTACCAGGAGGCGCATCTGCCTTTATGATGCAGCAGGTGGTTGACGAGCAGGGAGCCTGGAGATGGCTGGACTCGAAGCCACAGTGCCTGGCAGCACAGGCGCACCGTCCGCCATATGGTTCTGATGGCGATTACTTCTCTAAGCCAAACACAGAGGATGTATTCGAAGCTGTTTACGACATTATGCACGAAGCTGATCCGAAAACATTCCCAACGATCTACTAAGTATAGGCTTTATAAACAAAAAGGCCCTGCAGCTATATTTGCAGGGCCTTTTTTATAGTTGTTGCTATAGTTGAGTTAACTACTCTGTAAACAATGTAATCGGTTCAGATACAATCACATTGCTTTTGTTCGGTACCGGTGTTGTACGATCATAAATAAACACTTCGAATTTAATTATATCACCTACAGCATAGTAAAACTCATTTTCGTTAGTTATTTCAAGCGCGAGCCTTATTTCACCTTCCAAAGGTTCTTCCCGGTCATCATTACTAATTCTCGGAAAGCGGCCGTTTAAGTTCAATCCATCAGGAAACTGCAATTCTTCAAAATTTAGCTCCCCCGGATTATTAACGTCTGGCCTAGCTCTAAGCACTTTAATAATGAAATTGTTCTCGTAGATCGAACCCTCGTTAAAAGGTGTTTGGCTGTCAATATCTGTTTGCGGGTTTTTAACAAGTGGCCTTAGACCCAGGTTGCCATCGCCATCTTGAAACTTAACTATTAAGAATAGGCTGTCTTTCTCAATTCCTAGAGCATCATGGCTAACCTGTTCTATCCTTTTAAAGGAGATCTGAGGTTCATCAGGGTAGTTAGGTTCTTTGCGGCACGAGGCAAGAGCGAGCACCAGCACCACACAGGCGAGGCTATACTTTAGCATATAGTTCATACAGGAAAATCAGAAAAATGAAGCTAAATTTACTAAATCAAACGATTAGATATAGGATTTGTTATAAGTTTATTTGATGGATTTTAAGGCACAGTTCAAACAACAGTTACTCGGGAAACCTTCCGATTTTACCCAAATGGCGCTGTCGCTTTTCAGGTACCAGGCCCAATATAATGTTGTTTACAAAGAATACCTGCAAAATCTGAACATCCAGCCGGGCCAGATAAAAAACCTGGAACAAATCCCTTTCTTACCTATAGAGTTCTTTAAGCAGCAAAAGGTTGCAACCGGTAATTTTGAACCCGAAGTTACTTTCCAGAGCAGCGGCACCACGCAGCAAACGCGCAGCAAGCATTACGTTGCAGATCTTGCCTGGTATAACCATGTTACAAAGCATATTTTCGAGCATTTTTACGGACCGCTGGAGCAGTTTGTGGTGCTGGCCCTGTTACCATCTTATTTAGAGCAGGGTGGCTCCAGCCTGGTAGCCATGGTTGATTATTTTGTAAATCAGACCAGGCAAAGCGAAGAAGGATTCTATCTACATAACCGCAAAAAGCTCCACCAAACGATAGATGCAGCCCGGGGTCGCGGCAAAAAAGTATTGCTGATAGGTGTAAGCTACGCCTTGCTGGATTGGGCCGAAGAACTAAGAGGCAACTATAGCTTTAGCGGCGTAACTTTAATGGAGACCGGAGGCATGAAAGGGCGGCACCGCGAAATGGTGCGCGAAGAACTGCATAGTTTCCTTAAAAAAGGCTTTGGTGTAGATAAGATTCATTCAGAATATGGCATGACAGAACTGCTCTCACAAGGCTACTCCATGGGCGATGGTATTTTTAAGCCCGGCCAAACCATGCAAATCCTGCTCCGCGACCTCAACGATCCCTTTGATATTGGTGCGCATCATAGAAGCGGCGGCATAAATGTAATTGACCTGGCTAACATAGACTCGTGTGCTTTTATCGAAACAAAGGATATCGGCAGAATGCACACCGAAGGTACTTTTGAAGTGCTGGGCCGTTTTGATAACTCAGATATCCGGGGGTGTAATCTGCTTGTGGTGTAACATCCTTCTTTCAGTTACTGCGTTATAGCCTGCCATGGGATATGTTGTATTTATAGTTATCGTTCTTGCTGTTTGTCTGCTTTTCTATAGTTGGGCAACCCGTAAGTCGCGTAACAGGAGCAAAGTTCTGAAAACCGATTTCCCGGCGGAGTGGCGTAAAATACTGAACGATAGAGTTGGTTTTTACCATACCTTAAAAACAGACCAGGAAAAGCTGCGTTTCGAGAAGATGGTGCAATTGTTTCTGTCTGAAAAGCGCATTACCGGTATTGACGTTCAGATTGATGACCTTATAAAGGTACTGGTCGCCTCAAGTGCCATTATCCCGATCTTTGGTTTTCAGGACTGGGAGTATCCTAACTTAGGTGAAGTATTTGTATTTCCCGGGAGTATACACAAGTATCAAGATCAGGACAGCGAGGCTGTGTCCGAAGTGCTGGGCCGCGTAAATCCGTTCCAGAACGACCACTATGTTACCTTATCTAAGCCAGCACTGGAGCGGGGCTTTAATGATATGGCTGATCGTAAGAATGTAGGCATACACGAATTCGCTCACATGCTTGACCAGGCCGATGGAGAAATTGACGGCGTGCCGGAAGCCTATCTACCTGATGAATGGGTAGAACCATGGCGGAAACTGATGTACCGCAAGATTAAAAGTATTAAGAAAGGGAAGTCGGATATAGATGCCTATGGCGCCACCAGCGAGGCCGAGTTTTTTGCAGTTGTTACCGAATACTTTTTTGAGAAACCTGAGAAGCTAGCCGAGAACCATCCGAGACTTTATGTTCTGTTAACCAAAATTTTCCAGCAAAACCCAAAGCGCAGGTTCCGTCTCAATTTCCGGGAATTATTAAACCCTTACGGGAAGCGGTTAGGCCGTAACGAAGCTTGCCCTTGCGGAAGCGGCGAAAAGTATAAGAACTGCTGTTTGAGTAAAAAATCAGCTGCATAAAAAAGCCGCAGGTTAAACTATAAACCTGCGGCTTTTCTTTTAAGCATTTACTATTAATAAGTTACAACCGGTCGGGCATAAGCTTTGGCATCTTCTAACGTAATCTCGTTTCCGCTCATAATTACCAGGCGCTCTACCACGTTGCGCAGCTCACGCACGTTACCCCGCCAGTCCAGTCCTTGCAGGTACTCCATGGCATCGGCAGCAATCGATTTAGGCTTGTTACCATAGTCGTTGGCTATGTCGTTCAGGAATTTAGCAACCAGGTCCGGAATATCTTCGCGGCGCTCGTTAAGCGGCGGTACATGAATAAGGATAACCCCCAGGCGATGGTACAAGTCTTCGCGGAAGTTCTTGGCCTCAATCTCTTCCAGCAGGTTTTTATTGGTTGCTGCAATTACGCGCACATCCACCTGTATATCTTTATCGCCGCCTACACGGGTAATTTTATGCTCCTGCAAGGCGCGCAGTACTTTGGCCTGGGCCGAGAGGCTCATGTCACCCACTTCATCCAGAAACAAAGTACCGCCATTGGCCTGCTCAAACTTGCCAAGACGTTGCTTAACTGCCGAGGTAAACGAGCCTTTTTCGTGGCCAAACAGTTCGCTTTCGATGAGTTCGCTAGGTATGGCCGCACAGTTTACTTCTATCAATGGTCCGTTGCTGCGGTTGCTGTGTTCGTGTATAGAGCGTGCTACCAGTTCCTTGCCAGATCCGTTTGGTCCGGTTATCAGCACGCGGGCATCAGTAGGGGCAACTTTTTCAATCGCCTGTTTTACCCGACCCAACGCTCCCGAAGTACCCACCATTTCGTAGGTTTTGGATATCTTCTTCTTCAGGATCTTGGTTTCGGTTACCAGTGTGGCTTTATCCAGCGCGTTACGTACAGTTACCAGCAAACGGTTCAGGTCCGGTGGTTTCTGCAGAAAATCGTAGGCACCTTTTTTAGTGGCTTCCACGGCCGTATCAATCGTTCCGTGTGCCGAAATCATGATGAACGGCGTATCCGGCGAAACCTCCATGGCTTTTTCCAGCACTTCCAGTCCGTCCATGCCCGGCATTTTTATGTCGCAGAGCACTACATCGTACTTGCTTTTATTCAGGAGCTGTAGTCCCTTTTCACCATCTTCGGCTTCGTCAACAGCGTAATTCTCAAATTCCAGAATTTCTTTCAGGGTACTACGGATGGCCCGCTCATCATCTATAATCAGAATTTTGGGCATAGGTAGAATAGGTTTATGTTATCAGGCTAAATTAAAAAATAAAACAGCCACCGGCAAGGGTGGCTGCTGCACTTGTACGCGTATAAAACTGATTTAGCTATAGCTATAGTATCTGGACTACAGTATCAGGTTATTTTTTAAATGTGATTACGCTATAAAGTTCAGGCTCCAGGAAATAACCGCCCGGGTGGCGTGCAGTATAATCAAAATTGATCCAAAGCTCATCGTTGGTCTCGTGGAAATGTATTTTGCCACTGTTCACCTCATCCGGAAACAGGGTGCGCACCACATGGCTCACTTTGTCAATGTCTTTTGATTCGCCCACCTTAACTTCTGTATACATATGGCTTTCTGAAATAACCACTCGGGCTTCTCCGCCAATTGCCATCACCGATGAGGCCATCAGGATCGCATAATCATCGCAGTCGCCGGCCAGCAGTTCCATACTCTCAACAGGCGGGGAGTAGTAGTCCATATTTATCGGGTCGTTTACATATTTCCAGTTCAGACGGATGTGTTTGAACAGTGAAAAATAACGGGTCAGCTTACCATACTTGCGGTAATATTCGTCGTGGAAATAACGGGTAGAGTTCTCTACGGCAAAGTTGCGCAGCTTTGGATGCGTTGGCTGCATGGCGTTCTTTACACGTTCTTCCTGGAAATAAGTACCCTTAACCGGTTTAAAGTACGATACTTTGTGCGGGTTGCTGGTCATGTTTACCAGCGCAGCATTATAATCAGAGTAAATATCGCCGAATGTATAGTTGGGGAAGGTACTATTGTAAAGGAATACCCCCATGATCGTAAAGAAAGCAAACACCGTTAATTTCGGACTGATACGGGTAACTATAACCGAAACAGCCGCTGAAACCAAAAGCCACAACAAGAAGTGCAACTCATAATCCATTGACTTGTAAGGCGGTATGTAAAAGCTGAGTAACACCGCCATCGGAAACACAATGATGATCTGAATAAACCGCAAGGCAAATCCTTTTGCCATTTTAGGTTGTAAGAACTGCGCCATAAATCTCCCCTCTCGCTAAATTCCGGTAATTAGAGGTTACCAGTGTATTTGTATTCTCCTAACGCAAAATCCGGGCCTTATTACTCCCGGCGGGCGCAAACTTTTTAATTCTCTGTTTTGCACCCTGCTTGTTCATAAGTTAAGGAATATTTTTTTCTTTATAAAGATAAATTAAGTGAAGGGAGAGAAATTTATACTTTTGTGAAAAAGCTGGAAAGTTAAGCCTCTGAAATTATTAGTTTAATTATAAAAGGCAGCCTGATTTCTCCTGCTGCCTTTATGCTATAGTTTACGGAATTATACTGCCAGTCAGATACTTGTTATTTCGTGTCTAACTCTGGTCTAATTTCAAAGAGATCTCCCTCAAAATTCGAGATGACGAAATAAGCTTACAATTTGACTATCAATCTTACTGATACTGGATATACATAGGCGTTGGTGTAAGTGCCAGTACTTCCTCTGGTGTCATCAGGCGGTGACCGTTTTTAGTGTCGTTTTTATAGAACAGTTTAAAGCCTGTGAACTGAACCGGCTCGTTTTTAATGTAACGGCGGTAGGTGTCTTTCTTGAGTGCCGGGCCGCCCCAGCCATCCATGTGCATTACTACCTGGTAGCGTGGGTCAAGTTTAATGTTTTCGGTGTTTTTGATCATACCCTGGGTAAAGCGGTGCACGATCAGCATCTTGGGCGGTATCTGGTTTTTTGTTACCAGGTCGGCAAGGTAGCTTGTGGCATAGTTTATATCTTCTGCGTTAAAAGAACCGATTTTACGGCCCGGTATGGTACCATCTTTCATAGCAAATTCGGCATCAATACCTAAGTGCACATTTGGCAGGCTAAGGTATTTCTCAAGTTCAGGCAACTCTGCCTGCAGCGTACTATGGCCTACCTGCACATCCAGGAAAACGATAGCATCGCGCTGTTTCGCTATCTCCAGCACTTCGTCGATCATTTTATGACGCATACGCAACCTGTACTTGCCTCCGGCACTCGGGTGACCCTGGGCAGTTACAACTATAACATGCAGCGCAGGCTGTACCGGTGTGGTTGGGTCGGCCTTGCTCCAGTTGGCAACTTCTTCGTCCAGTTTCTGCAGCATCTGCTCCGGAGGGAGCTCCCCTAAAATACCCATTCGCTTTGAAAGCGGGTTGCCATAAAATGCAAGAATTCGCTTCTCCGGGAGTATAGCGCCTGGCAACGGCTTTGGGCCAGGGTAAATCCAGGATGTATCTGTAGTGGCTTGTGCAACTATAGCTGTGGTGTCAGGGGTTGCTTTTGCCAGTGTATCCTCTGAAACTATAGTTTGTTGGTCGGAGGGAGCTGTGGCCTGAACGGATTGTTGTGCTTCGCGCTCCTGCGTGCAACTGATGGCAAACAGGGTAGTAGTACAAAGTAAAAAAGTAAAACGTTTTTTGGGGTATCCAGAGGTGGTGCGTAAGCGGGTAAACATAAAAAGAGAGTAAGGGTGTATTCAGTGGTTAAGTTAGTAAATTTATATTTACGCGCACACTATAACGCTCCTCAATTTAGTTAAAAATTCTTTGTCTTATTTAGAATGGGTGTAATGCCTTTTCAGCCATTGGCTCAGACCGGCAAGCCCCGGAAAAAGCACACGCTCTGTAATGTTGGCCTGGTCCAGTTTATCACGTATTTCCCACTTCAGTTTTGCAGGAATGATCACCCTGAAATATAACTCCGGGTGTTGCTGCAGCCAGGAGCTAAGCTCCGACTTCACATCAGACATCATCGAGAATAAGGCATACTGTTGTATTATGCGGGCATCAAGCGAAGGTGGTTCCAGGAAAAGCACAAATTCTTCTTTCTGAAAGCTGCCCAGTTTTTTTAGAGTCGGGCTGACCGGTGCCAGAATTTCCGGTGTAAATACGCTGGCTCCTTCTTCATTTACAGCATCCAGCAAGGTAGAGGGCAGGTATTGTTTCGATTTTACATAGTCTACACACCACACTGCGCCGTCCTCTTCGTATTTATCCAGCAGGTCTGTTACAAAGTGCAGGGCTACATAAGGCGAATAGCTCCAGTCGAGGAGGCGGGTAGGCAAACCATGATGCTGTGCCATAGCAAGCCAGTTCCAGATGGTATCATCCTGGGGAGCTGTGCCGTGGGCATACTTACGGAAGTTACGGAGAATATGCGGCTCCAGCCTCTCAAACTGCGGACCCACGCGTGTAATGCTGGTACTCAGGTCGTAAGACTTATTCCAGCTTCCCCGGTATACATAAGACGAACGAAAACGGCCCAGCACTGGGTCCCAGCTATGGTCAAAAAGGGCAGCCTGAAGCTCCAGCCATGAATTTACTACTATTTCGGTGCCTGCCTGCATAAATTATTTTTGATTTTTTGGGCTTACTAAATTACGGATATTGCTAAAGAATGGAATTACCTATAAGTATACTCTTTAAATGGTGAAAGTTTATACTTTTACACCAAACAATATTCTGAAAAATGATTACGATCTACCATAATAAGATGTGCAGTAAAAGCAGGTGCACGCTCGATCTGCTGAAAGAGAACAAACAGGAGGTTGAAGTAGTGGAATACCTGAAGACAACACCCACCGCTGACGAGCTGAAAAGTATTCTGCAAAAGCTACATATGAAACCTGAGGAGTTGGTTCGTAAAGGAGAAAAGGTATTTAAAGAAAAATTTGCGGGTAAGAGCTTAACAGATGAACAATGGATTCAGGCAATGGTGGAAAACCCGGTTCTGATCGAAAGACCCATTGTAGTGAAAGGTGATAAAGCTGTTATTGGTCGCCCTCCGGAGAATGTGCTGGGCTTGTTATAGTTGCTGATTCGGGAATATAGCATTAGTGATAAGTTAGAGGAGGCTATGGAATGGCTATAGTTTGGTAATAGTTCTATAGTTATCGTTGTCCAACCACCCCTTTATCCCCTCCTTTGTCCTGGCACCACAACCCCTCAGCGCTACGTTCGCCAACTTCGAGATCGCTTCCCGGTAGGCTATGGTGGGGAGGTTTTGGCTTTTGCTATAGTTGTAGCTATAGTTTACCCCTTCCCAGCCTTCCCCTTTAAAAGAGGGCCCCTACCCCCAAAACAGGGGAAGGAGCTTTCGAGCTGTCGCTATAGTTGAGGATGTAGTTCTATAGTTATGGTTTTAACCCACCCCTGCCCCTCCCAAGAGGGGAATTTGGGCTATAGTTATAGTTTGAGTTGTAGTTTGCTATAGTTACAGTCCATCCACGGACAGGACAGGTTTACCTGTCCTTAAGGAAATACCACCACGATAAAGCCAAGCACAACAACATCTCAATCAACTATATAAATTACTATCGAACTGATCACAGTCTTTTGGTTGAGCGCCTTTGCTTGGTTGCGGTGCCGTCAGGCAACCCGAGGTACGAGGGTAGCAAGAAAGCAGCAGCGCGATGCCCTTATCGAGGGCCCCTACCCCCAAGACGGGGCCTCCCGGCCGTGAGGGCACCAAAGCTAGATTGAAACAATAGGTTAATAGAGCTCCCAGGATTTAAGAAGGCTATGGGAGAAAAGGCTTGGTTCCAGCTACTACTATAACCAACTATAGAACCCAGATTTCTCACTTTGTTCGAAATGACAAAAGAGAAACTATAGAACTCAGATTTCTCACAGCTGCGCTGGCTCTCTTCGACTCGCGTCTCAAGAATGTTCGAAATGACACAAGAGCAACTATAGTAAATATAAAATCCTTCGGCTAACGCTCAGCATGACTACGAGTAAATACAAACTATGCTACTAGCAGCAATTGCCTTAGCCTGCAAAATCTTTAACCTTACTTCAAGGCCTTCACTACCTTCGCTAATTCAGCTGTTAGCGCTCTTCTTGAAAAACGGGCGTGGTTGATATACGGCAGATCCAGATTCGGATTGATCTTCCAGGCTTTGCTCATTTGCGTAAGGTGATCCAGCATCAGGTCGTAGGCGGTGTAATGAAACAGGCGGCCTGCGCCACATTCATCTATAATCTGGTCCATGGCAGAATGAACCGGGCCGAGCGCAACGATTGGTTTGTTGGATGCCAGGTACTCGAATAATTTACCCGGCACATTGGCATATACCGTATCCACATCAGCAATTGAGAGCAGTAGTAAAGTACTCTCCATCATATATTTGATAGCTTCCTGGTGCGGTACAAACGGTATGTATTCTGTAATGCCCAATAAACCTGCCTTCTCAATGCGCATCTTCACACCCTCCGACACTTTACCCACAAAGCGGAGCTTATAGTTTATTTCGCTGTGCGTGGATAGCAGTGTTGCCAGAACTTTCAGGAAAACATCAATATTATAGTTTTCAGTGATAGTACCGGTATACGTTATCAGGAAAGTATCCTGCGGCGGGTTACTCGGGAAAAGGAAATCCTCTTCATCATACCCGTTCGGGATTACATGGATCTTGTCGGCATGTACGTTGGCGGGCTTGTTCAGGAACAGGCGCTTGGTGTCTTCGCTGGTAACTATAATGGCATCAGCTTGTTCCAGTACCTGCCGTTCATACTTTTCATCCAGGCGCCTGGCAATAGGGGTATGCAGTAACTGGTCGTAGTAATGGATGTTGGTCCAGGGGTCGCGGAGGTCGGCAACCCAGGGCAACTTGTACTTTTGCTTTAACTTAAGGCCAATAAGCTGCGTAGAATGCGGCGGACTGGTGGTAAGAACGGCTTTGTACTTGCCGGCAACTATAAGTTCTTCCGCTTTTTTCAAGGCATGTTTGTTCCAGCCAACGCGGGCATCAGGAATAAATAAATTGCCGCGCACAAACTTGAAAACCTTATCTAAAAAGGTGTCCTTGGTTTTCTGGTTAGCAAAGCCGCTGTAAGGAATTTCTTTCTTGCCGGATAGTTTTTTATAGTACTCAAAAGGCTCAGATGTGGCCGTGCGGTAAACTTCAATGCCTTCAGGTATTTCTTTCTCGAAGGTAGGATCTAACACGGCGTAGGAAGCCTGTTCTTCATCAACGGTAAGTATGCCCGGAAGCACGCCAAACTGTGGTAAGTATTTGCAAAATTTTAAGCCACGCTGCACTCCTGGTCCACCGGAAGGCGGCCAGTAATAAGAGATATATAGTAAGTTTGTAGTATCGGTCATTTCCAAAGCTATAGTTTGCTTAGCTCTCGTTTCAAATATAAGAAATATATATACTAATTACGGCTTTATAGATTGCCTGAACCACTGATTAAGTAGTTTGGTTAGCTAAATAAAGGTTATAGAAAGAAGTCCGTTAGATAAAAATATGAAAGTTTCTGATTCAGACAGGTATTAAAATGATGCAAATCGCCCAAATCATTTTTAATCACTGGTTCAGACAAGCAAATTTTGTTTATTTTTGTAGGTAAATCCAGAAGAAAGAGATGTTTGATAATTTAAGTAACAAACTAGACCGCGCTTTTAAAACGCTTAAAGGCCAGGGTAGCATTACCGAAATAAACGTTGCTGCAACTATAAAAGAGGTGCGCCGCGCCCTTGTTGATGCCGACGTTAACTATAAAGTTGCCAAAACTGTAACCGATAAGATCAAAGACGAAGCCATGGGGCGGGATGTACTTATATCCGTTTCGCCGGGCCAGTTGATGGTAAAGATCGTGTACGAAGAGCTGACCGAGCTGATGGGCGGCGAAAAGCAGGACATCAACATAAGCGGTAACCCGGCTATTATCCTGATCGCGGGTCTGCAGGGTTCTGGTAAAACTACGTTTACGGGTAAGCTGGCCAACTACCTTAAAAAGCAGGGCAAATCGGTAATGGTTGCTGCCTGCGACGTGTACCGCCCCGCTGCGATAAACCAGCTGCAGGTACTGGCCGAGCAGGTTGGCGTAGAGGCGTATACCGAACTGGAAAACAAGAACCCGGTTCAGATCGCCCTGAATGCCATTGAGCACGCCAAAAAGACAAACAAGAAAGTAGTCATCATCGATACCGCCGGTCGTTTGGCCGTGGACGAGGCGATGATGAAAGAAATAGCCGAGATCAAAGCTGCCGTTAAGCCCACTGAGACCCTGTTTGTGGTAGACTCCATGACTGGTCAGGATGCGGTGAACACAGCCAAGACCTTTAATGAGCGCATTAACTTTGACGGTGTTGTGCTAACCAAACTGGATGGTGACTCGCGTGGTGGTGCGGCCCTTTCTATCCGTGCGGTGGTGGAGAAGCCGATCAAGTTTATCTCGACTGGTGAGAAAATGGAAGCGCTTGACCTGTTCTACCCGGATCGTATGGCACAGCGTATCCTGGGCATGGGTGACGTTATCTCCCTTGTAGAGCGCGCGCAACAGGCCTTTGACGAAGATGAGGCGAAGCGTATCAACAAGAAGATCCGCAAGAATCAGTTCAACTTCGACGACTTCCTGACACAACTGGAGCAGATTAAAAAGATGGGTGATATCAAGGACCTGGTTGGTATGATACCGGGTGTTGGCAAAGCCCTGAAAGATGTGGAGATTGACGACAATGCATTCAAACCGATCGAGGCCATTATTAAATCGATGACACCAGCTGAGCGCGAGAACCCGGATATGATAAACGGCAGCCGCCGTGCCCGTATCGCCAAAGGCAGTGGTACCGACATTACACAGGTGAACAACCTGATGAAGCAGTTCAACGATATGCGCAAAATGATGAAGTCGATGAACAAGATGGCCGGAACACGTGGTGGTTTGGGTAACCTTGCTAAAATGATGGGACGCCGTTAAGCGGAACCTGTAAGCTATAGAACAGAAGGCTGGGCAATTGCTCAGCCTTTTTTTATGCCTGTTTCCGGAAGAGGTACTATTTAAAACTATACGCCCTGTTCCCGGTTATATTATAACAGACTTTGTTATAAAATTGTGGATATCAGTATTTTAAGTATAGGGCGGTTGCCATGCCGATGCTGAGAGGATTCATATGACGAAGATCAGTTTATAGAATGCTATTGCTTATACTTTAAGCTTTAGAAAGGCAGTAATTTTAAGTTATTCATAGGAGGCAACGGGTGTTTGCCATTCATCAAATTAAAATCATAAAAACCATGAAGACACTTCTCGTACCTGTTGATTTTTCTGATAATTCAGTGCGTGCCCTGCAGTATGCCATTGAACTGGCTACGCAAGCCCATGCTGAAGTTGTAGTGCTACATTCCCTTGAAATCATTCCGACGTTGCCTACCCTGGACCATAACAGAGAAACAGACGAAGCCCGTCAAAAGCTTTCGGCACTGACCAGCCAGGTTAACAAGAACAGAACACAGGTAAGGTATATCGTTACAGGCGGAGACACCACCGGAGATATCCGGAAAGCCATAAAAGAACTGGATGTGACCATGGTGGTGATGGGAACAGGTGGCGCTAAAAACTACGCTAAAAAAATGTTTGGCACTACCACCGAGGCTATCGCGAAGCTTGGCCTGTGCCCTGTTTTAGCCATTCCGGAAGGAGCCGACATAAAACCGATCAGGCAGATTGTATACGCAGCCGATTTTGAGAACGGAGACCAGGTAACAGCCATGCAGTTGCTGCAACTGAAACAATTGCTGAATGCCTCGCTCACTTTCCTGCATATCCATAACAAAAACCAGGCAGACTATATTGATAACGAGTATATTAAACAGGAGCTGACCAAACAGTTTCCGGAAGCAGAGATAAACTTTGTGGAGATCGATGCTGAAAATGTGGCCGAAGGAATCTCGAAATACGCCTATGAAAGCGATGCGGACCTGGTTGCCTTCACGATACTGAACCGCATGTTCTTTGAAAAGATCATCCATAGCAGTGTGACATCGAAATTACTGAAGAAGCTGAAACTACCAATGCTGGCCCTGCCTGAAAACGGCCAACTGCTGGACCTGCAGAAAAGCGACAGTATTGAAATGAGCAGCTTATAGCCCTGATAACTATAGCTGACTAAAACTATAAATGGCTGGGAACTTCGTGTTTCCAGCCATTTATAGTTTATAGATATATTCTATAGTTCAGATGGTCGCTGGCCGGTACGCCATTATGTAATCTGAAACGAACTGTCTGCTTTCAGTAACTTGTTTTATCTTCCTTAGCTACCCATTTCTCAAACGCTTCTTTGGCTTCATCTGCTAAAAGCTGCTCCATCGGTATTCTGCGTTCTGATTTTGGCTTGTCCAGTTCCTGGTAAATGAATTTATCGTCGAAGCCGATGCGCTCAGCGTCCTGGCGGGAATTGGCATAATATACTTTTTTAGGGCGGGCCCAGTAAATGGCGCCCAGGCACATGGGGCATGGCTCGCAGCTGGTGTATAGTTCGCAGTCCGTAAGTTGGTTGGTGCCCAGGGTGGTGCATGCTTTCCGGATAGCTTCTATTTCTGCGTGTGCTGTGGGGTCGTTGGAGCCCAGCACGTTGTTGTAGCCGCGGGCCACTATTTCGCCGTTGCACACAACTACGCAGCCAAACGGGCCGCCACAGCCTTCCTGCATTTTCTGTACCGAGAGCCGGATGGCCTCACGCATAAAATCTTCTTTCTGTTTCATGGGTTTGGGGTTAAACTTTATCTGAGTACGGGAGTTTTGTCTGTAGATGTACGTCTTTTGTCTCTATAATCCCACTGTTCGGATAATAAGTAATCTTTTTGTTACCTTTTCCGGTAAAAAAGTATAATTTAACCTATAGTTTGCGTTTAGGCTATATAGCTGTATGTAAATACTTCCTGTTCAAAAGTATACACCTTAATCCAACCATATGAAAAAATCAGTACTATGGCTGCTGGCCTTGCTGGTAAGCAGCAGCGCCTGGGCTCAAACCAAAGAAATCAACTTCCGGAAAGGCACTGTAGCCGAGATTATGGCACAGGCCAAAACCGAGAAAAAACCGATATTTATTGATGCCTATACCACCTGGTGCGGACCATGTAAGTGGATGGATAAGAACGTGTTTGTAAACGATGCTGTAGCCGACTACTTTAATACCAACTTCGTGAACTATAAGCTGGACATGGAGAAAGGCGAAGGCATTGAAATGGCGAAGAAGTATGAAGTACAGGCTTACCCAAGCTTCCTGTTTTTAGCCGCAGATGGCAGTGTGATGCACCGCACGGTTGGTGCCCGCCCAGCCGAAATGTTTATGGATGTAGCAACTATAGCCAAAGACCCTGCTAAGAACTTTGCATCTTACCAGAAGAAATTTGACGGCGGTGAGCGCTCTGCAGACTTTATGATGGGGTACCTGAAAGTGCTGAACGAAGCCGCTCTGGATGCTGGCAAAGTAGCCGAAGCTTATTTTGCTACCCAAAAGTCTGATCAGCTGCTGGAGCGTGGCAACTGGAAACTGATCTACGAGAACATTAATACGGTAGAGTCACCAACTTTTAAACACCTGGTTAAAAACAGAGAAGCTTTTGCAAAGAAGTACACCGCAGATTCTGTTAACAACAAAATACTAAGTGTGTATGGCATGGCCCTGAACCGTGCTGCGTATGAGGGGAAGGATGCAGAATTTACAAAACTGAAGACCAATCTCACAAAACTGAACCTGAAAGACGCTGAAAGGTCATTGCTATTTGCTGATGCAGTTTATTACGAACGCAAGCAGGACTTACCAAAGTACCATGCCGCCAACATCAAACTATACGATACTTACTTCAGCAGCGACGCCAACCGCCTGAACAGCATTGCCTGGAAATACTATGAAACGATAGATGATAAAGCCATGCTGCAAAAAGCGGAAGAGTGGGCCAGGAAATCGGTTAGCATTGCACCGGGTTATGCTAACTTAGATACACATGCCGCTTTGCTTTACAAACTAGGGCAGAAACAAAAAGCACTGGAAGCAGCCAATAAAGCTATTGCGGCAGGCAAAAAGAACGGCGACGATGTAACCGGAACCGAACAACTGCTGGCCGAGATTAAAAAAATGTAGCCAGCTATAGTTTAAACTACAAAGCGGCGGCTCCTTTATAACAGGGGCCGTCGCTTTTTTATGCGTTATAAAAAGACATAACCTATACTTCACTTGTGCATTAAAAACGCGCATACTCGAAGTATAGGTTACTACAGTCTTGAGCCGCCTGTTGGCAACGTGATCTCCAAATCTTAAAAGTCTTTTTTAGTACAGGTCACACGGTTTCCTGTTAAGTACATTAGAAAGAGTGGTTGTAATTATGTACGGCGATGAACTCAGGGAGTTTAATAAAAGTGCTGATTAGTAATTGTTTACATCTGTTTTAGCGCGCCCTGGCTATATCTTAAAAGTAATATTTGCGTACTAAAAGCAACATTTAACAGGCACCATTTAATAATTGTATAACTATGAAACGCATTACTTTATATTTATTCGGATTACTCTTTATAGCAAGTACTGTTCTGAGCAGTTGCTCTGCATCAAAGGAGGCCGAAGTAGAAGATGAACTCGGTGATTTCAGAAACTGGGTAAGCCAGACCACCAGCAATGTAGCCGACCGCACTGAAGAAGACTGGAAGCGTGCCAAAGCAGATTTTGCTACCCGCACGCAGGAACTCGACGTAAAACAGGAGGGTTTTTCAGATGAGCTGAAGCAGGATTATCAGAAACTGAAAGAAGATTTTAACAAAGCTGACAAAGAGTACGAAACTACGCGTCGTGCAGCCCGCCTTGCAGAATGGGAGCAAAAGCTACTGGGCACTTATGCTGACAAAGCAACTATAACCCAGGGAAATGTGCGGCAGGTTTACATTACATTTTTAGAGAACGTACGTAAACAGCATGGCTCCTGGACCAACCAGGATTGGGAAATGGTGAAAATGGTGTTAAACTCTCTAAACGAGCGGAAAGACGAAGTGGACGAAGGGCTGAACACCGACGACGAAGTTAAAATAAAGGCGCTGCAAATGGAGTTCCGTACCCTGGAAACAGCCGGCGACCTGGGTGGGAATAACTAAACTATAATCCGACCTTCGTGGGCATCTCCGTAAAGTATAGCTTTGCCGGAGAGATGCCGGAAACCACTTAACCAGGCCAGCAGCGCATCGAACTGGTGCCAGTCTGTTGGAGTTTGGGCAAAAGCATAATTCATCTGATCTTGCAGCAGTTGCGCTATAACAGGCAACGTTGCAAGATCTTTTTTATAGCTCTTCTCGTCAGGCAAAAGTATACGGGCAAGTTGGGTAGGATACGTTTCTAAAACAGCGATTCCGTGCTCGGCAAGGGTAGTTCTGAGTTTTATAGCGCGGGCAGTTAAGCCGCCAATAAACATCGGCGACATGGCCTGTACCTCGCGGTCGCAGGTACGGTAAAAGAAATCGGAGCCGGAACTATAAGGTAACTGGCTGTAGACCTTGGGTAAAGTAAGCGGAGCATCTATAAATACAGTGGCAGGCCTTTTCTCCAGAATAAGTTTCAGCAGGAAATCATCTGCATCCTGGCCGCGGGCACTTTGCCATAGTTCTATCTGCCCGTTATGTACCATGGCAGCGGCAGTAGTGCCGGCTAGTTTAGAGCCATAGTCCACGCCCATAAACGTGGGTAAACTTTCTGAAACCATACCTATAGTCTGTAAATAAGGATACTTACGTACTTACCCGGCAATGGATAACTATAGTTGGGCTTACTTTGTAAGTTGCTGTTTGAGGTGGTTTACCTGGTGCAGGTGGTGGTTAAAATGATCCTGCAAAAAAGTTAGCGTCTGGGAGGCATTTAACATTCCGGCATACGGGTGTCTGAACAGGCATTTATCCAGCATGGCAGGCGGAATTTCAGTCAGCAGGTCTTCCAGTTTATACCTGGTCTCGTCCCACTGGGCACGCACTTTATCCAGCGATACCACATCCGGAACAGAGGCAGCCACTTTCGGGGCTTTAAATTTCATGCCGGAGTTAAGCGCCACTTTTAACATCACCGAACTCACCATATTCTTTATAGATGAGGTGTGCAGTTCTTCCTCTTTGCTTAACTTGTTCTGGATGTAGCCGATCGTTAGCTGCTCTACCTGCAACAGGTGCGCGGCAATTTGCCCAATAGACCATTTACCTTCAGCAGGGCAGGTGTTAAGTAGTGTATCATCAATACCGAGAAGGTCGTTAAGCAGCTTGTTGCGCGACTTCTCAAGGTATAAGTATTTAACTTCCAGTTTCGGATTCATAAACAGAACGTGACTAAAAACTGCTGAACTCATGGGCTAAAAGGTCAAGGATTGCTGCTAAAGCTACATATTTTTTTATTAAATGCAACAAGTGTTGCCTGGTAATTTTGTGTAACAGGTTGATAGTAAGGTGAGTGGTGTAGTATTAGGAGATCCATATAATTAGTATAGTTCAAAAAAGTATTTTATAATGCCAATATTTCGCCGAACTTTACTTTTCGTAACTTTACAAGATGATTAAGAACGACCCGATCGGAGCTGCTATAAATGATTACCTGCAGGGTAAAAAGAACGGTAGTATAACTGTTTCGTCCAACCTGACCGAAGACGATATTATACCTGTAGATTACCTTTTCAGGCAGGAAGAGGAAATGCCAGAGCTTGAGACGATAGCCTTGCAGGAATGCCGTGGCCATGTGCTGGATGTGGGTGCCGGAGCCGGTTGCCATAGTTTGCTTTTGCAGGAGCATGGCCTTCAGGTCACTGCCCTGGATATTTCGGAAGGCGCTGTGGAAGCCATGCAAAAGCGCGGCGTAGAAAACGTACAGCTTGCCGATGTACTTACTCTAAAAGATCAGAAATACGACACATTGCTGATGCTGATGAACGGCATTGGTATAGTTGGCGACCTGTTCGGTTTGTACCGTTTCCTGGTGCACGCTAAAACGATCCTAAATCCGGGTGGTCAGATCCTGCTTGAGTCGTCGGATATACTATACATGTATGAGCAGGAAGACGGCTCTGTATTGCTTGATCTGAATGCCGGCTACTATGGCGAAGTGGAATATAACATGCGCTATAAGACGCACGAAAGCGGCAGGTTTAAGTGGCTCTTTATTGATGCCAGCCTGCTGGAGCAATACGCCGAAGAACATGGCTTTACAATGGAAGTGCTTTACGAAGGGGAGAACGGGAATTACCTGGCTAAGCTAACGTTGCAGGAGTAGGGGTTGGTTATTTTATACTCTGGTTTCTTTCAAAAATGACATGGAGAAGGCAAATTTATTTGCTCTATCAGAAAGTATAGTATCTGATGAAAAGTGGTATGATCTCCTGAATATTTATTTAAAAGATGCTGATTTTGCGGAATTTAATATCCTTTATGTTTCTTTAGAATTAAATCCTGAATTAGTGGCCATTGAGCCAGATTTGATTGAAGAATTAGAAAGGAAGAATAAAATATATTCAAGCGGAATTAGTCGAAGGTATTGACTAACAGCCAGAGTAAAGAAATTTATACTTTCAAAGCCATATAAAGAATGGATTAATTATCAGCTTGAAGACCTTTCTCTGATAAAGGATGGTGTTGAGATACTGGCAACTATAACTCACGAGAACTATGTCTTTGCTCAGATGAGTGATGAAGAAAGATTAAGGTTAAATGAGCAAGGATATGATTTTGGAGAGCTGCATAATAGTAGCAATTAATGCAACTCCTGCCTTCGCTCACGTCCCGCGAGTGTGAGTTACTTGCGGACTCTGGCCGCCTTTATCTCAATATATTCATTGTATGCCGCAAGTTTGCAACTTGTGGCTCAACATGGGGCCAGTTTGTAACTGGCTAAACTATAATTTTAAAACTCGCCAGTTACAAACTGGTTGCCAAGGCTTACCAGTTTGTAACTGGCGGTAACTGGTATAGTTGTGGCGGAACACCACCTATCGTTTACACTCGCGGAACGCGAGCGCAGGAGCTATAAAACTATTCAAACGCCATGCTCAGGCATCAACAAATTATAATCTCCCGTAACTATAGCTGATTTCAACAAAATAAAAGTCGTTGCAACTATAGCTATAAGCGCATGAACAAACGTGTTGCCTCCACCTGGGAGATCACTAAGCAGACCTTCAAAGAATTTGTAGAGGATAATCCGCTGGATTATGCGGCCATTATCGGCTTCTATACCATCTTTTCTCTTCCGGCGGTGCTTATCATCACCATTCGCATTGCGGGTGCAGCCTTTGGTCAGGATGCGGTAAAAGGCGAGGTTGTAAAACAGTTGGGCGGTATAGTTGGCCGAAACAGTGCCACGCAGTTCCAAAGCATCATCGAAAATGCAGCTCTTTCAGATGCTACCACTATCGGTACTATAGTTGGCGTAGCAACTATGATCTTCTCGGCAACCACCGTTTTTGTAGCCCTGCAGGACTCCCTGAATGCCATGTGGGAAGTAAAAGCCAAAATTGAGAAAGGTTGGCTGAAACTGCTGATCAGTCGTGTACTGTCGCTGGCTATGGTAATAAGTATGGGTTTCCTGTTGCTGGTGTCGCTTTCTATAGATGTGGCCTTGGGTATTGTGTATGATTTTCTGCGGCAGCAGTTCTCTGGTGTCGCGATTTACTTTATAACTATAGCCAACATCCTTGTTTCGCTCATCATCAGTACTGTCATATTTGCAGCTATTTACCGCGTGCTGCCCGATGCCAAAATTCGCTGGAAGAATGTGTGGGTAGGGGCTGCTGTTACGTCAATTCTTTTTGTGCTGGGTAAATATATACTCAACATTTACTTTCAGCACGACCCGCTGGCAGATACCTATGGCGCGGCAGGCTCACTGGTGCTGATACTGGTGTGGGTGTACTATACGGCGGTCATTTTCCTGTTTGGAGCAGAATTTACGCAGGTATATTCCAAAGCCCACGATAAAAAGATAGAGCCCGAGGATACAGCCGTGAAAGTAAAAAAAAAGGAAGTGGAGATTGATACCGATACCGGCAAAGTAGAAGTTAAAAGCAAAGAAAAAGGCGACTCGTTATAAGTCGCCTTTCTTATCAGGGTTTAAAGCTGATTATGCTTTAGAATACATTACTTGTTTAACAGCTTCAATAGTACGTGCTACGTTTGGCAAAGATGCCTCGATAAGCGTAGGCGCATACGGAAGCGGAACATCGCGGCAGGTAACACGCTTAACCGGAGCATCCATGTAATCAAAGGCGTTGCTCTGTACGTGGTAAGCTAGCTCAGAAGAGATAGATGCCAGCGGCCATGCTTCTTCTACTACCACCATGCGGTTCGTCTTTTTAACAGACTCGATCAGGGTTTTATAGTCGATAGGGCGAACTGTGCGCAGGTCAATTACTTCCGCATTTACACCATCTTTGGCCAGTTCTTCAGCAGCAGCAAGGGCTACTTTCATCATCTTACCAAAAGAAACTATAGTTACATCAGTGCCTTCGCGCTTGATATCAGCAACACCGATCGGAATCAGGTATTCTTCTTCAGGAACTTCGCCTTTGTCGCCGTACATCTGCTCAGACTCCATAAAAATAACAGGGTCGTTATCGCGGATGGCAGACTTCATCAGGCCTTTTGCATCGTAAGGGTTAGATGGCACAACCACCTTTAAACCTGGCGTGTTGGCATACCAGTTCTCGAAGTTCTGCGAGTGCTGCGACGACAACATACCGGCGCTACCAGTAGGGCCACGGAAAACGATAGGGCAGGAGTACTGGCCACCTGACATCGACATCATTTTAGCCGCTGAGTTTATCACCTGGTCAATGGCAACCAGCGAGAAGTTGAATGTCATGAATTCGATGATCGGGCGTAACCCGTTCATGGATGCACCTACACCGATACCGGCAAAACCAAGCTCAGCAATCGGGGTATCTATTACACGCTCCGGACCAAATTCGTCCAGCATGCCTTGACTAACTTTGTAAGCACCGTTATATTCTGCAACTTCTTCACCCATCAGAAACACGCTCTTATCGCGGCGCATTTCTTCCGACATGGCTTCGCGCAGGGCTTCTCTAAACTGTATACTTCGCATATCAGATGTTTTATTCTCGTTCAGGTGGTAAAATTAAGATAACTCTTTCAATTTACAAGGCAAGCTCCGGCATTTATACTGTGTTATAGTTTAAACGCATCTTTATAAGCCTGTTCCGCACGGTAAGCATCAAATTCCATATCTTCAATGGCCTTTAAGGTAAAGGAGTTATCCGCTCTCATAGATTGGCGCAGGTGCGTGGTGAGCATGGGCTCGTTTTTGGTTCGGGCAGCAATTACAGCTAAACTATAGTTTGCCAGTGCATCGTTTGGTTGCAGTTCCAGTGCCCTGTTGTAAAATTCCTGTGCGCCTTCATAGTTCTCTTTTAGCAGGTAGCTCAGGCCCAGGTTCATTTGTGTCTGGTAACCATTACCGGAGTATTTCAGGCTTTCAATAGCATCATCAAACTGGCCTATTTCAATTTCCAAGGCAGCTTTATCAGCAAAAATACGTTTCAGTTCTTCCGGGTTGCCGCCCAGTTTAATGGCATAATCATAATACTGCAGTGCTTCCAGTTTGTCGCCGCGCACGTGGTAAGCGCTTGCCAGACTATAGTAAACCGGGGCAGTCGGGTTTCGGAAACCGGCAAAAGTTAAATTATGGATAGCTTTTGCCAGCAATGCCTGTCTGGCTTTTATGCGATATTCTTTGCGGGCCATTTCAACATACACTTTGCCCAGGTTATGGTAAGCCGGCCATTTATTAGTGGTTTTTATTGCCGCTTCATAAATCTGTTTTTTCTCGGCTAAAAGAGGAGTTAAGGTAGCGGCATGCTGTAGTTCCTGTTCGGTCAGGGCATCGGCCGGCGCTTTCTCATCGGATATTTTCTTTGCCAGTAGGTACAGTTCGTAATCTGATTTTTTATCGCGGCTATAGTTTATAGTTACTTCTGCAAAGCGCAGGGCAGGGTATACGTATAGTTGCAGATACTCATTGGCTTGTGTTTTCTGCAGCGCCGCATCCTTTTCCTGATCAGATAAATTGCTGCTGGCTATAGTTGCTACTTCCTGAATAACGGCTTTTGGTAAGGCAGATGCTTTGATTTTAGTCACCAACTGCTCCCAGGTGCTTTTTAGCGGAAGTGTTTTTATAGTTACTTTCTTGTTGTTATAGTTAAGTGCATCCAGTTTAGCGCGGTAATAACTTTCCATCGCTTCCAGGCGTTTCTGAGCCATCTCTTTCGTTTCGTCCGGCGACTGCGATGCGGTTATAGTTACGGCCTGGGTAGCGACATTATCCATGATGTATTGGTCCAGCACAGACAGGTTAGAGCCCAGGTGGCTGCGCAGCCTGGCGTTATTCTCTTCAAAATAAAACGTTAACAGCGCAGGTTTATCAGCTTCGTTGGCGTAAGAGTCAGGAATGAACAGGATCTCGTTGTTGCGCACGATCAGCAGGGGAGTGGTGATCAGGCCGGTTGCGATCTGTTTAGCGTCGCTGTACTTTACATCTTCTGTTTCTTTCTCTATGGCCATGCCCTGCACAAACAGTTTGCCTTTGTTCTTTTTAGGAGCGTAAGGAAAAGAAAACTGACGGGTTATAGTTGGCCAGCCGTTCTCGTACAAAAACTCGCCAAACTCGAAGTTTATAGCCCCGATCTGTTCGCGCTGCTGCTCACCATATTCGTAGTACACATCCATTTTGTAGCGGTACCCGTCTTTTATAATGTTGGGCGGCATGGATACTTTCAGCTCAAATTCTACCTGCTGGCCATTGGCAACAAGCGGGGTTGGTTGTACTATAATTTCCTGCTTTTTTGCCAGGCGCACCATTTTGTGCAGGGTGCAGCTGCTGGTAACAAAGGCTATCAGGGCGATGTAAAAGAACAGGGCTGCAGACTTTTTTTTGTAACAGGACATAGCTGGTTATAAAGTTTGTTCGTAGAAGTACATCAAAACCCTCTCTTATACCGTTTAGCTGATATTAAAAGCGACGGCTGATTTTGATGAAAAAAGTTAATACCTTAATTTTATAGACTTAATGGAAATGCTAATGAAACGAATCCAGTATTTTATCGAATCTCAGGCCTTTGGCGTGTGCACGATGCTGGGCGAAAAACTCGGCATAGCCAGCAGTAGCATTCGCCTGTCATTTATTTATGTGTCGTTCCTGACTATGGGCTCGCCGGTACTTATTTACCTGATGCTTGCCTTCTGGATGAACGTACAGAAAAGCCTGCGTCGTGAGCGTAGCACCGTCTGGGATCTATAGTTCCGGTACGATACGCTTCTGGCGTATAAAATACTCCCACACAATACTGCCTTTGTAAACGCCACTCATTCGGGCAAAATTGCCTTTGGGTTGCTGCGCTCTTCTGCGTTTGCGCCAGTAGCTGCTGTTACGCAGCACATCGGCGTGCGCATCCAGCACGGCGCGTGCGTCTGCTGTCTGTCCGGCCATCACCATCCTGAAAGCAGCCAGCCAATCCATTAAAATTCGCAGCACTATAGTTGGTATTAGTTCAGATCCAGGCAAATTTTTGTAAAGCAGTGCCAATCCATTCCGGAAATTCAGGTACGTTTTACGCGGATTTGATTTGTGCAGCGTGCCGCCACCTACATGGTAAACCCGGCTGTTGCCATTATACATGATCTTATAACCCGCATTCTTAGCCCGCCAGCAAAGATCAATCTCTTCCATGTGCGCAAAAAAAGCAGGTTCCAGCCCACCCAGTTCGTGGTATAGTTTAGCGCGCACAAACATACACGCACCGGTAGCCCAGAAAATCTCCTTCACATCGTTATACTGCCCACGGTCTTCTTCCACGGTTTCGAACAGGCGGCCACGGCAAAAGGGGTAACCAAAGGTGTCAATCATTCCGCCGGCGGCTCCGGCATGCTCCAGAAAATCGGGATGCTGCTGTGCATTTATCTTGGGCTGACAGGCAGCTATCGTTTGGTCGGCATCCAGCAAGGCAACTATAGGCTCCACCCAACCCGGCGTAACTTCCACATCCGAGTTCAGCAGCACATAATAATCGGCCTCAACCTGCTGCAGGGCTAAGTTATAGCCTTCGCAAAAACCAAAGTTCTGTGTGTGCCTGATAATACGAACCTGAGGGAAATGCTGCTCCAGGTAAACGGTGGAGTTATCACTAGAGGCATTGTCGGCAACTATAATATCGCAGCCCGGGCTGTTGGCGAGCACCGACGGCAGAAACTGCTGCAGGTAGCGCTGGCCATTCCAGTTAAGAATTACAATAGCTGTACGGCTGGAACTATAAGCCAAAGCTGCCGAGATCTAAGCCTGGAATGTTAGGTAAAAGTCCGGAAGTGTGTTTTTTCATTTCTTCCTGGGCGCGCTCGGTAGCTGTCAGCATAGCATTATTCACGGCGGCCACTACCAGGTCGTTCACCATTTCGCGGTCGTTTACATTTAATATCGATTCGTCGATCTCAATTTTAAGCAGCTTGCGCTGGCCGTTTACGGTAGCTTTTACCAAACCGGCGCCGGCTTCGGCTGATACGGTTATATACTGCAGGTTATCTTGTGCTTCTTTCAGTTTGGCCTGGACTTCTTTCATTTTGCCCATCATGCCCATCATATCAAACATAATCGTGTCGTTTTAAATCTAAATGCTGTTTTTAACTATAACGCAATCGGATACCAAATATACAAGCATATTCTCAGAAAGCAGAAAGAGTAGCAGGATTACTTGGCTGGTTATAAAATTAGCCGGAAAGTGAAAAGTGACTATCGGATAAGCGTTACCGTTCCGGTTCGTCGTTTGGCAGTGCCATCCTGTAGTTTTAGAATCACTTCGTAGGCATAGATTCCTGCAGGCTGCGGTTTGCCGTTAAAAGTGCCGTCCCAACCTGAAGCCCGGTCTTCAGAACTATAGACTACCTGTCCCGAACCACTGATCACGCGGATAGAGAAGCCTTCAAATCGTTTCCCTTTTACTTCGAACAGGTCGTTCAGGCCATCGCCATTGGGTGTGAAACCGCTGGGTACATACAGGGCATATTCCAGTTTTATAGTTTCGGAGTTGGAGTAAGTTACGATACCTGAAGCTGAGGTTGCTTTGATACGGTAACGGAAAACCTGTTCCTGAAGATCGCCAAGCTGATCTGCATAGGAGTTGCCGCTAACCTTAATACTTCTTATCACAACGCCGTTATCATCCAACACTTCTAAAATATAGGTTGTTGCTCCGCTTGTAAAGCCTGTATAGTTGGTCCAGGTAAGTTGAGCTGCTTCGTCAGGGTTTAACTTTGCGGTAAGTATAACCGGACAGCTGGGCGCACTGGCTACTGATGTTTTATCACAGGGGTTGGTATAGGTGGCGCGGTAGCAAACAGGAGTAAGGGTATTCAGTTTATCAACTACGTTTAAATCAGGAGTTGTTGCCAGGTCTTTAAACGCTGCTCCGTTTATACTTCGCTGGTAGGTTGCTGATTTTATACTTTGCCCGCTTGGTAGTTGCAGGGTAATTTCTACTTCGTTTTGCGGGTTAAAACTCGTTAATAATGTAGCCGCTGGCGGAGTGGCGTTAGAGATAACGGTAATGCAGCTTTGTGCTGTAACAGTCGTGGCCTTACCATCGGTGGTTATGCCTTTTATCTCATAGCAATTGTTCTGCCCGCAACTTACATCGGTATCAGTATAAGTCAGGACATTTCCTCCAATCGACTGCAGCAGCGTGCCATTGCGGTACAGGTCGTATTGCTTAAAAAATCCGGTTATACTTTGCCAGCTTATAGTTACCTGCTCGTTTCCGCCGGTTGTAGCAAGTATAATAATAGATGCTTTATTTGAAGTTGGCAAAACGGAACTGCAGGCATCTGTAGCTTCCAGTATAAATTCAGTTTTTACGGTGGTATTGGTGTTTGC
The DNA here is from genome assembly GCF_010092985.1 of Pontibacter pudoricolor. Taxonomy (GTDB): domain Bacteria; phylum Bacteroidota; class Bacteroidia; order Cytophagales; family Hymenobacteraceae; genus Pontibacter; species Pontibacter pudoricolor. Next base: position 1,779,839 of record NZ_CP048106.1, on the reverse strand, counting down.
TAAAGTATAACTAGTCTGGTTTGGGGCTATAGTTGCGACTGTTTTAAAGCTGGTTTCAGATTCCTGCTTACTTTTTAAAGTATAAGTATAGCCTTGCAGCAGGTTACTGAATGTGAAATCTATAGTTCCGGTTGCAGCATCCTGTTTCTGTATCTTTAGTGTATTAATGACCGGTGAAGTATAAGCTGGCAGATCATTTATAGTTTGAGTGGAGGCAGGAGAGTTACAATAACCGCCAATGTACTTGCCGGTGACCGTAACTGTATGAGGACCATTTTTCTCGTATTTGTGCGTAACAGGGTTTCCGATATTCTGTTTTGTAACAGGTGGACTCAAGGTGCCATCGCCAAAATTTATGCTGTAAAAATCGTACTGCCCGTCTGTGATTTGAAAGCGGAAAGTTTTGTTGGCGCAGGCTGTAACTGTAAAAGTTGGGGTAGGGGTATTCAATACTTCAAACTCTAACTGAAGCGTATCGACCTCTCCTTTCAGATTTGCGAATTGCGAAACAATTACTTTGCCCGGCGTAGCATAAGTATAATATTTCTGAGTAGCCTCTGGTGTATTGAATTCAACCCCATCACGGTCATCATAATCATAGTATTCCTTATCGGCATCTACACCTGCACAATCCCGGAACGTGATACGCTCGCCTACACAGAATTTAGTAACTTCTCTGCCTAACCTGTCATAGGCCTTAAAGCACCTGTTCTGGGCATTTGCAGCAAAGCCGGACAGCAGAAGAACCAAAAACAGGAACAGATTCTTTTTCAAGACAAGTATAGTAGTGGTTGATGTACGAATTTACCTAAAATGAACAAACTATAAAGTATAAAACTGAAACGGCTACACCTTTTGCAAAGTATAGCCGCTCCTTTAAGCATAAAACGTTAGTAATCCTGTTAATCTTTTAATCCAGAAAATCCTGATTCAGACTTTGTAAGTTCTCAGGAAGCCAATGCTCTTCATAATATCATCATGCAGCACGCGGTCAGTCGATACAAACGGAACTACCTCACGGAACGAACTATAAAGATTTTCCAGTACAGGCGATGTTTTAAGTGGTCTTCTGAAATCAATAGCTTGTGCAGCGTGCATCAGTTCTATACCTAACACGCGCTCCACGTTCTGTACCACCTGGTATAGTTTGGTTGCGGCATTCGCACCCATACTTACATGATCTTCCTGCCCGTTTGACGACGGGATCGTATCGATAGAAGCCGGCGTGCAAAATTGTTTATTCTGGCTAACGATGGATGCGGCTGTATACTGTGTGATCATAAAACCGGAGTTCAGTCCAGGCTCGGCCACTAAAAAGTCAGGCAGGCCACGCGTTCCTGAGATCAGCAGGTAACTACGGCGCTCCGAAATACTTCCAAGTTCTGCCATCGCTATCGCCATAAAATCCAGTGCCAGGGCCAAAGGCTGCCCATGGAAGTTACCGCCTGATATGATCTCGTCTTCGTCGGGGAAGATGTTCGGGTTATCGGTAACGGAGTTTATCTCGGTCAGGAAAACATCTTCGGCGTAGCGTAGCGCGTCTTTGCTGGCACCATGCACCTGCGGAATGCAACGGAACGAATACGGGTCCTGCACATGCACTTTGTCCTGAACTATAAGCTCGCTGCCATCCAACAGGTTTCTGAAAGCCTCAGCGGTTTGCAGCTGCCCTTTATGCGGACGAACCTTATGGATCAAATCATTGAACGGTTCAATTCTGCCATCAAATCCATCCAGCGAAAGTGCTCCGATTAAGTCAGCCTGGGCAGATAAACGACGAGCCTGAAGCAGATTATAAACGCCATAAGCGCTCATAAACTGCGTACCGTTCAGCAGGGCCAGTCCTTCTTTTGCTTTTAACGCGATCGGCTCCCAGCTGAACATTTCCAGCACATGCTTGCTTTCCAGTTTGTAACCCTGGTAATGTACTTCACCCAACCCGATCAGTGGCAAACACAGATGCGCCAAGGGAGCAAGATCACCGCTGGCACCCAGCGAGCCTTGCTGGTAAACGATAGGGTAGATGTCGCGGTTATAGAAATCAATAAGCCTTTTAACAGTTTGCACCTGCACACCACTGTGCCCGTACGCCAGCGACTGCACTTTTAAAAGCAACATCAGTTTCACCACTTCCTGCGGTACTTCCTGGCCGGTGCCGCACGCATGCGACATCATCAGGTTGCGCTGCAGCTGCTCCAGGTCGTGGTTCGAGATCTTGTTCTTATAGAGCGAACCGAAGCCGGTGTTGATGCCGTAGATGCTGCGGTCAGTCTGCTTCATTTTATCCTGCAGGTAGTCGTAGCACTTTTGGATGCGCTGCTCGGCATCTGCAGATAAAGCTAAACTATAGTTGCCGGAAATGATTTCCTGTATGCGCTCCAGGCTCAGGTGCTCGCTGGAGATGTGGTGTACGTTGCTCATGTTATGCGATGTCTTTCAGCTGGGCAATAATGTCATCAATGTATAGTTCGTCCTGTTCGCCGGTCTGCATGTCGCGGAGCTTTAATTTGCCGCTTGCCATTTCTTCGGAGCCAACCAGCAGCACGAACGGTATATTTTTCTGATCGGCGTAGCCCATCTGTTTTTTCAGTTTGGCTGCTTCCGGATATAATTCCGACGAAATGCCGGCATCGCGTAGTTTCTGCAGCAACGGCAGCGCGTATAGTTCCGACTCCTTATCGAACTGAACTATAAGTAATTTGGTGCTCAGTTGTGCGCTTACCGGGAACAGGTCCAGCTCTTCCAGCACATCGTAAATGCGGTCTACACCAAACGAGAAGCCCACACCAGACACGCCCGGCAAACCGAACATGCCCGTCAGGTTATCATAACGGCCACCGCCACTGATGCTGCCCATACTCACGTTGTTTACCTTCACTTCGAAAATACAACCGGTATAGTAGGAGAGACCACGGGCCAAAGTTACATCCAGTTGTAAACGCGGGTTACCGGATGGATTTGTTGAAGATAAAGCATTACTGCCAAGGTTATCGAGGTACGACCAAACATCGTTCAAATCCTTCAGGCCACGTTGGCCTTCTTCGGTGTTGCCCAATATAGTTTGCAGTTGCTGCAGCAGTTCCTGGTTGTTGCCTTCCAAACTATAAAGCGGCTCCAGTTTGCCAACCGCATCTTCCGAAATGCCACGCTCCAGCAGCTCTTTACGCACGCCTTCTGCACCGATCTTATCCAGCTTATCAATCGCCACGCAAATGTCGCCTTCCCGGCCTTTTTCACCGATGGCTTCGGCTATTCCTGCCAGCACGCCGCGGTGGTTAATCTTTATCGTGAAATCCGTCAGTCCCAACGTAGTCAGCACTTCGTCGATCATCTGCACAATTTCGGCTTCGCACAGCAGGGAATTTGTACCTACCACGTCAGCGTCGCACTGGTAAAACTCGCGGTAACGGCCTTTCTGCGGACGGTCGGCGCGCCATACCGGCTGTATCTGGTAACGCTTGAACGGAAAGGTGATCTCGTTGCGGTTCATCACCACGAAACGGGCAAATGGCACGGTCAGGTCGTAACGTAGCGCTTTTTCAGAAATCTTACGGATCAGGTGTTTGGAGCCTTGCTCGATATCAGCAGGCGTGGTTTTACCCAAGTAGTCACCGGAGTTCAGAATCTTGAAGATCAGCTGGTCGCCTTCGTCGCCATACTTGCCGGTAAGCACCGAGAGCTGTTCCATGGCCGGGGTTTCGAGGGGCAAGTAGCCGAATTTTTCGAAGGTGCGGCGGATAGTATTGAATATATAGTTACGCTTGGCCACTACAGCAGGGCCGAAATCGCGGGTTCCTTTTGGTAAACTTGGTTTCTCTTTGCTCATGCTAAAAAACTTTGCCGGCGAAGTTACAAAGTTATGCTCATATTAGGCAGTACCCACTTACGTTTTACCTTATTCACTTCCGGATCCCTGAAAAATTAATAATGTAAAATATGATCCGCCTGCCTGTTTTTGGCTAACCAAATTTGGTTGCTGACAACAGGTTGAGAAGCAATAGCGTAATATTTAAGCTTATGGATAGATAAAAATAGATTGATATCGTTTGATTTGATGCAACCATGAATGTAAAAACTGGGTCAGGATTATACAAAGGAATGCTAGTTACTCATATCAATCTGAAACAAACTTATTTAATTACATGAATGCATCTACAACCGTAGCTGATAACAAGATAAACAATACTACAAGCTATACCTTATTTATCAGAATATTAGCACTGCTCACAAACAACAGGAGATCTTTTTCTTTTGAGATAACAGATAGAAAGTATCTGCTTTTTACCGTAGACCTGCTTTTAGTTATAACGGCTGCCTTTACTTATTGCATAGCTGTCTATAACTCTTTTACCCTGGCCATTTTTCTGGGAGAAAAGTTTTCGTGGCTTATCTCAGTTATTTTGTGGTGGAGCCTGGTTTCCTACATCTTTGACCTTTACAATCTGGAGTATATTAACAGGTTTTATACTACTGTTAAATACCTTACCTGTGCTACAACTATAGCTATTATTGGTTACCTGTTCTTCCCATGGTATACCCCTGAGTTGCCGACTTCTAAATACGATATTCTGCTTTTTATTTTCCAGGCGCTGGTATCACTCGTTATATGGCGTTACTTATACTTCAGGTTCTTTAACAGGGCAATTTTTCTAAAACGGGTATTAATTGTTGGTTCCAGTTACTCTACTAAATCGCTTATAGATGTTTTTGTTAACGGAGATATATTCAACTATCATTTAGGATATAAAGTGGTAGGAATTCTTGATACAGATGCCGGGGAAATAGCTTACAAAGGGGTTAGAATCATCCGGGGCACAAGTAATCTGTCAAAATTCTTACAGCGTATGCGAGTAGACGAGATTGTGGTAGATGAGTCGATTCGTAAAAGTGTAAGCAGCAAAGAGTTAATTGATTTAGCCAGCTGCCGGATGCAAGGCATAGAAGTAACGGCATTATGTGATTTTTATGAAGAGCTAACCGGCAGAATACTTGTGCAACAGGATGGAAGTGATTTTTACCTAACCTTCCCATACAATAAAAGTCACTTCCGCAGAGCTTATCATTTGTTCTCCCGGGTAATCGACATTTTGTTTGGGATTGCAGGGATCGTACTATGCTTGCTACTGATACCGGTTATATACCTGGCAAATTGTATCAGTAATCGCGGACCACTTTTTTACAGGCAGGAGCGTGTTGGGTTACATGGCACTGCTTTTACAATTACCAAATTCAGATCGATGGTGGTGGATGCTGAAGCGAACGGTGCTGCCTGGGCACAGGAGAATGATATGCGAATTACACCATTCGGAAGATTCCTGCGCCGGTCAAGGATTGATGAACTGCCACAGGCCTGGAATGTGCTAAAAGGAGAGATGAGCTTGATTGGACCAAGACCAGAAAGGCCCGTATTTGTAGAACAATTAAAAGCTATTATCCCTTTTTATGAAACCCGGCACCTTATGAAGCCCGGTATTACAGGCTGGGCACAGGTTATCTATAAATACAGCTCTACTGCCGAAGACGCACTTACTAAAGTACAATATGACCTGTATTATTTAAAGAACAGGTCTATTTTGATGGATCTAAAAGTTATACTTAAAACCGTAAGTGTAATTATTCGATTTAAAGGTATTTAGAAGTATCACAAACTATAAAGCAGGTTATTTAAAGTAGCTCTCAGATCAGGTTTTTTATTTTAGCTCCTTTGTTTTGCTATCATATTTATAAAAGAAAAGTAATGTATTTAACAAGGCATAGAAAACGATCCCCTTATGCCGTTGTAGCATCGCCTCCGTTAGGTTTGCTACGAAAAAGATCAGCAGGAAATAAGCATATATAATATCCCTGTTCCTAACAGCTAATATGAAGGGAACAACAAACAATGCTATTAAGAGCAACATTGCCGGTATGCCAAGCATAATTGCTGTTTGCAAAAACTGATTATGAGCATTTAAACCAGCTAGTTCCAGGCACTTTCTGGCGTACTCCTCATTTAAAGCTAACTGGGCATCACCGGTTCCTGCACCCGTTAGCGGATTAATCTCTATAAGTGTAACAGAAGATTGCCAGATATACAGCCGCTGATACATGCCTGTACCCGGGTTGCCTGTCTCAAAACCTTTGGTAAACATTTCCAGATCGCTCAGGAAACGATGTTTTATAACAGGAATTTGAGCTACTAAAATAGTGGTTAGAAGTATAAGCACGAATATAAGTGCTACGAGCCTGACTTTATTCAACCTTTTGTAAAAAATAACAACAGGCATGGAAACAAGACACAGGGCATATAACACAATTGCAATCCTGGATGACAGCAAAAATAAAAAGCAGCTAAAGCATAAAAGCAGAAGAACAAGCCCAATTTTCTGCCAATCTAATTGCCCGTAGCTCTGGTAACTTTTACGCAACGTATAGAATAAAAAAATTAAGCAGAAAAGGACATAAATAGAAAAATATGTCGGATGAATTTTAATAGGAACTGTTAATTCTGTATAGGTAATGTAATCCCAGATTGCAGAGATCTGTGTATGTGCTTTTCTGAACTCCAGTGTAGCATCGTGGCCTCCATAAACCGAACCTCCCGGTGGTATTCCTTTACGGAACCTGTAAAAGCCGCCAACCAGGCATACAGTTGCCGCAATTAAACATGCTGTTACAAAAGACCAGATTACTTTTATAGTTATACCTCTGCGCTGTATTGTTGCCGTACCTAATATTAAGGGGAATAGTAGTAAAGAGATCTTCTTTTCTAACTCAAATAATCCGGAAGAAATATCCTTTGTGTAAGTAAGCCCAACCACATGCCAGATAAAAAAGAGACTTAATAAAAGCACATACCCGTTCGAGGAGGCAATTTCCCATTTTCTATGCCACTGGCCTTCAGCAACCCATACCAGCACCAACACCAGCAACAGCATATTGTTGAAGTGGATGGAAAAAGGCAAAGTAAAGGCAATGAGGCAGAGCGTAATGGTATATAAGCGCCTTACATTTACGGGTGAGAGTTGGTACATGAAGTTAATTTGGAAAGTATATTTTGATTAACCTGGTTACGCTCTGGATCGGAAAGCCAGCCCCATTTTGTAAAGTAAACGATGTTGCCATGTAATGCATACCATAAGAGCTTTAAACTTCTGTGCGAACCTTTTGCAAAATGGTGGTAAACTTTCGCCTCAGGGTAATAAACAGTCCTGAATTTCTGGTGCATTCGGCGTGAGAGATCCATATCTTCAGAATACATGAAAATACGTTCATCAAAAAGCCCTACTTCCATTAAAGCACTGGTTCGCAGAAACATGAAACAGCCTGAAAGATAAGGCACATCCATTAATTTATCATACCCTGTAAATCGTAATTCAAATAATTCATTCTGCCGCTCCAGTCTTTTTTGTTCCACTTCATAAACCGCCGCTCAAAAAACTGTAAAGGAGTAGGAAGTAGCTTACATAAATACTGCAATTCACCATCCGGGTATAGTATCTTAGGCATTAGCAAACCCACATCTGTATGCTGATTCATGAACTCATAAATTTTCTCCAGGTTCCCGGGCTCAAAGTATACATCAGGGTTTAGCACGAGATGATAAGGTGCTTTGTTTAATGCCTCGCGCATTGCAATATTATGCCCGGCCCCAAACCCAATATTCTTATTATTAAAGATATAAACAAGGCGTTCATCTACACATAACAAACGTAAGACATCGGTTGGGGAATTATCTACCAGGTATAACTGCACCGGCAACGTGGTATTTAAGAAACTGGTAATAGCTTCCAGTAATACCTGTCGATTATTATTATAGGCAACGATAGATGCCGTTATACTATACTGCATGGGAGAGTAGCTGCTTATAAACTTCTAAATAACGGCTAGCCATTGCCTGTGCCGTAAGGTCTTTCTGATATCTGTGTCTTATATTAGCCGAGAAAGTGGAACTGTTTTTAAGCAAGTTATCCAATTTGTTTTCCAGGTCATTAATATTATCGAGTTCAAAAAAGCAACATCGCGTTCTGAAAAAATTTCTTTAAAAGCAGGTAAGTCTGAACAGATAGTTGGTAACCCAAAAGCTGCAGCCTCAATTAATGCGAGCGGAAAGCCTTCAGAACGGGAGGGCATCGCGTAAACATCAAAATACCTGTAATAATTATCTGCGCCTTTTTTGTAGCCCAGAAACATGCATCTTTCACTTACCTGCAGTTGCTTGGCCAATTGTTCAAGTTTTACTCTAACCTGACCATCGCCGATAATAAGCAGTTTATACCTGTTGTTTCGGTGAATCAGATGCAATAACTGGTCTATACCTTTTCGATGCGTTAACAGGGCAGCCACGCCTATAACTATACTTTGATCTTTGAACGCTTCTATCTGTTCATTTTCTGGAACTGGCTGTTTATCTGTTTGCTCACTTTTAACAAATCTCCCATTGTGTACATAGCAGATTCGCGGGTTCTTATAAAGTTTACGGTAATACGCTTCCATATCCGCTGTTAGTGTTACCAGCAGATCATGTTTACGTAGCAGGATATCCCATACTTTGGTGAAGATAACGGAGATGACTTTATTGTAGCGATACCGAAGGTCGTCTTCCACATAGTTGTGAATTGTACTGATCGTTCTGCCTTTTATACGTTTGCTGTTTAACCATATAAAAGCGTCTGGCCTTAACATATGTGAGTGCACTATATCAAAGCCTGTTAAATCTACTTTTTCCCACATACTTATCCTGCGCGTAGGGCAGTCGAAAGTAATTTCTACTACTGGGTCAAAGTAGAAGACAGTGATAGCTGCCACCTGGTGCAGACTTCGTACAATATCCCGTACTACAAGTATAGGCCCTTGGTTAGCTAACGACGGGAGAATGTATGCTATCTTCAACATATGTCAGTTTTGGAGTAAAAGCAGCCAGCACACCGGCAAGGAAAAAGAAGTGGTATTCTGTAAGGTTGAACAGGAAAATACCAAAAAGCAGGTACGCGACTAACAGCATCCCAAGTTTTCTCTTCTTCAAGTGTTGGTACAGGAGAAAGAAAATACTGCCTAACAGCAAAAAGCCAACTATCCCAAACTCAGCTAAAATATAAATAAACAGGTTATGCGGGTATGGGTTGTATTCACCTCCTGTAAAGTGTCTTGCAAAATTCTGTTCATAGCCGCTAAGACCTTTCCCAAATAAAGGGGACTCCAGCCACAGATTTATACCTATTTTTTGCAGGTTTAGTCTGCCATGCAAGCTCAGGTCTTGTGTTAGGGTAAGGCGGTTTATAAAGAGTTCCTGCATGTTGAACAGGTAAACTAACGCAACAGTAAGCAGGAGCGTACCCAGCACCATTAGAATATACTTTGGACTGAATAACTTGGTCCCGATGAAGTAAAAAAGGAGTATGGTATTTACAACCATGCCACTCCTGGATAAAAAAATCAGGGTAAGCAACCAAAGCAGAAATAGAAACCTGCCATCAAAAAATCTCCAGGACAGCACCATGAGCAGCGACATAGTGAATGCCACCATGTTTTTCTCAGAGTATAGAAAGCTTGCTTTGAGCGCAGCATAAATTACCCAAATACTGTTCTCAAACTGCATGTTTCGTTCCAGGTTCACAAAGTATAAAACGAACGAATAGAGCGTATCAAGTAAAATACAGGTAATAGCGAAATAGAAAAAGAACCTGATAAAATGAAGTTGGAGATCTTCGCTTAACTTTTTGATAAGGATATAAGCCAGCACTCCCATTAAAGCTGATTTTAATAACCGGGTAAAGTATTTCACAAACAGTAGTTTATCCGGGACGATAAAAACACTGGGTATAAGGTATAAAAGGAATAAAGCTATTAATCCGGGCAAGAGATAATTATTGAGCCTGAGGGTAATAAAATCTCGTTTATAAACCAGCAGTATGATCGTAAAAAGTATGGCAACATCTGAAATTCCCACTCCATAAAATTTAGGAGATTTTAGAAAGATGGCACCTATACTCAATAGCAAAAGTGCAAGGTAGTATATGTTGTTTTTAGCTGGTATGATTGTTTTCATAGTTGGTGCGAGCATATTGTATAGGAGCTGAATAGTTTAGGCTTTTTTCATCGGTGAAAAATAACTCCTATACAGGCGGTTGATAAATGAAAGCGGAGTGTTGGCTAATGTTTCTGAAACGCTGCGACGAACTACCTGCCAGGTATAAAACAGATAGTTTTTATGCTTATTACCTAACAGTTCGTTTTTTGCCCTGTATACTTCCCTGTAACAATTGATCCAGTTACCGGAAAAACCACCGGAGCGCATATTTGCTATTGTTTTGTCTACTTCTATAAAAGGTACAGATGCCAAGTATAGGCGCAATAGCAAGTGGTAGTCCATAGCAAGTTTATAGTTGGTGCTAAATGTGCCATATTGCTCATAAAGCGATTTTGAGACAAATACAGTCGGATGATTAATAGTCATTTCTTTGGGCAGGAGCTTTTGGTTTGGCTTAAAAAATAAACCTTTGCTGCCATCTTCGTTCCAATATTGCATATTGCCATGCACTACGCTACCCGGAGTATAAGCCGACATTATTGAAGAAAGCGCATGTGGTTCGTACCAGTCATCCGCATTCAAAAAGCCAATCACTTCACCGGTTGCCAACGAAATCCCTTTATTAAAGGCATCGCTTATACCTTTGTCCTTCTCACTTATCCAGTAAGCTATACTTTCATCATATTTCCCGATAATCTCCAGAGTGCCATCAGTAGAGTTACCGTCTACTATAATGTACTCCAAGTTAGGATAGTCCTGGTTAAGGACACTCTTAATGGTTCGTTCAATCGATTTTTCGCCGTTATAAACTACTGTTACAACAGATAAAAGCGGAAGCTCATCTTCTTTGATAGCTGAAATGTTTTGTAATCTATAACCTCCTTCTACTTTACCCATGTAAGCGGTGTAATGGTATATTAATTAATAAAAATAAGTTGTTTTCGGATTTTTATACATTCTTCAACTCACAATAATACAAAGTTTACTTAAATTTAGTTAGGGTAAGCGTGGTTCTTCTTTAACAATACAGCTGCTAAAGTGAGTTGTATACAGCTGCATAAGCTTGAGCAACATGTTGGGGCTTAACCTCTTGTAAGAGTTGAGAAGGTACCAAATACTTGCTGCTGCCATTAAGTACCTGATGTAAACCTTTTGCAATAGCGTCTATAGAGCCAGGGTTTACTAACAAAGCATTCTTATAATACTTCTGTCGGGCAAAGGCTTTATCTGATATCAGGAGAGGCTTACGCATAATGGCGGCCTCTAACAATGAAATAGGTTGTTGTTCTATATAGCTTGGCAACGCAAAGGCGGAGCAGGCAGCGTAAGCATCAACCAATACTTCAGATCCGGGTGCCAGTCCTTTTATCCAGGTTATATTTGCATTTTCCTGTACAACTTTTTCCAGTGTTTCTCCATACTTTTCTTCACCTTCCATTATTTTGCCAATAATTACAAGGTTTACACCTGCCTTAACTGCTGCAAGAGCCAGATTGAGCTGGTTTTTCCGGGAGCATACATTACCTGACGTGAGTATAAAATCAGATACCTGGTAATGTTGAGTAAACAAACTGCCTGTATGACCAGCTGTCTTAAAGTACAGATGCTGCACTACATTAGGTATAACCTCCAGTTTTGAAGCGGGTACGCCAAAGTGGCGTATGCAAACATCTGCCTGAAGTTCATTTACGACCACTACTTTATCTATAACCTGCAGCATTTCTTTAAACAGGCGTGCCTTGTATACCCCCAGCGAGAGGTAATGCTTCGCTTTCTCAAGTATAGTTTCGTAGTAAGGCAGCAGTGCCGTGAGCACCACTTTCTTCCCGGCTTTCTTCCCCCAGAATACATTTTCATAGTTTGCAACTCCCAGGCCCCAGCAATGCAGCACGTCAAAGCTGCTGTCTCTTTCCCAGACATCTAAAGTTGTTGCATCAATGCCTGATTCCCTGAGTGCTTGTAAGGTGCTTAACATTTGCACTTCGAAACCTCCGAAAGCAAAGCAATGTGGCTGGTAGGGTAAAAACTTTATTTTCATAGTTGTGACTGCATCTGCTCATCAAAAAGTACTCTTTTCACGTTTACTTCGGAAAAATGATCTCTGTAAATGCGGCTATAGTTTTCCTGCAGGGCCTGGTGTGTCTCTGAAGTAGCCAGCTGTTCGATAATTTCCGGCAGAGAGCTTAAGTTTTGTTCATCAACTACATAAGGTACTTGCTGCTCTCTGAAAAACCTGATCACTGAACTGTAACTGGGACCAAGAAATAAAATCGGTCTTTTTAACTGAATGAGTTCTGCCACCTTTTGTGGAAAGGAGGTTTGAACAAGGTCCTGCTTAACGGCTTCAAAAGTATAAGGTACCAGAAAACAGTCAGCTTCGCGATAAGATGGCAACGAGGAGCTTCGTTCAGCAGAGGTACTGTAAACAACAACCGATTTGTCAAATTGCAACGAATCAAACTGTTCGCGCGATGAGTATGTCTGAATGATGAGCTTGTATTGCCTGCTGCCATAACTATTTAGTTCCTGTAACTTATCGGCAAAAAGCTTCAGGGTATCGTTATAGAGCAGGTTAAGACCACCTGTGTAAACAAAGGTAAAAACGTTACTGCCAGTTGGTATTTTCTGTAGGTTAGCGTCTATAGCGGCAAAGCATGGCAGTAACACATCTGCAGTTATAATATGCCGTTGCTTGTACACTTGTCTCAAACCTTCACTGATCACTATTACCCTGTCCGCGCTTTTTAAAACAGGCTGAGTGAACTTGCTGGTTAAGTAGCGTTCCAGTTTGTTTGTGCTCAGCTCGTTTATCTTTTCAAAGTCATCCACAATATATAACCACACAGGGTTGGGGATAAATTTTTTTAACAAGGCTGCGAAGACCAGCGGCTTGGCAGATGCGCCTACACTTACCAACACAGGTGAAGCCGGTTGCTGCCTGGCCAGTTTAATGATTGCAGGCAAATACAGGAGAAAGTTAAGCAGCCTGACAGGAAACATGGCACTTGTAAAAAAACGGATTTTAGTTGCTTTGTGCAGCTTGTTATCACAGAGAAGTACTTCCCAGTGAGCATCATCTACAATATCCGAACGGGTTATAGTTGTGGACGGAGTGAAAGTTACAACAGTAGGCCTATACTTCTTCAGCCCGGAAAGCATGTTGTAAAGAAGCACAGACAAACCATGCCCTTTCTTTTTCAGCGGAGGGTCTTCTGAAAAAAATATTATACTACTAGTAGTTGTTGATGTAGGAATCTTTTTATCCAAAAGAGCACAGTTATCACCAGTTTTGCATAGCCAACACAGCACGTATTTTGAAAACGGCTAAATTGGCATTCTTACTTTAAAAATACTCCGGATGCCCGTTCGCGGATGATTAGCCAGAATTGTATTGGCATTAAAATGCTGGCAGGCAAGATACAAATAATATTAGCGATTAGTATTCCGTTTAATCCCCAGCCAAAAACTTTAACAAAGAGGTAAGCAAGCGGCACAACAAAGCATGCAGCAAACAGATAAGTATAAACTTGCAGTCTGATTTTACCAATACCGTTTATCAGGTATACAAATACGTTGTTCCATGCTAATACTCCTACATAAACAGCCATAAGCATTGTAACCGAATAAGGGATAGTTACTTTATTGCTCAGCCAGATTTTGTAAATAACAGGAGAGAGTAATACCATAACCGTCAGCAAAACTGCCATAAGAAACCATACGACTATAAGGTTACGAATTGACTTCCGGAACCAACTATAGTCCTTTGTAGTATAAGCTTCTGTTGCCGCTGACCAATACGGATTTAGAATAATAACCGATACCATTGTAACGATGGCCATGTACTTAAAAGGGATGTTAAAGATTGTAACATCTTCTGCGCCTAATAATGCGGCAATAACAAAGTTGTTGCTTGAGAAAAGTATAATAGTAGCTGCCTGCAGTAGAAAAAAATTGCCACCAAGTGTTAGTAAATCTTTTGCATAACTGAAGTCGACATACTTCAACGTGGGTCTATAAAGCTTATAATCTTTTCTGAAATACCAAAGATTAGCCAATAAAGGAACAGCCATAATAATAAAACTTAAAGCCGCACCTGCCCAGAAAAGAGAATTCTGAGTAAACTGTTTCAGCAAATAGACAGCTAACAGAGAAAGCGCACTTACAATCAGGTCCAGAAACCCTATTGCACTAACTTTTTGCTCTGCTGCCAGTAATGCAAAAATCAGACTGGCTACCAGCCTGATGGAGAAAAATATAAGCACAACCAATAACAGGTCCTGAACTTCAGTGGTCAGCTCAAATGACAGGCCTGGCAATAACTGCCAGCGATGCACGTAATAAATGCTGACAGCAAGTAAAATAAGTGTAGTAGCAATTGCACCAACTATGGTATAAGTCGTACTCGTGAAAATACTGCCTGCACGCACATCTTTATTAAGTAAAGCTATAGCAAATTTATTTCGCAGGCCATGGCTTAAACCCACATCAAAAAAAGTGATCCACTGTAGTATAGCGCTCAAAGTAAGCCAGATACCATATTTAACCGGGGAGAGGTAACTCAGCATGAGTGGCACAAGCAAAAGCCCGACAATAACTCCGGCCCCCTGTAAATAAATGAGAGGATGATGTTTTTATACGCCCTCCAGGTTAGCTCATCCTGATCAGTGAAGAACTTGTTTTTGGTTACTCTGATAATATGATCGAGGCTTGCTTTCAAAAGTTTTAAGAAGTGGGATTAAGGATGCAAAAATAGGAATTACCAGCATTAAAATGCAGTTCTTATAGTTTGTACCTGCGTTTATTACCTCTAAAAAAATATAGTGCCAACGGCACAAACTGCTGTTGGCACTATATTTTAAGGAACTATAGTTGTTAATCTTCTTTACGAGTTACCCAGCTCAGGTTATACAGATCCTTCCTGCGATCCTTCAGGTTACGAACACTACCTGCGGTGTTCAGGTCTTTCAGCAGGTTCAGGTCAAGGTCAGCGATCAACGTCATCTCCGTATTGGGTGTGGCTTCGGCAATTACAGCATCATGCGGAAAAGCGAAGTCGGAAGGGGAGAAGACAGCCGATTGCGAGTACTGGATATCCATGTTTTCTACTTTCGGTAAGTTACCAACGCTGCCGGTTATAGCTACATAACATTCGTTCTCGATGGCTCGGGCCTGGGAGCAGAGACGAACCCGCAGGTACGCGTTCTTGGTGTCTGTCCAGAACGGCACGAACAGAATTTTCATATCCATATCAGAGAGCATACGCGCCAGCTCCGGGAACTCCACATCGTAACAGATCAGGATACCGATCTTGCCGATATCGGTGTCAAATATCTTGAGTTTGTGCCCACCGCGCATACCCCAGTAATGCGACTCATCCGGGGTTACATGCAGCTTGTACTGTTTATCATACGTACCATCACGTCGGCAAAGGTAGCTTACGTTGTATAGTTTGTTGTCGTAGTACTCGGGCATACTACCGGCAATAATATTGATGTTGTACGACAGCGCCAGGTGTATCATCCGCTCACGAATCTCATCGGTATATTCAGCCATACTTCTGATCGCTTCCGATGGCGAATCCTCTTTAGTAAGGGCCATCAGCGGCGCGTTAAAGAACTCCGGGAATACCACTATATCAGATTTGTATGAGCTCACCGTGTCCACGAAGAACTCGATCTGCTGCATCATATCGTCCAGCGATTTTACCGAACGCATCTGCCACTGTACAATTCCAATCCGAACTATAGATTTTGTACCGCCTATCAGTTTTTCCTTCTCTTCGAAGTACACGTTTACCCATTCCAGCAAGGTAGCATACGCGCGCGAATCGGTATCATCTGGCAGGTAGTTCTTCATGATCTTACGCACATGGAACTCGTTGCTCAGCTGGAACGAAAGCACCGGATCCGAAAGCTCCTTGTTGCGTACCATTTCAATGTACTTGGCAGGCGTAAGCTTGTTGGCGTAATCTTTATAACCTGGTATACGGCCACCGGCAATAATGCCGCGCAGGTTCAGGTTCTCGCACATCTCTTTGCGTGCATCGTAAAGACGACGTCCAAGACGCAGGTTGCGGTATTCAGGGTGCACAAACACATCAATGCCATACAGGGTGTCGCCTTCCGGGTCATGCGACTTAAAAGTGCCGCGGTCTACAATCTGTTCATAAGTGTGCTTGTCGCCATATTGGGCATAATCAACAATAAGGCTGAGCGCGCCGGCTACTACTTTGCCTTTGTCTTCAATACAGATCTGTCCTTCCGGAAACTTCTTGAGCAGGTTAGAGAATTCTTTCCTGGTCCAGGCGCCATCAATGTTACGGTAAACCGTATCCATTATCTCTTTTACTTCATTATAGTCTTTGAGCTGGAGCTGGCGCAGTAATAATTTGTGTTCTGTATGTTCAGTACTTTCTTCGTTCTTATCGCTCATGGGTTAATTTTGTCTCTTTTATGCTACAGGTATACGTGCACGCACTATAGTTTCGATACATAGGCAGGTAATCCTGAATAAATGCACGTATGTTGCCAAATATAAAAAAGAAAGCGCAGCTATCGAAGCCGCGCTTTCTTTAAACTATAAATCCTGCAATGCTATAGTTGTACCTCCGGTATCTCGCCTTCAACTATAAGCGTGCCTTCTGTTGCTTTCTGAATGTCTTCTACAGTTACGCCGGGCGCTCTTTCCAGCAGTTTAAAGCCTTTGTCAGTAACTTCCAGTACGGCAAGATCCGTTACGATCTTCTTCACGCATTTAAGGCCGGTAATGGGCAGTGTACATTCTTTTAAAAGCTTGGACGAACCGTCGCGGGCAGTGTGCTGCATGGCAACTATAATATTTTTGGCTGACGCCACTAAGTCCATAGCGCCACCCATGCCTTTTACCATTTTGCCCGGAATCTTCCAATTGGCAATGTCGCCATCTTCGGATACCTCCATCGCACCCAATATCGTTAAGTCCACGTGCTCGCCGCGTATCATACCAAAGCTGTCTGCAGAACTGAAGATAGATGAGCCCGGCAATGTGGTTATCGTTTGTTTACCTGCATTTATCAGGTCGGCATCTACTTTGTCTTCGGTAGGGAAGGGGCCCATGCCCAGTAAACCATTCTCTGACTGCAATACCACTTCTATGCCATGCGGAATATAGTTTGCTACCAGCGTCGGGATACCGATGCCCAGGTTCACATACATGCCGTTCTTAACTTCCTGTGCGATTCGTTTCGCTATCTGATTTTTATCTAAAGCCATGTTATTCTGATTTAAGCCTGTCTAACCGTTCTCTGTTCGATGCGTTTCTCGTACTTCTCGCCCTGGAAAATGCGCTGTACAAATATGCCCGGCGTGTGAATCATATTCGGGTCCAGTTCGCCGGCTGGTACCAGTTCTTCCACTTCAGCAACGGTTATCTTTCCGGCTGTGGCCATCATTGGGTTAAAGTTGCGGGCAGTACCTTTATAGATCAGGTTTCCGGCTGTGTCGCCTTTCCAGGCTTTTACAAACGCAAAGTCTGCTTTCAGCCAGGTTTCCATCAGGTACATCTTGCCGTTAAACTCACGACTCTCCTTGCCTTCGCCCACTTCAGTTCCATAACCAGCTGGCGTAAAAAAGGCAGGTATACCGGCCCCTCCGGCACGAATACGCTCTGCCAGGGTTCCCTGTGGATTCAGTTCTACTTCAAGTTCACCGGATAGTAACTGGCGCTCAAACTCGGCATTTTCGCCGACATAGCTGGCGATCATTTTCTTTACCTGGCGCTTTTGCAGCAGCAGGCCTATCCCAAAATCATCAACGCCGGCATTGTTCGAGATGCAGGTAAGGTCTTTTACGCCTATTCGCAGCAGTTCCTGTATGCAGTTTTCAGGGATACCGCACAATCCGAAGCCGCCAAGCATTAGTGTCATGCCATCCTGAACACCCTGTAATGCTTCCTGGACGTTTTTAACAGTTTTATTGATCATAGTTATTTAAAGTGCTGAGGTTCCCGGCCAACCTATAGTTTACCCGGAACGCTGTTTTCGAATTTAGTTCTATACGTAGGTAAGTTATATATAATAAAAGCCATATGAAAATTCGGTCTTTGTTTTTAAGGTGAAATGGATTTTGAAAGGGGTGAACTGGGGAATTTGTTTAAATCAGGGTTGTGGCAAGGATTAGACCAGGCAGTGTGCGTAGGTCCTGTTAGTCTCTGGGCTTAACTACTTTATATTTTCATCCCGAGTGCTGGCCGAAGGATCTTATATGTCCTCAAGTTTTCTTATTGTCAATTCGAACAGTGTGAGAAATCTATTTTAGCTTATAGTTGAGACGTACATTCTATAATTGGTTATAGTTGCAACTCAAACCAAGCCTTTCTTTCAAATCCCCTCTCTTCCTAGGAGCTCTACAAACCTTTTGTTTCAATCTAGCTTTGGTGCCCTCACGGCCGGGAGGCCCCGTCTTCGGGCATCGCGCGGCGCGAACCTCTTTTGCTCGTTCCTCGCAATGCCTGACGGCACCAGACATTCACAAGGTGCTCAACCCAAAGACTGCGATCTTTCTCATAGCTGTAGTTTAGCTATAGTTTATACCGGTAAACTCCGATAATTATCGTGGTGGTAGTTTCGAGGGGACAGGTAAACCTGTCCTGCTACTGGACCATAACTATAGAACTATAGTTTGGAAATTGGTAAAGGCTGAAGTGTCCCCTCTCGAGAGCAGGGTCGTTTCATTCTAGGAGTTCTAGTATTTTTGATGGCTTGTTAGTAACCATTCTTATAGTCTGTAATACTGGCAAGGTGGATTTAGCTAATGCTCTGATGGCAAAGCCCCGGATCAGGGACAACACGGCTGGCCCATTGCCTTTCTTTGCTTTGTTTTTGTCTTCTGCCAGCAGTGCATCCTTGACCCAGTGCAGCTTGTTTTCAATGGCCCAGTGTCCCTGGATGCCTGCTGCAAACCCGCTTGCCTGCCCTTGCAGATCACTGATATAATAACTCACTTTCCTGTAGGCTACCTTTCCCCGACTACCGACTTTGAGGAATGTGTTGAGCGCGGGCCAGTTGGCAGCCGCCTCTTCTAAGGCTTTATATACTTCCACCTGCCTGTGTTTGCTGCGCCCTTTGTGTCGCTTGCTGCTTTGGCTCACATCTTCAGCAGGACAGGCACAGGTAAGGTGTAACTGCTCCAGCAGGCGGCGCTGATTGGCCTTTACTTTTATTACATAATGGCACTTACGGTCAATAATGCTTTGCAGCGTTTTTTTGGGCATGCATCGCATCGGCTGTGAAGATCACTCCCTCTAATGCGCTGTCTGCTATAAGTTCCTGGGCCAGATGGATCTCACTCTTTTGCTTGTTATGGAAACTGCCCGCAGCCAGCACTGCTTGTTGCTGGCCAAAAAACAGGCTTACCACACTCACAAAGTCCTGGTTACGCTCACTGTAGGCCTTCACTGTTCCTTTCAGGGCCTTGCCATCCACCTGCACCCATGCCTTGTGCCCCATAGCAGGGCTGCGCCAGCGGCAAAGCGCCAGGGAGAGTTCACTGACCGACAAGCCTAGCAATACCCGTCTGATAGTAGAAAATGAAGGAAGCCTTTTACCCCCAGTATATGGAAAAGCTCCTGCTCATTGGCTTTGACAAAGTCTCCAATGGCCCGGTAGCTACAAAGACCACTGATCGCAGCCATAATACTGACAAGCAGCACAAGCCCAACCGGATGACGCATGCCCGCACCTCTTCTGGGATCGGTCACCTGATTTAAATGTGATAATAACTTCCCTACCATAACCCTCCACTTAATAGCAATAAAGAAGTTATACGGAATTTAGTAGAATGAAACGACCCTGCCTTCGAAGGGGGACTATAGGTGTGTTAAAACGGTAACTATAAAACTATAGCTACTACTATAGTATAAGCAGAAAATTCCCCTCTCGGGAGGGGCACGGGTGGGTTAAAACGCCAACTATAAAACGATAAGATGAGACTATAGCAAAGTTCCTAACTCCCTTCTAGCAAGATCCTTTCAGGATGACAGATGGAGAAGTAGCCAAAAGCTCTCCTCCTTAGACTACCAAGAACACGAGTTCGAAGATAGCAAGCATAGTTTTTATGGATTAGGTAGTTGAACCAACATAAACTATAGAACTATAGCCAGCGTTACTACTTTTGCCTGTCCCTTCGGGCCAGTTGAGTTGAAAACTCAACACCATAGTAAGACACGGGTTGCAAACCCGCGCCAGCAAAAGAACAACTATAGAATTTCAGCTATACCTAAAGTAAAAAGCACAATCCTGAAAATCCTTTAATCCTGAAAATCCCGGTTCAGACAAAGCTCCTTTGCTTACTCAGAAGGGAGGGTGGAATGAGTTAAACTATAGGCCCAGCACTTTTGCAGTCGCGTCCTTATCTCTTGCTAACTGTGCCTTCAATGCATCGAGGCTACTGAATTTCTCTTCTTGTCGGAGATGAGCTACAAAGGCTACGGTTATAGTTTGGCCGTAAATGTCGCGGTTAAAGTTAAGCAGGTTTACTTCCAGGGTCAGGTGGGTGCCGTCTACGGTCGGGCGCATGCCTATGTTCATCATGCCGGGGTGGCGCTCACCATCTATAGTTGCCCACACAGCATACACGCCATTGGCTGGTATCAGCTTATTAGGTCCGGGTAAAGCCAGGTTTGCGGTTGGATAGCCTATTGTTCGGCCAAGCTTATTGCCTTCAACTATAGTTGAGGTTAATGTATAGTATCTGCCCAAATAACTGGTGGCAGTTTCCAGGTCACCGCTTTCAAGTGCTTTTCGTATTTTGGTGGAGCTTACGCCAACATCATCCACATCTTCGCGCGGAATTTCTTCTACTTCAAAACCATACTTGCTGCTATGGGCCATCAGGTGCTCGAAACTGCCTTCGCGGTTCTTGCCGAAACGGTGGTCGTAGCCAATAACCAGTACTTTGGTGTGCAGTGCTTTTACCAGTATATCCGTAATAAAGCTGCGCGAACTGGTACGGGAGAATTCCTTGGTAAAAGGGATGAGCAGCAGATAATCGATGCCGAAGCTACGGAGCTGTTCTATACGCTCGTCTATAGTTGAGAGTAGTTTCAGGTCGTTGTCTTCCGGAAAGAGGACCAGACGCGGGTGTGGCCAGTACGTGATCACCACGCTCTGCCCGTTATTCTGCTGCGCACGTTCTATAACGCGCTGTAATATTTTCTGGTGACCAACATGCACCCCGTCAAAAGTGCCGCTGGTAACCACCGGGTAACTTAGTTGCGGAAAATCAGCTATGTTACGAATTACTTCCATCCGCTTCCAGCTGTGCTTTTCTTATTGCCTGAATATCTTCTATAGTTAAGGCATCTTCGAGCTTATAGTCGCCAATACGTGTGCGAACCAGAGAGCCCAAATGCCCGCCGACACGCAGCTTCACACCCAGATCATGCGCCAGGCTACGGATATAGGTGCCTTTGGTACAAATAACTTTAAAGCTGACCACTTCACCTTCAATATCGGTTATATCAAAGGCTTTTATGGTTATAGTTCGCGGCTTCAGTTCTGCAGCTTTTCCGCGGCGGGCCAGGTCGTAGGCGCGTTTGCCATCTACCATCACCGCCGAGTAAATAGGAGGTACCTGTTCTATAGTTCCGACAAAGCTATCGGCAGCGGCTTTTATAGTTTCAGGAGTCAGGTGACTGATGTCTTTGGTTTCGGTTACTTCGGTCTCTTTATCATAAGAAGGGGTATACTGCCCTAAAATGATGGTACCGGTGTATTCTTTTTCCTGTGCCTGAATCTGGTCAATACTTTTGGTGAATTTGCCGGTGCAAAGTATAAGCAACCCTGACGCTAAGGGATCTAAGGTTCCGGCGTGGCCGATCTTCTTTATCCGTAATGTATTGCGCACCTTTTTTACAACATCAAACGATGTCCAGGTAAGCGGTTTATCTATAAGCAGTACTTCGCCTGCTTCAAAGTTATAGGCCATTTTAAACTCTTAAATCAACACCCATAGCCAGCAGGGCCAGCAACACAACACCTAAAGCTATACGGTAATAGCCAAACATTTTAAAGCCATACTTTGTCAGGAAGCTTATAAAGAACCGGATAGCGATCATGGCAACTATAAAGGCTACAAAATTACCGACAAGCAACAGTTGCAGGTCATCAGCAGTTATAATTTCAAAACTGTTCCTGATCTTAACCAGGTCAAATTTAAGGAGGTCAGAGATTTCCAGTTGCAGCAGGTCTGTAAGAAGCTTGTAAGTAGAAGCCGCCAGCATGGTGGGCACTGCTAAAAAGAAAGAGAACTCCGCAGCAGTTTTGCGGTCGATGCCCTGCGCCATACCACCAACTATAGATGCTGCCGAGCGCGAAACCCCTGGTATCATGGCCACACATTGCGCCAAACCAATCAGGAAAGCATTTTTGTAGTTTACAGTCGTCTTTTCAGAGAAAGCAAACCATTTATCTACAAACAAAAGCACCACGCCACCAAGCACCAGCATTATAGCTGTAATCACCACACTTTCCAGCATGGCATCTATAATATCACCTAAGGCAAAACCAATAACAGCAGCAGGAATAAAGGCAATCAACAGCTTCAGGTAAAAATTCCAGCTTTGCAGAAAACGCCTCCAGTACAATACTACCACCGACAGTATAGCCCCGAACTGTATGTTTACAGTCAGGATCTTGGTAATTGGTAATTCATTTATTCCCATCAGGGCCGATGCGATGATCATGTGGCCGGTAGAGGAAATAGGTAAAAACTCGGTAAGCCCTTCAATAATGGCTAAAATAATAGCCTGCCAAACGCTCATTTACTCGTGGTTTTTGTCTTTGATAAGGATGGCGAAAAATTCGATGATGAAGCCGGCCATTACAACTATAGGGCCTAAAGTAATACCCATAAAGCCAAGGCCATATTGCTCGGTATCCAGCGTCATGATGATGAAACCGATAGCCAGTACCACAATGCCAACCAGCATCAGGATGTAATTTTTTCTGCCAAAGGCAAGTCTGTCTTTATTTTCCATTGTTAGTATAGTTCGTCAAGTGAAAGGCGCAGGTATTTACGTACCGCGCGGAATGAGCTCAGGAACCCGATAATGCAGCCAATTACGAGCAGTGCGCCCATCAGGATATAGGTTTGTTCGACGTTACGAAGCTCTTTCAGTTCTTCTATCTCAGTATAAGCGTATTGCATCAGCGCAAATAATAGAACAGATGCAATAATGCCGCTCACAACGCCCTGCCAGGCAGCACGGTTCAGGAACGGACGTTGTATAAAGTAACCGGTAGCACCCACCAGCTGCATACTCCGGATAAGGAAGCGCTGCGAGTATAAGGCCAGTTTTATAGTATTATTGATGAGTATCGTTACTACCACCAGCAGTATAGCCGCAAAGCCAAGCAGTATAATGCTAACCTTCTGGATGTTGGTATTGATAGATTCGATAAAGCTGGATTCAACGTACTGTACCTCAAAAACGCCCTCCACGTCTTCCAGGTCATTTTGTATCCCTTTCATAAGCACCGGAGTCGTGTTTTCGGCTTTAATGTTCAGCACATAGGCATCGCGGAGCGGGTTTTCTCCTAAAAAGGACGTAAAGTCTTCACCGGTCGTTTCCAGGAATTTTTTTGCACCTTCCTCTTTCGATACAAAACGTACCTGGGCTGTATCGCCTTTTATAGCCACATATTCCTTGGCAGCTAATTTTTTCTTGATGTTAGCCAGCTGCACACCTGTCAGGTTCTTATCCAGGTACAGTTGCATTTCAATGCTTTCCTTTACCTTCTCGGATAACTTGCCGGCATGAATGAGCAGCAACCCAAACAGCCCGATCACGAACAGGGCAAGTGAGATACTGAATACCACCATCGTATGTGGGTAATTCCCGAGCTTCTTCTTTTTAACTGATCTGTGTTGCTTTGCCATAGGTACTCCTTCCATACAAAATTAGGAATATATTTTAAAAATCAGGAAAGGAGTTGGTTCTAAAACAAAAAGCCCTGCACAAGTAACTGGCAGGGCTTTAATTTTATTGTTCCAGGTTCAGCCGTGGGTCCGAGTCGAGGATGATCTGTTGCCGTTCCTGTTCTTCCAGTCTTCGCTGACGGCGGTTGCTCATAAACAGCTCTTTCAGGTTATCGAAACGCTTGGTGTGCAGCAAACTGAAACTTTGCCTGTTGGTACGCCTGTCAAGCAAGCCACGGGGTATCGTGCTGTATTCTATGCGTCCGCGTAGTTCGCCACTCTTTGTTATATAGTACTCCAGCGACCAGTCGCCCTGGTAACCGTTGTCTTTTGTGGTTCCGGCCAGGTTGCTGTTGCCTAAACCGGCCTCGCTGGTTACACGCAGCCTGCCCTGGAAAAACGAATAACTTAAACGGACCTGCAACGACGAAAGGGCATCCTGGTTAATGTTTCCTAACCCGATATCAATCTCCAGGTTGCTGTCTATGCTATTAAGGAAGTTGCTCAGCTGGCCCGATAATAAACTACCCAAACTACCGCCAACTGCTGTGCTTCCGGCATCTACAGTACTAAATGTGCCCTGCGGAGATAATCTGCCTAATACCATTAAGCTGAAAACCTGCCGGTTAAGTTCAGCTTCATCGGATTTTATAGCGCTGGTAAGGGCTTCTGTTTCGGCAGTTTGGGGCACCTGGTCAAAGTTTAACCCTAAGGTAATCTGTGGCGTAAGCAACGGACCATCCAGGTCAATGATTGCGGTAATAGGGTAGCGGCCCTGCAGGGTGCTGGTTTCTGTAACCGGAAGCGATGCCATTTGGGTATAGTTACCGGTTATGTTCATAATGCCGCCCAGCGGGTCGCCGTTCCAGGTAATGGTGCTGCCGGGCTGTACGTTGAATTCGCGGGTTACCAATCCCTCCAGCAAATTCAGGTTATAAGCTCCCTTGGTTATCTCAAACACACCATACATATTAAAGTCGCCTCGGGTGTCTATAGTCATCCTGATATCGCCGGATCCGGAGCCCCGGATCACGTCGCCGGTAGTTCTGTCAATGATGATCTCGAAATAGGCATCGTCGGTTACGTCCAGGTTAAAATTCATGTTAATGCCCGACAAGTCTACCTTCTGGTCATCTACAGCCACTGCCAGGCTATCCGGGGTGCGGGTCAGGAATTTGATGAAATCCTTTCGGGCAATATTTTCCTGGTTATCCAGCGGAATTACAAGGCGGGTATTTTCTTCGCTTCGGGCGTCTACATTAATGCGCAGGTTTTCTACCGGACCAAGTACGCTGGCTGTTCCCGTTCCGAAAGCCGTTCCATAGTATAGTTCGTTCTGCTCAGCGGTCGTGTTCAGGATCATGAAATTGCGGTAGCGGGCGCTCAGGTCTATCACCATGTTAGAGAAGCCATCGTGGGCAATGCCGCCTGTAACGGTAGCTGTATTGCCGAACAAGTCTCTTAGCTGCGCATTCCGGAAGCTGATGCTGTTTGGCCCAAGGTAGACGCGGTCGTTGAAACGGTAGGTGGTGTTCAGGTAGTCAAATTTAAATTGCCCGTTTGATACCATAACAGAACCTTTAAGAATTGGGGCAGTCAGCTGACCCAGTATACGCACACGCCCTTCCAGGTCTCCCTGCAGATCAGATAGAATAGGCTTCAGGAGTGGTTCAACCATTTTAAGCTGCGCCTGGTCCATTACGGCAAGCAGGTCCAGCTGGTCATCTACTGCATTCGGGTTATAGTTGCCCGTTACGGTCAGCACTTTTTTATTATTCCGGTCGATGCCCACATCCACTACCATCTGCTTAATGGCATTGTTCCAGTCCGCTTTGCCCGATATATCCCCGATCAGAAAATTATCCAGTAAAAAAGAATCTACCCGGGCATTTATGTTAAGTAAGGCGCGGTTATACATGTCCCTTGCTACTACTTCGCCACTAAGGGTACCTGCAATTTTCTCGGTCATCAGGGTGTTCAGGTTGCGCAGGTCGAACTGCTCTACATTTAACGTAAGCGTGCTGTTCGGGTCTTCTGAAATGGAGCCAAGTGCCCGGATAACCTGTTGCTGGTTTGTGATCGCGAAGTTTTCGAAGGTGAAGCTTTTGCCGGCATCCCCGATAACTATAGTGTTGCCCGGCGTAAAGGCCCACGGCATGTCCCGTAGTATTATGTTCGACTTGTCAAATACAAGCTGAATCTGATTTTCTAAAAAATTAAGGTCGCCGGTAATGGTGGCGCGGTTATTATATTCGGGCTGACGCACACTGGTCGCAAAATCGATCTTACGCTCACTCCAGATACCTTCGAGGTAAAAGTCGCGGGTAATGCCGGCGGTCGGCAGCAACTGCTCTTCCGAGGTGTAGATAATACTTGCCAGTACATCCGGGCTTTGCTGCAGTTTGGATGAGGTGATATCAAATGTATTGCGGTACAGGTTATAGGCGTCGTAGGAGAGGGTGTCAATAGTGCCGTACATAGTTGCTATAACCGTGTTGCCATGCCGGAAGGAGCCTTCCACGTTCGTGTTCTGTGAAATGCTGAGTTGCGGTACAACCAGTTCCAGCAAAGGGCTTACATCTTTCAGGTATAGTTTATAGTTCAGGCTGTACTCATTGGCGGGAGCTCCGGACTTTCTACGGTAGTAGGCCTGTGTTACCGGGTCGTTGCTTTCAAAGTTAAGTTTGTATTCGTGGGCCAGCTGGTCAAGATCTGCAATCAGGGTACTATAGTTAAAGTCACCGTCTACCTGCAGCGTTAGCATATCTGATACCAGGTTGAGGGCCCGCTGGCCTTCTACAATTTCAGAGTTTATGTAAAGCGAGTCTAATGCCAGCTCTTTGCCTTTATAGTTTATAGTTGCACTGTCGAAACTGGCTATCCCTACAAAGTCATCAAGGCGCAGACCCTTAAAATTAAGATTGGCATTGGCACGTATAGTTAAAGGATCCTTCGAGAAATGCAGCGCCTGCAGATCTACTTTCTGTAAATTGGCGACCATGTTAAAGGCTTGTTTATTGCTTGACAGGTAAACTTCGCCATCTGCATCAAAAACCAGGTTAGGGTCATTTATAGAAACCTGCCCTATAAACTTCTGCCGGCTCAGGTTTCCGTTCGCTACAATGTTCTGGTAGTTATAGTTCTTAAAATTCAGCTGGTTTATAGTGGCATCCACATCCACGTTGGCATCTTCCAGAGTAAAACCGGAGCCTGCAACCTGGCCGCTCATAGATATAGTTGTGATAAGATCGGTGCGGTTGATTAGTTTACCCAGGTTAAAGCCTTTGGTGCTCACAAAACCTTTATAAGAAGAGGTGCGCTTGTCATCGTCAATTTTCAGGTTAATGTCGGAGCGGACATTGCCCAGTGCGGTTGCAAAGCTACCATTGGCTACAAAGTCGTTATAAAAACCCAGGAAACGGCCGTCCAGTTTAACAGTGCCCAGTCTGTCAGCCACCTCATAAGCATCACGCGGCAAAAACTGCTTAATGTCATCGGCATCTATAGTTGATGGCTTCAGCTTCAGGTTGGCAAAGGTCTCTTTAAAGTTTGGCAGACCATCGGCACTGATGCTTCCAACTATATGAGTGTTCTGCCCATATTCCAGGTCCACGCTGTCGGCACTGAAATTAGAGACTTTCCCTTTATAGTTGATCGAGTTGACCTGGATCTCTTCATCGTTATAATCCTTCAGCAGCGTCGTGAATTTAGCGATGTCTTTAGCATACACATAAGAGTCGCGCAGGTTGGCGGTCATGGTTACGCTGTCGTTAAAGCTAGTAAAGTTCTTAAACCGGTTAAAATCGAAACGCACAAAATCCCGGACGTTACTATCCTGTACTCTCAGGTCCAGATCAGCCCACTCCCAGAACGTAGCAGCATACGTCATTTTAGTGTCCAGCTTTCGGAGGTGCGTATCAGATCGTTTTTCGATAGCGCTGAAGTTGGTGATATGCGCTTTCAATGTATCGGCCAGTACGAGCGCATCAAAATTTCCATAGATGCTATCTACGGTAAGGTGGGAGTAGTCCATGCCATGCTGGGCAAGTGGCTTGTTGAAGTCGTCGTAAGTAAAGCGGCCATTCTTGATGATCAACTCAGCCAAGTCGAACTTAAAGGGCTTGGAAACTTTGGTCGTATCTTTTACAAACAGGTCGCCTAAGGCTTCAAAAAATTCTCCGGCGTTAAGCGAATCCGATCCTTGGTAATAAACCAGGTTGGCGCGTGGTTCCTGCAATTCCAGGGTAGCTATGCTTAGCGAGTTGGGGTGCAGAATAGAGAAGGCGGCAATATCTGCCTCGATGCGGCCGATGTAAAACAGCTCGTTCTGTTTATAGTCGCGGATTTGCACCTGCTCCAGTATCACGTTGCTGAAAAACTCGATGTCAACACGGCCTACACTCACATTGTGGTTGGTAGCTTCTGAGAGCCA
The DNA here is from genome assembly GCF_010092985.1 of Pontibacter pudoricolor. Classification (GTDB taxonomy): domain Bacteria; phylum Bacteroidota; class Bacteroidia; order Cytophagales; family Hymenobacteraceae; genus Pontibacter; species Pontibacter pudoricolor. The sequence continues at coordinate 1,751,443 of NZ_CP048106.1, read as the reverse complement.
GGTGGCAGCGCGCTGAGCTATGTGGGTTTGCACTGCCGGAATGCGAATAGCAAAGAATACAGCTATAAATAGCAGCAAAAGCAACATGAAAAGCTCTAAAACTGTGTGAAGTAGTGCTTTTCCTATAACTTTGAAGTAATTTATGGACTGTTCTTTTTCCAAAAGATGACCGAACTTACAATTTTAGCTATTGAATCTTCCTGCGACGAGACCTCGGCAGCCGTTATACGCGGCGGCAAAGTATTGTCGAATATAATTGCTACTCAGGCCGTACACGAAAAGTATGGCGGCGTGGTACCAGAACTGGCTTCGCGGGCACATCAGCAAAACATTATTCCTGTTGTAACCGAAGCCCTGAACACAGCAAATGTAACTAAAAATGAGTTAAGTGCAGTAGCTTTTACGCGTGGCCCCGGCCTTTTAGGTGCCTTGCTGGTTGGCTGCACTTTTGCCAAGTCGTTTGCGCTGGGTCTAAACATCCCCCTGATAGATGTAAACCACATGCAGGCACACATCCTGGCTCATTTTATAGATGACCCGAAACCTAACTTTCCGTTCCTGTGCCTGACCGTTAGTGGCGGCCATACCCAGATCGTTTTGGTAAAAGACCACCTGGATATGGAGATCATCGGGCAAACTACCGACGATGCCGTTGGAGAGGCCTTCGATAAAACTGCCAAAATGCTGGGCCTGCCTTACCCCGGCGGACCGATGCTCGATAAGGCTGCCGCGCAAGGTAACCCGAATGCGTTCGAGTTCCCGGTAGGCAACATGCCCGGCTACGACTACTCATTCAGCGGAATCAAAACATCAGTGCTATACTTCCTGAGAGATAGAACGAAAGAGAACCCGAACTTTGTACAGGAAAACATAAATGATATTTGCGCCAGCGTACAGCATACGTTAATAAAGACCTTGCTGAAGAAAGTGGTACAGGCAACAAAGGATTTAGGTATAAAAGAAGTGGCGATTGCCGGCGGCGTATCTGCCAATTCGGGCCTTCGGTCTACGCTTCAGGAGTACGCCAAACGCTATAACTGGAACGTATACATACCAGCCTTTCAGTATTGCACCGATAATGCAGCAATGATAGCCATGACGGCTCATTACCAGTACCTTAAAGGAGACTTTGCGACGCAGTATGCCAGCCCGGATCCGAGGATGAAACTATAACCAGTGATTAAAGCGATTTTCCTGATTTAGAAGGATTGTCCAACTATAGTTTGGCCTTTAATTTTCGTAATCTTGTAAGTACTATAGTTCCGAAGAAAATACTGATTCAGAGAAAATCATAAACAATAAGTATAATCCCCTTAATCACTGGTCTTATGACTAACCCTTTCCAGATAGGCGATACCAGAGTTTACCAGAAGCTTGTAACTGCTGCTGATTTTGCGCGTTTTGAGGATGGCCTGGTACATGCGGTTTGTTCTACGTTTTCGCTGGCGCAGGCTGCGGAGTGGGCGGGCCGGTTGTTTGTGTTGGAGATGAAAGAAGAAGATGAAGAAGGAATAGGCATCTTTCTGATTATCAATCATAAAAGCCCCGCTTTTGAAGGTGAAACTATAGCTATAAAAGCGATACTTTCGGAAGTGAACGGGAATGAAGTGATCTGCCGGTTTGAGGCGTATGTAGGCGATAGATTGGTAGCTGACGGAGAAACCGGTCAGAAAATTTTGAAAAAGAAAAATTAGCCAAAGTTTTGGCACCTAAGACAGCATAATGGCCAAAGAAAAGGACAGAATAAAGAAGCACGTAAACATCGTTAACCGCAGGGCATCCTTCGAGTTCCAGTTCCTGGACAAGTACACCGCCGGCGTGATGCTGAAGGGTACGGAGATAAAATCGGTACGTGAGGGTAAGGTGAACATGCAGGACGGTTACTGTGTGTTCCAGAATGGGGAACTATGGCTGCACAATACGCACATCTCTACCTACACCGAAGGCACGCACTATAACCATGAGCCCATGCGTGCCCGCAAACTGCTGCTGAATAAACGCGAACTCAAAAAGCTGGAAAAAGGAGCAGAAGAGCAGGGGGTAACTATAATTCCGACCCGATTTTTTGTGAGTGACCGCGGTTTCGCCAAAGTAGAGATAGCGCTGGCTCGCGGTAAGAAACTATACGATAAGCGCCAGGACATCAAAGAAAAGGATGTGAAGCGCGAAATGGACCGAAGCGGGTATTAAGCGCGCCAGCGCGCAATGAATAATTAATAATGATGAATGATTAATAGCTTTAAAAAAGAGCTAACCTTAATTATTCATTACTCATTAACCATTAATCATTAAAAGAATTGGACTACGGAATAAGTATGCTGAGCCTGGTGCCGATGCGCGCCGAACCATCTAACAGAGCTGAGCTGGTAACACAGGTGCTTTTTGGGGAGTGTTATGAGATCATCAGCCGTCAGGATAAGTGGTTGCGCATACGGCTCGCTACAGACGGTTACCAGGGCTGGATCGATCAGAATCAGCATAACATTATTTCAAAGGAATACTACCAGGAATGGAAGCAGGCGCAACACCCGCGTTCCATGGACCTGGTGCAGGTTATCAGTAGTGCCGATGATCGTATTCCGGTTGGTATTGGCTGTTATTTGCCTTTCTTTGATGGAATGAACGTGCGTATAGGCGAGAAGACTTACCTGTACAATGGCCGCGCATCCAACCCTGAATCAGGGTCAACTATAGCTCAGCTGGTAAAAGTAGCCCAGAACTTTATGAAAGCCCCTTACCTGTGGGGAGGTAAATCGGTTTTCGGGATAGATTGCTCCGGATTTGCGCAGCAGGTGTATGGGATTTGCGGCGTGCAGCTGCCCCGCGATGCGTACCAGCAGGTTACCAGCGGCGAAGAAGTACATTTCGTGAATCAGACCCTGCCCGGTGACCTTGCCTTTTTTGATAACGACGAAGGCCGCATCATACACGTAGGTATCGTTTTAGAAGACCAGAGGATCATGCATGCCAGCGGTGAGGTCCGCATCGATACCCTGGACCATAATGGCATTTACAACGCCGACCGCAAGCGTTATTCTCATAAACTCCGCATTATTAAGCGCATTTTTCAGGCATAGGCTGCTATTTCCGCTGAACTTTACCGTAAGCTGTTGGTTTTTTCCGTAGAAGCTTATTATTCAGTACAGTGTGCACCCTATGAAAGATAAAGTTCTCATCCTTAACCAGGACTTCAGCGCCATTGCTGTGTGCTCGGTGCACAAGGCTTTCCTGCTCGTTTACCTCGACAAAGCCGAAATGGTAACAAAGTCTGAAGAAGAACTGCGGACCATTACCAAAGTTTATCCTGTCCCTTCTGTTATCCGGTTGCAGCGCTATGTGCATGTGCCATACTATGGCATTGCCCTGAGCCGCCATAACATCATGCGCCGCGACAACTATACCTGCCAGTATTGCGGAACTGTAAAGAACCTGACCCTGGATCACCTGCTGCCGCGAAGCCGGGGAGGAGGGAGCAACTGGTTGAATCTGGTTACAGCATGCTCGCGTTGCAACACCCGCAAAGGCGACCGAACCCCCGAAGAAGCCGGCCTCAAACTTATCCGTAAACCGGTAAAACCATCGCTCCAGTTTTTCCTTAAAATGCACCTCAATACAAGCAATCAGGACTGGGGCGTTTACCTCGGGATGGAGAAATAGTAGTACTATAGAGTTGCTAAAATATTTAGTTTAAGCTATATAAACTATAGATAACCAGGTTGTAGTATATCTGTACTTAAACTATAGGTGCAACTTTAAAACTATAAACACGATTTTTGACAGACGAAACCGTGAGATTATAGAGGTGTATGGTTTTGTAATAATTGGCTGAGTATTTAGAGCTGCTCTGTTAGGCTTTCTGCGGTTTTATGATGGAAGAAATTTACTCACCCCTTCCCCTCCGTGGAGGGGAATTTTAACCAGGTAATTTTAGCGCTCTTATCTGATGCTCTCTGATGCTCTTTCGGACTTCTATGTTCGGAAGTAAAACTGCGTGGGACATCCTTGTCCCAGCAATACGAATAACGAGGACGTTGACGTCCGCAGCAGCTGGGTTTCGGGCAAGGATGTCCGAAACAGCGGGGGCTGTAAGATCGCCAACTATAGGAATATCCAAATTCCCCATTTGAAGGTAGTGCCGTTTCATTCTTATAGTCTAAAATTTCCTGTCATTCTGTTAAGAAACTTAGTTGGAGGGAGGTTAAGCCTATGCTACTTGCCACCAGGATCCTTACAGGATGACAAAAAGGAGAATGAAATAACCTTGTCTTTGAAGGGTTGGGGGATGACAATAGCCAACTATAAGACTATAACCTCAACTATAGCTGCGGCAGAAAAGCTCCCCGCCTTAGACTACCGGGAAGCGATTTCGAAGGTAGCGAGCGTAGCTCTGAGGGGCAGGGGTGGTTGAACCACAGTAACTATAGAACCATAGCCAGAGTTATTACTAATTCCTGTCCCTGCCGGGCCAGTTGCAACCCCATCATAAGTCACGAGCGAGGACGCTCGCGCCAGCAGGAAGATACGCGCGAGCAAAACGATTACGATAACACCAACTCTAACTATAGCTGTATCAGATTTCTCACGTTGTTCGAAATGACAAATTTAAAAACTCCTTCCCCTGTTTTGGGGTAGGGGCCCTCTTTTTAGGAGAGGGCTGGGATAGGGTTAACCACACTTTCACTAATACTGTAACAGCCTCTGCTACCTGGCTCTATACTTTCCCTGATTAGCATTGGTTTTTAATCTGAAAAAGAGTTACTTTTGCGGCTCATTCAGGTGAATGGTCCTGTAAATCAGCAGGAAATGTAAAACTAAACCAAATCAACCCATTGCTCTAGGTTGATGGCTATTCCAGAGCAGCAAAACAATATGAGTAATTCTCCAGAAAATTTCGATTGGGACAAGTTTGAGTCTCAAGGTTTCGGCGGCGGCTACAGCAAAGAAGAAAAAGCCGAAATGGAAAAAATGTATGACGACACCCTGACTACCGTACAGGAGCAGGAGGTTGTTAAAGGAACAGTTGTTGGTATCACTGATCGTGACGTGATCCTGAACATCGGTTTCAAATCAGACGGCTTGGTTGCTACTTCAGAATTCAGAGATCTGCCTGACCTGAAAATCGGTGACGAAGTTGAAGTATTTATTGAAGACCAGGAAGATCCGAACGGCCAGCTTATCTTATCCCGTAAGAAAGCGAAAATCGTTTCTGCCTGGGCTAAAATCTACGATGCACTTGAGAATGATAACATTCTGGAAGGTATCGTTAAGAGAAGAACCAAAGGTGGTCTTATCATGGACCTTTACGGTGTTGAAGCGTTCTTACCAGGTTCTCAGATCGACGTTAAGCCAATCCGCGACTTCGATGTGTTTGTAGGTAAGAAAATGGAAGTGAAAGTTGTGAAAATCAACGCCGCTTTCGACAACGTGGTTGTATCTCACAAAGTACTTATCGAGAAAGACCTGGAGCAGCAGCGTGCAGCCATCCTGAACAACCTGGAAAAAGGTCAGGTTCTGGAAGGTGTTATCAAGAACATGACAAACTTCGGTGTGTTCATCGACCTTGGTGGCGTAGACGGTCTGCTTCACATTACAGATATTTCATGGGGACGTATCAACCACCCGGAAGAAGTATTGCAGCTTGACCAGAAAGTACAGATCGTAGTTCTTGACTTTGATGAAGACAAGAAGCGTATCTCTCTTGGTATGAAGCAGCTTACTCCACATCCGTGGGATGCTCTTCCAGCTGAGATCGAAGTTGGTTCACGTGTTAAAGGTAAGATCGTAAACGTTGCTGATTACGGCGCGTTCCTTGAGCTTATGCCAGGTGTAGAAGGTCTTATCCACGTTTCTGAAATGTCATGGTCTCAGCACCTGCGCAACCCACAAGACTTCATTAAGCAAGGCGACGAGGTTGAAGCAGTTGTATTGACTCTTGACAGAGAAGAGCGCAAAATGTCTCTGGGCATTAAGCAGCTTACGGAAGATCCTTGGACAAAAGAAGATGTATTAACGAAATATGCAGTAGGCACCAAGCACACTGGCGTAGTTCGTAACCTTACAAACTTCGGTCTGTTCTTAGAGCTTGAAGAAGGTGTTGACGGTCTTGTACACGTTTCTGACCTTTCATGGACTAAGAAGATCAAGCATCCATCTGAGTTCGTTAAAGTTGGTGAAAACCTTGATGTAGTTGTTCTGGAGCTTGATGTTCCGAACAGAAGACTTGCATTAGGCCATAAGCAGCTGGAAGAGAACCCTTGGGATACTTTTGAATCTGTATTCAACATAGGATCTGTACACAGAGCTTCAGTTCTGGAGAAGTCTGAGCGTGGTGCAGTACTTGAGTTACCTTACGGTATCGAAGGTTTTGCTTTCCCGAAAGGCTTAACGAAAGAAGACGGTTCTCAGGTTGAAGCAGGTGAAAGCCTTGACTTCAGAGTAACTGAATTCTCTAAAGAAGATCGTAAGATCATCCTTTCTCATACATCTACGCACACTGAGAGCGCTGATGCTGCCCGCGTAGCTAAGGCTACCAAGAAAGCTCCTGCTGCTACAGGCGAGAAGAAAGAGAAAGCTCCGAAAGTTCAGAAAGAAGCTGACAAGTCTACTTTAGGTGACCTGGATGCACTATCTGCTCTGAAAGAGAAGATGATGGACAACGAGAAAGAAGCTGGCGTTAAGAAACTGGAGGCTGCTGCAAAGAAGTCTAAAGGTTCTGACGAAGAAGCATCTGAAGAAGAGAGCAACGCTTAATCTTAAGCTTGTCTTATAATGAAAGGCCCCGGAGCAATCCGGGGCCTTTTTGTTTTTAACCAAAGTGATTATTCCTAAGATATAACGATGACATTACTCTCTTGGGCTGCAGGTATGTAACCCGGTGCTAAACTTAATCTTTGTGTTATAGTTTAAGAGCTTAGTAACACATCAATCAGCTCTACTTATGAAAGCAGTTATACTCCTGGGAACGCTGAAAAAAGAAGGCCTTTCCAACACTGAAGTTTTATCAGAATTTCTTTCTTCAGTTTTAAAGGAGCATGGCATAGACTGTACTATTATTAAACTGGTAGAGCATACTATACTTCCGGGAACTTATAGCAACATGGGTTCAGGAGATCAATGGCCGGGTATACTTCAGAAACTGTTGGAATCTGATATCATCATTTTAGCTACTCCTATCTGGTGGAATAACCAGTCATCGGAAATACAAAAGGTGATTGAACGACTGGATGAATTGCACGATGAAATACTGGAAGGAAAGGAGTCGAGGCTGCGCGGTAAAACCGGCGGTATTGTAATTACCGGTGATTCTGACGGAGCCCAGCATATTATTGCCAATATCAGTAACTTTTACAATGACATGGGTATACTGTTGCCCCCTTTTGCAACATTATCGGTGCTGTGGGAGAAGCAGAAGAAAGGTGCTGAAACGACGCGGGAGGAATTAATGGCGAAGTATAAAACTGATTATAGTGCAACAGCCAAGAAAATGGTAGAGCAACTGAAGAAATATAGCAAGCAGGAGAAAGAAGCTTAGGAGGTATCGGTACGACTATAAAAATCTAACTAGCTGATAAGGCCTGACTTAGTACAGTTATATAAAATTTCTTGCTCTTATAGTTTGACAAGCATACAACTCTGTGTATATTTGCACACCCAATAACAGGGTAACGTGGCCGAGTGGCTAGGCTCAGCTCTGCAAAAGCTGCTACAGCGGTTCGAATCCGCTCGTTACCTCTTTTTAAACGCCCCGGTTGTTTTTACAACCGGGGCGTTTTGTTTTGCTGCCCATCTCTTTAAACCCGTTAATTGCTATAGTATCTTTTTCTGTATCTGGCAGTTAATTCAAACCCTTCAGAAACAGCATTAATATTCCTGTTCAGATTAATCTTTTGTGCCATTTCTTCGTAATCAGGTTATCATTTACTAACGTATTTATCTTAATACACCACCAGCTTGTATATAGAAATGGCATACAAAGCCTATTCTTAGCTAAATAAACAGAGCAGATAGAATTTTTGACATCGTGTCGAACCGGACCTGAGAAATATTCTTTGCTTAAAGCTAATTGTAATTGCTTACCAATACCTGATACATGAAAATCGTTGATTTACGCGTGATGCGCGGACCTAACTACTGGTCTGTAAAGCATCCGAAGATTATAGTTCTGAAACTGGACCTGGAAGAACAGAGTGATGTTTTAACGAACCAACTACCTGATTTTTATAGCCGCCTCCGCAAAATGTTTCCCGGCATGTTGTCTCATCGCTCTTCAGAGGGTGTTGAGGGTGGTTTCTTTAAGACCATAGAAGAAGGTACTACCTTCGGGCATGTAGTGCAGCATATGGCCTTAGAACTGCAGACAATGGCAGGTATGGACAGTGGCTTTGGACGTTGCTACCCAACCCGTAACTCCCACGAGGTATACGTTATTTTCTCTTACCAGGAAGAAAGAGCAGGAGAATACGCCGCTTACGCTGCCGTGCGCATTACCGAAGCGCTTATAAAAGGTGAAAAGTATAAACTTTGGGATGACCTGGAAAGGCTGCATGAGATCCGTGAAGCTGAATATTTCGGACCAAGTACCTATGCTATAGTTACCGAAGCGGTAAGCCGCGGAATCCCTTACATCCGCCTTGATAGACACTCGCTGATACAACTGGGCTATGGGAAATACCAGAAGCGCATACAAGCTACCCTAACCTGCGGCACTGCCTGCTTTGCTGTAGAGATAGCCGGAGATAAGAATGCAACCAAAGATATGCTGAGCGATGCCGGCATACCTGTTCCGAAAGGCACCACAGTGTACTCACAGGAAGAGTTAAGGCGTGCAGTTACCTGGCTGGGTTTCCCGCTTGTTATAAAGCCCCTGGACGGGAACCATGGTAAGGGAGCAACCATCAATATCACGAACCTGAACGATGCTAAGAAAGGCTTCTTGGAAGCCCGTAAGTATTCTCAGGCCGTTATGGTAGAACAATATATTACCGGTTTCGATTTCAGGTTACTTGTAATAAACGGGAAGTTTGTAGCGGCAGCCAAGCGCACACCGGCTATGGTGGTAGGTGATGGTGTCTCAACTATAAAACAGCTGATTGATAAAGAAAACAAAGACCCACGACGAGGTATAGGCCACGAAAAGGTGCTTACCCGGATAAAAATAGATAAGCATACCCAGGCCCTGCTGAAAAGTATGGAGCTTAAAACTCAGTCGGTAGTGCCGGAAGGGTATGAAGTGTATTTGAAAAGTACAGCCAATATTAGCACTGGTGGTACTGCTACAGATGTTACGGACCTGGTTGACCCCTATAATATATTGATGGCGGAACGGATTGCCGGCATTATAGGCCTGGATATCTGCGGTATTGATATAATGACAACCGATATTGCCATACCGCTGAATGAGGCCCGTGGTGCGGTGCTGGAAGTAAATGCTGCTCCAGGTTTCAGAATGCACATTTCGCCTACCTATGGGTTGCCGCGCAATGTGGCCGAGCCTGTTATAGATATGCTTTTCCCGCGTGGTCAGCCGGCACGTATTCCGATTATAGCTGTAACTGGTACCAATGGTAAAACCACCACCACGCGTTTAATTGCCCACATGGTTAAGCATAAAGGTTACCAGGTTGGTTATACTACCACAGACGGTATTTATATACAGGATAAGTTGCTCGAGAAAGGCGATACAACAGGCTCTTACAGCGCTGAGTTTGTGCTGAAAGACCCGACCGTAAATTTCGCTGTGCTGGAATGTGCACGTGGCGGGTTGCTTCGATCCGGCCTGGGTTTCCAGCAATGCGATATTGGTATAGTTACCAACGTAAGCTCCGACCACCTGGGGCTCCGCGATATTCATACCCTGGAAGAACTGGCACAGGTTAAAGCAGTAATTCCTAAAAGTGTGAGCCCTGACGGCTATGCTGTACTGAATGCGGATGATGACCTGGTATATGCAATGGCTGATGGGTTAACCTGTAATGTAGCCTTCTTTAGCATGGACGAAAACAACCCGCGCATACTCAAGCATATAGCCAAAGGCGGTCTGGCAGCAGTGTTCGAGAACGGCTATATCTCCATATTTAAGAACAGCTATAAGCTGCGTGTGGACCGCGTGGGTGATGTTCCGCTCACGTTTGGTGGTCGTGCCAGGTTCAACATCGAAAATATACTGGCGGCTACTTTGGCAGGCTATATCTCACACTTCGATATCGAGGATATTAAGACTTCACTGAGAACTTTTATACCATCGCCGGCTAAAACTCCGGGTCGTATGAACCTGTTCAAGTTCCCGAATTTTGAGGTGCTGGTAGACTATGCCCATAACGTAGGAGGACTGAAAGCAATAGGGCAGTTTATTGAGAGCCTGGAAGTGAAGCATAAGGTTGGCATTATTGCCGGGGTAGGAGACCGACGCACCGAAGACTTTTATGAGCTCGGACAAGCCGCAGGAAATATTTTTGACGAAGTGATAATACGGCTTGATAATGACCTGCGCGGCAAGACCGCTGATGAGATCACACAGCCATTGATAAATGGTATAGAAGATACGAATACCGGCGTAAAGATTGAGCTTATACCAGAAGAAATGCGTGCTATTGCCTATGCCCTTGAGCGTGCAGAGCCTGGTTCTTTCATTGCAATTTTTACGGAAGATATTTCTGAATCAGTGAAGATGGTGGAGCATTTTAAAGTGATCCAGGACCGGAAAATGTTAGTTGATTAGATCTTACTTAGGTATAGAAAACGCTATCAATTTGTGAACGATGGACTAAAGCCCCTTCCTGAAAGAAGGGGCTTTTTTATGGTTATAGTTTGCGAGTTTATAGTTTGATCTATGGTTAATTTTAGGCTGGCGCGAGCGACTTACAATGGTGTTGAGTTTCCCGACTCAACTGGCCTGAAAGGACAGGCATTGTCTGAACCGGAATTAAGTGAGATTTAAAGTATTTCTGGGATAAAGGGAATTGCTATAGTTGCAGCTATAGTTGTATAGTTGTGGTTTCACCCCTTCCCAGCCTTCCCCTAAAAACAGGGGAAGGAGCTTTTGAGCAGTCGCTATAGTTCAGCTATCGGTCTATAGTTGCTGTTTTAACCCACCCCTGCCCCTCCCAATAGGGGAATTTCAGCTATAGTTATAGTTGGTGGCTATCGTTTTATAGTTACTGTTTGTCATCCCCCTGCCCCCTTCAAAGGGGGACTTTCTGCTACTGCTTGCCCAGCTGTCATTTCGACGAAAGGAGAAATCTGAATTAGCTATAGTTACAGACCATGCACAGGACAGGTCGCGACCTGTCCCTACGAAACTATAGCCACGATAAATCTCGAAGCTTACCGGTTCAAATTATAGATACTTGTTGCTATGAGAAAGATCGCAGTCTTTGGGTTGAGCGCCTTGTGAATATCTGGTGCCGTCAGGCATTGCGAGGAACGAGCAAAAGAGATTCGCGCCGCGCGATGCCCTTATCGAGGGCCCCTACCCCCAAGACGGGGCCTCCCGGCCGTGAGGGCACCAAAGCCAACTATAGAACTATAGGCAAGTAGAGCTCCCAGGATTAGAAAATGCTATGGAATAAAAGGCTTGGTTCCAGTTGCAACTATAACCAACTATAGAACTCAGATTTCTCCTGACGTCGAAATGACAAAAAAGTAAACTATAGCATTCAAGACCATAAATGCAAAAAGCCCCTGCGAGGGCAGGGGCTTTCAATAACTATAGTTCGTTACCTGTTATTTCAGGACAAAAGAAGTTCTTCCGATAAGGAAACCGTCCGCGTACAGCTCAATAGTATGCTGGCCTTTTTTATAGGCCGCGTTCTTGGCGTAAACAAAACTTACCTGCTGCTGCGTGTTGTCAAATACGATATCACGCTTGGCAGTGTAGTACATGTCTTCCCCATCAATCTGGAAAGTGCCTGAACCAGTAGAAAGGTTGTACAATGCAGCTCCATCAGGCTCAATTAAGCGCATATAAATTGTCTTAGGCTCTTTTGGAGCTACATCATTCTGGGCAAGTTTGAACGAAACCTTGATCTTGTCTACCGTTTTGGCTCTGTACTCGCTGTCATCGTCGTCTTTCTCTTTGCCGCGCTGGTTAATTATGTTCACGTTAACATTCTGAGCCTCCAGGCGAGATGCCAGTTTTACCTTTTCTGTCAGGTCCTGGTTGGTAGACTTCATGGTAATCAGGCTGTCGGAAAGCTTGTTCTGGGTTGTTTTCAGGGTCGTGTTTTCCGTAAACAGCACTTCGTTGTCTTCCTTCAGTTTAGCAATTTCCTTATCCTTCTGAATAAGCTGTTTCTCAAAAGACTGCGCTCTTTCGCGGAACTTGCGCTGATCTGCCAGAGTATAGCTGCTCTTACGGAAGCCACGCAACTGGTCCAGGTCAGCAGAAATAGCAGCGATCTTCGACTCAAGTGAATCATTCTCAAGGCCCATTGCCTGTAGTTCCTGGCTCTGGCGCTCAAAATCAGCTTTCAGGGCTTCGTAAACTTTTATCTGGTTCTCCAGTTCAGTGTTTTTCACCCGGATAACCTCTTCCTGCTCCTCAGCTTTCTCCTTTTTCTGATAATTCATATAAAGCAGAATACCGTTTATACTGGTCAGGATGACGATAAAACCTACAATCAGGAGCTTTCTGTTACCTCTGTTCTCGGGTGTGTTCGTTGACATATGTATAGATTATATTTTTGATTTAGGACCGGTGTGTATACATTCGGCACATGTAAAGTATCAAATATAAGACATTTGCATTATATATCTTAACCTCATGAAACAAGAATTTAATGCTGCCTACTGGCAACAACGCTATCAGGATAACCAGACCGGGTGGGACGCGCAAACTATAACGACACCCCTTAAAACGTATTTCGACCAGCTTACAAACAAAGACCTGCGCATTTTAATACCTGGTTGCGGAAATGCCTACGAAGCTGAATATTTAGTTAACAGCGGCTTTAAAAATGTATTTGTGGCCGATGTGGCTCCTGCGCCCCTCGAAAATTTTGCCAGGCGTGTGCAGAACTTCCCTAAAGAGCAGCTGTTATTACAGAATTTTTTTGACCTGCAAGGGCAGTATGATCTCATAGTTGAACAAACGTTTTTCTGTGCTATTGCGCCAGACCTGCGCGCCGCTTATGCACGGAAATGCGCTGAACTTTTGGTACCGGGCGGGAAAGTTATTGGCTTGCTGTTCGATACTAACTTTACACACGAAGGCCCTCCGTTTGGTGGATCAGCTGAAGAGTACAGGCAGTATTTTGAGCCGTATTTTCTTTTCAGGCATTTCGGGAGGGCATACAATTCCATCCCCCCAAGGCAGGGCAGAGAGCTTTTCATCAATCTGCAGAAGAAATAAGTGCTAAATGCGTACTTTTGTACTATAGTTATCAAAATTTAAAATGATGTTCGAGATTCCGAAACTACACCATACACAAAGCGGCAACTTTTTTTTAATGGCTGGCCCATGCGCTATAGAAGGCGAAGAAATGGCCATGCAGATTGCAGAACGCTTAAAAACTATAACCGACAAGCTTCATATTCCGCTCATTTTTAAAGGCTCTTACCGAAAAGCCAACCGTTCCCGCTTGGATTCTTTTACCGGCATCGGCGACGAAAAAGCGCTGCGCATTCTGCAGAAAGTGAGCCAGACCTTCGATGTGCCTACTGTTACCGATATACATGAGAGCCACGAAGCGGCGATGGCTGCCGAATATGTAGATGTACTGCAGATACCAGCTTTCTTGTGTCGTCAGACAGACCTGTTAGTAGCTGCAGCCAACACAGGCAAAGTGGTAAATATCAAAAAGGGCCAGTTTTTATCTGGTGAGGCCATGCGTTTTGCTGTTGATAAAGTGCGCGAATCAGGCAACGAAAAGGTGATATTAACTGACCGTGGTAACAGCTTTGGTTATTCTGATATGGTTGTTGACTTCAGAAACCTACCTGAAATGCAGTCGACGGGGGCGCCTGTGGTAATGGATGTAACGCACTCGTTACAGCAGCCAAACCAAAGCTCCGGGGTTACAGGTGGTAAACCAGCCCTGATCGAAACTATAGCTAAAGCAGCCATTGCAGTAGGAGCTGATGGTCTGTTCATAGAAACGCATCCGCAGCCAAGCATTGCCAAATCCGATGGAGCCAATATGCTACCTCTAGATCAGCTGGAAGGCTTAATGCAGAAACTGATCAGAATTCGCCAGGCGATAAGCTAAGGTTAATAATAAGCGTATGACAAAGGACAAAGGACTTCGGTTTTTTGTCCTTTTTGTTTTATAGTTGATGACTTACTGAAAGGGGGAGATCTGTGAGTTAAACTATAGTTCCTCTTTTAGAAATCAGCCATCTTCCTAAAAACCCAGCGTAAAATGCTCTTTTGGTTGAGCAGTGCGGAAAAAGACCAACCCTACAAAGTACAGATCAATCGTTTGGCCCACCTGCGGATGATTTTTTATCTCCTGCCAGGCACGTTTCATCTCCGGGGACCAGTAGATATCATCTATCACAAACACGCTGTTTTCATGTACTTTTGAAAGGCACTGTGTGAAATAGCGTATAGTGGGTTCGTATCGGTGGTTGCCGTCAAAAAAAGCAAAGTCCAGTTTCGGTATCTGCTCTAACTGGGGTTGGAGTGTCTGGTCGAGGTTGCCGGTTATCTGTGCGACGTTGCGGAGATGCAGGTATTCGAAATTCTCTTTTGCGACACCGGCTATAGTTGGGCATCCTTCAAAAGTATACACCTGCGCTTTACGGGCTGCTTCAGCTAAATAAGCAGTCGTTATCCCCAGCGAAGTACCCAGCTCAAACACATATCGTGGCTGAAAATGATTGACCAGCCTGAAAAGCAACTGGCCAAATTTGGCAGGCTTTGCTGAGGTGCGGGCGATATCAGCAACTTTCCGGGTTTTATAGTTTATCGTTTTAGATCCGGCCCCGAAATCGGTTACTTCTATAGTGCGGTCTTCAGCCAGCAGGTTTTCGCGTACAGCTTCTACCCGCGGATAAGCATAATAGGACCCACCATGCAGTATAACCTGGTTGTACAAATTAAACACGAAAGGGGAGTGTACGCCATGCAGTTTAAAGGATCGTGCCCTGTAAAGCAGGTAATCTATGGCTTGGCTGAAATAAGACACTGGCTATAGTTGAAGCTTTTCAGTTGATTAGCTGAAGGGTTTGATTGCCGGATGTTTAAGCGTTGGATGTAAATTTCAGTAATAGCCATTCAACCTTTTAACCTTCAGCCTCCAACCCTTAATTTAACTTATAAGGTACGATCAGGGTAAATTCAGGAATAGTGGCATAGAACTGCTTTCCATCTACCAGGCGCTCCATTAAGTAAGTGCCGCTCATTTTGCCAATTCCGGTTTTCAGGTTGCAGCCCGATACGTATTCGTGCGATTCGCCTGGCTCCAGGGTAGGTTGCTGACCCACTACGCCTTCGCCTTCTACTTCGCGCACAGTGCCTGTGGCATCGTGTATATACCAGTGGCGGCGCAGTAATTTCACCGTAAACTCGCTTTTATTCTCTATCGTTATCTTGTAAGCAAATACAAAGTGCTGCTGTACCGGACTCGAATAATCTGGAAGGTAGTTAGTGGTGACTGTTACTTTCACTCCTTCTGTCGTTTTTGTATCCATGTTACAGTTATTATTGTATATTAGAAACTGCTGAAGTGTAAAAGAGTTACCATCATTAACTAAGTTTCAGGATTATTTCACACCCTTCATCCATCATTTATGAATGTAAAGATAGAAGAAAGCTGGCAAAATGTGCTGCAAGATGAATTTGAAAAGCCATATTTCAAAAACCTCGTAGCTTTTGTTAAAGACGAATACAATTCCCAAAAAGTTTATCCACCGGGTAACCAGATCTTTAACGCGTTTAAAATGTGCCCCTTCGATCAGGTGAAAGTAGTTATACTGGGCCAGGACCCTTATCATGGGCCAAACCAGGCAAACGGGCTGGCTTTTTCGGTTAGCGACGAGGTGCGTACGCCACCTTCACTTATTAATATTTTTAAGGAGATCAAAAGTGACCTGGGCAAAGACCTGCCAGCCACCGGAAACCTGGAGCGCTGGGCAAAGCAGGGTGTATTATTACTGAACGCCACACTAACCGTACGCGCAGGCGATGCCGGTTCGCACCAGAAAAAAGGCTGGGAGCAGTTCACGGATGCTGTAGTGCAGAAGGTAAACGATCAGAAAGAGCATGTCGTGTTTATGCTTTGGGGTGCCTATGCCCAGAAAAAAGGCGCCATCATAGACCCTCAAAAACACCTTGTGCTACAGTCAGCGCACCCGTCGCCTTTCGCAGCCGACCGCGGATTTTTCGGAAACCGCCATTTTAGCAAGGCAAATGCTTACTTGGTAGCGCATGGCAAAGAACCAATAGACTGGTAAACTATAGTTACGGTAATGATGCGGGCGTATAGTTGGGCATGCTGCTGTGTTGCGGATCTATAGTTCTGGATTCTTGTTTTTCCACGGGAATTTGCCTTCCAGCTCCACCTGCAGCGAAATGCTCAGGAACGTTCTTATCAGTATGATCATACCGAGTATCAATACGCCCTGCAAATCCGGTTTTGTAGAAACGGTGGCAATAATATCCGCCGCAACCAGGATTTCCAGTCCAAGCAAAATGGTTTTACCTAAATCCTGTCGCAGTTCCTTGTAATACTTTTTGCCTGTCAGCATGGGGAGCAGGTACTTAACGAGAGCGATGGCAGCCCCTATTGATATAATTAAAACACCAATGGCTTCTATAATTCCGACAACATATTCGATATAGGTCCGAAGAATTTCCATAACATCTGGTTAAGATCTGCTTTATAGTTTGCCTTCCTATACGTGTAATTGGTTACAGGGCTACATTCAGCACAGTAAGGCGCTGCGTTGTTTAGATTATAGAAAAGGGTAGGGTGCTGCTTATGATTTACACCGTGCTATCAGTCAGCTTAAAAAAAAGGGATAGCATGCAAAAAGCCAGACGGTTAGGTCTGGCTTCTGATTAACATGAACTATAGTTATAGTTTATTCTATGATATTAAAAATGCGGTTCCAGCGTATCTTATTCAGGAATTTGCCATAAGGGTCTGTTGACATCCAGATCATAACTGCTTTCCCTACAATGTGGTCGGCTGGTACAAAACCCCAGTAGCGCGAGTCCATTGAGTTATGGCGGTTATCACCCATCATAAAGTAATAGTTCTGCTTAAAGGTATACTGGTTAACTTCTTTGCCATCCAGGTATAGTTTGCCGTCGCGTACTTCGGCGTTGTCGTTGTGCTCGTATTCCAGTATCACGCGTTCGTAAAGCGGAAGCGTTTCTGGTGTAATAGCTACAGTAGCGCCTTCTTTTGGTACATACAGTGGTCCGAAAAAGTCCTGGTTCCACTTATATTTACTAGGCACATGCGGGAAAATATCCGGTTGCTGAACGCCTGGTCTGTCTTTCAAAAGTGTAACACTATCAACAAAATCCAACTTAGCAAGCTCTGCTGCCTTTTCCGGTGTGGCATTAAACCGGAAGCCGCCTTCCCAGGCATACACGCTGGTCAGGTCCATATCATGATCCAGGAAAAATTGCTCGTTCAGAATTTTGGACGTAGCCATGTGGTAACTGTACTGCAGTTTTTCAGGATTGGCAGCCGGTGTTCCGTTCACGTAAACCTGCATGTCACGCACTTCAATTGAGTCTCCGGCCACAGCTACGCAACGTTTTATATAGTTCGTGCGCAAATCGGCCGGATGCTGATCTTCAGGAGGGTAATTGAAAACCACAACATCGCCCCGCTTCACTTCCGAAAAGCCAGGCAACCTGTACGATGGCAACTGAATGGCATCAGAATAAGATGGAATGTTGGTGCCCCAGATTGTTTGGTGCGTTAATGGTATCTGCAATGGTGTAATGGGCGTGCGCGGGCCATAGTGCAGTTTGCTCACAAACAGGAAATCGCCAACTAACAGCGACTTTTCCATGGATGGAGTAGGAATGGTGTACGCCTCAAACGTAGCCCAGCGTATTAAACTGGCTGCCACCACGGCAAACAGGATGGCATCGCCCCATTCGCGGGCAAAGCTTTTTTTCTTTTTAGGCTCTTTGGTAACTGGCTTTTTCTCCCAGAACTTAACTTTCATGCAGGATTCGCTATGATTTTTACAGATTCAGCATGTCTTTCATGCCGTAAACGCCTTTCTTATCTTTCAGCCATTCGGCTGCCATCAGGGCGCCTTCGGCAAAACCGGTGCGGCTATGTGCCACATGTGAAAGTTCAATTTTATCAACGTCAGAACTATAGGTAACAATGTGTGTGCCAACTACATCCGGTTCGCGTTCTGAAATAATGTTCAGTTTACCCTCTATTTCCTGATCAGCCACCCAGCCGCTCAGGGCAGGGAAATGAGGCAATATACCTTCGGCGGTCGTTATGCCGGTACCGCTTGGCTTATCCACTTTCTGCAGGTGATGAATCTCGCGTATGCCTACGCTGTACTCCTTGTAAGCCTGCATTTTAGCTGCAATATACTCGTTAAAGTGGAAAAACAAATTAACGCCTACGCTAAAGTTTGAGGCATAAAAGAAGGCGCCATTGGTATCAGCGCATAGTTGCTTGGCATCTTCCAGCTTATCGAGCCAGCCCGTAGAGCCAACTACCACCGGAATGTTATGTTGCAGGCAGTATGTAATGTTACCAAAAGCAGCCTCAGGGTGCGTAAATTCGATGGCTACATCAACGTTGGCTGCTGTATAGTTACTAAGTGTTTCGGTGTTGGTGTGGTCTATAGTTCCGGCAATCTGGTGGCCTTTTGCCAGGGCCATCTGCTCAATGGTTTTGCCCATTTTGCCGTAGCCTATCAACAGTATTCTCATTTTGATTTAGTGTATAGCGTTAAGCTTAAGCCTGGCGTTACAGCTGCCTGCACAGGAACCTGGATCAGGTTGGGCTGTACTTTTAGGGCGAGGTTGTCGCTTATATCAAATTCTTTCATGTGGGCGTGCACGTAGGCCTCTGCAATCTGCAAACTATAAGCTCCAATAGATAAAAGGATCGTCAGATCACGGTTACGACGGTAGAAATCGCGGGCACGCTTCAGGTTGTCTGTTCCATTAGAGCGTTGTGTACCATAAATATTACTGTTCACATATTTATCTATGGTACTTTCGTCGCCATCTGTTCGGATAAGTAGTGCTTCGCGATAATCCTGGTATTTATTGTTATTATCTATCCAGAAGTATGCTAATACACCACCTGTTGCATAAACGATCGGCAACTTCCAGTAAGCCTTATTGTATGCCTGACCTAAGCCTGGAACTATAGCTGAAAACAAAGCAGCTTTGGCCGGTCTGTCCCATTTGCTCAGGAAAAATCTGTTATCGTCGGCAGTTGCTGTATCCGGAACGGAAACTATAACCGAATCGGGGCCAGCCGTTATGACCTGCGCGCGGGCAGGAGCAACAAAAGCAACTATACTCAAAAAGAATAAAGCAATGCTAACGGTTAGCCTCATTATAGTTTATTAGTAGTTAAGTAATTCTAAGATACGGTTCAGCTCATCTACAGATACAAACGGGATCTTTATCTCGCCTTTACCATCGTTGTTTGCCTTCACCTGTATTTTAGTACCAAACTGAGAAGACAAGCGTGTTTCTACAGACCTGATCTCTTCTTCGTACTTGTTAAACTGGAGTTTCTGTTGCGGGTCCGGCTTTTTAGTAGCATTCTGAAGGTTACGTACCAGTTCTTCTACTTTACGCACCGACAATTCTTCATTCACAACCTTCTTGAAAACTTCCAGCTGGTTTTCAATCGTATCTATGTTGATCAAAGCACGTGCGTGACCCATAGAAATTACGTTATCGCGCAGGGCGATCTGGATATCCGGCGGCAATTTAAGCAGGCGCAGGTAGTTGGTTACGGTGGTTCGCTTTTTACCGACACGGTCACCCAGTTCTTCCTGCTTCAGGCTACATTCTGATAAAAGACGCTGATAGGAGAGGGCGATCTCGATGGCGTTCAGGTTTTCGCGCTGAATGTTCTCGATCAGGGCCATTTCCAGCATTTGCTGGTCGTCAGCCTTGCGGATGTAAGCCGGTATCGTTGTCAGTCCGGCCATCTTAGCCGCCTGGTAACGACGCTCACCTGAAATCAGCTGGTAGCTTTTCTGGTCGAGCTGACGAACAGTAATTGGCTGAATGATGCCCTGTATTCTGATAGACTCCGCCAATTCTTCCAGTGCGCCCTGATCGAAGTGGGTACGCGGCTGGTAGGGGTTCGTCTGGATCTGGTCTATGGCTATATCTGCGATAGTATTGACTTCATTAATGGTGTTCGAATCAATTTTACCTGTGTACTTGTTACCCTCCAGTAGAGAGCCAAGACCTCTGCCGAGGCCTCCTGTGCGTTTAGGTGTTTTATTGTTGTTGTCAGACATGTAAGGGTAGGGTTATTTCTCCAGTGCCACGCTGTTTTTCTCGGCAATTTCACGGGCCAGGTTCAGGTAGCTCAGCGCTCCTTTACTTTCAGCATCGTGCAAAATGGCCGGTAAACCAAAGCTTGGCGACTCACTCAACTTCACATTTCTTGGAATGATCGTATCAAAAACCATTTGCTGGAAGTGTGTTTTCACTTCTTCCACCACCTGGTTGCTTAGGCGCAGGCGCACATCATACATGGTTAAAAGGATACCTTCTATAGCCAGTTCAGTGTTCAGGCGCGACTGTATGATCTTGATCGTATTCAGCAACTTGCCCAGACCTTCCAACGCGAAATACTCGCACTGTACCGGAATCACTACCGAATCAGCGGCAGTGAGCGAGTTAACCGTGATCAGACCCAGCGAAGGCGAACAGTCGATGATGATGAAATCGTACTTCTCACGCAGGGGCTTCAGGGCCTCGCGCATCTTTTCTTCACGGTTATCCAGGTTGATCATCTCTACTTCAGCACCAACCAGGTCGATATGCGACGGAATCAGGTCCAGGAATTCGATGTTAGGAGACTGCAGAATGATATCTTCCGGATTCAGATCCTCTACCATGCATTCGTAAATACTGGAAGTGATACTGGCCGGATCAAAGCCAAGCCCGGATGTGGCATTGGCCTGTGGGTCTGCATCTACCAGCAGGGTTCTGTATTCTAAGGCTGCCAGGCTTGCCGCCAGGTTTATAGCTGTGGTAGTTTTACCTACGCCTCCTTTTTGATTGGCAACCGCTATTATTTTTCCCATTCTATACTTATAGGTTAAAAGCTGAAAAAATGTACTTAGTCAAATAGTTGATTATGAACATAAAGTACATTAGCAAAATTCTCCCCATGTTTAATGAATTGATTTGAAACATCATACATGGAATGGAAATTGAAATTATAACTTGTCAGGAATTCATTTAACTCATTAAAGTGAGTATTTCTTTTATTCTTAACGTTAAAACCAACTTCAGCTAAAATCATCTTAATTTTACCAGACTCCAGAAAATACTGAGCCCCTTTTAAGACCTGTAATTCGTAACCTTCGGTATCAATTTTCAAAAGGTCTATACTTTCAATTTTATTAAGAGAACAATAAGTGTCAAGTTTTAAAATCTTTATCATTTCTTTTCTGGCTTCGCAATCTCTATTCATTGAATTTTGATTAAGCGAATTTAGAACAGATAGTTCTCCTTCAAACAGGCTTATTTCTTCGGTTGAATCGGATTCTCCTAGAGCTATATTTTCTAAGACAATATTTCTTCTACTATCTAAGTTACCTACTAACTGCATAAAGGTTGAATTTACTGGCTCAAAGGAGTAAATTTTAGCACCTTCAAAAATGCTGTCAAAGCGTTTCGCTGTCTGGCCCACATTAGCACCAACATCAAAAATTGTTCTGGGTGCAAATCTTAACCTTGTAGAAATATCAACAGCTAAGTCAGTTCCAATTGGCAAATATCTCTTCTTATAAATCCAATATCCTGTAATATCAATTAACAGGTGCTTTAGCTTATTTGTGAGATGAGCCATGCTATACTTATAGGTTTATAGTTTGACCTATCTCCATCAGAATTAACTCTTTTCCTGCCATCTGCGCTACTTCCTTCACCTCTTCGTGATCGATGGCAATATATGGAAACGTGTCGTAATGCATGCCGATGAACTTATCAACCTGCACAAAATCAGCAGCAATAAGGGCATCGTGTATATCCATTGTGAAATTATCACCGATCGGCAACAATGCAAAATCAAGGTCGAACTGCTCCGGTATCAGCTTCATATCATAAGTCAAGGCGGTGTCACCGGCAAAATAGAAGGCTTTATCTTCAGTTTCAACCACAAACCCCGACGCAACACCAGCGTACGTTCCATCCGGCAATGAGCTCGAATGAACGGCAGTTACCATCTTCACCGTTCCGAAAGGCAGCGTAACCTTACCGCCAATGTTCATCGGGTGCGTTTTCTCTATTCCTTTCTCACCGTACCAACTGGCAATCTCGAATGTTGAAACTATAGTTGAGCCATTGTTCCTGGCAATTCGCTCTGCATCGTGCACGTGGTCCTGGTGGCCATGCGACAACAGAATGTAATCAGCCTTGATACTGTCTACATCGATATCCTTTGCCAGCTCGTTTGGTGAAATGAACGGATCAAACAAAACGCTGAGATCGCCGATCTTAATTAAAAAGCAAGACTGTCCGTAGTATGTTATTTCCATGATTTACTGATTAGTGCTTACTTATCTACGTTAGTTATTTTTATCTTGCACAAAGATACATTTTTTTGACCACTTTACCGGATGCAAATCAGAACCCGCCACGTTTTTTTATCCACCGTTTTTGCCCTGTTATCCACCGTTTTGCTTCTGTGCCAGTCTTGCACTGAAGCCGGAAAAAATGGAACGAATAAAACTGTTTTCAGGTATAATCAGCCCGAAGCTTTATCATCGCTGGATCCGGCTTTTGCCCGTAACCAGGCTAATATCTGGGCGACTACGCAACTATACAACGGGCTGGTGGAACTGGACCAGGAGCTGAAGATAGGGCCTGGCATAGCTAAAAGCTGGGAAGTGTCAGAAGATGGCAGAACCTATAGTTTCGTGCTTCGGGATGATGTTTACTTCCACGACCACAAGGTTTTTAAAGGTGGCAAAGGCCGCAAAGTAACTGCGAAGGATGTAGCGTATAGTTTCAAGCGTATTATTGACCCGGCCACGGCCAGCACCGGCGCCTGGATCTTTAACGATAAAGTGCTTTCCGATAAAAACGGTGCAATTTCGGATACGGCTTTCCTGGCGGTAAACGACTCTACTTTCAAAATCTACCTGAATGAGCCTTTCATTGCTTTCCTGGAAATTCTGACGATGCCGTATGCATTTATAGTTCCTCAGGAAGCTGTAGCAAAGTATGGCAAAGACTTCAGAGCGAACCCGGTGGGTACAGGTCCTTTCGTGTTCAAGCAATGGGACGAAGGCAATGCCATAATCATGCACAAGAACCCGAACTACTGGAAGAAAGATGAAAATGGAGTGCAGTTGCCTTACCTGGATGCTGTGCAGATATCTTTCATCACTGACCGAAAATCGGAGTTCCTGACCTTTATGCAGGGTAAGCTGGATTTCCTTTCGGGCGTGAGGGAAGGAAGCCGTGATCTGATCCTGAACAACGACGGGACGGTACAGGACGATTTTAAAGGAAAGTTTACCGTTCGCAAAGAGCCTTACCTTAACACCGAATACATCGGTTTCCAGCTGGACCCTAAAAACCTGAAAGACCCGAACCCGGCGGTGCAGGACAAACGTGTGCGACAGGCCCTGAACTACGCTATCAATAAGAAGGAAATGATCGCCTATTTCCGGAACAATATTGGTATACCGGGCCACTCTGGTATAGTGCCCCCATCGCTGCCATCTTTTAGCCAGGAGAAAGTGCCGGGCTATAGTTACAATCCTAAAAAAGCCAGAGAATTGCTGACTGCTGCCGGCTATAGTTACCAGAAGCCACTTAAAATGCGCCTGAGCACCGTAGCCGAGCACAAGGAACTGGCCGAGTATATGCAGAAAAAATGGGCGGAAGTGGGTGTGCAGGTGGAAATCGATATTAACCAGGGCCCGGCTCACCAGGAGACAGTAGATAATGGCCGTGCCCCGTTCTTCATGAAATCGTGGCTGGGTGATTATCCGGATGCCGAAAACTACCTGGCGTTGTTCTATAGCAAAAACTTTTCTCCGGCAGGGCCAAATAAAACGCACTTTGTAAACAAGGAATTCGACAAACTATACGAACAGGCCAAGCTGGAACGTGACGTGCAGAAACGCTGGGAACTTTACCAGGCCATGGATAGGATAGTGGTAGAAGAATGCCCGGTTATAGTATTATACTACGACGAAGTGCTGCGCCTGACCCAGAATAACATACAAGGCCTGGAGCCAAACCCTATGAACATGCTGAAACTGGAGCGGGTTCGGAAAGTAAACTAAGATTTGTGTCTGAACCTCAATTAATGGAGATTTATTAGATTTAACAGTATCTGTAGAGACGCAAAACCTTGCGTCTCTTTTTTTAGAAGCAGGATTTACATGCTTTAGCTCTCGCTCGCGGGGCGCGAGTAAGAGCTATAGGCGTACTCTGGCCGCTTTATAGTTGAATACTATAGTGCGGGTTAGTCCTTATAGTTCAAAGTAGCAGGACGCCACATATAGCCCACACTCGCGGGCGAGACCATCCAAACTTTCTAACTTCTCAACTGCCAACGATCCAGCGTTTCAATACATCGCCGACAACATACGAGACCCCGGCAGCAAGAGCTCCAGGTATAAATGTTTCTGCAATTCCACGCCACCGGTGTTTATCTTTTGTAATTACGTCTACAACCTGCCCCGGGTATCCCTGGAATTTGAGAAAAACGGATGGGTGTATCTTCATTATGGCCAAAGCCTGAAGGTACGAGCTTATAGTTTGCTGTAAAACAGGAACGCTGAACTTGTTAGAGTTCAGCGTTACATTTCTGCAAAAGCCGGATGCTTTATAGCATAATAGCGGCAACAGGGTTATTAAGCCTTTCTTACGAATTCTGATTTAAGCCCCATGGAGCCAAAGCCATCAATCTTGCAATCGATGTTATGATCGCCCTCGGTGAGGCGTATGTTCTTTACTTTTGTACCGGCCTTTACTGGCTTTGGAGCACCTTTTACAGGCAGATCTTTTATAACAACAACAGAGTCACCATCCTGAAGCACATTTCCGTTCGCATCTATTACTTTTAATCCTGTTTCTTCCTCCTCTTCACCCGGGTTCCACTCGTTACCACACTCCGGGCATACGTAGGTGTCGTCGCCCGAAGCGTAACCATAAGGCGAGCTGCATTTCGGGCATTGTTTCATTTCTTCTGACATAGTACTGTTTCGTTTTATTATTTCGACTTCTATTATGCTGGGTTGTATAGCTGTATGTTGAGGCCAGGCCTACTTATTTGGCGGAAGTACAACTATTACAAAGGTAGGGTTATTTGAGAAACCGTGAAGCAGGAGTTGGGTATTGGTAATGTATCTGCTACACTTTATTGTACGCTGGATGCTGTTGAGTTATAGGTTGTTTTCTCAAGCCAATCCTGCCAGTCCAGTGCCACCTGATCCCATCCGAACTTATCATAGTCTATTTTTCCTTCTTTGTTAAAACCAAAGTAGTTGTGCTCTACTCCAATGTAAGGCCTGAATGTAAAGTTCTTTTTCCCTTTTCTAATGGTTTCCAGCCTGAGGTAATCATTAAAGGTCACGCCATGGTCTTTTGTGCCATAAGTAATGAGCACCGGTATCTGAAGCTTCATCAGGTACTCCATGGGAGGGATGGAGAAGTCATAGGTGGTTTTGTATGCATCCCCTCCTTGTGACGTTACATTTGTGGGGGTCGTCAACAATGGTTTGCCAGTACCTGAAGGCATTTTCAGAACCGGTGCCAGCAGAGTCGTCATATGCTCTGGCCTGAGAAATCATAGATGCCATTCGCCCGAAAGGGTTGCCACCCGAGTAGATCAAATGCGTTACCGCTTTGCTCTCAAGCGCTAGTTTGGCCGCCACCGTGGAGCCAGCGGAATGACCGGCCACAATCAGTTTATTTTTTTTCACCCATGGCTGCTTTTTAAGATGCTTAATCACCTCTTTGTTACGGTTTACATAGTAATCTACGTTGTCTCTGGGGTAGAACCCGGCAGGTGGAATACCTGTTTTGGGATCAGTGTAAGCGCCGTGTTTCAGATCGCTATAGTTGGCAATTAACGGCACATATGGTTTACTTATGATAACCAGATGATAATCAATCAGCAGGCTGTCCGTTTGGAAGGGGAAAAGCCTGTAGGGCTTTCCTTTGTCGTCAAGTAATATTAGAGGACGTGCCTGGGAGCCCTGATCAAAAAGAAAAATGGGTTTCGCTTCCTTTTCCTCACCTTCTTTTGACATAACCAGAATATCCACCGGATCCTTTTTATAACTTATCTGCAGGTGACGATAGCCAAAGTCTTCCGGTTTTTTTGCCTGTGCCGCCGCCTGTAAGACAATGCAAATAAGTAAGAATAGCAGTAAGTAAAGCTTTTTCACGCTATTGGCAGTTGTATTTATCCTAACCTTCTATTCCGGCCAAGTTAAAGAAAATACAGGAAAGAAAAAGTCTGGAGTTACTTATCCGGCGTGGCCACATGTTTCCAGATGAGTTGGTGAACTTTCTGGGTGAACATAACCAGCTTTTCAGGGCCGCCCTCTTCGTGTTTAATGTGCTTTACTTCTTTGCCGTCTTCATAAAAGTACAGATGCGTGGCAGGCATATCAGACCATTCGGTTTTATAGTAGTTCTGCAGGTTTTTATAGTTCAGCCCGGCAATGTCTGTTTGCAGTGCCTGCAGCTCTTTTTCTGACAGCTGAAAGGTAAGCGTATCGGTAACAGGAACATGCTCCCAGGGAACAAAGCGCACGCTACCATTACTGTATATCAGCGCTTCGTAAGAAGGGCAGGAGCCAAAGCAGGGAGTCTTCTGAAA
Source organism: Pontibacter pudoricolor (assembly GCF_010092985.1). Classification (GTDB taxonomy): domain Bacteria; phylum Bacteroidota; class Bacteroidia; order Cytophagales; family Hymenobacteraceae; genus Pontibacter; species Pontibacter pudoricolor. The sequence continues at coordinate 1,724,456 of NZ_CP048106.1, read as the reverse complement.
CATGAGTAATGGCGAATCAGACTGTGCAGCCGTAGAATTGGAATGGCCAGCGCTTTTACAGCTCAGTAAACACAAAACAGCAGTAACTATAGTTAGTGTTACAAGTTGCTTTGTTATGTTAAATGGAAAGCTGTGTATGGCCATTTTATAGTTGAACTATAGTTCAGAATTACTTTATTGCATGCAGTTTGCCATCTACCAATTCATAGGCCTGGGGCTTGCAATCCCGGCATTCGTTATAGTTTACTGTTGAGTCGGGAGGGTTAAGTATAAAGATACGGCTGTTCTTGCTGAATCTGGCTCCGGCGCTGCCCTGTATCTTTTCCACGATCTTCCCATTCTCGCGGTCAACTATAAAATGCTGCTGGCAGGCAGTACCGCAACCTATTGTTACTACCGTATATTTTCCGGCAAAGTTTACGCCCTGTGCCATTCCTTCGCGCAATGCCGTCTGATACGTACGGGCATCGGCGTGACTTGCTTCATCGGCAGGCGCCAGTTTGCCCCGGAACATGTTCTTAACATTATAGTCGCCGCTGTTCTCATACTCTTCGGTTGTGATACGGTAACGTTGGTAGAGGTCAGCATTTTCTTCGTTGCGCATGGCTAAGTTAGCGGTGTCACGTTCGAGTTGCTTCTCGAGTTTGGGGTGGGTGCTGGCTAAGTTTTTATCATCGTCGGAGCCGGAACTGCAGGCACAAACTATAGTTACAGACAGCAGCAGGAGAGGGTATTTCAGGTTCTTTTGCATATTTTTTTCTTTACAATCCTACATACGGCGCAAGCGCAACTTTAGCCAAACAAAAAGCCTGTCTGCATCGGGCAGACAGGCTTTTTATAGTTTAAACTATAAGGCAGGCTTATTTTTTAGCGCCTTTGTTTTTCTTTTGCTGCTCTTTTTCTGAGGCTGCGCGCATCGCTTCCTGCATACGCTCGGTAAACGACGGCCCACCGGTTTTCTTCTTTTCCTTACGCTTCTCTTTGTTATCTTCCAGTTTAGCGCGCACTTTGCCTTCATCTACAAACTTGCGGATAATTGCCTGCTGGCCGAATGTTACCATGTTAGAAACAAAGTAGTAGAAAGAAAGACCTGCCGGGAACGAGTTAAGAACGAACATGAAAATAACCGGCATCAGGTAACTATAGAACTTCATGGCACCCTGCATCTGGGCGTTCATCTGGTTGTTAGACCAGGTATAAAGTATAGTAGAAGCCGTCATCAGCAAGGTAAACATACTTACGTGGTCGCCATAGAACGGAATCGTGAACGGCAGTTTTGCAAATACATCGTACGTCGAAAGGTCGGCAGCCCACAGGAACGGCTCCTGGCGCAGCTCAATCGAGTTCGGGAAGAAGTTGAACATCGCAAACAGGATCGGCATCTGCAACAGCATCGGAATACAGCCGCTCAGCGGGTTCACGCCCATCTCGTTGTAGAGCTTCATGGTTTCCATCTGCGTTTTCTGCATATCGCCGTCGTTACGCTCTTTAATGGCATCAATCTCAGGCTTTAACACCTTCATTTTTGCCATAGAATAAAACGACTTGTAAGTAAGCGGGAAAAGCAGCGTTTTAATATACAGTACCAGCAGGATAATGATGATACCATAGTTGCCGATATAGTTCTCCAGGAAATCGAATGCCGGGATGATCAGCCATTTATTAACCCATGAGAAGATTCCCCAGCCCAGGTCAAGGTTTTTCTGGAAATCGTTGCCGATGTTCTTTAGTATCTTGTATTCGTTCGGGCCGAAATAATACATGAATTCAGCCTTGCCATTTAACGCATCCTGAGCAGGAATAAGCGCCTGCGACGCCAGCGTTTTAACTATAGTAGAGTCGGCAGGATTTGTTTCAGATGCCAGTTTGGCACCGGTAAAGCTGTTTTCGGCAATAATACCAGCCGTAAAGAAGTTCTGCTTATTGGCTATCCATTTAACAGGCTCTTCCACAGCCATTTCTTCTTTATCTTCTGAGATGGACAGGTGATCGTAGCCATCCTCAACAGTAGCGAAGTTTATAGTTGTTTTGGAGCGGTTGTGCTTCATGTCGCGCTCCAGCTGCTTTATGTGGTCCGTCCAGGTATAGGTAAGGTTTTTGCCGTTAATCTGGCCCTCCAGACCTTCAAAACCAAGCTTGTAACCCAACTGGAACGTCTCGTCATACAACGTGTAGATCTGGTCGATGTACTGCCCGTTGCCAACATTTGCGCGAAATACAATTACCTGGGTACTTACATCTTTATCCGTTCCTTTTTTAATTTCAGAAGGCGTAAAGTACAGATCAGACAGCTTTATGGTCTTTCCGTCATTCGTTGTGAAGGCAACGTCTGTCTTGTTACTTTCCTTATCAAAAAGAATTAACGGCTCACCCTGGTAGGTTTTATAGTTTTTGAGTAAAACCTCTTCTACCTGGCCGCCTTTTGTATTAAAAGTAATCCGGATGTTGCTATTCTCGAGGGTGCTTGTGCTGGCTGTGCCGGTTGCTGCTGTTGCAAACGAACCCATGGATGCAGCCTTCTGCGCCTGCGCCAGCGAGTCGTTCTCAACTGCAGGTGTATTTTGCAATTGCTCTACTTTGGCTACTTGTTCTGTTGCCTGTCGGGTTGCTGCTTTTTCATCCGTTCCGGCAAAAAAGAACGAATATGCCAGTAGCAGGAGGGCAATCAGTCCGAAGCCAATAGCTTGATTTCTATCCATTTAATAAAGTGTGTAAAGTGTTATAGGTTACTTAGATTGTGTATAGTTCATGGCCGCTTTCACAAATTTAGTAAATAACGGGTGCGGGTTAAGCACAGTGCTTTTCAGTTCCGGATGATATTGTGCTGCCACGAACCACGGATGGTTCTGTAACTCAATAACTTCTACAAGTCCTGTTTCCGGGTTAATGCCTGTTGCCATCATGCCGGCTTCTTCAAAAGCCTGAAGATACTGATTATTAAATTCGTAACGATGACGATGGCGCTCGGAGATTTTAGATTTCCCGTAAATAGCATACGCTTTTGAGCCTTTTTTAAGTTCACAGGCATAAGCGCCAAGTCGCATTGTCCCGCCTTTCTGGGTAATTTCTTTCTGACTTTCCATCAGGTCGATGATCGGATGTGGCGTATCGTTATCCATTTCAGTGGAGTTGGCGCCCTGCAGGCCAAGCACGTTGCGTGCAAATTCTACAGCAGCACACTGCATGCCCAGGCAAATCCCGAAGAATGGTATTTTTGACTCGCGTGCAAAGCGGATAGCTTCCATTTTGCCTTTAAAGCCACGCTCACCAAAACCAGGCGCAACCAGTATGCCATCCAGGCCTTGCAGCGTAGCCGCTACGTTTTCATTGGTAATGTTCTCAGACTGGAACCACTTCAGGTTTACTTTGCATTCGTTGGCCGCACCTGAGTGTATAAATGCCTCTACTATAGATTTATAAGCGTCCGGCAACTCAACGTATTTACCCACCAGGCCAATTTTTACTTCAGCAGTGGGATTTTTAAGCCTTCCCAGGAATTCTTTCCAGGTTTCCAGTTCCGGATCTGCTTTATGTGGTAATTTAAGCTTGCTGATCACGCGCTCATCCAGCTTCTCTTTACGCATCAGCAACGGCACATCGTAAATCGTTTCCGCATCCAGCGACTCGATAACAGAGTTTTGCTTCACGTTACAGAACAATGCTATTTTTTTGCGCAGGTCCATCGGGATCGGGTATTCTGATCGACAAACCAGGATGTCAGGCTGCACACCCGCCTCAGAAAGGTCGCGTACGGAGTGTTGTGTAGGTTTTGTTTTAAGTTCTCCGGCAGCTTTCAGGTATGGTACCAGGGTAAGGTGGATAACGCAGGTCTCGTTTACGCCAAGTTCCCAGCGCAACTGGCGAACAGCTTCCACAAAAGGCAACGATTCAATATCCCCAACACAGCCACCGATCTCGGTTATAACTATGTCGTACTCACCGGTTTCGCCAAGCAGTAACATGCGGCGCTTAATCTCATCGGTAATATGCGGAATAACCTGCACCGTTTTGCCCAGGTAAGCGCCCTCGCGCTCCTGCATAATCACGTTATAGTAAATACGGCCTGTTGTAACGTTGTTTGCCTGGGAGGTAGGCACGTTCAGGAAACGCTCGTAATGGCCAAGGTCCAGGTCTGTTTCGGCGCCATCTTCGGTTACATAGCATTCGCCGTGTTCATAAGGGTTCAGGGTACCCGGATCTATGTTAATGTAGGGGTCGAATTTCTGAATAGTTACAGAGAACCCTCTTGCCTGCAGCAACTTAGCGAGAGAAGCGGAAATGATGCCTTTACCGAGCGAGGATGTTACACCACCGGTAACGAAGATATATTTAGTAGCCATAAGTTAGGTTAAACTTTATGGGCTACAAAGGTACACGTTTTATTTGATTATCCGGTAAGTAAGAGAGATTGTTGTGTTTTTTGATAGTGATCGTCTGAAACTGGAATTTATTGAATAGGAGGTACGGCAAGACTTTGCATCGTGCATAGATTCTGCTAGCGTTTAAGCTATAGTTCCACTTTGTCATTTCGAGCCCAGTCGAGAAATCTATCTCAGTCAATAGTTTCCCATTAGTGTCATCCCGCTCGTAATCGATAAATCTTATATATCATAGATGTTCTTTTTTGTCATCCTGAGCATTCTTGAGGCGCGAGCCGAAGAGAGCCAGCATAGCTATGAGAGATCTTATTTGTTCTATAGTTTCTCTTTTTGTCATTTCGACATTAGGAGAAATCTGAGTTCTATAGTTTGAAACACTACTATCCGAACCAAGCCTTCCTTTCATAGCTTTCTTCAATCCTGGGAGCTTTACTTACCTATAGTTTTATAGTTGGCTTTGGTGCCCTCACGGCCGGGAGGCCCCGTCTTGGGGGTAGGGGCCCTCGATAAGGGCATCGCGCTGCTGCTTTCTTGCTACCCTCGCTCTGCTCGGGTTGCCTTGCGGCACCGCAACAAAGCAAAGGCGCTCAACCCAAAGACTGTGATCAGGTCGATAGCTAAACTATAGTTGAGTTAGGAGTTGATGCACTTAGCTTGATCATGTTTGTATTTCCGTAGGGACAGGTCGCGACCTGTCCGATCCTGGTCTGTAACTATAGAAAACTCAGATTTCTCCTTTCGTCGAAATGACAATTGAAAAGTAATAGTAAAAAGTCCCCCTTTGAAGGGGCAGGGGGATGACAAACACCCACTATAAAACGATATCCTCAACTATAACAACAACAGAAATTCCCCTCCTCGGAGGGGCAGGGGTGGGTTAAAACAGTAACTATAAAACGAAAACATCAACTAAAGCAGTAGCCTAATCCTGAGAATCCATTAATCCTGTAAATCCCGGTTCAGACAATTAATACCCCTGCCGGCCAGTAGAGTAAGGAGACTCAACACTATAAAAAGTCACGAGCGAGGACGCTCGCGCCAGCAATACGAACTGTAGAACTATGACTTTTACAAAACTCCCTCTCTTGTTTTGGGGGTAGGGGCCCTCTTCAAAAGGAGAGGGCTGGGGTGAGGTAAATCCTAAAATAGCCCCAACTGCTTTCCTTTGCTATTACAGAAGTGATTATAGTTGTAAGGTTTTATAGTTCGGCCGGCCATGTATTTCTGCTTACTCATCCTGAAGAGCTTGGCTATAGTTTCTGCAAATTTGCCTTCGCCGCTCATACGGGTGCCAAATCTGCTGTCGTTTAGCTGTCCTCCGTGGCAGTCTGCAATCTGGTTCAGTACTTTCCGGGCGCGATCTGGGAAAGCCTGCGTTATCCAGTCTTCGAAAATAGGACCAATTTCGCCGTTTAACCGAACTATAGTATAAGCAGCATTTTTAGCGCCGGCCTCGGCAGCCTGTTTTATGATCTGCGGTATCTCGGAATCATTCAGGCCCGGAATAACGGGAGCCACCATCACATTTACGGGTAAACCTGCTGCGCTCAATTGCCTCACCACATCCAATCGTTTAGCTCCGGTGGCAGTTCTGGGTTCCAGTTTCTGGCGCAGTTTTTCATCCAAAGTCGTAATGCTGATATTCACGTGTACAAGGTCAAGCTTGTTAAGTTCGGTCAGGATGTCAAGGTCGCGGAGGATAAGGGCATTTTTGGTGATAATACTTACCGGGTGGCGATACTGCAAAAGGATCTCCAAGATCCGGCGTGTAATTTTCTTTCTGGCTTCGATGGGCTGGTAGCAATCGGTGTTTCCGGCCAGCATAATGGGCATCACCTGCCAGTTTTTACTCTCCAACTGTTTTATCAGCAACTCCGGCGCATTTTCTTTAACTATAATCTTGCGTTCAAAGTCCAGCCCGGCGCCATAACCCCAGTACTGATGCGAGTTACGCGCATAGCAATACACACAACCATGCTCACAACCCTGGTAAGGATTCAGCGAATAGCCCATTCCCAGGTCCGGGCTATCTATTTTATTCACTATAGTTTTAGGGTGGGTCGGCAAAAACTCGGTTTTGGAATCTGAAAGCATCGGCTCATCCAGTCCTTCAATATGTTCGGTTACATAGGCCTGTTTCAGGTATTTGTTGGCAGGGTTATACTGCGCTCCACGTCCTTTCAGAAAATCTTCCGGTTTCATGTTGCTAATATAGTTAGAAAAACTAAATTAACTAGCAATTTAAGGTGTGTGATTTCACAATTATTCAGCAGAAAAAAAAATGAATTAAGGAAATTTGTCTCTATGAGAATGCTGCAATTAGTATGGGTTATCAGAAACAGGCAATAAAAAAAAGCACCGGTTCAAAAGAGCCGGTGCTTTTTAACTATAACTATAGTTTAGAATTAACTTTTCGGATTCAGGATATTATCGATGCGAACCAAGGCATCCTGCAGGTGGTATTTCGTCATGGTATCGCTGGTTTTGGCAAGCGACGCCTTGATCTGGCCACGCAATGTGCTTAGTTCACCACGTACCATCGGACGAATATCAGACTGTGCTACGTTTACAGGAGTGCCGCCTCTGCCAAAACGTGCAGCTGCAGTTTGTTCCTGGTCTTTCATCAAAAACTCCATGCGCTCTAAATAGCCACGCTGCAGGTTACGACGGTAGATGTCGATAGACTTGCCAGTCAAAACTTCAGACCATAAACCTTTACGCAGATCGGCCATCATTTCAGGTAACGTGTAGGCTTTGCTACCTAAAGCAGCCTGTGCTTCCAGTAAGCGTGCCATACGACCTGGCTCTAACAGGTTGTTTACAATACTTACCTGTGCATTACGAATACGGTCTACGGTACCAGCCGATTCAAATTTACGGATGATCGTTTCGTCCAGCATCCAGGTAGGCGTAGAAAGACCCTGCTGATTCAGGAACTGCATGGCGCGCTTCTGCTTTTCTTTAGCAACCGGCTCATACACGTTTCCTTTCTGACCATAGGTTTTATAGTTCTCATACACACCACCTACGTTAGCCGTTACGTGGCCCATGTAGCGGTTCCACTGACCCAGCACCTGGCCATACATTTCCTGCAGGTCAGCATAGTCTTTGTTCTCCTGTGCCGTCCAGGTGATCAGGTTTGGCATAATGCGCTTCAGGTTGGCAATACCATAGGTACTGGCAAGCATAGCATCATCGCCTAAATCTTCTGTCTGCGAAGACGGATCGATCGGGTTGCCCTGCTGGCGACCGAAGCGGTACATCGGGTCATTCTCGTGCTGTCTGATCCAGGCATTCAGTTTTTCGGTGTTATCGCGGCCGTTTGTCTCCGGGAAATAAGTGTAACCCCACTTCACAGAATACTTGTCATAGATACCGATACCTGGCATCAGGGCAACGCCTTTATCTTCAGGCTGCGCGATATAGTTAAAGCGGGCATAGTCCATGATAGAAGGAGCAGTGCCGTACTTTTTAGTGAACTCAGCATCACGCAGTTTCTCAACCGGGTACGCAGCACTTGAGCCCATGTTGTGCGGCAGACCAAGCGTGTGACCAACTTCGTGAGACGATACGAAACGGATCAGTTCGCCCATTACTTCGTCGCTGAACTGTACTTTACGGGCTTCCGGGTTTATGGCAGCAGTCTGGATGAAGTACCAGTTGCGCAACAGGTTCATGACGTTGTGGTACCAGCCGATGTGGCTTTCCAGGATCTCACCGGATCGTGGGTCGTGTACGTTAGGGCCATACGCATTCTGCACATCAGAAGAGAAGTAACGGATTACAGAGTAACGGGCATCTTCAGTGCTGAACTCCGGATCTTCTTCAAACGAAGGAGGGTCCTTGGCGATGATCGCATTTTTGAAACCGGCAGCTTCAAACGCTTTCTGCCAGTCCTCTACACCAAGTTTCAGGTATTTTCTCCATTTTACAGGCGTAGCTGGGTCGATATAATAAACGATAGGCTTTACAGGCTCAACCAGTTCGCCACGGGCGTATGCTTCCTTGTCTTTTGGTTCCAGTCTCCAGCGCACAATGTAACGACGGGCTGCTGCACGCTGCTCATCAGTACCATAATCTGTCTGCGAAATAGTAAAGAAACCCACACGCTGATCGAACTTACGGGATGCCATTGGCTTTTTAGGCAGCAATACCATCGAGTGGTTCAGTTCTAACGAAATTGTTCCGGCGCTTGAATTCGATGGGGCGTTCGTTGCCTCATACGTCATCAAAGAGCGGGCTTCGATGTTAGTCGGGAAGCTTTTAATACTTTCAACAAACGAACGTTTATCGTCCAGGCGTCTAACTTTATAGGTATCGCGGTTACGCTGATCCAGTCCTAAAGCAGGCACGTCTTTCGAGAAGAAATCAGTGACCTCCACTACAGACGCTCCGGTATTAAATGCCTTAATATCGAAAGCCTGGATAACAGGGGCCAGGTTAGAATTTTGTACCGAATGGTAGATCTCGAGTGTGTCAGCGGCTACGTTCTCGTAAGAAATTACGCGCAGTAAAATGCGGTTGCCTTTCTTTTCCCAGCGCAGCATTTGTGTGTTCAGCTCTTCGCCACCATAGCCAATGTTTGTGGCTGTTTTGGCAATACGGCTCACCATCAGCATGTCGCGGCCCAAAAGCGTATCCGGAATCTCGTAGTAATACTTATCATCCTGACGATGCACTTTAAATAGACCTTCGTCGGTTACGGCCTTGTCAGTAATTACCTGGCTGTAAGGCTTTGGTAAACCGTCGTCTTTTTTAGGAGCCTGGGCAGGCGTAGCTGCTGCAACTTCCTGTTTTTCTTTTTTCTTCTTCTTGCTCTTCTGTGCAAAAGCCGGCGGTGCTATAGTTGCACCAGCTAACAATAATGCTACAAAAGGAGCAAAACGTAAATGTTTACTCATGTGTTAGAAATAAGTTAGTTAGATTGGGTTAGTAGCTCAGGAGCTGTGTTTTTCTTAAAGATAGGAAAGTCTTAGAGAATGGCAATAGTACCTGTGGCTGTTGTTAAGACTGGAAATTAGTGCAATGGTTTAATACCTGTTAGTAAAGATTATTTCAGAAAATGAATTCTTTTTACAGCCTGTCTTATCACGAGTTATCTGAGGATTCGTTTGAGTTCTATAGTTTCTGATCTGTCATCCTGAGAGAAGCCGAGGGATCTTATATTTTCTATAGTTCTCTTTTGTCATTTCGAACAGCGTGAGAAATCTGAGTGTTATAGCTGCAGTTACAACCTAGCCTTTTCTTCTATAGTTTCTTCTAATCCTGGGAGCTCTAGGTACCTACTGTTCTATAGTTAGCTTTGGTGCCCTCACGGCCGGGAGGCCTCGTCTTCGGGCATCGCGCTGCTGCTTTCTTGCTACCCTCGTCCCTCGGGTTGCCTGGCGGCACCGCAACAAAGCAAAGGCGCTCAACCCAAAGACTGCGATTAGTTCGATAGCTAACTTTATAGTTGATTGAGAAGCTATAGTTGCATCGCTTTATCGTGGCAATAATTCCGTAGGGACAGGTCGAGACCTGTCCGATCCTGGTCTGAACTATAGAACTATAGCTCAACCATAACTATAGCCAAAATTCCCCTCTTGGGAGGGGCAGGGGTGGGTTAAAGCAGCAACTATAAAACAATAACCTGAACTATAGCAAAGGCAGAAAAGCTCCTTCCCCTGTTTTGGGGGTAGGGGCCCTCGATAAAAGGGGAAGGCTGGGAAGGGGTAAAACGCCAACTATAGAACTATAGCTGCAACTATAGCAAATAACCTTTATCCCAGAAATTCCTTAAATCTCACTTAATCCCGGTTCAGACAATCCTTGCCCTTGCCAGGCCAGTTGCTTCAGGTGACTCCACACCATTCCAAGTCACGAGCGAGGACGCTCGCGCCAGCAGTACGAACTATAGAACTATAGCTCAGTCAATCAAAAAAGCTGTTAACCATCGGTTTAGAATTCCAGCGTAAACTGGTAGCCTTCCTGCAGGCGGTCGTGCTGGTAAAGGAGCGAACTGGCCGAAATGCCCAGCAAGCGAACCGGGAACTGTGGTAGTTGTGGTGTGCGTAATAAGTCGCGGACTACGGTATAAATCGCGTCTTGGGAGTCGAACTCGCTCAGAAAGGTCTTACTTCTGGTATTTAAAGTAAAATCAAAATATTTGATCTTAAGCGTTATCGTTTTAGCGGTTGCTTTCAGGCGTTCCATGTCCTGGGCTACTTCTTTTGCCAGGTGGTGCAGTTGCTTCAGCATGGCTTCTTCTTCAGACAGATCAGTTTCAAAAGTACGCTCTGAGCCAATGGATTTACGGATACGGTGGGGTTGCACGTCGCGGTTGTCCTGGGCGCGGGCAATGCGGTAATAGTAACTGCCCACCTTACCAAAATTCCGGATCAGTTCTGCTTCGGAGCGCTCACGCAGGTCGGCACCGGTAATAATGCCCATACTTTGCATTTTAGCCGCTGTTACCTTCCCAATGCCATGAAATTTGCCTATATCCAGACTGGCCACAAGGTCTTCGGCTTTGTCGGGTGTAATAAGCGTGAAACCGTTTGGCTTGTTCATGTCCGACGCGATCTTAGCCAGGAATTTATTATAGGATACACCTGCCGATGCCGTAAGGCCCGTCTCCTCAAAAATGCGCTGCCTGATCTGGTTGGCGATGATGGTAGCTGAGGGCATTCCGATCTTATTCTCGGTCACATCCAGATACGCTTCGTCCAGCGAAAGCGGCTCTACCAGGTCGGTGTAGGCAAAGAATATTTCCCTGATCTGGCGGGAAACGGCGCTGTAAACATCAAACCGGGCTTTTACAAAAATGAGGTGTGGGCAACGCTGGGCTGCTATTTTAGAAGCCAATGCAGAGTGTACCCCATATTTACGGGCTTCGTAGCTGGCTGCAGCCACCACGCCTCTGGCCCGTGAGCCACCAACCGCTACCGGTTTGCCACGCAGTTCCGGGTTATCACGCTGCTCCACCGACGCAAAAAAGGCGTCCATATCTATGTGAATGATCTTGCGGATGGGCTGGCTCAAAAGGTAAACTATAGCTGAAGTGTAAGTGCAAATTTAACGATAAACCAGCAGAGATATTCAACTATAGTCAGCGGATTATTTACTCAGAGCATTTAAGCTAAATCCGGGGTAGGAGGTCATCATGATTGGGTAAAAATAACACTATTCTTCTTTTTGTTTTAACCAATAATACAATATTAAGTATAAGAATATCTGTAGGTTATAATCTTTGCTTATAGCAGTTTTCTAACAGTTAATCTCTTTATAAATCATTATCTGATTAGTCCGCTTGTATAGTTTTCACCTCGAAATTTAAGTCTATGAAACAAAATTTACTCCTTTTCCATTTTCTTTACATTTCACTTCCCCATAAAGGCAAAATCCGGATCGGCAACCTGCCGGGTTATATTTTGCTGGCGCTTTTTCTCGCAGGATATGCAAGCCCTGCAACTGCACAGCTTTCAGAAATCTGGCGGACACCTGCATTAGCAGGCACCGGGCAGGAGAGTATGACTCTTGTTTCGCAGGCAGTAGATCATGAGCAGAATCTTGTAGTTTTAAGTTATACAGGTGCAAACACTCCTGAAAGAAAAGTGGTGTTGCATAAGATAAACCAGGAAGGAACTATACTCTGGGCCCGAACTTACACCGGTGAATCAGGTAGCATATCAAACAGTCCCTCTGATTTAAAAATAGATAGTAAAGGCAATATTTATGTTTCGGGGACAAGCGATTATGCCGGCACCTATAAACGGTTTTTGATAAGGTATTCGGCTGACGGCGCTTTTGTCTGGAGCAAACTTTATAGTTACGAGGCAAGATGGAATACGCTTCAGAATTTTACTGTAGGTGCTGATGATGCCATTTATTTAGCAGGAATCTTCAATGAAGGGCAGCAGGTACGTGTCGTTACTCAAAAGTTAAATGCATCAGGCAATGTGGTATGGGAAGAGTTTTACGAGCCGGGAGTGGTAGATTTAGGTGAGGAGGTAGTAATTGATGTTGACAATAAAGGCGCTGTATTCGTGGCAACAAATGCCAGAGGGTATCAATCCAATTACACTTTTACGCTGCTTAAGTATAGTGCTGACACAGGAGATGTGTTGCAAACACAACAACATGGCAGTAATACGCTACCTAGCAGAGAGCAGATGACAAGGCTACTTATTTCATCATCAGGTAATATATTTGTTTTTACTAGCGCCAAAAACTCAGCTGTGTCCGCTAATTTTACCGATCCATTGCTATATGTGATCTCAGGTACAGGCACTTTGATTAACAGACTCAGGGTAGCGCAAGGAGTGCAGCATAAAGATGGAATCCCTATTTTTTATGTTAATGATGTTGAATTTAATGCAGATAATGAACTGATTCTGCTTGGCACAAATGCAAGGTACAGGTCGCATTATGATTATTTCATCTCAAAATACACCCCTGATGGCACAAGAGCCTGGTTAAAAAATTTAAATGTTTACGAAGGAAGCAATATAAAGCAGTTTGTAGCCAAAGACCTGGCGATCCTGGATAATCAGGAGATTGCTGTGATCGGTGATTATTCGGTTTTTATAGAGATAAATGGTTTCCCTCCTGTCAGAAATGTTATCGAAAAGGCAAAACTTATACTGGCACTTTTCGACCAGAACGGGAATGAAACATGGCGCCATTTAGATCAGAAGAATAACGACGTTGAAAACTATGGCGCCGGAATAAGTAAAATTGAAGGGAAAAGTGTTTATGCAACGGGTGGCGTAGCTGGTACACAACCAGGCACTTTTGCCATGAAATTCGCCGACTGCTCGGGTTTTACAGCCAGTGCCGGCACCGATAAGGAAATATGTAAAGGGAGTAATGTGCAACTACAGGCTTCAGGTGGAACAAACTACATATGGTCGCCGGCAACAGGGCTCTCAGCAACAAATGTAGCCAACCCGGTAGCCTCACCAACAACAACTACAACCTACACAGTTACAGTTACCAATGCTGATGGCTGCACCGATACAGATGAGGTTATAGTTAAAGTAAATGACAAGCCCGCTGCAACTATAAATGCTGCCGGCGAAACTACCTTCTGCCAGGGAGGCTCTGTGGTGCTTACTGCCACTCCCGGAACAGATTATACCTATCAATGGCTGAAAAACGGCACCCCGATAAACCAGGAAACGGCCCACACATATACTGCCACTACAGCCGGCGATTATAGTGTTATAGTTGAGAATGCCGGTGGCTGCTCAGTTACTTCTGCCATTGTAAAAGTAAACGTAGCTGCAGCAGTAACAGCATCAGCAGGAACAGATAAGGAAATCTGTGCAGGCAGCAATGTGCAGCTACAGGCTACAGGTGGCACTAGCTATTCCTGGTCGCCGGCAACAGGCTTGTCTGCTACCAATGTGGCTAATCCTGAGGCTTCGCCAACCACTACAACTACCTACACAGTTACTGTCAGCAATGCCAGCGGCTGTTCTGCTACCGATCAGGTTGTGGTAAAAGTAACAGCAAACCCAACGGCCACTATTACAACAAAGGGCGGAACAACTTTCTGCGAGGGGGCTCCCTGGTATTAAGCGCAAACCAGAGTACAGACTATAGTTACCAGTGGTTTAAAAATGGCAACCCGATCAATCAGGCAACAGGCAGCAGCTTTACTACATTTTCAGACGGAGAATTTACGGTTAAGGTAACAATGGGTAGCGGTTGTACAGCAACCTCATCTCCTGTAAAAATTACTGTTAATAAACCGGCAACCGTGGTGGCAGGAGCAGCCCAGAGCGTTTGTGCCAATGCAGCAGCCTTTACGTTATCCGGTTTCAGTCCGGCGGGCGGTACGTGGTCGGGTACGGGTGTGAGTGCGGCGGGTTTGTTTGATCCGGCAACGGCAGGCGTAGGAACACATACTTTATCCTACACCGTTAACCAGGATAACTGCAGCGCAACCGATACCAAAACGATAACTGTAACTCCGGCAGTTGCAACACCAGGAACTATAAGCGGCAATACTACTGTATGCGCAGGCACAACAAACCTAAGTTATACTATAAACGCTGTTGCCGGCGCTGAGAACTATACCTGGACCATTCCAGCGGGCTTTACCATCACCTCAGGGCAGGGAACATCTGCTGTTAAAGTAACGGCAGGGGGTAATGGCGGCAATATTACCGTTACAGCAAACAGTAGCTGCGGTGCATCCGGGGCGTCAACTATAGCTGTAAACGTGAGTACAATTACGGAAGCAACTATAACAGCAGAAGGCAATACAACTTTCTGCGAAGGCGGCTATGTAACCTTAAAAGCAACAGCAGGGAGCAACTATAGTTACCAGTGGCTGCGCAACGGTACGGCTATTTCAGGAGCAACTGCTGCCAACTATAACGCTAGCACTACCGGCAACTATACAGTCAGGATATCCAGCGGAAGTTGTGCTGAAACCTCAGCGCCGGTAGCCGTGAACGTAACATCTGCCATCCGGAACAATGCCATCTCATCGGGTAACCAGAACGTGTGTGCCGGTACAGCAGTGGCAAACCTGCAGGGCAGCATACCAACCGGCGGATCAGGAAACTATAGTTACCAATGGCAGCAAAGCAGCGATGGGACCAGTTTCAGTAGTATTAATGGCGCTACTTCGCAGAACTATAGCCCGGGCAACTTAAGCAACACTACCTGGTTCCGAAGGGTAGTGACGGCAGGTGGTTGCAGCAGCACCAGCGAGGTAGTTAAAGTAACTATAACTGCTTCGCCAGCGGTTTCTTTGTCTGCTTTTGAAAAGGTTTGTACAGATAGTAACGTGCTGACCTTAACCGGCGGGCAACCTGCCGGCGGCACATACAGCGGAAATGGCATAAGCAACGGAGTGTTCAATCCGGTAACGGCAGGAGCGGGAGCGCATACCATAACGTACACGTTTACCGACGGCAGCGGCTGCTCGGCTACAGCTACGCAAACTATAGTGGTAGCGGCAGAATGTAATGTAACCGGTGTGGAAGAAGATGAGCCACCACACAAATTCGTATTCTTCCCGAACCCGGCAAAAGACAAGTTAAATATGGAAGTAGAATTGCCTGACAGGACAGATGTAACCATACAACTGATGGATGCCCGCGGCAGTGTTATTTTACAACAAGAATTTAGGGGCCAGGTTGGGACGTTTAACGAAGTATTGCAACTCCAGAACAAGGCCCGTGGCATGTATTTCCTGCGCTTCACCACGAAAGATGGTTCCTATAACCGGAGAGTAGTGTTGTGGTAAACCTTAAGCAAGACGCTACCGATAACAGACAACTGTACTAGTTTCAGAGTCAGTCTGATCTAACTACTTTCCGGTAAAAAGCCAGCCTTATTTCAGAGGCTGGCTTTTTATGTTTCGCCAACTTATATGGCAATAAGATCACCAACCATAGAGCAGTTTACCAATTGTAGCTATAGTTTATTTATCATTTTTCAAGGCTAGCCTGAACCATGTTGTTACATCCGAATAAATTTTTTATTATAAATATTTGATTATCAGCTAATATGTAATTGGGTGGTATTTTTTATTTGGAATAAATCTAAATAGGTGTTTGTTTTGTCACGCTATTTAAAATTAGTCTAAATAAACACACCATCTATATGCGATATATCTATAAACTTCAGTGGCTGCTTTGCTTTGTCTTGCTGCATGTTGCCTTATCGGCTATGGCGGATACAGCCGGAAAGACAGGAAACATTTCAGGAAAAGTAACGACCAGCGATGGCCAGGTTGCATCTTTTGTAACTATAGCATTGCCTGAAATTAACCGGGGCACTGTTACTGGTGAAGACGGGCGTTTTACCCTTAGTGGCATCAAACCCGGCACTTATACCTTACGTTGTTCATCTGTTGGCCTGGAGCCCCGCGAAACCACTGTAACGGTAGAACTTGACAAAACCACTCGTATCGACTTCACCCTGAACGAGAGTGCGGCACAATTATCTGAAGTAGTAGTAACTGGTGCCAGAAGCATAAACCGCAAGCCCGTAGAGATGGGTAAGATCGCCATCAACCCGATCGATATGCCGCAAAGTATGGCTGTAATTGGCAGCGAAGTAATTGCAAACCAGCAGGCCTCTAAACTGAGCGATGTTATTAAAAACGTGAACGGTGTGTCGTTGGGAACTACACGCGGCTCTACTTCCGAAACGTTTTTTGCCCGTGGCTATAACCTGGGTGCTAACAACATCTTGAAGAACGGAGCCCGCTCTAACTCAGCCGTAATACCGGAAGCCAGCACACTGGAAAGGGTAGAAGTACTGAAAGGAAGCGCTGCCTTATTATACGGTAACGTAAGCAGTGGTGCCGTGATAAACATGGTAACCAAGCAGCCTAAATTTAACTATGGTGGCGAAGTTTCGATGCGCGTTGGCAGCTATAACCTATACAAGCCGGTGGCCGATGTATACGGCCCGATCACAAAGAACCTGGCCTTCCGCGTAGTGGGTACTTACGAAAACGCCGAAAGCTACCGCACCAGCGTGCAGTCAGAGCGCTTTTATGTAAACCCATCATTACTTTACAAACTGGGCGCTAAAACCGAGATTTTGGTACAAGGCGATTACATGACACACGATTTTACCCCAGACTTTGGTATCGGTACGTTGGGTGGCAAAACCATCTCAAAAGATATCTCCCGATCTGCTTTTTTTAACACGCCATGGGCTTTTAACGAAGTAGAGCAAACCACCACTACAGCAACTATAAACCATACCTTTAACGATGCCTGGAAACTGAATGTAGTAGGTTCTTACCAGGCTTTTGACCGCAACTATTTCTCAACAGAACGCATTCAGGCAGATGAAGTAGGTGACTGGAAACGTAAACTGACCCGCTCTAAAATAGGCGAAGATTATTATACCGGCCAGGTAAACCTGAACGGAGATTTTAAAACCGGAAGTATAAGACACCAATTGTTAGTAGGCGTTGATGCAGAACAGTACATGAACATCAGCCATACTTTTAATATAGATTTAATGGGATTGGAAAATAAGAAAAGTGGAATATATGATACCATTAACATCTTAAACCCGAGCAAATATATAGCTCATACTTATGAGCCGGTTACAGACATGAAAACAAGAACGGAAGCACCTACGCAGCGCATCGGTTTTTATGCCCAGAACCTGTTTAGCCTTTCAGAAAAATTTAAAGTATTAGGCGGAATACGCTGGTCGGTGCAAAGAGTGGGAGTATCTGATGTATATAACTTTGAAACGGACACAAAAGCACCTGCCGCGAATACAAAAACCAAGTACGACAGAGCCTTTTCGCCACGTGTGGGTCTAGTTTACCAGCCGGTATCGTTCATCTCCCTGTTTACCAGTTACTCAAACAACTTTACGCCAAACTCAGGCACCGATATTTATGATCAGGCATTAGAGCCTTCTATCATAGACCAATATGAGGCAGGTATAAAAACAGACCTGTTGCAGGATAAATTATCTGCTAACGTTACAGTTTACAGAATTAAGAATAGCAACCTGGCGCAGATGGCGCAGTTTAAAGCGAATGGTACTGTAAACAGCGAATCCAACATTAAGGAACTGACCGGCGAAACTACCAGCGATGGCGTAGAACTTGACCTGAACGGTACGCTGGATAACGGCCTGACTTTCCTGGCGGGTTATAGCTACAACGACATGCGTTATACCAAAACATCCGGTTTGACTGGCAGCTACTTAGAAGGTGAAAGATTAGTAAGCAGCCCTGCACATACGGCTAACGGATCAGTATTTTATACATTGCAGAGTACAGCACTTAAAGGCCTTAAATTCGGAGTATCCGGGTTTTACACCGGCGAACGGAATGCAGGCTGGAATACTACACACGTTGTAGCTACCAAACCTGACGGAACAAAAGAAAGATCACTGAACAATCGCTTGTTTGCAGTTTATGGCTTCACGACGTTTGATGTATCAATGGGCTACACTTACAAAAAACTATCGTTGCTGGGCAAGCTTTCCAATATTACAAACGAGCTTAATTACTACGTGCACGAGAACTATAGCGTGAATCCGATTCCACCACGCCAGTTTGTAACCACGGTGTCGTACAAGTTCTAATTTATAGTTATAGTTATGAACAGAGCCAGCTTTAAGTAAAGCTGGCTCTGTTTTTTTATGGCTATACCTTTTCGGGCAGATTAAAAATCAGAATGGTTCTAATGGTTAAACTTGCCGTATAGATATAGTTTGAAGAAGTATAAAATTGATCAGCTATGAGCGAGAAAGTCTGGTTTATAACAGGAGTATCCAGTGGGTTTGGCCGAACACTGTCCGAAGAAGTTGCCCGCAACGGCGACAAGGTAATTGGTACTGTAAGGCAACTAAGCCAACTGGCGGAGTTCAACAACATTTCGCCGGGCAATACCTTTGCTTACCTGATGGATGTTACCAGCCCCGACGGCGTAAAGGCAACGATAGAAGCTGCTTTTAAACACTTCGGAAGGCTGGATGTGCTGGTAAACAATGCCGGTTTCGGATTTCTGGGAGCTGTGGAAGAAGCAACTATAAAAGACTACCGGGAAGTGATGGAAACCAACTTTTTCGGGGCGCTACAGGTAACGCAGGCCGTTTTGCCTTATATGCGGAGACAGGGGAGTGGCCGGATCATCCAGATGTCGTCGGCGGCTGGTTTCAGGGCTACAGCCGGGTTTGGCGTTTATAATGCAAGTAAGTTTGCTTTAGAAGGCATGAGCGAAGCACTTGCCCTGGAGGTTGCTCCGTTGGGTATTAAGGTAACTATAGTTGAGCCGGGACCTTTCCGTACAAACTTTGCCGGCTCCAGCATAAAAGCAGCAAAACTGGAAATGGCCGAATATGAAGCAACGGCACGCGTCTTCAAGAATAATATTTTAGGCTATGCAGGCCAGCAGGAAGGCAATCCGCAGAAAGCAGCGCAGGTTATAATACAGGTTGTGAATGCTGATAATCCGCCATTGCGTTTACCACTGGGTAGTACCGCCATCACGGCAGTAAGAAAAAAACTGCAACAGGTTGAGGAAGACCTGCAAAACTGGGAACCGACCGCTGCCAATACCTCTTTTGATATGTAGTTTTATAATACAACACGACAGGGCAACTATAAAACCCGGGTAGCAGATTTACTGATCTCCTGAAAAAATAAGCTGAACTAATCTGCAACTCAGAGGTTAGATAAAAGAGAAATAAAACTCAGGTAACCAACTTAAAACTATAAGCTATGAAAGTATTATTCGTTCTCACATCGCATGACAAACTTGGAGATACCGGTAAGAAAACCGGTTTCTGGGTAGAAGAATTTGCCGCTCCTTATTATACACTTGCCGACGAAGGCGTTAAAATTGACATTGCCTCTCCCAAAGGAGGACAACCACCCATTGACCCGAAAAGCACCGAGCCCGATGCGCAAACTCCTGCTACCAAGCGTTTTTACGAAGACGAAGACCTGCAGCACAAACTATCACATACCCGCAAGTTAAGTGAGGTAAAAGCCGGAGATTACGATGCTGTTTTTTACCCGGGCGGTCATGGTCCGCTATGGGACTTAGCTACAGACAAGGACTCCATTAAGCTGATAGAGGACTTTGTGCGCCAGGAGAAACCGGTGGCTGCCGTTTGCCATGCGCCTGCTGTATTAACAGGTGCAAAAGCTCAGAACGGCGACCCGCTGGTAAAAGGCAAAAAAGTAGCCGGCTTTACCAATTCCGAAGAAGATGCCGTGCAACTGACCGATATTGTTCCTTTTTTAGTGGAGGATAAACTGAAAGAACTGGGCGGCAACTATAGCAAAGCCGCTGACTGGAAACCCTATGTAGTGACCGATGGTTTGCTGATAACAGGGCAGAACCCTGCATCGTCGGAGCCAGCTGCCGAGCAATTGCTTAAAATGCTGCAGGAGCGTAAGGTTAGCGCGAAATAAACTATAGCCGTATACTATACCATCAGTGTAGCGGAAGATCCCATCAGGCTAAATATAGTTTGGTGGGATTTTTATGTTAAGTACAGGCGATGCTTAAGTAGGAAATTATAGTCCTGTAATAGCAATCTAAAACAATATACATAATTTTATGTACCTACATTGATGTAACTATAGTTCAGCCGATATGAGAAAGATCAAAAAGATACATAAAGCAGTACATGCCCCGATGGGTGACCTGGTAACGTACCGTGCGCTGCCAACCCGCGAAGTAGAATACATCGATCCGTTCCTTTTCCTGAATCACCATGGTCCGCAGGTGTATAAGCCCGGCAATAACGGACTGCCCTTTGGCCCGCATCCGCATCGTGGTTTCGAAACGCTTACTTTTATCCTGGATGGCGACATAATGCACCAGGACACCGGCGGCGGACAGGATGTAATAGAAGCAGGCGGCGTGCAGTGGATGACAGCCGGCTCAGGGTTGATACATGCCGAAGTATCTTCTGAAAAATTTAAAAAGGAGGGAGGCCCGCTCGAGATTCTGCAACTATGGTTTAACCTTCCTGCCAAACACAAAATGGCCAAACCAAACTATATCGGCTTGCAGAAAGATGCCATTCCGGTTGTAATTGAAGATGACGGTAAAGTAAAGGTAAATGTGATCTCGGGAAGTTGGGGAGATACAAAAGGCCCGATTCCGTCGCTGAGCGATATTCACATGGCGAGCATAGAGCTACAGGCTGGCAGCAGCTTTACCACAACTATAGCTTTAGACAGAAATATATTCTTTTATGTGGTGCGGGGCGCAGTAAAAGTGAACGATGAAACGGCTGAAAAGCTGCACCTTGTTGAGTTCACTAACGATGGTGAAGAGTTAAAAGTAGAAGCGCTGGAAGACAGTTACATTTTGCTGGGCCACGCCAAACCGTTTAACGAGCCGGTGGTATCACACGGGCCCTTTGTCATGAACACCGAGGAAGAAATTCACGAAGCCTTCCGCGATTACCAGGCAGGCAAAATGGGTGTCTGGAAATAGGTTTTGAATTATGAATTCATTCCCTAAACAACTATAAGTTTGTGTGGTCCTTAAAATTCTAACTTCTAAACTTTCTAACTTCCAAACTAAAAAGGTGTGGCTCAAACCACACCTTTTTATAGTTATCTTCCCCGTTTTGGGCTTGAGTTGCTTCTGCCTGGCCTCGACGATGTTGGGCGACTGGCGCCACGGGAGCCCTTAGTGCTGGCTGCGCCACCTTTAGATGCTTTGGTTTCCTTTGGTTTGCTTTTACCGATACGGGGTGTGGTGCCTACTTTGCTTATTTTGTTAGCCCCTGCTGTTTGCGGTGCTCCATCTCTTCTGGCTGGCCTGTCAGAGGCGTATTTCGATTCGCGGCTTCTGCCAAACTCTTCTTTTGGGGCCTTGCTGGTTGCAATACTTCTCAGTAGATCAACTTCTGTTTTAGTAAGCGTTCGCCAATGGCCGCTGGCTAACTTTGTTAAGGTAATCGTCTCGATGCGGATGCGCTGCAGGTGAACTACATTGTAACCCAAATCCTCGCAAAGCATCTTAATATTATGGTTGGTACCCGGCATAAGCACGATCCTGAAGCGTGTCGATCCTTCTTTTGAGATAAAGGTTTTCTGCAGCTTTTCACCTTTGTCGTTCTCGCCTCCGCCTATCAGCCTGGCAATAAACTCAGGTGTTATCATCTTATCAACGGTAACAATGTACTCTTTCTCGAAACGGTTATCGAAGCGGGTGATTTTGCGCACCAGTTCGGTGTCGTTGCTAAGGATAACCAAGCCTTCGTGGCCGCGCTCCATGTAACCTGCCGGCTCCAGCGAAGCCGGGTAATTTATCGCCTTCACCACATTGTCACGTATCTCAGGATCTGATTTGGCAGACATGCCGGCAGGCTTATTAACTACCAGAAAAGCAGGTAGTTCTTCGCGCACCCGCACGATCTGGTCGTCAATCCTTACTTTATCTTTAGGAGTAACCAGTACGCCCGGGGCCGGTAATTTGCCGTTCACGGTTACACGTTCTTCTTCAATCAGGCGGTCTGCTTCGCGACGGGAGCAAAAACCGCTGTCACTTATAAATTTATTTAATCTCTTAGGTTCCATGGCAAAGTATGGCGTGTTGTGTTGGTCTGTTTGGTGTACGCCATTTTAAAATAAGCGGTAAAATTAAGGTAAAAGGATGGGTTTACCTATGAGATTGGGAAATGAGTGAAACAAACTTATAGTCTGTGAATCCAGCTACTTATATGTTGGTAACATAAGAGTGCTATGTTTAATTCTGAAGAATTTAGCTCCGAATTTATAGTTGTTAAGAGCCTCTACAGGCAACTTCTTTCTTTGTTGCTAATATAGTGCAATTATAAATATAGCCCCTTATCCTCTAATTAGCTTTTACTTGATCGTTCCCTATCATAACATCCCTATTCACTCTTCCAATAAAGCTGTTAACCAAATTAAACCTCTTCTATATATTAAAAGTATATCAATACTAATACTCACTGAGTATATGCTCTAAAGTATCTCGGGTACAAGTATCTATGCTTATTTTTTTTAACATTTTAACATAATAATTAACTATGAAACAATTTTACTTACTAAGTGCTGCCGTTGCACGGCGTTTAATAAAGAACAAGTGCCTTCTGGTTATAATGCTGCTCGTGTCTGCTGTGGGTTTTACTGCTCATGCGCAGCAAATGGAAGGAAAAGAGACTTCTGCTTGTAACACTATTGATTTTGAGAACAGCAGTACCGGCTTTATAAAATCTGTAAATACTGGTGCTGGTGTGGTGCACATCTCTAACAAAATGCGCAACGCAGATGGCACATACGCTGAAGGAAATTATGCTTCTGTCTTCAATACTGCATCACCAACAGGCGACGATTGGGATCTCTGGACTCCGGACTGGGGCCATGTACTGATCATCAACCAGGACCTGAACCCGGAACCTAACGATAACGCCTGGGGTGGCGAAATGACCCTGGATTTCTCAGCTATCGGGCCGGTCACCATGACTTCAATGAAAGCGCTCGACTTTGATGCATATGAGAATAACTCGTGGGTTTACCTTTACGATGGCCAGGGGAATGAATTACACAAGGTTAAGATCGAGAACCTAGGCAATATGAGTCAGCAGACGGTAGATTTAGGCAATACCAAAGGGGTGATGAAAATGAAAGTGGTGCTGGATGGCATTAACGAACACGGCATGCTGGCAGGATCCGGCGCGATAGATGACATCATGTTCTGCAAGGAAGAAGTTGTTACACCACCCTCAACCTGCGCTACCCTCAGTTTTTCTCAGGAAGCACCCGGCTTGATTACATCCACTTCTGCTTTAAGTGGCAAGGTATTGATTGATGCCAGAAAACGAAATGAAGACGGTACCTATGCTACAGCAAACCATGCATCTGTCTTTAATACGGCCTCACCAACCGGGGATGACTGGGATCTGTATACACCAGACTGGGGACATGTGCTGATCATCAACCAGGATTTGGGAACCGAACCCAATGACAATGCCTGGGGTGGAGAGATAACCCTGGATTTCTCAGCAATCGGGCCGGTGACCATGACTTCAATGAAAGCGCTTGACTTTGATGCATATGAAAACAAGTCGTGGGTATACCTGTATGATGGGGCTGGCAACGAGCTGCACAAGGTAAAGATTCAGAGCCTGGGCAACATGAGCCAGCAGGTAGTGGATCTGGGCAACACCAAAGGGGTGATGAAAATGAAAGTGGTGCTGGATGGCATTAACGAACACGGCATGCTGGCAGGATCCGGCGCGATAGATGACATCGTGTTCTGCAAGGAAGAAGTGGAAGAAAATGAGCCGCCACATGCAAGTGCCGGAGCTGATAAAACCCTTACATGTGCTGTTACTGAAGTAACTCTTGATGGTTCTTCATCTACTCCCGGAGCTGTTTATAGATGGTCTGGTGTTGGAGGTTTTACCTCTTCTCTTGCTACACCTACAGTGCAACAAGCTGGCACCTATACATTAACCGTTACTGATCCAGCTACAGGCTTAACCGCTTCTGATAATGTTGTTGTGTCACTAAGTAATGATGTTCCTTTTGTTCGAATTCAGGATTTTTGGGAAAATCAGCCACTGACCTGTAATAATCCAGTATATCATGTTGAAGCCTATACAACAACAGCTAATGCCATATACAAATGGACAGGGCCTGATGGATTTACAAGCGATAAAGCAGCAGTAGGTTTTACAGTTGAGGGCACTTATACATTAACCATAACCGACCCAGTTACAGGTTGTCAGGCTAGTGAATCAATAAAAATAACGCAGTTTTATGCGAAAATATCTGTTAATGCCGGCCCTGATAAAGTACTTACCTGTAAAGAGCAGACAGTAACATTACAAGCAACTATGAGTGGGGCAAACAATATCATATGGTACTCTCCCGATGGTGGAAACTTTGTAACCCCAGATCACTACCTGAATGCTATTGTAGATAAGCCTGGTACTTATATTATAAAAGCAACAGATCTTGTGTCAGGCTGTTTTGTTACAGATACGGTTGTAGTAACACTTGACATGGAAGAACCAAACATTACAGCCCAGGGCGGCACGCTCAACAGCGAAACAGGAACTGTGCAACTGATGGGCTCTTCTACTACTGATAATGTTACCTATAGTTGGACAGGTCCGGAAGGCTTCACATCTTCAGAGCAAAACACTGTGGTAAGTGTGGCGGGTGACTATACGTTAACAGTTACTGATCAGGAGAATGGTTGTTCTGCCACCATGACTGTTGAAGTTCAGTCTCAGCCTATGACTGAGACAAGTGCTATCAGCCAGTTGAAAGCATTCCCGAACCCGATCGTGAGTAAAGGTGCAGTAGAATTTAAACTGCTTACTACCGGAAACTATAGCGTAGAACTGTACGACCTGAAAGGCAACCTTATCCGGGAACTGAAAGCGGGACATGCCACTGCCGGGGAACTGGTAAATGTAGAGCTTGATGGCAATGGCCTTAAAGGTGGGTTATACATTGCACGAATCATAAGCGCAAACGAATCTAAAACGATAAAGATAATACTGAGGAAGTAGCGCAAACCAGATTCCTTAAACTCATATATAAACAAAGAACCCGCTTCATAGTAAGCGGGTTCTTTGTTTATATATGAGTAATTTAGTTACCTTCTTTTACCACCTTTCGGAGCGCCGCTTCTGCCACCAGACCGGCCACCTGTATTGCTTTTTGATGCGCCACGGGAACCCCTATTGCTCGATGATGCTTTCGGTTTATCGCGTTTGCTGGCAGCTGGCTTGCCACCGCTTTTTGGAGCGCTGCCCGGACGGGATGGTTTCCCGCCAGGGGATGCACTGCCGCGTGGCTTAGGCTTACTGCTTTTCGATGTTGAGCCGCTTTCCCTTATACTGCTATTCTTCTTAGGCGATGAAGCAGTTTCAGTTTTAGCAGAGCTTTCTACCAGCTTCATCATATCGGCAATTTCGTGCGTTGTCATTTCGCGCCACTGGCCCAGCGGAATTTTAGCCAGTGTTAAATGCATGATGCGCGTTCGCTGCAGGGTTTGTACCTCGTAGCCCAGCGTTTCGGTCATGCGGCGTATCTGGCGGTTCATGCCCTGGGTAAGGATGATCCGGAATTTGTTTGGCCCCAGCTGCTCTACAAAACACTTTCGGGTATTCACACCGAGAATCGAAACGCCATTGCTCATCCGGTCTACAAAGTTCTGGTTAATGGGCTTATCTACCGTAACAATGTATTCTTTTTCGTGGTTGTTACCAGCCCGCAGAATCTTGTTTACAATGTCGCCGTTGTTGGTCAGGATGATCAGGCCTTCCGAATCTTTATCCAGGCGGCCTACCGGGAAAATGCGTTCCGGATAATTTACAAAGCTGATGATGTTGTCGCGCTGCGAACGGTCAGTAGTAGTCTCGATGCCCGGTGGTTTGTTGAGCAGCAGGTAAACAGGCTCTACCGCATCTGCTTCAAGCAGATTTCCGTCAACACGTACTTTATCCCTGGCAGTAACTTTAGCCCCAACCTCAGGCTGTTTCCCATTTACGGTTACGCGGCCCTGCTCAATCAGCTTGTCGGCCTCACGGCGCGAGCAGATGCCGGAATCACTTATAAACTTATTTAATCTGATCGGTTCCATAGGTCAGGGGCGTTACAATACGTTATATGTATCCTGAATAAAAGATCAAAGTTACAGAAAACGGTGGGTTTACCCGCTTTTGTTTCCTGATGAGTGCTCTAAAAATAAACAAGGCAGCACAACAGCCTAAACTGCTATACTGCCTTGCTATACCAAAAAGTGGCTGTGTATCTATTCGCTTGCCAGCACTACCTTGGGGTTTCGTAACGATAACAGGTAACCAATTAATCCGCCAACTATAGCCGGAACCAGCCAGCCCATACCCAGACTGAAGAGCGGAAGATATTCTGTAAATACCTTACTGATCTCCAGTTCAATTCCTGCAGCATTTATCCCATCCACAAGGCTTACAACGCCTGTAAAAAACACAGACCACGTATAGATGCTGTTGCGTTTGCCAACTATAGCCGCCATCAGCGAGAGCACAATAAGCACAATTACAATAGGGTAAATGGCAACAAGTACTGGCACTGAAAACGAGATGATCTGCGTAAGGCCAACATTGGAGATAAGGGCACTAACTATAGTTAAAACCAGTACATAGGTTTTATAGGAAATTGAAGGGCGTATTTTATTAAAGTAGGCTGCACAGGCAACTATAAGCCCGACGCTGGTAGTAAGGCACGCAAAAATGATCGCTATCCCCAGTATGAGGCTGCCAAATATGCCAAACTGCAAATGCGATACCTGACTGATGATGATGCCGCCATTTTCTACGTGACCCAACGCTGTTACGCTGGTAGCCCCTGTATATCCCAGTCCTACATATACCAATGCCAAACCGGTAGCTGCTATAAGGCCGGCGGTAATACAAACTTTGGCAATGCTTTTAGGTTCATCCACTCCTTTTGCCCTGATGGCATTGATCACGATAAGACCAAAGATAAAGGAGCCGATCGTATCCATAGTAAGATAACCTTCCTGGAAACCCTTAAAGAACGGGGCGATCTCGTAAGCAGCAAGCGGGCCTTGTATTGTTCCGATCGGATTAGCGATACTGGCAACCAGCAAAGCAAACAGGATAACAAGCAGCACAGGCGTTAAGATCTTGCCGATGCGATCTACTACTTTGCCCGGGTTAAGAGAAAGCAGGTAGGTAATTCCAAAATAAATGGCAGAGTAAAGCAATGCACCCCATGGCGTAGTTCGCAGCACTTCAGGCAGGAGCGGCGCAACCCCGATCTCATACGAAACGGTACCCGTTCTCGGAACTGCAAACAAAGGACCTATAGTTAAGTAAATGATAACTGGAAAAAGCAAACCGAAAAGCGGGTGCACTTTAGCTGATATGGTCTGTACATCTTCGTTTTTAGACATCCCAATGGCAATTACGCCAAGAAGCGGCAAGCCGACACCGGTTAATAAAAAGCCCAGAATGGCAGGCACAAGTTGGTCGCCGGCGGCCTGGCCAAGCGATAAAGGAAAGATAAGATTGCCTGCGCCGAAGAAAACGGCAAATAGCATTAAACCAATAAAAAAGGTTTCTTTTGCGGAGATGCTGGTACTTTTCAAAACGATAAAATTGGGTAGTAGTTAGAATTCTAACCGCAATTAAACATTCAGAATTCCAAAATCCTACAAATAAGGCAATAATTTAATGTAGGTACAATGAAATTTTGCTGCTTATAATGCGCTGTAAATCTGAATTGTAAGAATAGGAGAGAAGAAAGAAATACTGTCGACGCTAGCTTAAATTTACCGGCAGTATCACCTATAGTTGCCCTTGTGTTACCATGCTTTCCGGGTTCGTCTCTTTAGGCTGCAGGGTATCGGATGGAAGTGCCAGCAATGCCACTAACGGATGTGCAGTAATCCTGCCTGTTACACTTTTATCCAGCAGTCTTTCCAGTATCGTGTGCTTCTGTGGAACCAGTACTAAGAGGTCTGCCTTTTCGGTACGGATAAAACGCTGGATTCCACGGGCTACATCTGCGTGCAAACCAAAATTAATAGTATAAGGAATATCTTTAAACTGCTCTGTGAGGTGCTGTAGCGGCTGTGTTGCATCAAAGGTAGATTGTTGCGCCTCGTTCCGGTACAGGTGCAGTACCTGCAGGTTTGCTTTAAAGGCACTTACAAAATTGCTCAGAAAACGAAGGTCGGCTCCGGTGCTCAGTTTACTCAGGTTAACAGCAAAAACTATAGTTGCAAACTGGTTAAAAGGTATCCCTTCGGGCACAGCCAGCACCGGTACCCTGCTTTTCTGCATCACTGAAATAGTAGTACTGCCCACCAGCGCCTGACTTACTGCTTCGCCGCCCTGCATGCCCATTACCACCAGGTCTATGTTGTGCCGCTCTATCGTCTCCAGGATTTTCTCATAAGAACCACCCATCTTTGCGATCACTTTTACAGGCACAGCATCAAATCGGCCGGCCTCACCACTTTCGGTAGTTAAGGTTTTGCGGTTTTGTTCGGCAAACTCAAGCAGTGCTCTGCCTTTTCCTTCTTCCAGTGCCTGTATTACATCGGTTGCGCTGTGGGCAGCAGGGGGCGACATAACAGGATAAAAGGCATGTATCAGCGTGAGTCCGGCTCCTGCTAACCGGGCAATTTCAAAAGCATAATGAAGGGCGTTCCTGGAGTTTTCAGAATAATCTATGGCTACTAATATCTTTTTCATGGCTGAAGTGCTAAGTATTGAACAACTGTTGTTTGAATAACCAGTCAGAACACAAAAATACCAATAACTGTAGCGCAAAAGGATGCCGTTGGTCAGCATGAAAAGATGAGATTGATCAGCTTTTAAATAAAACGGGCTACCTGAAGAGGTAGCCCGTTTTGTAAATGATATAGTTTCAGCGCTTAGTCCAGTCCGCCTTTACGGGTAGGCTCTCTGAGAGCAGGCCAGGTAGTTGGTTCACCTGTTCTTGGGTTAACCGGTAACTTTATACGCTCACGGTTTACCAGTTCAGGTTCTTCGCTGGCCCTGTAGGCAAGTATGGCTACCAGCATGGCATTGCTGCGTACATCATCAAACACTATTTTGTCGTAGGTGTCGCGGTTGGTGTGCCAGGTATAGTTGCCATAAGACCAGCTCAGGGAGCTAAGCATAAAGGCCGGAATACCAGCAGCTACAAAAGAAGCATGGTCGGAACCACCGCCACCCGGGAAGCCAGGGTACTGCGTCTGGATAGAGCTGGTGATCTCTCTTGGAGCTGCGTTTAACCAGCGGCCCATAAAGTCGTAAGCGTGCAGGAAGCCCTGACCGGATATGTTGGCAATACGGCCGGTACCGTTATCCTGGTTAAATACTGCCTGCGTGTTCTTCACGATCTGAGGGTTATCAGCAACAAATCCGCGTGAGCCGTTCAGGCCCTGCTCTTCGCTGCCCCAGTGGCCTGCCAGGATAGTACGCTTCGGATTAGGGTACATCTTTTTCAGGATGCGCATAGCTTCCATCATAACTATAGTACCGGTACCGTTGTCAGTAGCGCCTGTACCACCGTTCCATGAGTCGAAGTGGGCAGAAAGAATCACATATTCTTCCGGCTTTTCAGTGCCTTTTATCTCAGCAATCGTGTTAAATGCAGGAGCGTTTTTCAGATTTTTGGATTCAGCCTGTATGCGTATCTGAGGTTTTTTACCAGACTCTACCAGGCGGTATAACATACCATAGTCTTCCAGTTCAATATCCACAGTAGGGACTTTTTTGGTGTAAGCACCAAATATCTTGTTCACGCCAAAACCGCCGGACCAGTTAGATGTTACCACGCCGGCAGCGCCTGCTTTCTCAAGGGCTAAAGGCAAAGTACGGGCTGATTTTCCGGTATTTTTGATGCGGTTGTTCCAGTTTTCGGTAGCTGCAGCTTTGGTTTCCTGCATTTTCTTCATCGATTCTTCGGTAGCAAACTCTTTCCAGTTATACTCCGGGCGGCCTGTTGGCTGGTTCATCGAGATCATCACCAGTTTGCCTTTAACTGCCGGCAACCATTTCTGGAAGGCAATAGAATCTTTAAACTCCGGAAGTATGATCAGTTCAGCAGTTACACCTTTGCCTTTTGTGCCCGGGTTCCAGGCCAGCTGCACGCCATCAAGGGTTTGCAGGCGTGGGTGCACCATATCAATGTGCGTAATACCACGTTGCCAGCCGCGCCATTCGCCCCACTGTTCGTTACGGGCATCAATTCCCCATGTTTTATACTTTGCTACTGCCCAGTCGTGGGCCTGCTGCATTTCCGGCGTGCCTACCAGGCGTGGGCCGATGCCATCCAGCAACTCGTGCGCCAGCACTTCAAGCTGCGAGTTTTCAGTGGCTTCTTTCACAATGTTCTCTACTACCGGGTCCTTAGGTGCCTGCGCATGTGCCAGGCTGCCGGAAAGGAGCAGTAATACGACGAAGGATTGTAATTTCTTCTTCATACAGGTTAATAAAGGTTAGGTAAATTAGCTTAATACAGCGGTTGGAGTAAATATAAGCCACAAGGTTTAATATCGAATCCTGAATATTTGATTTTAGTGTTTTCTAATGTCGGAAAAGGCGCTTAATTTTTAAGTCTGGTACCAACCCTGCAGCGTATAGCTAACACACCAGAATGAAACTAATTTCTGTTACAGATTCTTATCTTTAAGACACTTTAAACAGAGCAGGATGCTGGAATATTCCATGTTTGAGAGGCTTCCGTTCAGGAAGCAGGCAGAGATTATAGCTCAAAACGGTACAGTTGTAGCCCAGCGAAACTATAACCAGTGGCTGGTAACACTTTATAAAGTTAATAACTCGTTTATTGAACTCTGGTCCGGAGACAGCATTCAGGTTTATGGTTCGTTCAGGCAGCAGATACATTCGGTAGCTATTTTTGAGCCTTACCTGGATAAGATCGATGTGCAGGAAATTATGAGATCATAACTATAGTTAAACGATGAACTATAAACACCCCGTTGAACCAGGTTCTGCGGGGTGTTTTGTTTTAAAGATGTTTTATTGTCAGTCTGATTTTCTTGAGGTCGGATTGTGCTTTATGAGTTTTTAAATGAAAGTTTTATATCCTCTTCTCTCTTAACAGGCAAAGTTTAGCTGCAATAGTTTTCCAAATGATTTAATCCTCCTAACTTGCCCCAAACCTAATCTGGTCATCCATTTTTGAACACACACCAACGACAAACGTAAAGTGTAAAACAATTAAAATAATAAGAACAACTATGAAGAAGGTGATTCTCTCTGTGGCCTGTGCTGCGCTCCTGGTATCCTGCGGAAACAAAAAATCAGAATACGACGCGTATTACACACAGGATTATAAGGATTCAGTAGCTACTGCTGCCCAGGAAAGACCTGTTACAACACAAACAAAAGTAGGTGCTGATGCAGCCATCAACGACATGACTGACTCTGGTGCTGTTGCCGCTGCGGAACCTAAGAAGAACGAGTACGAGCTGGGTATGACCCTGATCTCTAAGTCTGATTGTACTGCCTGCCACAATAACGAGCGCAAAGTTGTAGGTCCGGCTTATGTAGATGTGGCTGAGAAATACGAATTCAACGATAAGAACGTAGATTACCTGGCACAGAAGATAATTAAAGGCGGAGCAGGTGTTTGGGGCGAGATACCAATGCCTCCGCATGCCGACCTAAGCCAGAGCGATGCCAAAGAAATGGCCCGCTACGTGCTGTCGCTTAAAAAATAACCTGTTTACAGGCAAAACCATAGCCACAATTTGTACCTGCTAACTATAGGCTGGCAGCTATAAATTGTGGCTTGTTTTATAGTAAACAATAACAAGTAAGCCACGAGCCTGTTAACGTTAATATCAACCACTAAACTATAAACTATGAATCAAGCAAAAGCTTATGCTGCCTTTGATGCGGAAAGCCCGTTGGCTCCCTGGAGCCTGGAACGCCGCGAAGTAGGGGAGCACGATGTACTGATTGAAATTAAATACTGCGGTGTTTGCCACTCAGACCTGCACCAGGTGCGCAATGAGTGGGGCGGCGCCATGTACCCGCTCGTTCCGGGCCACGAGATTGTGGGGGTAGTAACTAAAGTAGGCAGCAAAGTAAAGAAATTTAAAGAGGGCGACCTGGCCGGTGTAGGCTGTTTTGTAGACTCATGCCGCGAGTGCCATAGTTGCCGCGAAGGCCTGGAACAGTATTGCGAAGTGCAGAATGTAGGTACCTATAGCAGCTACGAACGCGATGGCAAAACTATAACCTACGGCGGGTATTCTTCGCATATTGTGGTGGATGAGAACTATACATTAAAAGTGCCAAAGAACCTGGACCTGGCCCGTACGGCTCCGTTGCTTTGTGCCGGCATCACGACCTACTCACCCATTATGCAATGGCAAATAGGTAAAGGCCACAAAGTGGGTATAGTTGGTTTGGGCGGCCTGGGCCACATGGCGGTAAAAATTGCAGCTGCCAAAGGTGCCGATGTAACCGTGCTGAGCACATCGCCAAACAAAGAGCAGGATGCCAGGGATCTGGGAGCACATAATTTTGCCGTTACAAAAGATCCGGAAACCCTGAAAAGCCTGCGCAACTCCTTCGACTTTATTATTGATACCGTATCTGCTCCGCACGACTATAATCTGTACCTGTCGATGCTGAAGCGCGATGGAACGATGATACTGCTGGGTGCGCCGCCGGAACCATCTCCTGTGGCAGGTTTCAGCTTGATTGCACGGCGCAAGCGCCTGGCCGGTTCTATGATCGGGGGCATAGCCGAAACGCAGGAAATGCTGGATTTCTGTGCCGAGCACAACATCATGTCAGACATTGAACTGATCCCGATCTCTGAGATTAATAATGCCTACGAACGCATGCTGCGCAGCGATGTAAAGTACAGGTTCGTGATAGACATGGCAAGTTTGTAATACCTTCCCCTAACCCCCTCCTAACAACAGGAGGGGGATTTTGTGATGGGCTATAGTTGATTGATTCTGATTTATCTATTTTTAATTCGAAATACTTTTAACCTAACATAACACTTCTCTTCACCCCCTCCTGTTGTTAGGAGGGGGCAGGGGGAGGTAAAACCAAACCATGAGCCATACCTATAAAGGCAAAGTAATGTGGTCGCACCTGGATGCCAACATGCACATGCGCCACTCTGCCTACGCCGATTTTGCAGCCCAGGCCCGCATCGAAATTTTAGATGAAATGGGACTGAGCATGAAAGTATTCCAGAAGCTTCACATCGGCCCTATCCTTTTCAGGGAAGAAACTACCTACCTGCGCGAGGTAGGCGTAAATGAAACCTTAACCGTAACTACAGAGCTTATCAAAGCCAAAAAAGACGGCTCCCGCTGGTCTATTCGCCATGAGCTGTTTAAAGAGGATGGTGTGAAGGCTGCTGTAATTGTAGTGGAAGGCGCCTGGATAGATGTACTGAAGCGCAAATTGGCTGCGTTGCCGGAAGAGTTGGCAAACCATTTTATGCAGATAAAACGAAGCGCTGATTTTGTGGAAATGGCGTAAATAATAATTTATATACCATGGCGCGAGCATCCTCGCTCGTGACGAATTATTGCGGTGCCTCTGGCCTCTTTATTACAACTATAGGTAATTGAGCATAGCGCTCTTTCGGACATCCTTGTCCGAAAGCCATCTGCCGGGGATTTCCTAATCCCCGTGTTACGAATAACGCGGACTAGGAAGTCCGCAGCAGAGTTAGTTCCAGACAAGGATGTCCGGAACAGCGAAAATTACATATATTTAAAATGGGCGGGACGCCCAACTATAGTTCGACACGAGCGAAGACGCTCGCGCCATGAAACTACTCTTTCCTCAATACCCAGGTTGTCATGCTTCTGTCCTGTTCCACTATAGTTGTTTTGAGCGGATCTGCTCTTTCAGCACCAAGTTGCTTTTCCAGTTGGTTCAGCATTTCTGCATCAGCCAGAAACCAGACCGGCCCATGCGCCATGTGGTAAAATTTACCTTCCACTTGCTGTAGTTTACCTTCCAGACCTATAGTTGTACTAAACCTGCAGAACAACATACCGCCTGGCTTTAATACCCGCCATAGTTGTTCAACTATAGTTTTGAAATGGTCTTCGCTTCTGGCAAAATGGAGCACAGCACTGCAGATCACTACATCAAACACATCGTTTTGAAAAGGTAAATGTTCCAGATCGGCAACTATAAAATTGCGCTTGGGCAAGGTAGGAGCAAGTTCCTTAGCCAGTTGCTGCATGCGTTGTATAGCAGCCTCCGAAACATCGGCACCATATACTTTTACACCCGCCTGCATCAGGTAGTAAACATTTCTGCCATTGCCGCAGCCGGCGTCCAGCAGTTTCATACCTTTCTGAATGTGTCCCTTCAGCAGCTGGTCGAACAGGTAAATGTCAATATCACCGAACTGGGACTTTAACGACGTAATAGGCAGGTGAAACATGGGCTTACAGGTTGAAATATTAGTTGGAAGCTGAAATTAAGCACGATTTTGTTACCCTTTCTGCTTTATTTTTAAGAATATTGAAGGACAATCTACAGTAAAATTAACTATGAATACTGCACCAGAAACTGCAACTATACAACGCTCCGGTTTATCGGTTAGCGAGTTTATTCAGAAATACGCCAACCACCCTACTTACATTCCGCCAACCGGTCCGGTACTCAACGCCAAAAACTGGCAGTGCGAAGCCGCGCTACGCATGTTCCTCAACAACCTGACCGATGAAGTAGCCGAAGACCCAAGTCGTTTGGTTGTGTACGGCGGTATAGGCCAGGCAGCACGCACGGTAGCCGATGCGCAGAAAATAATTGAGGTGCTGCTAAACCTGGAAGAAGACGAGAGTTTGCTGGTGCAGTCAGGTAAGCCGGTAGGTAAAGTTAGAACGCATGCTGAGGCGCCACGTGTTTTGATCGCTAACTCTAACCTGGTGCCGCATTGGGCTACCTGGGAGCATTTTAACGAGCTGCGCGAGCGTGGCCTGATGATGTACGGGCAGATGACGGCCGGCAGCTGGATCTATATTGGGACACAGGGCATTTTGCAGGGAACGTACGAAACGTTTGCAGCCTGCGGAAGAATACACTTTAACGGCGACCTGCGCCACAAACTGCTGGTAACCGGCGGACTTGGCGGTATGGGGGCGCACAGCCTCTGGCGGCAACTATAGCCGGCGCTACGTTCCTGGGTGTGGATATTGACCCGGATCGCATTAAAAAGCGCCTGGAAACCCGCTACATCGACAAAATGACCTACAACTACGAAGAAGCTATCCGCTGGGCACTGGAAGCCAAAGAAAAAGGCGAAGCAATCTCTATCGGTTTAGTTGGAGACATAGGCGATGTGCTCGAAAGACTGATACAGGATAACATTACCCCGGAAATTTTAACGGACCAAACTTCAGCGCACGACCCGATCAACGGCTACGTACCAAACGGCTTAACTTTGGAAGAAGCCAAAGCACTCCGCGAAAGCGATCCGCAGGAATACAAAGCCCGTTCGCTGAAGAGCATGGCGCGCCACGTAGGTTTTATGCTGGAATTGCAGAAGCGTGGCAGTCGCACGTTTGATTATGGCAACAACCTGCGCGAATTTGCACAGCAGGGCGGCGAGAAAAATGCCTTTAACATACCAGGCTTCGTGCCGGAATACATGCGTCCACTGTTCTGCGAAGGCAAAGGCCCGTTCCGCTGGGCTGCCTTATCCGGCGATCCGGAAGATATAAAAGTAACGGATGCTGCCCTGAAAGAACTGTTTCCGGAGAACACGCACATGATTAACTGGCTGGATGAGGCCGAAGAGAAAGTAGCGTTCCAGGGACTGCCTTGCCGTATCTGCTGGCTGGGCATGGGCGAGCGCGAGAAAGCTGGTCTGATGTTCAACCAACTGGTGCGTGATGGCAAAGTAAAAGCGCCTATCGTGATTGGTCGCGACCACCTGGACTGCGGTTCCGTAGCCTCGCCTTATCGCGAAACCGAAGGGATGCTGGATGGTTCTGATGCGGTGTCTGACTGGCCGTTGCTGAACCTGATGTCGAACACGGCTGGTGGCGCCACCTGGGTATCGTTCCACCACGGTGGCGGTGTAGGTATAGGCTATTCGCAACATGCCGGTATGGTTATTCTGGCCGATGGGACCGAGCGTGCCGACCGCTGCCTGAGCCGCGTGCTGCACAACGACCCGGCCATGGGTATCTTCCGCCACGCCGACGCCGGGTATGAAACCGCTCAGGAAAATGCTGAGAAATTCGGACTGAAACTATAAACCGAAAATCCCTTCTCTCAAAACAGGGAAGGGATTTTCTGCTTTATCAGGCTGAATGAGTTTTTAAATTATTAATCAGTAAAAGTGTAAAAGACACTGCAGTTACATCCATCAAAACTATGACCCACCACGAAAATTATACCTTAATCGGCCCATTTACCCAAATACTGACCATGGCAAACCTGCCGGAAAGCGGACCAATTACCGATGATGAACTGGAAGTGCTGGAAGATGGCGGGATTGTAATTTGTGATGGGAAGATCAAGCTGGTAGGGAAGTATAATATACTGCTGAAAGTAGCGCAGGAAGAGCACTATAAGATTGAAAAGATAACCGAACCAAAGGTGCTTTTGCCTGGACTGATAGATGCCCATACGCACATCTGTTTTGCCGGCTCCCGGGCCAACGACTATGCCATGCGGGTAGCCGGAAAATCGTACCTGGAGATTGCCCGAAGCGGCGGCGGCATACTGGATAGCGTGCGCAAAACCCGAGAAGCGACAGTTATAGAACTGGTGGACCTGCTAAAGAAACGCTGCGACAGGCATCTGAATGAAGGTGTTACTACCTGCGAAGTAAAAAGCGGCTATGGGCTGACCGTTGAGGAAGAACTGAAGATGCTGGAGGCTATCAAACTGGTAAACACTCACCATAAAATTGATCTGGTGCCAACGTGTCTGGCAGCCCATATGCGCCCACCGGAATACACAGATTCTAAACTATACCTGCAACACGTACTGGAAAATCTGCTACCAAAAATTAAAGAGCAGGACCTGGCTAACCGTGTAGATATATTTATTGAGGACACCGCTTTTAATGAGGCAGAATCAATGGAATATCTGCTTGCGGCTAAAGAAATGGGCTTTGATATTACGGTACACGCAGATCAGTTTAGCACGGATGGGAGTAGAGTAGCAGCCGAGGTAGGTGCTATCAGTGCCGACCACCTGGAAGCGAGCGGAGAAGCGGAAATTGCTATGTTAAAAGATGCTGGTGTGGTAGCCACCGTGTTGCCTGGTGCTTCGGTGGGGCTAGGGATGCATTATGCCCCAGCCCGTAAAATGCTGGACGGAGGGCTTTGTGTTGCCATCGCTACTGACTGGAACCCGGGCTCTGCGCCGATGGGTGACCTGTTGATGCAGGCCGCTTTGATTGGAGCATCGGAAAAGCTAACTATAGCCGAAACGCTTGCCGCTGTTACCACCCGCGCCGCTAAAGCCTTGCATATAAAAGACCGCGGATGCCTGGCAAAAGAACAGGTGGCCGATATGATCGCATTCGATACCAGTAACTATAAAGAGATACTATACTTCCAGGGCAAGCTGAAACCAACTATAGTCTGGAAGCAGGGTAAAAGAGTATAACTTATATGGCGCAAACGCCTCGCTCGTGTCGAACTATAGTTGGGCTTCTGGCCCAGTTGAGTTACAAACGCAACATCATACAAAGACATGAGTTGCAAACTCGCGCCAGCAAAAGGGAAGTTTAACCTTCTTTATTTAACAATTAACAATTTAACCTTCAGCAATTAACATGTATAAACCCACGGCAACCGGAACCTGGAAAGGAAGAGTAGATGCACTTGATGGCGAAGAAGGGAAGCGCTGGCACCAGGGCATTAAGCTACTGAACCTGACCAATGAAGTGGAACCTGCTGATGCCACACAGGCAATTGCGATGCTGGGTTTTTGCTGCGACGAAGGTGTACGACGTAACCAGGGCAGGGAAGGAGCAGTTGATGGTCCGGCAGCGTTGCGGCAGGCCATGGCATCGTTTGCGTGGCATCTGGATGAAGATGTGATGCTGTTTGATGCCGGCGATATATTCTGTACGAACCAGAATTTGGAAGAGGCCCAGAAGCAGTTAGGTAAAAAAGTGCATGCTTTGCTGGCTAATACCTATAAAACTATAGTTCTGGGCGGAGGTCACGAAACTTCTTATGGGCACTTTTTAGGCATCAAACAAGCCTTACCGGAAGGGCAGCAGCTGGGTATCATAAACTTCGATGCGCATTTTGATCTTCGCAGCTATGAAAAACAGGCAAGTTCCGGCACACCATTTCTGCAGATAGCCGATGACCTGGCTGCTGAAAACATCGATTTTAATTACCTGTGTTTGGGTATACAACAGTCGGGTAACACGCAGAAACTGTTTAACACGGCAGAGAGCTACGGGGCAGATTATGTGTTTGCGCCAGCCATGCAGGTATACAACTTCCAGAACCTTCAGGAAAAACTACAGCAGTTTATGGCTTTGGTGGATGTATTATATGTAACTATAGACATGGATGTGTTTGCGGCTGCTTATGCGCCCGGTGTAAGCGCTCCGGCTGCGCTGGGTGTAAACCCGGAAATAGTGCTGCTGCTGCTGCAGGAGATCATCAACAGTGGCAAATTACTGACGCTGGATATTGTAGAGCTTAACCCGAAACTTGATATTGATAACCGGACTGCTAAACTGGGCGCTTCGTTGCTTTACCATGTAGTGCAGCAGTGGAGCCAGGTATAACTATAATAACACCGGCCTTGCATTTAAGGCTGCAAGGCCGGTGTTTTTAGGCTAACTATAGTTTCTTTTTACTTTCCGATCTTGAATTTGGTCCAGTACGTGGTATCCGAAGTCTTTACTTCTACCAGGTAGGTGCCGGGCCTTAATTTTCCAACATTATAACTCCAGGCTTTCTGTTGCTTGGCTGTGCTCACCGGCTTTTCATAAACTTTCTGGCCTTTAGTGTTGATAATGGCAAGCACGGCATCTTCTTTCAGCTGCTGCTCAAAATCAAGTTTAAAAGTTCCTTTGGGGGCTGGTGTCAGGAAAAGACCGGATAACGTTTCGGAGTCGTTGGTGCAGGCGGTATGTGGTTCGTGCTCTTTTTCGGTGGCTACCGTCGTTTTCTCCTGTGTCTGTGCTTTAGCCGGTAACACCTGCATCATAAACGGAACTGCGGCAACTATAGCCCATACATACGTTTGTTTCATCTTCATAAATAGCTCACAGTTTAAAGTACATGTATAGCCACCGCTACTGCATTTTTAGGGCCAGTTTTATAGTTCTGTGAATATTTATTTCATATAACTCTGCCGCACTATAACCTGCCTGACAAAACAAAGGGCAACCAGCGCTAAAGCCGGTTGCCCCTCATCATGAAAATAGACTCTCTAGTAAGTAACGGAGTAAGCTACTACTCTATTGTCCCGGAAGGTAGGAACATATAATAATTTTGTCTCTTCGGAATAAGTTATATCGGCGGCGTTTACATTTTTGGCCTTGGTGTCCAGTATTTTCCACTTCTTGCCTTCCATGTTCACATAATAGATCTCCCCATCCCAGTTCGATACAAAATAGCCGTCCGAGCCTGCTTTGGTTATGCCATCTGCGTTATTGATCTTATCTGTCAGGTCTCCAAATTCTTTTGTTTCTGTGTCCAGTGTGCGCACTTCACCGCTGCTCATAAAGGCAACTACTAAACGGTTACCATCAATATAAAGGCCATTTGGTTTTTCGCGTTTGGTGTCGAGCCATCTGGTAATGCGCCCGTTCCGCATCTGGTAAATAGCTTTCTCTTCCATATCCGATATGTATACATTGCCCTCATCATCCACGGTAACATCATTCAGCGCTTCCGATTTTTCAGCTTTGTAACGGCCAAGTATAGCCCCGGTCTGTACAGCTATCGTTACCACTTCATCCACATCCGAAACATAGAGCACGTTGTTATGCAGGGCCATACCCTTAGGGTTGTTAAGGCCGGTTACCCAGTGTAGTTCTTCTATCTCGCCCTGCGGGTTAAGTTTGGAAATAAAGCCATCGCCGTCTTTGCGGTCTTTGCTCTGGTTGATGTTGGATACGTACAGCATGTTCCGTTCCGGGTCGTATAGTACAGATTCCGGGGTGCGCAGCGTGTTATCAGATGCCCAGACCTGTTTTAGTTCTACAGGGCCTTTAGGTGTGAACAAAGTGCCGCAGCTTTGCAGGGCAGCAACTATAAACAGCACGAAGGTATAGCGAAGTATAAGCCGCATGATTTTATCTTTTGGTATACCCGCTAGTACGCTTACTTAAAGCAACTGTTTAAAAAGTGTGCGTTAGATTACCTCCAGGCCCAGTTTGCGCAGGGTACGTTGCTTCGATATTTTTCCGGTTGCTGTTTCGGTGAAGGCAGGGCAGTAATAGTACTTTTTTGGGCGTTCAAACTTTTTCAGCAGCGGCTTTATACGGCTTTTCAGTTCCTTCTCAGCAGCTTCAGAAAGTGGCTCTGTTTCTATAACTAGAATTACGTGTTCACCCAGCAACTCGTCGGGCTGTGAGGCGACAAAAAAGCGCGGCATCGGGTCCATGTCTGCCAGGGCTTCGGCTACTGCTACTTCTACTATCTCGCTCTGCACTTTTACTCCACCCGAGTTTATGGTATTATCTACGCGGCCAATCCAGCGGAAACGGGTAGGGGTGAGTAGTTCTACAAGATCGTTGGTAATTATAAGCTCGTTGTTGGTTACGTCACCTTGTATGGTCAGGCAGCCGCGGTTATCAAGCCCCAGACGTATGTTATCCAGGCCATCATAATACACAGCAGCATCAGGGCCATTCAGTAGCCGAAGCGCCACATGCGATGCGGTTTCCGTCATGCCGTAGGTGTGATAAACCGGTACGGTTAATTGCTGTAGTTCGCGCTGCAGGGTAAAGTTTACAGGTGCGCCGCCAATTAATATACCTTTCATGTGATTCAGGAGCGGCACGTTTTCAGGGGTATCCTGTAAAATCTTCTGCAGCTGCATCGGAACAAAAGAAGCGAAGTCAAACAGCATTCCTTCCGGCACCAGTTTCAGCGGGTTACTGATCGGCTCCACTATGGTCATCTGCATTTCGGCCATAAAGCCGCGTGCCAGCATCATCATTCCTGCTATGTACTCTGTATTGAGGCATACCAGTGTAGCATCGCCTGGCTGCAGGTTAAGTATCTTTATCGTTTTGCGGGCACTGGATTCGAGTTGCCTGCGGGTAAGGTTTATCGTTTTAGGCGTACCTGTTGAGCCGGAGGTCTGTATCGGAAATTCCTGCACGCCATTGAGCCAGCTACGGCAGAATTCCAGTGTTTTTGCTTCGTAGCCGTTAAGCTCAATGCTGTTCCGGAACGAATATTCCGCTATCTCATCGTAATAGAATTTTTTGCCGTTCAGCAACAGGTATTTCTCAGCCATCTCTTTCATCTTTTGCAGGCGTTAGCAGATACACAAATGTACCATACGCATCTTTACAAAAATGAGAAAAAGAGATTTAATTGTTAATTGTTAGATGGCTAAATTGCTAAATGGTTTTATGGTTTAATTGTCTGAATCAGGATTTACAAGATTACAGGATTAACAGGATTTAAGCTTCGTAGCCGCCAAGACGCAAAATATTGCGTCTCTACACCTTTCTAACTTCTAAACTTTTTAACTTTCTAACTTAATAAAGCCAGTCGTTTTGTGGTTTACGGATGAGGTGGTCTACTGAGAAGCGACCGGAGCCAAAAATAAGAAAACCGATCAGCAACAGCAGTACAATAACAGATGACCAGAGTTCGGTGTTCTCAGAGTAAAAACCGTGTTCCGGGTTTACAAAGAAAACAGCGCCCAGTAGTATCGGAATCTGAAACAGAATAGCAACTCTCGTAATCAGGCCAATCGCGATCAGGAAACCGCCTACCAAATGCGCAAATGCCACATAATGGGCAAGACCGATAGAAACCCATGGGAACTGGCTTTTCTGCATTATACTGAAAAGTGCGCTTGTGTCCTGCACAAACATAAAGCCTTTTATCATCAGAAATATACCAAGTCCGATTCTTAAGAAGTCGAGCCAGATGGGATGATGGGTGTCTGCCCATCGCTCCACGCGGTGCATATCGTGTGTTAAGTTCATGGCTTAAATATTTGGTTATATAATTTGATTATCAGTTATTTAAACGAATAACACCAGATTTCGGACAGGTTATGTAAGCTTATAGTTTTATAGTTCTTCTCTGTCTTTTCGTGTATTCTTGGGGTAATAATTGAAAAGAGCCGGCGCAGTTATGAGAAATCTGAGTGCTATAGTTCGGCTTTTGTCATTTCGAACATTCTTGAGAAATCTGAGTGCTATAGTTTCCTACTCTACTATCCGAACCAAGCCTTTTCTTCTATAGTTACCTTCAATCCTGGGAGCTCACTTACCTATCTTTCTATAGTTGGCTTTGGTGCCCTCACGGCCGGGAGGCC
The DNA here is from genome assembly GCF_010092985.1 of Pontibacter pudoricolor. Taxonomy (GTDB): domain Bacteria; phylum Bacteroidota; class Bacteroidia; order Cytophagales; family Hymenobacteraceae; genus Pontibacter; species Pontibacter pudoricolor. The sequence goes on along the minus strand of NZ_CP048106.1, from coordinate 1,681,605 downwards.
CCGTCTTGGGGGTAGGGGCCCTCGTTAAGGGCATCGCGCTGCTGCTTTCTTGCTACCCTCGTACCTCGGGCTGCCTTGCGGCACCGCAACAAAGCAAAGGCGCTCAACCCAAAGACTGTGATCAGTTCGATAGCTAAACTATGGTTGAGTGGTAAGTTATAGTTGCATTGCTCTATCGTGGTGGTAGTTCCGTAGGGACAGGTCACGACCTGTCCGATCCTGGTCTGTAACTATAGCTAATTCAGATTTCTCCTTTCGTCGAAATGACAGATGGACAAGTTGTAGCAGAAAGTCCCCCTTCGAAGGGGGCAAAGGGATGACAAACAGTAACTATAGAACGATAGCTACCAACTATAGCAACAACAGAAATTCCCCTCTTGGGAGGGGCAGGGGTGGGTTAAAACGCCAACTATAGAATAACATCCAAAACAATAGCGACACCTGTAAAGCTCCTTTTCCCTGTTTTGGGGGTAGGGACCCTCTTTTGAAGGGGAAGGCTGGGAAGGGGTAAAAAGCCAACTATAAAACTTTAGCTGCAACTAAAGCAGTAGCCCAATCCCAGAAATCCTTTAAATCTCACTTAATCCCGGTTCAGACAATGCCTGCCCCTGCCGGGCCAGTTGCGTCAGGAGACTCAACACCATTTTAAGGCACGAGCGGGGACGCTCGCGCCAGCGTTACTTAACTATAGAACTATAGCTCCACTTTTATTTTCCTTCCCGTTTTGGGCAGGGGGATTCTTCAGAAGGAGAGGATTGGGGTGAGGGTAGTTTTTGATTTATAGACTTTTACAAACCTTACTGTTTAACCTGTACTTTTTCGGGAGCGGGTTCCTCGGTTAAGAAAATCCGAAGCTTCTGGAAGAACCGTAACGTGATCTGGAACAATGGGCTTTGTATAAATGTGTAAAGGAACGTGATAATACCAATGGGTCCACCTAACGAAAAACCGATAACAAGGACAATGCACTCTACCACTATCCGGGCCTGGCTTACGGTAAGGCGCGTACGTTCAGATAAGGAAAGCATAAACCCATCGCGTGGGCCGGCACCAACGCCACCTGATACATACAAACCACCCGCAACGCTACCGATAAGTATAGCCATGAACAAAAGCGCATAGTCCTGCCAGCCATGGGTAGCTTCCGGAAGAAAATCGAGCCACAGGAAAAAGTCCATAAACGGGCCAATGAGCAGCGTATTCAGGAAAGTACCAATGTTAATGTATTTGCGGTTTACGAACCAGGCAATCACTATCACTACCAGGCCCACCAGCACACTCCAGGTACCAATAGTAAAACCAAATTTCTGAAAGAGAGCCACATTCAGCACTTCCCAGGGATGCAGGCCCAGGTATTTAACTTTCACAGCCATCGCGTTAGCAAACCCAAACAGCAACAAACCAGCAAAAAAGAAACTATAACGGATGATCCAGTTTTTCATGGGTGCAAAGATAAAAAGAAAGCGCCTGTTGTAGCAGGCGCTTTCATAACTAAATCTTCAGTGTTAAGGTTTAAACTTTCACCGGGATGCGCTCCAGCGTTTCCAGCAAAAAGCCCCAGTATTTCTGTACTGAACTGATCTGCACTTTTTCGTCAGGGGAGTGCGCGCCACGAATATTCGGACCAAACGAGATCATTTCCATGCCCGGGTAATTGCCCCCAACTATACCGCACTCCAAACCGGCGTGACATGCGTTTACATGTGGCTCACCATCAAACAGTTCGCGGTACAGGTCGCTCATTACCTGAACGATTGCCGCGCCCGGAAGTGGTGTCCAGCCCGGGTATTGGCCCTTAAACGTAACGGAAGCACCTGCTAACTCAAAAGTTGATTTAATAGCATTGGCCAGGTCCATTTTCTCAGAATCAACAGAACTGCGGGTTAAGCATTGGATGCTGTATTCGCCATTCTTTACCAGCACACGGGCTACGTTGTTCGAGGTCTGCACCAGGTTCTCGATGTCGGGGCTAAGACGGTAGATGCCGTTCGGGCAGGCGTAAATGCTGCGTAGTAATTTGTACTGGAAATCCTGGGCCAGTACCTGTGTTGGAGCAGCTGTAGTTTCAATGGCAACTTCCAGGTTCGGATCTGTTGTGTTGTATTCCTTTTTCAGAATGTCTTTCTGTGAAGCTACAAACTCTTCAAAAGCCTTAGCCTTGTCCTGCGCCACAGCAACTATGGCAAACGACTCACGGGGAATCGCATTGCGTAAACTGCCGCCATCAATCTCAGCAACCTGCACGCCAAACTGCTCAGCAGCCAGGTACAAAATGCGGTTCATCAGCTTGTTCGCGTTGCCACGACCCAAATGAATGTCCATGCCTGAGTGACCACCAGTTAAACCTTTAATGCTCAAGCGATAGCCTGTGCTGTTAGCAGCAGCATTCTCTGAACTATAGGTTCCGGTTGCGGTTACATCTACACCGCCTGCACAACCAATCGTTAGTTCTGTATCATCTTCGGTATCCAGGTTCAGCATGATAGAGGCTTCCAGCATACCACCTTTCAATCCAAGAGCACCGGTCATGCCGGTTTCTTCGTCTATGGTAAAAAGAGCTTCCAGTGGCGGGTGCGGGATATTGTCGGATGCCAACAGGGCCATGATCGTAGCCACACCAATACCGTTATCTGCGCCCAGCGTGGTGCCTTTTGCTTTTACCCAGTCGCCTTCCACAAACATTTCAATGCCTTGTGTATTGAAATCGAAAGTAGTGTCGGCGTTTTTCTGGTGTACCATGTCCAGGTGGCTTTGCAGCAATACGGTCTGGCGGTTTTCCATGCCAGCAGTGGCCGGCTTTTTAATGATCACATTTCCGATCTCATCTACCTGCGTTTCCAGGCCCAGGCTGTTGCCAAAATCTTTCATAAACTGTATCACCCGCTCTTCTTTTTTAGACGGACGTGGTACGGCATTCAGGTCGGTGAAGTAGTTCCAGAGCGCTTTCGGCTCAAGTTCTCTTATTTCTTCGTTCATAGTATAGTTTTAGCGGCTAACACCGGTTAACGTGCAGCGCGTGTTTGCATTAGTTACAGGCAAATATCCGAAATTTTGAATACAGAAACTGCTTTTATTACCTATAGTTTGCTCGCCCCAATTAAGGCCACACCATGATGTCGTTATACTCGGGGTTGCGTTTTACAAAGGCTTCTACGGAAGGGCAGGAGGCAATAGCTTTGCAGTTATTTTCGCGGGCAAAATCGAGGCCGTGGCGCGCTAATTTATGGGCTATGCCTTGTCCGCGTGCACTTTCCGGCACAAAGGTGTGGTCAAAGTCCATGTATTCTTCTTCGGTGTAACTATAGGTCAATTCGGCTTCTTCCTCGTCTATTACTATATAAAAACGCAGGTCGTCCTGGTCGTGCTTTACTTCGTGTTCCATAGGTTAAGTTTGTTTGTGTTTGTAGCTATACGGTCCTGCTTTATGGCAAATCATTAAATAATACGAATTATTTTAATGCTTTCAGCTTTGAAATGGGAAAGTTATTGGAACATAGTTAAAAAGGGTATAAATAAATTATACTATATTCGCTTAAGACTTCTATTTAGTATTGACCTGATACAATTAAGATATCTTATACTCCAACATTGGATTTACAATAAGAACTAATTGATCTTTTAACCTCAATTCTAATCTCTATGAAAACGAAACTACTCTATGTGAGTTTTATGTGCCTTTTTTTAGTAGGATGTGATAAAAGCGTAGACCCTGTGCCGGCATCCATGAATCAGTTTAATATTAAAGTTAATTCCCCGGCGCCGTCCATTACGGAATATGAAGTGCTCATCTCCCAACAGGATGGAAAACTATTGCTAGATACTCTTTTAAGCTCATCTGTCCCTGTTCACACATTGCAGGTTAAGTCTGAACAGCAAAAAATCAATATTACAACTGTTACTAAATACACAGATATAGATCCGGCATACTTTGTAGTTAATTCCTTTATTCAGGTTGATCCAAATAACTGGCAGATTAGTGATGCATTCGAAAATTTTGATTTGGAAAAAACTTATTCAAGTTCAACAAAAAGCAGAAGTGTTATAAGATATACTTTGCCAGTAGACAATACTGTTTCTGAGCCATACAATGGAAAGTACTTCGCCGCAACTAACAACTATGGGTTTAGCAGTATACAATCTTCGGGTGTGCTTTCAGTGAACTATGACAGAACAATGCCTAGCAGCATGACCTATCTTCTTTTACCAGAGTTAGGTAAATACTTTTTTAAGGAAGTCTCAAGCGGAGATGTAATTGTAGATCAAGCTGAGGCAGGGAATGTGGTGAAACATAATTTTATATTGCCGCAAAGTTTTACTTTTCATTCAGTAAACTTATTCGCTTATCAGCAAGCAGATTCATATACGGATCCATTAGAGCTTTATAATACTGGAAGTATTAGATCGAATTATCCAAATTTTGATAAACCCTCTCATCACCTAATGTATCCATCCCAGATCTTTAAGGAGTACGAATTAAGAGTGGGGCTTGTCGATGAAAATCAAAATTTATATCTCTTCTATAACATTGTAAAAGATATACCAACTGATTTGAACTCCGTTACCAAACCAAACTATAGTATTGTTAATAAAACGTTCAAAAACTTCAGTATTGAGTTTCCTAAAGAAAAACCGACTTATTATTCTTTAATCTTAACTTCTGAAAGGAGCAAACTTTATAGCACCTGGTTGGTACAGCTTCCAGCAGATATTACATCTTTTAATGCAGAGGAGTTCCTGTATAACTTGAGCCCTAAGCTTTTGAAAAACGAGGATTTAAGTACTTTCAGTCCAAATAGAATTTCGTTAACTAGCGCTGCAGGCTACAATTACCAGGATTTCTTTACGTATGTTTTTAGCCCTGAGAAGTTAAAGGAGAGAAAACTGAAACAATATGTTAGAGTTAGAGCTAGTCTATAGTTACAATTCAACTCATTTTGTTGGTTGTATTAAACAGCAAACAAAATGAGTTGAATAACTTTATTTTTACCTAAACCTAACCACTACCTTCACCTGCTGCGACACAGGATTTCCATTCTGCATGGCAGGCTCCCAGGCCGGACCTTGCTGTATTAATCTTATTGCTTCGGCATCGGCTTCAGTATTCAGGCTACGTAATACCCGCACATTTTCTAACTGACCGTTTTCAGAAACAGTAAAGCCAACTATAGCTCTGCCTTTTGTTGTTGCTTTTAGTGGGCGCTGCTCGTTTTTTAAATAGAGTTTGTAGGCGCGTCGGCCTATAGTTGGCTCGGGCTTTTTTATAACCGGAGTAGCTGCGCTTATACCGTAACCTGTTACCACTACTTCTGATAGTTGTTTGTTATCTGGCTCAAGATTTATGGCCAGTAACTGAGAAGGGCTTTCAATTTGCTGCTCTTTGGTTTCGAAGCCGATGTAGCGGAAGGTTAATATGTTTTTACCTTCAGGCATTTGTAGCGAGAAGTTGCCATCTTTATCTGTAGAAACGCCTTGCATAGTTCCTTTAACCTGCACCATTACGCCCGGCAACGGGAAGCCTTCAGTATCAGTAACTTTACCCCGAATAACAGTGGACCCATCGGTGTTTCGCTGAACAGAAACGCCGGCCACTTGTCCTTCCAAAGCGCGCTGAAGACTCATTGGCGGGGCTGTAGCTGCCCTGGCTTTTGGTTTTACAGTAGCTATAGTTGCTGTGCTGTCAGCTTTGAAATCAAATGTAACCTCTCCCAAAGCTACCGACTCAGTTATATCTGCATCTGCAATTTTAGCTATAGTTTCTTCATCCAGAATTACTTCGTCACCAGCTATAAACTTGTCTAGCGGATCAGCAGCAACTATAGTTTTAGCTGTATTCAGTTTTGGTTTATCTATAGGCTGAGTGGGCTTTACTTCTTCAGTTACCTCAGCATCCAGCGTAGCAATAGGAGGCGCGTAGTTTATAGTTGGCTCCGGAGCTATAGTTTCAGGCTTTTCAGTAGCTTTTTCTACAACTATAGTTTCAGGTCCATTTTGTAAGTTGGTATACTGATAATAAAATACCATTACAGCCGAACAGAGAAGCACAAATACAGCGGCTACGGCACGCCAGTCAGAATACCAGGCTGCAGTTCCGTGTTTTTCTTTAGATATAGTTAAACGCTGGTTAATATCGGAAACGGCAGCTTTGGTTTGGGTAGCATCTGATAAAGCCATGCCCTCGGCTATATCCGTGCATAGTTCACAGTCCAGCAGGTGGCGCTCCAGCCGGTGGCTCAGGGCAGACGATAGCAAGCCTTCCTGGTATTGCCGAAGCAATTCCAGGGTCGGGTGCCCGTCTGCACCGAAGTGTATGTGGTGGTTAGCGTGGTTCATGGTGTTTCTCCATGTATAGTTTCAGGTTCCGTTTCCCGTTTTGTATGTAACTTTTTACTTTGTTCAGGTCGCCGCCTGTCTGTCCGGCAATCTCTTTATAACTCTTTTGCTGCAGGTAAAACAGCTCTACACAGGTTCGTTGTTCTGGCGGCAAAGTTTCCAGGCCCTGTGTCAGCAGCTTTTCGTCCTCTTCTTTCTGCTCGGCATCACTAAGATGAAAAAGATCGCTGTTTTCCATAAACGGCGGCGAGGCATCTTCTAAGCGTACCTGTTCTTTTCCTTTTTTAGCCCGCAGCTGCATCAGGCAATGGTTTTTAGTGGTAACGTGCAGCCAGCTTTTAAAATTAGCAATGTCGTGTTTCAGCAACAGCTCGGTCAGGCTCTCGAAAACCTGCATGGTAGCATCTTTGCTTTCTTCCTCGTCGCGCAGGTACTTCAGGCAAACCAGGTACACCATTTCGGTATGTCGTTCAAAAAGCTCGCCAAGGCAATCCATATCGGCTGTAGCCCGGTACTGTTGCACCAGCTGCAGGTCGTCGGGTGGGTCGGCCTTTTTGAAAAACTTTAGAAACATAATTGTGCTGAGATCCAGATTTAAAGAAACACAAAAACGATCAATTAAAAATTTTTAATATTTATTTATGGAATCGTGTGGCGTGCTGCATCATGAGGGAAACCAAACACGAACAGCCATGAAAAAGCACATCTACTTACTCGTTTTCAGCTTGCTGCTGATATCCATCACAACTATAGCGCAGACCAGAACTATAACCGGTAAAGTAACAGATTATGCTACAGCGCAGCCACTGCCCGGCGTTGCTGTAACTATAAAAGGTACAAACAAAGGCGTCGCTACTGATGCAGCCGGGAACTATAAATTGCTGGTTTCAGCCTCTGACAAGACACTGTCGTTCCGCTACATTGGCTATAAGAGCAAAGATGTAACTATAAAAAAAGACTCAGTTATTAATGTTGCCCTGGAAGTTGATGGACGACAACTGGAAGAAGTAATAGTTACAGCCCAGGGCAGAAGAAGCAGAGCCTTAGCCGGCAAAGTAGCTGGAGTATCCGTGATGGCAGATCAGGCAACATTCGGTTACGCCCCGCCCGTATTCAACACAGAAGAATACCAGCACCTGCCGGAAAGTATTTTCCTGGAAGCTAAAAAGAACCCGCTCTCAACTTTCTCTATCGACGTGGACAATGCATCATACAGCAACGTGCGCCGCTTTATAAACGAAGGGCAGTTGCCACCAGCGGATGCCGTGCGCATCGAAGAAATGATCAACTACTTTGATTACGACTACCCGCAACCAACCAAAGAACATCCGTTTTCGGTAACAACGGAGCTGGCTGCCTGCCCCTGGAATAAGGAGAACCTGTTGCTGCACATCGGCCTGCAGGGCAAAGAAATTCCGACCGATAACCTGCCGGCATCTAACATTGTATTCCTGATCGATGTGTCGGGTTCGATGATGAGCCAGGATAAATTGCCGTTGGTTAAATCCGGATTTAAGATGCTGGTGGAGCAACTGCGCCCGCAGGATAAAGTGGCGATTGTGGTGTATGCCGGAGCTGCCGGACTGGTGTTGCCATCAACAAACAAAAAAGCGGAAATGCTGGCAGCCATTGAAGCGTTGGAAGCGGGTGGAGCGACCGCCGGAGCGGCTGGAATAAACCAGGCTTACCGGGAAGCAGAAAAGCATTTCATTAAAGGCGGAAACAACCGGGTTATACTTGCTACAGACGGCGATTTTAACGTGGGCGTATCGAGCTCTGGCGAATTGGAAAGACTGATCGAGAAGAAGCGTGAAACAGGCGTTTTCCTGACCGTACTGGGTTTCGGAACCGGCAACCTGAAAGACTCGCGCATGGAGCAGCTGGCTAACAAAGGAAACGGCAACTATGCCTACATCGACAATATATTGGAAGCTAAAAAAGTATTCGTAAATGAGTTTGGCGGCACACTGTTTACCATTGCCAAAGATGTAAAGCTGCAACTCGAGTTTAACCCGGCACACGTAAAAGCGTACCGCCTGATCGGATACGAGAACCGCGCGCTGCAAAACGAAGATTTTAACAACGACCAGAAAGATGCCGGTGACATGGGCGCTGGCCATAGTGTAACCGCGCTTTACGAAATAGTGCCTGCCAATGCCAAAAACAGCAAAACCGAGCTGCAGAAAGTTGATGAACTGAAATACCAGGAAACAAAACTGAACACCAAAGCCGCTGCAACCAACGAACTGCTTACCTTGAAACTGCGCTACAAAGAACCAGCCGGCGACCAGAGCAAACTGCTGCAAACCATAGTTAGCACCCAAACTATAGCTCCGGAAAAACTATCCGACAACTATAGATTCTCGGCGGCGGTGGCAGCTTATGGTATGTTGCTCCGCGATTCTAAATTTAAAGGATCAGCCAACTATAACCAGGTGCTGGAACTGGCGCAACAGGCCCGCGGAAAAGATGAAGACGGAAACCGCGGTGAGTTCGTAAAACTGGTAAAAGCCGTGCAGCTGATGGATGCAAGAGCCAGCAAAAAGTAACTATCAACTATGTTTTCATACATGTACTCAATCTGTGCGTATCTGCTTACAGATATACTTTACAAAATGGGTGCATGTATGAATTTAACCAGGTGGCTTGGCTATAGTTTGCTTTTTGTATGGCTGGTGGGTTGCCAGGGACAGGATGAAAAGGAGCAAACGGTGAATAAGCAATCTGGGGTAGCAGAGGAAGAACAGAAGCGGATCTCACTGGTGCAGGATACAAAACAGGAACTGAGCGACTGGTTTTCTTTTTACAAAATAGATGACAGGGCAGCAGATTCGCTCTTTGTATTGCGCGAGGTCTGGGAAACCGACCTGCTGACTTTCCCGGTTGCAACGAACTGGCATGAACTACAGAAAGAATACCCGAAACTGTTCATCCCATCTCCGGATAAAAGCAAAGTATTGGATATTTATAGTTATGAACGGGTATTCAGGAAAAGAAGGTTGAAGAAGCCGGAAATTACTGCTGATTCGCCGGATAGCGAAGTAGCCATAGTTGATCCTGCAAAAGGGGAGAAAACCCGCCTGATGTTTTGTGGCACTCCCTGCCAGTTCGATGATGGCTGGTGGCGCTCGGAAAATGAAGTAGTAGTGGTAGGCCTGGTGCAGGACAGCCTGGGGCAACAACAATATCCTGCTATCTGGCAAATTAACCTGACCACGCAGGAGGTCCGGCAATATACAGCTACAACACCGGCCCAGCCTGCAAATAACAAAAATTACCTGCAAAAAGAAGTGTTCAGCAAACTGTAGATCACAAAAAAAGAGACGCCTGAAAGCGTCTCTTTTTTTGTCATTTAACTATTGTTACAGCACATTCAGTTTTTTGATAACCAGTCCACGTTCGGTTTTTATATGCAGCATATACATACCTGGTTTAGGAGTAGCCAGCTTTATTTCCAGTTGATCAGGTCTCGGGCTGTTTACTTTTTCTGAATAAACCAACTGCCCCAAAGTCGAGAACAACTGCACCTGCTGCACTTCGAAATCAGCGTGTATAAACCGGATGGTGAAGTTGCCGGTAGTCGGGTTCGGGTAAACTTCAATGGCCTGTTCCGGGCTAAGCTCTTCAATTCTGAACTCATCAGCTGTTACAGCATAACCTCCAACACCGGCTACCTTTATTTTACCCGAGCTTGCCCCACGCGGTACCCTTACTTTAAGCAGCGTAGGAGTGGCTTCCAGCACTACCGCCTTCTGGCCGTTAAACGTAATAGTATCAGGTTTTCCGAGTGTCAAAAAGTGCTTTCCGGTTAGCACAACATCAGTGCCAACAGTGCCAATAGCAGGGGTAAAGGCAAGTACTTCAGGCGCCGGAATAAAAGTGAAATGAACAGTGCTTTCTGCTATGCCGCCTGGCGTTTCTATAGTTACCCGACCATCTTCGGCACCTTTTGGTACCTGTACTTTTAATACAGTTGCAGTTGCCTGCAACACCCTGGCCGGCACGGTTCCAAACTTTACAGTGTTTCGTTCAGGAGCAGAGGCAAAGTTAGCACCTGCGATCTCTATAGTTGCGCCAGCTTTATCTGTGGTTTTGCTCAGGTTAGTTATAGCCGGCTGGTGCCATACTACAAAGGCATCAATCGTCTTTGCTTCGCCGCCTTTGCTAATGGCTTCAAACGTACCTGTTACAGCGCCTTGCGGTACTTTTACAACTACCTTATTACCTTCTCTGCTGATGATCTCACAAACCTGATTTCCCAGTTTTATAGTTTGCAGCCATGCTTCAGTTAAATGGCTGCCTTCCAGGGTTACGGTAGTTCCTGAAATACCTTCTTTCGGTGAGAAAGCACTGACAACAGGAGGCTGATACACTTCAAAACCATCGGTGCTTTGCGCTACGCCATCGTTTGTCTGGATCTTTAAATTACCCGAGGTGGCATTGGCCGGTACTATAACTTTTAACTCTGTTTCAGTAGCCGAAACTATAGTTGCCGGTAAATCATTAAAGTATACCTTATTCAGTGCCGGCTCGTTAGCGAACTTTTTGCCATTAATGATAACTTCTGCCCCAAACTTGCCGCTTTCCGGTGTAAAACCAATAATGCCTGGGGTTGCGATAACATCATCTGCTTCTAGTCTGTCTGCTTCGCTTATAACTTCCGGCATGTCGTAAATGCGGTTTGTGGTAATGTTGGTGCGAACTGGCGAGTTAAAGTCAAAGAAGATATCTGCAAAGTTCTCCACTAAAGTTTTCTCTGGCAGGTCCGCCTTAGGTTTAATACTGAACTGGATATAGCCGTGGCTGCCCGGTTCGTTTCTGTTGCTGTCTGGCAGCATAATGTTGTCGAAGGTCCAGGTGAGAACAGGGCTGCCTTTGCCGGTTACATCAAATCTATAGTTATGCGATGCAGATCCCATTTGCAGCGTGCTGATATCCAGGTTTTCTGACAAAGTATCCACCACAACAACACGGTAAGCCACATCTGTACCGGTGTTCTGGAAACGGATCTTATAGGTGAGCGCCACACCGGTTGGTGTATAGTTTTCGGAGGTGAGGCCAGTAGGAGTTACCTGCTTGTCGTTCGGGTCATAAGAGTCTGTAATAAGCAGGCATTCTTCTGCTGCTTCAGCCTCTTCTTCATCCGGTGGCAGGGCATTTACAAAACCCGTACTGATAGGCGTGTTGCTTCCACCTGCCTGGCAACCTTCTATCGTTGCGCTTGCCAGCGTATTATCGCCGTTTCCATCCGGCTGCTCAGCTTCCAGGCGTAGGGTTTTACCAACGGCAGGTATCCATAGTACAAGACTATCGCCGCCAGCCAGTTTGTATTGCTCTACCGTCGATAATTTACCGTCTCTGTATATCCTGAAAAGCTTACCTGTTTCCATGTCTTGCGGGCCGGTGTTGTGGATAACAAAACGAACTCTGCCTGTAGCAGGATCGCATTCTCCGGTTACCGTAGCAATTGGTTTTTCAGGAAGTTTGCCTGTCGATATCCATGCTCTGGTGCATACCGTCAGGCCACGAACGCTTTCATCGCCGCAAGTTACTTTGTCCTGTATAGTTATAGTTCTGGTTTCGCCGGGCGCAACAGTACCTACGTCAAACACATAAGTATTATTTGACTGTTTTGTGTAGGGTTTATCTGCTGATAACAGTTCTATTTCTTTTGGAAGTTGTAGGTATACTTTGGCATTCTCGGCCGGGGCATACCCTGCGTTGGCGTAAGTTATTTTGGTGGTGCTTTCGAAACAACGACGACGGCGCGTAGAAGATACGCTGGTGGTTAGGTAAGGGGAGAGGGTTACTTTATTGCCGAAGTTGATGTCTGCTTTAATATTTCCTGCTGATGAAAAGGCTACTTTGTGGGTTTGAGAATTACTTGGGCAAATTTGTTCTATTTCACGTCCAGGAACGCTTCGAATAATCTGTTTGATATTGTACTCTCCAACCCCAACTTCAACAGAAAACCGGCCATCTTTATTACTCCTAACATAATATGGTCCTGGCTGCACCTCAATAACTGTTCCTTCAAGACCAGGCTCATCCTCCTTTATGCAATTGCTGTTTGCATCATTATAGATTGTACCAGATAAAATATTCGTAACTGGTACAATACCATTTTGATAAATCTTAACCGTTTTTAGAAAACCATCACTATTAAGACCTACTCTAATCTCTGATCCGTCTGGCCTAACACTTATTTTGGAATTAAGTGAGACATTATAACCACGATTACCAGGTATAGTTGCTACAAGATTTCCATCTTTACTAAATTTTCTGATGGTCAACTGATCAACTACGTAAACGAAACCCTTATTATCCAGAGCAAAAGATGAAATTAACTCCCACTTTTCGGGTGCTTTATCTAAAGCTTTAAACTGGCGAATTAATTTTCCTTCAGGTGTAAAAGTTTTAATATATGAGTTATGCGCCATATGGATAAGACCAGTATCATCCACAAGTATATCTTTAATAGGGTATAAAAGGCCGTATTCATTGTAGGGCACTTCAAAAGTAAATTTCGATATTAGTTTTTGTTCATGGTTGAATTTATAGCACTTAGCATCCTGCAACAGGTACATATTATTTCCTCTATCGAAAAAGAGCCTAGTTGGTAAAAAGTTTGATTCAGGATCTATGGGAGTTTGGTGGAAGCTCGCTATATAGTTACCTGTAGGTGAGAACTTGTGCACTGTACCCTTAGTATCAGAAGTGAGTATATAAACATCACCATATTTATCTAACGCAATGTCCCTTATTCGATATGAGTTAAATATGTCTTTATCTCCTACCCATCCAAAGCTTAAAATAAAGTCCCCATTTTTGTTGAAAAATTTAACTTTATCTTCGCTTACACTATAAAAATTACCTTCAAAATCAAACTCCATCTGGAAGCCGGGTTCTACTTGACTTCTCATTCCTCTACCAGTATTGCCAAAAGATGAAATTGGTTTCATATCCGGACTTAACTTCTGTATTCTATTATGTAGTGAGCTATGATCATCTTCCATAATATAGAAATTGCCCTTAGAGTCAAACGCAAGTCGTGTATTTACTCCATAGATGTAACCTTCGGCAGAACCTTTGCTAAAATATGTATTCAAGAGTACTCCATTCGTGTCAAATTTTTTAACATAGTACCTCCCCCAATACGAAAGATAAAAATTTCCTACTGAGTCAATTGCAATACCACTCGGACCTTCATAGTCGATCATTATGTCCTGACTTCCGTCAGGATTAAATCTTTGAAATCGGTTACGTTCTGCGATATAGATGTTAAAATTAGAATCAATCTTTATCTGCCGAGGTTCGTAAAGTTTCCCTTTCTCATAACCAAAGCTACCGATGATTTGAAGCAAGTTACCATTGCTATCAAATTTCTGTATTCGGTGATTATCGGTGTCGGCAACGTATATATTACCAAGATTATCTAATTCTATATCTGAAGGGCTTTTGAAAAGTCCAGGTGCAGTACCCAATCCTCCAAAGGACATAACAATATCGCCATCAATGGTATATTTATAAACCTTGCTATCTCCCCTGATAACGTAAAAGTGACCTTTACTATCAGCAGCAACAGTTACACCGGAGTAGCCATATTTCGTTTTCCCATCATTAAAAACATGTTCTTTTAAAATCTGACCTCCGTTATTAAAAATCTTTAAGGATAAGTTATCAGCTACATAGATGTTATCATTATTATCTATTGCAAAGTCCAATGGCCAACTCAGGGACTGACCCATAATGGATTTTAGCTTATAATCGTGGTCCTGTGCTATTAAGGGCAAGTGAAGCGCAAAGATTAACCAGAAGAAGATTAACCAGAAAGTAAGTACAGTTGTTCTCATAGGCTTGAAGTATAGATGAATGCTATTGCACTGTAAATCTATAAATTAAACTATAAAAATTTAGTTATACTCCGGTAATTATGAAGGACTGTAAAAAAGATAAGGTCTCAGCTATAGCTTGATTATAGGCTATAGGTGAGACCTTAAATTTAAATTATAGCGGAGACTTACTGCTTATCGATTTTGTAAATCACCGGATGAATAACTAAGCTGTCTTTTACTTCGATCTTTTCTCTTTTGGCTTCAACCTGATCCTCGTTGTCAAAGATGTTTGTATAGTTATACTCCTCCATTAAAAAGCCAGATGCAATAATAGCAGCCAGTATAGTTAGCGTTAGGGCAAAGTACCGGATACTGCCATAAAAACTATGACGGGTGCGCCAGATAAATAACCTGACTGGCATTAAAACCGGCTGTAATACTGGTGCTTGTATGATACCGGTCCTGATCGAATTCATAAGCTTTTCCTGACCCAGCACAACGATGCTACCAACTATAGCCACATTTACCAGCGCAAAACCAGCCATCATTTGCAGGTAAGGGTTGTCCAGCATATGACCATACAAATGCTGGCTAAAGTATATGGCCCAGATACTAAGGCCGCAGATGACAATGTTTGGCAGGCTAAGCCATAAGTTATTCTTTGGCTTGTCGTCTTTAGGGGTTGGTATATACGGTACTTTAATGCGAAGTATAGAATAGATTAGCCCCAGGGTAAAAATCCACCAGGTGCCCGTCCGCAGAATGCCGCCAAACATATGGAAGCCGTTCTCATTTGTCTCGTGGAACCAGCGCTGCGCAAAGTGCCGGATACAAATGGAAATACAGAAGAACGGCGCAAACATCAGCACAAAATCGCCTAGTGGCACATACCACGGAAACTCGTACAGCACCAGCGCCAGGATAGGAATGGCAAAATCAACCAGGTTAAAAACGCCAAACAGGTAATACAGCGGCAACGAGAAGTAATGGATCTTCTGGCGCCAGGTAAATTTGCTGAACAGTTTCGGATAGACAGCAAATAGTAGTTCGAAGGTGCCGCGTGCCCATTTTATCTGCTGTTTATAGTAAGCAGCCAGTGTGGCTGGTACCAGTCCGCGCGTTAAAATTTTGGGTACATACACCGATTTCCAGCCTTTTGCATGCAGTTGCATGGCGGTGTGCATGTCTTCGGCCAAACCGGCAGCATGGCCGCCTATGCTATCCAGGGCCTTACGCCGGAACGTACAGTTCGCCCCGATGGCCTGCACAGTACCGTAGCTGTTCATTCCCATCATCATAGGGCCATAAAAACTATAGGTCTGCTCAGCTGCTCCGTAAGCTACCAGGCTTTCCTTGCGGTTGCTATAGGCCTGCACTACCTGCACAAAACCAATTTCAGGGTTCTCGAAAAAAGGCAGCACTTCGTCTAAAAATTCCGGTGCAGGCACGTGGTCGGGGTCCAGTATCAGGCAGATGTCTCCTGTGGCATATTGCAGGGCATTGTTTACGTTACCGGCCTTGGCGTTTACTTTTATAGTTCGGGTAATATGCTTTACACCAAGCCGCTGGCAAGCCGCCTTCAGCACGGGGTCATCGCCTTCGTCGCAGAGGTAAGTAGTATGCGGGTAACGGATGTTCTGTATGGCCTCCAGCGTTTCAATGATCATACTATGCGGCTCGCCGGGGCATGCTGTTGTAAAAACATCTACGGTAAAAGGGGTTTGCAGCTTAGGGCGCTTGGGTACGCTAACCGAAAAGTAATGATACCACTCGTGCAGGGTGCGCAGTAGTTTAAAGCCAAGGGCCGTTGTCAGTAGCCAGAAAAGCGGCGCATAACCAATATGTTCTTTATCTATAAACCAATACAGGAAAGTTGCCATACAGAAAAGTCCAAGCACGATCATGAACCGGATTGTTCTGACGTCCTGCGGGGCCGGCTGTTTTAATTTGGGGGTACAGTATGGTGTAGAGGTGCCGTAAGCATAATGTTACTCTATCAGGGTGTAAGGTGCTTGAGTTTGCTTGTTCGGGAATCGAAATATTCGGATAATTAAATTAACCTACGTCTGCTATACTCGTATTCTGGCGTATATGTTCTCTTAAGGCAGATTTTTCAACTGCCGGATCTACAAATAACTTTAAAAATGCCCTTGTATCGCTCTTGTGTTATAATCTATACAATTTTTGTTATATTCGGTATTGCTGGCTGTAGTTCAGGTACTGCTACAGAACGTACTTATGCCTCTAAAGGACGCACCGTCGAAATTGTAGGCTCCGATGGAAACTATAAGCTGTACCGCCACGGCAAGCCTTATTTTATAAAAGGCGCAGCCGGTTACCAGTATTTCGACCGGGTAAAAGCATATGGAGGTAATTCGATACGGGTATGGCACACCGACGAAGCTGAACGCATATTAAATGAAGCGCATGACAATGGGCTGACAGTAACACTGGGCTTATGGTTGCCGAGAGAAGTTGACGGCTTTAATTACTATGACAAAAAAATGGTTGCCCTGCAAAAGGAGGAGATCCGGAAGATCGTACTCAAATATAAAGATCATCCGGCTTTACTGATGTGGGGAATTGGCAACGAACTATACTCCCAAAGTGCAAATGTAAAAGTGTGGGATGCTGTGAACGGAATTGCCGAAATGATTCATGAACTGGATCCAAACCACCCCACTACCACCACTGTAATGAACGTACCCCTGAAAGATGTAAACCTGATAGCGGAGCGCTGCCCTGCGTTGGATGTGCTTTCTATTAACTCTTTCGGGGCAATGCACAACCTGCGAGAAGAGCTGGCTAAAACCGACTGGAAAGGACCGTACATTATTTCGGAATTTGGCGCACGTGGTTACTGGGAAGCTTTTTATACTGAGTGGCTGGCTCCAATTGAGCAGACCAGCTCTGAGAAAGCAACCTACAGTAAGGAACGTTATGAGCGCACTGTTGCAGCAGATACCGGTCAATGCCTGGGTAGTTATGTATTTATGTGGGGCAGCAAACAGGAAAAAACACCCACGTGGTTCAGCCTTATCGCCGACACTGGTGAAGAGACGCAACTGGTACATGTAATGCAGGAACTATGGACCGGAAAGAAAAGCGACAAAAACGAGGCTCCGTATGTAGCTTACTTAACCTTGAACGATAAGCATGCGATTGATAACGTTTACCTGAAGCCAGGTGAACCGGCAACAGCCAGTATTTATGCCTTCGACCCTGAAGGAAAGCCGCTCAGCCTGCAGTGGGAAGTGCTGCCCGAAACTGAACCCGCTGATGGCAATGTTGGAAAAGAAAAAAAGCCGGCGCCTGTAAAAGGCGTATTACAGCAGATAGATGGCCACAAGATCGCTCTTACTCCTAAACAGGAGGGTGCTTATAGGTTGTTTGTCTATTTGTATGATGGAGACGGCAACGTTGCAACAGCTAATTTCCCTTATTATGTAAAGCGTTAAGGTAATGTTGCATGTTGCTAAGGTCCTGGTCGTTAGCCGAAGGGGCTTATGTGTCTTATAGTTCTCTTTTGTCATTTCGACAGCAGGAGAAATCTGGATTCTATAGTTTGCCACTCTGCTATTCGAACTAAGCCTTTCTTTCATAGTTACTTCTAATCCTGGGAGCTCTACTTACCTATAGTTCTATAGCTAGCTTTGGTGCCCTCACGGCCGGGAAGCCCCGTCTTGGGGGTAGGGGCCCTCGATAAGGGCATCGCGCTGCTGCTTTCTTGCTACCCTCGTACCTCGGGTTGCCTGGCGGCACCGCAACAAATCAAAGGCGCTCAACCCAAAGACTGCGATCAGTTCGATAGCTAACTTTATAGTTGCTTGGAGAAACTATAGTTGCATCGCATTATCGTGGCTATAGTTCCGCAGGGACAGGTCGCGACCAGTCCTGTTCGTGGGCAGTAGCTATAGAACAATTCATCTAACTATAGCAACAGCTGAAATTCCCCTCCTCGGAGGGGTAGGGGTGGGTTAAAACCACAACTATAAAACGAAAACATCAACTATAGCAATAACCTTTATCCCAAAAATCCTCCAAATCTCACTTAATCCCGGTTCAGACAATTCCTTGTCCCTGGCGGGCCAGTTGAGTCGGGAGACTCAACACCATCGTAAGTCACGAGCGGGGGCGCTCGCGCCAGCAATATGAACTATAGAACTACAATCAAGATTATAGCATAAATCAAACTCCTTCCCCTGTTCTGGGGGAAGGAGTCCTCTTTTAAAGGGGAAGGCTGGGAAGGGGTAAAACCATAAAACAAACTATAACTCCAACTATAGCAAAGGCCTGAAAGTCCCCTGCCTTAGGCTACCGGGAAGCGATTTCGAAGGTAGCGAGCGTGGCGCTGAGGAGATGACGGTGTGGTTGGATTAAGCTGATCATTACACTGTAACCTACCCTTATTTCCCATCCTGGAAACTATTTATCAAGCTTTTATGCAGTTGCTTTGGTGACCAGTACCCACTGGCTATAATGCGGCGAATTGTGTAAAGTGGTTCGTTTGCGTCTCTGGAGGTGGCAAGCTGGAAAGCTGCTTTTATATTTCTCTTTTTGAGTTCAGGAATAGCGGCCTCATTCCAAAAGCCGAAAGGGTAGGCAAAGTATTCAGTAGGCTTACCGGTTATTTCTTCCAGCTGTCGCGATGGTTTTTCTATTTGCGTTGGCCAGTCTTTTTCCGTGTATTTTTTTACATTCTGATGATCCCAGGTGTGCGAGCCTATTACGTGGCCGGCATCTGACAATTCCTTTACCTGCGCTTTGGTCATGTAGTTTGGCCGCCCCAGCGATACTGTCATTACAAAAAACACTCCCTTAAAACCATACGTTTCTAACACCGGAGCGGCAACGGTATAATGGTCCAGGTTTGTGTCGTCAAAAGTAAACATAACAGGCTTTTCGGGCAGCGGTTTGTTGTGCAGCAGGTAGTCGTAGAGCTGGTCGGGGAGGATGGAGTGATAGCCGCTGTCGGCCAGCATTTTTATCTGGTTCCTGAAATTCTCTTCTTCCACAATGTAGGTCCTTGCCATTTCAGAATCGCGCGGACGCCAGTTACGAAGCTGGTGGTAACATAAAATGGGTACCTGTTTACGCGCCAGCATAGTTTCAGCATCCGCAGGGAGGTCACTAACAGGTACGGTTTCAGAAACAGGTATTGTATCGGCAGTATCATTAACTGCAACTATAGTTTCTTCCTGTTCAGGCTGTACCGAGGAGGAACGTGCCGCATCAGGTGTAAGAAAGAAAAAAGCGGAAGCAACCAGCACTATAAGCAGGACGATCAGCACAAATGGCCGGCGGAAAAAGGTAAACATAAGGATACATGTAAAAGGTACCTAATACTACACAATTCCTCCGAAACCATAAACCCGGGCAAAGGAAATTATTTAGCAATGTTCAGGCAAGCGGCTATAGTTTGGCAGTACCCGGAAAAGGTAAACAGAAAATGGAGCTCTGAGGAGACCAGCCTGTTTAGAATCATAAAAAAGTAAATCGTGAAATGGGTGGCGAAACAGGTAGGCAAAAGCCATAGCTGCTGGTTTCATGGGTAAGAAAAGAGACACCTCATAAAAAAATGATTGGATATGCTTTTGGCCAGATGTTACTTTCTATAGTGTTTCTTCCCATTAACTGGAGTTATAACAATTTATCTGTTGATTATCAGTGGTGTAACATTGTTTGTAGCAGGTTTTTTGAGCTTTTGTTATTAAATCCACATCAACTACTGAAGGGCGTGTTGTTTAGCTAAATATCTGAATTGGTGTAAGTTGCGGTGCACTTGAAAATGCGGTGCTAAAAGGTATTCCTTCTTTGCCATAACACAGGTTACAGGGTGCTGAAAGTATAGCCGGCTGCATGTTACTTTAATACTAAAACCTTCCTTTATTATACTAATTAATAGAAATAAGTTTGGTATGTAGAAAACTTATAGTTGGCAGTTTATCAACCTGCGGTTACCCGGCTATACAACCGGAACTTAGGTAGCTACGGCTGTACTATAAAGCGACTTATTGCTTTAAACATACCTATAGTTTTGCCAGAGGTGGAGCAACCGGAATTTGTTTCACTTTTAATATATGTTTCACTTTAACACCTTAAACACATGAAAATTAAAAATTTACTCCTGCTGCCTGCTATGGTGGCGACACTTTTGTTCTCGTCTTGCGAGCAGAAAGAAGAAACAGCGGTAGCTGCAAACGAAGCTTCGGAAATGGCTCTGTCCAGAATTTCGCAGCTTGGCTTTAGCAAAGATAATGTACAGAAAGTAGAAGGCGGCTACCTGGTAGAAGGTGACATCCTGCTTACTGACAAAGATCTGAACCAGACTACTTTGGTGCAGGCCCTGCGCGTTGGCGAAGCTGAACAGTACCGCACTTCTAACCTGGTTAGCGTTAGTACGTCCCGTACTATTTATGTAGCTGTTTCTACCAGCCTTCCTTCTTCGTATGTTACAGCTGTTGATGAGGCTATCCGTCGTTACAATGCAGAAAACCTTCGCCTGAAGTTCCAGCGTGTATCCTCAGGTTATAACATCCTGATCACAAAAGCACCATCAGGTTCCTCTTACCTGGCGTCGGCTGGTTTCCCTTCAGGTGGTAATCCTTACAACAGAGTACAGGTTAACTCAGATTACCTTGGCTCGAACCCTGGTACAAATTACCTGGCTACAATCCTTGCCCATGAAATTGGTCACTGCATTGGTTTCCGCCACACAGACTACATGAACCGTGCATATTCTTGCGGTGGTTCTTACTACAACGAAGGTGCTTCTACAGTAGGCGCCATCCATATCCCGGGCACACCAACAGGTGCTGATCCAAACTCATGGATGCTGGCTTGTATCGGTTCTGGTGTGAACCGTTACTTTAACGCAAACGATAAAACTGCTCTTAATTACCTGTACTAAGCTCTACCTTTAGTACAGTTTTAAAGCCCCGGTTGATTCTGTCTTCCGGGGCTTTACTTTATATAGCTGTTGTACAGCCGGGGCTGAAAGTTTATAGTTTGAGGAGGCTTGCAGAACGTTCATCTACTAGCCTGGTAAATGCTTTAAAATTTGGCTGTTATGCATTGAATGATGGGATGTGTCTTAAAGAAAGGGTGCAGATTTTCGGAGCTATGTATTTGCTAATGATGGGCCATAGCTAACATGGTAGCTTTTAAGAATCGTGTTAATAATGTTTTAATTTTTACTATATATCCTTAATATATATCCCATTAGTGATAAAACATCGTACAAGGAAAATTAAAATAATAAGTAACAAAGTATAAAATAAACTCTGCCCTGATATGCGACTCGAAGAGTATTACATTGGAAAAGTAGTACCAGGGCATAGCTTGCTATATTCTAAAATTTGCCAGCCTGTATGCCACGCCGATTATAAAGCTGCTATGCTCAAATCCCTGGATCTGATAAACGAATTTCACCTGAAACATTGGTTGGTGGACTTCACTTCCAGCAACCTTACCCTCGAAGACCAGCGGTGGGCTGTGGAAACCTTCGGGCTGCTGATACGCGATAGTTTTGTAAAGAACATTGCGATGGTGCGACGCGAAGACATGTTCCTGGAGATGGCTGCCGAGAACATGCGTGATAAGATCTATGACATGTATGGACATATAAAAGAGCTGGAACATTTTGAAAGTATTCCGGCAGCACTTCAGTGGTTATGCCCTGGTCTTACCCCCGAACTGGTTGTTCAAGTCAATGTATAGTTGAGTAAGTCGTCTATTAAGAAATTTCGCATTCATACTGGCATAAGCCATTGACCTTTGCCGGTCACAATACTTTCCTGGAAATGACGCGCTTCAGAGGCAATTCCCTTTCAGATGATGGGTGTTGACTAATTCAGAGATGAACAAAAGCTATGGAACAGTAAGAAACAGATCCATTGGCTGATCTGCTTTACCTGCGCTTCGGTTCAGTGTTTAAAATCAGGAAAATATGGAATAAGAAAAGATCATCTGCTCAGAAAATACCTGTGTAAATGGTTGCTAATAAAATGATTATGCTATATTTACAAAAACCCATGTATCGTAAAAAGATGGGAATAATTAAAACAATATAAACGATCCTGATTTATGGGAATGATGAAAGAATTTAAGGAGTTCGCAATGCGCGGCAATGTAATGGACCTGGCAATAGGTATTATTATTGGTGCTGCATTTAGCGGATTGGTAAACTCCGTAGTAAATGACCTGTTTATGCCGCTTGTCGGGGCACTGATCGGCGATATGGACTTCTCGAATCTGTATGTGCCTCTGGCCTCGGAAGTGCCAACCGGGCTTGCGCTGGAAGAAGCCCGGAAGCTGGGAGCAGTATTTGCCTGGGGTAATTTTATTACCGTGTTGTTGAATTTTTTGATTTTGGCTTTCATCATTTTCATGATTATTAAAGCCATGAACCGCATGATGCGTAAAAAGGCCGCTGCACCAGATGTGCCGCCTGCACCAACCAAAGAAGAAGTGCTGCTTACCGAAATGCGTGACACGCTGCGCCAGATAGCTTCGAGGTAACAAAAATATAATACTGGAAACAGCTGGCTTCTATAAGGATAGGAGTCGGCTGTTTTCATTTATTAAGTTGCTTACCAGCAATTATCTATAGTTAAAGCATGATGCTTCTGAATCCGAAACGGATGATTAACCTGAAACTATAGCTGCAATTACTCACGCTTTGTGTGCAAGCATTACACCTATTTAGTACCTTTACAACGGTTCATGGCTTACCCTTTACGGATGTTATTACACAAAGACGGATTAATAGAACTTAAGTACGACGTTGTACAGGATATATTGTTTTTACGGTGGCCGGACATGAGCGGAATGACAATGCCTGAGATTGAATTTTCGTTGAAAAAGCTCATTGATACCCTCCGGCATTACGACATAAAAAACCTGCTGATAGACTCAAGAGAAAGTAAAGCTGATCTTGACAAAGAAGAACACCGGGCCCTCATGCTACGCTTTTCGGAGTACCTGACAAGCACAAGGCTGAAGAAAATGGCCCGACTGGCAACAACAGATCTGCACCGCGAAAACGTGGTTGATCATGCAGTTGAAGAAGCTACTAACCGCTTAGGCATTACATTTGAGTTCCGGAACTTTGCCGATGAAGCAGGTGCGCTGAAATGGATTCGGGAAGATCAAAATTAAGAACACTGTTTGCAGGCTGTTTTCCGAAGGCGCTACCTTTTCATTAATAACCTTCTGCCAATTTTTTCTTTTGGAAACAAGAATACTATACGTAGCGGCGCTTCTGTAAAAAAACAACCTATAACTATAGTTGCGAATAAACAATAAGGCTTGTACGCAAACAAAAAAGGCTTACCATATGGTAAGCCTTTTTTGGTGATGCTTGCATTTATATGTTTATACTAAGCACGCTTTACATTAACAGCGTTCAGTCCTTTTCTGCCTTCCTGCAATTCAAATGTTACTCTGTCGTTTTCTCTAACTTCATCAATCAATCCAGTAACGTGTACAAAGTACTCTTTTTCTGAATTTTCATCCTTGATAAAACCAAAACCTTTTTCGTTGTTGAAGAATTTTACTGTTCCGTTATTCATAATGTTGTTAATTTATACACCTACTACATTAAGCTTTTAGGAAATGTTCATATTTTTTTGAATTATTAAAATTTTATCCAAAAAAGGGCCTTTATTGGCTGTAAACGCATAAAAAATTTATGCACATTTTTATTTAGATGACATAAGCAGGTCATTAAAGCAGCTAATTAGTGGCAATAAGGGATAACAGTATGTACCAAAGTTTCTAAATTGATGGAATTACAATGCCGTTTTATTTTAGTATTTGCGCCTGCTTTAAAACCAACTATAGATTGCTGCTTTTTTATGTTGAACAGCGTAGGGGCCGCATAAATCTAAAGACCTGGCCGCTTACCTGAACAGGTAAAAGGCCAGGCCTCAGCATTTACAAACTTTAACTATTTACTTTTTATTAATTGCCGGTACGGTTCAGTTCTTCCAGGTTCACGTTGCGTTTTTTGCTTTCGAAAGCTTTGCCTTTGTTAAAATTGTAACGCAGGTGCAGTCTCAAACTTTGCATGCCATGGTACTGATCTATTTTGTTGGAGTTGCCATCAACCATCGTGTTTAGTTTAAGCTGGCGACTTCTGAAAATATCGGTTACGTTCATGGTCATGGTCAGCTTATCGTTCAGGAAAGAGCGCTTCAGGCCGGCATCAATCCACCACTGATCCTCAAACTCAAACAAACCATACACGCCCGGGCCCTGGTAGGTACCTGTTAACTCTAAACGCACTCCTTTTGGTAACGAAATGTTATTGCTGCTCTGAGCACTATAGCTAAACTGCTCTGTAGTTTCGGTAACTTCTCCAACCTTCACCGTAAAGTGCTGATAACCCATGCTCACATTGTTATTGATCTCCCATTTGCCCGGCAGCACACGAACTGGAGCTACAAGCGTTGCTTCAATATTCGTAAAGTCATCCATATTGCGACGCTCAAAAATAGTCTGGTTCTTCTCTTTATTGGACACCGGAACTTCGCCAATAAAGTCCTTGGTAACCGCGTAGCTTAGCGCCAGGTTGTAAGTCTGCTTAAACATCTGGGTAACCTCAAACGAGTTGGTGTATTGTGGTTTCAGGTAGGGGTTGCCAGTCGCAAGCGTGTTCGGGTCTATGTAAAAAACGAAAGGGTTCAGGTGGCCATAGTAAGGTCGGCTTATGCGGCGGCTGTACTTGTATCCGATCTGGTAGTTTTCGCTTACCTGCTGCTGCACAAATACGCTCGGGAAGAAGTTGAGGTAGCTGCGGTCGGGGAAATCGTTCAGCGTTTTGGAATCGCCTTCGGCAAAAGTCTGTTCAGCACGCAGGCCGGTTTGTAGTTTCCATTTTTCGCCGAAGCTTGTAGTATAGTTTACATAGCCCGCCAGTATATCTTCGGTAAAAATAAAGTGGCTGCTGCGCCCCAGATCTTTCGTTCTGATGTCGTCGTTTATCTCATAAAAGTTTAGCTCGTTATCCGAAATAACCTGGCTTAACTTGGCGCCCAGTTCTAATTTACCTTTTTTGCCCAGCTGTTTGGCAAAGTCTGTTTTAGCAGAGTAAATTTTATAGTTTGTCGGGTTTTCGGTTCCAAAAAGGTTTGTAAGGCCTGGTTCAGTACTGTTTATGCGCTTGTAGCTGTGCAACATACTGGTTTCCTCTTCATTACTGATTGTGGCAAAGTCTACATCTGCGCTGAGCGTAGTTCCGGTTTCATTCAGTTTACCAGTATAGTGTAAGTTAAACGTACTGTTATTGTAAATTCCATTTGCCGTTGAGGTAGAATGTATCAGTGTATCGTTGGCTGGGTTCATGTCCCGCAGAATCCCTGTTGTACCAAAAGTGTTGGTATACTCGGAGTACTGCAGGTTGGCAACTATACCAACGCTGTGTTTATCGTTCAGGTCATAATCAGTGGCCAGGCGCAACGTTGGCGAAACCCGGTTTCCATCTTCGAGACCATCCTGCGTCAGCGATTTTTTGCCTGTTTCGCTGTTAACAACACGTTCTGTTTCCAGGTCCCGGAAACGGGAACGGTTCGAAAAGTCAGCGTTAACGGAAGTGTTCCATTTGCCGTTTTTCAGGTTTACATTAGCGCCGGTTGTATACGTGTGTTGCTCGTTATACTGATAACCGGCATATACGCCACCGTTCAATCCGAACTGCTCGTTCTTTTTAAGGTTAATATTAATGATGCCTGACGTGCCTTCGGCATCGTATTTTGCAGATGGGTTGGTGATGATCTCCAGGTTTTTCAGGTTCTCTGCTGACATGCCCTGCAGCAGGTTTTGCAGGTCTTTACCGCTCAGGTAAGATGGCTTTCCGTTTAACAGTATCTGTACGCCACCTTTGCCGTTCAGGGTAATGTTTCCGTCCTGGTCTACCCAAACACCCGGCGACTTTTCGAGTACTTCGTACGCCGTGCTGCCGGTAGCAAGCGCCGTTCCTTCCACGCTTACCACCATTTTATCAGCCTCGTTAACTATAGTCGGGCGAAGTGCCTGCACGGTAACTTCTTTCAGCGCAGTAGCGTCAGAGGCAAGCTTTAGTTTTCCAAAGTCTTTGGCCATAGCGGGCCCCGAAATTTCGAAAGCTGGTGTCTGGAAAGTAGCGTAACCCAGGCTGTTGATTTTGAGCAGGTAGCTGCCTTTTGCCGGAGTTTTGATCCTGAAATTACCGTCCATGTCGGCAATGGCACCGGTAACTACAGCTTTTGTAGCCGCATCAAGCACAGCTACATTGGCAAACCCAATTCCCAGATCTTTATCGTCGGCTACTGTGCCGGTAAGTATGCCCTCTGTTTGAGCATAAGTGCTTGTTACAAAGCTGCAGAACAGCATAACAAGAAGGAAGTAGTACATCTTTTTCATAGTGTTATTTTGGCGTGTGTAAATTGATAATCCGATACAAATATATTCTAAGGTACTTTGTAATGCAAGGTACTATTTAAAAATTAGATGAACTATAGTTTTTTGCCTGCTAACATCCCTCGTTTCAGGACGAACAGAAGAGAGAATTTTGGTATTGGTTGAGCTAAAGATGAGGAAAGAAGTAGAGGGGTTGCCTGTACAGTAACTATAGTTTAAAGAATTTATCTGCTATAGTTATGATAGTGTGGTCTGGTGGAACCTATAGAGCTATAACTAAGAGTTAGATCGTGTGCCTGCTGAGCGGGTAATGAAGTTGTTTAGAGTTTATGGAGGAGAAAAACGAGCCATTGTTAGTGTTTTCACCATAGCCGTCAGGGTAAGCTGTTTCGGACAGCTGTGTCCGAGACTTTGTCTGCAGCGGACATCCTTGTCCGCATAAAAAGGAAGGCTGATCTACGGGGACTTGGAAGTTAGAGGCAGCGTGCTTTCGGACCAGGAAGCCCAAAAGAGCATTAAAACTGCTTAATTTTCTAAAAACTACGCTTAGCCTGGCGGCTATGGTGTTTTACCACCAATCCATTGAACCGGTTCCAATGCCTGCTGGTGAAAACACCATAGCATGGGCGTAACGCAAAGGCACATAAAATTCTAAACCGCTTCGATGAGTAATAGTTGTATAGATAAGCAGTACATCCAGTTGATTCTCTTAAAAAGTAAAGACCACCCTCAGTGGGGTGGCCTTTAACTAATAGGGTTTAAGCATAAAATCAGAGCGGAAGTATAGTGCCAGGTTCTAAAAGCTTGGGGTTCTTTTATCTCCTAGAAAGCTATACCCAAATTAAATCCGAAACCACGAAGTCCGCCAAACGGGGCATTTAATTTACCAAACATACCGTTGTCGTTTATGGTAGCGTCTAAGTATTTTCTGTCGCCGTTGCTGGCTACGTCTTCAATCTCTCTTTCCAGTTCGGCCTTATCTTCCTGCGGCATAGTGCTCAGGTCTGTTTTGGCAGTAAAGTCGCCTTTCATTTTACCATAGTGGCCACCAACTATATACCAGTCGAAGGTAACGCGTTTTGCTATCAGCCACTGAGCACCCAGCATTACCCCGCCACCAAAACCTGTGAGCTTGGCATTGATCGGTAGGTCGTATTCCAGACCTGCATCCCCTTCATACACATATAAATGCGTAAGGTTCATGGTTGTATAGCGCCCGTAAAGCGATGCATAAAAGCCTCTTGCGCCCGGCTTTTTACCTGTATAGAAGCGAACCTCACCAGTAATGGCATTAGATGAAAAGTTAGCCTCATCCAGGATCTTGCCAATCTCGTCGCCCTCTTCACCTTCTTCATCCAGATCAGCAAACTTAATTCCTTTATCTACCAGCGGAATGTCGCTCAGTTTGGTTTCCGGAAGAAAGCTGTAGCCACCAACCAATGTTATTTTGCGGGCGATAGCGCGCTCATAACTGAAACTATAGTTGCTGAAAGCCAGCGAAGACAGGTTCATTTTAATTCCATTCTTACGAAAGACCTCATTCACCTCAGGTGTGGTGGCAACAGGAGCGCTGTTTGGCAACGCAGTCTGTATAGTTGTGGTCGAATCAACTGAAAGAATTGGAGACGAAGCAGGATCATTTTGCGCTACACAAACTCCAGCGGAGAGGCAGCATAACAGGGTGGTAAACAGGTGTTTCATGCGCAGAGGGTTTTTTTAAGGGTGATACTGTTAGGAGTTGGTGGTAAACAGGTACTTATACTAAAATATATTAATAACGTTATATATGTTTTCTGGAATGTAAATAGCCATTATAAAAAAGGCCTTTTTTTATAGTTACATGCTACTCTTCTGAAATACAGTGATTTATTAATTATTTTTCATAGTTGGGATGCCCCGGAGATACCAAAGGTCAGGAGATTTATAAAGAATAGGAATACCTACTTCTGAGTATTTGTGATCTCTAAGTGGTATAGTTCGTAATTTATTTCACGGTAAAGTTTAAATTAAATATAATATATAGTATATTTATTTGTTATTAATCACATATGAAGCAAATTGTTTCTTTACCATCTACCAATAATAAAGAGATGACGCTCGAAGAACGCATTCAGCAAAAGATCTCTGAAGTTGCTGCTGTGGCCAATGATCTTCCGGCAGTCGTCATTGTCCTTAACTTTCAGAAAGGCATGACGGTGGAGTATATGTCGCCGCGCGGTACCAGAGAGTTAGGCTTTACACTGGAGCAGATTAGGGAAATGGGGGAGGAGTACCATGCAAGGTTCTTTAACCCGGAGGATAGCCCGGAGCAAATAGCAAAAGTGACAGACCTGATCAATAAGAACAGTGATGATGAGATTGCTTCGCTTTTTCAGCAAGTTCGCGCTTCCAAAGACCATTCCTGGGCCTGGCACCTTACAACTTTAAAAATACTGATGCGCGACGATGAAGGGAAGGTGTTGCTAACTATAGCCCTTGCTTTCCCGATAGACCCGCTGCACCATGTTACCTCGAAAGTGGCCCGCCTGCTCGAAGAGAATATTTTCCTTCGCAAAAACTATAACCGCTATGGCAGGCTTTCGGAGAGGGAACGCCAAATTCTGAAGCATATCTCGCTGGGTAAAAGCGCCTCCGAAAGCGCAGAAGAACTTTTTATTTCCGTATCTACGGTAGAAACGCATCGCCGTAACCTTAAAAAGAAGCTTGGGACCAGCTCTTTCTTTGAGCTTACCCAATACGCCCGCGCCTTCGACCTGATCTAAAAGTGCCTGTAATAAAAATGCGAGGTAACAATGTCACCCCGCATGGTCTTTCAAATAATCTAAACTTTAACTTCTAATCTCTTTAAGATATAACAGCCTCTTTGTAGGCCCAGTTTATAAGCTGGTAAGGGCTGACAAACCCTTGCTTTACAAGCATGTTGCGGATGTGCTTGCGGACGGTTTGCTCCGAGATGTGCATCTTAGAACTTATTTTAGCTTCTGAATAGCCATCTGCCAATAAAGCAAGCACCTTGCGCTCCCGGTCACTTAATATTTGTACATGTCTTTCCATACGGTAAGCTCCTGCAAATTCATTTTATACAGAATTATAAATATGAGCTTAAATTATACCAAGCGCAATACTCACTTTTGATGATTTTTTGCACTGAAACTGGTCCTGATTCCGGCTTACTATAATGGCGTATTACAAACGTAAAGATGTAAGAAACTATAGTTTAGATCGTATGTATAGTTGATGGCAGACGGTAAAACTGCAGGTTAGGAATGAGCCAGGCAAGAGCATCCTGCTCTGTTTCGAAAAGCTCTATACATTTATTTTTACCAAATATACGATATGCTTTCTCCCGCAACGATAGTAGCACATTATAATGAGCCGATTCGGGCAGCACGACTATAGCTATATATTTAATAGAGCTTAAGGAAAGCAGGAGCGCAAATTCCTCGGCCACCCATTTCTGGTCTGCCAGGGTGCGTGGCCGCAGTTGTTCGCTGTTCTGAACCCAACGTACTATATTGTTGCTGCTTATCAGACTATAGGTCTGCTTAAGACCGGCCATGTATTCATTATTGTTTACATCGCGCAGCCATTTGCCATACAGCAGTTTCTTATCAGCATCCATCCTGAACTCTATATAAGCAGATACCTCTTCCATTAGCATAAACCGGCAGGTTATAAGGAATTGTGAATTTTATTGAACTGGCACTACAGCTATCCGAAGCTAGGCTGCAACACAAGATACATATTTTATGCCAAAAAAATATAGGTAAATAGTTATTTAATTATAAAGTAAAACATTTATAACTAGTTACTAAACTGTAGTTTTGTCAGTTGGCTCAATACTTTTACTTCTTACTGTAAAGGCCCATCAATTCTCCTGACCCTATTACATGAAATTCCAGGGCTTTAAGCATTTGTTCGCGTGTGCTGCCTGCCGGTAAATCCAGTTTTATATCAAGCGCATACACCCTGAAAAAGTAACGGTGTGTGCCCATAGGAGGGCATGGGCCCTGGTACAGTATAGTGCCGAAATCGTTTTTGCCCAATACACCCTCTGCGCTGTTCTCCTCTATAGTTTGGCTGGGCGGAATGTTCCAGGCAAGCCAGTGTGTCCAGGTTCCGGAGGGTGCATCCGGGTCTTCCATCAATATAGCCAGGCTCACGGTTGCTGCAGGAATATTATCTAATTCCAACCCGGGGTTTACGTCGTCTCCGTCGCAGGTATACTGTTCCGGTATAGTTTCGCCGGCATCGAAGGCAGAACTTTTAAGATGGATTTTAACAGGCTTGACCGGTTCCATAAATAGCTTGGGTAAGAAGGTTAAGACTTATACTACATGGGTATGCTTTTAAATGCAACGCTACTTATGTATCGTAACTGATTTTAGCATCTTTACCTATACGGACACGAGGAGGTTTAAGCGGCTATTCCAACTATAACTTCGGATTTTTTAGCTACCAGACCAGGTTTAAGGATGAGCTATAGTTAATGTGCGTGCAGCAAGGACAGATCATAATCCAGCTATACTTTGGGACCGGCTATATTGGTTAAGCTAATACTTAACAACTTGTAAATGAGATCGTATAGAATTATGTATTAGCTATAACTATAGTATTAAATTATGTAAGCTAAAAAAGGAGGTGAAATGAAATCAATGACAAGAAGAGAGGAGAACAAACCGGCTCAACGCAGTATGTTCTCAAATTTCTTTACCGACATAGACCGTATGTTCGACGATGACATGTTCCTGATGCCGATGCACATGAGCCGTATGGGCAATGCCAATTTGCCTGCCGCCAACATCAGCGAAACAGACAAGGAATATTCCATCGACCTGGCTGTGCCCGGCATGAAACGCGACGACTTCAACATTGAGATCGATGAACACATGATCTCGATCAGTTGTGAGAAAGAGGAAAACTTTAAAGAGGACAAAGACAACTATAAGCGCCGCGAATACAACTATAGTTCGTTCAGCCGCTCTTTCCGCTTACCTGAAACTATAAAAGCCGATAACATTAAAGCGCAATACGATAATGGTGTGCTGCATATAAGAGTACCGAAAGCAGAGCAGGCCGTTCAGAAGAAAAAGCGCATTAATGTAGAGTAAACTATAGTTATCAGTGCTATAGTATAGTTTTTATGTAAAGTAACCTTAAGGGTACTAACAAATCAAAAGCCCCGGTCAGTTATGACCGGGGCTTTTGATTTGTTACGCCGCACACTATAATTTGTGGTTTTGTAACTATAAGAACAAACAGCTTATCTGCCTTTGTCTTTCTTGTCATGGCCCTCAACTTTTACAAGCTTATTATACACACCCAGTAAAAGGAAAGGAGCCGGCCACTGACCAACAAATAAGGCTTCATCATCTTTTTTCATAATCTTTAAAGTAGCAGAAACCGCCATTGATCCCAGTGCTGCCCATAAGAAAAGATCTGATGGTAATTTGGCAGTATATTCTTCAATGGTTCTGGCTACCGGGCCTTCTCTGTGCTCCGGGTTCATTCTGTCTGCTTTGTTTTTTAATTCTTGTGCTTCCATAGTTATCTTCTGGTTTATAGTTAAGTGTAATTGCTATAAAAAAACGGATACTGACTTTTAAAGTTTACGAATCCGGATAAATAGCCTCAAACAACGCAACGCTATTACTCCGCAACAGGCCTTTTAAGCGCTGGTTGCCTTCCGAAGCATTTGTAACCTGTTAAATATCTCTGAAAGATGATAAATGTCATTATTAAAAGAGATAAAGGTCTTTTAATATCGGGAGTATCAGACATACTTTTGTTCTGTAAACAATCACCAACTTATAGTTAAACGCTTACACTAAAATCAAAAAGATGAAAAATCAGAGTAAAACATTCCAAAGTCTGCTGAATGGCCAATTGTTGAGAGCTATGAAGATGGGAGCTGTAGCTCTATTTAGTGGTACATTACTTTTCAGCTGCTCATCAGGTGAAGCCGAAACTGCTGCTGTAGAAAATGAATCAGAAAGTGGTTTGGCACACGAAGCTCCAGCTGCCCCTGCTGAAGATAATGGCAAAGGAATAGGCCCTGTTACAACAGTAGAAGTAGGAGCCGATATTGACCAGGCTTTAGCTGATAACGGTAAGTCTATTTTCGAAGGAAAATGCTCTGCCTGCCACCAGCTATCTGACCAGAAAGTAGTAGGACCAGGCCTTGCAGGAGTTACTGAACGTCGTCAGCCGGAATGGGTAATGAACATGATCATTAACCCTGAGGAAATGACCAAGAAAGATCCGGAAGCAAAAAAACTGCTGGCTGAGCACTTAACCCAGATGACCAACCAGAACGTGACCGAGCAGGATGCCAGAGCCATTTTGGAATTCCTGAGACAGAATGACAAAAACAGCTAAGAGCATTTAAATTCAAAACCATAATTAAGATGGATACTTCAATTTTTAAATTGAAAAAACTAGTACCAAAAGCTGCCCTGCTAATGGCGGTTGCAGCTGGTACTATGCTACAGGGATGTAGCAAAACAGAAGGTGGTGCCAGCGGATCATCCGAAGCAGTTTCTTCTGATGCAGCACAAGCAGTGTATGTAGCGCCAGGCAAGCACGATGAACTTTATTCTTTCCTGTCAGGCGGCTTTAACGGACAGGTTTCTGTCTATGGTCTTCCTTCCGGTCGCTTGCTGAAAATCATCCCTGTTTTCTCTCAGTTCCCTGAGAACGGCTATGGCTACAGCGAAGAGTCTAAGGCGATGTTGATGACTTCTCATGGTTTTGTGCCTTGGGACGACTTGCACCACCCGAAACTATCCCGTACGGATGGCCAGACAGACGGACGCTGGTTGTTCGTGAACGGTAACAACACGCCACGTGTAGCCCGCATCGACCTGAAAACGTTTGAAACAGTTGAGGTGATGGAGCTTCCGAACTCTGCAGGTAACCACTGCTCTCCATACCCAACCAACAACAACGAGTACGTAATTGCCGGTACACGTTTCTCTGTTCCGCTGGATATGAAAGGTGGTACAGGCGACGTGAGCCTGGACAAGTATGAAGAAGAATTCCGCGGTTCCATCTCCTTTATTAAAGTAGACCCTGAGAAAGGCGACATGGACCTGGATTTCCAGATCCTGGTTCCTGGTTTCGACTACGACTTAGCGAACGGTGGCAAAGGCCCTTCTGAAGACTGGGTATTCTTTACAACTTACAACTCTGAAAAAGCCGGTACTTTAAAAGAAGTAGGTGCCTCTCAGAACGACAGAGACTACCTGGCAGCCGTGAACTGGAAATTAGCAGCTAAATATGCCAAAGAAGGCAAAGCGCGCGAAATGCCGGCTAACTACTACCACAATAAAATGGATGAGAACTCACACGTAGCAAAATCTACTGTGAAGAAGAAAGTGCGTTACCTGTTACCAGAAGAGTGCCCAGGTATGATGTATCTGTTGCCAGCTCCTAAATCACCACACGGTATCGACGTAGACCCAAGCGGTGAGTACATGGTAGTGAGTGGTAAGCTTGCTTCAGCTATTCCGGTGTTCTCTTTTGCTAAAATGCAGGATGCCATTAAAAACAAACAGTTTGACGGCGAGAAAAACGGTATTCCGGTGCTGAAGTACGAGTCTGTACTGAAAGGTGAAGTGAAAGAGCCGGGCTTAGGACCATTGCACACTGAGTTCGATGGTAAAGGCAACGCTTATACTTCTATGTTCGTGTCTTCCGAGATTGTGAAATGGAAGTTAAATGATCTTCAGGTTGTAGACAGAATGCCGGTTTATTACTCAGTTGGTCACTTAATGATCCCGGGTGGTGATACAAAAGAGCCGCATGGCAAGTACCTGGTAGCAATGAACAAAATTACAAAAGACCGCTACCTGCCAACTGGCCCTGAACTGGCACACTCTGCACAGCTGATCGATATCTCCGGTGAGAAAATGAAGATGCTGCTTGACTTCCCGACTGTAGCCGAACCGCACTATGCACAAGCTATAGTTGCCAGCAAAGTAGCACCAAACAGCACCAAGTTCTACAAGCTGGATGAGAACAAACACCCGCATGCTGTGAAGAAAGAAGCAGAAGTAAGTGTTACCCGCGAAAGCAAGAACAGAGTGCGCGTGAAAATGACAGCTATCCGAAGCCACATGACCCCGGACAACATTGAGGGCATACAGGTAGGAGATACAGTTTACTTCCACGTGACTAACCTGGAGCAGGACTGGGATGTGCCGCACGGATTTGCCGTGATGGGTGCTAATAACGCCGAAACGCTGATCATGCCAGGCGCGACACAAACCCTAAAATGGGTAGCTAAGAAAGCCGGTGTGTTCCCGTTCTACTGCACAGACTTCTGCTCTGCGCTGCACCAGGAAATGCAAGGCTACATCCGGGTATCTCCAAAAGGATCCAACGTACCGATCAAGTTCTCGACCGGTAAAAAGAAACAAAACATACCAGGAGTAGCATCAACAAAATAGTGCTTTAACTGGGGAAATCAGCGGAGGTTGCCCAGCGTAACCTCCGCTGAATTTTTAATAAGAGTTGCGAATTTACTTCAGTGTTGCAGGAGCATCATCCTGAATTCTCGGTTGACTTAGAGACGGGGATGGTTAAGAGCTGAAGCGAACAGAATATAAGCTCCTTCCGCAGCCCATTTTTTAATCATCTTAAACTAAAAAAGGATGAAAGCTTATCAAAAAATACTGATGATTGTGGCATCACTGTCTCTTGGCCTCCTGTTTGTCTTTCCGATGTGGAAGATATACCTGAAGGCCCCACAATACCCTGAAGGACTGGAACTGCATATCTGGGTAAATAAGCTTGGAGGCAGCTCTGAAGGTGTACTTCAAAACTTCAATATCCTGAACCACTATATCGGTATGAAACCGATCCACGCGGAGTCTTTTGCCGAACTGCAGTTTATGCCTTACATCGTGATCGCGTTTATGGTTACGGGTGTACTGGTTGGCCTGCTTGGCAAACGAAAGCTGGTGCTGGGCTGGACGGGTTTGCTGATGACAGCCGGTGCTGCCGGTATACTTGACTTTTATCTGTGGCTGGTAAACTTCGGTACAAACCTGGATCCGATGGCTGCCATTAAAGTGCCGGGCATGACCTATATTCCGCCACTGCTGGGAAATAAACAACTGCTTAACTTCGAGGCCTTGTCACTGCCGGCTTTGGGTAGCCTTGTAATCTTTATGGCTATAACAATTGCCGGTTTGTCTTACTTTTTCAGTCTCCGCAACCAAACGATAGATGCCGTTCATAAAAATAGGAAAGTAGTAGCATGAAAAGCATAAAACTATACCTCTGCAGCCTGTCGATGGCACTTATGGTGCTGTCGGGGTGTGCTGTGGAGCCACAAACTATACCGTATGGCCAGGCCAACTGCGCCCACTGCAACATGACCGTAGCCGATAACCGCTATGGCGCTGAGATGGTGAACGACAAAGGCAAACCATACTTTTTTGACTCGGCAGAATGCCTGATAGCTTATGTAAACGAGCAACCGGAACAGGGCGAAAAAGCCGCTTACCTGCTGGTATCAGACTTTACAAAACCTGGTGAACTTATTGCTGCACGCAACGCTGCTTTTTTACAGGCCAAAGCGCTGCCAAGCCCGATGGGCATGTACCTTACCGCAGTAGCCGATAACGCTGCTGCCACACAAATGCAACAGGAGTATGGCGGCCGCCTACTAACCTGGGAAGAAGCGGCACAAGCCGTTAGAAATAATGAAAGACCTGAATAAACTATATTATATACTGTGCATGTTGGTGCTACTGCTGACGGCAAATGTTGCTTTCGGCAGTACACTTAAAGTGTGCAAAACCTGTGACTATACTTCGGTAAAACAGGCGGTAAAGCAGGCGAAGCCAGGCGAAACTGTCCTGATAGAGAACGGCGTGTACCAGGAATATGGAATTGAAATAACTAAACCCTTAACTATACTGGGCCGCAATAACCCGGTAATAGACGGAAACTATAAAGGGCAGATCTTTACGGTATTATCAGATAATGTAACAATAGAAGGACTGACCATCAAAAATATAGCCACCAGTTACCGCCACGACGATGCTGCCATACGGGTAGTGGAACGCAGTAATGTCCGAATTCTGAACAATACTATTCTGAACACTTTTTTCGGTATTTACCTGCAGTACTCTGATAACTGTGTGGTAAAAGGAAATGTGGTAACAGGTAAAGATGTAACCGGCCTGAACGAGTCGGCCTTGGGCAATGCCATACACCTGTGGTACTGCGATAATGTAGCGATAAGTAATAACAAAGTAAAAGGCCATCGCGACGGTATCTACCTGGAGTTTGTGAAGGACAGTGAAGTAAAGAATAACCTGAGCCAGCATAACCTGCGCTATGGCCTGCACTTCATGTTCTCAGACCGGAACGTGTACACGCACAATATTTTCCGTCAGAACGGGGCAGGCGTGGCTGTAATGTATACCCGCGACATACGCATGGAGCACAACACCTTTGAAAATAACTGGGGTGCAGCGGCTTATGGTTTGCTATTGAAAGACATCACTAACAGTGTGATCCATAACAATACGTTTCGGCGCAATACTACAGGTATTTACATGGAAAGCTCTAACCGGCTCGACATACAGCGCAACAACTTCGACCATAATGGTTGGGCAGTACGCCTGCTCAGCAGTTGCTCTGACGATGTGTTTAAATGGAACAACTTTACCGGGAACTCTTTTGATGTAAGCACCAACGGAGATTCGAAGCTTAACCATTTCGAAAACAACTACTGGGACAAATATAGTGGCTACGATCTGAATAAAGACCGGATAGGTGATGTGCCGTATCGCCCGGTAAGCTTATACTCGATGCTGGTAGAGCGCGTGCCGCCTTCTGTTATGTTTATGCGCAGCTTTATGGTTGATATGTTAGATAATATCGAAAAAGTGCTGCCAAGCTTTATACCTGAGAACCTGGTAGATGAACAACCCTTAATGAGCAAAATAGATCATGATAACGATAGAAAACTTGCGCAAATCCTACGGTAAGCTGCAGGTACTGAAAGACGTAAATGTAAGTTTTGAGGCCGGTAAAGTAATATCAGTTATTGGGCCGAACGGTTCCGGTAAAACAACAATGAGCAAGTGCATACTTGGCATGGCCTTGCCCGACAGCGGCGACATAAAGATCAATGGTGAAAGCATACTTGGGAAACACGCTTACCGCAGCCAGATCGGGTACATGCCCCAGATAGGAAAGTATCCGGAAAATATGAAGATCCGGCAGGTAATCGAGATGATCCGTGACATTCGAAAAGATGTAGTAACCGTGGATGAAGAACTGATCGGTTTGTACCGGCTGCAGGAAATGTACGATAAACGTATGGGCTCCCTGTCAGGGGGCACCAAACAGAAGGTAAGTGCTGCGCTGGCTTTTATGTTTGACCCGAAGATACTGATACTGGATGAGCCCACCGCCGGCCTGGACCCGATCTCGGCAGAAATTCTGAAGTGCAAGATACTGAAGGAGAAAAAACGCGGCAAGCTTATCCTGATCACCTCGCACATCATGAGCGAGATAGAAGAGGTGGCCGACGAAGTGATGTGCCTGGTAGATGGTAACGTGAAATTCCACGACACTATTACGGATATTAAAGCGCAGGCAAACGAGGCACGCCTGAGTAAAGCGATCGCTAAAATTATGAACGGGGAGGACTAAGCCATGGGAAAGATCATAAAATACGTTTTCTACGATATCATCCGGAACAAGATTGTGCTGGCTTATACCTTGTTTCTGCTGCTGCTTTCTATCGGTCTGTTTAACCTGGGAGGCAGCCCGGACAAAGCCATACTTAGTCTGCTGAATCTGGTGCTGCTGACAGTGCCGTTGATAAGCATTGTTTTTGCCACCACCCATTTTTATAATTCTTATGAATTTATAGAACTGCTGGTAGCACAGCCGATCACCCGTAAAAAAATATTCATGAGTGAGTATCTGGGCGTGGCCGGGTCGCTGTCCGGGGCATTTATAATTGGCGTGGGGGCGCCGGTACTGCTTTTCGGTGCCAGCCTTACAGGAGTTTACCTGCTGCTCACAGGCTTGTTCATTACATTCATTTTTGTAGCGCTTGCTTTCCTGGCTTCTGTTATTACCCGCGATAAAGCTAAAGGAA
Organism: Pontibacter pudoricolor; assembly: GCF_010092985.1. Lineage (GTDB taxonomy): Bacteria > Bacteroidota > Bacteroidia > Cytophagales > Hymenobacteraceae > Pontibacter > Pontibacter pudoricolor. Next base: position 1,642,911 of record NZ_CP048106.1, on the reverse strand, counting down.
TTGGTATTGCGCTGATGCTGTGGTTTTACTTTGCCCTTATCTACGACGGGATTGTGTTGTTCATACTATACGCTTTCGCCGATTATCCTTTAGAGAACGCAACCTTAGCCATGACTGCCCTGAACCCGGTAGACCTTGGCAGGATAATCGTGTTACTGAACCTGGATGTTTCGGCGCTGATGGGCTATACCGGTGCATTATATAAAAGTATACTGGGTAGCTTGTGGGGAATAGGCTTGGCCTTTGGTTTGCTGCTGCTCTGGGTACTGGTGCCGATCCTGAGTTCCAGAAGTATTTTCGGCAGAAGGGATCTGTAACGATAAGCAGTTTTAGCTATAGATAAGTAATTATTTGGTGTTTTGTTTTTTGGAGCGCTGGCCGGGATGCCAGCGCTTTTTTTGCTATACTACGCTCATCCTTAGCAGAGTAAATATTAGAAAATCAAACTGTAAAGGTTATTGCCCGTAAATAAAGCCCATAACACATAGGCTCACACCAAATGAACAAAATTATGAAAATGACACATGAAGAATTACGAGGTCTTTTCCTGAGACCTTCGCGTATGGCAGTAATGGCTATTTTTTGTGGTACCATTCTCTGGGGTTGCGGTTCCGGCGAGAATGAGAATAAAGGTGCCGATGCGAAGGAAGAACCAGGCCTTGCACAAAACGATGCTGACCAGACAGTAGGTGAAGAGATTGAAGATAATGGAATGGGTATTGGGCCGGTTAAAACAGTTGAAGTAGGAGATAAAATTGATGAAGCCCTTGCTGCTGAAGGCAAGAACATTTTCGAAGCCAAATGTACTGCCTGTCATCAGCTGACCGATCAGAAAGTAGTAGGGCCTGGCCTTGCAGGAGTTACAGAGCGCCGCAAGCCGGAGTGGATCATGAACATGATCATAAACCCTGAGGAAATGACCAAGAAAGATCCGGAAGCAAAAAAACTGCTGGCTGAGCACCTGACACAGATGACCAACCAGGATATCTCAGAAAAAGATGCCAGGGCTATATTAGAATACCTGAGGCAGAATGACCTGAAAAAATAAAGCATTTCTGAACAATTTTAATGAACTATGGGGAAATTGTTAGGTAAACTGAAAACGATAGCATCGGATGTTGGTCTGCCACTGGCACTTATATCTGGTCTGTTTTTGCAAAGCTGCAGTGAGAGCAACAGGAGCACTGCCAAAACGGAAAGTGTAGACGAAGATGTAGCCAAAGCTGTATATGTAGCTCCTGGTAAACACGACGAGCTTTACTCATTCCTGTCTGGAGGCTTTAACGGGCAGGTGTCTGTTTACGGCATTCCGTCAGGAAGATTGCTGAAGGTGATTCCGGTGTTCTCACAGTTCCCGGAAAACGGTTACGGTTACAACGAAGAAACCAGACCGATGCTGATGACATCGCATGGCTTTGTGCCCTGGGATGACCTGCACCACCCGAAACTTTCGAGAGCGGAAGGTATGGCGGATGGCCGCTGGCTGTTCGTGAACGGTAACAACACTCCACGTGTAGCCCGAATAGACCTGACTACTTTTGAAACGGTTGAGATCATGGAAATACCGAACTCGGCTGGTAACCACTGCTCTCCATACCCAACCAACAACAACGAGTATATTCTGGCTGGTACCCGCTTCTCAGTTCCCCTGGATCTGGCGAAAGGTGGAATGGGAGATGCAAGCCTGGAAGAGTATAAAGATAAATTCAGAGGCTCCATTTCATTCATAAAAGTGGATAAGGATAAAGGTGATATGGAGCTGGATTTCCAGGTGCTGGTACCGGGTTTTGACTACGACCTTGCCAACGGTGGAAAAGGACCTTCCGGAGATTGGGTTTTCTTTACAACCTATAACACTGAGAAAGCCAGAACCATGAAGGAACTGGGGGCATCGCAGAACGATAAAGACTACCTGGCAGCCATTAACTGGAAACTGGCCGCTAAATACGCTGCCGAAGGGAAAGCACATGAGATGCCGGCCAACTACTACCACAACAAACTGGACCACGGTACGCACAAAGCAACTTCAACTATAAAGAAGAAAGTGCGTTACCTGCTGCCGGAAGAATGTCCGGGCATGATGTACCTGTTGCCAGCGCCTAAATCACCACACGGAATCGACGTAGACCCGACAGGAGAATACATGGTTGTGAACGGTAAACTGGCTTCAACATTACCAGTGTTCTCGTTCTCTAAAATGCAGAAAGCCATTGAAGACAAAGCCTTTGACGGTGAAGTGAACGGTATACCTGTGTTTAAGTATGATGCCGTTTTATATGGCGAAGTAAAAGAACCGGGCTTAGGACCGTTGCACACCGAATTCGATGGCAAAGGCAATGCTTATTCTACTATGTTCGTGTCATCGGAAGTAGTAAAATGGAACGTGAAGGATCTGAAAGTTTTGGACAGGATGCCGGTATACTACTCACCAGGTCACTTGATGATTCCGGGTGGTGATACCAAGGAGCCTTACGGCAAATACCTGGTTGTCATGAACAAGATCACCAAAGATCGTTACCTGCCAACCGGTCCTGAACTGGTACACTCTGCTCAGCTGATCGATATATCCGGTGATAAAATGCGTATGCTGCTCGATTTCCCGACACTGGCAGAGCCGCACTATGCACAGGGTATACCAGCCGATAAAGTGGCACCAAACAGTGTGAAATTCTTTAAACTGGATGAAAATACACACCCTGAAGCTGTGAAGAAAGAAGCTGATGCCAGCGTAACGCGACAGGGTAAAACCGTGAAGGTAAACATGACTTCCATCCGAAGCCATTTTGTGCCGGATAACATTGAAGGGGTGCAGGTTGGAGATACAGTGATCTTCCACGTAACCAACCTGGAGCAGGACTGGGACGTGCCGCACGGATTTGCCGTGATGGGTGCCGACAATGCTGAGACACTGATTATGCCTGGAGCTACGCAGTCGCTGCGTTGGGTGCCGAAACAGGCGGGTGTTTATCCGTTTTACTGTACCGATTTCTGCTCGGCACTACACCAGGAAATGCAGGGCTACATACGGGTATCACCGAAAGGATCAAATGTACCGATCAAGTTCTCGAGTGGGGAGAAAAAACCGGTACCGCCCCCTAACGGAGGCCCAGCCAGTGCTGGTATAAACTAAACATATGCTAACAGAGCAAAGCAGCGGAGTTTGCGGGTAGCAGGCTCCGCTGCTTTTTATTGCTTTACTAAACTATAGCACCATGAATAAGTTAAGCAGATTACTGATGTTTCTGGCTGCATTATCTCTGGGTTTGCTGTTCCTCTCCCCGATGTGGAAGATCTATCTGAAAGCGCCACAATATCCCGAAGGGCTGGAGATGCACATCTGGGTAAATAAAATATCGGGCAGCTCCGAGAGCGTTCTGCAGAACTTTAACATCCTGAACCACTACATTGGCATGGAGCCGATCCATGCGGAGTCTTTTGCAGAACTTAAGATAATGCCCTACATTGTTTTTGCCTTCATGATAACAGGTGCTATAGTTGCGCTGGTGGGTAAACGGAGACTGATTTTATACTGGGGTGTATTACTGCTGATCGGTGGTGCTGTGGGCATACTGGATTTTTACCTGTGGCTGGTGAAGTTTGGTACAAACCTGAGTCCGGAAGCGCCCATTAAAGTGCCGGGCATGACCTATATTCCGCCGCTTCTGGGCCGGAAGCAATTACTCAATTTCGAAGCACTCTCGCTGCCATCTACCGGTAGCCTGGGTATTTTACTGGCGCTTGTATTTGCAGCCATAGCCTATTATGTAAGTCGTAAAAATAAATTAGAAGAACAGACCCTGATAACTACATGAAACCCTTAAAAAGCCTTGTAAGCTTTATGCTTATAGTTGCGCTGCTAACTGCCTGCTCAATAGAGCCCAAACCCATCCCTTACGGCGAAGCCAACTGTGCCCACTGCAACATGACCGTGGCCGATAACCGCTTCGGCGCCGAACTGGTGAACGACAAAGGGAAAACCGTTTATTTTGATTCGGCGGAGTGCCTGGCCGCTTTTGTGAACGAGCAGCCGGAACAGGGAAACAATGCCGCCTACCTGATGGTTACAGACTATACCAACCCCAACCAGCTTATAAATGCCCGGGAAGCCCATTTTCTGCAGAGCCGGGAGTTGCCAAGCCCGATGGGAATGTTTCTGACAGCATTCACTGATAAGGGAACTGCACAAAAGATGCAACAGGAGCGTGGCGGCCGCCTGCTTAACTGGGATGAGGTAGTTTTAGCTATACAGAAAAATGAAAAACCCGAATAGATTAATCTTTATACTGGCACACATCCTGGCCTTGTTACTCTATGGTCAGACTGCGTTTAGCGCCACCCTGAAAGTTTGCAAATCCTGCCCCTATACTTCGGTGAAACAGGCTGTGCAAAAAGCCAAACCCGGCGATACCGTATTGATAGACGGAGGTACCTACCAGGAAGCCGGTATCGAAATAAACAAACCGCTCCGCCTGATCGGGCAGAACAACCCGGTGATCGACAGCAACTATAAAGGTCAGATCCTGACGATTACCGTCGACGATGTAACTATAGAGGGGCTTACACTCAAAAACATTGCTACCAGCTATATCCGCGATGATGCTGCCATTCGTGTTTTCCGGGCCAGCAACGTCCGTATTCTCAACAACACCATCCTGAACACCTATTATGGTATTTACCTGCAGAACTCAGAGAAGATAACTATAAAGGATAATGTGGTAAAAGGGGAGAATACCGGTAAAACAGAATCGGCGCTGGGCAATGCCATCCATTTATACTATACCGATGAAGTGGAAATAAGCGGCAACAATGTGCAGGGCCACCGCGACGGCATTTACCTGGAAGTGGTGAAGAACAGCAAGGTACACCGCAACACAAGCCGTAACAACCAGCGCTATGGGATGCACTTTATGTTCTCCAACGGCAATACCTATACCTATAATGTTTTCCGGCATAACGGGGCCGGTGTGGCCGTAATGTATACCGATGATGTGCGGATGGAACACAATACCTTTGAAGATAACTGGGGCGCGGCAGCCTATGGTTTACTGCTAAAAGACATCCGCGACAGCGTGATCCGGAACAACATCTTCCGGCGAAATACCACTGCCATTTACATGGAAAGCTCCAGCCGTCTGGATATAAAGAACAATGATTTTGAGCGCAACGGCTGGGCCATAAAACTAATGACAACCTGCATGGACGATACCTTCCGGCTGAATAATTTTACCGGCAACTCCTTTGATGTAAGCACAAACGGTACCAGCCAGCTAAACCACTTTGAGAACAACTACTGGGAGAAATATACCGGTTACGATCTGGATAAAAACGGCGTGGGCGATGTGCCGTACAGGCCGGTTAGCTTGTATGCCATGCTGGTAGAACGCGTGCCGCCTTCTGTTATGTTTATGCGTAGTTTTATGGTGGATCTGATGGATAACATGGAGAAAGTGTTGCCAAGCATTATACCGGAAAACCTGGTAGATGAAAAACCCTTGATGAAGAGAATTAAACATGATAACGATAAAGAATTTGCACAAGTCCTACGGCAAACTACAGGTGCTGCGGGACGTGAGCGTTGAGTTTGGTGCCGGGAAAGTCGTGTCTATTATCGGACCAAACGGAGCGGGTAAAACCACTTTGAGCAAGTGCATACTGGGCATGGTATTACCCGACAGCGGCGACATACAAATAAATGGCCAGAGTGTGCTTAAAAAGTATGCCTACCGCAGCCAGATCGGGTACATGCCCCAGATTGGCAAATACCCCGAAAACATGAAGATCCGGCAGGTGATTGAAATGATCCTCGACATCCGTAAAAAAGAAAAGAGCGTGGATGAGGAACTGATAGGGCTTTATGCGCTGGAAGAGATCTATGACAAACGCATGGGCGCTTTATCAGGTGGTACCAAGCAGAAAGTGAGCGCGGCGCTGGCTTTCCTGTTCGATCCGCCCGTTCTGATACTTGACGAGCCCACTGCCGGCCTGGACCCTATTGCCGCCGAAATTCTGAAAGCCAAGATACTGAAGGAAAAGAAGCGGGGTAAACTGATACTCATCACATCGCACATCATGAGCGAGATAGAAGAAGTGGCCGACGAAGTGCTGTGCCTGGTAGATGGAAGTATCAAGTTCTATGAATCTATAGTTGACCTGAAAGTGCATACGCAGGAAGACCGGCTGAGCCGCGCTGTTGCCAAAATCATGAACGAAGGATATCACCCATGAACAAGATCATCAAATACGTATTGCTCGACATCGTTAAAAGCAGGATCATCATAGCTTATACTTTGTTTCTGCTGCTGCTCTCGATCGGGTTGTTTAACCTGGGTGGCAGCCCTGATAAAGGCATTCTGAGTCTGCTAAACCTGGTACTGCTAACCGTGCCGCTGATAAGCATTGTTTTTGCCACCACCCACTTTTATAACTCCTATGAGTTTATAGAACTGTTGGTAGCGCAGCCTATCAACCGCACAAAGATATTCATGAGCGAGTATTTAGGTGTGGCATTCTCGCTTTCGGCTGCTTTTATAGTTGGTGTAGGCATTCCGGTCATCATCTTCAGTCCAGGGCTAACGGGTTTATACTTAGTGCTTACAGGTGTGTTTATCACCTTCATCTTCGTGGCCATGGCTTTTCTGGCATCGGTGATCACCAGAGATAAAGCCAAAGGCATTGGTATTGCGCTGCTGTTGTGGTTCTACTTTGCCCTGATCTACGATGGTATTGTACTGTTCATCCTATATGCTTTCGGCGATTATCCGCTGGAGTATGCCACACTGGCTATGACGGCACTGAACCCGATCGATCTGGGTCGGATTATAGTGCTGCTGAACCTGGATGTGTCGGCATTGATGGGCTATACCGGTGCGTTGTATAAAAGTATTTTCGGGAGCGTATTGGGAATTGCCGCCGCCTTTGGATTGCTGCTGCTCTGGGCACTTATTCCGGTGCTGACCTCCAGGCGTATATTCTCCAGGAGAGACCTGTAGCAAACTATAGTTTGCTTTAAAAGAACAGGAGCGCAAGGTTATTACCTTGCGCTCCTGTTTTGCTTTACTTGCTATTGTTTCTGTTGTTTTTGCTGACGCTGGTGTTCTTCAGTTGCTGAAGAAAGAGTATCTACTTCCAGGCGGCCGGTATCTTCCAGGCCTTCCAGTTGCGGGCTTATTTCTTTGCCGGATCCGATCTCTACATCGTTATCACCTGCTGTTTCTTCAGTCCTGGTTGCTTCGGTGTCCGATTCTTTATTCGTCGTGTTCGTATCGTTGCAGGCAAACGCAAAAAATCCTAAACCTATTATCAATGTCTTTCTCATAGCTTAAGTAGTTGGTAAACTATAAAAACGAGCTGTAGGTCAGTGGGTTACAGATATTGGTAAGATTGCCACAAGCCAGTAAACTATAGTTGGCGGCGTTTTAATTCATCCTGCAACATTTCCAGTTCCCGGCTCATCTGTCCTGCAATAGAAGTGTTTTCTTCAGCCCTGCGGATAAGATAAGGAATGGCTGTAGCTACATCGCCATACGGCAGGTACTTAGAGGCATTAAAGCCGGCATCTGCCAGGTTAAACGTCAGGTTGTCGCTCATGCCGTATAGTTGCGAGAAATGGATGTGTTGCTGATGATTTCCGATCTTATCGTTTAGGATGCGCTGCGTTAAATACGTGGTGCTGAATTCGTTGTGCGTGGCAGCGCAAAGTTCGGCACGGTCCAGGTTTTCGAGGCAAATATCGATGGCCTGGTTAAAGCTCTTATCGGTGTCCGCTTTTACGGTAAATACCGGGCAGCTATAGTTGTAGGTGCGGGCACGTTCCTGCTCTTTCTCCAGGTAAGCTCCCCGCACTATTTTTATACCGGCTATTACGCCGGCATCTTTGCAGCGTTCTATGCAGGCTTTCAGGTAGACAACGCGGTCTACCCGGTACATTTGCAGGGTGTTAAATATCACCGCCCGGCTGGTGTTGTAAGCAAACATCATCTTCTCAGCCAGTTCATCCATCGGGTCCTGCATCCAGCTTTCTTCGGCATCAATATACAAGGTCAGGTTAGCTGCTGATACAGCTTTGCAGACAGCATCCAGGCGGTTTTCCGTTCTTTCATAGGCCTGTGTTTCCTGTTCCGTTAGTGGCTTCTTTTCATGCAGTTTCTGGAAGATATCCTTGTGGCCAATACCTGTTAGCTTAATGCTGAGGTAAGAAAAGGACTTCATTTTATTAGCCAGCGCAATGTTGCCAAGGATCTCATCCCGGACCATATCAAAGCCAGCTTCATCGGTCTGCGCTTCGGCGGCATAATCCAGTACGGTGTGCACCTTTGCAGCTGCCAGCCGTGCAACTATAGTTTGCGCCTCGTGCACGGTTTCTCCACCGCAAAAGTGCTTGTAAATTGTTTTCCGGATCAGACCTTTAACAGGTAAGCCAAGTTTAAGCGCCATGTTGGTAGCAACACCGCCTATCTTCACCAATGCAGGTTTGCCCATCATGGTAAAGAGGAAGTTGGCCAGTTTAAGTTCTGAATCGGTTTTAGTACTGAACGCTACCTGCATGTTGTTGGCATTGAAGGCGTGCGTGGTTTTTTGAGCGACACTATTATTCATGGTTGAAAAAGCTATAGTTGTTTTTACCTGGTTCTGGGCCGGGAGCATCTTTGCAGGATGTTACCGAACATAGGCAGGCAGATGATCACTGAATCATCCGGCAATGTTACCTATAGTTTTACCCGTCCGAAATGAGTAGTGTCAGTATCTAAAATGATTTCCGTCATTTAGTGCAGGTTATCTTAAGCGATTCGGAAAATCCTCGAATTTTTTATGCGAAGTGACAAGTATCACTTTATAAGTTAACAGGTTATGCTATACTTGCAGTGTATAAATTACACACCATGATACCTTCACAGACCTACTATAGCGAGCTGGTAAACCCAATGACCTACCAGGAATTTAAAGCCTTTACCGAAGAACTGATTGCCCGGGGAAAAACAACCGGTGATGAGCAGACCCAACAAAAGATTGACTTTACAAAACTGAACCTGCAACGCATGAAACGTGTGGAAAAACAGTTTGTACTGCAACCAGAACTGAGTGACTTGCTCGCACAAAAAGCCCTGAACTGGAACTGGTTGTTACTGGTAGAAGCATGGTGCGGAGATGGTGCACAACTATTGCCTGCCATTGCTGCCATTGCCGAACAAACACCGGGCATAACCCTGACTGTACTACTGCGCGACGAAAATCCGGAACTAATGAATACCTGTCTCACAAACGGAAGCAGATCGATCCCAAAACTGATCTGCGAAGATGCAGGAACCGGCGAACGTTTATTTACCTGGGGAGCTCGTCCGGCAGCTATACAGCAGCAGGTAGTTCAGTTTAAAACCGAAAGACCTGATGCTGGCCATGAGGAGCTGGTGCAGCAGGTACAACTATGGTATGCAAAGGACCGCAGCAAGGCCTTGCAGCAGGACCTTATAAAATTAGTGCGCGAAGTGCCTGAAACCGCACAACTATAGCTGAGGCTTCAGAAAACCTTCAGCTTCTCTTTAAATATCATCACCTTAAACAAGTACTTATGAAACTCTATATCGCTTCTTTATTTATAGCTGGCCTACTCTTTTCCTGCTCAGGTAACCATACTTTGGAAAACGGCCATGCCGAGGTACATGCAGAGCAATCAGAGCTTTCGTTGAACGGGGTAGAGCGCTGGCAAGCCGATGATGCTACCAACGCAAACATACAACAGCTACAGCAACTAATGCAGGACCACCTGAGCCAGCCGGATACCAGCAACCTGGAAGCTATAAATGAATTAGGGCATGTACTACAGCTTGGGTTTGATGAAGTGTTTAATGAATGCCGCATGAAAGGACCGGAGCACGACATGTTGCACGTATATTTAGTACCGATGCTGGAAGACGTAAAAACGTTAAAAGCAGACGATCTGGAAACTGCCATTGCTGCCCGCGATCGCCTGGCTTCCAGACTGGCTCAGTATCAAACCTACTTTAAATAGTGCCTGTAACCGATAACAACGTAACTATAGACTTAGGTAAATGGCGTTTACCGCTGTTAAGCGCCTTGCTTAGCCTGGTCATAATTGCCCTGCTGGGCCTGTTGCTGCGCTGGACTTTTATACAACCTGTTGCCGGCCTCAACTATAAATACCTGTTGCATGCCCACTCGCATGCGGCATTGCTGGGCTGGCTTTACCCGGTGCTTTTCATAGCGCTGATACATGCTTATCTGCCTGCGTCGTTCAGGAACAAAGCAATTTATAGCTGGCAGTTCTGGTTAGCGCAGTGTGCGGTATTAGGTATGTTGCTGAGTTTTCCGGTGCAGGGTTATGGCGCTGTTTCTATCACCTTTTCAACGCTCCATATTTTGCTTACTTACTGGTTCATCTACCAGTTTCTGAGAGATGCAAAAGCAGTAAATTTAAATTCGGGTAACTATAGTTTGTCTTTTCGGTTTGTGAAAGCTGCGCTGTTTTTCCTGGCGCTTTCGTCGCTGGGGCCGTGGGCAATGGGCCCGATTATGGCAACGGGCCATAGCGGCACCGAACTATACTATAACGCCATTTATTTCTACCTGCATTTTCTGTACAACGGCTGGCTTACTTTTGCCGTGTTAGGCTTGGTGTTCTGGTTACTTGAGTCGCACAAGATCAGCTTTAACCGCAACTATAGTTTGCTGTTTTTCAGGGTGATGTTCTGGGCATGTTTACCGGCTTATTTACTATCTGTGCTTTGGATAAAACCTGATGCCATAGTTTATTTAGTGGGTGGAGTGGCAGCATTTGCACAGGTAATAGCCCTGGTAATTTTGGTGGCTATAGTCTGGCCTATCCGTAAGCAAGTGTTGAACTTATTTGGCAACTGGAGCAAAACTATAGTTCTGCTTGTATCCACGGCATTTGTGCTTAAAACCCTGATGCAGTTCTCCACCGCCTTTCCGTACATGGCTGATTTAGCCTATCAGTTGCGCAACTTTATTATCGGGTACCTGCACCTGGTGCTGATCGGGTTTGTAAGCTTTTTTATAGTTGCCTTTTGTGTGCAGCAGGGGTGGTTAAGTCTAAGATCAGCTGTAAGCAAATGGGGGATGGGGCTTTTTATCGCTGGCTTTATCGGTAGCGAAGCATTACTGTTTTTGCAGGGGATCTTCTATTGGGTCGGAGCCGGAGCGATACCTAACTATAATGAAATGCTTTTTGGAGTAAGTATACTTTTACCGGTGGGAGTCCTGCTGTTCTTTATCTCTCAGCTGCAAACTACAAGTGTAACTGCCGGCAATAAAGCTGTTGCTGCTTTAAAGAAAGTTAGCTAGGCACACCCTGTGAAACCAGCCAAATTCATGGTACTATAGTTTACAGGTTTCCGAGCAACGTGACTCCGAAGCTGCATAGCAAAATTACCTTTACAAGTTCAGCCCCGATGTAATAAAAGTGTAAGACTGATTTCGGTAGTTCTACACCTGAGATTACTAGCTCAGCGCGTTTACCCATGGCAGGCAGTAGCCAGATCGTTTGAACCAGTAGGATCAGGATCGGTATAAACAGGAGAAAGGACGTCGTAATTCCCAGGCTACCACTAACGATAATCAACACCAGCGAAGCCAGCCCGAAGCACCATTCCACTTTATTCATTCCGCTAAAAATCAGCCGCCCGATGCTCAGGCCAATTGGTAAGGTTACGCCCGGTGCCCTGAACTTCAGCCATGCTTCCATAAAACTGATTGCGCTCACGAAGCCAACCCATAAAAAGGTCAGCAGTATCAGGTAGTGTTCGGGGCTCATCTATAGGTAGTATTTAAAGGATCGTTCTGCCTTTGTTCTGTTTATAGAATTCAATTTTACTGGCAAACATCTCGGCCATTTTCTGTGCACGCCATTTTGCCTCTTCCGCTTTCTCACCGGTAAAAAGCTCATCTATAGTTGTGTAAAAGATCTGGAGCCATCGCTCGAAATGTTGTTCATCTACAGGCAGCGTAATATGCTTCACACCCGGATTGCCCTGGTAGGTAAGTTCTTCCAGCAAAACAGTCTGCCAGAAACGGTACATGATATCCAGGTGCTTCGCCCATTTGTCCTGAATGCGTTCATCAAATATTGGTCCCAGCATTTCATCGGCACGCACCCTGGTGTAAAAAGTATCCACCAGCAGCTTTACATCCTCCAGACTAAGTATGTCTTTCTTTTTCGTCATTTTGCAAGTTACTTAAATATTGTCTGAATCAGGATTTACAGGATTTTAGGATTTTCAAGATTTAGGTCCGCAGATTTAATCTACCTTTAATTCCTATGTATCGTCCCCCTTTGATGGGGGTAGGGGGATGATAAACTTTGTTGATGAAAAATCCTGTTCATCCTTTCATCCTGTAAATCCTGATTCAGACAGTTTAACTACAGCCTAAACTATTGCCGCAGTTCAGACATTTATAACAGGTGCCGGAGCGTATAGTTATATGGCCGCAAACGTTGCAGATCGGCGCATCGCCCATCATGCTGGCCAGTACCTGCTGTGTCTGTTCCATCAGCACCGTCCTGCTTTGGGTAACAACAGAATAGCTTTTTCCATTACTTTTCGTGGTTGAAGTTTCAGAAACTATAGTTGCTGCCTGCTCCGGTAAGTTTTCAGTAACAGGCTTTTCATCTATAATTTCCGGCTCTTCGGGGTGCACGTGCACCAGGTCTTTCCGGTTGAGGTATTCATAGCCTAACATCCTGAAAATGTAGTCGAACACCGATGTGGCTGATTTTATATTCGGATGCTCCACGCGGCCGGCTGGTTCAAAACGGGTAAACGTAAATCGGTTCACAAACTCATCCAGCGGCACGCCATACTGCAGGCCCAGCGATACGGAAATAGCAAAACAGTTCAGAATAGACCGGAACGAAGCCCCTTCCTTATACATATCAATAAACAGCTCACCCAAAGAGCCATCAGCATATTCACCTGTTCTAATGTAAACCGTGTGGCCGTCTATCTTTGCTTTCTGGGTAAAGCCGTTGCGTTTGTCCGGTAACTTTCGTCGCTCCACCATACGTGTCAGTTCTTCCCGGAAACCGTTGTTCGAGGCATCGGAAAGAATGGCTTTAGCGGCCTGCAATACCTGCTCTGCGTTAAATTGCGTTTCTGTTATAGTTACCTTTTCTTCTGTTTTCTCTTCCGTTTCTGTGCTGCTGCTTTTCGAAGTCAACGGCTGTGAAAGTTTGCTGCCATCGCGGTAAATTGAACAGGCCTTTAACCCTAATTCCCAGGATAGTTCGTAGCAATGCGCCACTTCTTCCACGGTCGTTTCGTTAGGCAGGTTTATCGTTTTAGAGATAGCCCCTGAAATGAAGGGTTGCACCGCAGCCATCATCTTAATATGCCCTTCGGCGTGAATAAAGCGTTTGCCTTTGGTGCCGCAGCGATTAGCACAATCAAAAACAGTGTAATGCTCCGGCTTCAGATACGGGGCGCCCTCTACGGTCATGGTGCCGCAAACATAGTCGTTCGTTTCTTCAATTTGTTTCGAACTATAGCCTAATGCCTGCAGCAGATTAAAACCGGGCGTCTGGTATTCAGCTGAACTATAGCCTAAGCGCTCTAAGCAGGCCTTGCCAAGTGTATATATATTAAAGAGTGACGACAGGTCGTAGGCTTTTGGTAAGGCTGCTTCCAGTAGGGTAATTTCTTCTTCGGTAAAGCCTTTTTTGAGCAGTGATTCCGGGTTAATGTGTGGCGCACCGGTGAGCGAATTATGGCCTTTGGCATAGTTTACAATAGCTTCGATCTCATCAGAACTATAGCCGAGCTTGCTGAGCGCACTTGGTATAGACTGGTTGATGATCTTGAAATAGCCGCCACCCGATAGTTTTTTATATTTCACTAAGGCATAGTCCGGCTCCACGCCAGTTGTGTCGCAGTCCATCAGCAAACCAATCGTTCCGGTTGGGGCGATCACAGTTGCCTGTGCATTTCGGTAACCGTATTTTTCTCCCTGTTGCAGCGCCTCGTTCCAAGATTTTTGTGCAGCCTTTAACAGGTAATCGGGGCAAAGCTGCTGGTCCAGGCCATGCGGTTTAATGCTCAGGTTATCATAGTTCTCCGGTTGATCAAAAGTGGCAAATCGGTGGTTGCGGGTCACGCGCAGCATGGCATCGCGGTTTATATCATATTTGGCAAAAGCTCCCAAACTCGCAGCCATTTCAGCAGAAGTTCTGTAAGCGGTACCTGTCATCAGCGATGTAATGCCAGCTGATAAGGCGCGGGCTTCGTCGCTGTCGTAAGGCAGGCCCTGCACCATTAATAAGGCACCTAAGTTGGCATAGCCCAGGCCGATCGTTCTATAGTCATAAGAGCGTTGCGCTACGGCTTCGGAAGGGAACTGCGCCATCAGTACGGATATCTCCAGCACTACTGTCCACAGGCGGCAGGCATGTTCGAAAGCGGCTACATCAAACCGCTGTTTCCCCTCATCAAAAAAGCGCAGCAGGTTCAGCGATGCCAGGTTACAGGCCGTATCATCCAGGAACATATATTCCGAGCACGGGTTTGATGCGTTTATTCTGCCTTCCGCGGGAGAGGTATGCCATTCGTTTATAGTTGTATCAAACTGCAGGCCCGGATCGGCACAGGCCCAGGCAGCATCCGCTATCTGGTTCCATAAACTACGGGCTGGTATCGATTTGAGCACTTTGCCGGTGGTGCGGGCAGTCAGGTGCCAGGCGCCGTTCTGGTGCAGCGCTTTAAAGAAGGTATTGGGTACACGTACCGAGTTGTTTGAGTTCTGGCCCGATACCGTATTATAAGCTTCCCCTTCAAAATCGCCGGAATAGCCGGCCGCAATAAGAGCCGCTACTTTTTTCTCCTCGTCTTTTTTCCAGTTTATAAATTCCTGTATCTCAGGGTGGTCCAGGTCCAGGCACACCATTTTAGCAGCCCGGCGTGTAGTGCCACCCGATTTTATAGCTCCGGCTGCACGGTCGCTCACCCTTAAAAAAGACATCAGTCCCGAAGAGGTACCGCCACCAGACAGCTCTTCTTCCTTGCCCCGGATGTTTGAAAAGTTAGTGCCTACGCCGGATCCGTACTTAAATACCCGCGCTTCCTGCACCAGCAGGTCCATAATGCCACCTTTCTGCGCCAGGTCGTCCTGTACCGAAAGTATAAAACAGGCATGTGGTTGCGGCCGCTCAAAAGCAGAAGTCGATTCCTTCATCTCGCCGGTGGCGGGGTCTACATAATAATGTCCCTGTGATTTAACTGAAATGCCATAAGAATTGTAAAGTCCGGTGTTAAACCATTGTGGCGAATTAGGCGCGGCGTACTGGCCCAGCAGCATATACACCAGCTCGTCGTAAAACACCAGCGCATCTTTTTCCGACGCAAAATAACCATACTTACTTCCCCAGTCCTGCCAGCATTTTACCAGGCGGTGCACCACTTGCTTCGCTGATTTCTCGGAACCGGTTCTACCATCGGCCTGAGGTACGCCTGCTTTTCGCAGGTACTTCTGAGCTAGGATATCTGTCGCGATCTGCGACCACTGTGCAGGTACTTCCACATCGTTCAGCTCTGCCACCACATCGCCTGTCGGGTTGCGGATAGTGGAGGAACGGAGCTCGAATCGGAACATGTCGTAGGCATTTTGCGCTGCGGTGGTAAAATGCCGGGAGAAGGACAGGCCGGCTGCTCTTTTACTTTTCTTCATAGGGGTAGCTCTATAAATTTTTTTAAGGGTTTCTTAATAATTGCTGCGCATTTGCCTGTGACGGGCTCTGGGCCGATAAGGCCGGTAACTCTGGTTAAACAGCCTCTTGCAAACCGTAAACCGGGTCTGGAAGGCAGTAACTAAAGTTGATATATATAAAACAGCTATACTTTGAGTTCACTAAACTATCAACTATAAAACCCAACCTTGATGAGCAAGGTCACTCAAATAAATGACTTCGGTCATTTTTGCCCTTTGGGGATAGTGGTAAACTTGTATAGTTATTTTAAGTGCCTGTAAATCAAAATTATAAACGATTTTTTTATGATAAACGATTATTTAAAAAGGTACTTAATACAAATTTTTAAACTTAAAGATGCTGTTGTTGAACCTGTTGTAAAGGTAGCACGTTTAATAAAATAATAAAACACCTTTTTATCTTTTATTTTAAAAAATCGCGTTTTACCTTTACACCGGTGATTGATTATAACAACAAAAATTAACCAATATGGAAACCACACAAATCGCAGAAAGAAAATTAGATGTTACCATTCTGGAGCCTCGCATGAAGCACCCAACCATTTTTGAATGGTTCGACAATATGAAAGGCGGCGACTCTTTTATTATCCATAACGACCACGATCCAAAGCCGGTGTATTACCAGTTACTGGGCGAGCGTGGTAACATATTTAAGTTTGATTACCTGGAGCAGGGGCCTGAAGTATGGGAAGTACGCATTACCAAGCTTACCCCTGAAGAAGGTGAAACTGTAGGCGAACTGGTAGCTAAAGATTACCGCAAGGCACAGGTATTTAAAAAATTCGGTATCGATTTCTGCTGCGGTGGTAAAAAGTCGGTAGCACAGGTTTGTAAAGAAAAAGGCATCAGCCAGGACCAACTGGAAGCAGAACTGGTTGCCATGGACGAAGCCGAGCAGAACCGCCAGGCGGAGTACGACAAATGGGAGCCTTCTTTCCTGGCAGACTATATCGTGAACATGCACCATAAATATGTGCGCGAAGCTATACCAGCTTTGTACGAATACACCACTAAAATTGCCCGCGTACACGGCCAGCGCCACCCGGAACTGCTGGAAGTTGTGAAGCACTTCACGAACGTAGCCAACGAGCTGGAATCGCATATGCCGAAAGAAGAGCGTGTACTGTTCCCTTACATTAAGCAGCTGGATGAAGCCAAGAAAAGCGGCGTGAAAATGGAGCCTGCTGCCTTCGGTTCTATCCAGAACCCGATCAACATGATGGAAATGGAACACGATCATGCCGGCCGTGAGCTTGAAATGATTCGTGAGCTTACCAATAACTATACATTGCCTGCGGATGCCTGCGCTACCTATACAGTTGCATTCAAGAAACTGCAGGAGTTTGAAGATGATCTTTTCCGTCACATCCACTTAGAGAACAACATCTTGTTCCCGAAAGCGATCGAGATGGAAAAAGAAGTAGTGAAATAAATACCATGTCTGAATCAGGATTTTCAGGATTAAAGGATGGGAAGGATTAATGAATTATACTTTTCCTGTTAACGAAATCCTGGAAATCATAAAATTCTGTAAATCCTGATTCAGACATTTAAATTACCACTGTTATGAAAAACGCAATAGCACCCCAGAAAAGAGATAAGAGCCTGGTGCCACTATCCCGTGAACACCACTTCGGATTGTTGTTTTGCTGGAAGATACGCCAGGGACTGAAGAACGGAACCGACCTGGAACTGATGCGTACCTATGTGCGCTATTTCTGGGAGACCATTCTGAAAGAGCATTGCGAAGAAGAAGAGTGGATACTGAAAAGAGTGCTGAAATCAGATGATACCGTGAGGGCACGACTGGCAGAAGAGCACAGGTTGCTGCAAACTATAGTTGACTTAATAAAAAGTGGCAGCCCGATGAATAAAGAGCTGTTCAAAGTACTGGAAAGAGACCTCAATGACCACATTCGCTGGGAAGAAAGAGAGCTGTTTCCGTATGTGCAACTGATGGCAAACCCTGACGAGCTGGAGCTGACCGGTAAACTGCTTTCTCATAAACACGACCCGCGCCTGGATACCTTTACTCCTGAATTCTGGAATGTAAAAGCCCGGGCTTGATAACGATGCAAATAGCGGCCAACACCAAAATATCTGCGCTGATAAAGGAGAACCCGGCAGCGATAGATGCGATTGCAAGTATAAACAGGTACTTCGAGAAGCTTCGCAACCCGGTGCTGCGCAAAATACTGGCATCGCGGGTAACTATAGCCGATGCTGCCCGCATTGGCGGCTGCGACATAGAAAAGTTTTATGAAAAGCTGGAGCCGCTAGGTTTTATAGCCAGCGAAAGCAAAACCAGGAATACGAAAAAACCGATCATCATGCAGACACCTGAAACCCAAACTAAGACCATGCCGGCCTACCTGGCGCAGCTACCAGCGCAACATATAGTTGCCCTGGATGTATGCGAAGATATAGCCTCCGGAAACGATCCGTTCCTGAAGATCATGAACGCAGTGGACGGGATAGGGGAGAACAATGCCTTGCTGATCATCAACACTTTTGAGCCAACACCGCTTATTGCCATCCTGAAAAAGAAAGGCTATAGTTTCTGGACCGATGTTAAAAATGCAAACCTGGTGCATACCTACTTCTGGAAAGATGCTGGAACCAATAATGCGCCAGAACAAACTATAAAACCTGAGACAGGCAGCTTTGATGATGTGCTGGCAGGCTTTGCAGGTAAAGTAAGACGCATTGATGTACGCGCTATGGAAATGCCGCAGCCGATGGTAACAATACTTGGTGAGCTGGAGATATTACCACAGCAAGAAGCCCTGTACGTAGTGCACAAACGGGTGCCGCAATTTTTATTGCCACAGCTCGAGGAGCGTGGGTTTAACATAACTATAAAGGAAGTAGGCCCTAACCAGGTTGACCTGCTGATCTATAAATAACCAGACAATGAGCACTGCCACTACATCCAACTCGCCGGGCAAATGGGTTGTGCTGCCGCATTACGCTTTTGCTGCCCTGGCTTTTGTTGCGCTCAGTATTTTACTGCTGTTCTCTACCGATGCCTTTAGCGGTCATTACTTCCACCCGAAGCTGCTGACCTTAACACACGTGGCAGCACTTGGCTGGGCAACCATGCTTATTTTCGGGGCACTGTACCAGTTACTGCCGGTAGTGCTCGACTGCAAACTATATTCTGAAAAACTGGCAACTATAGCCTTCGGATTTTTAGGAATAGGAACGATACTTTTAGCCTGGTGCTTCTGGAATTTTGAGTTAGGGCATGTCATGCACATTGCTGCCTGTAGTTTAGTTATCTCTTTTATACTCTTCAATATCAACGTAATCCAGACGGCTCGCTTGGCACCCAAATGGACCATTGAATCTGACTTTATAGTTACTTCGGCTATCTGGTTGCTGGTTACGGGTATAGTGGGGCTGATCATGGTGCTGAACTTTACAATGGCTTTTCTGCCGGTAGAGCACACCCATTATTTAAAACTGCACGCGCATATTGGCATGGCCGGTTGGTTCCTGCTGCTCATTATCGGGGTAGGCTCCAAACTGATCCCGATGTTTTTGCTGGCACACGCCGAGAGCACTAAGAAACTGAACTGGAGCTATAACCTGATCAATGCCGGCTTGGTGTTCTTCATTTTCGATCACCTGTTCTTTCATACGGCGTTACTGCCGGTGTATGCGGTTCTGGTTGTTGCCGGAATTCTATCGTTTATGGTATTCATTTACGAGACCAGCAAAACACGACAGCGTCATGACATGGACCTGGGCATGAAACAGACATTTGTGGCCCTTGCCCTGTTGCTTTTACCCATTGTACTGGTGTTTATAGTTAGCAGTCAGGTTGCGTTGCCACAACAGTTGCTTTCAGCTGTGTATTTAGTGTATGGCATCTCGGTTTTCCTGGGCTTTATATCTGCCATTATCCTAGGGCAAACCTTTAAAACATTGCCTTTTATAGTTTGGATGCATGCGTATGAAGACTATGTGGGCCGCTTTAAAACCCCGCTTCCGAAAGACCTTTACAACCATGCCATTCAGCGCTGGCAAAACTATAGTTACCTGTTTGGGTATCTGCTGCTGGTAACAGGCGTGCTGCTGAACAACCAACAGATCATACTTGCCGGTGCTATCGGCTTTACTATCACATCGTTGCTATACACGGCCAATGTGTTTCAATTGCTACTGCATAAAGTTCAGGAACTAAAACCTTTTTCCTATGGAAACGCAAGTGTCTGAAGACTTCGGAAATGAAGTTTTCGAAACCTTAAAATACATCATCGACCCTGAAGTGGGCATAAATATAGTTGACCTGGGGCTGATCTATAGTGTGAGCCTGGATGGCGACGTGCTGGAGATAGAACTCACCCTGACAACACCCGGCTGCCCGATGAGCGGCACTATTACAACTGCTACGGAGCAGATACTTTTAAAACGTTTTCCGAATCTGGATGTAAAAGTAAATCTGGTGTGGTCTCCGCCTTGGTCTACCGAAATGATCACGGAAGAGGGGATGCGGCAGTTGGAAGGGAAATAGTAGTACCTTTGCAGCCGTGTTAGTGTTAAAAGTATAAACAGATTCTCATGTTATCGAAAACAGCGGAATATGCGCTGCGTGCTATTGTATACATCGCCTTGAGTGATGCGCAAGGGCTAAAGGCAGGCATAAAGGAAATAGCGAAAGAGCTGGATTTGCCTGCCCATTTTATGGGTAAAATATTGCAGGACCTGGTTCGTAAAGGCATTATCGCCTCCATGAAAGGGCCAGGCGGCGGTTTTTTTCTGCACAGGCCAGCCAACGAAATAAGCCTGCTGGAAGTGGTAAATACCATTGATGGCATGGAAGCCTTCCGGAAGTGTGGAATGGGCATGAAAATGTGCTCTGATACACACCCCTGCCCGCTGCATAACGAAATAAAAGCCTACCGCGACCAGCTGCTGAAAGTATTCAGTACCAAAACGATACAGGACCTGGTAGATGGAATTAATTCAGGGAAGTACTTTATCACAAACCTGCACGAAGAGCTGCCAAAGGAAAGTATTTCTGAAGCCGGATTGCAGGATTAGCTATAGTTCAGCCAAACAACTTTAGAATCTTAATCTAACACAAACACACGACCCAAAATGCTTACTACCCAAACACGGGGCGCTTTCTCTGAAAAGCTCAGAGCCATGGAGCCTTTTGCCCTGCCCGAACAAGAAGAAGCCGCTTTACTTGATGCTGTAGAAGAGATACGTGAGCTGAAGAAAAAGCACAACGCGGTGGTGCTGTCGCATTTTTACATGCCAGCCGAACTGCAGGTAAAACACGAAGATGGCGGCATTGCCGATTTTGTAGGCGATTCGCTGGGTCTGAGTGTAGCTGCCAAAACTGTGGAAGCGGATTATATTATTTTTTGCGGGGTAAAGTTTATGGCTGAAACGGCCAAGATCCTGAACCCGGTAAAGCAGGTGTTGCTGCCAAGTTTTGATGCCGGCTGCTCACTTGCTGAAAGCATTACCGGCGAAGATGTGAAGAAGCTAAAGAAACTATGGCCGGGCGTGCCTGTAGTTGCTTATATTAACACCTACGCCGAAACCAAAGCTGAAGCCGATATTTGCTGCACCTCCCGCAATGCCATGGATATTGCCCGCTCGCTGGGCGGAGATAAGCTTATATTCTTGCCAGACCTGTACATGGGCCGCAACCTGCAGAGCAAGATCAAAGCCGAAACTGGTAAGGAACTGATACTCTGGGAAGGTAAGTGCGAAGTGCACGAGCAGTTTACGCCACAGCGTATAAACGGACTTAAACTAATGTACCCGGAAGCGCAGGTACTGGTGCACTGGGAGGTTCCGGACGATACTGTTACCGATGCATTAAAAGGAGCCGGAGGTATTGTGGGCAGCACATCCGATATTATTAGGTTTGTTGGTGAGAGTAAAAGTAAGCAGTTCATACTTGGTTCGGAGTGCGATTTGGGTGCAACGCTGCGGGGTATGTATCCGCAGAAAGAATTTATAGTTCCGTGCATCAAGTGCCCGCACATGAAGCAGATAACTATACAACGGACACTGGATTCGCTTCGGGCAATCGGAACACCGCAGGAAAGGCTTTTTGAAGTAACCCTGGAAGATGAGATCATCAAACGAGCTCTTATACCCATTGAGCGTATGCTGGCTTTTGCGTAAATGGATTCCCTGAACTATGATTTTGTAGTACTGGGCAGCGGTATTGCCGGGCTGACATTTGCCCTCGAAGCTGCTGCTCAAAACAAAGTATTGGTGCTCTGCAAAGCTGCTTTGGCAGAGACCAACACCGCTTATGCCCAGGGAGGTATTGCCGCTGTACTGAGTGCTACAGATTCGTTTGAGCAACATATACAGGACACCCTCACTGCAGGCGCCGGGCTATGCGATGAGCTGGCAGTCCGGTTTATGGTAGCGCGTGCGCCTGCAGCTATAAAATGGCTGCAACAGCAAAGCGTACTTTTTGATACAGCTACCGATGAAACTATAGCCTTAGGGTTAGAAGGTGGTCACTCACAAAACCGCATCGCCCATGTTAAAGACCACACCGGCTTGAGCATACAACAGGCCTTAAGCAAAGCGGTACTTCAGCATCCGAATATCACCGTTTTAGAATACCACTTTGGCTTGGATCTGCTGACGCAAACTATAGGTCAGGAGAAAGTGTGCTACGGTGTGCAGGTGCTGGATATGGTGACTGGGAACTATAAAACGATACTGGCTAAAGCTATTGTGCTGGCAACCGGCGGCTCCGGCCAGGTTTACCAATTTACCACCAACCCAACTATAGCTACCGGCGACGGACTCGCGATGGCCCGCAGGGCAGGCGCAGCTATCCGGAATATGGAGTTCTTCCAGTTTCACCCCACAGCACTTTATGATCCTGGTTCTTCAGACACGTTCCTGATAAGTGAAGCCTTGCGCGGGGCTGGGGCAGAACTGGTTTTGCCCGATGGCGGTTCGTTTATGCAGCAATATCATCCGCTTGGCTCCCTTGCTCCCCGCGATATAGTTGCCAGAGCCGTGTACGAACAAATGCACATGCATCAGTCAGAATGCCTTTACCTGGATGCTACCCGTTTGCCCGGAGGTAGATTGCAAAGAAATTTCCCAGGCATTTATACCAGATGTAAAAGTATCGGCGTTGATGCTGTTACTGACCTTATACCTATAGTTCCGGCGGCGCATTACCAGTGCGGTGGTGTTGTTACAAACCTGCATGGGCAGACATCTATAGTTGGGTTATATGCGATCGGGGAAGTGGCCTGTACAGGCATACATGGTGCTAACAGGTTGGCCAGTAATTCGTTGCTCGAAGGCGTTGTATTTGCCAGGGAGGCTGCTAAGCATGTCAAAGTTTCAGATCTGCAGCTTCATTGTACAGCGTTTAAGAGTGTTGTGTATAGCTTGCCGGATAACCGGGATGATAAAATTGTACTTAAGACAAAAAAAGCATTGCAGACTTTAATGTGGGAAAAAGTTGGTATAGTTCGCACGGCAGAAGGTTTGCTGCATGCTACGTATGAACTCGCCGAACTGAAATATAGCCTGAAATACCTTCAGGGGTATTCGGCTGCAGTACAGGAAGTTAAAAATTTGCTGACTGTGGTCGAACTTATTCTCGATGCATGTGTTTTAAGGAGAGAAAGCGTAGGTGGACATTTTATGGAATACGAACCTGTTCAACTTCAGACAAGGATACAGGACATATGCAGCTAAATTTATGTAACAATATATAGGTTAAGCAGCGTATACCGTGAACAAGTTGCATTTCAATAGAATATCTGCTTACTTTGGCTAACCAAATTTGAACCTGCTGTGCTGCCATTCAGTATACACTCACATACGTTACAATTGCCGCTTACAAGCCTTGTAGCAGCTTCGAATCACGTTTCTCTAAGCGATGACCTGAACGGATATTGTCTTAACTTTTTTTCTACTCCAAAAGACTTTAACAAGTAAGCCGGAAATCTATCCGGCTCTAACTCCTCCTGGTATCTAGTGTTTCTGGCCTGTAGCATATAGTTGTTGCGGTAATCTACACTAGCTGTATCTCTGAAAAATTAATTTTTACAACTGATATGTCAATCAAACTTAGCGTAAGGCAACTTTTTGCGGTTGCTTTTGCAGCCATTTATACCCTTATTTTATACCTGGCTTACCAAAATATAGCTTATATAGCTTTGTTGGTATTAGTGCTACCGTTGCAGGCAGTTTATATCCATAATATACGTCAGCCGAGGCATTCTATACTGCGCAACTACCCAATTATAGGTTATTTGCGCTACTTTTTTGAGAGTATTCGCCCGGAGATCCGCCAGTATTTCTTTGAGTCGGACCTGGATGGTAAGCCTTTTAGCCGCCGCACGCGATCTATAGTTTACCAGCGCGCTAAGAACGTACGGCAAACGGTGCCATTTGGTATGCAGGCCAACAGCCAGGAAAATGGTTTCGAGTGGATTGCACATACCATGTTTCCGGCCCATGTAACGGAAGAAGACCTGCGTGTAACAGTGGGTGGCAGCCGTTGTACGCAGCCTTATAGCGCCAGCATCTATAATATATCGGCCATGAGCTACGGCTCGCTGAGTAAAACAGCGGTAACGGCTTTAAGTGGAGGAGCTAAACTGGGCAGGTTTGCGCATAACACCGGTGAAGGGGGCGTGAGTCCGTTCCACATAGAAGGTGGTGGCGACCTGATCTGGCAGATAGGTACGGGCTACTTTGGATGCCGCGATAGCCATGGTAACTTCTCAGAGAAACTATACGAGGAGCAGGTTGCCCATCCAAACATTAAAATGGTGGAAATAAAGCTGTCGCAGGGTGCAAAACCAGGCCATGGGGGTATTTTGCCAGCTGCTAAAAACACGCCGGAGATCGCTGCGATCCGTAAAGTGGTGCCACATACTACCGTTGCTTCACCACCGGCGCACTCTGCTTTCCAGGACCAGTTCACCATGTTGCTTTTCATCGAGAAGCTTCGTGTTCTGTCGCAAGGCAAGCCGATCGGTATCAAGCTTTGTATCGGTAACAAACTGGAGTTTGAGCGCCTTTGCCAGGAAATGATGCATAACCAGATTTTCCCTGACTTTATTACGATAGATGGAGCAGAAGGTGGAACCGGTGCAGCGCCGCTAGAGTTTACAGATAGTTTAGGTATGCCGCTCTACGATGCCCTTTCGTTTGTGCAGGAGATGCTGGTAAAATATAAGCTCAGAAAAGAAGTTCGCGTGATTGCAGCCGGAAAGATCATAACTGGCGTAGATATAATAAAGGCGATCTCGTTGGGTGCGGATATTTGCTACAGTGCCCGCGGAATGATGTTTGCACTGGGCTGTATACAGGCGCTTCAGTGCGACTCAGGTCGTTGCCCGGTAGGTATTGCTACGCAGGACGAAAACCTTTATAAGGGTCTGGATGTTGCTGATAAGAGAGTGCGTGTAGCAAATTTCCATGGCAATACTATAAAATCAACCATAGAAGTGATGGAAGCCTGCGGGTTTGGCAGCATAGACAGTATTACGCCGGACAAGATTTTCAGAAGAGTGGAATCTGGCAGAACGCTGAGCTTTGAAGATATTTACTTTAAGCCGACAGAACCAGGATCAATACTCACGAAAGAGCATCAACTCATATTAAACTAGACTTATATGAACCCCATTTATTTAACCGAAAAAGATCAAGAACGCCTGCATAGCCTGGTGCAGTTGCAACGCCAGAATGGTGGCGCTGCCTCTGTTGAAGGGTTGTGTAAAGAACTGAAGCGCGCAAAAGTTGTAGCCTCAGAAGAAGTGCCGACTGATGTAGTAACTATGAATTCCTTGGTGCGCCTGAAAGACATGAAAACCGGGAAAGAAATTGAGATTACGGTTGTGTATCCGAAAGATGCTGACCTTAATGCGCGTAAGATTTCTGTACTGGCTCCGGTTGCAACCGCTATCCTGGGTGGCAAAGTAGGCGACGAAGTAGAATGGCCTGCCCCACAGGGAATGCTGTATTACAAAATTGAATCTATCCTTTACCAGCCAGAAGCTGCAGGGGATCTTTTTTTATAGTCTGATATTTTAAACTATAATTCTATAGTTTAAAAAGCCCAAAGCCACTGATGATCGGTGGTTTTGGGCTTTTATAGTTTACGAGAATCTATTCTGCTAATGCCCTCGTTCGCGTCCCGCGAGTGTGAGTTATCCCGCTGACTCTGGCCGCGTTGCTAATGCTATTATGTGATATGCTGCAAGTTTAGCGATAGCGCAGCTTGTGGCTATAAATGAGGCCAGTTTGTAACTGGCGCGTTCCGAACCATAGTTTCGCCAGTTATAAACTGGCTGCCATATTTCACCACCAGTTAATGCTGGCGCTCAAACTGGCGGTATGGACGGAACTTTATAGTTTATAAATTGGTGTCAACCGGCTTTCTGGGGCAGCAAGTGCTTTGTTGCGATAGCTGTTCTGTTTCCTGGCAAGTGTTTTTCACACAGTTGTTTTGTTTCGTGTTTTGCTGGTCCAGCTGCTCTTTTAACTGGTTAAGCTGTCTGCCGAAAGCATAGATGTACATTGATTCCATGGTGCTTTATTTTTATCTGTTTAAGATCTATTACACCATGATGACGGAGAGACTACACAAAAGATGCAACTGAGTTATAGTATTTTATAGTTGGCTAAAACTATAGTTTACTGAGGTCTTTTAATGCCACGCGTCGGAACAGCTGCCAGTGGGTCGTCGGGCCAGTGGTGTTTGGGATAACGTCCACGGAGATCTTTCCTGACATCGAAATAGCCGTTTGTCCAGAAACTGCGCAGGTCGCGGGTAACCTGTACGGGGCGTGAGGCAGGGGAGAGCAGGTGAATCAGCAGAGGCACTTTGCCACCACCAATTCTGGGCGTATCCAGCATCCCGAATACTTCCTGCAGGCGCACGGCAAGTACAGGGGTGACTGGGTCTGTATAGTTCAACGCAATGCGTGAGCCACTTGGTACTTCCAGGTGGGTTGGGGCCAGCCGGTCCATTTCCTGCCGTTGTTCCCAGCTCAGGTCCGACAACAGCATTTCATTAAAATCTAACCTGGCCACTTGTTCTATAGTTCGTAAGCCAGACAAATGCGGCAGAAGCCATAGTTCTATCGTTTTTTCTAGCGTTTTATCCGAAACATCGGGCCATAGTTCAGGTACCAGTTGATGCAGAAAATCCAGGCGCTGCCGGGTATTTATAGCCTGCTCAGACCAGGGAAGTTTATCAATTCCTTTCTCCTTAAGGGCCTTTAAAAGTATAGTAGCTACATGCTCAGGATCAGGATTCGGCTGGTTGGTTTCCTGCAGAATTAATGCACCTAACCGGGTAATTTTACGGGCTGTCACTCTGCCAGTGGCTTCATCAAATCTGACTTCATCCAACTCCTCCATTTGTTCTGCAAAGTGCTCCAGCAACTCTGTCTTGTTAAGTGGTGCAGCCAGCAATATACGAGGCTGATTCCCGGTCTCCAGATGCGCAATACTATAAAAATCTGCTTCGCTGAAAAGCTCAGTCGGCAAAGCGGCCCGTTGCCCGGTTACCATTCTTACACGGCCCGATGACTCGCGTTGGGCCAGACGGTCGGGGTAGGTGAGAGCGGTTAAGATTCCTGCTGCGTCCGGTTTTATAGTTTCGCTGGCACTGCGGGTGCGTTGCATCAGGTGTTGTGCCTGTTCTTTCACACGTCGGAGGGCATTTTCATCCAACACAAAGCCAGGTATTGGCGGACGTTTACCCGATAAAAATTCCAGGCGCAGGGGAAGATCAGGAAGAATATTGCCACGCCCGGTTTCCAGCTGCTTCAGGATGTCTTTTTCAGATAACAAAGCAGCTAAGGCACAGGCTGTAGCTCCAAACCCAAACTCACGGCCACGAATAACCAGGTGCCCCAGTCTTGGAGAAAGGCCAAGCGATGCCAGTGCTTTTCCGTGTGCTGTAGCGTTACCGGTTGTATCTATAGCTTCCAGGCGAAGTAACAGATCGCGGGCAAGTGCCATGGCAGCGGAGGGCGGTACATCCAGCCAGTTTAAGGCAACTGCATCTTTTACGCCCCACATGGCAAGTTCCAGAGCCAGCCCGGTTAGGTCTGCTTCGCATATTTCAGGGTTTTGCCTGTCAGCTAACTGCACCTGGTCGGCAGTGGACCAAAGCCTGTAACACACACCCGGCCCCAGACGCCCGGCCCGGCCGCGGCGCTGGTCGGCGGCAGCTTTTGAAACAGGTATAGTTGCCAGCGTAGTTAACCCGGTGCGGGGTACAAATTCAGGAACACGGGAATAGCCGCCATCTATCACAATTTTTACACCTTCTATAGTTAAGCTGGTTTCGGCAATGCTGGTGGCGAGTACTATTTTGCGCCTGCCCTTGGGTGCAGGTTGTATAGCAGCCATTTGTTTTGATAATTGCAGATCTCCGTGCAAAATATGCAGGTCTATAGTTGGTGCCAGTTTGCCTTCCAGTTGTGTAGCGACCCTTCGCATTTCCCCCATGCCGGGCAAAAATACCAGTACATCGCCATCCGGTTGTTCGGTTAACGCTTTTCGTATTGCCTTGGGTACCAGATTGCTCAGTCTTTCCGCCGGTCTGTTTCCTGCCGCAGCCACTTCGGAAGTGGGCAGGTAATGTGTTTCGACAGGATATTGACGGCCTTCGCTTGTAATAACAGGTGCATCCAGCCACTTACCTATAGTTACAGCATCCAGTGTGGCGCTCATCACCAGTATCCGGAGGTCGGGGCGCAGCACTGCCTGGGCATCCAGTGCCAATGCAAGACCTAAGTCAGCCTGCAGGTTGCGCTCATGAAACTCATCAAAAATGATAGCTGCAATTCCTTCCAGAGCCGGGTCATCCTGAATCAACCGGGTTAAAATTCCTTCCGTTACTACCTCAACTATCGTTTTATTAGATACCACATGCTCCATCCGAACCCAGTATCCAACCGTTTGCCCGAGTGGCTCATGCACCAGGTCCGACATGCGTTGTGCGGCTCCGCGGGTGGCCAGGCGGCGTGGCTCCAGTACCAGGATTTTACCGTTGTTGCGCCAGCCAGCTTCCAGCAATGCCAACGGAACGAGGGTGGTTTTACCTGCTCCGGGCGGCGCTTCCAGCACAACCCTGGTATTGGTTTCCAGGGCAGCAAGCAGGCGCGGCAGGGCTTCCTTAACAGGTAAGTCAGGTAAATTCTGAAGTATGGTTATTGATGACATCACCTGTAAAGGTCTGAATTATGCACAAGAAAGCATAAAATTTCTACCTGCTAACTAACGTAATACCTAAAGAAGACCAGCCTCAGAAAAAAGGAATGGCTGCCCATAGTTGGACAGCCATTCCTGGAAGTGCATCAAGAAGTATTTATGTAACTATAGCTACTACTTTTTTATAGTTAGTTCATCTTCCTGTGTCTGGATGAGGTCTATGTCCTGCACATCTTCGTCCTGCTCTAGCGACCAACCTGTTTTAAGACCGATGATGAACCAGGCTAAGGCAACAATACCACCAGCAAAGATCGTGTCACCAATAACCCGTAGCCAGCGCAGTGTTTCCATGGTGTCTGTCTGCATAAACTCCATAGAGCGGGCATACCATAAGCCGTATTCCACACTTGCCCACGTCTGCATAAGCCCGATAGGAAGCACACTTATCAGTACCATCAGGATAAGGCCAATGTTAAGGGACCAGAAAGCAAAGCTTATTACACCATCTTTCCAGCGGCGACGGCCGGACAGACCTTTCAGTACAAACAGCATCAGCCCTATACCAAGTATACCATATACCCCGAAAAGAGCAGTGTGTGCGTGCACAGGTGTTGTATTCAGCCCCTGCATGTAATAAAGTGCAATTGGCGGATTGATCACAAACCCGAACACACCTGCACCAACCAGGTTCCAGAAAGCTACGGCCACGAAGCAGTAGATGGGCCACTTATACGCCTTGATCCACTGGGTAAGGCGGCTTATTTTCAGGTTATGGTAGGCTTCAAAACCAATAAGTACAAGCGGCACAACTTCCAGGGCACTAAATGTAGCACCCAGGGCCATTACAGCAGTTGGCGTACCGCTGAAGTATAAGTGGTGAAACGTACCGATAATACCTCCGAAAAGGAAAATGATGGTAGAGAAAAGTACTGTCGATGTTGCCATTTTAGTATCCAGCAGGCCCATGCGCACAAACAGGAAGGCAATTACCACGGTAGCAAAAACTTCGAAGAAGCCTTCTACCCACAGGTGAACTACCCACCAGCGCCAGTACTCGGCAATGGCCAGGTTGGTATGCTGTCCCCACATCAGGCCGGATGCATAGAAGATAGCAATTGCAGCCGATGAGATCAGGAACATACCCAGCAGATGACGCCCTTCTGCATCGTTCCGGAAAGCAGGCAGAATAGCGCGCACCATCAGGCCCAGCCACAGGAATAAGCCTACTAACAGGAATATCTGCCAGAAGCGCCCTAAGTCTACATATTCATACCCCTGATGTCCGAACCAAAAGTTTTCAGTGTATCCCAGTTTCTGCATGATGCCATACCACTGCCCAGCCAACGAACCTGCAACTATAATAAGCAGGCAGACAAAAAGGAAGTTTACCCCCAGTTTCTGGAATTTTGGCTCGTAGCCCGACACAGCGGGGGCAATGTATAGACCGGTTGCCAGCCAGGAGGTAGCTATCCAGAAAATGGCGAGCTGCACGTGCCAGGTTCTAGTAATAGAGTAGGGCAGGTAATCGGCGAGCGGGAAACCATACAAGGCCTGGCCTTCTACACCGTAGTGGGCCGACACAACTCCCAATGTAACCTGCACGAGT
Source organism: Pontibacter pudoricolor (assembly GCF_010092985.1). GTDB lineage: Bacteria > Bacteroidota > Bacteroidia > Cytophagales > Hymenobacteraceae > Pontibacter > Pontibacter pudoricolor. Next base: position 1,612,382 of record NZ_CP048106.1, on the reverse strand, counting down.
ATAAGGGCTGTCACTATCCAGAAATACTTTAAGGTTGCTTTCATAGATGGCGTGGCATTTAAGCCCAGCAAAGGATCTTTCTTTGGCAGTTTGCTCAGGTCTATGTCATCCTCTTTGTTAGAAGCATAATAGTAGGCAAGCAGGCCCACACCAGCTATCAGGCTAATGACACTGAAACCTGTCCAGATGATCAGGTCGCTGCTTGGCTCGTTGGCTACCAGCTTTTCAGCAGGCCAGTTATTGGTGTAGGTGATATTTTTACCCGGACGTTCGGTAACACAGGCCCACGAGGTCCAGAAGAAGAAGGCATTCAGTTTCTGCATCCGTACAGGGTCTTTTACAGTGTTATCAGACATGGCGTATGCATCACGGTGTTTTGCCAGTGCAGGGTCGTCCATAAACAGGCCTGTATAATGCCTGCTTACATCTGAAATAGCCTCAGCACGTAAATCTGAAACGGTCAGTACACCGGTTTCGGGATCGTAGGTGTTTGCTCTTATCTGTTTTTGCAGACGAGCTTCCAGCATGGCTTTGGTCTCTTCATCCAGTGCCTCATAGTTCACGCCTTTCGCTTGCTGGGCCCAGGTGTCCAGGAAATACATCGCTTCCTTGTGTAGCCAGTCTGCACTCCAGTCGGGTGCTACGTAAGCCCCGTGGCCCCAGACAGAACCCAACTCCTGCCCACCAACCGACTGCCATACATTTTGCCCGTCTTTAATATCCTGCTCTGTAAAAAGAACCTTACCGGAGGTGGTTACCACTTGCCTGGGAATGGGAGGCGCTTCCCGATAGATTTCGATACCATAGTACCCCAGCACGGCAAAGGAGCCGACAATAACGGCAATAAACCCCAGCCATAGATTTCTATATTTCATATATGTAAATGTTTAGAGTGATTTTAATTTAAATGCTGACTGTATTTTGAAACTGGTAGTCGGAAAACACGCTTGTTACAAGTGCTTTTTCCGGATCAAAGGTCAGTAGGGAAGGGAAGTTGAGAAATGACCTGCGTCATGAATAAAAGAGATTAAAGTCTTTTATTATTTAGGACACTGACTGGCAATTTTGTGAAGCACAACTATAAGGCAGCTGATAAGCAATAGCTTACCCAGGATTTGAATGCTTTTCTCTTTTGGATTTTGGTTAAGATTCCTGCTGTTATTACTCAACTATAATTTTATCAGTTACCACATGCTCTATGCGAAACCAGTAACCGGCTAGCTATAAAATAAAAACCGCCAGGCAATTTACCTGGCGGTTTTTTATGAACAGATCTCAAAAACAGTTTATTTCTGTTTCTTATTTGCGGCTTTCCTTAAATAAAGGGTAAGCACTGTTAATGCTGTCAGAAAAATGAATAATCCGGATATTCCCATAACATCCTAATTGTATTCGCTGAAGTTAACTTACCGGAATTTTACCAGCTTCAAGTGCATCGTTCTGCTTGCGAAGCTTGCTGTGTTTGCGGCCATACAAAAAGTAAATCAATACACCAATTGCCATCCAGATGATCAGGCGCATCCAGGTATCAAAACCCAGGTTTACCATCATGTATCCGCAGATTAGGATGCCCAGTATCGGAACAAGTGGTACAAAAGGAGTTTTGAACGGACGCTTTAACTCAGGGCTTGTACGGCGCAACACTATAATACCAGCACACACAATTACGAAAGCCAGCAACGTTCCGATACTTACCAGTTCACCCAGTAACCCAATAGGGAAAATACCGGCGACTACAGCTGCTACCAAACCTGTAAGGATAGTAGTTACATAAGGTGTATTGAATTTTGGATGTACTTTACCGAAAAACGCAGGCAGTAAACCATCGCGGCTCATTGCAAAGAAAATACGTGGCTGCCCCATCAGCATCACCAATACAACCGAAGCCAGACCAGCTACAGCACCCACCCCGGTAAAGAAGTATAACCAGCTAAGCGAAGGACCCGCAGCAGAAAGTGCCACCAGTACCGGATCCGGAACATTCAGCATTTTGTAAGGTACCAGGCCAGTCATTACCAGAGACATCAATACATAAAGTAATGTGCAGATACCCAGCGATGTAAGCATACCGATAGGCATGTCGCGCTGCGGGTTCTTTGCTTCCTGGGCGGCAGTGCTGACAGCATCAAACCCTATATAAGAGAAGAATACGATGGCTGCACCGGCCACTACACCCTGCCAGCCATAACGGGTAGCACCGTCAACCAATACCTCTTTGTCAGGGATAAAAGGAGTCCAGTTAGAAGGATCTATGTACTGGAAGCCAAAAGCGATAACCAGCAATACGATAGCCACTTTTACAATAACGATGATGTTGTTGAATTTGGCAGATTCCTGAATACCGATTACCAGCAACGTCGTCATGATAAGTATCAACACTATAGCCGGCAGGTTGATAATAGAACCTGTGGCAGTAAATGAGTTACCATCGTAAGCAAGCGGGGCAGCAGCAATTGCAGCCGGCACGGTAATACCAATCGATTTGAGCAAGCTTACAAAGTTACCGCTCCAGCCTACAGCTACTGTTGCGGCACCAAACAAATATTCCAGTATCAGGTCCCAGCCAATGATCCAGGCTATAAACTCGCCCAGCGTGGCATAACCATAGGTATAAGCGCTGCCTGCAATAGGTATCATAGAGGCAAACTCGGCGTAGCACAGACCGGCAAACAAACAGCCAAGCCCGGCAATTAAAAAGGAAATAACAATAGCAGGGCCCGCAGCATTTGCGGCAGCGGTACCGGTAAGCACAAAAATACCGGCCCCAATAATGGCACCCACGCCCAGCATGGTAAGGTTAGTGGCCGTTAGGGTCCGTTTAAGACCGTGCTCACCGCTTTCTGATTCTTTGATCAGTTTATCGACAGATTTTGTCGCGAAGATATTTTTTGACATTTAGTAAAGTATAGTTGGTAAGTGAAAGGGAATGCCATTCCCGGGGAATGGGAAAGCAACCGCGCATACTTTTAAACTATAAAGTAAGGCAGGTATTTCTAACAGTTACAACTATAAACTAAGGGGCGTTGGGGAGTATCCGGAAGCGGGAAGTGGCAGATGCAAAAGCCAGTAAAACCTTAACAGGTTTTTTTTCAGAATAATAAGTTCGCAGCTTTAAAAGCCAGAAAGTACCAGCATAGAGGTGTAATAAGGATTCTGTATGGCTTGTTACGACGTGCGTCTGGGTTTGCTCTGTCCAGGCGACAGGCTCGCTCTGCTTGTCTGAAGTTAATTCCTCGTTGTTTTCTAAAGCTGAACTGTAGCTTGATGCCGATTTTTCGGATTGTTTGGAGAGGGTAACTAAAACAGAAAGGCAAAACATGGCAGCCCACACCAGCAGGAGGAGCGTTGTTGCTATGTTTTGCCTCTGTTTCAATGTTTTACAACGATAAATGTTACAATTGATGCTTGCCTAATTTGCTGTTGCGGTAGCCATAAACAAAATATAATATCAGGCCCAGTGCCAGCCAACCCAGGAAACGGGTCCAGTTTGTAATGCCAAGCTCCGTCATCAGGTACAAGTTGGTGAGTAAGCCCAATACCGGAATAAGCGACAGGTTTTTTACAAAAGAAAGTACCGTCATGATAGCGGCAATGATCATAAAGCCCAGCAGCGGCAGCTTATGCTGAAACTCTTCCCAGCCTCCTTCAGTGCTTAAATAAGTTGTCATGGCCTCACCGTTGTAAATGTAGAGAATAATCAGCAAACCTATCATCAGTAACGGCAACGTATATCTGGCATTAATATAAGGTACCCGGAAGCCTTTGTGTATAGTCTCTAGTTGTTTCTGTTTTTCTTCCATTACCAGAATACCACCACATACCAGCACAAAAGCGAACAAGGTGCCAATACTTGTCAGGTCGGTCACCTCGGTCAGGTTCATGAAAAGGGCAGGCACAGCTACCACAAATCCGGTAACTATAGTTGCAAACCACGGTGTTTTATGTTTCGGGTGGATGCTGGAGAAGATCTTAGGTAGCAGGCCGTCGCGGCTCATACTCATCCAGATACGTGGCTGCCCATACTGGAAAACAAGCAGTACGCTGGCCATGGCAACTATAGCACTCACAGCAACTATACCAGCCATTGCATCCAGGTTAACTCTGGAGAAAACATAAGCCAGCGGGTCGCCAACGGCCAGTTCGTTGTAAGGGACCATACCGGTAAGCACCAGTGCCAGGATCACATAAAGTACTGTACAGATAATCAGGGCCAGGATCATGGCACGCGGCAGGTCGCGCTGCGGATTCTCACATTCTTCTGCGGTGGTAGATATCGCGTCGAACCCGATGTAGGCAAAAAATACAGCCGACACACCTTTCAGAATGCCCGAAATGCCATTCGGCGCAAACGGCGACCAGTTATCGGTATTTACATAAAATGCACCAACTGTAATCACTAAAAGTATAACTATAAGCTTAAGCAAAACCAGCAGGTTAGCTGTACGCTTCGACTCTTTTATACCCACATAAACCAGGTAGGTGATGAGCACCGTAATACCTAAAGCAGGAATATCAGCCACCAGTTTTATTCCAGCTATAGTTGGCGCATTCGACCAGGCAAGGTAAGCCTCCTGCAGATAGCTGGGGAGGTCAGTAAGGGCCTTCCCCTGAGCTAATTGAGTTGACACTTCTGTAAAGCCACGCGAAGCACTCAGAAAATCCATGGTCAGGTATTCGGGCATCCCGATTCCTACACCTTGCAGCACAGCCGTAAAATAATCAGACCAGGAAATAGCTACAGCGATGTTGCCAATCGCATATTCCATCAGTAAATCCCAGCCAATGATCCAGGCGACCAGCTCGCCAAAAGAAGCATAAGCATAGGTATAAGCACTACCCGAAACCGGTATGGATGAAGCAAACTGCGCATAACACAATGCCGAAAAACCACAGGCAATAGCCGTAAAAATGAACAGGAGCGATACACCCGGTCCGCCGGCTGCACTTGCATTACCAATAGTGCTGAAAATACCGGCCCCGATTATAGCTGCAATACCAAAAGAAACAAGATCCTTAAGCCGAAGTGTGCGCACAAGGTTGGTACCCTGTATGTTGTCGTCGAGGTAGTAATCGGCCAGCAATGCCGTTCCGCTTTTTCGTCGGGTAATGTTCTGTAGAAATTTACGCATGTAGTAGTAGGTGTTGGTTAGCCATCAGCTAATGTAGGTTGTTTATAGTGCACTCGGCCTATAGTTTACAAGCAACTAAAGCTTAAAGTAAATTACCGGCAGCTAAAGGTAAAAAATAAGCAAGCAACATAGCAAGATACTAATTGTTAAGAATCTCTCCACAAGAATCTTGAAAAAAGCCTGCCCACCGGTTTACAAACTATAGCGTTGAAAGCATGCGTGTGGGATCTGCAGCTATAGTTCGTAAACCGGCTCAGGTGTGCCAGAATTATACCGCGATGCGCTTTAGTTCCGGTAATTTTACCGGCCTGATAACAAGCGGTACTTTCTCAACTTTAACAGAGCTGGTATCTAACCCAAACCATTTACTTTCGGAGCTGGTGTATTTCTTTATGTTGAAGTACCATTCCATGATCATGCGATTTTTGATTGGCAGGTCGTTTTCGTAAGACAGGAATTTTTCGAGCACTACAAACCGGAAGTCACCTATCAGGTTATGCTTGCTCAGCGAGTCGTAGCGGCTGGTTATATCCACTTCACCATTTGCTACCAGTTCCTCCACTACTTTCCTGAAAAATAGGTTAATACGCTGTTCTACCCTGAAGCCAAGCCTGAAGTCGATCCGGATCACGGTAGGGTCCAGCTGCTTTACTTTATATTCGGTTGTAAAAGGCTGGTCGGTGGTTTCAACGTGCACAAACCAATAGATATCAGCACGTTTCGGGCGCTTCTGGAAGATAGAGTAAATTACTTTTGTCTCCACATCCTTCGGTTTGGGTGCGCTCGTCATAAACACCAGGTGGGTAGTATATTTTGGTATCGTTTCGTCGGCACTCAACTCCTTCAGAGCGGGCAGGTAATCTTTAAGGCGCACATATTCGGCCAGGCTGCGCTTTATGTAAAAAGCCTTTATCCAGATGTACATTACTGCCAGCAACACACTCGCAATCAGCACTGTTACCCAGCCACCCTGCATAAACTTGCTCAGGTTTGCCACCATAAAAGAGGTTTCGATGGAAAGGTATACCCCTAAAAACAGCGTTACAGCAACCCACGACTTATATTTTACGCGCAGGAAATAGCTCATCAGGATGGTGGTAGATATCATAGACATGGTAATAGCCATGCCATAAGCTGCTTCCATGTGCTCCGATTCGCGGAAGTATAGCACTACGCCAACACAACCCAGCCAAAGGAGCCAGTTTATGCTAGGTACATACAATTGCCCTTTCTGGTTGGTAGGGTACACAAGTTTTACCCGGGGCCACAAATTCAGGCGTATGGCTTCCGAGATCAGTGTAAAGGAACCTGAAATTAGGGCCTGGCAGGCAATTATGGCAGCTATAGTTGCAATGGCGATTCCAATGATCAGGAACCACGATGGCATGATCCCATAAAACGGGTTTTCACCGATCACGCTACCCTCCATAGTCATAAGCCAGGCACCCTGACCAAAATAGTTGAGTAGCAGGCATAGCTTTACAAATCCCCAGCTTAACCTGATGTTTGGTCTGCCGCAGTGGCCCAGGTCAGAGTAAAGCGCTTCGGCACCTGTCGTACAGAGGAACACAGCACCCAGCACCCAGAAGCCTTCCGGGTAATTTACCAGCAGGTCGTAAGCAAAATAGGGGTTTATAGCATGCAAAACTTCCGGGTGCTTTACCAGCGACAGCGCGCCCAGCACACCCAGCATCGTAAACCAAATAAACATGATCGGCCCGAACGCTTTCCCAACTATCTCTGTACCAAAGCTCTGCATCAGGAAAATGAGGGTCAGGATGGTGATAACGATGGGAACAGTCGGGATATTCGGGTTCAGTATCCGCAGACCTTCGATAGCGGACGAAACTGAAATAGGCGGCGTAATGATACCATCGGCCAGCAAAGCGGCTCCCCCGATCATGGCCGGAACTATAAGCCAGGACGCACGCCGGCGAATAAGCGTATAAAGCGAGAAAATACCACCTTCGCCATTATTATCTGCCTGAAGCGTTAAAAGTACATACTTTATAGTTGTCTGCAGCGTCAGGGTCCAGAAAACGCAGGAAATACCGCCATACACCAACACCTGTGACACAGGGGCAATACCTAAGATGGCCTTCATCACATAAAGCGGTGAGGTGCCGATATCGCCGTAAATAATTCCGAGAGAGATTAAAACACCTGCCGTAGATACAGCGCTGGTTTTAGAAGGATTACTCATTCAAAGAAGAATAAAAAAGCTCAGTTACTAAAAAGTATCGGGTACAGTTGTCTGAACAATGCTCCGGATACAGTTACCAGCAATTATTTTAATAGTAGAAATTAAAAAAATGAAAGAACTTATGCTTGTTTGCTGGTTGCGAAACGCTGCTTAACAATCGTATAGATTGGTGGCAGTAACGATACCCCGATTATACCCAGCACCAGTAGCGAGAAGTTTGATCGTACACCCGGCAGGTTTCCGAAAACATACCCGATCATGATAAAGAAGACAACCCATACAAAAGCGCCTACCACATTAAAAATCAAAAACCGCTTATAGTTCATGTTGCTCATACCAGCCACAAACGGAGCAAAAGTGCGCACAATTGGTACAAACCGGGCATAAATAATAGTGCGGCCACCATATTTTACATAAAATTTTTCAGCCTGACGCAGGTGCGACTGGCGCAGGAACCAGTAGTCTTTGTTATAGATAGTGCGCCCGAACTTGTGGCCGGTCAGGTAATTAAAAGAGTCACCGAGAATGGCCGCAATGATGAGAAGCCCCATCAGGAACCATACATTTAAGCCCGAAGATGGTAGCGCTGCAAGTGCACCTAAGGCAAATAAAAGCGAGTCGCCAGGCAGGAAAGGGGTTACTACCAGACCGGTTTCGCAGAAAATAATGATGAACAGGATCAGGTATATCCAGTTTTCATATTGGTTAAGCAGGTCTACCAGGTGCTGGTCAATGTGTAGTATAAAGCTGATAAGGTGCTGTATAAGCTCCATCATAATTTAAAAACTAAGGGTAAATGTTGGTGTGATTTAAGTTGCTGCCCGGGCAGTGCAGGCAGTTATAGCTGGAGGAACCAGGGCTGATCTATCAAGGCCCCGCCGTAAAAATGATATGCCCACCGTTTTCTGGCCTGATAGAAAAATGTAAAGCAGAAGTAGCGGCTTTATCAAATGATGTATATGTAACGAGCAGTTGCTTGCCCTGCACAGCTGGCAGCAAGAATGACTTCTCAAGTTGTGGCAAGGCTTCAGGTCCGGGAATATTGTAATCCTGGAAAAGCAGTGCAACAGCTGTTTTTTTATCAGAATCAACTTCCTGATGTAAAGTGCTTTGTGATGCGCCGGCTATAGTATTAGCCTGCCATGGCAAAGCGGGCACGCTATACCAGAACAACATCAACAAAACCAGTAGTTTTTTCATCTTTAAGCAGCTCGCGCCAAATAAGTCCGCAAAGGAATAGAGTAGCAGCATCTAAAACAACTTAACAGCCAAAAGATTTTTTATAGTTCAGGCTTCCAAGTGGTTTATAAAGAATAGCTTCTGCCCGAAAAAAGTTTAAAAATGCACTTCTGAGGGAAGCTTTTATTTTGCGGGCTTATAAAGTATGTTTATTTTCAAGCTTTATTTATCAAACACCTACATGTCTACGACTAAATCTAAACACCCTAAAGGCCTCTATTACCTGTTCTTTTCCGAAATGTGGGAGAGATTTGGCTTCTACCTGATGTTAGCTATTTTCTTTCTTTACATGATCGATGCGCAGAACGGCGGACTTGGTCTATCTAAAGAAAATGCATCGGATATCTTCGGTACGTTCATCGCATTTGTCTACTTAACACCTTTCGTGGGCGGGCTGCTCGCCGACAGGGTACTAGGTTACCGGTTATCTATCTCCATTGGTGGTATACTGATGGCGCTTGGTTACATTGGTCTGGCACTGCCCGGCGATTTGGCCATGGTTGCCGCGCTTGGGCTGATCATTATCGGTAACGGTTTTTTCAAACCAAACATTTCAACACTTTTAGGTGGTTTATATTCTTCACCAGAGTACCAGGAACAGAAAGATACCGGCTATAACATCTTTTACATGGGTATAAATGTGGGTGCTTTTATTGCTCCGTTTGTGGCCTCTTACCTGCGCAACAACTATGGCTGGGGTTATGCGTTTGCAGCTGCCGGTGTAGGTATGTTGCTGGGGGTAGTAATTTTCTGGATGGGTAATAAGCATTATAAAGATGCTGATGTACGCAAACCTGCCGCTGCCAACGACATGCCGCTGATGCGTATTTTTGGTATTGTTATTTTGCCTGCTGTTTTAGCTGGTGTATTGGGCTGGGTACTTATACCGGGCGATATTTTCGGTTCTAACTCTACAGATGCGTTCATTTTCGGTGCTATCCCGATCATGGTGTTCTATGGTTCGCTTTGGGCACGGGCATCATCAGAAGATAAAAAACCGATTGCGGCCCTGCTTTCTATTTTTGCAGTAGTAATCGTTTTCTGGGCGATATTTAAACAGAACGGTACGGCCCTTACTACCTGGGCAGAATACTATACCGACCGCGAAATGGTGGATGGCTTAACCGGCCCAGCCGGTGCTATTGGTATGGTACAGGAAGTAGACCAGAGCACGGCCACTGTTCCGGATTATGATCAGAATTTCAGGGCCAGAACCGATGCAGATGGTAAAGTGATCACAAAAGAAGGTGTTTCGCCTTACCTGAACAACCTGCCGGAAGAGCGCTGGCCAAAAGACGGTGACTCCCTGTCGCTCATCTCTACGGAGCTTTTCCAGTCTATTAACCCATTCTTTGTGATCCTGCTTACGCCGCTGGTTGTAATGTTCTTTGCAGCCCTGCGCAAGCGAGGCAAGGAACCTTCAACGCCGGCTAAAATTATGTGGGGTCTGATCATAACGGCCATGAGTACACTGGTAATGGTTGGTGCTGTGTATGCCAGCATGAATGGCGCTGAGAAGAGCTCTGCGATGTGGCTGGTTGGTTCGTATGCTGTTATTACGGTAGGTGAGTTGTTCCTGAGCCCGATGGGATTGTCGCTGGTATCAAAGCTGAGCCCGCCGCGCTTAACGGCCCTGATGATGGGTGGCTGGTTCCTGGCTACTTCTATCGGCAATAAATTATCCGGCGTACTGGCCAGCATGTGGGATAAATACGATCACAAAGCTTACTTCTTCCTTGTAAACTGTGCGGGTTCGTTGCTGGCTGCTTTTGCCATCTTCCTGATGCTGAAATGGCTGCGCCAGATTGTGCTTGCACACACCGGTAAAAACTAATTTTATTTTTCAGCTATATTCCAGATCCGCCCGGGCCACTGCCCGGGCGGATCTTTAGTTTACAGTAATTTCTACCCAGGTTGATCAAACTATAGTTTAAAATATCCGGGATAGTGCCGGAGGGTTTTGTTTCAGACTTTTGTAGATTTAACTTATAGTTGCTAACTAACACCAAACTATAGTGCGCGTACACAGATTGTCTGATTTAAAACTATAACTATAAGCCTGTGCAACAAACGTTATTTTCTTCAGCCGAGTACGGCTGGGAATGGATAGATATAGAGAATCCGAACGAGGAGGAGTTGCAGAAATTAGCCGTTAAGTATGGGCTGCATCCGGCGTCGGTGCGCGATTGCTTGCAGCCAGAGCACTTACCGAAGTATGAGATCGCCAACGACGTGGTTTTTATTATCACGCGTATTTATGATGCAAAAGCGCACCGCGAAGCCGACACCATACAGGAGCTTACCAACAAAGTTTCCATTTTTTATCACGAAAAGTTCCTTATCTCCATTCATAAATACCCGGTTCCGTTTATCGCTGAACTCATAGAAAAGTATACCGATACCCAGCTTGTCATAACATCAGCGGGGTTGCTTACACGTATAGTTCGGGCCGCGTTGCGTACCTTCGACGAACCTGCCGGCAAGCTGGCCAATGACCTGGATTACTATGAGACAAAGACTTTTCTGCAGGCAAAACCGGTTTCGCTTACCAAAGGCCTGTATCATCTGAAGCGGAAAGTAGGTGTATCGAAACGAATTCTGAAACTATCGGAGGTAATACTGGATAACCTTAAACTGTTGAACCTTTCGCCTACTGAGATGCAGGATATGCAGGACCTGTACGTGCACATGGTCACGCTTTACGACGAACTGAACGATAGCACCATTCACCTGGTCAACACTTATATTTCGCTCTCTTCGCAGAAAACGAACGAAGTAATGCGGGTGCTTACCATCTTCTCTGTTTTCTTTATGCCACTTACGTTTATAGTTGGGGTTTACGGGATGAACTTCGACTTTATGCCTGAGCTGCATTCGGTGTATGGTTACCCGATGGTCATTTTTTCGATGGCGCTGATCACGCTGGTGGTATATATCTGGTTCAGGCGCAAAGGCTGGCTCTGATTGATAAAGATCAGCCATATAGTTGATGCAGATCATTATTTAGGAAAATGTTGCGGTCTACTTTTGTAACGTAAAGGCAGAACTGGCCTCTAAGTCAGTACTTGCTTTGCAACAAGGGTACACCATGAAAAACTTCTTTGTTATAACGCTTAGTGCCATTATGCTGCTGCAAACCTTTAGCAAGGTGGCAGTGCTTGTGGATTTCCAGGCGAACAGGGAATATATTATGGAGTTCCTGTGCATAAACCGCGACAAGCCTGAACTGAAATGCGAAGGCAAATGCCAGCTCACCAAAAAACTGAAAGCCCAGCACGACACAGATAAACAGGCGAACGAGCGCGGCCAGAAACAGGAAGTGCAGGTTAACCTGTATTGCCAGAATTTATTCTCGTTAAAACCAATCATCCCTGAAACTATAGTTGCTTACCCTTCAGGCTATACTTTCAGCTATAGTTCCATTGCGTATCAGAGCATTTTTCACCCACCTCAGTTTATAGTTTAGCATCCCGCATTTGCGCCCCATATTCTTTAAGCTAAGGTTTTGCCTTTTGCTACTACCGGTGCGCACTTCAATTTTGAATTAAACTATAAATTCTGCTTCCATGAGAAGTTTACTGATCTGTGTCGTGAGCCTGCTAGCGCTCTGCCACACTGCCTATGCCCAGACCACAACCAAAGGGCAGGTAATAGATGCTTTAACTAAAGAGCCGCTTTACGGCGTAACCATACGCACCACCCAATCTAAAACCGGAACTATAACCGGAGCCGACGGTAAGTTTAACCTGGCTGCAACTATAGCTTCCGACTCGCTGGTGTTCTCATATATTGGTTATGATGCCCAGAAAAAACCTTTGAAAAACAATGAGCTGCTGGTGCAGCTACAACCGTCTGCAAACCAACTGAACCAGGTAGTGGTATCTGCCAGCCGTGAGGCGTCTGTGCGTACCGAAACGCCAGTTGCCATTAGCGCCATCTCAAAAGAAGTATTGCTCGAGACCAAAGCCGTGTCGCTGGAGCAGGTGCTGAACAAGGTGAGCGGCGTGTATATGGTTAACCTGGGAAACGAGCAGCATACCATGGCTATCCGGCAGCCGATCGGGTATAAAAGTTTGTTCCTGTACCTGGAAGATGGTATTCCGATCCGGGCAACCGGCGACTTTAACCACAACGCGCTGATAGAGATAAACATGGGTGCACTGCGCAACATTGAAGTGATCCGTGGGCCAGCATCGTCGCTGTACGGCAGCGAAGCGATTGGGGGCGCCATTAACTTTATTACACAGGCTCCGGCACAGGTATTTACTGCCAGACTACAGGCCGAAGGCAGCGACAAAGGCTACCGCCGCACGGATTTTAGCGCATCAAATACATTTGGCAAACTGGGAGTGTATGTGGCCGGTTACTACGCCGCGCAACGCAACGGCATTATCGAGCACAGCGATTTCGATAAACTGGCACTAACCTTACGGGCCGATTATACTTTCAACAGCAAAACAAAACTCATATCAACGGCCAGTTTAGTAGATTACAAGACAGACCAGACCGGTGGCCTGGACAGCACCCGTTTTTACAGCAAAGAGTACACCAGCCAGCACACATTTACCTACCGCAAAGTAAATGCGCTGCGCTTAAGAACTACACTGGAACAAAACTGGAACACGCAGCACAGCACCCAAGTAACAGCTTTTTACCGCAATAACGCCATCGGCCAGAATCCTTTTTATGCCATCAGAAATGTAAAAGATAACCCGTTGAAAGCAAAAGGAGAGATCAACGAAGATGCTTTCCGGAGTTTCGGGCTGATTGCGCAGCATAAAATCCTGTTCCCGTTCCTGAACGCGCAACTTATCAGCGGCATCAGCGCAGACTATAGTCCTGCAACTTACCAGGCAGAACTGATTGACATTGACCGAAGCGAAACAGGCAAGTATACTAACTATAGCCAGACGGGCACATTGCTGACCAGCTATATCGTAGACCTGTTGAACACTGCTGCCTACACCCAGTTTGAGATAAACCCGCTGGAAAGACTGAAAGCAGTTGCCGCTTTACGGTACGACCGCCTGGACTATGCATTTGATAACCACCTGGAACCGGGCGCCTACACCGGTGCACCTGACGAGCAAAACGGGTTTAAGAGCCTTACGCCAAAACTGGGCATGACCTACGACCTGGGCAGAAGCATGGGTGTTTACACAAACTATAGCGTAGGTTTTACGCCCCCGCAAATAACAGAACTATACCGTGGCGTGCAGGTGCCAACACTTAAGCCATCAAACTATAAAAACTACGAAGCTGGTGGCTGGATCAGTTTTGCTCAAACCAAAGGCTACCTTGATGTGAGCGTATATCAGCTGGATGGCAAAAATGAGATCGTATCCGTGAGGCTGGAAGATGGCTCTTACGAAAATCAGAATGCAGGACAAACCCGCCACCGTGGAGTAGAATATACCTTTAAATACGCACCTGTTCAAACTATAAACTTCCGGTTTAGCGGCACAAATGCTAAACACTCTTATGTTGAGTTTACAGAGAAGGGAACTACGTTCGATGGCAAGGAAATGGCTACTGCTCCGCGCTTTATCAGCAATACCGAAGTATGTTTTAAACCCGCAACTATAAAAGGCCTGCGGCTAAGCCTGGAGTGGCAGCACCTGGGTAAATACTACCTGGATGCCGCAAACTCAGAAATATATAAGGGCTACGATCTGCTGAACGCACGTGTAGGTTACACAGTTGGCGGACTGGAACTATGGACCAACGCCCTGAACCTGACCAATCAACTATACGCCACCACAGCCGACAAGTACAGCTACGGTAAAAGCTACCGCCAGGGCGCACCAAGAACAGTACACATTGGCGTTGGCTATACTTTTGGAGTAAGAGCCAACTAACCTTAAACCACACACACCATGTCACGATCATTTAATACACTTAATAGTTTGATTTTAGCAGTGCTGCTTATAGTTGGCGGCTGCAACCAGCGCACTTCAGATATGCAAGTTACCGGCACTGCTGAAGATCAGACTGCACCGGCTGTAAGAATCTCGGCAGAAGGAATGTCGGCTTCATGCCCTTACCTGACGAAGGATGAAAAAGGCAATACCGTGCTGAGTTGGGTGCAGGCCACTGATACTACAGGAAATTTTCTGATGGCCTATGCTGTATCCAAAGATGGGGGAAAGACCTTTGGTAATGCGCAAACTATACCCACTACCAAAGGCGTTCACCCGCACGACGAGAACCTGCCAAAAATCCTTTTCAGGAAGAATGGCGATATGATTGCGATGTTCCCGGTTAGCAACCCAAACCCGAAGAACAGTTATGCCGGCCTTGTTTTCTATACTCAGTCTTTTGATGGAGGCAAGAGCTGGACCAATGCAAAACAACTGGCCGAAGACACTGTAAACAGCATCGACGAACGCTATTTTGATATGGAAATGCTGCCAAACGGTGAAGTTGGCGTTATCTGGCTCGACTCCAGGAACGATACCGACAAGGAAGGCTCCAGCTTATACTTTGCCAGCACCAATGGTCGCAATGGTTTTGTTGGAGAGAAAGTGATCGACACGCAACTATGCCAATGCTGCCGCACCGATCTGTACTTAGATGAAAAACAGGAACTGCACGTAGCTTACCGCGGCATCCTGAACGACAGCATCCGCGATATGATGCACCTGGTTTCTGTGGATGGTGGTAAAACGTTTGCGAACCCGGAGCGCATCAGTGCTGATAACTGGGTGATTGATGGCTGTCCGCACACGGGTCCGGCTATGGTTTCGAACAAGTTCGGGATGCATTATGCCTGGTTTACAATGGGCGGCGGCAGCGGCGTATACTATAGCCAGAAAGAAGCCGGAAAAACCTTTGCACCCCGCGAAACTATAAGCAACGCACCGGCAGCAAGGCATCCACAGTTAAGCACTTTTAACAACGGTAAACTAGCTATAGTCTGGGACGAACGCGGCAACGATAGCAGCAAGCCAAACAATTACATCGGCCTACAGATCAGGAACGAGAATGGAGCACACCTTAAAACATCGCAGCTAACCGAAGCAAATGGCAGCGCGGTTTACCCGGTCATCACAACTATAAATGATAAGGATTTACTGGTTGCTTATACTATAAAAAAGGAGAATGGGAATGAAGTGTGGTGGCAGTTGGTGAAACCTGGCTTTTAGTGATTAATATACGGTTGTACTGACCGGAGCAAGCCATCGAACTATAGTTACCACTTATCCTGGGAGCTCTACTCACCTACTGTTTTATAGTTTGCTTTGGTGTCCTCACGGCCGGGAGGCCTCGTCTTGGGGGTAGGGGCCCTCGATAAGGGCATCGCGCGGTGTACATTTCCTTTGCTCGTTCCTCGCAATGCCTTCCGGCACCGGAAATCTACAAGGCGCTCAACCCAAAGACTGTGATCTTTCTCATAGCAGTAGCTATAGTTGATTTGAAAAGATAAGCTTCGAGATTTATCATGGCTATAATTTCGAAGGGACAGGTCGCGACCTGTCCGATCCTGGTCTTTAACTATACCTAGTTCAGATTTCTCCTTACTTCGAAATGGCAGTTCGAAAACTAATAGCGGAATTGTTCCCTCGAGGGCGGGGCCGTTTCATGCTATTAAATTCAGCCTCTTTAATGCTCACACTCGCGGGACGCGAGCGAGGGCGAGGGTAGTAACAGTGTAGTAGCAGAATTGCCCCCTTGTGGAAAAGGGAGAACGGAAGTTCGAAACTTGAGAGCCGGGCTCACCAGGGTGTGTTAAAACTCCAACAAAAGAACTATAGCTCCAACTATAGCAACAGCAGAAAAGCTCCCCGCCTTAGACAAGGAGGGGTAGGGGTGGTTGGATAAAGCTAACTATAAAACTATATCTGCAACCTTGACTGTAGCAGAAATTCCCCTCTCGGGAGGGGCAGGGGTGGGTTAAGCAGCAACTATGGAACTATAAATGTTAACTATAGCAAACCCCAATCACTAATTCTAAAATCCAGTAAATCCTGATTCAGACAAAATTTGTTCGGACGCCATAGCCATCGACAAATCTTCCACCTCCACTACTTCGCCAGACTGCAACTCACCTAACTGAATGTCACCAATTCTTACCCGAACCAAACGCAGTGTCGGAAAACCGGCCGCAGCGGTCATTTTGCGGACCTGTCGGTTTTTTCCCTCTGTTAAGGTAATAGAAACCCAACTGGTAGGGCCATGGCGGTCGTCACGTATTTTGCGGCTGCGTTGCGGAAAACCAGGATCCTGCTCTAACCTGAAAGCAGCACAGGGCAGGGTTTTATACTTATCGCCACCTATGCCGATTTCTACGCCTTCCTGCAGTAGTTTTATGGCTTCGTCGGTTATCAGGCCATCTACCTGGGCGTAGTATTCTTTTTCGATATGCTTACTGCGTACCTGCTCGCTTACTTTGCCGTTGGTGGTCAGTAATAAAAGGCCTTCGCTGTCTTCATCCAATCTACCTATAGCCATAGTTCCTTCCGGAAAATCGTGCAGTTCGCCGAGCATTTTCTTCTTTTTGTGCTCGCAAACAAACTGGCTCAGGTAACCATAAGGCTTATGTACTATAAAATGGCGGTGCGTCATAAAGGGGTACTATAAAGGCGCAAGTTACGCAATTTATAGTTGTGGCTTTCGCAGCACACGGCCGCTCCGTTCACCAGTAAAGTTTTCCTGTTCCTTCACTACTTTGCCATTAACTATAACAAACCGGAATCCGGTAGAGCGTTGCATCGGGTTTTCATACGTGGCATTGGCTTTTATTTCTGAAGGGTTGAATAGTAATAGGTCTGCTTTGTAACCGGGCTTTATAAAACCACGATCCTGTATGCCTATCGTTTCGGCAGTCAGGCCTGTCATTTTACGGATGCCTTCTTCCAGCGAAAACAATTGCTTTTCAAACACAAAGGTCTCGATCATCTTCGCAAACGAGCCGAAGCTGCGCGGGTGGTTCATAAACGGGCTGCCATCCGTACAAAGCATTGTGTTCGGGTATTTCAGCAAGGTATCCTGCAGGGCTTCATCCATTATAAAATAGGCGCCAAATGCACCATAAGGGCCAATGTCGTCGCACAACACTTCCTCAAACGGTTTGTTCAACTCAGTAGCAATCTGACCTAAGGTTTTCCCTTTAAAAGGGCCCGTGCCCAATAGTGTTGCTTCGGGGCCATTGCGGGAAATTATCTTTTCTTTCAGAAATTGCTTTAACTCTTCGCCGCGCGTGGCTTTTACTTCCTCATAGTTATAAGGCAGTTTGGCCCAGTCCGGGAACAGGATCTCGATGGAAGTATAGCTGGCGGTGTAGGGGTAGAAATCGGCAGTAGCTTTTATGCCTTTTGCGCGGGCATCATCCAGTAGATTACATATCTCTTCGGCGCGGCTGGTACCTTTGCCATACACCACTTTTATATGTGAAATCTGTACCGGGCAGTATTTTCCCTGGGAGAGCAGTTCTTCAATAGCCGGAACTATAGTTGCATCGTTCTCGCTGCGCATGTGGCTCATGATCATACCCCCGCGCTGGCCTACAATTTTTGCCAGCCTGTCGAGTTCAGGAGTTTTGCAGTTAAAGCCGGGATTGTATTCCAGGCCGGTCGTCATCCCGAAACAGCCCAGGTCCATGCCTTCGTTCAGCAACTGCTCCATTCCGGCAAAGTCTTCCTCAGTAGGTTCCGGTTTATACTTTGCGCCGGTCTGCATCCTGATCGTATTATGCCCTACAAACATCACGATATTTACGCCAGGTTTCAGTTCATCCACACGGTTCATCCAGCTGCTCAAAGGTTCACCTGAGGTATAACTGTCTTCGCTTAAATCGGGGCTGAAACCATCCTGGCCCAGGCAAATGGTAGTTACGCCCATTGCCAGAAAATTAGCAAACTCCGGTGTTTTGAAAGGCTCGCCATGGGCGTGCGCATCTATAAAACCGGGTGTAAGTATAAGTCCGCTTCCATCCAGTGTTTTAGCTGCCGATGCCGATGGCTGGCTACCGATCAGGCTAATTGTATCGTTATTAACCCATACATCAGCAACATAGGGCGTTTTTCCAGATCCATCATAGATGGTTGCACCGGTTATCAGCAGGTCGTAGGTCATAGCACAAAGCAGTTAGGTCTGAAAGCAACTACGAACTTACAGAATTTTACAGGAATATCTGGCCCGACAGCCTGAAAAGCAGCTTACTCCAGTTCCTTTAAGAGGTTTTCCAGGTCGAGGTGGCGGGTGTACATATACAAGGAGCCGTCAGCATGAGTAGGCCAGTGCGATTTTGGTTTATCCCAGTATAGTTCGAGGCCGTTATGGTCGGGGTCATTCAGGTAGATCGCTTCTGAAACACCATGGTCTGAGGCACCCGTGATCGGGTAGTTTGCATCTATCAGGCGTTTAAGTATAACTGCCAGGTCTTTGCGGGTAGGGTAAAGTATAGCTGTATGGAAAAGCCCCGCAGCATGTTTTGGCGCCGGACCGGTTCCTTTACTAAACCAGGTGTTAAGCCCGATATGATGGTGGTAGCCACCCGCTGAGACAAATGCTGCCTCCTCACCATACATCTGCATCAGTTCAAAGCCAAGCAGGCCGGTATAAAAGTCGAGGGTTCGCTGCAGATCTGAAACTTTTAAATGCACATGGCCGATACAGGTTTTTGCGGGTACTTTATAGTTGTCTACCATAAGCTGGCTACTTTTTATACCTTATACTATAAAGAGCGATGAAAAGGTAATGGCTAATAACCAGCCGTATAGCAAAAAAAACAGGCACTCCTGTGTAGAAGTGCCTGCCTGTAGCTTTATTCTTTTATGATCCGTATGGTCTTGCTCAACCCGGTGCTGTCTGTGTATTTCAGGAAATACATTCCGGCATTAAGCCTGGCTTTTGCCAGGTTAATTTCCAGTTTGTTATCAACCAGTTGCACGTTAGGGACGTTGTATTTCAGAACGCCTTCCGGGGTCAGGATCACCACCTGCTTTAAGGTGATTTTCTGGTTGCCCATATCAAGTACTACCACATTTTTAAAAGGATTTGGGTAAGTGGTTGCCTCAATTATGGCAGGTTCCGGAGTAGGTGCCGGGGGTGTTTCAGGAGCAGTGGCTGAACCCATCGGCGATAGTCTGTTACCTGCAATGGGTCTTTCCAGGGTACCATCCGGTAACTGCCATCCTACGGCAACGTTATCTTCCCCTTTTCCTTCCACATGCAATACTTCAATGTAATAGCGTTTGCCAGCTTCCAGCATTATGGCTGCCGATCGCTGAGATGATTGCTTGCTCCATTCGCGGCTGCCGGTATAACCATTTACGTAAGCTATTCTTTGCTTTTGTGCCGGGTCTTCGGATGTGCTAAGGCTTAATTCGGCGTTATTATCACCTGCAACCCAGAAAGTATATTGCCCGCTGGCAGGTGCTGTTATATATCCCCGTATCCGCTGTCCATAATGGTCAGCCACATTGCTGTGCGACTCAAATATTTTTAACTCTTTTGTGCTTGATGGTGCCTTTTCTACAGGTATCTCATTTACATTCTCTATGTGTATATCAGTCCATATTTCGCTGATGATCATGCCTTCACCGCTTCCGGTAGTATCCTGTTCCGGGGTTTGTTCCGGAGCTGGTTCGGGTACTGGTGCCGGAGTTGTTGTGGGTATACCTTCCCCTGATCCGCCCGGGCCGACTACAATGCCTTTGCTGCTAAGTTTTTGCTGCCACAATGTAAATTCATCGCGCTCGTGCTGTTTGGTTATGGTGCCTGGTAAAGAGATATTGTTCTCTGCGGTAGCGCCCGACATGTCGGATATGTCCCTTCTGTCGTTTGGCCAGTTCCAGGCCATTACGCCCAGGGTGTTATTGTCGATGGAGTTGGAATAGGTAATGCCGGTCTTTTCATAGTCTTTACTCCACACCCCGGAAGTATACATGTTAAAGCGCGTACCGTCATCAAACGTGGCGGAGTTAATAACTCTGTTATGATGATAGCGGATGTTATGGCCAGCTGCTATACCCATGGAATAGTTGCCCAGGTTTACCAGTTGGTTATCATGCGCCTCAATAAAGGCCGGGCATCTTTCTGCGTTTCCATCACTGTCTGTCAGAATACCTCCACCGGAGAAGCTGCTGGCCTGCGCATTTACCGGGTAGGCACCCTGTATGTAGTTGTTATGTATCTTAATAGGAGATGATGGGGTGCCACGCGAGTTATAAATGTTGATGTTATCTTCCTTCACCGATTTGTTCGGTTCATTGATCACTTGATTCCAGGCGATCTCTACATGGGGCACCTGGCCTCTGTAGTTAAACTGTACAAACTGTGCGTGCATTTTGCCGCCGTACACACGCCCGTCAATGTTCTTGGCTTTGTTATACCGGATCTTGATCGTTTGATTCGGGGAGCCGTCTCCGCGATAATCATCGCCTAACACAATGCCGGTGGTGCTTTCCATGTAACAGTTCTCTACTACCAGGTTCCTGAAATCATTCAGCGTTACAAAGCGTCGGGTTTTGGGATAGTCTGAAGTGGGAGTAGGCGTAATGCCGTAGCCGTTCGTATGCTTTACAGTGATATCGGCGGCATAGTACCAGCTTTTGATCAGGAAGCCGGCCCCCCGTATATTGGAGTTGATGATAACGACTGGCTCTGTAGTACGGATATCAACTGCTGCTACATCTGAGTTGGTTGACTCCCAGTTACCGGTGTACGTACCGCCTTTTGTAATGACAATAGGGCCACTGTAGGTCTGGGCATTTGAATAGGTTGGAGAGAGTAAAAGGGCCAGGATCAGAACTGGCCGGATGTGAAAAATGAAATTAAGAACCGTTTTGGAGTACACATTTCTTAGTACCATAGCTAAATTGTAAAGTTGAGAAATATATAATAATATTAATATTGATGACTAAAAAAATATGATAAACGCTAGCAAATCTATGACTAAAAATTAATTAAATGCAAATTATTAAAGCAAATGTTTAGTAAAGTGCAATATGTAAGGGTTGCTAATTGGACGAAACTGTACATTGAAAAAATAAAGAATAAAATCCTGATATACAGTTAAATGAGGATGTATTCATAGTTTGGGCTTGTTAAAGTGTAATTTTTAAACCGCAACTATAGGCTGCTAAATTGCACTGTTTTTTTAGCATAAAATCGTAATAAAAATTATAATATTAAATAAATAGGATATTATATAGTTAGTGGTTTTGAAGCATTTTTTGTAAAGAACTATAAATCAGGAGGAGCGTTTTTTTAGGTATGGCAGTTCAGAAATTATTTATGGTGATGGTAGGGTGCCGGCCACCCGGCCGAAACACAGAACAGCACGACGTGTTTTTTGGGATAGGGCAAACTATAAAAGACATTGTTCCGCAGCTTAAAAAATTCTGGCCCGGTGCCGGCAAAATGCACGTAGATGCCTGGCGAGAAATAACTATAGTTGATACCTGGAAAATTGAGGTTGTACCAAAGCAGGAAACACCAGTTGAGAATGATGGCTATAGTTTATATTTCCTGAACCTGGGCGGCTACAAGCAAGGTGAGTTTGATGAGTTTCATTACAAAATGCTGGTAGTGGCTAAAGATAAAAATGAGGCATTGCGGGTGGCAAAGAAATCGGCATTTTACAGGCACACAGGTTTTAAGGAAGCACCGGCACACATAGACGATAAGTTTGGCGTGGACGTTGATGATCTGCACCAGGTTAAGGAGATTCTTGCCCCTGATCTAAAAGACCGCTATAGTTTGCGCATCAAACCCATAAACAGCCCGGAAACCGATAAACTATACCTTGGTTATTTTCCGTTTGATAAACTATAAACTTATCTTGGCAGCATAAAACTTATAGCGGCGCAGGCTGTTTGTAAGCATGCAGATAACTGCAGAACAGGTAACCGGAACTATGTAATCCCTACATGAAACTATACTTTCCACTTGCTTTTTTACTTATACTAACTGCCTGCACAGGTAAGCACGAGACCACCCAGCCAACAGTAGAGGCTATTACAGAATCGGTTTATGCGTCGGGTGTGGTGAAAAGCAGGGACCAGTACCAGGTTTTTCCCACTGTAAGCGGCATTATACAGCAGCTATTTGTTACCGAAGGCGATGTTGTTAAAAAAGGCGACCCGCTGCTGAAAATAGATAACGAAACAGCCCGGCTAAACACCGAAAACGCCCGCATTGCTGCCGAATACTCCAGCGTAAGCGCCAATGCTGCCAAACTAAGCGAACTGCAGGAAACCATAGACCTGGCCCGGAGCAAAAAGCAAAACGACTCGATGCTGTTGGTAAGGCAACGCAACCTGTGGGCAAACAAAATAGGTACCCGTGTAGAGCTGGAGCAACGGGAACTGAACTATAAAAATTCTGTAACAGCCTTACAGTCTGCCAGATTGCGCTATAATGATCTGAAAAAGCAGCTGAACTTTGCCGCAAAACAGTCGCAGAAGAATCTGGAGATAAGCGAGACCATAACCGGTGATTACACGGTCAGAAGCGAAACGGACGGGAAGGTATATAGCGTACTGAAAGAGAAAGGGGAGATGGTGAGCCCCCAGATACCGGTTGCAGTAATTGGTGCTGCCGATGACTTTATACTGGAATTGCAGGTAGATGAATACGACATTGCCCGCATACAACCAGGCCAGCAGGTGTTGCTCAATTTAGACAGCTACAAAGGACAGGTATTTGAGGCAAAAGTGTATAAGGTGAACCCGGCCATGAACGAGCGCACCCGTTCGTTTACCGTCGAAGCCAGTTTTGTTACCAAACCGCCAGCACTTTACCCGAACCTTACCACCGAAGCAAATATTGTAATACGGCGCAAACAAAATGCACTGATCATTCCGCGGGAATACCTGGTTGACGGAACCTATGTGCTGAACGAGGACAATGAAAAAGTGCCGGTTAAAACAGGACTGAAAGATTACCAGAAAGTGGAGATACTGAAAGGGCTGACCAGGGATGACGTGATCGTAAAGCCGGCACAATGAATGCAAAGCTAATTTTAGGGATAGCCAAATCGCTGCTGCTGGCCCGGCTGGGGCAAACCCTGGTTGCTGCCGTAGGCGTTACGTTCAGTATTGCCATGTTTATTACGCTGCTTAGTTTTATGAACGGCCTCAACGACCTGCTCGATGGCCTGATCCTGAACCGCACGCCCCACGTACGCCTTTACAACGAGATCAAGCCGAGTGAGCACCAGCCCATCAATTCGGCTGCAGCTTTTAAGAACTCCTATAACTTTATCAGCTCTATAAAATCGGGAATCAGCAGGCAGGAGATCTATAACAGCGGCCCAATCTTACAGGCAGTTAAAAACGACCCGCGCGTGCTGGGCGCTACCCCAAAAGTAACATCACAGGTGTTCTTTAACGAAGGAACTATAGATATTACCGGCGTAATAAACGGGGTAGATGTGGAGGAGGAAATGCGTCTTTTCAAATTCCGGGATTATGTGACCGCAGGCAATGCGATTGATGCAAAGAACGTTTCCAACAGCATTATTTTAGGAAAAGGCCTGGCCAATATTCTGGCCGCCGACATTGGCGATGTGGTACAGGTTACCACGGTGCAGGGCGAACGGTTCCCGCTGAAAGTGGTGGGTTATTTTCAGTCGGGCATACAGGAAATTGATAAGGTGCAGAGCTACGCTTCTATTGTTACCACGCAAAAGCTGATGGGCAAACCAGCCAACTACATCACCGACATACAGGTAAAGCTGCACGACCTTGAAATGGCCCCAGCCGTTGCCCAGGAATACAGGCAAAAGTTTAACATCGACGCCGAAGACATCCAGACAGCCAATTCGCAGTTTGAAACAGGTAGCAATGTGCGGTCTATTATCTCGTATGCTGTGGGAATAACGCTGCTTATAGTTGCGGGCTTCGGTATTTTCAACATCCTGAACATGATGATCTATGAAAAAATGGATTCCATAGCGATTCTTAAGGCTACCGGTTTTTCGGGCAGGGATGTAAACAGCGTGTTCCTGGTAATAGCGTTGAGCATCGGTTTTTTCGGAGGGATGGTCGGGTTACTGTTCGGTTTTATTTTCTCGGTAATTATCGACAATATTCCATTTGTAACGGCCGCGCTGCCAACGGTAAAAACATACCCGGTAAACTATAGCCCGGTCTTTTATTTTATCGGGGGCATCTTTTCATTGATCACCACGTATTTCGCAGGTTTTTTTCCGGCACGGAAAGCCAGCAGAGTAGACCCTGTAGAAATTATAAGAGGGAAATAAGATGCAGGACACGATACTGGAGGCAAGGCACATTGTAAAGGAGTTTCATGACCCGGTAACGGTGCAGGTGCTCACAGATATTACTTTTAAAATTACCAGGGGAGAGTTTGTTTCTGTTATCGGGAAGTCGGGTTGTGGCAAGTCTACGCTGCTTTATATCCTGTCAACGATGGATACGGACTATAAAGGTGAGCTGCTGATAGACCAGGAATTGATGACCGGCAGGAGCGATGCGGAGCTGGCGCGCATCCGCAACGAAAAGATCGGTTTTGTGTTCCAGTTTCATTACCTGCTCAACGAGTTTTCGGTTATCCGGAATGTTATGTTGCCGGGCTTAAAATTAGGCAGGTACAGCGAACAGGAAGTAGAGCACCGGGCACTGGAAAAACTGAAAATGCTGGGCATAGATCACCTGGCAAAAAAAGAGGCTTACCGCATTTCAGGAGGTGAAAAGCAGCGTGTGGCCATTGCCCGCGCCATGATAAACGACCCGCACATAATAATGGGCGACGAGCCAACCGGGAACCTGGATACCAAAAACAGCGAACTAGTATTCGAGATATTTCATGAACTGGCCGAAGTGCATAACCAGACCTTGCTTATAGTTACCCACGACCAGGGTTTTGCCGGACGCAGCGGCCGGATAATCGAAATGGAAGATGGCAGGATAATCAGGCATTAAGTATCAGCCTGTTAATTTCTATTCGGTTTTTACCCTGAGTCTTAGTAATTCTTCTTCGATAGCTGGGCTCAGGACCAGGATCAGGTGTTCGGCAAAGGCTGCATTCTCCAGTGGCTTTTCGTCCATCAACGTAATCAGCCCGATGGCTTCGCCCTCGTCCGATAATAATAAACTGCCTAAATAACTTTCAATGCCCAGTTCTTTCAATTCAACATCTGTAGGGAAACTAGTCGAAACATCAACCGGGAAGTAGCAAAAGCGCTGTGTGATCACTTCGTTGCAGGGCGTTCCTTTCAGCGAATAAGTTATATTATTGAGCACCTGGTTTTCACGTAGAAAGGCACAGGAATGGGCTTTTTGGGCGTCATCCGTCAGCAACCCGATAAGTACATATTTTGCCCGGGCCTTTTCTGAAATAAACGCAGCCAGATCAGTCAGGAAGGTATCGCTTCTTTCTGTTTCAATAAGGGCAATAGCTTCGTCCAGGATCAGATTTTCCTGTTCCCCGGGTTCATACTGCCAATGATGGATAAAACGATATTCCATTGATTATAACATGATTTAAATATACAAAACTAAGTTTAAAAAGTATTGGTTCGAATAATAGTTAATATTTTTATTGTTTTTATTAATATAATTGATTGATAAAGAGGGTTATAGTGGTGTGTTGATGGTAGCGGAGAGCAAAAGTCAATGGTTTGAACTCTGTAAGTTTCAAAAACAATAACTACTGGCTTTGCTTCTGCGTGTAAAGAATTTAACCCTATCAGGATTACCTATGAAAACAAGAACCATCTTACTGAACGAACGCCCACAAGGCCTGCCTGCCGACACCACGTTTAAATTTACGGAAGAGGAATTGCCTGAACTGCAGGATGGGCAAGTCCTGCTGAAAGCACTTTACATTTCAGTAGACCCGTATATGCGGGGACGCATGAGCGATGCAAAATCGTATGTGCCACCCTACAAACTGAACGAACCTATTGCGGGTGGTATAATAGCCGAGGTAACGGAGAGCCGCAATGCAAAACTACCGCAAGGCAGCGTGGTCTTAGGCAACCTGCCCTGGCAAACCTATAGTATCTCCGATGGCAAAGGCCTGACAATGATCGACCCAAAGATTGCCCCATTGAGCTATTATTTAGGCATACTGGGTATGCCTGGCATTACAGCTTACTGCGGACTACTCTTTATAGGTGACCCGAAACCCGGAGAGACAGTGGTGGTGTCCGGAGCGGCTGGTGCGGTAGGCTCTGTTGTGGGGCAGATAGCAAAGCTGAAAGGTTGCCGCGTAATAGGCATTGCAGGTTCTGATGATAAAGTAGCTTATCTGAAACAGGAATTAGGCTTTGATGATGCGATCAACTATAAAAGTACTTCTGATATGCGCAGTGCGCTGAAAGCTGCGTGCCCGGATGGGGTAGACGTTTATTTTGATAATGTAGGCGGGGAGATATCTGACGCTGTCTATAGTTTGCTGAACAACTTTGCCCGCATAGCAGTTTGCGGACAGATCGCTTTATACAATGCTACTACGCCACCAGTAGGGCCACGTGTTGAGCCTGTTTTACTTAAAACCAAGTCGCTGATGAAAGGATTTATAGTGAGCGATTACGCCGACAGGTTTGGAGAAGCCGCCGCAGGACTGGCAGGCTGGATACAGGAAGGAAAGCTGAAATACGAAGAAACAATTGCAGAAGGTTTTGACCAGTTACCACATGCCTTCTTAGGATTGTTCTCGGGTGAGAATATAGGAAAGCAGCTCGTTAAGGTAGCAGAGTATAGCGGTAGCTAATCTGCCGCGTAAGAAGAGTTACGGCATCATCAAATTTATAGTCACTCTCTGGCATTGTTTCCAACTTAAGTATATTATAAACTATAAAAGCACCCGGTTATGGGTAGGGTGGTATCATTCTCCTCTTTTGTCATCCTGAAAGGATCTTGGTGGCTTGTAGCAATTGCTTAACCTCGCTTCTGCCAAGTTTCCCCGAGACAAACCCGGGATCTATGACTTTACAGAATGACAGCATAGTTTTTTATGAGAGCTATAAACTATAAAAGCACCCGGTTAGAGGTGCTTTTATAGTTTATAGTTGTGCTATAGTTTAGCAATTGCCGTCAATGCTGCAGTTGTCTCCTCCGGTATTGATTTGTTGCAAAGTAGGAGCTATCTGCGAAAATGCCTGGTGGAATACCTCTGAAGGCTGGGCTCCGCTAATCAGGTACTGGTC
Source organism: Pontibacter pudoricolor (assembly GCF_010092985.1). Taxonomy (GTDB): domain Bacteria; phylum Bacteroidota; class Bacteroidia; order Cytophagales; family Hymenobacteraceae; genus Pontibacter; species Pontibacter pudoricolor. The sequence continues at coordinate 1,584,688 of NZ_CP048106.1, read as the reverse complement.
GTTTATGATAAAGGCCGGTACGCCGGTAATGCCCGAAGCCTGTGCCCACTGCTCCATTTCGCGAACTTCTTTTTTGCCTTCTTCGCTTTCAAAAAAGTTCTCCAGCCTATCGGCCGGTATACCGTTTTCAGTTCCTACCTTTTTAAGCAGGTCTGTGTCGTTCATGTTGTTGCCTTCGGTAAAGTAACTATAGAATAATGCTTCTGCTACTTTCTCCTGAACGCCATACTCGCCTGCAAGCCAGATAAGCCTGTGCCCGTTAAAGGTGTTATTGATTCTTGTCTGCTTCTCAAAGTTAAATTCAATGCCAACCTCTTTTCCTGTATCTGCCAGCCGCTGGTTCATGGCGCCTATCTGCGATACGATCTGCGGACCGTAGTTATTTTTAAAATACTCGACTTTGTCCATGCCTTCCGGAGCAATGGCAGCGTTCAGTTCAAATGGTTTAAAAGCAACCTCAAATTCATAGTTGTCTTTAGCTGTTGCCAGGGCGCTGTTCAGGCGTTGTTCGCCCACATAACACCACGGGCAGTTAATATCCGAAACTATATCGATCTTTATCTTTTGTTTACTCATGTCTTTATGCTTTATGACTCCAAAACAGGCGTGTCCGTAAAATGTTATAAACTATAGTTTACCTGATCCGCCTGCTGTTTCGCTTGATAGGTGTTAACAAAAATTCGAGGCCGTTTAGTTTAATTTCGTAGGCTGTGGCCAGCAACATGCCCAGTTTGCCCTCCGGAAAGCCTTTGCGCTGAAACCACTCCAGATAAGAAACCGGCAGGTCGCTGATAAAGATATCTTTGTATTTACCGAACGGCATTTTCATCTTAACCAGGTCCACGAGCAGCTGCGGATCCATCCCTAAATTCTCCATAAGCAAACGCAGGTTTCTGTAAGAAAAGCCGCTATAATTGGTATAGTTTTAAAACCTAAAGTTAGCTAAAATCCGGGGGAAGGATGAACTATAAAGCTGTACAGAAATGAAAAACTATAGCTTATAGTTACAGGATCAGTCTTTAATGTGCCTGTTTCTTTCAGATTCTTCGATGCGCTCCATTAATTTCGTGATCTGGTCCAGATCGGGCTGTTCGTTTTTATATAATTCCTGATCTATGGCTATGGGCGCAGGAGCCACCTTGTTATGAAAGACCTTCAGGTGATGGATATAAGTATCGAGCTGTCTTGAAATATTAACGTAAAACTCCGGATTTTCAGTGGCCTGGTCCAGGTAACCGACTTTCATGTTCTCAGCGGCACGAATTTCATTGTAAATCGAAGTGCCCAGATCCTGTCGTGTAATTTGATCTGGCAGGTTGTTAATAAAGTCGCTGATATCAAAGTTCATTCGTTAAATTTTAACTATAGTATACGCACTTGTTCGCACGGGTTTCATAGCTAATCTCAGATTCTTTTGAAGAACAGTTCTTTATCATTTTCCCAAACGCAAAGCGTACGTTTGTCGGGCAGCTCTATCGTTTCGATGTAGTTGCCTTTGCCTATAGTTTGTATGGCTTCGGAGCGCAGGAATTTCAGTTTCAGATCATCGCCGTCTTTCCAGGTGATGGCAGGGTTGGTGCCACCACTTATGCGGCAGTTACGGCCTTTGCCAACTGCTACTTCGGCGTTGCCGGGCCGGGCGTGGTAAATGTTGCCATTGCGCTGCCAGGCCGTATGCACACGGTCGTTTTCGTCTAGCACCAGGCCACCGCCATCCATCGGGCAGCCATCCACTTTCCAGGTTTCATTGCCTAATTTCTGTGGGGCCGTAAAGGTTTTGCCGCCGTTTTCTGAGGTTGTAAAATAGAAGTCGCGCGAACCGTTCAGCCAGTTACGGAACATCAGGTTTACTTCTTCACCATTTACAACGATACTCGGCTTGCAGCATTCACAAACAGTGCTGTCAGGAGACTCATAAATAATACGGTTTGCCGACCAGGAGGTGGCAGGGCCGGTAGCTGTAGCCAGTGCGATCTTGTTTTGCTTGTTATTGCGTACATCCAGCCATAGGGCGTAAAAGGTGTCGTTTTCGTCGCTGGCAATACTCATCAGGCCTTCGGCAGCAACCTGTGGCACATCGTTTACACCAGCGGCTTTTTCCCATTTACCAGTGGCATGGTCCAGGCTGAAGGAGTGAATATTTCCTTTTTTATCGATAGCGGTAACAAGCGTATAGTTGGCTGAACTTGCGATCTGTGGCCCCATCGACATACCTAGCAAAAGCCCCGGGATGGTACCCACCAGTTCTGGTTCTGTAAAGCTCAGCCCGTTGTCTGTAGAAGTTGTGCAATAGATATTTTCTTCCAGGCCATACACTATACGGGTAACGCCAGCTGCATCTACCGATAGTTGAGGCTGGCGCCCTTTTGCCAGCGGCTGGGTATTTTTTTCGGCAGCAGGGGAGTTGCAGGCAAAGCCCAGGAATAAAAGCAGTGCAAACGATACGAGGTGCAGGGGTGTCTTCATCAGATGATTGCAGGGTTGTAAGCTGTAAGTTAATATATTTCCTGTAAAGTTTACAGTAGTATGCATGGTAACTATAAGCTATAGTTCAGCAACTTGTATGCGTGGCGAAATGCTAAGGACAACTATAGATGCAATGTGAATGTAGGGGACAGGCAAAAAAAGAGGCACCGCAACGGGTGCCTCTGCTATGATCGGAAACAATAAGATTACTTTTTGTAAACTTCTTCGTTGCTACCGCACTTCAGCATCTGGTCACCAAAATAAGGGTTACGGATTTCCTCGTTTGAGCTTAGCCAGTAAGCACCCTGATCGTTGTTGGCCATCGGGCAATGCTGGTAGTAAAGTGTCTGGTCGGCAGCGCCAAATGCTTTGGTTAAGGCAAAAGTAGCTTCAGAAAGTAGTTCCAGCTGTGCACGCTGCAGATCCAGTTCTGCTGCCTCTGCCATAGCCGAAGCTGCTTGTTTTACTTCACTCAGTCTCTCTTCAGCAAACGTTTTCTGTTCACCTTCCAGGCCGGTTACTTCTACTTTATTTGCGGCAGCAACTATAGCTTTGGCATCTTCCTGTGCTTTTTTAGCGTCAGAGGCTACCAGGTTATCTTTCAGTTTGAGGTAATTGTCAACTACAGCAGCGATCTGCGTTTTTACAGGAGCTTCTGCAGCCGTATAATCCGGCGCTTCTACCACTACTTTGCCTTCAGCGGGCATGTTGTCGCCATGAGCCATGCCTTCGTGGTGCTCCATGTTACCGGTTTCTGCAACAGTTTCCTGCTTTGTGTCAGAACAAGAAGTAAATACAAACGCTGCAAAGGCAGCTGCTACAAATGTTTTCTTCATGATAGTTTACTTGGTTGATATTAAGTATAAAGGTAAGGATTCATTTTTAAAAGTAGTGACTCGGCATACTGTTGGTGCAAGCTGCAAACAAGAAGGGCTATTGAATATACTTTTTATAGTTCTCCTCTGATGCAAAGTACAATACATCGCCATTTGCACCACCTGGCTTCAGGGCAATAAACGCTTCTGCCTTATCTACTTCCTGGCCTGTTACAGGGTCTTTTGCATAACGTACCTCGCGCTCATTTTTGATGGTTTTAACACACATCTCGCAGCAGCCATAATACATTTTTTCTTCAAAAGGAACCGGGAACTGTTTTTTGCCGCCCATATACGCATTATTCACCATGCAAACCAGGTCTTTAGGTAGTCCTTCCTCACTCATCAGTTCGGATGGATCGGCTGTTTGTTGTGCAGGAGTATTTGCAGCAGCCATTTGGCCGGCATGGTTGGCAGCTGGCATTTCAGTGGTTGTTTCAGTGGCTGCAGCAGCCTGTGTTTGCGGTGCCTTTTCTGAAGAGCAGGAAACTAGCAGCACAGCAGCGAATACAGCGATATAATTCAGGTTCTTTTTCATGTGTTAAAATTGTAAGTTAAAATTGATCTGTTCAAAAATTACCAGCACTAGGGCCAGCACTATAGCCAGGTAAAGAAGCCGTTTTGGCCATTTATTTTTCTCAGGCTCCTGCACGTCTCCGGTTTTGCAGCAATCTTTCATGGTGTAATTTTTTACTGTTAATATTTAATCCAACATCAAAACTCAGCATGGAATTTCATGTTGTTTTTATAGTAGGCTTTAGTCCTGCTCCCAAACTATAGTTTAATGTTGATGTCCCGCCATCGGGTCGGCCCCTTTTTTCAATACAAACTCGCTGTAAAGCAGGTACGCGCCGGATACTACTACCTTGTCGTTTTCTTTCAGGCCGGAGAGTATGGCCACGTTATCCGCACTTTCTTCTCCTATAGTTACCATCCGTGCTTTAAAAGTGTCTTTGCCGGATTGCACCCACACATGTGCCCCTTTTTCGTCACGGATAACAGCATCGGAAGGCAGGGTTAAGGTAGAGTTGTTGTGCTTGTTGATGACGACGTTCGCCTGCATGCCAGGCAGGTACCGGTCATCCGGATTAGGCAATTCAGCTCGAAGGATAACAACCTGGCTACCGGCCCTGAATTCCGGACTTATGAAAGTTACTTTTGCCGCTACAGGTTCCTGCCCGAATCCTTCAACTGAAACGTTGATCAGGTCGCCTTCTTTTACATTGGCCACTTCCTGCGGATATAGTTCGGCCTCTACCCAGATCTTGCCCAGTTTGCCCAGCCTGTAAAGTACGCTGCCTTCGGCTACATACTGGCCTTCGGCTGCGGCAACTTCGGTAACTACACCGCTGGCAGGAGCCACAAACGTAATGCGCGGGCTAAGCTGCTCGGTTCTGGCAAGGTTGCGTATTTGGCCTTCAGTCAATCCGTAAAGCAATAGCTTCTTTTTTGCAGCCTCCAGGAACGAGGCAAACCTTGGATTTTCTTTCCCCAGCTCCTTGTCTTGCTTTAGCGCCAGCAGGTACTCGCGTTGCAGTGTCAGGAGTTCTTCGGAGTATAGTTCGTAGAGCGGCTGACCTTTTTTTATAGTTTGCCCGTTCTCTTTCAGGTATAGTTTCTCCACTCGTCCGGCGGCGCGGCTGCTTATCACATCAGTCTGTGTTTCGTCGAGTACCAGTCTGCCGGTAAGTATAGTGTTGCTGCCGGCCGAACCGGTTTTGATACGCATTGTTTTAATGTTCCCGAGCGCTATCTGGCCTTCACTCAGCATCAGCTCCCCGTTCGCTTTCCCGGATTGCGATACAGGGACCAAATCCATAAAGCAGATAGGGCAGGTGCCGGGTTTATCCTGCACGATCTGCGGGTGCATGGGGCAGGTATAAGTTGCCTTTTCGCCTTCTGCATGTGTTTTTTCTTCCGCGGAGCAGGCCGCTACAACTATAGCTACCAGCAGGAAAAGTATGTTCAAAAATCGTTTCATGTTCTAATTTTGAATTTTGGATGACTGAATAATTGAATAAATGGGAATCAGAATGTTCGAATTGGGAATCATCTATTCAATTATTCAAAAGTCAGTTATTCATAATTTAACTCTGTCAGTTATTGACTTTGATAAAGCTTTCACTATCAACCAGGAACTGTGCGTTGGCGGCAATTACATCTGTCTCTTTTAAACCGGAAACGATCTGTACTTCTTTGCCGGAATCGCTGCCTATAGTTACCGCTACCGGTTCAAAAACGCCATTTACTTTTCTGAAAGCCACATGTTTTGTTCCAATGTTAAGGACTGCTTCGCCGGGTACCCAAAGGGCTGCATCGGTTTTGTAGCTGGCCTCTCCGGTTACCAGTTGTCCTACCATAGCCAGTTTATGACTGCCTGGCAGGTAAACACGCACCTTTGCAAAATTCTCACCTTCATTAAAAAAAGGCTGCACGAAATCTACTTTAGCCTCCAGTTTTTCGCCGGGCATTTGCGGGAACGAGATTACGATAGGAGCGCCTTTCGCCAACGAACTTTTATCGCCGGCCGGCACATTAAACTCTGCCCATAATTGCTCCGCATTTACCACACGTACCAAAGGCTGGCCAACTGTTACATACATTCCTTCGCGTAGTTGTATAGTTTGTCCTGCCGGGGAAGTGGGAGTTGGTGTAGCTGCAGGGCTGGATCCACCACCCATGACATCCATTCCGGTGCCAGCGCTTGCTGCCTGCGCGGGAGCTATAGTTGCGTTCGGGGCGGATGCATTTAAATCGATCACATAGCCTTCGTAAGGGCTGTAAACTGCAAACGTATAGCTTTCTTCCCCGTTTTTGATAAGCCGGTTTATCTGCTCATTAGTAGCGCCCAGGTACTGTAGTTTCTGTTTAGCCGCCTGAATCATTTGTTTATCCTCAGGGGCCGACTGTACTAAATATAACAGTTCTTTCTGTGCCGTAATCAGGTCCGGACTATAGATCTCCATTAACTTCTGGCCTTTGCGTATCGGCTGGAAATTATACTTTACAAACAGCTTCTCAATACGACCACCAACTTTTGCCGGCACCGAGTATACACGGCGCGGATCATAGGTAATAACGCCATCCATTTTCACAGTAGCCTCGGCGGTTTTCTGCTCCGGTTTTATAGTTGTGATGCCGGCAACTACTGTGGTGTTGGTTGGTTTCAGCAAAAAGGCCAGGTCTTCTGTAATCTCTACGCCATCGCCATGTACCGCTTTGGGTACCAGGTCCATGCCACATACAGGGCAGGTGCCAGGCTCATTCTGCACGATCTGGGGGTGCATCGGGCAGGTGTATTCTGTGCCTTCAGCGTGGTTGTGGTTTTCGCCGGAGCAAGCCGCTACAACTATAGCCAGCACCAGCAAAAGTATGTTCAGGTATCGTTTCATATTCAATTTTGAATTTTGAGTGACTGAATAATTGAATAAGAAATAAGTGCTCCATTCAATTATTCAAAAGTCAATTATTCATAATTATCTCTCAATCTCTTTCTCATAGTTCACCGTCATCTGGTAGAGTTGCTGCAGGTTTCGCAGGTACTCCATTTGCGCCATGTTCAGTGCTTCCCAGGCATCGATCACTTCGGGCAGCTGCGCATTGTTCTGCTCATATGCCAGCATCGTTACATCATAGTTCTTTTTCAGTGCCGGGATGATCTTGTCAGTATATTTTTCGGTGTGATGATGCAGGCTGCGTAGCTCCAGGGCCATGTTCTTAGCCATGCCTTCCGCTTCGTTCAGCATCGCTTTGCGCTCCCGTTGCATGGCCTGTATCTCCAGGTTCATAGCCTTGGTGTTGGCCTTGTACATTTTAGAAGACCACGGCGCAATCGGAATAGAAATCATACCCATAGCGGTGTATTGCTGCGGCATCATTTTATCCCGCGATTTCATGTGGTCAAAACGCAGGCTAAATTCGGGCAAACGTTCCTTTTTTTCCATCTCAACACCCAGCCTCATCGATTCTATTGTTCTGTCGAGCTGGCGGATATCGCTGCGGGCACCGGCCAGGTACGTGGAATCTACCGTTCTCTGCTGAAGTGCTGGTGGGATTACAACTATAGTTGTATCAATTTTATACGTAGTGGTCTGCGGCAGATTCATCAGGTTGTTTAGCTGCGTGTTCTGCTGTGCGATCTGGGCTGCCACCATATTCTGCATGTTCTGTACTTCGTGCAAACGGGCTTCGGCTTTGTAAATACTACCCAGTTTGCTCTGGCTATATGGGTAACGGATACGTGCCAGCTTCATCATAAACTCCATGATACGTTCATTATCCTCTAACACGTCCAGCTGCTTTTCCAGCACTACCCAGTTATAGTAGGCTGTTTTGGCTTGCGCACGCAGTTCGTTATATTGTACCTCTTTGGTAGCCCGCTCAATACCCGCCTTCGACTGCATATACTTTTCTTTAGCGCGCTGCTTTGCAGGGTTCGGTATTGTTTGCTCTGCTGAGATCATAAGAGAGCCCTTGTCGCTTTCATTCATCACCTCGGCACCCGGGTACGGTGTCATATAAACACCACCGCCCACCATAGGGGCCATCCAGCTTTTTGCCCCTTCGGCATAAGCATCCATGGCCCTGGCGCGGTAGTCGTACTGTTGCAGCATCGGGTTGTTTTTGCTGATGCGTTGCAGTACGCTGTCCAGGGTTATAGTTTGAGGTAGCTGCTGTGCCCGGGCCGGAACTATAGCCAGCAGAAAAAGCACAACTATAGCGGCCGTTAAACCACCTCTCACCGGGTTATAGTTACGACTGGAATGCAGCTTTACCGACTCGACCGGGCCAGAGGCCCAACTATAGTTTGTCACGCGCGAGGACGCTCGCGCCATAAATATTTTCTTAATGCTTAACATCGTAGATATCCAGTTTGCCGTGTTTTCTTAATTCGTATTCTTTCATCATCTCAAACACAACCGGTGTTACCAGCAAAATGTGAATGGAAGAAGTAAACACACCCCCGATCAGCGGGAGCACAATAGGTTTCATCACATCGGTTCCAATGCCAGTCGCCCAGAGTATCGGAATAAGACCAAACAAGGATACTGACACGGTCATGATCTTCGGGCGAAGGCGTTTTACAGCACCTTTAAATACAAAGTCGCGGATGTCCTGTTTGGTAATCGTTTCGCGGGAGTTGCCTTTCAGTTCCACCAGTTCACCCATGGCTTCGTTCAGGTACACAACCATAAGCATACCCGTTTCTATGGCCATCCCAAACAGTGCAATAAAGCCCACCGCTACTGCCACCGATAAGTTCACGCCATAGAAGTAGACGATAAACACACCCCCAATTAGCGCAAAAGGTATAGTTATCAGGCTAAAGAAGGCTTCTTTAATTGAGTTGAAAGAGAAGTACAGGATAAAAAAGATGATGAGCACCACCAGCGGAATGATGAGTTGAAGCGTTTTAGTAGCACGTACCTGGTTTTCCCATTGTCCGCTCCATTCCAGGTAATAGCCGCTTGGTATACCCGTTACTTCATTGCTGATCTTTTCCATCGCTTCTTTCACGGTACTGCCCAGGTCGCGGTCGCGCACGTTAAAGAGCACGGCTCCACGCAACTGTGCATTTTCAGAATTGATCATGGGCGGACCGTCGGTAAAGCGGATTGTTGCTACGGAGGATAACGGTATAGTTCCGGCTGTAGTCGTTTGTATCGGGATGCGCTGTATGCGCTCTACGCTGTTGCGGTATTCCTGCGCCAGGCGTACGTTTATGGAAAAGCGCTGACGACCTTCGATGGTATTTCCGATGGAAGTACCACCCAGGGCAGATTCGACGATCATGTTCACGTCATCTACCGTTAACCCATAGCGGCCAAGCGCTTCGCGGTTAATATCGATTTCCAAGTATTTACCACCCGTAATAGGCTCTACGTACAGGTCATTCACACCCGGTACGTCGCGCAATGCCGTTCTTACCCGCTCCGATACAGAAGCAATAGAATCCAGGTTCTGCCCATATACTTTTACGCCCACATCAGTACGGATGCCGGTTGCCAGCATGTTAATGCGGTTGATGATAGGTTGGGTCCAGCCGTTTACCACGCCAGGGATCTGCAGTTTTGTATCGAGTTCGCGAATGATGTCCTGCTTGGTCATGCCATCGCGCCATTCCGACTGGGGTTTCAGCATGATAATGGTTTCGATCATGCTGATAGGGGAGTTGTCGGTGGCTGTGCTCGCACGGCCGGCTTTGCCCAACACGCTTTCCACTTCAGGCACTGATTTGATGATCTTGTCCTGCACCTGCAGGATGCGCTTGGCTTCGGCGTTTGAGATATCCGGTAGCGTTACCGGCATGAACAGGATGGAACCTTCATCCAGCGGCGGCATAAATTCTGTACCTAAACTGAATAGCATAGGTATGGCAACCAGCAGGGCAATAATGTTAACGCCTATAGTTGTCTTGCGCCAGTTAAGGCACCACCGCAGCACCGGGCCATATATACGTTCCAACACGCGGTTCAGCGGGTTGGCATTTTCGCCTTTAAGCTTCCCTTTCAGGAAAAAAGAGATGAGCACGGGGGTAAGCGTAATAGCTACAATGGCATCAACTATAAGTATAAAGGTTTTTGTCCAGGCCAGCGGTCCGAACAGTTTGCCTTCCTGGCCGGTAAGCAAAAACACCGGCAGGAACGACATGATAACAATTATGGTGCTCCAGAATACACTCGGCCCCACCTGTTTGGCAGCCTTCTCTATGATCCGGATTCTTTCTTCTTTAGATAATTTCATATTGCTTCAATTTTGAATAATTGAATTTTGAATAACTAACTTTTCTTTTTTTGTCATCTCGACGATAGGAGAGATCTATCTGGAATTCTAAATAGATTTCTCGTTAAACTCGAAATGACATTGAAGCACTTTCAAAATTCTACTCTTCTTCCATCCATTCTTTACCTTTCTGCGCATCTGCCAAATGCCGGTATGCGTTCTCTACCATCACAATGGCATCATCCACAATCACACCTATAGATAAGGCAATACCTGTCAGCGACATGATGTTGGAAGAGATACCGAAGGCGTTAAGCAGTATAAACCCAATGGCAACAGAAAGCGGCAACTGGATGAGTATAACCAACGCGCTTCGCCAATGGAAAAGGAACAGGAAAACGATCACAGAAGCAACCAGCATTTCCTCTATCAGTGTCTTTTTGATGGAATCTATAGACTCGTTGATGAGGCCGCTGCGGTCGTACACAATGTTGAATTTTACACCTTCCGGTAAGCCTTTGGCTACCTCGGCCATCTTCACTTTCACATTGTCGATCACCTCGTCCGCATTCTCGCCGTAGCGCATCACAACTATACCGCCCACTGCTTCGCCTTCTCCGTTCAGGTCAAATATGCCAAGGCGGCTTTCGCCAGTCATCTGCACAGTGGCTACATCGCGCACCCGAACCGGAATGGTGTTGTTCGTAGCAATTGCAATGTTCTGGATCTCTTCAGCTGACTGCAAATAACCGGTGGTCTTAATGATGTATCCAATATCAGAAAGCTCGAATTTGCGCCCGCCGGCCTCATTGTTATTAGCCCTGATGGACTGAATGACCTGTGGAACGGAGAGTTTGTAGTAGGTTAGCTTATTAGGGTCTAAAGTGATCTGGTACTGTTTCTGGAAACCACCGAACGACGCCACTTCACTGACACCCTTCACGTTCTGCAGGCCGAATTTTACATACCAGTCCTGGATAGCGCGTTGCTCGCCCAGGTCCATACCGGGAGCATCCAGAGTATACCATAATATATGACCTACGCCTGTTCCGTCCGGGCCAAGGGTAGGAGCAACGCCTTCGGGCAGCATATTGCCTACAGAACTAAGGCGCTCCAATACCCGCTCGCGGGCCCAGTACACATCGGTCTCATCCTCGAAGATGACGTAGATAAAGCTCATCCCGAACATGGAACTGCCGCGCACATACTTCACATCAGGCAAGCCCTGAAGGTTAGTTACTAGCGGGTAAGTGATCTGGTCTTCGATGATCTGCGGGCTGCGGCCCATCCATTCTGTAAAAACGATCACCTGGTTCTCAGACAAATCTGGGATAGCATCTACCTTGTTTGTCTGTACCGAATATAAGCCCCAGCCGAAGAGCGCCGCTGAAATAAGCAGCACGATATAACGGTTACGGAGCGAAATGGAAATTAATTTCGCAATCATGTACGTATAAGATTAACCTTAGCAGGAAATTAAGGAACTGCAGAAAAGCAGCGTATTAAAGGGCATGCCAACTTAAACAGCTTTGCCTGGTTTAACCATGCCTGGTAAAATGACACAGCTATACCAGCCAAACTATGGCATGGGTAAACTATAAGGTTATAGAAGAAAAGATTGCACCAGCACCGGAATATCGCGTGCTAATGGGGGAGACTCGTAAAGAGCGAATGCTGGGTTTTGATCGGCTTCAGGAGCGAAGAATTGCAGGATAACTACTTTTACAGCAGCTATAAATTTAATGTCCTGAAGTTTATTGAGTGTTATTGCCGTGTGCTTTTCAGCAGCATCAAAGCGCTTCATTATTACCTGATGATCCTGGCAGCAGGCTTTATCGTCATCGGTTTGCTTAGGAACATGGCAGGCAGGCGTTTTCTCTTTTGCTGCTTCCATCGGGCAATCTGCCTTAGCCCCAAAGAAGGTAACATCGCGCAACTCACCACCGCAGATATGCATACCTACAGCCAAACCCGTCGAGGAGACAAGCACCAGCAATGTAAGGGTAAGCAATAAGACCTGGCGGTATAGTTTCATAATTGAGTTATGCCTTTTGCAAAGGTAAGCCCGGTTTTGGATCTTTCCTTACATAAATAGCTAAAAGTTTTACAGAATTCCAAATGAAGGCATTCACAGTATGTCCTGAAGCACTTATTTCTATAGACTTGGCAGGTTTTAAAATAATATTGAGTAATGCGAATGACGATGAATTATGTCCGATTGCCGGTGGTTTTGTAGTATAGGTTGCAATTGTTAGCTGAAGGGAATAGGATTATCTTCAACTCTTAGAAACCTATAGTATTACAACAAACATGGCCACGACTATACTTCAAAAGCCATCAGGTTATATTGGGCACATAGCCTTGGAAAGTCATTACAAGTACATAAACAATGTTGGAAAAAGTATTGAAGATACTTAGTGAGAGCAGGAAAAATACACTATCTCAGAAACCCATCCGGATATTTGTGTACCCCGTTCGCCACGAAACTATAACTCATAACAGTTACAAGAACAGTTAAAAGTAAAGCAGTCTGTAAAAGTAATAACTCCCCAAGATGGCTGCAGTGTTTTGCTTATGTCACGTATTAATTCACCAGCAATTTAATTGTCTCTACAGTTTTTGGAGTCCGTAACCGGGCAATGTACGCACCCTTAGATAAAGCAGACTTTTGGAGCGTAAAATATTTAATTTCATCCCGAGTTGCGTTCCCTTCCTCTAAAATACGGATCAAACCCCCTTTCATATCGTGTAGCGTTAATGTATAAGCTCCCTCGTAAGCGGCCCTGAATTTTATAGTTGCAGTAGAAGAAATAGGGTTAGGATAAACTATAAAGTCCTTTTCTAAAGCATCACGAGTTGTTTCTTCTGTAGGTGTTGCAACTATAGTGGCTGAGTTGGTTCTTAATGCACTTATTTCTGATGCTGCAAGGGCAGAGTTATACACACGGGCATCATCAATAGCGCCTCTAAATCCATAGACTCCGTCGCTTTGCGCCCCGATAGCTAAGGGGAGGGAATTGCTGCTTATAACTGGTTTTGAAGTAAGCACTTTAGATGCATGCTCTGTCCCGTTAATGTACAGTTTAATCACGGAGCCATCGTATGTGGCTGCTATGTGCATCCAGCTCAATCCGTCACTCGGGTAAACCACCGAAGAATTAAGCCTGTAAGAATCTCCTGCCGATGCCTGGTTGATGCGGAAGAACACATAACCACTACTTGCCAGTGAAAGTTCGTAGCCATTAACTGTTCCGTTAGAGGCTTTTTTAATGATATATTGTGTAGCTACTTTGGCAGGTTTTATCCAGGCTGAGAGGGTAATGGTATTGGAAATATCCAAAGAAGAATTATCTGCAACGGTAGCAAACTGGTTTGAACCGTTTAGCAGTAGTGCTAAGCCGTCTTTGCCGTTTGTCCAGGTCGGAGTACCAGTTATTGTAGCATTATTCCCCAATCCGGAAGCATCAGTAAGTGTATTCCCACTTCCCTCGTCCATCTTCCAGTGGCCTACAAGTGCTGAAACGGGCGGCATTGTTACCTCATTGCCCGTACTAAAACTCCATATAGCGGACCATGCACTTACGCCAGCTTCATTACTGGCTCTTATACGCCAGTAATAGGTTGTGTTATAGGCCAGGCCATTTACAGTAACTGCAGTTGACGGGATGCCACTTTGGCTAAAGGCTATAGTTGAGAAAGAAGAGGAAGTAGATAGCTGTGCTTCATATGTATTAGCATTTGCAGAGGCATTCCAGCTTAGGGAAACAGAAACTGCCATGTTAGCAGATTGGTTGGCGGGAGAGGCTAATACAGGAGCAGCCGGAACTGTTTGCGGGGAGGAACCATCTGTTGCCAGCACACCAACTGCCTGCGTACTGCTGGAAGCGAGTATAACTATATCTGTTGTGAAATTGTCTTTCGTACTTGTAGAGTTATTGTAAGTACCTCCATCCAGCAATGTCATCTGCGAACCGAACTGGATTACAGAGGTAGGTGATTCCCTGTATAGAATGGGACCCCCGGTGTCGTTCGACGTATAAACAATCCTAACTTTATTCAGTGCCTCATTCAGCACTACTACCGGTCTTGTGCCTATGGGTGCAACGTCATATAAATTATCCCAGCTACCTGATGTACGTCGAACAAGCAAGCCTATTTCTGGATATCCATTGGCATCATATCCTGTTTTGACTCCACAATAAAGTACACCATCCGCCCCTACAGACATGTTAATATGATCATCAGCCATACCGTTGCCTATATTTAAGGCTGACTGTGAAGCTGGCACTTCATCAGCAGACCACGTGGCAGGGCTAGCTCCGTCCGTATGGGTTTTAAAACCGAACCGTTTCGTGTTCTGATTCGACCACAAAATGCCGATTTTGCCCGGTAAAGCAATTACGGCCCCTATATCGTCGCTTGTTACGCCGGTGGCTATAGTTACAGGTGAGCTCCAGTTATTATATGGAGGATCACTCCACCTTGCGTGTATTGTACTTGCTCCGTCAGAGGCAAGCCACATACGCCCGTTTCCATCTATATCTATAGTGGCAGTTTCAACGCCACTTTCAAAATAAAGCCCTACCGTTGAAGTTCGTTTTGACCAAAGCTGATAGGTACCTCTGTCAGATAAATATTCTATAGATACTATTTGCGAAGATCTGCCCTGGAAGAGTAAAATATGCGCAACTTTATCTACTAATTTACAATCTGCCTTGGAGGTTGTTTTACTTGAAAGTTTAAGGACATTTGTCCAGGAGTTTCCATCTAACCTCCAAAGAAATGTGCCGGACGCATTAGGTAAAACTGCCCAGTGCTTACCGGCGTATTTCCATACTTTAGACTGGGGCTTTTCACCAGTATTTGTACTAATCGAAACTGGCTGTAATTTAGTTAAAGTTGTAAAACCCTGCGCGGCAACAGCAGATGAGCCGTTTGTAGAGAACTGTTCCTTTGCTGATCCTGCTTTATTCTTCAGACTTCCAGATGCTGTTACTATAGGATAAGCCTGGCTTTCAGATATTGATACAACTCCTGCTTTTTCAGTTATGCTATCCTGCAGACTCTGGTATAGTTCCGATACCTGTTGCGAAGAGTGTGAAAAACGATTTAAAGTATTGGCATAAACTTGATTAACTAATATGAAAAAGGGAGCTATTAAGAAAATGAATTGTATATATTTAGACATACTTAGCTATTTATAGGTCTCAAACACGATTATTTCAAATCATTGCGCGCGCTTCCTTTACTTCCAGCTGGCAGCCTGATATAAATTATATTTCATTGCTCTGTTTAATGTTCATGAATAGGGCAACGAAATAAACGTTTGGAGTAAATAGTTATAAGTGGGATTTGTTAAGAAGTTGTATGATTTTATGTCTTATTATGGTTGGATAACAGAATAGTTAGTAAACTGTTAGTATACCTTTGTAGATAGATGGAAGATGAATAGATATTTTTAAGCTTTATTCGATTAATTATCTTTAATAAGTTTTAAATATCGATTATTAGTTGATGAGTGGAGCTTTAAAATGTACAACCCACGCGCCAGCGAATCTCCATTAAACTCCAGGGTATTTTGCTGACCTGCCTCTGATTTGCCTTTATCTATTGTCGCTATTTTGGCTCCTTTGCTATCATATAAAATAAGTGCATACTCAGTTCCTTTTTTGAAGTTAAAGAGAAGGGTAGATCTTACAATGAACGGGTTAGGGTAAGCCATAAACATCTCCTTTATGCCACAGATGTCTGTCGGGTCAGGTATATCAGATGCAAGTACTCCAACTAAATTGTTTTTATTGGAAGCTAATATAACTACCTCATAGCCAGGGTTACCCTTGCTGCTCGTTACATCATTGTATGCTCCTTTTATCAGCATTAAAGGCTCCTTGAAAATAATGTTTGATGTACCTGATTCTTTATAAATGATATCGCCGCCAGTGTCCTCTGAGGTATAAATAACACGTATTTTGTTCAGTTTTTCATTCAGCAGAACTATGGGCCTGGTACCTGTTTTTGTTACTTCATACAGGTCATCCCATTTGCCTGAAGGCCTGCGAACCAGAAGTCCGAGCAAAGGATAAGGCAATTTTTCAAATTCCAATCTGAATTCAGTCTTTATGGCACAATACAAGGTACCATCACTAGCAACAGCCATGTTAATATGATCGTTAGCCATGCCTTTGCCTACATCGCGTGCAGACTGGGAGGCAGGCACTTCATTTTCTGACCACGCTGCTGGATCTGTTCCGTCTGCATGTGTCCTGAATCCAAACTGCTTTCTGTTCTGATCAGACCAGAATACACCCACTTTTCCGGGCAGCGCAACTACAGCTCCTATATCATCCATGTTTACACCAGTTGCAAGAGTAATAGCTTCACTCCACTCTGTATAAGGCGCATCACTCCATCTCACATTTATTTTATCCAGCCCATCTGATGCAAGCCACATACGCCTGTTTCCATCAATATCTATAGTGGCTGTTTCCACCTCAGCATCCAGCGTTATATTTACTGTGGATGACCTTTTATCCCAAAGACGATAACTGTTCGAGGAAGTATTATATTCAAGCGAAACTAACTGAGACGAAGTACCCTGAAACAGCAGGATGTGAGTAACATTACCAACAACCTTACAATCGGCTTTAGAAGTGGTACTAGGAGATAGTTTTAGTTTTTTTGACCAGGATGTTCCGTTTAGCTGCCAGAGGAAAGTGCCGTCTGCATTAGGAAAAATCGCCCATTGCTCGCAGGCATAGGTCCAGACTTTAGATTGTGGCTTCTCCCCAGTACTGGCCGATATGGACGTTTTTTTTAAGTTTTCGACACTGTTGAACTGCGCATATAGATCAAATGATAGCAGAACCATCCCGATTATAAGAAGGGTAAACTTTTTAATCATAGCCTATAGAATAATAATTGATAGAATCTTAATAATATCATCAAAGCACGCAATTCTTACTAGGCTTTAACCGGAGCTAAACAAACAGCAGCAGGTTAATCTGAATCTACTAGTAGGGTAAGTTGAGGTGTATAGTAAAAGGTTAATAATCAGTTTTTTTCTTTCAATTATTTACGAATTCCAAATGATAGTGATCGTTAATTGTTTATATAAATTTTTAGAATGTTTATATCAATCTTGTTCTGAGATCATTCGTATAATAGCGGAATTTGTCTTTGAGAGTACTTTACAGGTACGTAGCTTCTTTGAAATATCAGAAGTACCCGGAAGAGGATGTAAGTGCGTAGTTTTAAAGGGGCGGTTAATGCGTAAAGAGGCTAGAATTGATCGATGAAGTTTTTAATCCAGGGTATCATAAAGATAAAACTGCAGTTATTTATATTACAATTTTTATATGTCTGGATGAAGCCTTAGAAGGAGTAATTACTCTTTGGTTATCCTTTTTGACCTGATGTCTAATCGTAAGAATTTTAAAGAAGTTCTGTTGCATGCCTCTAATATTCTTGAGGCTAAGTATTCTTGCTTTTAAAGCGGTTATTTTTAATAAATTCAACTTAGCTTCTTCTGAATCAGGTTCTAGTTTAAACTTCTGTATCAGTAAAGGGAGCAGCTTTTTCGACTGGTTCAGAAATGATTTGAAGAGGCTAATCTTAAATGAGAGCGTATTTGTGACGTTCTTGTTTACACGCAGACGGTATGGTGTTAGTACAGTTAAAGATTCCGCTCCCTCTTTATACAAACGAACACAATAATTCCAGTTTATTCTTTTAGCAGGCATGAAGTGCTTAAACTTCAGATTTTCTTCATACCAGATATCATAGCCGATAAGTGTGATAGCATAACAGAGTTCGTAATCGCCACCAGCACTCAGAGAATTACCGGACCTGTCCGATAATAAAGGCTTATATCCTGCGCTTACCAATGCTTCATAGGCAGACTTCCTTATTGTGAACCCGGCACCATAGACAATGTTATTTTCTACTTTTCCTGATACAAGAGCTTGGGGACCATTCGCAAATGACGAAAGACTGGCAGCCCACAATGGTGGGTTTGTTTCGAACTCTAATGTACCGTTGCCTCCAAGTATCCCTATATTGGGCTGTCGGTCCATAATCTCGTATGCAGAGTTTACATAATCTGGGCTCAGCCAGTTATCATCGTCACAGAATAAGACAAATTTATATTTCGCTTTCTCCAAAGCCAGTTCTCGGGCAAAGGTTAAACCCTGCTTAGGTTGATTAAGTACAGAAAAGCTAACTGCAATTTGATGCTTTTCCCATTCCGAAATGGCTACTTCAGCTGTATTGTCGGTGGAGGCATTGTCAATTATAATAATTTCCCAGCTTAAACCGGGGTTTACTCTTTGTTTAACAAGGTGCCTTATGGTTTCCGGGAGTAGTTCAGCTCCGTTATAAGAGCAGATAGCCACTGATATTCCTGTTCTCATGCACTGTTAAATGTAATTTTGTAATAAAGTATCCCGATCAGTACATATAGCTTCAGGCTGCTGTGCAGGTTCAGAGCTTGTCTTATCTGTGCCTTTACAACTTGTTTATCATGAAGCGTATTCCAGAGCTTTTCTGCTATTTTAATGCCGTAAGCCGCATAATATTTTCTTGACTTGTTAAGGATGCTTTTCTTTTTGTCTTGCGGCAGGTGTTTCTGAATTAGCAGCATGGCGTAATACAAGTCCTGCAGGTATTCCCCTGTCAGGAACTTTCTACCTGATATGGAGCTTGTATGCATCCGGTAATCAGCTAAAATAGCCGGAGAGTAGGCAATAGGGAAATGTTTTGCAATTCTTACCCACATTTCCCAATCCTCGCCATAAGTCGGTCCTATAAACCCGCCAAGCCGTTCGTAGACGTCACGTCTAACTGTTATGGCTGCGTATTGTACGCGTTGTCTCTCTCCTATAGTTAGTAACCAGTTTTTCAGTATTCCCTCTTGCGCCATTTCAGGGCTTTTATCCTGTAGTTTTTTGCCGTTTTCATCTATGCAACTATACCGTGTAAAAGCGGCACCTGCCTGGGGGTATTTCTTAAACAGCTCGAGTATCTTGTTGTAATATCCCGGTTTAACTTTGTCATCACCATGTAACAGGTGAATCAGTCTACCCTCAGCCCGGTTAATGCAAGTTGTGAAGTTCTTCAGGCTGCCTACGTTCTTTGGTTGTCTATAGTATCTTACTCTTCCCTTTCCAACCTGGCGAACCAGGGACTCAACATCAATGTCAGTACTGTCATCATCTACCACTTCTATCTGCATTTCCTTCTCCGAAAGTCCCTGCTCTAACACACTGTTCAAGGCTTCTGCTATAAACTGACCGCAATTGTATACTGGAATCATCACAGATATAACAGGGTTCTGTTTAAGTTGCAGTGCAGGTTGTATAGTAGGAGGCTCTAAAGAAATAACACTCATCAAAGGCAATACTTTTAATTCAGTCTCAGCACCTGGTTGTTCTAGTTATACGCTTTTTAAAGAACATTGTAGAATTATGGAGTTATATTCTATGATTTATATTATGTAAAGGCTGATTTAAAGCAGACTTAAGGGCATTATTGACGGTTTTATCCGGGACGGAACAAGCTTTTACATTAGTGATTAAACCACTTTTCAGGAGTTTTAAAATGGTTCTAAATGATTCCAGCCTTAGCCAAAGGTAGGCTTTCTGCATTATCGGCAGGCCATCCGATAAGTTTGAGAGTATGTAATGTTTCTTGTACATAGCAGCTGTTCTGATAGCCACAGCATCGTAATTAGGATTGTCTCTTGAAAGTATACACTCAGTTAAAAAGTCTAACTCTTTAATACATGCAATGATTTTGTGTAGGTTCAGCTCTTTTTTCAGGGGTTCAAAGTTATGCCTGAAACAAGCTATAAAACTGCTAGGCAAAGTATAGTTGCTCCCGGCATAATAGCGCAGATTTCTAAGCACCTGCTCTTGTTGCGCTATCTCATATTCTGTCTTTTTTAGTACCTGATGCAGGCTTTGGTCTGTTACACGGTAGTCTAACAGTATAGTTGGGAGGTTATATATCTTATATCTTCTGGAAATTTGCCAAAAAAGCTCGAAGTCTTCGGAATAAGTTGCCGTATACATACCTGCTTCCTGTACTGCCGTTTTACTGAATAATACAGTCGGATGATATATCCAGCAGATGAAAGCCAGGTTATAATAAAAATGTTCGCTCCTGATCCGGTCTACCCATAGTACATCCCCTGTTTCTGAAATTACTCGTGTTAGTGTCGAGACCATTGCGCAATCAGGGTTAGCTTCCAGATAGGTCATTTGCTTTTCAAGTCTGTCCGGGTAACTAATATCGTCAGCATCCATTCGAGCTATCCACGGTGCCTCAGCCAATTTTATACCTTTATTAAGAGTTGCAGAAATACCTTCATTCTCTTTGTTAGTATAGAAACGTATGCGCGGGTCGGAGTAAGACTGTATAATAGAAGCACTTTTATCGCTGGAACCGTCGTCAATAATAATAAATTCAAAGTCCTGAAATGTCTGTTCCAAAATACTGTCTATTGCTTCAGACAGAAATTTTTCAGCGTTATAAACAGGCATAAGAACAGTTAAAGCAGGCATGATGGCAGTAATCTTTTCAACCCTTTTTTAATGACTCCTTTCACTTTTACAGGCAGATATACGGTAATATAAAAAGTATTTGGTTTCCGGTACGGCAGAAGCGCAGCCCTTAAAAGTTTATGTACGTCCTGGTTGGTTATGCGCTCCTTGTTTAAATAATTCTCCATCCATTCCAGAAAGTACATACGCACCTTATCGTAATGACCATCAGATTTTACTTTCTGCACAATAGATCCGGCTCGTTGCCTGTACCGGTTGTGGCAGGAAGCGGAAATGTATACCCGCTCTTTTAAATAAATTTTAAGAAGAAAAGCCTGGTCTTCGTACAACTGGTATTCTTTTGCGAAATTCTCCTCAAATCCTCCACACCTGTCAATAGCCTGTTTTGATACGAGTAAGCCGGAAGGGCAGGGGGCTGCACCTTTTTTCAGGGGGTACAGATAATGGAGCAGTTCCATAGGGCTGTAGTCTTTATTTTGTGGCGCACCAATCGTTACAAGTACATCTTTTTTGTCAGGAATACACCAGCTAAACCAGTAAAGGGATGCTTCAGCAACCATTGAAACGTCTGGATATTTATAAAAGATAGCTACCTGGTTCAGTAGCTTGTCAGGTAGCCAGACGTCATCTGCATCAAGAAATGCGATGAGTTCTCCCCGAGATTGCCTTATTCCCTGGTTTCTACTTGCGCTTAACCCTTTGTTGCTGTGTTTAGCATGTTCAGTATAGTATATTTTGGAACTTGATTTTCTTGCGTATTCCTTCGCGATTGTAGCACTTCGGTCGGTGGAGCCATCATCCACAAGAATCAATTCCCAATGCGTATATTTTTGAGCCAGCACACTTTCTATAGCTTCAGAAAGAAAAACTTCCTCATTAAAAAAAGGAATTATGACGGAAACCAGCGGTGAATATTCCTGTAGTATAGGCATCACATAGTTACTTTAACTGTTGCCAATAGTTTATTGCACGCTCGAACTCAGGCATCGGGAGATTCGGAACCTGAAACCTTCCCAAACTATAGAGTTGGGAGTGATGCGTTACAGGTGTTTCCTGCGTGGTGAAGGCTGCGTCGAACCCGGCATCTGCTGTAACTTTTATAGTATCGGTACTATAGTCACCATACGGATATGTTAGAAGATTTATCGATCTGCCTGTTAATCGACTAAGAAATTCTCTATTATTCTCAAGTTCAAACTGCTGTTCCTTAATACTGCACTTCTTTAATTCCGGATGCGATACTGTGTGAGCGCCTATATCAAACAGTTCATTGCGGGCCAGGTCCTGTAACTGTAGGGCGGACATGCATTTGTTCTTAGAGGCACTGGGTAAAGTATGATCGGCCCATGCACGTATTTTGCTAAGCTCTTTTCTTTGCTCCGTATAAGACAGTGGTTTAAGTTCCTGCCATAGTTTCAGATATAGCTTACAGCGCAACGAAGGTGGGGGTTCTGTACAGGCTCTCCAGGAGGCATTTCTTGCTATCTGGTGTTCATCTAAAGCAGCCTCATCCCTAATATTCAGATTGATGAAGGTTTGATTTATAGTAATGGATATTGTGCCGGGCAAGAACTGGGATTTGAATATGATGCTGGTTAGCTCGTCCCACCAGAATTCTTCGTCTTTATTTATCAGGCCCGAAGAAATAAAAAATGTACAGGGCAGATTGTACATTTCAAGCAGCGGTTTAGCGTTTTCGTAATTATCAGCGTATCCGTCGTCGAATGTAAGGGCTATGCTATTGTTTATTAATTTATTGGCCTTTAGCCCATCTACTAATTCCTGCAGCGTAATAACGTTTCCTGCTTTTTTTAAGGCTTGCAACTGTTGCTCGAAATTCTCAGGAGTGACGGTCATTTCCCATATATCTGTATCAGGTATACCAACGCGGTGATACATAAGCACCAGAGCCTTTGGTGATCTGAATCTGTTTAAGAAAGGAAACCTGCCTGTTTTCATGAGATATCCTTTTTAGTGGCTTTAACTGAAATTATTACCTGATAATGCGGGTCGTTGGGTATAAGCTTTTCTTTTGATATTTCGGGAAGGCCAAGTCCATACAGAAAAGATGTGGCGGCAAGTACATTGCCATAGGAATTAACTGTTATTGCTCCGGAGAAAGTGTCCTGTAGCAGCTTCCGCATAGCTTGTGCAGTGAAAGACCAATACCAGATATCTTTCCACTGCCCATGGTCAATAGGCGTGATGCCTGGAACGGTGAGGAGTAAGGTACCTCCGGGCTTTAGTATACGGTGGCAAGTTCTTAATGCTCCCTGAACATCATAAATCAGATGAAGTGTTTGGGTCAGGATAATGCAGTCAAATAAATTATCCGGAATATCCGGGGCATTACTGATGTCACCAATAAAAGTAGCATTCGGGTTGCTGGCATCTACATGCAGAATATCACTCTGACTAACTCTTTCTCGTCCGAAACAGAGTGTGTACTCATTGTCTCCAATTTCAAGCACTCTGTCTTTGATGTTCTCTTGCTCCAGTTCCAAAAAGTTTTCAATATAATACCTGTCTATCGGACCTCCCCGGTCATAGCCAAACTCTGTACTGAATGGAGTAGTGCGGTCAAGGTCGCCCAGGTTAACTTTCCTGATTTTAGGTACATACTTTTTGTATACCCCTAATTTGTGTAGCCATCTTAAACTATAGTCAGGGGCCATTGCTTTAGCTGCAGTTTTCAGTTTGGTGGTATTAGCAACTATGTTGTATTTGATGTAATAAGCAGGTTTATTCTTTAAAAGAGTCTCCAGTTCCGCCTTTGCCGGCGGTTCTTTTCTGTGAAGTAAATTCCTGTAAAGTTCGTTGCAGTAATAGTTCTTCCATATTCTACGACCAGCCTTAAAAGCTTTTATTTCCTTTTCGTCCAGTAAGTGTTCTTTTTGCCTTTGTTGAATACGAAGCACTCCATTAAGCATGTCGGGTATGTTTGTTGACATGTTTGAAGTATGTATCCGGTAGGCCGCTATTTTATTCAGGTGATGGTAAATTTTGTATTTTCTCGCAATCTTTAGGAACAAGTCATAATCTTCACAGTTCTTTAAGGTGACATCATAGGAAAACTCATCAAACACCCACCGTTGGAAAAGTACCGTTGCGATCATACCTATGTAGTTGCATTGAAGTAGGCGACAGTAGTGATCGGAGTTTACTTCGACAACACCTTCTCTTATCTTATTTTCCTGGATATAAATGGCATCAAAAGTCCCGGATATAAAAGCAACATCGTTGTTTGCCTGCATGTACCCTACATTAATTTCAATGCCTTTCGGGTAGAGCCAGTCGTCGGCATCCAGAAAAACCAGATAGCTGCCATTGCTTTTTTTTATACCCGTGTTCCGTGCTGCTGAAAGGCCTTGATTCTGTTGGTAAACATATGTGACGGCATGGTAGCTTGTAGCAACTGTCTGCGTGTTATCTGTAGATCCATCGTCTACCACAATTATTTCAATGTTGTTATACGTCTGGTTTATTACACTTTTTATAGCCTTATGCAGGTATAAAGCATGGTTATAGCACGGGATAATAACCGTAACCAACGGATTAAGAGATTTGTGAGAAGCTGGCTGCATAATCTGTGTACCACTCTGCCAATGGAATTACCTGTTTTTATAGTAAAAGATTAGCCCTGACAGTACTCCGCTCATCTGCGCCCAAAGGGTGGTGTACCTGTAGCGGTAGCCCGGAAAACCTTTAAGTATAGAACGAGGGTAGCCTTTAAACAGTAACCTGACCAAGTGCTGCGTGTAAGCAGCCCTTTTGTATTGCTTCTGCTGAATAAGAGCTGCTGCAGCATGGCCGCGCATGTAATAGAATATCTGCTTTCTTAAGCTTCTGATATCCTTTCTGTGCTGATGGAATACTATGGCTCTGGGGTTGTAGTGTATCGTATAACCGTGCAACAAAAGCCGGTACCATAGTTCTGAATCACCGCTACATCCTGCTGCCCCTGCGTCCAGTAATTCGTTAAAAGTGCCTGTAGCTTTCAGTACATTCTTTCTGAATGCCATGTTTGCCCCTGCACCAATTTCCCAAACCGGTGGCCCTTGAGCATGTGTTTTGAATAAAAATCTTTTGGTGTAAACCTTATCAGCATAGCCCCGGTTGAAGCTCCAGTGTTTTTCAAAAATACATTGGGCCTCCGTTTGCAACTCAGAGGCTAGTACCAAGCCCGTCATGGCAGCAATTGCAGGGTTCTTAAAAGACTCCCACACGTGGTGCAGCCAAAGGCGGTGTACAGCTACATCATCATCTACAAAAGCCACAATAGGATAGGCTGCATGCTTCAAACCTGTATTCCGGGCAATGTCGAGGCCCTTTCGAGACTCTCTTACATATACCATGTTGCCAGCATATGTGAATTGCTTTACTATCAGCTCAGTAGCCTCATCTAAAGGAGCATTGTCTACAACTATAATTTCTGCCGCAAGGCAGGCAAGTTTGCTTAGGTTTGTTAAACACTGCTGCAACTGGCGAGCCCTGTTATGTGTGCAGATGATTACCGACACAGGTACGCGCGCAGCAACTATAGCTGAAGTATAATTTAAGAAAACAGCCTCTAGCGTGGTGATCCAGGCTTTATAGTTGTCATCAGGAAGTAACTTGTTCCAATCGGGCTGTAAATGCTGTTGCCCACTGGCATAAAACCGGAGAGCAGGAAGTATGGCCTGCTTTATGATTTTATAATACCCTTTTTCCGAAAGCTTTCTGTTTGGCTCCAGGTACAGATCTCCTAAGGCAATATCATTCCACCAGAAAACAAGGTAGCTCCCAGTAGTCAACGGATGACTATAAATTGGTGCCGGAGCCTCCTGAAGGTAGATATGTCTGATATGATATGGCGGCTGGATTTTCATACACAAGAGAGTGTGTTTTTTATTTCTGGACCATATCTGCTTGTTTAATGCAGAAAGGGAATTTAGGACGGACTGTACCCCACCATTTTCCATACCATTGTATTTCACCACGGTAGTCCTGCAAGTCAAAAGACAGACACTCATCAAAATCAAACAAAGGCACAGAAGTGTCTTTTACAAAATTCAGGGAAATATAATATGAACCATCATTTAAGAAATCGCCCGGAATAAGGCATTCCCCCTCCATAACACCTTTATGGCTCAGGATAGTAGGAGAGGGAAGGTCGAAAATACACTCTCCGCTGATAGAGAATAATAGTAAACCAGAACTAAGCACTATATCCTCTTTCATGCTCCAGAATTGAAATTTAATCAGAAGAGGGGTTCGTATATCCAGGATGTTTTCAGAGTACTCCAGTTTGGGGATTAGTTCTACCGACTTCATACGTATCCAGCTATTACCAGGGGCTTCCTCAGGATTGACCCAACTCTGCTTGAAGTTTGTTTTCTGGTTGTTATTCAGGTACTTATTTATGACTTCTGGTACATGTCCAAATGCCTGCATTCGGCCTTTGTTTAGCCAGATGGCTTTATCACATAAGTTTTTAATGGCCTGCATGCTGTGGCTGACAAACAGAATTGTTCTTCCACTTGATTGGGAAACTTCCCTCATTTTGCCTAAACACTTCTTTTGAAAATCAGCATCGCCTACTGCCAGTACTTCGTCTACAATTAAGATATCCGGCTCCAGGTGGGCCGCGACAGCGAAAGCTAACCGGACATACATCCCCGATGAATACCGCTTAACAGGTGTGTCAATAAATTTTTCAACCCCTGAGAATGCGACGATTTCATCAAACTTTCGCTTTATCTCGGGCTTGCTCATTCCTAAAATGTAGCCGCTTATGTATATGTTCTCCCGACCGGACAATTCCTGGTGAAAACCTGTACCAACTTCCAGAAGGCTGCTAACTTTCCCTTTCCCTTTTACAACACCTTCAGTTGGCCGCACAATTCTTGAAATTATCTTTAGTAAGGTTGACTTGCCGGAACCATTACTGCCAATTATACCTATAGCATCACCTTGACTTACTTCAAAACTCACATCCTGTAACGCCATGATATGTTGTGAATACTTACCAGTGTCGGGTTCATCTCCCAACTGAAAAAAAGGGTCCTGCTTATTCAGGACAGAAGAAGTCCACCAGCGTTGCAGATCTTGCCTGAAAGAACCAGTGCCAATGGATCCCAGGCGATACATTTTGTATAGATGTTCTACTGTTATGACTACTTCTGGCATTATCAAGTCGTTAAACTATATCAATCAGCTTATCACACTGCTTATTAAAAAGTAATGTGGCTCCGATCAGAATCAATACAATAATACCTGTACTATAAAGTACCTGAGGAGCGGTAACATAACCTTCTCCGAACAAGGAAAGACGGAAGAGCTCAAATAGGGGGGTAAGCGGATTAATTTGCACCACCCAGCGCAGCCTTTCCGGAATAGCAGTAACCGGATAAATTACCGGAGTTACGAACATAAGCAGGCGGATACCCAATGTTACCAGGTTTGTTAGGTCCCGGTATTTTGCTGTCAGCAGCGAGCACATTAAACCCAGCCCTAAAGCCATTAATCCAATAAATGTTATTGCAACTGGTAAGGCAAGAATCCATAAACTAAGCTGCAACTGTAAATCAGAGAATAAGCTAAAGTATATAATCACCATCAGGAAGAGTAATAGCTGCATCAGAAATCTGATAAAGTGAGTGCTTACAATTGAAACAGGCATTACAATTCGGGGAAAATATACTTTACTGAAAATATGCGCATTCTCTTTAAATGTGCCGGAACTGCCTGTAAAGCTGTCGCTGAAAAAATTCCATAAGATTATACCTGAAGCATAAAATACTACTGGTGGCAAATTGCCTGTTGAAATACCAATTAGCTTATTAAAAACCATAACATAGGTTATTAATGTCAGGACGGGCTGGAAAAATATCCAAAGGGGGCCCAGGATGGTTTGCTGATAATTTAGTAGAAACTGCCTCTTGATTAAACCTGCTAGTAGAAACCGGTAAGCCCACAACTCTTTTGGAGAATGGCTCCAGAAGCTGGTTGATTTATCTATTTGCCATTCCCATTTATTAGCAGTTGAAGGCATAGGTCAAATAACAGATTGTAGATAAGCTTTGTATCTATAATACTGTATAATTATAATAAAAGTTGGTATTTATTCATTCAGGAATAGTGTCTTAGTAAATCAGCAATGGTGATGGTTTTATGAATAGGAAAGTAAGCTTAACCGTTCTCGGTTGCCTGTATCTATAGTTGTATTTCAAACTAGCAACTATAAAGTTAAGCCCCGGTTAACTCAGCCTGTGCGTTTTCCGATAAAATATGCATGGCATAGGCGAAGACACAGGTATTTCTCTAAAGATGAACCCTGGAACTATGATAGCATAGATACCTGGAGGTAACGAGCAGGTATTACCCCATAAGTTTTTGAAGCAATAAATATTAAGTAAGCCTTGAGCTTTTCATTTGCTTACTGAAAGACGCGAAACTTTATCAGGTTTCATTCTTTGATCACCTCCTCTTCACAACAGGATATTTTGGCGTCGGCGTAAGGGCAGTGATTTCGGGAAAGCCCGATTTCGACTCTGAATACTATTACATCTTCAAACGAACCAATACAAACAAAAAGCACTATTTACACAATTCTTCAGGGTTGTAGTTTTTACTGGATATTGTAAAAGTGGCATGTTGTACTGATGAACAAACAGGGCATGTGCAGGATAACTTTCCTTAATGCAAAAGCCTGCATTTTGTATTGTGAGCTTACGAACAGCAATCAAATCAATTTGTTAATTCTCTCTTATTTTTCCTGGTAATTGCATTTAGCAAACAAATATAGAGAATCTATATAATCTATTTATTTAAAATCATATTTGAAAAGTTCAATAAAATTCTCCATTAGCCCGTTTCAAAAAAGGTTGTGTTATCGGCATAATTTGGTTGTTTTTTTTAGTATACTAATAAAAACATGGTGTGAATCTAATAAAATGCCCTTTTTTTTGGCGAATGGTTTTTATTTCTGAAACAAGTTATACTACATTTGTGGACTTCCTTTTAGTAAAATGTACAAAGTAGCTTACTGTTGTGCGATTTGCAGGAAATTAGATAAATGAATGTTGAATTTTTAGTGAGGTTGGCGTATGGTAAGACTTTTAAAAGTAAACATTTAATTTAAGTACAATCATTTTTATCCCTTTAAGCAAGAGGCGAATCCCGGTTGGATGCTAGTATTGAGCATATCGTAAGGCACCGGAAGCCTTAGTAATTTTTAACTTTTAGCCTAATCCAAATGAATCGTTTATTAAAATATATCCTGGCACCAGTGATGGTGGGTGCTATAGTTGTGTCTTGTGATCAAAAAGAACTAGATGAAGTTTCACCAGTTTCAGCTTTAAGTGCTGAATCTGCGGACGCAGCCACTTCTGCAAATTACATTTATCAGGAAACCTTCGAAGGCAGTACTGCTTTCTCTGGCCGTCATACACAGTTCGGTACTTCGTATGCCTTCCAGATGGTAACTAACCCGGTTTTTAGCGGAGCCAAGTCAGGCCGTTTTGAGCTGCGCAGCTCAGATGGCGCGGTAGCAAATGGTACAAGAGCTGAAGTTATTGTAGCAGATCCGGCTACAAATAAAAACAGATGGTATAGTTTTGCTGCGTATTTCCCTTCTAAAGATTATGCATATGATACGGAGAGTGAAGTGATCAGCCAGTGGTGGCAATCATCTGGCACTACACAGGCAACCTCATTGCGAGTTCGTAAAGACAGGTTAATTCTAAGAACTGGAAATAACTCAGGTTCACTGAAGGAGATTGACCTGGGTGCAATAACAAAAGATACATGGAACGAATATGTATTCCATTTCATCCACTCTTATGGTTCTGACGGACTAATTGAAATCTGGAAAAACGGAACCAAGATATTACATCGTACAGGTGGTAACATGTATGATACTAAAATGCCTAACTGGAAGATTGGTATCTATAAAGCATCCTGGAACAATGGTGAAAGCCTCACTACAAAGCGTGTACTTTTATATGACAACGTACGTGTTGGAAACGAAAATGCAACTTTGGCTGACATGAGAACTGGCAGTACTACTGAAGTTCCTTCTACAACGGAACCTGTTGTGTCTCCAACTCCAACAGAGCCGGTTTCAAGCAACTCTCAAATCACAAGCATTACTTTAGTAAATGCTGGAACAGAGAAAGATGTAATGAAGATGACGAGTGGAGTAGCTTTAAGCTATAGTTCATTAGGAACTAAGAAGTTTAACTTCCGTGCAGACCTTGGTTCTTCAGTTGGAAGCGTTAAGTTTGTTCTAACCGGAGCTAAAAATCATAGCTATACTGATAATGCTTCTCCATATGCGCTCTTCGGTGATGATGGAAGAGGCAACTATTACTATGGTAACTTAACCTTGCCTGTAGGTAATTACACGTTAACAGCTACACCTTATTCCGGATCTAAAGGATCTGGAACTGCTGGAACCCCTGTAGTTATTAAATTCTCTATAAAGTATTAAACACTTAGAAGTGGGATGAACAATAGTTGGTTATTGTTTATCTTTAAGAGTGAGACTAACTCATTTATAACCACAAAAAAAGCAGCTACTTATAGCTGCTTTTTTTGTGGTTATAAATGAGTTGATTTGAACAGCCACCCCAATCACCGGCACTTTATTCAGTAATACTATAGGTAGAGCTAGTAGTTATGCCGTTGCCTATGAAAACAGCAACTATACTTGAACTACCAACAACATGCTTTTTTCTTTTTAATGAGGATGTAGCTGACCGCTAGGCTGGCGAAATTCCTTTATTAATACAATACTATAGTACTTTACATATTAAAAGGAATGAACAAAGCCAATATGTCTTTCTTAAAGGCCTGTCCCATTGTTGATTTATGATTAAAATCTCTATCAGAAATGGTTCTCTGGGAGATAATCGTGTTTAAATATTTTGTTTAAACCTTAGCACTGAAGCCAACTATATAGTATTAGTGAGTTGGCGTTTTAATTCGCCTGCTTAACAGGTTTTTACTCAAAAGCTATGAAAGATTATTTCACAAACAGGGGCATTGAGATAACAAAAAATTTAACTGTATGAATTGTACTATATAGGTTTTTTTAAAGATATTTTGTTTTATGGGGTGCCTCGCTTTGTCTCAGGAACTACTTTCCTCTGATCAATTTTAAATATATGTCTTTTGTGTTTTAGACAGATAAATTACATATTTTTCTGTCTTTGTATTTAGCCCAGTTCCACTCCTTATCAGTTGGGTTTATTCTCCCGCCTGCATTAAAATTTAGGAGCTATCCGCTTTTTTGTACAGCCTCTTAACATAAATTGTTCTTCGTTCATAAATATCGCACGTTCGCTGCTTAATATGTCAATTTAACATTTTATAAATGCAATCCTGCATCTTTTCATAGTTAATTAAGTATAATAAGTTATAAATTTTATCTAATAATTGCTATAATTATTCTTATTGATAAATTGTACTTTGTTTATTTATACTTAAATGCATTTAATTCAATTACTTAATATTTAATATGATTAATTTATACTCCACATTTAAGAATACACCTTGATAGGATTTTTAAAACTCATATCAAGGACATAGGATAGTGTATTACATGTAAAATGTTAATGTTATAGCGCATAAAATATTTGATCATGCAATAGATGAACCTTAAGTTTCTTACTACTAGCAAATAGTCCATACTGTACCTATACGCTGCAAAAGACGCAAATGTAAATCTCTTGTAGTGTCGATTTCCAAAGTATCTAAAGGGAATTATGCTTAACAGTGCTTTTAATTGAGTTTGACTATGATTAGCCCAAGACTAATAAAGCTTTCTTATTTTGGGGGTGATTTATTAACCTTTGTTGTTGCCCTTCTAATTTCAATTCATCTTTTTAACAATCGGAATCTAGGAATATTAAACTGGGAGATTTTTGCTGGTTTCATTTTGCTATGGTTACTAATATGTTACTGGAGAAAACTTTACTTTATTAATTTTCATCAAAGACCTACTTTGTCAGTAGGGTATATTAAAGCATATATAGTTTTATTAGTAATATTTCTAATATTTTATTTGATCTCACCTTATTCCTTCTATAACATTCGTGCTCTTATAGTTTTTGCAATTACTTTTCAGGTTTTAGGCATTTCTATAAATATGCTCGTTGTTAATTATACTGACTTTGCGAAAATCAAAGCTAAAAAAGAGCGCTTTACACTTATTGCCGGTGTAGGGAACCTGGCTGAGAGTGTGGAAAGACAACTAAACTCCCAAAGCCGGGAAGGATTAAAAGTAAAAGGCTTTATAGATTGTCAGAAAAAAGAGAGCTGCCTGGTTGGAAAGGACAAAGTTGTAGGAGACTTAGCTCACATCCATGAGTACCTTAGGGAAAACCCAGTAGATGAAATTGTTATTGCCTTACCAGTAAAAACATCCAAAAAAGTTCGCAATATAATTGAAGCTGCCGATTATCATGGTGTAAGAGTTAAATACATTCCGGATTACCAAGGCATTTTTGGGAAGAACTATAAAATAACAAAATATGGCCAGATTGATGCAGTAAATGTCAGGCAACTGCCTTTAGACGAGACACATGCCTTTATACTTAAGAATAGTTTTGATAAAGTGTTTGCGACGTTGGCGCTTATTGCCTTATTACCAGTTTTTATAGTTATAGCTCTACTGATAAAGCTTGAATCACCAGGTCCTGTTTTCTATTGCCCTATAAGGATTGGGAAGGGTGGTAAGCCGTTTAAAGTTTATAAGTTCAGGAGCATGAGCTACAACGACACTGTTTCAGGAGGTTTACTTTCCACTCAAAAGGATGATCCGAGGGTAACTACAATCGGAAGAATATTAAGAAAGTATAGCCTGGATGAACTGCCTCAATTTATGAATGTACTCATTGGCAACATGAGCGTTGTGGGGCCCCGACCACACAGAAGTTTCCTTAACCAGCAACTGCAGGCAAGTGTAGACAAATATATGATCAGGCACTATTTTAAGCCGGGTATAACAGGATGGGCACAGGTAAATGGCTGGAGAGGCCCTACAGAAACTGAAGAGCAAAGGATACAAAGAACCATGCATGACCTATGGTATATGGAGAATTGGTCCATTGGCCTGGATCTTAAGATTATATACAGAACGATATTCAGCGCCAAGACCCACACTATAGCTTTCTGATAAAAATGATTACCGAAGTAGTCATATCAATATTGCACAGAATGTATAGAACTGCATCCATTTTTTTACTATGTGTTCTGGTTCTTTCAATGGTTGCTTCAAAGTATAAAAGTATACAGCAAGGCCTAAATCAGCTTAAAGATTATCATTGGTCAAGAGTAGCTCTTTATTCTGTTAAAGATGATCTGAAGCAAAGACACCGCTCCTGGGCGGGTTCAACTCAAAAGCCTGCAGCGAGTAGCATACTATTTGAAGAGACATTTGAAGGTAACGATGCCCTTGCTAAAGTAGTCAGTATGCATACAAGTACCGATTATGGTTTCAGGCTTGTGGATAAACCGGTACACCGTGGCAGGAGAGCAGGCAGGTTTGAGTTACGCGATACTGACCCAATGATTCACAGAGGTACCAGGTCAGAGCTTTTCGTAATAGATAGAATAACATACAAAGAGCGATGGTATAGTTTTGCAGCATTTTTTCCTTCTGAGGGATATGCCAATGATACATCTAATGAACTAATAAGTCAGTGGCACCAGAGCGGGAGCCCACCAATTTCTTTACGCATTTCAAATGACAGGTTTTACCTGAGAGTGTTACATAATTCTGACGAAAGTGCTTGGGAAAAAATAGATATAGCTCCTGTAACAAAGGATGTCTGGCATGAGTTTGTTTTTCATATTATACATTCTGAAGGAAAAGATGCTTTAATTGAAGTCTGGCATAATGGCAGGCTACAAATAACATACCGGGGCCGAAACCAAATTAAAGGAGAAAAGATGCCTTACTGGAAAGTGGGAATCTACAAGGCAAAATGGAATAAAAGTACAACAGACACACATATAAGGATCTGTTATATTGATGATATTAAGGTTGGTAATGAGAATGCCCGCTTTTCTGATATGACGTCCTCAAGCCAAAGCTCTCATAACCTGGTTACTGGTGAAGGGATAAAAACTGATATTAAACTATAAATCATATAAGGTAAACTTTTCTTCTACAAGTTCCTTTAAACAAGCTTCCGGTCTGTAAATTTAAATTAAACGATAAATGTTACAGAAGTTTTGATGTTTGAAATTAAGATTAGTGAAAGAATGAAAAAAGAGTATTTGCTATGGAGTATAGTTTGAGAAATATGATTACCTGGTTATTAGCAAATATTTTAATCATTTGTGGTTGTGTGCGAAGAGCTAAGGCAAAAGCCATGAATGGTGAATTCATACTTTCAATGTATTTCCACGACCCCACGAGGGAAGAATTTGAAGCTTGTGTAAAGTGGCTCCGTGAAAACCATTTTACCTTTATAAGTATAAACGATGTGTACAGGATTATTCAACAGAATTTGCCTTTGCCAAAAGGTGCTGTTCTGTTAACTGTAGATGACGGATGGAAAGACAATGAAAAAAACATTGTAGAAGTAGCCAATAAGTATGGTGTCCCTGTTGCAATATTTGTTTCTACTGAACCTGTAGAGGAAGGCGCTTATTGGTGGTCTTATCTTAAGAAAGCAAAAGACCTTAAGTTAAAAATACCACCGAAGGCTTCTTTAAAAATGGTGCCGAACAATGTAAGATTATCTCTTATTAATAAAATAAAACGAAATGTTGTTCTCGAAAGGGAGGCAATGACAATTGATCAGATCAGAAGGATATCAGAATCAGAATTTATTACTATTGCCGGTCATACCCACACGCACCCTATACTTACCAATTGCGAAAACGACCAGATATACACTGAATTAAAGGTATCGAAAGATAAACTCCAGGAATGGACAGGGAAGGAAATTTCGTTCTTCGCTTATCCTAACGGGGATTATAGTAAAAAAGAGATGCAAGCTCTGCATGATCTGGATTATAAGCTCGCGTTTTCAAGTGTACCTAAGGCATTAACTCTTCAGGATTTAAAAAATAACTACTGCCTTCCACGGTTTGGCATATTGGAGGGAGCATCTTTTGCAGAAAATCTGTGCAGGATGATGGGTGTCTGGAAACCTATGATGCTTAAATTAAGCTTGCCACCATTTAAGAAGAGCCCACCAATGCCTGTTCCTGCCTATAGTTCTAAACAACCTAAGGTGCTGGTTTCATAATATATTGGTGCTTTAACTTAAGTGTAAGCCAGAATTACCTGTAAAGACTTTACTTTTCTACAATACACATTATACGCACCATAATTTACTATGAGAAAATCTTGCCCTTCCCGCAGCCTCCTTATCTGGCCTCCTTTACCGCTTGGCGTTTATTTTAAAAAGAAAGCAGACTGGCTTCCTTTTCCTTTAAACCAGGAAGGGTGTCGTATATATTCTCTTGCACGCCATGCTATCTGGAATGCGTGTCAATCATTACAGCTTGGTTCAGGCGACATTGTACTTGCACCAGCTTACCACCATGGTTCCGAAATAGAGGCTCTTATAGAAGCAGGTTTGCAGATCAGGTATTATGAAGTTAACGAGGCGCTGGAACCCGATCCCGAATGCTTGCAGGCGCTCCTGACCCCGGAAGTTCGTGCGTTGTATATTATCCATTATCTAGGTTTTGCGCAGGATGCCGGTTTTTGGCGGCAATGGTGCGACAGCAATAATCTGCTTTTAATTGAGGATGCAGCACAGGCTTTCCTGGCTACGCACCAAGGGCAACCTGTGGGTTCTTTCGGGCATATGGGTGTTTTCTGTTTATATAAAACGTATGGCATACCTGATGGGGGCGCTGTAATATGTACGGTACCACCCGCATTACCTATAGCTGTGTCTGAAACAGGAGGATGGCGGGCATTTAAGCGGCATGTAAACTGGATAGCAGCACGTCGTGCAGAAGTGGGAAGAGTACACCTCTTCTTTAAGCCTATAGTTACGTGGTGGAATAAAACGTGGCATCGCATGCGTGGACAATTAACCATTGAGTTTGATATGGGTAATCCTGCTTCGCCACCATCTGCCTTAACTAACTACCTGTTACCAAAGCTACTCGACGAAACTACAGCCGAACGAAGGAGAGCAAACTACAGATTCCTACTAAAACACCTGAGCGATATGGTGCCGGCTCCTTTTGCTTCTGTCCCTGACGGAGCAAGTCCGTTTGCTTTCCCTGTAGAAGTACATAATGCCAGAAACTTCCTGATGGAACTACGCAAAAAGGGGGTAGTGGGACTTCTTTTCTGGCTTAATCCACATCCTTCACTACCTGTTGAAGATTTCCCACGGAGCAAAAGGTTAAGAGAAGGCCTTGTTGCTTTGCCTGTGCACCAGGAACTGGCCTTGGCTGATCTGCATCAGATTGTGGATGCAGTGCTGGATGTAAGGGTTAAGAACGAGGCTGAAGTAGGTGCAGTTGTATGATGCTTATTACGCTTCTAAAATATCTTGAATGCTAATAAATAGTGATAAGCTTATGCTGAAAGGATTCTGAACTATGCAGACTGATAGTACATATAAAACAATTCCACAGCCTCTTGATCTATGTAAGGTAGAGCTAATGGTGGGTAAGGATGTTTTCGAGTTATTAAACAACGAGGAATTTAAGACAGGCTGGGATACGTTATATGCTACCTGTTCCTGGGCGACTGTTTTTCAGAGCAGGGAGTTTGTTACAGCCTGGTATAACATTTACCAAAAAGAGTACCTGCCCATCCTGGTAAGAACTGAAAGCAATGGCCAACTTCAAGGGTTATTAACTTTAGCATTAAAAGTACCTGGGGGTTCTGATGTTTCCTCTGATCTAAGAAATAAAAGAGTACGCATAGTAGGAGCTGGCCATTTTGAGGCTGAGTACCAGACCTGGCTTACCGCTGATGGCGACGGCTTTGAATTTATAAATAACGCACTTTCTGAGGTACTGGAGCTGTACCCTAAATGTGATATCCTGTTTAGGTATATCCCTGCACAGGTTCCTGTAGAATGGACCAGTACAAAGCCACAATGGAAGAGCAGGTGTATAATTGAGCCTTTCCGGCGACCTCTGATGGATTTGCGTGATCCTGATCTTCCTAAAATGTTCCGGAAGAGTGAGTTCAGGAACAAACTCAACAGGTTGAAAAGGCTTGGCGAACTACAGTTTGAAGAGATAACAGACCTTGGCACCTTTACAGCCATCCTCCCTGAACTAACAGTACAGTTTGATTTCAGACAAGGTGCCATGTTTAACAAAAATCGGTTTAAAGAAAACCCGCTCAAATCGGAATTCCTGATTGCCTTGTTTCAGCAAAACCTGCTGCATGTAACGTTGCTTAGGACAGAACAGCAGATTCTGGCGGCTATAGTTGCACTTGCCGGAAAAGACTGGGTGCATTTGGGGGGAATTAATATACATTCCCCTCTGAAGGCAAATTATTATTCTCCCGGGTTTGTACATTTCCTGATGCTGGGCCAGCGCTTGTCAGAGGCAGGGTATGCCACATTTGATCTCACCCCAGGAGGTGATTCTTACAAAGAACGCTTAGCTACCACACATGACTTTGTTTACGAATTAACTGTTACCAATAATCCAGTATACTTCATTAAAAGAGGTTTGCGAAAGTCGGTGCACCACACTTTAATAAGAGCTGGGTTAAGGCCAATGAGTGTTGAGCTTTCGGTTATCAGGACAGTTTACGTATTAAAGGCCAGGCTAAAGGTTATTAAGAAAAAGGGTTTGTTACGCCATCTACTTGAAAACCTGGCCAGTAAAGACAAGGCAAAGAAATACAAGGTTTATCAGCTGAAACAGGGAAGTGTTGCTGGAGAGGTTTCTGTCAGAGTGCGAAAAAATAGCTTTAAAGATTTACTGGATTATAATCAGGGTTTATCAAAGCAAACAAGATGGGAATTTCTGGAAGATGCAATGCATCGGTTTGAAGTCGGGGAACAGTCGTTTACCTGGGCTGAAGATGGGGTGTTGTTGGCCTGTGCCTGGTTAAGCGACCCTAAAACATTGATAAAAAGCAATAAGCTGGAAGTTGAATTACCCGGAAATGCACAAGTACTTCAGATTTTGTGCTCTCATCAGAATAGTAAAGCAGAACTGGAAAGTTTTATTGCAGGCGTTACTGGAATGATATACTCTGAGATAAAAAATGCGGAGTTATATGCTATAACCACTGGAGCAGATAAATCAGTTGATAGAGCTATACATTATTTAAGAAGGGAACTATAGGACTACCTTTCTTACTATAGCCATAAATATAGTTTGAAGTAAATTTGATAGTTAACTTATAGTTAGAAGCTGCTTAGCGGCCTATAATTTAACCGATGTGAAATTCATCATTGCTTTCTCCTTACAACTCACAAGCTTTTCAGGCTGAATATAGTTATTTTTGTTATCCAGGAAAGCTGTGATCTGGGCTACTGTTTCTGCTATGTCTTTGGTGCCATCTCCAATTTTGTAATTTTCATGGTACCCTATACTATTTAAAAAGTCGCCGCATTTTCTGTGGTACTCTACCAGGAAAAACGGAATCTGAGAAAAACATGCGAACATGGATGCGTGTAATCTTACAGAAAGCATTACATCGCACTCAGATACTTTATTATACATAAAGTTAGTTCTGGTATTATATGGTACGATTTCTATATTAGTTACTTTTTTGTTTGTAAGGAAGTTAATGATAGAATAGGTTATTTGCTGATCACCGTTAATAACGTTGCCATTAAATATAAAAAACCTGAGTTTAACATTCGTCTTCCGCGAAACTTCCAGTAATAAATTCTTTAAGTAATTTGTTCGGCGTTCCTCAGAAGCTGAGTTTGCTAATCCTCTGTAACGCTCAAAATAACAGGCGCTTATGCCTAATACTTTTTCCGAATGATCGCCATTAACAGTAACCGGATTATAGATGTAAGGTAGTAAGGCAGCTAAATCAAATGCATTTATAGGGTTATAAGGTAGATTATAACTTAAAGCCAGCTTGTATGAGTATTCATCTCGCAACGCAAGAAAGTCCAGGTTTGTTAAGTAACCAATAATGGCTTTTTCGTGCTCCATATTTTTATAAGGTCCTAACGAAACTCCTATTGCACCTATAGTAAGCGATTTTTTCGTTTTCTTTTTTAGTAAGGACAAATTACGGATATGCATACTGTCAGGTGCTTTTTCAAAAGTAGAACCACCTGAAGATACTACAGCATCAGCATCACATAGTTGCAGCAGACATTCTAGTCTATATTGCCCACGAAAAGCCTGCTTTTCGAAGCAGCTTGCGGAATGCTTGATCTTTGGAAGCGATCTGGATAAAAAAAAGTTGTTTTTTGTTCCCCAATACGTTTCTGCACCCCAGGCCGATACTTCAATGAATGCGTCATCACCTGTATTTTCATGCCCATAATACCCCTCGAATAATATCTTTTTCATATTTAGATATGGTGCTAATTGCGTTTAAATAAACCCCCTTTTCCTGCAAAGTGCCTTAGTTTGTATAGTACAACCTGAATTTTTCGAGAACTTTCTTAGTAGGGATACTAAACAGGTTTCTCTCAAAACTATTAAGCCCCTTCCACCAGATCATATTTATATAAAGTATTCCGAAGATCAATCCTTTTATTAATAGTGAGAGTAAAGTATTATGCGGGTATAGGTAATTTATGGCCAGCGCAAAAACGGTTGCAACCACAATGGGAACAGACATCCTGGTGATCTCCTTCCAGAAGCGGGGTATATCCAGGTTAATTTTTTTATAGTAATAAAAATTCATAGCAATAACATTACCGGCTATTAGTGAGGTAGCTGTTCCTATAGCGCAACCTATTCCGCCATATATTTTAGCTAAAGGTATACTGATTGCTAAGCTGGCTGTCGCTATAGCTATGTAAAGCAGGGATCTGAATTTATGCTGATTACGAGCCTGTAATATGGATATGCCGAGTGTCTGTATCAATGGTATAGTTAAGGGAATCATCAAAAGCAAAGAGATCAGGTAAGCGTCTTTATACTCAGGACCGGCCCAAAGTATAATAAAGCTCTTCCCAAATAAAATAAACCCGCTTAGCACAAATGCCATAATTACATACTGTATCCTGCCGGTCCGGATAAAAAGGTTTGAAAACTCTTTGTCGGTTGAGTTGCGTGCAACCATGGCAGTAACCTTAGGCAAAAAAACACCTGAAATAGCAGTAGATAGAGTCATATAATACATTTGTAGCTGTACCGCGATGGCATAGACTGCTACTACCGCAGTGCCAGCCATAACACCAAGCACAAACTGCCCAGAGCTCCAGTAAATCTTATCTACTATAACTCCCAGGAAAATGAAGAAAGAGTAGGAAGATATCTCCCGAAGAAGGCCCCACTCCAGATACTGGAAATGAATTTTGATTTTTAATCTGAAAAAACAATACCATGCATTAACGAGCAGCGAAACAATATTTAACACCGTTATTATCATTACTATACCTATGGCCTTGTATCCCATTAACAACAACGGTATCATCAGGCATGGGCTTATCAGGATTCGGAGTATGTTAACCAGTTTCTGGAAAACATACTGTTCATAAGCGGTTATGATGGAACCGAAAATACTAAGAGGAAAGGTAAGTGCCAGATTCAGGATCAACAATATGACCATTACGCGAGCTTTGGCCTGCTCTGCAACTGATAGTGAATTCCCGAAAATTGAATCTATGTTATAGTATAGAACCGTTCCGCTAATTATCACTAATAAACTAACACCACAATACAGTATCAGGAACATCCCAAATAAAGCATATTGCTCTTCTTCTTTACTTTGAGCGCGGTATTTGGCAGTATATCTTATTACAGCATTTCCTAAGCCAAGATCTAGAACTGTAAGATAAGCTACAACGGATGCAACAAGTGCGTAAAGCCCAAATTCAGACTTGCCCAGCATACGCAACATAAAGGGTGTGAAAAGCAGGCCTACTGCGTTGTTTATTCCTATGGAAATATACGATAAGAGTGCCCCGGCTTTTAGTTGATTGATAGCCATTTTACTTTCTGATAGTAATGTACTGTTCTTTTGATCCTGGAGTATTGCAACAAATTTGTCATGGTGTGCTGTTGCTGATCTGCACAGACTTTACTCATTTATAAATACAGATACTGAAGGAGTTTCTGTAACTATAGTATCTTTAGTTTCAACCGCTTTGGCATTTTGTTTTGCATCTATGAATGTTCTGAACCATAGTTCCAGGTGCACCCATTTCCAGATTTCTTTCGCAATGTTCACCTTGCCGGAAAGATGGTCTTCGTACTTGCTCCTGGCAATCTCTGGGTTGATAATGTTTCGCTCTTTGAAAGAGCTACTGTTCAAAATATCCTCTACAATATTTCTCCAGGCAGGTTCCCTGAACCATTCATCCTGTGGTGTGCCAAAACCGATCTTGTCCTGTCGTAACCTTATCTTTTCGGGTAGCACGCCTTTCATGGCTTCTCTTAGAATAAACTTTGTGATACCATTGCGAATAGCCCAGTCGTCGGAGCTGGCGAGCGTTCTTTCCACTAATCTGAAATCCAGGAATGGTACACGCGCTTCAAGTGAAAAATGCATTGAGTTCAGGTCTTCCCATTTAAGCAGGTGTTCCAGCTTATTTTCGAAATGATTCAGCAATGCATCCTTAAGTGAGTTTGAACCATATAAGTGTCCTGCGATTGCATTAGATTGGCTGTACTTATTCACAAGATCAGTATTTAAATAGCCCTTCTCACCAACTCTTACCTTCGTTTTCATTACTTCGGGAAGTAAGAAGTATGCAAATGATTTAAGGCCATACAGGCTGCGATGGTTCTTCAGGTAGTGATACATTTCATACATTAGCTTCCCGATTTTACCTCTCTTGAAAAGATCTTTAAAGTAGAATCCGAAAAAGTAGTGATAGCCGGCTAATTCTTCATCTGCTCCCTGTCCGTCAAGTGTTACTACCACTTTATCTTTGGCAAGCTCCATCACTTTAAATTGTGCATACGGCGAGGTAGAAGGGATGGGCTCTGCCTGTGCTTTTACAAACTCCATCAGGTCTGCTTCTAAGGTTGCCGCATTAGGGTAGATGTAATGCATGTTCTTTAGCAGTGGCGTGTACTCGTGAATAAACTTTTTCTCATCACCGGTTGCCCCGTCCTGGTATACCGCCGAAAAAGTATTCAAATCAGTCTTGTTGAACTCTTTAAGCAGAACAGAGACAATACTTGAAGAATCCAGCCCTCCGCTCAGGCAAACGCCAACTGGTACATCGCTTCTTAGCCTTAACCCAATGGCTGAAGTAAACAATGACTTATATTCGGCAGCATCTTTGAATTTCTCTGCCTTAGATACCCTCTCTCGCAGATTATACCAACGGCTATAGTTTACCTTTCCATTTTCTGCTATGAGTTTCATGCCATGCTGCAGCTTTTTTACTTCATTAAAGAATGTACTCTCCGTCTGGTCGGTCCTGTTAAAAGCCAGGTAATCAAATATACTCTGGTAATTTGCGGTTGGCTCCTTAGTTAACAGGGTAAGTAGTGGTGGAATTTCAGAACAGAAGGCAAATAAATCATCTGTATGAATGTAATAAAATGGCTTTATGCCGAAGCGGTCACGTGATGCAAAAACGGTCTTTTTTAGCCGGTCGTAAATGGCGAAAGCCCACATCCCGTTGAAATGATTCATGCAGTCTTCTCCCCAATGGATGTATGCCTGCAACAGCACTTCCGTATCCGTTTTCGTCTGGAAAGTGACACCTTGCTGGCGGAGTTCCTCTCGCATTTCGACGTAATTAAATATTTCCCCGTTAAAAACTAGAACATACCGCTGATCAGACGAGATCATTGGCTGATGACCATCAGGTGTCAGGTCTATGATACTCAGGCGAACAAAACCAAAACCTACAGCATCTTCTATAAACAGACCATCATCGTTCGGACCCCGGTGCTTCATTTGCCGCATCATTGATCGTAAAGAAGATTCTTTTGGTGTATCTTGATTGAAATGGATAATACCAGCTATTCCGCACATGATCTTGAGTGGTTGGTTAAACTAAATTATATAATGCTGTTTTACTTTGGGAAGCTATGTTTTAGGCCTTAAACCGGAGAGGGGATCTGATGATAATAATTCGATTAATATAGTGGGAGTATAGTCTGCCCTAGTTTTATATTGCTTCTAATATCTTGCAAAGCTTTCTATTATGTGATGAGGAAATTACATAACAACTGCCGAACTCCGTAATCACTTCATGTATGATACCTTCTACAAAATGGTTTATATGAGTTGCAGCTGGTTTAATGTAAAAGTCATGTAAGACATCCGCCTTGTCAGGAAACTCAGGAACCTCATACCTCTGTAAACAGGTGTTTTTGTGTTCACTTTGCCAGGCACATGCAAGCAATTGGCCATCTTTGCACCAGGTATACACATGTTGTCCTGCTTCAAACCGCTTCATAGCTTGCATAAGAAATTCCCATCTGGTAAAAGTGGAGCCGGTTTGGTCATACTTTAAGAGGTCTCCTAGATTATCTTTGTTTAGCTTTATTCTAGGTAAGGTTGCACGTCCCTTTACTCTATAGAAGTAAAAACTTGGTTTAGCTCCCCATCTCAGACTATACAGGCCGGATTTTGCTAAAAAATTAATATCTGCTTTTCTTAATGCTTTTAACTTACTCCTGAATATGGTGCCGGTTTGCTTAAGGTCTCTGACGGTATTATGTTTTACTCCCAGTTTTGACAGAGCATATTTTAAACATTCAGCTATTTTATAGTTCAGACTTTTGTTTGCTGAGCTGTGCTTGTTGCCTATAGTTAATTCAAAAGCATTAGTATAAGTTGTTGCTAGGCTATCTTTGTAGGCGTTTCTGCCAGGCGTCAGATCAAACACACTATAGCCATTTTCTGCTAATAGTTGGCCAAGCATTAAAAAGTGCAAGATGCCGGGTGAATACTTGGCATAAATAGGAGAGTGGGTATT
The DNA here is from genome assembly GCF_010092985.1 of Pontibacter pudoricolor. Classification (GTDB taxonomy): domain Bacteria; phylum Bacteroidota; class Bacteroidia; order Cytophagales; family Hymenobacteraceae; genus Pontibacter; species Pontibacter pudoricolor. The sequence continues at coordinate 1,541,044 of NZ_CP048106.1, read as the reverse complement.
TATACCTTGCAGGTGCACCCATCCTTTGCTAGCAGCTCCAATATTAGAAGCAATTATTTTCTCGTCTAGTTTTAATAAAGTAGTATGGAGTAGTGCGCTGTCGAATAAGGATAGGAGGAAGGGTTTTCGGTAAGGATCATCCATGAAAACAGTTTTGTTATACATTGCTCCCTTACGAAAATCACTCTGAATAGCTAATTCATCAAGAATGTTAATAAACTCCTGACGATCTGTTATCTGCTCAAATTTAAGGTTCCCAAATCTCTTTAACCTGTTGATCTTTTCTCTTCTGTTCTTCTTTTTTAACTCCCGGGTTATTTGCTCCTTATCAATTACAAGTAGAGGCTGTTCAACTTTTTTGCTAAAACAAAATCTTTTCCAATAGTCGTCTGAAATTACCTGCTGAACTGGTGCATTGCCAGGCACATATTTCAGTGTAATTTCTGCTTTAGGTAACGCGTTTCGCAACTTGTGAAAGGCATCATTAATAAATGAGCTCTTCTCACTTTCTGTTGTAAGCCATACCTGGTACTCTGCCTGATTTGAACCTGCGCCAACGATGTTGCCTTGTGTGTCTTTGGCCAGTGTTAATAGCCCGGTTAGGGAGTTGCCTTCTGTTTGTTTTACTATAACTGGCAGATAATCCGTACTGTAATGTTTATACCAATTTGCTACAAATTCCCTTGTCTGAAATACCGTGCCCCAGGAACAGTTTTTATAGAGTGTATCCCATCCTATACAAAAAAATGGGTCAGATAGCAGGTCAAATACCTGGTTCCCAATCAACAGTTCGGTAATGCTGGCAAGTACAGGCAATTTAGCTTCTGGTCCAACTATGGAATCCTTGTGCATGCTTTCAGATTAATCTGCTAACTAACCAAAATAGGCTCAGTTAGCAGATATATTATTGTTATACTTCAGAACCTCTTTCACCATAAACTGGGTTGTGTCTATACAATCGGCGAGTAACTTATTCCTGCTTTCTTTAAATCGCTTACCGTTTTGTTCTTCTTCCAGTATTTTAATTGCTGTGCTGATCGCTTTTAACTGATCGGCTTCGCTCTCAGAGAAATTATGAACCAGGCCGTATTTTGTTTCTTCCTCATCTGTATAGCCTCGTCCGTCATTATCTATAAAAATGGATGGTGTGCCTAAAACAGCAGCTTCAGAAGCCATAGTAGCACTTTCACCAAATAGCAGACTGCTATAGTAGATCGCATCATGCATCTTATTAAAGGAAATCCTGATTCTGTACTGTTCCAGATCCTCCGGAAGTTCGCCTTCTGCAGTAATAAATACCCGGGCAAGTTTTGAGATGGCCTGCACAGCTTTCCTTTTGTTGGGGAGGGACATGCCGCTATGGTCGAAATCATGCGCAGCAGCCCAAGACACAAATCGAATTATGACATACCGGTCTCCTGGTTGCAGGCCTAAAAAGTTAAAAATAGCTGGATCGGGCGTAAAATAGGCAGGATGTAAATAAGCCAGCTCCATGTACCCATCAAAACGTACGTGCTTTTCTCCTAGATCAATCCGGTAACACGAGGGGGTGAAAACCTTGGTGGCAAAAGGTACAGTTAATTTATGATGTAAAACGGCATGTTCTGTATCGCTGAAAACCAATGAAGGTACGCCAAGTAAGCGGGCAACCTGTGATGGGTATGGGTGCAGGAAATTTAGAAAGATGTCCGGTTTAAATTTCGCCGCTATTTTTATCAGCTTCACTTCGGCATATAACAGGTATAGAAACTTGCCAAGTCTTCCATCGCTGCCTTTTCCCCTGTCTATATATGGTATGTTATATAACTTAAGTAAGCGATGGGCCATTTCTTTATTTCTTGATACAAAGAGAATAGTATGGCCCTGTCTGTTCATTATTTCAGAAAAGTTTCTGAAATAATGAACATGCGCCGGATGATTTATATCAATCAGGATTCTCATTTTAAGCGTAGGGTAGTAGAAGTGTAAACATGCTATTTGATTAGAGAAAGCTGGCTGCTGTGAACAGGTGTTGTCAACGCTAGGCAATCAGAAAATAGATTCAGGCTGATTAATGTAAAATTGCTGAGTGGATTATAACATTAATTATATCTTCTGGATGCTTGGTGGTCTGGTTAAAACAGTTGCCTTTTTGGGGGCATTATGCGTACAGAAGTTTCTGTAGACTTCAATAAGTCTATGAGCGATGCTTTCAGAACTTAAACCTAGCTCCATAATTCTTTCCGCTCCGTTTGTTCTGCCTTTTGTTTCTGAAAATATCAGAGCGTCCCTGATCTTTTCAGAAAAGTCTTTTGCCTCAAAAGATGCTAAGTAACATCCTTCTGTATTCCCCATCACCCAGCTTATATCGCCAACATCAGTGGCTACTATAGGGCAATTGCAGGCCATAGCCTCTTTTACAACATTCGGGGAACCTTCCATGAAAGACGGAACAACCAGCACATCGACCGAATTAAGGTATTTCGGAATATCAGCATGGGGTAGGGGAAAGGGGTTTACAAGCTCAACTTCTGGCATTTCTAAATAAGCAACCGCTTTTTGTGCCAAAGGATAGTTTTTTCCGATGCGTACTTTACTTCCTAAAAACAGGACTATTTTTTTGTCTTTTCTAAGGCCTAATTCCTCCCTGAATCCTGTAGGATGTGGTTTAAAAACATCTGTATCGACCCCATTCGGAATTATGAATGACTTCTTTTTGAAGTAAACAAAATTTTCGAGGTTTTTGGACTTCGAAATGATAGCTCTTACAAATGGTTGAATCAGGAAGGAGGAAACGATGAAAAGTCTGCTGCTAAAACGGATCTTGTTAACACCGATGTAGTCACCTTGAGCGTCGTCGCCCATCAGCGATAAGATCACGGGTGTTTTTCCGGCCCCAATAACAGCAGACCACCCAGACAAAGAAAAGTGTGCATGAATCAGGTCGTAGGAATGGTGCTGTAAATGTTCACGCAAAGCCTTGCCCGCCTTCAAGTATCCCTTAAGTCCTTTACCGATGATAGGGAAATAGTCAAGGTCTATGCCTAGCTTCCTTAACGATTCTCCCTGGGCTTTTATAAAAGGTACAACATCAAAATTTTTGGAGTTACCGCTGCAAACAAAGAGAACCTTCATAGTGCCTGAATTAAAAAGATATTAAACACATGGTCGTTGCTGTAGCCTGAATCCTTTAGTGGTAGCACTGGTTGTTACGAGAAGAGCGATTTATATTCCTGTTCGCATCAGTTGCGCTTCACTTTGCAACTGATATTCTTCTTCGTCATCTTCTGGTATATAATATTTTACTGCAGAAAGAAGCAGCATTAACAAAGGGGCAAAAGTAAATGTGCCTATAAACCTGCCAGGTATTAAAATTATTAGAAACATGATCAGCAGCGGGTAATAGACCTTTCTGTTTTCAGGAGCTATTTTACTGTTCCCAATAATAAAATAGTGGATCAGGAAAACAGAAAAGAGTAGGAACCCCACCAGACCTGTACTGTAAAATATCATGTTGATGTCGCTATGAATGGGCCGGTCTCGCCCAAAAAATTTAAGTCCGAACTCAATCGTGTCAAAGAGTTTTACTCCAAAAAGGAGTTCACTTATATCATCGCTTTTTTCGTGATATTCCAGGAGGTATAGTGTCTCCAGGTAGCGTCCCTCTTCCTCATAGGTATCTATATCTTGTATACGCTCCCTGTTTGCCATCTGGGCACTGAGCTTTTCTTTGTAAAGTGGATAGCTGAGAACTAATGCAGCACCAAGGACTAATACAAGCCCCAACATCTGGAAAAAATACTTTCTGTTGAGGAGTAGGTACACAAAAAGTGAGCCCACAATCATTCCTAAAGAAGTTCTTCTGGTTATAACTATAAGAATGCAGATATTAAGTATTATCAGGCCTGCATCAAATAATTTTGTGTAAATGCTTCTGTCTTTGTTTGTAATGATATAATGAATCCCCAGAAATAAAAGGATAGGAACAAGATACATTCGTGAGGCCACAAGAAATCCGGTGGTAAAATCAAAAGTATACGATCTTCCTATATTGAAAATATTGGCATAGATAATATAGGCTGGAATCAGGATAAGGAGGGCCCTGTTATATTTTTCAAAATCTTTCAGAAAGTCGACCTGGCCGCCCAGGTACCTTCCCAAAGGAATCATCAGGAAGGCCATAATAACAGCTATAGTTGTTTTAACAGATACAATGACGTCCCCTGGGTTGTAGATTACCAACAACAACAAGTATAACACTAAAATGAGGAATATGCCATCTGATTTTATAAATGCCCTTTTGTTGTATAAATAAATTAAAAGAAGTGTTAGCGGAACAATGTAGCGGATTGCTGCATAGAGCTGATTATCCTTGTAAAAACCGTCAAACATATCAAACAACACGAAGAAAAATACCAGAGCAACAGGGAAAAGACTTTGCCTGGTAACAAAAACAAGTATCAGCAGCAATCCTATCGCAATAATCAGCATTATCTTGTAGGTAATAATCTTGGCTCGAAGAAATGCAGAGTAGCTAATTTTTTGTAGAGAAGGAGCACCTTTACTGCGAAATATGGCAGTCTGTTCAGATAATAAAGTTTTTTTAATCTGCTGTTGAAGTACTGATCATTAAATTCTTTAACGAACTTGAATTGTTGCTCAATTAATTTGCTTTTCTTTTTTTGCCCTGCCCAGGCATGCCTTAAACCATTTTCTATTGCTTTTGAAGCAATAAATTTATTCAGATAAGGGTCATGTTCGTTATATAAGTCATACCACGACTCCTGGCAGGTATCTGGTTTCGCTACCCTTAAATAAGCATCACTTAGCATCATATTATAAGTAGACATTATCTTTTGCGTAAAAGCAACCGGATATTTAATAGCTACCTTACACCACATATAGCAATCCTCACCACTTACCATTCCTACAGGGAATTTACCCACTGAATCAAAAACCTCTTTTTTTATGATCGTAGCCGAAGTCCACGAAATCATATCATTTAAAGTGAGTGTTGTTTTAAAATAATCCTGGATAACACCGTCAGGTATGTTTGGGCTCTCAGAATATATTCTATTGCTTTTTACTCTTCTGTAGGCGCAGTTGTACATACCACATTCGGGATACTTCGTTATAAGCTTCTCCATCTCTTCCAGATAGTTATTATCCCAGCCATCATCTGCATCTAAAAAAGCGATATAGTTATAAGAAGCCCGCTCAATACCATAGTTGCGCGCATCAGAAACGCCACCGTTTGCTTTAGTATAAACTTTTATCCGGAAATCGGAAAACATACGAACTCTGGATAGACTCTGATCTTTAGAGCCGTCATCTATAATCAGAACTTCAAATTTTTTGAATGTCTGGTTAAGCACAGTTGTCAAAGTTTTCGAGATACTGTTTTCTTTATTGTATAAAGGAATGATTATGCTAAACATTTGCGTCTCTCTATTAAAGTTACAAGCTGGAATAGAACGTTATTGTACTTATTGATCTGTTTTTTAGGAATAAGCCTGAGGCTACTATACTGTCCTATTTCCCCGTTAATTCTGCTCATAGCGTAAGAAAGTTTTAAAAGCGTGTCTGTAGTCTGGAGTTGCTTTGCCAGTTGTTTCAGGTATTCGTGCTCTTTTAAAATAGATACTGTCCAACTCTGATTTTCTTTTAGCGTCTCCAAATAATTGTAGAAATGAATATAATCGTTTACAAAGCTGCCATCAGGATTATACATACTCCAGTCGATTAACTTTATTTCATTAGTTACCAGGATCATGTTGTTTATGTGCAGGTCGCCGTGGGAAGCTGTTACCGGAAGGTGGAATGATGAAAGTAGCTGCTCTGACAGTTTTAGTAAGTCCTCATTTAAGCCAAAGACACATAGCTCATAAAGCCTATTGAAGTTATAAGCTGAACTGGCTTTTTTGCCTGGCTTGCTTAGGATAATCTGTAGTTTATGGTTAATGAATTCTTCAGCTCTTTCAACTTTTTCCATTAAAACGGGATCTCCTTTCCTCATGGCCAAAATGAGGGGGGATGAACTAACCTCAATAACATGCTCTTTCCAAAAATCGGATAATAATGCCTTCTTATTTCCCCGCAGTTCTGCGTTTTTAGATACACTACCTAACGGGGTAAATACTTTGTATGATCTGTCGTTCCAATGGAATATATATGAATAACAGCCCAGAAGCCTTATAAAAGAAGTAACTATAGTCTTGAGGGTAGACATAAATGCTTTTAGGTTTAAGGGGGGAGTTTTAATAAAAAGGATAGTATTAATTCTGTTTTTTGCTAAGCAGCTTTATTCCATATCTTATATCATTTTTAAAAAATAAAATATAGACCAGGCTTCCCATTGATCCGGCAACTATAAGCACCATGTTATTCTCCAGGCTTGTTAACTTTCCGGCCTCTATCATCAGAAGCATTGCAATTGCAGCGATAACAGGCTTTTTTAACACCAGAAATACTTCCTCATCTGTAATATGAATGTACTTTTTCATGTAATAATGAAAAGCAAGCCTGGAAGTTGTGTAATGGATACAAACGGCATAAGCTACTCCATTAAGACCGAAATATTTCTGCCCAAAATATATCAATGGCATTGCTATCACGAACGTATTGATCAGGTTCAGGTAAAAACTGACGGAGGGTTTACCAATACCTTTAAGGACTTCTGCTGGAGTGCCGGAGATGGCAAATATCATGGAGGCTACTGCCAGAATACGAAGCGGATCAGCTGCTTCAAGCCATTTTGCTCCAAAAAAAGCGAGTATTATGTTTTCAGAAAGACCTATAAATAATACAGAAACAGGGAAAGTGAGGATAGCAGTAAACCGCATTATTTTTAGGTAATATTTCTTTATTTGCGCTGTGTCGTCCTGTATTTTACTATAGACCGGGAAAAGCACTTTATTCAGGATTGAATAAAGCTGTGTGCGCAAAACTTCGCTTAGGGTAAAAGCTAAGGTATATATACCTAAAACATGCGCGCCCACTAGTTTGCCTATAACCAGGTAATCTATATTGTTCCGTACAAAAAATAGTATATTATTGATCTGGGTGTAAGTGCTGTAACCTGCTAGTTCTGTGAGCGATTGCCAACTAAATTCAAACTGTGGCCTCCACCTGACTATTATCCAGTAAGATAAAAAGATAGTGGAGGAACTTACCAGGTACTTTACTACGATACTCCAAACGCCATAACCTGCAATAGCCAGGGCAACAGCAACTACTGAACTTATTGCAGTTCCAGTGAACGTTATCTGTACCAGACTTTTAAAGTTTAACTGCCTGGTGAGAATTACTCTTGGAACAATTGATATTATATTAAAAAACAGATAAAAGCTTAATGCATTTAAGACAGGAACCAGTAACGGCTCGTTGTAAAAGAATGCACCTAGTTGCGAGATAAAACCATAGAAACAAAGCGTAAATAAAGACGCTATAACAAGTAAAAACCAGAAAGCGCTGGAATAGCGAAGGTTTGAAAACTCATCTTCCTTTTTCTGGACTAAAGCATTAAACAGGCCCATGTCTGAAACTACTTCCAGAAAGCTGATAATGATCATGGCCATGCCTACAATGCCATACGCCTCGGGTAAAAGGATGCGGGCCAAAATTAGCTTTACTCCGAAATCTGTGCCCCGAACTGCAATCGTACTGATAGCATTCCATTTTAGTCCCGACAAAACTCTGGATTTTACACTAGCCGCTGGCATTAGGATCTGATGGGAGTTAATTTATCCGTGAGCAGATTTTCATATACTTTCGGATGCCTGTAAATCTTGCTTAATATCAGATCTGTAGCCTCTGCAATAGACAATGCAGAGGTGTCTATTCCAATGTATTGTCCAGCAGAGACTTTTTCGGCCACTTGCCTGAACTTTTTGGTATCGACACGGCTGCCTTCCAAAGTATTTTCTGACGGTTTCCTTTTTACAAGCACTGCCGGGTCAGCATATAAAAAGAATACAAGATCGGGCTTTGGAAGTATCGCTTTGTAAAGATGCGCCCTTACAGTTCTGTCTTCAAGTAAGAAAGAGCCCGGTACCCTATCTATCAGCACCACCGAATATTTAGATTGGAGCTTTACAGGTAAAATCCTGAACAAAAACTCTAAGGGTAACAGAATGAATGTTTTTGCAATGCTTAAAAACCTGTTCAGCCGTTTTACCTTGCTCTTATAATTGAATAAGAACTTTATATGATTTGATGTCCAGCCGCTCTCACCCATGCCCAGGTACAGTTTGCTGGTCTTGTAATATATTTTTTCACTTACAGCATTTAACAGAGTAGATTTTCCAACGCCATCAGTACCCAGGAAAAGTACTTTTAGACCATAACCATATTTCAGATGACTTTTTGGTCTAACCATTCTCTTATGCTGCAACCAGAAGTAAGGCAGAAGAATATGCTGTAATTTATCGGTGTGTTCTGGAAAATGACAAGTCAGCCAGTTTGCCATGTTACTCATAACGACCTCATCTGACTGCTCTGATTCAGAATTGTAGAGCTGCATGTACTGCATGAGGTAATTTCTGTGTTTTTCTTCCAGTTTTCCTCTCTCTTTAAAGGCAATATGAGCAGCATATAAAATAATGGCATCTTTACCTGTTGGCCGGTACAAACCTTTGCTATTTAAGATAGCTTTATTTACTGCCTCATCTACAAAGGAATAGGTATAGCATGTGTTATTTGTTCCTACAAAAGACACAGCATATTTAACATCGAGATACAGGGCTGAATCCGGGGAATAATAGAAATGATGGTCTGTATGGTATGCCGGTTCTTTTCTTTTGTACCAACCTGTTAAAAGCAATTGTTGCTCAAACTGGTCTTTATAATCCGGGTGTACAAACAAATCTACATCCCTTGAATTGAAATTGCTTTCGAAATCTGTCAGCAGAAAATACTTTACACCTGTAATGTGTAGCTTTTTAATTAATGTGAGCAGGCCCTCCTGTTTTACAGTATCTGCCGGCTGCTCGAGTAGCCCTATACCTGATATAAGTTGCTCCATATCTCTTTAAGTATGCAGCTTAGCTACCGGAACTATAGTTTTCTCCAGATCAGATTTTTCTATTTCGGCAAGCATAATATAGCCAAGTGAGGGAAGTGCTACTACAACCAAATGATTTTTGATTTCTATTACTGTTCCTGTCTTATCTGTTAAAGATCCGGAGATGATCCTTACTTCGTCGTGTTTGCTGAAATGTCCTTTTTCAAGTCGTACATTCTGATGGTCTCGCAGGAAATTTTTGATCGTTTCTATTTCCTGGTCTTTAATAACTGCCGGTTTGCCTAACCAGTTTACAAAGTTGAGTATGCCATCTACTTTCCTGACTTCAGAGAGTTGTGTATTGTTTACATGCACAAAAACATACGATTTGAACAGAGGTTCATGTATAGTTTTTTTCCTGTCGCTCCATTGTCTGAGTACTTTGTTAAGCGGACAATAGTTCTCTATGTGCATCCTTTGAAGCGTTTCAGCTACTTTCTTCTCCCATCTGGGTTTAGTATAAACCGCATACCAGTTTTGAGTCATACCACCATATCTTAAGCTGTTTTTGTATCAATCTGTCACGGCTTCGCCTTCCTCAGCCACATTGCGTTACCGGGTATAAAGGTGTACTGGTACTAATACAGCTAGTCATAAAAGTACAGCTGCATATTTTTCAGGACCTCAGCCTTGCACCAAACGACCTGAAGAGAAACAGGCAAAAGGAGCAGAGCTGATAGGCTTAATTAGCTGCTACAATTTCAGGATTTGGCTGCTATGTTCCTGGTTCTGTATGTTTTGTCACTATATTTGTTTTCATAGCCATAGCCATAGCCGTAACCATATTGCCCTTTGCCAAATCCTCTTGGTTTTACACCGTTAAAAACAATAGCCAGGTTATAAAGGGATTTCAGTTTGTTATTCTGTGCCTGCCGCTGTATTAGCTTTTTGGGTGTAAAAGCATGCCTGATTACAAGTAATGTGATATCGCAGTACTCAGATATTAAGATTGCATCAGTTACCAGCTCAAGGGGGGCGTGTCTATGATAACATAGTCGAACTCTTTTTCCAGATACATGAACAGTACTTCCAGTTTCCCATTCAACAAAAGTTCGGTCTGGTCGCCGATATCTGTACCCGCTGATGCAATGCTTAAATTACTGTATTCTGAGTTAACCAAAACTTCATCAGGCGGGATTTTTCCTTGTAAGTAATCTATTATACCTGGTTCCTTGTATCTGTTGAATAGTTGAGATGTATTGGGATTTCTCAGGTCGAAATCAAGAAGCGCTACTTTCTTGCCTGAAGAGGCCAGGCTATAAGCCAGGTTATTGCTCACGTAACTTTTTCCTTCCCCAGGTATGTTTGATGTAACCATTATTTTTTTCTTGGAAAAGGTGCGGCCGTACAAGCCCATTGTAGCTCTTAGTTGCCGGAATTGCTCAATGACTGAAACTTCGGTAGGAGCAGTGAACTGTCTAGCCGGTTTGCCTTTTGTATAGGCAAGCTCTGCCACAATAGGTGCGTTGGTATACTCTTCTATATCGGTTCTGAATAATATTTTGCTGTTGAGCATTTCTTTACCCATAACAAAACCTATGCTTAGGCCACATGCAAGTAGGATAGCTGTCAGGTAAACATAAACTGGTTGCGGGCTGGTAGGGTTTATAGATGACTTTGCCAGGTCTACAATCCTGAAATCGCCTTCGCTTGGGGCATATGATAGCACTGTTTCCTCTCTTTTCTGGAGTAAGAAACTATAGGCTTCGTTTTTTATAGCTTGCTGCCTGCTGATATCGAGCAACTCTTTCTCTTTTTGTGGTATTGTCTGTAGCTCGGCATTGTACATGTTGTTAGTTGAAGTCAGGTTGTTTAAACTTGCCTGCAGGTTTACACGTTGGTGCCGGATGTTCTCAAGTATGCCCGGGCGAACGTTTTCTATTTCATTATTTAGAGAAATAAGAACAGGGTTATTTTCTGCTGTAGTCTTTGCCAGTCTTTTGTATTGAATCTCAGAATCGTAAAGTTTTTGTAGCAATTGGGAAAGTACAGGATCATCTACACCCAGTGTTGAGGGAACTATACCAGCAGCATTGTTCTTGGAAATCACATATCGTTCTACATTATCCAGCACAGCAAGCTGCGTATTTATTTCAGCTATCTTACGGTCGTTATCGCCTACATTCTGCAAATACATTCTTCCCTGTTCACTCAGGTCTACTGCCCCCGGGTAGATTTAAATTTTACTACTTTGCTTTCAAGCTCTTCCAATTCGTCCTCTATCAGCTTTATCCTGTCTTCCACAAAACTAAGGGTCTGAATTGCCAGCTTGTTCCTTTCAGAAATAGCCAAATTGCTGTAAGCATTTATCAACGCATTAAGTATATCCTCACCTCTTTTCGGCACACTATCATATAGAGACAGGTAAACTATAGTTGATAGCTTTCCGGATGGCTCAATTGTGATCTTTTGTAGTAATTGGTCAGATGCCCTGCTTGGACTTAAAATGGAGAAATATAAAGGGCCATCAGGTACACGGGTCATGTTTTTATTCTTCGTGAACCGCATCGTTCCGTAAGGTGTATCTACCCATTTGTTAAGCGGGTAAGCTGTGTTGCCTATCTTTACAGTGCTGTTATTTTTATTAAATGAGAAGTAGATCTTTTCCTGCTCGTCCGTTTTATCAGGGTTTTTCAGGGTTATCCTGATAGGGGAAGAAGTGTAGGCAGACAAAACTTTGAACTGTCCTTCCTCATATACAGGCGTAGTAAGATCAAGCTCCTCTACTACCTTTTTCATCAAGGAATTAGAATGTATTACATTAATCTCATTTTCAACAATCTTATTTGACATAAATGCGTCTATTGATTCTGTCATCCTGGAATCGCTGACACCTTTTTTCTCATCTTTCATCATAAGTGATGCCGTAACCTCGTATGTTGGTGTGGCATAATATTTTAGGTAAGCCCAGGCAAATGCCAGGGCAGCAGCTACTAAAAGCACGAACAATGGCCAATAAGGAAAATACTTGTTAACTAACGCAGGAAGGATATTCTCTCCGGCAGTATTTGGCACTGTTTTACTCATAAGCTTTATAAATAATTATCTCGTCAACCTATCAATAGCAATCACAACAATAGATAATCCGCTGAATACAACCGGCAGCCACTGCCTGACCGGACTTACACTCTGAATCTTAGTTTTATTTGGCTCCACATAAATGATATCATTGGATTTCAAGTAGTAATTAGGGGAAGTGAAAAGCTCATCCGTTGTTAAGTTTATGCGTGTCAGCTTTTTCTTCCCTTCTTCTTCCCTTATAAGCAGTATATTTTCGCGGTTAGCAAAGATGGTTAAGTCCCCTGCCAGGCCTAAAGCTTCAAGCAGCGTTATTTTTTCATTCGGAATGGTGAGCACAGAAGGGCGGGCAACCTCACCCAGTACCGAAACTTTATAGTTTAAGTAGCGGATATCTACACTAGGTTCTATTAAAAGCTTTCTTCTAAGCAGTTCCGTTCTGATATTATCTCTCAGGTCCTTTTTGCTTAATCCGGCTGCCTTTACCCGCCCCAAAAGCGGGAACTGTATGTTTCCTTCCTGATCTACTAAGTAGCCTACAGACTGAGAGATGTTGCTTGTTGCCGTTGAAGATCGTCCTGTATTGGCGTTTGATTCATTAAATATTTCTGTTGCTTCAGGGTTCAGACTGTATACAGATATGCTCAGGAGATCGTTCTTCTGGATAATAGGCTCAAGGTTTTCTACTTGCTGGGTATATTCTGATTTGCTGGCATTGTTAAAATAGGTTGAATTCTGCCTGCTAGCACAGGAAGTTTGAAATAATAGACAGCCGAAAAAGAATATATAAAGGTATATATGTGGTTTCATATCAGAAGCCCGCTTAAGGGAGAATAAGCACTAGTTCTATAATAACTATACCTTCGCAGAGTTAGCAAAGTTTAATAAAATAGTGCTTTGTTACAATACGGAAATGTTTTCTGAGGGGTTTGAATAATCTGAGATGATATTCTCTTATTTATAGTACTGGTTTTATTTTCTATATATGAGATTCATTTCGTTTAGGATATTGTTTAGCGCGTTTTCAGGATGATGAAAGAAACTTTAGCAAATTGCCTGACAGGCAATAAAGGACTGAGATGTTTGAACCTGACCGGTTAACTTCTTCAGCTTACGACGCTGCTGTCATAAAGCAGTTTGAATAAAGCAGAGATGAAAAAACTATAAGCATGGAAGCCGTAGCAGGACAGGAAGGAGTTGTATAAACTATAGCCTATAGTTTATATTAAATGAAAAGCGCGGGGAAGGAAACTGTTCCGCGTTTTTTTTTCCTTAAATCGAATTATTATAAGTTTTAGTTTGTATCTTTTGGTATACAATATTTTAGCCACGTACTTATGACCTCCGAAGAATTTGAAACAAACTATACGCAAGTCCTTGATACAATTTTAGAAGCATTAGCCAACACTTCTGAAGTGAAACCCGAAAAGTTTTACAGCCTGGCCTGCGTCGTCGAAAACCTGCGCTATTTTAGCCCTGTATTTTATGATGCTATAAAGCAGAAGGAAGACTAAGCTTCTCGCCTGAGAAACTATAGTTTACTTTGCAGTTATCCGTTCCCAGATCTCGTTTACTTTACTGCCAGTGCTACTCTGACCGGAGTGTTGCCATCTGCCGTCTTTTACTTCGTAGTTAAAGCTAAGCTGCATACCAACCCGGCTCGAGTCGCGTGAAAAGAATTCGATGTGTTCGGTGTACTTGCCATTTTCGGCAGTATACCTGCCGCCGCCGGTGCCGGAAAACTCTGCAGTTTCGGTGTTAAAAGCGATCCACTGGAAACGTGTATCTGACAAAATCTTTAACGTTTTTCGTGGTCCCGGACGCACGGCGCTCATTTCGCTATTGCGCTCGCGGCCCGTTATGCACCATGTGCCAGCCAGCGGCGAGTTGTTGTTCTGCTCGTTTAGTTTTTTCCAGGCTTCACCAGTTTTGTTACCAGGCCCGGTTGTCTGCCACCTGCCATTTTTTATAGTTGACGTACCGGTAACCGTTCTGCCAACCTGCGTAGCATCGAACGTGCTGAATTCATAGTTCTCAGTCAGGTGGCCGTTTGCTAAACTATAAGTACCGCCGTAAGTACCTATAAATCTCCTGTTCTGCTCATCGTAAACAGCTACAGTAAAAGTAACCATCCTGCACAAGTTTTATAGTTGAAATGCCATCTGCTTTATTTTTACCTGTTAAACGCCAGGCACTCTCCAGGCTGTCGGTTTGTTTAATCTGACCGGTTGCGGCTAGTGCATGCCGGGATATATCAGGAGCCCTGAAAGCAGCTAAAGCAAACAGAAATAGAAGGAGGGTGCCCGACAATTTAAACATTGTGTTACGCATCAGGATTGCAGTTTTTATACTATAAACCCAGCCAGTTTATAGTTGCCGGCGGAGTAGTGCGCTACCATAAAATTTCTTTGGCTTACAGGTTCAGAGCACGCCTTTTCAAGGTAATAAATTCTTCTGATGTAAGGGCACCTCGTTCCCGGAGTTGTTCCAGCCGTTCTATAGTTGCAATCGATTCCTCTACAGATTGTGGACTGACTTCCCGGTTCGTATCTATAGTTGTGCTTGTCTGATCATTTTCATAAGTAGGGTAGGCCCTGTCGCGGTACACTTCCTGGTCTGAGGTATAGAACCGATCTTCGTTATAGGTATCCGTGTTGTAAAAATCTTCGCGTATTTCCTGAGGTTCGCGGTCGGTTCTCGTCAGCGCCTCATCAAATTCTTCTTTATACCTGTTCGGGTCATCATGCAGCACATCGCGCTGTGACCGCTGGTATGTTTCCCGTACAGCATATTCGTAATCTTCCGTAATCGGGCCGCCCTGGTATACCGGGTACCTGCCAATAGAGTTGGAGTCTATTGCCGACAAGAAAACCTTTCTTCCTTTTTTATCGAGGGCCGCTGCACCGATCGGAACTAATAAGTGCTGGTCGTTATCAGTTTTAAAAAATTTGCGGTCTGCTACCACAGACAGGTAACGGGCCTTCATTACCTTGGGGTCCACGATCAGGTCGCGAACAATACCTAAGCTTTCGCCATCAGCGCCCACTACTCTCCAGCCCAGTACATCGGGGTTGTCTTTTGCCACTTTGTAGTCTTTCATAGCACTTAGTGCTATCAGTCTGTCATTTCTTAGTTCTTTGTCTTTCATAGTTATAGTTTGTTACAGGTGCTTTTTATGCAATTTTTTTAGAGTAGTATGGCTGTTGTTGATGTGCCGGAATAACCATGCCTGTGCCGGGGTTTTCATCAATAACCGTATCGTTGTTGTTGTTTGTCATTTCAACAATTGCCCATATAATAAGTCCTACTATAAGCAGCAGGAGTATCCAGGGCCATACCGGTTTCTTTTTTCTTTCTACGTTTATTTCTACCATTTTTTTAAGAGTTATTTCCCTTAGTTATTTTTGTATTTGCTACAGATAAGCTGCAAAAGCAACAGTTAATTTAGTACGCTGATAATGAGGTTTATGTTAATGATGGTATATATTGTTTATACTAACCAACTCCTGTCTGCAACTATAAAAAGAAGCTGATTTTATGTGTTTCCATACAGCAGTGCGTTGCTGGTAAACATGGCAATTAACTGGTAGCAAATCAGCTAAAATGAATTTGTTCTGCCTCTTTGCTGTTCAGTAAAGACTTTTGCCGAACCCGTATCGGTTAAAGTATAGTTTGCGGAGCCACTAAGGCGCTCCTCTTATTGCATTGCCTCGGCATGCATCCGTTTTCTTTTAGCCGCAGCGTTCAGCGCTGGTAGTAGCGAGCACTTCAACTGTAATGATGACTGTGTTCAGTAGTGATTTGTTTAACTATAAAGACACGAATATGTCTCACAGTTCATCTTCTACTTTACAGGAAATGGGTAGTATCCAAAACCTGCCTTTATTGAAAATATTTGAAGCTCAGTCTGAGTTAGGGCTTATAGTTTCGCAGGAGCTGCGCATACTGGGAGCTACAGATTCTTTGCTGAAAGAAACTTTTACAATACGCGAAAACATAGTAGGGCAGTATATTTTTGATATATTTCCTGACAACCCGGGTGCATCAGAAGTATCGCCAACAGCTACTCTGAAAGAAGTGTTTCAGCGGGTACTTACAAAAGGAGTACCCTACAAACTAAAAGCCCTGCGATATGACATTTCAGATCCTGAGAACACAGGCAGTTTTATAGAACGTTACTGGAACACAAACACAGTACCTATACTGAACGAAGAGGGAGACGTGGCCTGCATTCTCCATGAAACAATTAATGTTACGGAAGAAATCTGTGCCAAACGGCAGCTGAAGGAAAGCCAGGAACGTGAACGGAACGCCTTAGCACAGGCCGAACAGCAACGGCTCCGACTGGAACGTTTGTTTGAGCAGGCACCTGCCGCTTTTGCTTTACTGGAAGGTCCCGAATTGGTGTTTAAGGTGGTGAATAAAACCTATCAGCAACTTTTCCCAGGGCGTGAGATGCTGGGGCTCCCTTTGTTTGAAGCTTTACCCGAACTGAAGGACCAACCTGTTTATGATATAATCCGGAAGGTATATGACACTGCAGAAACGTTCGAGGGTAAAGAGCTGCTGGCACCATTGTCCCGTTACCAGGGCCAGCCTGCAGAAGACCTGTACTGGAATTTTATATACCAGGCCCTGTTTGATGCGCAGGGACAGGTAAGTGGTGTGTTGATCTTTTCACTGGATGTAACTGAGTTTGTGAAATCCCGACAGCAGGTGGAAAAGAATGCCGTGGCTTTGCAGGAACTAAGCCGTAAACTGGAAGACCGGGTGGAGCAGCGAACAAAGGAACTTCGGGTGGCACAGAGAGATGCCGAACGGCAAAGCCTGCGTTTAAACAGTTTATTTATGCAGGCGCCAGCCGCAATCTGTATTCTGGATGGCCCTGATCTGGTGTATGAACTGGTTAATCCGGAATATGCCGCGCTTTTCCCGGAGCGTGAGTTATTAGGAAAACCAATTTTAGATGCTCTCCCGGAAATTAAGGATAATAAGGTTTACAGGACCTTCCGTAAGGTTTATGAAACCGGTATCACACATGAAGAAAAGGAAATGCTGATCCCGTTTGTACGGCCCGAAGATGGTGTGATGGAAGACAGGTATTTCCGGTATATACAGCAAGCGCGTTATAACGACCAGGAACAGGTAAATGGTGTAGTGGTGTTTGCCCTGGAAGTGACCGAGCAGGTAAGGGCACGCAAGGCCGAGGAAGCTAGTGTAAAGCAACTGCGACTTGTTACTAACTCTCTCCCGGTACTTATTGGTTACCTGGATAGAGCGGAAAGATATCGCTTTGCTAACAAGGCTTACGAAAAGTGGTTTCGGATCAAGTCAGAAGACCTTATTGGCAGAAAGGTCAGGGATATAATCGGCGAGGTACCTTATCAAAATGTAAAAGGATATATTGATAAGGTACTAGCCGGAAAGTCAATTGTTTTTGAGTCGCGCATGCCTTACCGCGAAGACTTTGTGAAGTACATTCATTGCTGTTATGTGCCAGACATACGTGATGGGGTAGTGCATGGATTTTACACGTTGGTAACCGATATTACAGAACAGGTATTTGTGCGGCAGGCCCTGGAAGAGAGTGAGTACAAAGCCAATGCCATTGCCGAAATGCTGGCTGCTACAAACCAGGAGCTAAAGTTGGCGAATGATACATTAGGGAAGTACAATTTTGAGCTAGAGTTGCGTGTTGAAAAACGTACCTCAGAGCTGCAAAAGGCTAACAGGCAATTACAGAAGCAGATCAGGGAAAACAAGAAAGCGGAAGAATCGCTGTCGGAGTCGCACAAAAAGTTGCAGGCCCTTACAAAGCACTTACAGGTAATGCGCGAAGACGAACGCAAATACATTGCCCGTGAATTGCACGACGAACTTGGACAGGCCTTTACTGCCTTAAAAATCGACCTGACCCTTATTATGAAAATGCTGGCAGCCGGCCAGATTGAAAAAGACCTGTTCTATGCCGAGCTGCAATCTATGATGAAAACTATAAACAGTTCGATAACAGCTGTCAGGGAGATTGTGGCTACCCTGCGCCCGACTGTGCTTGATAATTTCGGGTTACTATCAGAGATCGAATCGCAGGCACAGGAGTTTCAGAAACGCACCGCCATTACCATGGAACTAAACACCTCGCTGAAATATATTCCGCTAGGGCAGGAGGCATCCATCGAAGTTTTCAGGATTATACAAGAGTCCATAACCAATATCGCTCGGCATTCAGAGGCATCTGCAGCAACAATAACAATAGATAAAGCGGATAATCATTTCCGGTTTGAGGTGACAGATAACGGAAAAGGAATGCAAGCAGACAACCTAACAGAATTAAGGACGTTTGGGCTTCTTGGCATGCAGGAAAGAGCCGACCGTATTGGTGCCACCCTCACGTTTGATTCGATGCCTGATAAAGGAACCAGAATTATACTTGAAGTGCCGTTTACTGCACTTGCCACTGTTTAAATTTAGAAATTAGAATACCCAAGAGAAAGAATGATTAAATTGTTGATCGCAGATGACTACGTGCTGATCAGGGAAGGACTGAAGAAAGTGCTGAAAGACGAACCAAATATTACCGTAGTTGCCGAAGCTGTGAATGGAGCGGAAGTGCTTAATAAGCTGAAAAAAAGCCAGGCAAACTTTGTTGTGCTGGATATTAATATGCCTGTTAAAAGCGGGCTCGATGTGCTGTTGGACATGAAGCGTCTTTACCCGAATATACCGGTACTGATCCTGAGCATGTACCCCGAAAAAACCTATGCTTTACGGTCACTGAAAGCCGGTGCATCCGGTTATCTTTCGAAAGAAAGTGCAGGTGATGAGTTGGTAGCAGCCATCCAGAAAATATGGAACGGGAACAAGTATATTTCGGCTTCGCTGGCTGAGTTGCTTGCTGAAACGGTGGTAAACAATGGCAAACCCGATGCTGCTCATGAGATATTATCTGACCGTGAATTCCAGATCCTATGTAAAATAGCAGAAGGCGAATCGCTTAAAAGTATAGCTGAGAACCTGAGTATTACCCTGAGCACCGTTAATACGTATCGAAACCGTATTTTCGAGAAAATGAAATTCACGTCCAACACAGACCTGATCCGTTATTGCCTTGAAAATGAACTGGCATAGACCGGTCATCAACTATAAGTTCGCAACAGAACTATAGTTTCACTTAAACTTGTGTCGTATTTTTTACGACACAAGTTTAAATTTATTCCTGACACAGCTTTAATGTTGTCCTTTCTGTTTCATACACTTCGCCGGGCTATCTTTGTATCTGGCAGCTATCAGAAGTTTTTTTTAACCGGGCAGCCTCCGGTTCCTCCTTTATTAACTTTAAGTGCAGGTAGTAAAACGTCTGGTAGCGTGGTAACATAGCAGCATATTTCTGTTATGAAATTTTAATCTTCAGCGCCCTGACCATATCTCAAAATCACATAAAGTCTGCTGCCAATGCACCTACACCAGCGCAAGAGTTCAGGAATGAATTTGGCAGAATATATTGCAAGGTAACTTACCTGTCTACCCCAATGACTATAGTTGCAGAATGGCATGGTTACTCTACAAAAACACAGGTAGAGCCGGTGATGAACTGGGTGGTAGAATGGTGCGAAACGAATACCTGTATAACGTTGGTGAACGATTGCAGTAACATCAAATCAGTTTGGTTTGATACTATTGACTGGTTTTCCCGTATATGGGTACGAAAAATGAAACACATTGGCCTTCAGAATTTTATTCATGTAGCAAAACCGGGCAGCTTTGGCGACAAAATCGGCAGTGAGTTGCAGGGTTTAATGGCAACAGAGGTGCAATTTCTCAGATTCGTTTTGAGAAATGATGCTATAAATTGGGTAGAAAACCGCTGATTTTTTCTGTTTTAGTAATATCTTTAAACTGGGGTATACCATATTCGCTGTTGTGCATGAGTAAAACTGTAAACAATATTATAATTAACTGCTTTACTTCTGGTTCAAAGTGGTTAGTGAATATGATTACTATTTGCTCAGTCGGGCAGATTACCCTTTATAAAAAACGATGGACAAAAAAACTGCACCTATCAATATTACAATAAATAAGAATTATGATTCCGAGATGTGCGGAACTATACCGCTACATCTGGTAAACCTGGTACAGCCACATGGCGTGTTGCTGGTGCTGGAAAAAAATGACTACAGGATCTTGCAGATAAGTGAGAATGCCGGAGATTTACTGTCAGTTTCAGTTGACGAATTACTGGGGCAGCCACTCTCTGCCTACGTTCCGCAGGAGAAACACGAAGAGCTAGTGGCAAAAATAGCAGGCCAGGCCAGCCAGGACAAGATTCCGTTTACCTTACCATTTTTGGCGCAGGGCATACAAAAGACGTTCGATGCAGTAGTGCTGCCGCAGGATGATTATATACTGGTTGAACTGGAAGAAAATACGGCAATTGGAACAGAGCATTTTACGAGCCTTTACCGCGATATAAAATATATAACCACACTTCTTAAACAATCGGGTACGGTGCAGGAACTTGCACAGCGTTTTTCAGAAGAATTCAAGAAGTTTACAGGTTTTGACAAAGTGCTTGTTTACCAGTTCGACACACAGTGGAATGGTATAGTTATAGGGCAGGCGAAAGAAGCTGATATGGATGATTACATGGGGCTTCGCTTTCCGGCCTCAGATGTGCCCAAGCAGGCCCGCGACCTTTACTTCCGTAACCCTTACCGCCTGATTCCTAACCGCAACTATACGCCCGTACGCCTTGTGCCGGTCATCAACCCTGTTACGCAACGTTTTACCGATCTTTCTGAAACCAACCTGCGCAGTGTTGCCAACGTGCATTTAGAGTACCTGGCCAATATGAAGATCACGGCTTCTATGTCGCTCCCGATCATCATCGAAGGCAAGCTATGGGGGCTTATTTCCTGCCACCATAAAACGGCAAAATACCCGAGGTACGAACTTCGTTCAGCAATGGAGTTGCTCTCAGACATACTTTCAGTACAATTGGAGGCAAAGCAGAAAGAAGAGCACATGGAACTTCGGGTGCAGCTACGCAACATCCATTTAAAGCTAATGGAGCAGCTTTACACATCGTCTAACTTTGCTGAAGGACTGCTGGATGGTGACATTACGATACTGGACCTGTTGTCGCTTTCGGGCGCAGTAGTAGCATCGGAAGGGAATACATGGACCAAAGGCATAACTCCCAATAATCAGGAAGTAAAGGAATTGCTCTCATGGTTACGTCGCACAAAAACAGATGGAATGTATGTAACCAATTCGTTGCCGTCAGAATATCCGCATAGCAAAGACTATAAAGAGGTGGCCAGTGGCCTTATTGCTATTCCTGTTAATGCCGAACAGGGAGAATTTGTACTTGGCTTCAGGCCGGAGCTTATACAGACTGTAAGCTGGGGCGGCGACCCTAACAATGCCATCCAGATGGAGCCTGATGGAAAGAGCTATCATCCGCGTAACTCCTTCCATATCTATAAAGAAACAGTTAAGAATACATCTGCCCCGTGGCAGAAGGAGGAGCTTACCGCGGCCGATACCTTGCGTAATGCACTACTTGAAAAGCTGCTAAAGGGAAGATACTAACTATAGGTTAACAGCACTGATATCATAATACCACCTTCCCCGGAAAGCAAACAGATCAACGCATAGTATGGCATCAACTAATACACTGAAAACTAACAAAGACACTAAACCTACAGATCATTACCTGGTAGGTATCGGCGCCTCTGCAGGTGGGTTAGAGGCCATCCATAAACTGTTCGATCATTTTCCGAATAACTCCAGTTTTTCCTTTGTAATTATACAACACCTTTCGCCGGATCATAAAAGCCTGATGGCTGAATTACTGAGCAAACATACCAGCATGCAGGTACAGGAGGCAGAAGACAATATGTTTACAAGGCCAAACTGTGTGTATGTTCTGCCAAGTGGCAAACAATTAACTATAGAGCATGGCCGCCTTCGCCTGGAAGATAAAACCCGCAGCCGGGAGCCGAATTTTGCAATCGATCTTTTTTTCGAATCTATTGCCAAGGCACGCGGCAAACTTGCTATTGGTATAGTTTTGTCGGGTACCGGAACAGATGGTACCAAAGGCGCGAAAGCTATAAAGAAGGCTGGTGGAATGGTTGTAGTGCAGGACCCGGCCACTGCTAAATTCGACGGTATGCCACGCAGTGCCATAGATGCCGGATTTGTTGATTATGTGCTGCCTCCAGAGAACATGCCTGAGGAGATAATGGAGTACACCCGTAAAATACCGCTGGTGAAGAATTTAATAGAACAAGACTTACAGGGCGAAGACGAGGACATATTTAAAGAGATACTTGACCTTATCTGTATCCATACCCAAACCGACTTTACCAACTATAAAGAGGCAACTATAAACCGCCGGATTCGCAAGCGCATGGATCACCTGAAGGTGAAAAACATGAAATCGTACCTCGATTTTCTGCATGACAATCCGGCTGAGATCAAAAAGCTTTGCCAGGAATTCTTTATAAATGTAACCAGCTTTTTCCGCGACCCGGAGGCCTTTGAGCTACTGGAGCAGGAGGTTATACCAACTATAATTTCCGGGAAAGAAGCGAATGAAGCTGTAAAAGTATGGGTTGCCGCCTGCAGTACCGGCGAAGAAGTGTATTCTCTTGCCATCCTTTTCAGGGAGGCTTACGATAAATTAGAGCAGGAGCCAAATGTTAAGCTTTTTGCCACCGATATCGACCAGCAGGCCATTACAGAAGCGTCCAAAGGCAGTTACCCGCTATCCATTGCAAAGCAAGTATCGGCAGAACGGCTGGAAAAGTTCTTTGTGCGCAAAGCAAACCGCTATTGCATACATGATGATATCCGGAAAATGGTTGTCTTTGCACAGCACGACCTTCAGAAAGATCCGCCTTACAGCAAGATCGACCTGATCACGTGCCGCAATATGCTCATTTACCTGAACTCAAGCCTGCAGAATAAAGTCCTTTCGCTTTTCCCGTATGCACTTAACCTGGGTGGCTACCTGCTGCTGGGGCCAAGCGAGCACATCGGCGAAATGAAGCCCTTTTTCTCGGAAGAGAACAGAAAGTGGAAGCTCTTCAGGAAAATAAAGGAAAGCAAAGGCATAAAGCAATCGTACGGTATCACAGACTATACAAACAGTGCCGGCTACCAGGATCATATTGCGAAGGCCAAAAATTCGCCTGTGGTGCAGTATAACAATGGTTTTATGGATGCCGTTGCCGAAGACTTTAAGGTCACCGGCCTTTATGTAGATGAAAATTACCAGTTGCTGCACGGCATCGGCGATATTAACCGTTTCCTGAAATTCCCGGACAAGCGCCTGCACTTTAACCTGCTGAAAATGGTGCCCGAAGAACTGGCTGTTACGCTGAGTGTTGGCATCCGGAAGGCAATAAAGCAGGACCGTAAAGTAATTGCCCGCCAGGTAGCTGTAAAGTTGGGTAAAAAGGAGCAGATGGTGCATGTTTCTATCCGGCCTATAGTTATGGACAAGGGGCAGCCCAAAGTTATTCTTATCCTGTTGCAGGAAATGGGAGAAGTAGCCCCGATACCAAAAGTGACAGACCTTAGCTTTGTTTCGGACACAGATTATTACCAGCAGCTTACTTCCCTGGAAACAGAGCTGAAAGATGCCCGTGAAAGCCTTCAGTTAACGGTACAGGACCTGAGCACCGCTAACGAAGAACTGCAGAGCACCAACGAGGAACTCATGTCATCGAATGAGGAACTGCAAAGCTCTAACGAAGAAATGCAGTCGCTGAACGAAGAACTGCACACTGTAAACTCCGAACATCAGCTAAAAATAAAAGAACTGCAGGAGCTTAACGAAGACCTGGACAACTATATCAGGAGTTCCAATGTAGGGCAGCTCTTCGTAGATCACTTCCTGGTTATCCGCAAATTTACGCCGTCTATAGATGGCCTGATTAATATTATAGACAGCGACCTTGGCAGGCCGATCCATCACCTGTCACATAACCTTAAATACAGCCGCTTAATTGAGGATATTAAAAAGGTAAATAACACGTCGGTAGATATTGAACAGGAAGTAGAAACCACTGACGGTAAATTTTACCTGATGCGCATTATCCCTTACCTGAAACATGACGGCAATAAAGATGGTGTAGTGGTTAGTTTTGTAGATGTAACTACTTCTAAAACACTGAGCAATGTAGTGCAGGGCGTACTAAACAGTTCGCTTAACAGTATCATGGCTTTCCGGGCGGTACGAGATGAAAAGCAGGAAATTGCTGACTTTAACTGGACTATATTAAACAACAAAACAGAAAGCATGCTGGGGCAATCGCAGGCTGATCTATTAAACACCAGTGTGCTGCAGGTTATGCCATTCCTGAAAAAGAGTGGACTGTTGCGTAAGTTTATAAAAGTAGTAGAAACTGACCAGCCTATACATATAGAGCAGCAACTGGAAATTAAAGGCGAGAAAGTCTGGTACGAGATTGCTGCAGTTAAAATGGGAGATGGCATAACCGTAACCATGGCCGACATCACCGAAAAGAAAACCAGTGAAGATAAGGTGCTGATGGCTTATGAAGAACTTAAAATAGCTGAAGAAAACCTTATTAAACTGAATAACGAGCTGGAGTTAAGAGTAAATGAGCGCACCCGTGCCCTGGCTTCCAGCGAAGAACGTTTCAGGATGGTTTCGATGGCTACGAATGATGTGGTCTGGGACTGGAACCTGGTAGATAACGAGATATGGTGGAGTGATAACCTGAAAACACTGCTGGGTTACGAAAACGAAGAAATGGGGCAGGGCATGGAAGGCTGGTTAAAGCTGGTGCACCCTGATGAGCGCGAGGATGTACTGAACGGAATTAACAAAGCCATTAATACAGGCAAAGATCAGTGGTCAGGGGAGTACAGGCTTCAGAAATACGATGGTTCTTATGCATATGTGTCTAACAGGGCTTATATTATGCATAACGAGTACCAGATGCCCTACCGTGTGCTCGGCTCTTTTATAGACCTGACCGACCTGAAAAATACACAGGAGGAGCTCCAGCAAACAAATGAGCACTTACTGCGCGTTATAGAGGACCTGGATACATTTGTGTACACGGCGTCGCATGATCTTAAATCGCCGATAGGTAACATAGAAGGTTTAATGCTGCTGCTCGAAGACCAGATTGAATCGGCGGGGCCTTTGCCGGGCGAACCAACGCAGCCGGTTTTCGAGATGATGAAAGGCGCTATAACCAGGTTTAAGAATGTAATAAAAGACCTGACTGACATTGCCAAAGTACAGCGCAACATTGACGGTGAAGTGGAGGTGGTGAACGTGCAGGAGGTTTTTGAAGATGTTAAGGAAAATATGCAGGAGTTTATTGACAGTGAGCACGCCGAAATCGAATTTGATTTTGATAATGCCCCGCAAATAAACTTCTCAAAGAAAAACCTGCATAGTGTACTTTATAACCTTATTAGCAACGCTGTTAAATATAAAGCCAGGAACAGGCCACCTAAAATCGTATTGAAAACAGAACGGGCCGATGGCTATGTTATGCTGAGTGTAAAGGACAACGGCCTGGGGATCAGTAAAGAAAATATAGCTAAATTGTTCATTCTTTTCAAACGTTTTCACTCGCATGTTGACGGTACGGGTATGGGATTGTATATTGTGAAGCGATTAATAGACAATGCGAACGGCTCTATAGATGTGATTAGCAGGGAAGGAGAAGGAACCACATTTAAATTATATTTTAAAGCCTGAGAACTATCATTTTAAACCAGCCACCGAAAACATAAGCCCATTCGGTAGCTATAGGTTGCGTTTTTATTTGCCTGATTTATTGAATGAAGAAGATTCCATCCATATTGCTGGTTGATGATGATGAGACCACAAACTACATCAGCAAGCTCATAATTAACAGGGCAGGACTTACTGATGAATTATTAATAGCGCAGAATGGCAAAGAGGCATTAGACCTGTTAATAGAAAGATGTCCTGCATCAGAAGGTGCAAACCCGGTACCCAATCTTATCCTGCTTGATATTAATATGCCTGTGATGGATGGTTTTAAGTTCCTGGAGATGCTGCAAACGGTAGAGGGCTTCGACTATAGTTCAGTGATTATTGCTGTGCTCACTACTTCGCTTGATCCGCGCGATATTGAAAAGGTAAAACAGTTTGGTGTGAATGAATTTATAAGCAAACCGCTTACAAAAGAAAACCTGGAGCTCCTGATACAAAAGCATTTTAACTAAACAAGAACTATAGTTATGAAACATTAAGGCCTTTCCTTAGAGTAAGGCCTTTTGCTTTTTATAGTGCAGGCAACTATAGCTGTTTCCTTTATTACCTGCTTTTACTAAAACAGGCGCAAGGCAAGCAGTCGGGTGTAACATAAAAGCGTTTCAGCCTTATGTATAAAGGTGTACCAACTGCAGAACTATGAAAACTATTACACTGACGAACTATAACGCTACGTTGCGCCTGCATGGCACTGAAGGCACCAGAAGCCTGGAGCTTAAGACATTAACCGTACAGGAGTGGCCATTCCCTGACGGAGAATTAAAACTAACTGTTATAGATGAAAAGGATGTTCCCATCTACAGCAAACATGTGCAACCCTCGCAACACAATACCGAAGAAGAAATAACCATCGGGGAGAAGTTTGTTTTCTACGATCACATGGCTGTAAACATTTCTGCTGATAATCCGGAAAGCACCTTTGCGGTTACGCTGAACTTTGAATAAAACGCATTCCTGTTTACAGTTGTATGACAAGAGGGCATATCCGGTAACTATAGTTCCGGGTATGTTCAGGAAAAGTATGTTTAGTGATGTATGTCATTTTGGTTTATGACTACAGTCATAACTGTAGTGGATTTTACGAAGTTACTTTGCTTCCAGAAATCAACTAACTGATTCATCATGAAAACCTCTACAATTACTAAAGTAGTACAGCTGCTGGCAATCGGAATTTACAGCATCGGTATACTAAGCTCTTGCAGCTCCCAGACAACGCAGGCCGAAGCCGCTCAGACAAAAGAAACGGCACCAGCAGAAATGCCAACCATAATGGCAGAACTGACAGATGCCCCGAACGTGCCTGCACCTATAACCCGTAAGCATGCTGCTAAAGTAGTAGTTAAGCTGGAGGTAACAGAAGTAGTTAAGAAAATGGCCGATGGCGTAGACTATACCTTCTGGACCTTTGGGGGCTCTGTACCGGGTAAATTTATCCGTATCCGCCAGAACGACGAGGTAGAGTTTCACCTGATGAACCACCCGGACAGCAAAAACCCGCACAACATTGACCTGCACGCTGTATCCGGCCCTGGTGGTGGTGCGGCCTCTACCTTTACCGCTCCCGGCCAGGAAACAGTTTTCAGCTTTAAGGCGCTTAACCCTGGTTTGTATGTGTACCATTGCGCTACTGCCCCAGTAGGGATGCACATTGCAAACGGTATGTATGGCCTTATCCTGGTTGAGCCCGAGGAAGGACTTCCTAAAGTAGATAAAGAATACTATGTAATGCAGGGCGACTTCTATACAAAAGGAGACTTTGGAGTACCTGGTCTGCAGCCATTTGATATGCAGAAAGCATTAGATGAAAATCCGTCTTACGTAGTGTTTAACGGCTCGGTAGGTGCCCTTACCGGCGACAATGCCCTGACCGCTAAAGTAGGTGAAAACGTTCGTCTGTTTGTTGGTAACGGTGGCCCTAACCTGATCTCTTCCTTCCACGTGATCGGTGAGATCTTCGACAAAGTATATGCTGAAGGCGGTTCTACCATCAACGAAAACATACAGACCACTTTAGTACCTGCCGGTGGCGCTGCCATTACAGAGTTTAAAGCCGATGTACCGGGTAACTATGTACTGGTAGACCACTCTATCTTCAGAGCCTTTAACAAAGGTGCCCTGGGTATGCTTAAGGTAGAAGGTAACGAAGACAAGAAAATCTACTCTGGCCAGATTGTTCAGAAAATTTACCAGCCGGAGGGTTCTACAGTACAGGAAATGCCTAAGTCTAAGGCCCCTGCAGTAGCCCTGGCATCTAACAAAGACATGCGTCTGGAATTAGGTAAGACACTTTATGCCCAGAACTGCCAGGCTTGTCACCAGGCCGAAGGACAAGGTATAAAAGGAGCTTTCCCTCCGCTTGCCAAGTCTGATTACCTGAACGCCGACGTGAACAGAGCCATAGGTGTGGTAGCTCACGGTCTGGAAGGACAGATAAAAGTGAACGGTGAATTATACAACAGTACCATGCCAAAGCTTAAACTATCTGACGAAGAAATTGCCAACGTGATGACCTACGTGATGAACAAGTGGGGCAACAAAGGCGGCGAAATTACACCTGCCCAGGTAGGCAAAGCTAAAGCTAACTATAAGCACTAATTAACTAAAAGATGATATTCCACAGACTGTTTTTGTTGATACTGTTGGTAGGAGTCTGCTGTAATGTGCAGGCACAAAAGTCACTCCCGAAAAACATGGTAAATGTAAAGGGTGGTACTTTTGTGCCCCTTTACGGGAGCGATTCCATTCCGGTAAAAGTGAAGACTTTTCTGATGGATGTATACCCGGTTACCAATGCCGAATACCTTGCATTTGTAAATAAATACCCGAAGTGGCGAAAGTCAGCTGTCAAGAAACTGTTTGCCGACGAAAACTACCTGAAGAAGTGGGACGGTGACCTTAGTTTAGGACCTAACGCTGCCAAAATTCAGAACAGCCCGGTTGTAAATGTGTCGTGGTTTTCAGCAAAAGCCTACTGCGAGTGCCAGGGCAAAAGACTGGCAACTGTAGAAGAATGGGAGTACGCCGCACTTGCCAGCGAAACCAAAGCCAACGCTGCAAACGATGCAAAGTTTTACCAGCGCAGTATTGAATGGTACAGCAAGCCAAACCCAGCTTACCTGCCACCGGTTAAGGAAAGCTTCCGAAACTACTATGGATTGCATGGCATGATCGGTTTGGTATGGGAATGGACCCAGAACTTTAACTCGGCTATGGTGGTCGGTGAATCGAGGGCAGATGTAACCATGGACAGGCAGCTGTTCTGCGGATCAGGATCTGACGGAGCGAAGGATGTGAAGAACTATGTGGCCTTTATGCGCTACGCATTCCGTTCCAGTCTTAAAGCCAATTATACGGTTGCCAACCTGGGTTTCCGTTGCGCCAAAAGCATCTGATAAAAGTAAGCCTTCCTGAACTTAGTAATCAATTTTAAAGAAACGCCTCCATGAAATACCTGTTACCACTCAGCATACTGTTAGGCCTGGCGCTAAGCGCATGCTCTGACACAAACACGACCGAAGCGCATGGCGCACACCAGAATGCAGAAGCAACTATAGTTGCCGATACGGAACTGTCTGATATATCGCTTTACAACCTGGAGTCGGAGTGGCAGACTGAAGACAATGAAACTATAAAGCTGGTGCAGCTAAATGGAAAAGTGCAGCTGGTGGCCATGATGTACACCAATTGTACTTATGCCTGCCCGCGCATTGTTGCCGACTTAAAGCGAATAGAAGCCAAACTCGACAACTATAAAAATGGGGAAGTAGGTATTGTGCTGGTAACGATGGACCCGGAAAATGATACGCCAGCCAAATTAAAACAGTTTGCAGCAGATAATAACCTTGACCCTGAACGCTGGATCTTACTGACCAGCAGCGAAATGAACATACAGGAACTTGCTGTGCTGCTTAACATGAAATATAAAAACGGTGGCAAAGGCGAAATTGCTCACTCCAATATCATAACTGTGCTGAATGCCGGTGGCGAGATCATACACCAGCAGGAAGGCTTGGGCAAAGACCCGGACGAAACCGTGAAAACCATTGACGGGCTCCTCCAGAATATTTAAACTATAGGCCTGACACCCGGAAGAAGCGCAATCCTAATAATCTCTCTTATGAAAAGAAATCTACTTAAAGCGCTCTTTTGTACGGGAGCGGGCTTTCTGTTGCTGCAACATACGGCCAGCGCACAACTATCCCTTACAGGGCAACTACGCACCAGAACTGAACTGCGCGACGGCCAGGGAACATTACCAGCCAAAGAAGCCAAAACAAGTGTTTTTACCAGCCAGCGCACCCGCCTGAACCTGGGCTATAATGCAGACAAGTACCGTATTTTTGTATCGGTGCAGGATGTGCGTGTGTGGGGTTCCGATCAATCAACTATAAGTAACCTCGAAGGTAGTAAGCTTTTTCTGCACCAGGCATGGGGCGAAATGATCCTGAGCGATTCTGCCACTATAAATGTAGAGAATCTCTCCATAAAGGCCGGCCGGCAGGAGATTTTGTACGACGACTCGCGATTACTTGGCAACCTGGATTGGCTGCAGCAGGCCCGGCGTCACGATGCTATAGTTGTAAAATTTAGCCACAAAGGCTGGGCTGCTGATGCGGGTTTTGCCTTTAATCAGAATCACGGAAAAGATACTCCCGGTAAAAATGGCAACATCTATAACGGCACGCCAATAGCTCCTGTAGTGCCGGGTACCAACGGAATAGGGATGATGTATAAATCGATGCAGTACCTGTATGCCGCCAAAACTATGAAATATGGTAAGGTGACCGGGCTACTGTTTAAAGACGATTTCCAGAAGACCCAAACTATAGATGGGATAATTACCCCGGTAACTGGCGTAAACAGCAGAATTACAGTAGGCGGCGCGGTTTTCTCTAAAATAACAGATAAGGTTGGTGTTAACGCTGCGGCCTATTACCAGGGCAACAACGACAAATTGGGCAACACCTTGGATGCTTATAACCTGACCGCAGACGTGAGCTATAGTTCAGGCAAGTTCACTACAAATCCCGGTTTCGATTTTCTCTCAGGTAACAACACTACCAGACAAAGCAGCGTGAACCATCGTTTCGATCCGCTGTATGGTACGCCGCACAAGTTCTGGGGCTTCATGGACTACTTTTACGTGGCCGATCCGTTTGGCGTAGACGGTAACTTAACCCGCTCACCCGGATTAGTTGATTATTTTATCAGGAACAAATTCAAGGCTAGCGACAAGCTTATAGTTGCCCTGGACCTGCACGCGTTTTACGCTGCCAATAAAATTGCTGACAGCGAAATTAATCCAACCGGATCAACTGGTTCAGATAGAAGACTGGGAACAGAGTTGGATCTGGTAGTAAACTATAGTTTATTAAAGAATGTGAACATAGAAGCAGGTTACGCCACCATTTTTGCCACCGATAAGCTTAATGTTTTAAAAGCGCCGGCGAAAACCAAACAGGACCGTGGCCAGTGGGCTTACCTGATGCTGAATTTTACCCCGGATTTTCTGGCGAAGAACTAAACTATAGTTTAACTAGCAAGGCTATAGTTGCAAGAGCCGCTCTATGTAAATGGGGCGGCTTTTTTGCCGCTTAGCACAGCTTATGTTATGGAATATTTTTTAAATCAGGTTTAAGAAAATACTAGGGTGTAAATAAAATCTGACTATCTTAAAACTAAATTCAGTTTTGCTTTATAGTTCATTCCATTGCCACACATGTCAGTAGGGTATAGTTTGTTACTAAGCTTGTGCTGCTGAATATAGTGCCCTGTCCCTAGCTCTCTTTTACTCAGTCAGTATTAAAATTTGTGAATAAGGTGGATGCCTCACTGAATAGAATTTCTGATTGTGTACCAATAATTAATAGTCTGTTTGCAGAAGTTTTGCCGGTGAGGCAACCTGTCTTTGTTTAAACATAGATTATAGTTTATATTTGATCCTATAAATCTTCTATATGCAACATAGAATTCTGATATTATTACTTGTATTGCTCGTTCAGCAGGGCTTTGCACAACAGCCCGACAGCAGGAAGTATAAGATAACGGGTACAGTAAAAGGTGCCTGGGGAGAAAGGCTGGAAGGAGCGTACGTGGTTTTCTCGCAGGATAAATCTGCGCTGAGCGATAAACAGGGACGCTTCAGTATCATGCTGAACAAAGGCACTTACAATGTAACCTGCCAGTTTATTGGAATGGCTCCTTTTAAAGAAACTATAGTTGTTGCCGAAGACAAAGACATTGTACTGACGCTGGTACCCCGAAACTTCGACCTGAAGGTAGTGGAAGTTACCGCACGCCCGACAACTGGTGTAAACTCTACCAACATGGGTAGCTCTTACATCGATCAGAAACTAATGACCCGTATGCCCAAGTTACTGGGAGAGGCCGATGTGATCAGAACGGTATCGACGCTGCCGGGTGTGGTAAATGCCGGCGAAGGCACATCCGGTTTTTTTGTGCGCGGTGGCAGCGCCGACCAGAACCTGGTACTGATGGACGATGCCCCGATCTTCAATTCCAATCACTTATTCGGCTTCTTCTCGGTTTATAACCCCGATATTTTAAAAAGCTTTACGCTGCACCGCAGTGGTATTTCAGCGCGTTACGGCAGCCGTATTTCGTCGATATTGGATGTAAGTCTGCGCGATGGAAACGAAGATAAAATGCAGTATGAGATCGGTCTTTCGCCGGTTACAGCCAAGTTCAGCATGGATGGCCCGATATCGGAGAAACTAACGATGCTGGTTGCGCTAAGAGGTGCCTACCCGAAGTATGTTATGAAGCTTTTCCCAAGTAAGAACATCAAAAACAGCTCGGGCCACTTTTACGACGGAAACCTCAAATTCAAATACAAGCTTGATGAGAAAAACAGCCTGACTTTCTCGGGATACCACAGTGGCGATGGCTTTAAGTTTCCGAACGATACAACTTACCAATGGACCAACACGCTTGGCACGTTAAAGTGGAATCACCTTTTCAGTAACGATTTTACAGGTACAGCTACTCTCGTTAAAAGTATCTACAAAAATAAAGTAGAAGGCATCTCAACAGGTGAGGAATTTGAGCTGAAGTCGGGCATAGACCTTAGCCAGTTTAAAGTTGATTTCGGGTATTTCGGGAAAGAGAACCACCAGGTTGATTTTGGTGCAGAAGTATCGCTATACACCATAGAGCCCGGTGACCTGGTACCGTATGGCACTTCGAGCCTGAACCGGCGTACACCGCAGGATGACAAAGGACTGGAATCGGTCGCTTTTATAAACGATGAGTTTAAGCTGAACGATAAGTTCTCTGTTTCAGTAGGGCTTCGCTATTCACATTTCGCTAAAATAGGCCCATCTGTCACCTATGTATATGCCGAGGGCAAGCCGCGCAGCGACCTGAACATAATAGATACCCTGTACTATAGTTCGGGGAATGTTGTGCAGACCTACCACGGTCTGGAGCCGCGCGCTTCGGTCAAGTATTCTTTATCTGATGCATCGTCGTTTAAAGTTGGGTATAGCAGAACGCGCCAGTACATACAGCTTATCTCTAACACGGCAGCTATTACGCCAGTCGATGTGTGGAAACTTTCGAATAAGCACATAGAGCCGCAGGTATCGGACCAGGTATCGGTAGGGTATTTCTTTATGGAGCCCGAAAGCATGTATGAGTATAGCTGGGAAGTGTACTATAAAAAACTTTACAACCAGGTAGACTATAAAGATGGCGCAACAATCCTGTTAAACCCGTCGCTGGAATCGGATCTGTTGTTTGGCGATGGGTATGCCTATGGGTCGGAGTGGCTTGTTAAGAAAAACCTGGGCCGTATGCGTGGCTGGGTAAGCTTTACGTATTCGCGCTCGCTTCGCAAAATTGCGGGAAATACCAAAGCCGAAACTATAAACGATGGCGAGTATTATCCATCTAACTACGATAAGCCTCTGAACCTGAACGTATTTGTGGATTACCACTTATGGCCCAACTGGAAGGTATCCGGCAACTTTACTTACACTACCGGCCGGCCTGTAACGGCAGCCGATTCGTGGTACTGGTACCAGGGGCAGATATTCTCGAACTATGTAGGCCGTAACCAGCAGCGCATGCCGGATTATCATCGCCTGGATGTATCGCTGAACCGCGAGATTATTAAAACAGACAGGGCAGAATATAGCGGCAGTCTATCGGTTTATAACGTCTATGGCCGTAAAAATGCTTATTCTATGCTGTACCAGCACTATTATGGCGAATCACCTTCAGCTTACAAATTATCTGTACTGGGGGCGCCTGTTCCGTCAATCAACTTTAATGTTAAATTTTAGCCTGCTATGTTAAAAAGGATACTAACTTTTGCGCTTGTTTTATTGATGGGTTGCATCGATCCTGTAGATGTGGACCTCGATACGCAGAAAAAGCACCTGGTAGTAGAAGGCTACTTTACAAACGAAGCCAAGCTGAACTATATCCGATTAAGTTACTCGCAGCCACATTCGGTACCCTACAACGAGTTTGAAAAAAATGCCATTGTGTTTGTTTCAAGTGATGCAGGGGAACACTATAGTTTCAGGTACGATAAAGCGGGTTACTATTATCCCGAGGCAGGGGCCATGGCCTACGGTGTGCCCGGGCATACGTACTGGCTGAATGTTTCGGTAGGTAACAAGCTATACCAGTCTGAGCCGGTAAAAATGCAGGAGCCGCTGCCGATAGAAGCAGTGCATTTTGAAGTTGATGAGCAGAGCTATGCCTTTGAGGGCGTTCGTGAAAAGCAGCTATACATGGGGTACAATGTACTTGTAGACTACAAAGACCCGGCTGAGTATAAAAACTTTTTGAGATGGTCATTCTCGACGCAATACGAAGTGAACACACAGCCCTGGGACTTCATTGATCCATGGTCCGGGTTACCAGCTCCCAAAGGATGCTGCATCCAGTGTTTCCTTTACGAAAAGTTAGAGCTGTTACGGGTAGCCGACGACAGGCTTGTAAATGGCAGGGATGTAAAGAACCAGGCGGTGCTGTTTATGCCATTTGAGAAGTATCTGGGTACCAAAAATAAGCTGACTATTTACCAGCATTCCATCACCAACGAGGCCTATGATTTCTTCCGTATCCTGGAGCAGCAAAAGAGCAGTACGGGCACTGTTTTCGATCCGCCTCCGGCAGAAGTCAAAGGGAATATTAAAAATCCGGCGAATGAGGATGAAATGGTGTTGGGCTTTTTTGATGTATCAGGTGTGAGCGTAAAGCAAATTACCATTCTCCGGTCCGACATAAAGTACCCGGCACCTCCTTATATGTACCCGGACGATTGCCAGGCCCTTAAAGGTGCTACCAGGCAGGCACCTGAAGGCTGGTGATCTTATCGCCGTGAAACTCATTTTAAAAGGCAAGGGGTCCGAGCTATAGTTCGAACCCCTTGCCTTTTTATGAACTATAGCTACACAATCTCTTTCAGCCAGGCTG
Organism: Pontibacter pudoricolor; assembly: GCF_010092985.1. Lineage (GTDB taxonomy): Bacteria > Bacteroidota > Bacteroidia > Cytophagales > Hymenobacteraceae > Pontibacter > Pontibacter pudoricolor. Next base: position 1,505,741 of record NZ_CP048106.1, on the reverse strand, counting down.
TAGCTTCCGTTTTATAAGAAAAATTTTTAAGCTGAAAAGGCAGTATCTGGGTTTGCTCGAGGCTTTTGATATTATTCTGTGCCAGTTTCTCGATGGGTTGGCTGGGAGACTGCAAACGGGCTACTTTTTGTATACGTGTAGTAGCGAAGCCCCTGGCCAGGTAAGCAGATATCTCCCTGCTTTCTTCCTCACTTACGGCGATTCTGGTTTTGGATGAGTCGAGCAGCAGCTTTTTTATATCGTAACTTTTAATGATATCTACCATCAGATCAATGGTATATTTTATTTCAGCTAAGAGGTAAGTATGTAAATCCGGGTAAGCAACTTCAATAATGTCTGTTGCCGGGTCGTAATCTAATTTTACTATACTGTTTTCAAATAGAACCATTTGTAAGGTGTTAACCAAAAAGTAAGTCGTACCGGACAAATATAGTAATGATTCTGTAAGGATACTCCTTTTTGCTATTTTGCCTTTTGGTTACAACTAAAGCTATAGTTCAGAGAAGTGATAATCCGCTCCTGAAAAGTTAAATTGCAGTAGTTTTAACTATTAAACCAAGATGCATCCCCGGAAACATAGTAGCAGCTATAGTTCTGAGATGCGCAACCCACCACTTAAACTATAGCTTATGCCTGATCGCAGAGTTTACCGCATGCCCAAAGCTGGCTCCATTAACGACCTTAAGCTACAGACCGAAGTATTAAGTGACCCGGAACCCGGTGAGGTCACTGTTAAAGTAAAAGCAATAGGACTCAACTTTGCTGATATTTTTGCAATGCAGGGCCTCTACAGCGCTACGCCCAAAGGTTCTTTTATTCCCGGACTGGAGTTTTCTGGTGAGATTATAGCTGTGGGAGAGGGCGTGGAAGATTGGAACGTTGGCGACCGGGTAATGGGAGCTACCAGGTTTGGCGGCTATGTTTCTCATATCAATATCAATCACCGGTATGTTATCCCACTACCAGATGCCTGGAGTTTTGAGGAAGGAGCAGGGTTCATGGTGCAGGGCCTTACGGCTTACTATGCGCTAACAACGCTCGGTAATTTGCAGAAAGGAGCAACTGTACTGATACACAGTGCAGCCGGTGGCGTGGGTATTTTAGCAAACCGCATCTGTAAAAAGGCTGGCGCTTACACTATAGGCACGGTGGGCAGTGCAAGTAAAGTAGACTTTCTGCTGAAAGAAGAAGGGTATGATGCCGTTATAGTTAGAGATAATACGTTTGGTGAAAAACTGAAACGCGCGCTAGACGGCCGGCCTTTGCGCCTCATCATGGAGTGCATTGGCGGGAAAATACTGCAGCAGGGCTGGGAAACAATGGCACCTATGGGCCGGATGGTAGTATATGGCAATGCCAGTTTTACAAGCCATGGTTCCCGCCCCAACTACCCGGGCCTTATCTGGAAGTTTCTGAGAAGGCCAAAAATAGACCCGTTGCGCCTGCCAACCGAGAACAAATCACTTATGGGTTTTAACCTCATTTACCTTTACGAGCAAACCGACATGATGCATCAGTTGCTCCGTGAACTACTGGCGCTGCAGCTTAAAGCCCAGCATATTGGCCATGTGTTTCCTTTTGATAAAATGCATGAAGCCATCCGCCTGTTCCAGCAAGGTAAAACAACAGGCAAAGTTGTAGTTACGGTAGAAGATTAGCCTTTCCCTGAAACTCCGGAACTATAGTTCGATACTTTAACTTTAAAGTAAACTTAAACGCATAGGCATAGTAGGAGCCTGGGTATCGTTGCATAATTATTAATTGCCGGCTATACCAGTTTAGGTTATGCGTCGTTTTGAGCAAGGTGTTGGGAAATAATTTTCCGGCTCTTGCGATAAATGAACTTCAAAAGTTAAAGTATATTTAGTACTTGTTTGGTGTTGGTAGTTTCAGGTATGATATTTTCGAGAATACAGTTTTTAGTGAACAGGGGCGTAGCAGCAACTCTTTTCCTGGTATCACTGGTAGCCTGCCAGGATGCAGAGAAAACCGGGCAGGTTAAGCAACAAAGTATAGCAGCAGAGGAAAGACAGCAAATAGAAGTACCCGCCTATTTTACTGCAGACAGCGCCACCAAACTAGGCAATCACCTCGATTCCATTTTTACGCAGCTACACAAAAAAAGCGGTTTTAACGGCACAGTGCTGGTTACGAAGTACGATCAGGTACTTTATAAAGGCGCTTTCGGCTATTCTGATTTTTCCCGGAAAGATACGCTTACTACACAAACCGCTTTTCAGTTAGCGTCAGTATCAAAGCAGTTTACAGCAATGGCCATCATGATGCTGAAAGAACAGGGGAAACTTGCCTATGATGATAGTGTGCAACAGCACCTCCCTTACTTTCCGTACCATGGCATCACTATTCGGCAGCTGCTTACACACAGGTCCGGGCTGGGCAATTATACATATTTCAGTGATGAACTATGGCCAGACCGCAGCGAACCCATTACAAACCAGGATGTACTGCAACTGATGGCAACCTATCACCCTCCGGTCTACTATGAGCCCGATACACATTTTGATTACAGTAATACAGGGTATATGGTGCTGGCATCTATCGTTGCCAAAGTAGCGGGAATGCCATACGCTACGTTTCTGCAAAAGCATATTTTCGGGCCTTTAAAGATGCAAAATACCTTTACCTATAGTAAAAATGTAGCTGCTTTAACCGGTAAAGTTGCTTCGGGGCACACCGGTGGCAGGCGCAAAAGGTCACCTGATTACCTGGATACAGTGCTCGGCGATAAAGGCATTTACTCTACCGTAGAGGACCTTTATAAATGGGACCAGGCACTATACACCGGAAAGCTGGTGAAGCAGGAAACGCTGGTTGAGGCGTTCACCGGCTCGCGTAAAAAGAAAAGAGATGAAGACTATGGCTTTGGCTGGCGTATCAGAACAGTAGAGAGCGGCGACACGATCGTTTACCACGGAGGTTTGTGGCATGGGTACGCCACCTACCTGCTCCGAAATCCAAAAGACCATAGCGCGCTTATAGTGCTGAGCAATGTACCGAATGGTAGCTTCAGGCATTTAAAAGAACTACAGAAGTTTCTGTACCCGGAGCAATCTAAAATGGCAGCCGCATCTAAAAAAACAAGCAAAACAGCTGCTAACAAACTATAGCTTCGGTTTAAAATATTGGAGGTTGGTGACGTAAGCGTTGTCTTGCGGTTTTAGTAGCCCAGTAGTTTTCGCAGGCTTCCTGTAGCTTGTTTTCAGAGAGTGGCTTGTCGGTGAACTCCTGAACACCTAAATTCTCAAACCGCTTCAGGTCTCTGCACCCGTATGGTTGGCGGGCAACAGAAAAACAGTTCGCATTTCTTCTATCAGGCTGCTTTGTTACAGTTCTTCCATAAGTTCGAGAGCAGCTATTGGTTTAAACCGGCGCTGGTTCGCTGCATTGCATACATTCACAAGTACATGTCAGGAGATAAAACGAAAACGGCAGTATCTGACATTAATCAGGTTACAAAGCCGCCGTCTGACGAAGCATTGAACAGGCTGAGGTGTATATTGTACAACCCATCTGCAGACCGGCAGCTATAGTTAGTACCGGCTTTATGCACTTTCCTTACCCGGCTCATGTACGTCTGATTCCTCAACTGCGTGTTCTTCCATTTTTTGCTCGGCCCAGGCAAGGTCTTCTTCATCAGCAATCAAGCCTTCCTGGTCAGTACCATACGTTTCATCGTAACTTAGTGCTACCAGCATCGGGAAATGGTCTGAGCCAAAATATGGTAGCCGCTTGATATGGGCCAATGTAAAGTGCTCACTATGGAAGAGGTGATCAAGGGGCCAGCGGGCAAACCAGAACTCAGCATGAAAAGTATTGAACATGCCCCTTCCGATACGTGGGTCCAGCAGGCCGCTTATTTTCCGGAACAGCCGTGTCGTTGCAGACCAGGCAACATCATTCAGATCACCGGTTACTATAATTGGGGAAAGCTCATCTGAAACACTTTTAGCAATTACCAATAGTTCAGCATCGCGCTCCGAAGAGTCTGGGTTTTCGGTGGGACTTGGCGGAGCAGGGTGTAAAAAGTGAACGCGTACCCGAACACCAGACCGTAACTTAACCAGCGCATGCATCGAAGGAACATCAGGCTCTACCAGGTATTGTATAGCAGAATCTTCTAACTCAAGCCTGGAGTACACATGCATGCCATATTTGTTTTCCAGTGGGCACTTCATGGTATAGAGGTAATCTGTTTCCAGTACATGTAGCTTTTCTTCCCACCAAAAATCCGTTTCCAGTGCTACCAGCACATCTGGCTGGTATTTAGCTACCAGGTCCAAAAGTCCTTTATAGTTCTTGTTGGTAGTGAGCACATTTGCTGTCAGGATACTAATCTTATTTTTAGGGTCGTTGTGTCTGGAGGGCTTAACTTCAGGAGGAAATATCCTGGTGAAAGGCAATATCCAGCTGCCATGAAAACAAAATGCTGCGAGGGCTATAGTTGTAACGATCCAGGCATCGTATTCGGAGAAGTCGAGAAAGATAACTTCAGCCAGCAGCAGCAATAAGGCCATGATCATAAACTGCAACCTCGGAAAATCCAATCCGCGGACCCACCAGGCACTATGGCGCCATAACGGCAGCACCGTAACAAAGGCAAGAAAGTACGTGAGCGCGACCAGTATTTTATAAGCCATCTGCCACTGTTTTCATAAAGGGATTCCAGCAAATTCGTATCCTGTAAAGATGATACGTTATAACTTCAGGAGGGGGGATTTATAGTTGAACTTTACTTTCGTGCACCTGCTCGGAGGACAAACTATAGTTCAGTACCGGAGAGGATGCTGGTACTAGCGCTGTTCAGGTTGGTCTTCCATAACTATGCCGTGCAGCATATGCGCCAGGATAGGAGCACATTTTTCGCGGCAGGCAGGATAAAAATGTCCATGTTTCCAGGAATCAGATTTAGGCGATAAGCCCCACCAGAACTCAGCCAGCGCTATAGGCGTCATGCCATGCAGGAAAGCGTAATGCAGGAGCTTGGGAGCAGCACACTCACCGGCTCCGGCAGGAGGGTTATTGTGTGTTGCTTTCTGAAAGATGTCGCGTAAACTTTTCTCTTCGCCTGCCTGGTTCAGGAACTGAAACTGGTCGAAGAGTTGGGCCTGCAAGGCTACAGAGTTTGTCTTTCGCAATTCCTGAAGCCGTGTGATTTCTGTCCTGCTTTCTGTCGTTTGCTGGTCTTCCAGGATTTTTATCTTCTGGTTTATGCGCGTCAGCTCCTGCATGCCCATATTCAGGAAACTCCCTTTTGTCAGGCTATCAAAAACAGGTGGAACGAACCGGGCATGATGAAAACCACCGGCCAGCTTACCCGAAAAGGCAGACAGGTAGCCAACTTCCTTATTTTCTGTTCTGACAACCAGCACGCCAAACATTTTACCAATAACTGTTCCTTCCTGGCCCTCTGTTAAGCCAAAATTATGCTGCCAGTCTTTCTGGTTTTTCAGGTGAAACTGGAGTTTTTCGGCAGCAAGTAAACTGACAGGATGGGGCGTATAGTTGAAAGGATAAGTAAACTTTTCAGGTAAGGTATCAGTCGCTATTGGATCGTCAAAAGGAGTGAAGTGCGGGTTTCGGGAGGCTATCGGGTGTGGCAAGCAGTTGTGCGTAAGGCTATAGTTTGGCAAAAATAACAACAGCTGTCATCATTCGTTCATTTTATCAAAAGCATTTTAGAAAGAGCGCAGAATTAGTTTACACAACGTTGTCATCCCGGAAGGATCTCGGTGGCATAACCTCCCTTCCGATAAGTATCTTAGCAGAATGACAGATTGGTTTTACTTCATTAAATACTGCTTCGCATCTGGCCTGCCAGCAACTATAGCAGCCGGTGAAAAGACAGGAATTGGTGACTCTTTCCAGGATTAAAAACAGCAACTATAGTTAGCAAAAAGAGCAACCCCGCGCAAATCAGGCAGGATTGCTCTTTGGTATAGTTATCAAACTATAGTTCGGGAAACTATAGTTTACAGGCTTTTTTCAGCAGGAGATTTTTTTAAGAGTTTCCGGAAAAGCACCACTACTTTTTCGATAAAAAAGCCCAGGATCAGACCGCCAATAGCGCAAACCAACGCTTTTACAAACCAGGCCAAGGCAGGTATATCAGCAAGGGAATGTTCGAGGTTATCAAGCGCATGACTTGTGAACGGAATACCGTGCGCTATAATTTCAGCGCCAACCCACAACATAGCTGCTGTACCAACATAGCTCAGAATCTTTAAAAATTTAGGCATGAACTTCACCAGGCTCCGCCCCATTTTCTGTACCTGCGGACTATGTTTGTCTTTCGCCAAATGCACGCCAAAGTCATCGGCTTTCACAATTAAGCCAACAAAACCATACACAGCTATCGTTATAAAAATACCAACAGCCAGCATAACAGCAATTTGATTAAACAACGGCTTGTCTGCTACCGTGGCATAGGTTATGGCCACGATCTCGGCGGAAAGGATAAGGTCGGTGCGGACAGCGCCAGAAACCCGTTCTTTTTCCAGTTCCTGTGGCGTGATCACCTCCAGCTTTTCTTCCGGGTGCTCACCGGCTTCAGCGTGTTTACTGAACATAGAATGTACTTTTTCATACCCTTCGAAGCACAGAAACGCACCACCAACCATTAAAATGGGAGGGATGGCCCACGGCGCAAAAAAACCTAATACCAGCGCAGCCGGGCTTAACAACAGCAGTTTGTTGATCAGTGATTTCTTGGCGATCTGATAGATGATGGAAAGCTCGCGCGAAGGATCAAGGCCGACCACATATTTAGGGGTAACGGCGGTGTCATCAATCACAATACCGGAAACCTTGCTGGTGGTTTTTGCTACCTGCGTTGGTACATCATCCAAACTCGCCGCACTCACTTTCACAAGGGCAGCCACGTCATCTAATAGGGCAAGAAGTCCTGAAGCCATTTTATAGTTTTAAGCTTTAATTTATAGGTTACTGTTCAATGCTTTTTTAAGGAAAGGCGCTGTCTTACTTTGTTTCGACTTTGCTACCTGTGCAGGCGTACCTGTTGCTACTATTTTGCCCCCTTCCTCACCGGCTCCCGGGCCAATATCTATCACCCAGTCGCTGGCTGCTACTACGCGCATGGTATGCTCTACTACTATAACCGTGTTTCCGGCTTCTACCAGGTTGTCCAGTTGCACCAGCAGCTTCTCTACATCGGCAGGGTGCAGCCCGGTAGTTGGTTCATCCAGAATGTAAAGTGAGTTCCCCCGTTGTGCTTTCTGTAGTTCGGTAGCCAGTTTTATGCGCTGCGCCTCACCACCCGATAGTTCGGTTGCCGGTTGTCCCAGTCGCAAATAACCCAGGCCAACTTCCCGCAAAACTGTTAAGGCGCGCTTTAAATTCGGTTCTTCATCAAAAAACTCCGAGGCAGCGTCAACGGTCATATCCAGCACATCGGCTATGTTTTTGTCGCGGTACGTTACTTCTAATGTCTTAGCGTTGTAACGGGCGCCCTGGCAAACCGGGCAGGGAGCGTACACACTTGGCAAAAAGAGTAACTCCACCATTACAAAGCCTTCGCCCTGGCAATTCTCGCAACGACCTTTGGCCACGTTAAACGAAAACCTTCCGGCATCATACTTCCGGGCCCGGGCCATGGGTGTTGCGGCGAACAATTTACGAACATTATCAAATAAACCAGTATAGGTAGCCAGATTTGAGCGCGGCGTTCGGCCAATTGGTTTCTGATCTACCCGCACCAGCCGTTTTATAGTTTCCATGCCTGCGGTTATCTGCCCGCCGGTTTCGGGTTGTACTGTTCTTTCCAGTTCTTCGCCTTCCTCTTCCTCCATAGTTATGACATGCCCCAAATGCTCTGCCACCAACTCCACCAGCACCTGGCTCACCAGACTGGATTTACCGGAGCCCGAAACACCTGTAACGGTGGTAAATACCCCCAGCGGAAATTCAGCGTCGAGGTTATGCAGGTTGTTACGGGTAACGCCGCTTAGTTTTAGCCAGCCCGTAGGCGTGCGCGGATGCTGCTCATGAACTGCTGCCGTCCCGGAGAGGTATGCTGCTGTTTTAGAGTTTTGTACCAGGTGCAGGTTTTCAGGAGGACCGCTATACAGTATTTCGCCGCCTTTTTGCCCGGCATCGGGTCCAACATCTACCAGCCAGTCTGCATGCCGGATCACGTCGAGGTTATGCTCTACTATAAACAATGAATTACCGGCTTTTTTCAACCCCTCCAGGGCTGTAAGTAAGGCCAGGGTATCAGAAGGATGCAGTCCGGCAGATGGCTCGTCAAGCACATAAACCACTCCGAAAAGGTGGGAGTGAAGTTGTGTGGCTAAACGCAGGCGCTGCAGTTCTCCGGGCGATAAAGTTGGTGTACTGCGCTCCAGCGATAAATAACCCAGGCCAAGATCGAGCAGCACTTTTATGCGGGCGACCAGGTCTGAGGCAATACGCTGGGCAACTATAGTTTGCTCGGGGTGTTCGGCTTCCTGTTTTTTGTGGGTTAAGTCGGTGCCCTCAGCGTAAGGTTGTAGTATAGTTGACAGTCTTTTTAGCGGTAACCTGGATAGTTCTGTAATGTCGTAGCCTGCAAACTTCACCGAAAGCGATTCCGGGCGCAGTCTTTTGCCCTGGCAGTTGGGACAGTCGGTGCTGAGCATGTATTGCATTACCCGCTTTTTCATGAGGGGGCTGTTGGTGTTGGCAAACGTATGGAACACATGCCGCCGGGCGCTGCTAAAAGTACCCATATAGTTGGGCTCTTCTTTGCGTTTAAGGGCGCGTTGTGTTTGGTCAGGGGTATAGCCGGGGTAAACCGGAACGACAGGTTGCTCGTCTGTGAACAAGATCCAGTCGCGTTCTTTTTTTGGCAATTCGCGCCAGGGTCTGTCTACATCAATTCCTAGGGTTACCAATATGTCGCGCTGGTTTTGTCCGCCCCAGGCCGTTGGCCATGCTGCAATAGCCCGCTCTCTTATGGTTAAAGAATCATCCGGCACCATCGATTTTTCAGTTACGTCATAAATACGGCCCAAACCGTGGCAAACCGGACAGGCACCTTCGGCAGTATTAGGCGAGAAAGCCTCAGCATAAATAATGGACTGGCCCGGCGGATAATCACCGGCACGGGAGTACAGCATGCGCACCAGGTTCGAGAGCGTCGTTACGCTACCAACAGAGGAGCGCGTAGTGGGCGTGCCCCGTTGTTGTTGCAAGGCTACGGCTGGTGGCAGGCCTTCAATGGAGTCTACTTCCGGTACGGCCATCTGGTGAAACAGGCGACGGGCATATGGCGAAACAGATTCCAGGTAACGCCTTTGGGCTTCGGCGTAAAGGGTACCGAATGCCAGTGAAGACTTTCCCGAACCAGACACTCCTGTAAACACTACCATGGCATCGCGTGGTATGGTCAGGTCTATGTTTTTCAGGTTATGCTCCCGTGCGCCCTTCACTGTTACAAAGCCAGTAAAGTTTTTACCCAGCGCTTTATCTGTTTCTTTCGCCATGTAGTAATCTGGTATCTTTTGTTAAAACCCTCACATTTATTCCGTCTGTTTACTGGCTAAGGTAAGAGTTCGTTACTTTAAACCCGCTTTAAGTCTTGTTTAGGATTTGTGGGGATAAGGGATTTGCAGGATTGCTGATAAAGTGGGGGTGTCCTTGAGGAACATGGTATGTGCTATAGTTTTTCTTTTGTCATTTCGAGCTTTCTTGAGACGAGAGTCGAAGAGAACCAGCGCAGCTGTGAGAAATCTGAATCTTCTCTACCGTCATCCCTAGCGTCAGTCGAGGGATTTTATATGACTATAGTTTCTCGTTTGTCATTTCGAACAAAGTGAGAAATCTGGGTTTTATAGTTAGTTATAGTTGCAACTTGAACCAAGCCTTTTCTTCCATAGCCTTCTTTAATCCTGGGAGCTTTACTTACCTATCGTTTCAATCTTGCTTTGGTGCCCTCACGGCCGGGAGGCCTCGTCTTCGGGCATCGCGCTGCTGCTTTCTTGCTACCCTCGTGCCTCGGGTTGCCTGACGGCACCGCAACAAAGCAAAGGCGCTCAACCCAAAGACTGTGATCAGTTCGATAGCTAACTTTATAGTTGATTGAAATGTTGTTGCGCTTGGCTTTATCGTGGTCATAATTCCGTAGGACAGGTCGCGACCTGCCCGATCCTGGTCTGTAACTATAGCAACCTCAGATTTCTCCTGCCGTCGAAATGACAGTTGGGCGAGCTGCAGCAGAAAAGTCCCACTTCGAAGGGGTAAGGGGGATGAAAAACCACAACTATAGAACTATAGTAGCAACTATAACAACAGCCGTAATTCCCCTCTTGGGAGGGGCAGGGGTGGGTTAAAACGCCAACTATAGCACTACAACCTGAACTATAGCAAAGGCTGTAAAGCTCCTTCCCCTGTTCTGGGGGTCAGGGACCTCGATAAAAGGGGAAGACTGGGAAGGGGTAAAACAGCAACTATAGAACTATAGCCAAAGCGACAGATAATACTGATAGTCACGATTCTGGGGACTTGCGCCAGCAAAAAGAACTATAGAACCAACTATCTTAAAGGCAGAAAGGAAGTTAAACTATAGTTTAGCCTAAACTATAAAAGGAACCGGTGGTTATTAGCCTGGAGATAACAGATTGACCGTATTGTAAACGGAACACCAGATAGCTCCTGCAACTATAATTGCGTATCAGAAAAAGATAGATTTACCAGAAAATAGCGTATCAACTATGCAGAAAAGAAGATTAGGAAACACTGAACTATATACCGCACCTATCGTTTTCGGGGGAAACGTACTTGGCTGGACTCTGAATGAAAAAGAGGCCTTCGCAATACTGGACGAATTTGTTGACCTTGGCTTCAATACCATAGACACAGCAGACGCCTACTCTACATGGGCAGAAGGGAACAAAGGAGGTGAGTCGGAAACGATCATAGGGAATTGGATGAAAGCCAGGGGAAACCAGAAGGACGTTACCGTCATTACAAAAGTAGGCTCCGACATGGGGCAGGGGCATAAAGACATCTCTGAAAAGTATATTCTGAAAGCTGCGGAAGACTCACTGAAACGACTGCAGGTGGAACAGATAGAACTGTATTTAACGCATTGGGATGATGACAAAACACCTGTGGAAGAAACGCTGGGAGCTTATCAGAAACTGATCGAAGCCGGGAAGGTAAAATACATTGGTGCTTCCAACCTGTCTCCGGCGCGCTTAAAGGCATCTTTAGAAGCAAGTAAAAAGCATGGATTACCCAGATACGAAGTGTTTCAGCCGGAATATAACCTCTATAACAGGCAGGCTTTTGAAGAAGGCATCGGGCCTGTATGTAAAGCAGAAGGATTGGGCGTGATAACGTATTACTCGCTGGCCAGTGGCTTCCTGACAGGTAAGTACAGAACAGAAGCTGATCTGGGTAAAAGTGTGCGTGGCGGCGGGATGAAAAAGTACCTGAACGAAAGAGGAAAGCGCATACTGGCAGCGCTGGATACAATTGCCGATAAACACAATATTTCTCAGGCGGGTGTTGCGCTTGCGTGGCTCGTAAACAAACCCGAGGTAACAGCGCCTATTGCCAGTGCCACCAAAAGCAAACATCTGCAGGCGTTCGCAGAGGCAACCCGGGTAAACCTGACCCAGGAAGACATGGAATTGTTGGATCAGGCATCAGCATACGAGAAAAATAATTAACACCGTAATCAAACCAATATGCTGGATATAGTGATAGAAGCCCGGAAAGCAGCCATTGCCCCGGGAATGGATGTGCGGCGCATTCTGCCGTTTCGCCTGCGCCGAATGGTAGGCCCCTTTATTTTTATGGATCATGCCGGCCCTGTTGATGTCGCTCCCGAGCTAACGCATTCTATGGATGTGTTGCCCCATCCGCATATCGGTTTATCTACGGTCAGTTATTTGTTTGGCGGTCAGGTTACGCACCGCGACAGCCTGGGGGTAGAGCAGATCATCCGGCCGGGTGAAGTGAACTGGATGACGGCAGGCAGCGGCATTGCCCACTCCGAGCGTTTTGAAGACCCAAGTGCCCTGGCCGGCGGCAACCTGGAAATGATACAGACCTGGGTAGCTTTGCCGGAGAAAGATGAAGAAGATGCCCCAGCCTTTACCAACTATAAACCCGAACAGCTACCAATTTATACCGACACGGGTGTTTGGATGCGGCTGATAGCCGGAGATGCCTACGGCCTGCGAAACGATGTGAAAACGCATTCGCCTTTGTTTTACCTGCATGTGGTGCTGCAAAAAGATGCCCGTATAAGTTTGCCGAAAGAACACACAGAACGCGGAATTTACGTGGCCAAAGGCAGTATAGAAGTTGCTGGCCGTACCTACACTGTTGGGCAGATGCTGGTGTTTAATAAAACCGCAGAGCCGGCTATAGTTGCCAAAGAACCGACCACGCTTATGTTGCTCGGTGGCGAACCACTGGGCGAACGGTATATCTGGTGGAATTTTGTTTCATCCCGGAAAGAGCGTATAGAACAAGCCAAAGCCGACTGGAAAGCCGGCCGTATAATTTTACCGCCTAATGACAACGCGGAGTTTGTACCGCTCCCGGAAGATAAGTCCAGGCCGGCAGGCAATCCTGCACCACAAGCCCTTTCCTGATTAGGGTCGTTTCATTCTATCATTCGCCCTCGCTTGCGGGACGCGAGCGAGGGCATTAAATAGGTTGGATTTAACAGAATAAAACGACTATGCTTTCCTGATGCTGTGCCAACTATAGTTTCAGAAGTTGTAACTATAGTTTATAGTTTGAGATGACTGCTTCCATTTCCTGGAGGAACAGGTGCATGTGGTACCCGTCGGCAAGGGCATGGTGCAGGGCAATACTCATCGGCAGCATCACTTTATCCTGCTTAAACTCTAAACGGCCATACCCGATCCTCGGCACTCCCGTTTCTTCTTGGGTCAACGAGAAAGCATGCTCCATGCCTTTGTATGTAAACCAGGGCAGCGTAGTCATGTGCAGCAGATCGTTGCCCTGGTAACCGTTAAATAATTTGTTGCTCTTTTTAACTTCAGCTATAATTTCGGCTCCTTCGCGGCAAAAGTCTTCCAGCGTTACGCGGTAGGAAAAGTGCGTAAAAGCGATGTTGTTGTCATCTTTCAGCACTGTAGATGAAAGATCGAGGCCGTTATATTTTACCACCTGGCCGTTTTCTATCCGGTAACAGAAATTTACAGTAGCGCGCGCTGCCAGCAAAGTCGCATACATGTAAGCCAGCGAAATGGACAGGTTATTTGCTTTACAATACCGGTGAAGCGGCGTAATGTCGGTTTCGGTGTGTACGTTGAAGAATGGTTGTTTAAAAGAACTGAAAAAGCGAAAGGTTTCCTCCCGGTCCCAACCCTCCAAAGCTATAATTTGCTTGCTGTATTTAGATTCCATAGTTATGCCCTGCCTGTTCTAATAGTTTGATGAACAGGTATAATTTAATCTGCAAAAGTAGGGCAGTGATTTGAATAAGCGAAGGATTATCGGTAGGTTTTTAGGCATTAATTAGCCGTCGTTATCGTATCTGTTTAGCTTTTTTTAACAACAGTAATCATCTATAGTCTCATTATTCAGTCATTAATCCTTTATTCTTAAAAGAATGAGACACCAAACCTTTTTGACAGTAGACGCTCTAATTGCGCCAGGTCCGACATTAGATTCAGATGAGTTTGCGGTAAGGAGGATTCAGACTGGTTTTTCTGGAACAACTTGTTCAGTTCGACCATTTTAAAGTAGAATGATTCGGATTTAAGTTCAAGCGGTAATAGCGCCAGCTGTTTTTCTATAGCAATTTTTTGTTGTTTAACGACCTGAATTGTTTCAATAGCCGTGTCAAAATCTATTTCCTTTTGTTCGACAGATTTTAAAAGTTCGCACTCGTATTTTGCACATTGTTTCGGTCTTTTGGAATATATAGTGCAGCCATCACAATACTTTTTGCAGGGCTGAAGAAAAAAACCTTCACCGTTTGAATTCTCAACATCCAGCAATTCTCTCAATACAGGCAATTCCTCACTTCCAAGCTGTACAAATCCAATCAGGGTACCGCTACAACATAACCCACAAGCCAAACATAGATTCGTTGAATCACTCATGTTTTTATTAATTTAATTTTTTTTTTGATGTACACTGTTGAAGTGGATCTTTAATTGGTCTTAACGGTTCACGTATTGGCGATGATGAGCATTTTAAAAACATAAGCCCAACATTAACACAAATGCCGATAGGGTTGAAAATGTTGAAGTTACAAATGTTTGCCCACTATTGCCAAGGCGATATTATTGGTTGTTTTTCTACTCCTTCCGTCTATTTTCATTGTCGTCTTGTTCAACGTGCAAGATATGTAAAAGTCGATGGATGATTGGGGCAAAGAATACTGCGGAAATACTCAAAAATGCAACTCCGCTATAGAGAGCATAAATTGATGAAAATATTTTTGCTGGAGGTGTGGACATTTCTACAACTGGCCCCATACCTGTCAAAATCATACAAGCCATATGGAAACTGTCAAGCCAGGAAATTTTACCAAAATGATGGTAGCCAATTGTACCAAGCAGAACCGAAAATAGTATTAAGACTAAAGCAAACATCCCATAACGCCCAAGCCTGAATAAGAAGCGAGGTAATGGCAATACTTTCTGATTGCGGCTTTCTAATTTCATTTGTTTCTGAGTTTTTTCCTTAGGTCTTCCAGATTATCAGTTTAAACTTCTTGAATTTCTAAAAGTTTTTTGTTTTGATGAACCAACTAATGGACAGTTTTTTCACTAAGCAGTTTAATTTCAAGTTCTGCTTTAAGATTAATTTTATAATCGCGTTCGCTTCTTTGTCTGTCTTTTTGTTCTTGTCTGCTTTGGCTCATTATATTGATAGTAGCTTGAATTGCAGTCAATTACTCGTTTTATTTTGAACGCCACATTATATATTCAGAGCACCCTCTTTAAACTCAAAGACTAGTGCTCAAGTGTGGTTCCTGACTCTTGATGATTTATATGCAGCCCAATAATTAAATCCACTGTTATCATCCTTTGGAATGCTTGGTCGATAACTTTCCTATCACAGCCATGCTCTTTGGCAAGAGCAGAGAAGGCCTCGTACACAATAACAAATAATATATCTCCTTTTGCTTTTTCTTTTTTTGTCAAGAAATAACCTTTATCGAGTTTGATTCTGTAGTCATATTCACTGCCAAATGTTTCTGTTCCAGGCTGTTGGTTAGAATCAACAAACGTTATATTAGCTCTTTGCTAAAAGAGACCTAGCTTGTTATTTATGTGTAATAAAAAATTTCATATAACTTCTCTGTAAAAAGGAAAACAGAATAGAACTGATGTCCATGCTTCAGTGTAGATTTCTGTATATGGGTTTATAAGATTCACAAGAATATTTCTTTACCGATAATGGATTAGTATAACAGTATACATACGCTTATCTGCCTTATGTACGAAGTAGGTTTATAGTTTAATCTAAGCTATAAACTAAGTTGCCTCAACAATGTAGCAAAACTAAACTATAGCTGCTATTACCAAGCCTTTTAATCCAATGATCTACAATGTAAAAAGCCGCTACCATAACAGGAAGCGGCTTTTAGTAAAAACAAGAAAGCGTTTAACGCTGTAAAATAAAGCAGCAAACTATAGTTTACCTGATCAACCCCACACCAACCGTAGCATTCGTCTGCTCATCTATTACTATGAAAGAGCCGTTTGCCTTGTTGTCCTTATAAGAATCGTAGAAGATCTCTTTAGCAGTTTTTAGCTGCACGTCGGCAATCTCGTTTAGTTGCAGAGCAGTCAGGGTGTCGTTTGCTTCAAGCGTAACCACATCTATCAGGTTGGCAAGCGCGCTTATCTTCGCTTTCGAGGTATTTACACCATGTTGTACCAGGTACGTGCCGCCCACGCGAAGCGGTTTCTTATCCATCCAGCAGATAGTGGCATCCAGTTGGCGGCCTTGTTTTGGCAGTTGTGCAAACGGAACGATCATATCGCCACGGCTGATGTCCACATCATCTTCCAGCAAAATACTGATTGACTCTTTTGCCTGGGCAGCTTCTATTTCGCGGCCAAACTTCTCTATTTTAGCGATAGTGGTTTCCTGGCCGCTTGGCAATACGACTACGCGTTCGCCTTTGCGTAACAGGCCGCTGGCTACCTTGCCTGCATAGGCCCTGTAATCATGAAACTCCTCCGACTTTGGCCGTACCACATACTGTACCGGGAAGCGGCTTTCCTCCTCAGGCAACTGCTTATCTGTAGTTACTTCTTCAAGTAGCGTAAGAAGCGGAGCACCGGTATACCAAATCATGCTGGCAGATGGCGCTGTAAGGTTCTCACCGTAAAGCGATGACACAGGTATAAAACTGATCTGCTGGCCTTCAAATCTAACTTTTTCAGCAAAAGCCATGAATTTAGCCTGTATCTCCTCGAAAGCTGCTTGCGAATAGCCAACAAGGTCCATTTTGTTGATACACACCACTACATTAGGGATGCGCAGCAGACAGGAAATATAAAAGTGCCTGAACGTTTGCTCTACCACGCCATTGCGGGCATCTACCAGGATCATCGATACATTGGCGTTGGAAGCACCTGTAACCATGTTGCGGGTATACTCAAAATGGCCCGGCGTATCAGCTATGATAAACTTTCGAGTAGGCGTTGAGAAATAGATATGCGCCACATCTATCGTAATGCCTTGTTCCCGCTCCGCTATCAATCCATCGGTCAACAGCGACAGGTCTATGTAATCGAGGCCTTTCTTTTTGCTACTTGCCTCAATGGCCTGTAGTTTATCAGTGGTAATCGAATTGGTTTCGAACAGGAGCCTGCCGATCAGGGTGCTTTTCCCATCATCTACGCTGCCTGCTGTTGCTATTTTCAGAACGTCCATACCTTAAAAATATCCGGTTTGCTTTCTTTTTTCCATTGCCGCCTCAGAGCGTTTGTCATCTATGCGGGCGCCGCGCTCCGATACCGTCGCGCTTAAAATCTCTTCTATTATGTGGTCTATCTCCACCGCCGTAGATTCCACAGCAGCCGTACAGGTCATGTCGCCAACTGTTCTGAAGCGCACCATACGCGTGCTTATAGTTTCGTCTTCGGTGATGTTGATGAACGAAGAGAAGGGGAGTAGCTGCCCGTCGCGCTCAAATGTTTCGCGCAGGTGCGAATAGTAGATAGACGGAATGGCCAGTTTTTCCTCTTTTATATAGTTCCAGACATCCAGTTCGGTCCAGTTACTGATCGGGAACACGCGCACGTTCTCGCCCATATTAATTCTGCCGTTCAGCATATCAAACAGTTCCGGGCGCTGCTTCTTGGAATCCCACTGTCCGAAGTCGTTTCTTACAGAGAAGATCCTTTCTTTTGCCCGGGCTTTTTCTTCGTCGCGGCGTGCGCCACCTATGCAGGCATCAAACCCAAATTCTTCAATGGCATCGAGTAGCGTAACGGTTTGCAGCACATTGCGGCTGGCGTATTTACCGGTTTCCTCCACCACTTTTTGCTGGTCAATGCTGTCCTGCACATAACGCACGATCAGTTCCAAACCAAGTTCAGCAACCAGCTCATCGCGGAATTTTATAGTTTCTTCGAAGTTGTGGCCCGTATCAACATGTAGTAAAGGGAAAGGAATTTTAGCAGGGTAAAAAGCTTTCTGGGCCAGCCTTACCAGCGTTATCGAGTCTTTTCCGCCGGAAAACAGGAGTACAGGTTTCTCAAACTGCGCGGCAACCTCACGTAAGATATAGATCGCTTCATCTTCCAGTTCTCTCGGAAAAACTCCGGCATGAATAGTCATAGCAGTATTATTTGTTAAAGTAATTTGCATGTAGTCCGCACTCTTTCTGGGTTTGTTCCCACCACCACCGGCCTGCCCGCGGTTCTTCGCCCGGCTCTATGGCTCTGGTGCAGGGCGCGCACCCGATGCTTACAAAACCCTGGTCGTGCAGCTTATTATAAGGCACTTCGTTTTCTTTCAGGTAGGCCAGCATTTCATCGAAAGACCAGTTAATAATCGGATTGAATTTGATGACCTGGAAAGCTTCGTCCCACTCCAGCAGATTAAAAGCGCTGCGGTTGACGCTCTGCCCGGATCGTAAACCGGTTACCCAGACATCTACGTTCTCCAAAGCTCTGCCCAATGGCTGCACCTTGCGCACATGGCAGCAGGCTTTCCTGTTTTCTACTGAGTCATAAAACCCGTTTATACCGTTCTGGCTTACTAGTTCTTCCACTGCTTCCGCTTTCGGGTAGTAGGCTGCAATTTTGCTTTGGTATTTCTGCTCGGTCTCGGCCCATAGTTCGTAGGTTTCCGGGAACAAGCGGCCAGTGTCTAAAGAGAAAATTCTTATTGGTAGCTTATTGGTGAAAATGGCGTGTGTGATGACCTGGTCTTCCTGGCCAAGTGCCGTAGAGAAAGCTACTTTACCCGGAAACGCCTGTGCTATAAAAGCCAGTGCTTCGGTCAGGGGAAGGTCGGTAATTGCTTTAAGCAGCGACGGTATCTGTTCTTTCAAGTTCATTGACTTCTTTTTTTATTGTAAAGCGTTCCCATATCCGTTCATGCACATAGTAGAGCACTATTTTGCTGAACACTTCTATAGAACCTATCGAAAAAGCCATTTTAAGCTCGCCTGTAATGAAATAGGAGATGATAATAGTATCAAAAGTGCCCAAGATGCGCCAAGAAAAGGCTTTGGCCACACTTTTGAATTTGCTGTCGGTGCGCGGGTTCCCCTTGCTGCTGAATGCCTTTTTTAAATATTGGTCGAATAGCATATCTCTGCTTTGAAAGCTAAAAGTATATAAACTCTACCAACTTTGTAGGGTAATCGACCAAAAAAAATCAGAATATTTACTATATCTGATATTAAGCCTTTGATTTACAGTTGTTTGTTGCTGATAAGGTCCTGCACGGTCTTGTTCTCCACTATACTTAAGGTCTGGTCGCGCACCTGGCACATGATCAGGTGCATGTTGCATGTTGCTTCGTCGGGGCAGTCGCCGCACTTTTCGTAGTAGTTCAGGCTAACGCAGGGTAGCCAGGCAATTGGGCCGTTCAGTAACCTGATCACTTTGGCAAGGGTAATCTCTTCCGGTTTTTTGATGAGGTAATAGCCACCGCCTTTTCCTTTTTTGCTGCCAAGCACACCGGCTTTCTTTAGGTCGAGGAGGATAGTTTCCAGGAATTTCTGCGATATCTTTTTAGCAGCAGAAATTTCCTGTATAAGTATGGCGCCTTTCTCCTGGTTTTCGGCCAGGTAACTCAGCGCATGAAAAGCATATTTTGTCTTTTTCGACAACATGGATTCGAACTGTTAAAAAACTTAACCGGTAATAAAACCCGACTATTGATAGAATGCGGTATAAAACTATAAAGTATTTTAACAGGAAACAGCTTCTTTGGGAAGATTCTGTCGGGATAACGGGCAGGTTAGTAAAATAAACGGACAGTTACTTATAGAGCCGACTATAGTTTACTGGTTAGACCTAGCTGTTTCGGACATCCTGGGCCGCGTAAATGGAGTGCTGATCTACGGGGATTCGGAAGTCCATGGCAGCGTGCTTTCGGACCTGGAAGTCCGAAAGAGCTTTTGGCACCCTCTTCTATAGAAACTATAAACCCTTAACAAGTGCAATACCTTGTTAGCTATCTATAGTTTATAGCGCTTCCTAACGCATCAGGAATTTAAAATTGTTGATGTTGCTGAGCGCAACCCCGGTGCCTTTTATAACCGCTAACAAAGGGCCTTCCACTACATGCACCGGCAACCTGGTTTTGCGTGCTAATCGTCTGTCCAGGCCTCGCAAAAGCGCTCCGCCACCAGTTAAGTAAATCCCGGACTGGTGTATATCTGATGACAGTTCAGGTGGGGTTAATTCCAGGGTTATGAGGATAGCTTCTTCTATTTTGGTGATCGATTTATCAAGGCAAACAGCAATGTCCTGGTAGGTAACCGTAACCTGTTTTGGCAGGCCGGTCATCAGGTCACGGCCCTTTACAGAATAAGGCTCAGGTGCATCTGGTAGTTCTTCAATGGCAGCGCCTACTTCAATTTTAATCTTCTCTGCCGTACCCTGGCCAATAAGGATATTATGCTCTTTGCGCATGAACTGGATAATATCTTCATCAAAAGAATCACCGGCTACACGCACCGACTGGTCGCAAACAATACCACTTAGCGCTATTACGGCTATTTCTGTAATGCCACTTCCAATATCAACCAGCATGTGCCCGGTCGGTTCCTGCACGTCCAGGCCAATGCCAATAGCTGCGGCAACAGGCTCGTGTATCAGGTATACTTCTTTGGCACCGGCAATAACGGCAGAATCTCGGATAGCTCTTTTTTCCACTTCAGTTATGCCAGCCGGAACGCAAACCACCATTCTGTAAGAAGGAGACATGCCGCCTTTACCAATGTTGGCCAGCTTCAGCATTCCTTTCATCATGTGCTCTGCGGCATGAAAGTCTGCTATCACCCCATTCTTAAGCGGACGGATCGTGCGGATATTTTCATGTTCTTTCCCTTCCATTTGTTCAGCCTTGCGGCCTACGGCAATTACAGCGCCTGTAGTTCGGTTAAAGGCAATAATAGATGGTTCATCCACCACTACTTTCCCATCTTTCAGAACCAGGAAATTAGCAGTTCCAAGATCTATCGCAATGCCTTGTGTCAGGAAATTAAAGAAGCCCATAAATAATATATAATTCGTTTTTCGCTGGTAAAGCAGCGGTAAAATTTGTGATCTTAATTATATTTTTTTTGATCTGATACTGAATTTGAACCCTAACAAACCTACCAACTATAGAAGTTCGGTAAATCGTAAGTTAAAAGCCCCTTCTAACTATAGTTACACTTTTAAAGGATTGCCATAGTCAGAACTGAATACATGCGTGAAGGATTGGCCAATGCACAGGCCTGTTAATTGAAAGCCTTCGGTACAGAAAGGAAATTCAGGCAATAACCCGTAAGCTTATCGCACAAAGTTACATGGTGAGATGTTGCTACATAGCCGGTAAGCGGCCAAAGAGAAGTACAGAATATGGTAGTAGGTGGCAGCAAATCAGCATTAGCGTTTATGATGTAAAGTTCACCAATGCTTCGTTAAAAAACAATAGAACTGCCCAAACTAAGGCAGTTATGCTAAGCTGATGTTAACAGAAAGCCTGGAAAATCGGGTCAAAGTTATCCTTTCATCACTTTTCCGTGAGCTCCTGAAATTTATGGAATTTAACTTACTGCTGTTATTTAACGGTAATGCTGCCTTTCATGACCGGGTGGATACTGCAATAGTAGCTTTGATTCTGGGTTACAACCATGCTCCAGGACTTACCGGGAGCCAGGGCGGGTGATTTCCATGACTTCCCGGAAGTTTCTGTAACATCATGAAACACGATGTCTTTGTTGATGAATACTACTTTGTCGCCTTTTTTTACGTCAAGCGCTGCCGGCTTAAACTTCATCTGGCTTATTTCTACGGTATGGGTTGCAGGTTTGTAAGGTGCTGAGAACGAGGTCAGATACAGCAGAAATAATACCAAAAAGGACATAAACAAACTATACCTTATAGTTATTCTGGCGTGGTTCATTTTCCTGAAAGTTGCTTTTGCACCATCTGGGCATGCTCTAAATGGGCCTTTAAGGCCGGTACTACATTTTGCAGAAATGCCTTTAATTCAGCATTTTCAGATTCCGGTATCAGTAGCCCTTCCACGGAAGCTATAACTGCTTTATGGTACGCTACTTCGTTGTCAATATAGGCTTTGTCGAAGGTTTTTCCGGATTTTGTGCGCAGCATTTTACTTGTCTTTTCTGCATCTGCCAGTAAGTTTTTGCTAACGGCATTGTCCTGCGGAGTGACGCCCAGTTTGGTTACCAGTGCTACGGCCTGTTCAATTACAGCTTTGTGGTCATTTGTCATGGTTTCTGCAAACTTCAGCACTTCGGTATTTTTCGAGCGTTCCTTGGCGATCTTCGCATAATCAATATCTATCTGGTTGGCTGTAACTGCGGTATGTGCTACTTCTGCATCCGATAGTTTTGGGTTATTCTGGCCAGCTACCGGAGAATGAAGAACAGTGAGACTGAACAGCAACCCGATGGCACAAGCGGTAAATGATCTGATTCTTTTCATAGTAATACGTTTTAGTGTTGATTTATAGATTAGATGAGGAAAGGGGAGGGCGGTTACAACAAAAACGTTTTTTATTTATCCAACTATAGTGTAAAGCGGCGGGTGTCGGGGAAGTAACGCACACTTGCAGGACGCGAACGGGGACGATATGCTGGACTGCTGCAGGATTCTTTTTTCTGCAACGTATCCGGACTTATGAATAGAATGTCCCGATTATGCCGCCATATACCAAATGCCCGAGCAGCGTAACCAGCGGAGTGCCTTTGCCATAGTTAAGCGCCAGGAAACCAGGCGGCTCCAGTTGTCGGGTTGGGGTTGGGCCCTGGTAAGGTCTTGCCATTCTGGGGTGTATATAGTTCATCATTTCCAGCCCTACAGTCAGTACAAAAGCACCGTGAACCAGGCCGATAGCAGCCCCAAACCACCAGGTAGCGATATTAGCACTTTCAAAGGCAGCGCCATAGATCAGGGCAAACAGCCAACCCATCAGTAAATGAGCCATAAAACCCAGCCAGGGTGCATTGTTGCGGTTAGAGGTAAAAAGCGTGCCCAGCATAAAGGGCAGGTCCATGCGTGTGAAGCCCAGTGGCCTGGAAGCCGACAATAAAACCGTCAGGACCAGCGTGGCTGCGAATCCCCAGAGAAAAAGATCAGAGATATTCATGATGCGCGGGAGTTTCGTGGTAAACCTCGTTTATAGCAAAAGCAGCGTTTATCAGGCCGATATGTGTAAAGCCCTGCGGGTAGTTTCCCAGGAGTTCAAATGTCTCCGTATCGATCTCTTCAGATAAAAGGCCGGTAGGGCTGGCGCAGGCAACTATAGTTTCGAAAAGAACCATTGCTTTTTCAATTTTTCCGGACCTGGCCAGGTTTTCGATCAGCCAGAAATTGCAGATACCAAATGCGCCTTCATTTCCAGTGAGCCCGTCATCCCGGTTCAGGTAGCGGTAAAGCAGGTTATTTTCAGATAAACGTTCCTGTATCAGTTTTGTAGTTGCAACCATCCTGGGCGATGCAGGATCGCAGTACCCTGCCAGTGAAAGCGTCAGCAGGCTTGCGTCTACTTTGCAGCCTTTCAGCTCGTGCGTGTAAGAATTGATTTCTTCATTAAAACCAAACTGCTCTATGTTCTCCCTAATTCTTGCAGCTGTCTTTCTGAATTTTTCGATCGGCGCATCGTGCCATTTATAGTTTTCGGTAAGCTTGATAAGTCTGTCCAGCCCTACCCAGGCCATTACTTTTGAGTGCGTATGTTGAATGATGGAAGAGCGAATTTCCCAGATACCATTATCCGGCTTATCCCAGCTATCGCAAATGATGTTACCCAGACCCAGTACAAACTTTTTGGTATCACGGTCAACTTTCTTCAGCAACGGTGAGTAGGCAAATACGGCATCCAGCACTTCTCCGTAAACATCCAGCTGAAATTGCTTATCTGCTCCGTTTCCGATCCGCACAGGGGAAGAATCCGCATAACCTTTCAGCCAGCTGATAATTTGCTCGGGTAAAGAGGCATGCCCGAAAACGTTATAAACTACCTGCAATTTTGGCCTGGTAAGTTGAGTTGCGTGCAGTATCCAGTGCATATACGCGTTTGCCTCTTCTTCAAACCCAAGTTTTAGCAGTGCCCTGATCGTAAACGAGGCATCCCGGAGCCAGCAGTAGCGATAATCCCAGTTGCGTTCACCGCCGGGCTTTTCGGGTAAGGAGGTAGTAGGGGCAGCAACTATAGCACCTGACGGGGCATAGGTAAGTAATTTAAGTACAAGCGCACTTCGCCTGACCTGCTCTTTATACAGGCCGGTGTAAGTACATTGCCCGATCCAGTTTTTCCAGAAATCTATCGTTTGCTGCATGCGCTCCGGGGCTGTGGTTTTAAGCTCAGGAACTATAGCCGGACTTTGGGCTGAATGACTGAAGGAGAAAATGACCTGTTCGCCGGGGCTAACACTAAAATTTGCAGTCGCGCAGCCTGGAATGATTTTGTTTACCGTGAGTTGCCCGGGCGGCAAGGTGCTAAGCAACGTATAGCTGTTTTCTTTCCAGATAAAATGGATACCCAGTTTTTGGCGGTCTTGCAGTTCAGGAGTGTGTTTGCCATAGTAGGTTTTAGGTACATATTCCAGCCTGAACTCAACCGTACCCGAAATACCCTCCACTATGCGCATCAGTTCATGGTCAGGGAATAAGTTGCGTTTTTTGTCTTTCTCGGTCTGGGCTGTAAAGGCATCAAGCAATCGCGCTTTTCCATCACTTGTCTCAAATATAGTTTCCACCACGTTTGTGTCGGGCAAATAGCGTTGCTCCGAACTATAGTTGCCCACAGGACTGATGGAGAAGTGGCCGCCCTGATCTCTGTCTAAAATAGCTGCAAAAACGCTTGGAGAATCAAATTCTGGCAGACAGCACCAGTCTATACACCCATTTTTACTTACCAGGGCGGCAGCACGCGCATTCCCGATCAGGGTGTAGTCTGAAAGCCTGGCAGCCATAGTTGGTACTGATTGATTTATAGTTCGTTTTCAGGTTTCAAAGCACGCATTACACGCTCCACCAGTGCATCGCAGCGCTTGTTGCCAAATTCAAACACATCGCGTGTAGCTGATAATTTAAACAGGTTTTCCTTCAGCATTGCTTTTGCCCGGTGCAGCCTGACTTTAACATTACTTTCCGACAGGTCCAGGCATTGGGTGATCTCGCTTACGGGCATGCCTTCTACTTCGCGCAAGGTGTAAATGATCCTGTATTTTTCGGGTATGCTGTCTATAGCTTTTTCCAGGAGTTGCTTTACTTCCTGCTGGATAGCAATGTGCTCGGGGCTCATAAAGTTTATCTGCGTTAGTATTTTAGAAATGTCTTCCGGCTGGTCAACCAGAAGCGAGAAGGGAAAGACGCGCCGGTTTTCTCGTAGTTTAGCAAGGGCAGTGTTTATCCCGATCCGGAGAAGCCAGGTAGAGAACTGGGCATCGTGCCGGAACTGGTATAGTTTCTCATACCCTTTCAGGTAAGTGTCCTGCATGGCATCTTCTACTTCCTGCTCATTTTTCAGGTAGCTTCTTATGGCCCGGTAAAGCTTCTGGTTGTGGCGCCGCATCAGCAACTCATACAACGAAACTTCTCCGGAAAGTACCCTGCAGACAACCGCTTCATCAGTGAGCTCTTTTTCCCCGGATACGTTTGCAAAATTGGTTGTTTTCATAGTTTAAGTTTTAAGGTTAGATGTGATGACAGCCAAATGGTTACAATCTTTTAACGATTAAATTTTACAATGATCTGATTCGCTCCGCAACTATAGCAACCCGGAAACTGCAATGAACTATAAGCCAGCATAGGCTATAGTTGACAGGTACTGCGGCTGGTATTTTAAACTATAGATGTTGTTGCCCGGCAAGGCAGATCATAACATTAATATGCGGTTGGGGTAAAACTGTAATGGATGTGTTTCCGCATATAAGTTAGCTGCAGCAACTATAGTTGCCAGTACCTGATATGCACCTGAGCTGGAGAAACCTAAATAAACTTTACTATGGAAAATCAACAACTATTCCCGGAGCCAAGCCGCGAACTGTCCGAAAAGAGAAAATCGCTTGTACCTGAGGTTTCGGATGCTTTCAGAGCTTTCAGCAGGGCAGTTTTTAAACAGGGAGCACTGGACGAGAAAACAAAACAACTTATTGCCGTAGCTGTGGCGCATGTTACGCAATGCCCGTACTGCATCCGGAGTCATACCAAACTGGCAGTCAGGAAAGGGGCCACTGAACAGGAAATTATGGAAGCTGTTTGGGTTGCCGCAGAAATGCGTGCCGGTGGAGCCTTCGCCCACTCAAACCTGGCTTTAGATGAATTTGAAAAGAGTAAGGTTTAAGAACTATGGGAAACGAACGTTTTAAAACCGGAGACCATGTACGCTGGAATTCAGAGGCTGGGTACGTGACCGGAACGATCATAAAAGTGCATACTTCTGATTTTAACTACAAGGGCTACACGCACCATGCCACTAAAGAAGAGCCGCAATATGAGATAAAAAGCGACAAAACAGACCATATAGCGGCGCATAAGAGTACGGCACTCAAAAAGATCGATAAACAGAAATCATAAATTTAAAAAGTATACATGGCACCTGAGACAAAGACGATCTGGACGTTCGGGCATTCTACCCGTAGCCCGGAAGAATTTATTGCAGCACTGAAATCCTTTAAAATTGAAGTGCTGGTAGATGTGCGCAGGTATCCCGGTTCCAGAAAATACCCCCAGTTTAATGTGGCAGCCTTGCAGGAATTTTTGCCGGAAGCCGGAATACAATACATGCCTTTTACCGAGCTGGGCGGACGCAGAAAACCAAAACACGACTCTGTCAATACAGTCTGGCGCAGCGAATCATTCCGCGGCTATGCCGATTATGCTGAGACAGACGAGTTTAAAGAGGCTGTTGATAAGTTAGAAGAGATCGCAACTATAAAAAGGGTGGCCTACATGTGTTCCGAAGCCGTCTGGTGGCGTTGCCATCGCGCTATCATTTCAGATTACCTTAAGGCAGAGGGGTGGAAGGTGATGCACATCATGAGTGAAGGTGTAGCGAAAGAACATCCGTACACGTCTGCCTATCTCCAAACCCATAGTGCATAATTTTTCTTTTCCGGCAAAGAGTATATATTATTAGAAAGCAGTTCTAAATCAGGGAATAGAACTACATACAGTTCAACTATAGATAGAAGAGCAATAGTGCTGTGGGTTTATAGATTACGCCGAAACTCCCTACATTTGCCTGCCAGGGCTAGCCTCTTTTTGTCTCTAGCCAGGATAAAACAGAATCTGTACCGGTGAAAATTGAGACCGGAGAATTTTAAAATTCAGAAAACTATACTGCTCATTCAGCGCTTTACCACAGGAGTTATAGTTTTATATGTACACCCATCTATAATGAAAAAATATATTGCCGTACTGCTTGTCTTGTTCTGCAACACATTAGCATTCAGCCAGCATTCGCTTCAGATAATTATCCGGGATAGTGAAACGCAGCAGCCGCTGATCGGAGCGACAGCAGCCATACAAGGTACCAGCATAGGAGCAACTTCAAATGCCAGCGGCGAACTCGAACTAACAAACATACCGGCAGGCAAACAGATCGTCAGGTATAGTTATGTCGGGTATGGGGAAAAGGTGGATACTGTTACGTTCCCTATAGTTCAGGCAGGCCCGTTGGTCGTACTTTTAGCACCGGCAGGTGAAGAACTGGAAGAAGTGGTTGTTACCACTACACGTAGCAGCCGCACCATCGAGGATATTCCGACGCGGGTAGAAGCCATTACACTGGAAGAACTTGGCGAAAAAGCCAATATGAAGCCCGGCGATATACGTATGCTGCTGAGCGAAAGCACCGGAATCCAGACACAGCAGACATCAGCCACCAGTGCCAATGCCAATATCCGTATTCAAGGCCTTGATGGACGTTATACCCAGATTCTGCAGGACGGTTTTCCGCTTTATTCCGGGTTTTCAAGTGGCCTGAGCATTATGCAGATTCCCCCGCTTAACCTGTACCAGGTAGAAGTGATAAAAGGGAGTTCGTCTACGCTCTACGGTGGGGGCGCCATTGCCGGACTGGTAAACCTGATCACGAAAAAACCGAAAGAGGAAGGTGAACTGAGCTTTATGGCAAATGCGACCAGCGCCAAAGGGCTCGACCTGAGTGCCTTTTACGGCAAGCGTTTCGGTAAATTTGGTGTAACGGTGTTTGCTTCGCGTAATGCCAACCAGGCCTATGATCCGGCAGACATCGGCCTTTCCGCCATCCCGGACTTTGAACGATATTCAGCCAACCCTACGCTATACTTTTATCCAAGTGAGAAAATGCAGCTTTCTTTTGGGATAAATGCGTCAGAGGAAGATCGGTTGGGAGGCGACATGCGCTATATAGATGGAGAAGCAGGCGACTACTATTTTGAAGAAAACAACACCGAAAGACTTTCCACGCAGTTTAACCTGGAGCACAGGCTTTCAGACCGCTCCATGATTTCTGTTAAAAACAGTGTAAGCTTTTTCAACCGGGAAATCGCAGTTCCTGATTATGACTTCCGGGGCAAGCAGACAGCCAGCTTCAGTGAGGTAGCCTATAATTTAAACAGCGAAAAAACGGATTGGGTACTAGGCGCAAACCTCTGGACAGATAAGTTTTCGGAACGGCAGGCAGATGCAGTGGGGAAAAGGAATTACGATAATACTATAGTAGGAGCTTTTGTACAGAACACGTTTACCCCTGTAGATTGGTTCGTGCTGGAATCCGGGCTTCGAACAGATTACGTTACGCCTGAACCGGCTAATAAATCGAAAGGAGTGTTTGTATTGCCACGGGTTTCTGCCTTGTTCCGGGTTAGTGATCGCCTGACATCGCGTATCGGGGGGGGGATGGGCTATAAAACACCTACTATCTTTACCCAGGAAGCTGAGAACCTTACTTTCCGGAATATCCTGCCGCTCAACATCAGCCAGACAGAAGCCGAAACATCTATCGGTGGAAACGCGGACATCAACTATAACACCCTGATCGGCGAGGATGTTACGTTCAGCATCAACCACATGTTCTTCTACACTTATCTCAATAACCCACTAATTCTGACACTGCGACCAGATAACCTGTATGAGTTCCGGAATGCGAATGGCAACATTGATACGAAAGGCGTGGAAACAAACATGAAATTTGGCTACGAATGGGTGAAACTGTTCCTGGGCTATACCTACACAGACGCCAGGCAGCATTACAACGGCACTGTTACCGATATGCCCCTGACTCCAAAGCACCGGGTGAACACAGTATTGATGCTGGAAAAGGAAGATAATTTCAGGATAGGTTTGGAAGCGTACTATTTCAGTGAACAGCAACTAACCAACGGTAGCCGTGGGCAGGATTACTGGATAAACGGGGTAATGGTGGAGAAAATGTTTAACCGCTTCTCCTTGTTCCTGAATTTTGAAAACATTTTTGATACCAGACAAAGCAAATTCGGGGATATCTATACAGGTAGCATCACTAATCCGCAATTCAGCGAGATATTTGCTCCTGTAGATGGCCGGGTGATAAACGGCGGTATTAAACTGAACCTGCTGTAAAACCAACCTAAGTTTGGTAGGCTATAGTTGGCTACAGCAAAGAAGTAACTAGAAACATCGCGTAAAATTAGAGCCTATAGTTTGCACTTGATTCCGACTGCAAACTATAGGCTCTAATTTTTGATGTAAATGTAACTTACTCTTCCTCAGGATTCGGTTTTGGCCGGAGGATCTTGTTATCGACAGAGTAGCGGCCCGGACCCACGATCATAAAGAACACGATCAGGCCGGTAACTATAAGCGAAAGAATAAGTTCTGAATTTCCGAAGTTCACGCCACGCTGCGGGTTTACGATCATCAGAGCTCCCAGCAAAATAGGAATCTGGCATAGCAGCGCCAGCCTTGTCAGCATCCCGATCATGATCATCAGTCCACCAACAATATGAACCATGCTTGTCAGGAAATGCGCTTTGCCGGCAGAAACAAGGTCCTGCTCTGCACCAAAAATACGAAAGACATCGGTAGTGTGCTCTAAAAACAGAATACCTTTTATTACCAGAAATAGTCCGAGAACTATACGCAAACCGTCCATCCAAATGGGGTTGTTTGCGCTGTTAACGCCCCGGGTATAACGGATCTCAGATAATTGGGTCATGGCCGTTGGGTTTAAGTTCAAAAAAGCTTTATTCCTATATTTACGTTAAGCTGCATTAACCCGGTTATATACAATGCCATAGTTGCCGTTTATCCAATTTTACTGACTGTTAATGCCACCTGGCTTTCAGAATGCGGAATATCATATTACCTTTGCAAACCGAATGAACATTCAATTGGAAGTAAAGGGACATGGAGCCGATAGCAGAAAAGAAGCGGGCAATATTTGAGAGTACCCTGAAACTGGTGCGCGAAAATGGCTTCCATGGCACTCCTATGAGCATGGTTGCCAAACATGCCGGAGTAGCCGCTGGTACAATCTATCATTACTTCCATAGTAAGGATCAGCTGATCGGGGAGCTTTTTACGTATGTGCAGCAGCAGGTAATTGCTGTAATAAAAAAAGAAAACTGCGAAACAATCTCTTTTAAAGCATGTTTCTTTAACCTATGGTTCGGTTTATATCGTTTTTACCGGGAGAACCCCGAAGTACTTAAATTCTTTGAGCAGTTTGTAAACTCACCCTACAACACTGCAAGGCCGCCACTGGAACAGGACGAACTTCACGCGCTGCTTTTAAACTTTTTTGAACGCGGGACCAGGGAAGGGAAGCTAAAGCCGATAGGACCTAATGTATTGGGAACGCTTTTGCATAGCAACATCATTTCTACGGTCAGGCTTGTTACCTCTGGCTGGTTAATACTTGAGCGGAAAGAGTTAGAGCTGATTCCGCAAATATTCTGGGACGGCATGCAACGCACTAAGTAACTATAAACTATAGCATTGACTAACCTACAACTATAAAGATGTTTAAACCTTGATCTGCAAACTATGGGAAAAAAGAATCGAACTATAGCCCTACCATTCATCAGTGCTTTTACCTGTTAACCCAACTCAACTACAGAAGACTTTATAGTAAATGAAATTATTGATACGAGCAAAAATACTGCTTACTGCCTGCTTGTTGTTTCCGGGTGTGCTGTTGGCACAAACCGATTCAGTAGCTACAACAGATAGCCTGACACTGGAGCAGTGTGTAAATTATGCGCTGGAAAACAGGGCGGCAGTAGAGCAGTCGCTGATTGATGAAGCCATTGGAGAGCGTGAAATAAGAGCGAACCTTTCGGGCTGGTTTCCGCAGATCTCTGCAACATATGGAGGTAGCTACAATATAAAAAGACAGCAGCAGCAATTTGGCGATGAGATTGTTACGCTGGGTAATAACTATAACTCCAGCATTGCGCTGCAGGCAACCCAGAATATTTTTAGCAGCAGCTTGTTACTGGCTTCACGCGCAGCAGGTTCTACCCGGCGGTTACTTGGGCAGCAGATTACCTCTACCCGCATTAATACAGTAGTAGAAGTTAGCAAAGCTTACTATAACGTGCTGTTTACGCAGGAGCAGCTTCGGATTCTGGATCTGAATATTGCGCGCCAGCAAAAACAGTACAACGATGCCAAAAGCAGGTACGAAGTAGGGATTGTTGATAAAACGGACTACCAGCGCGCCTCCATTACGCTGGCCAACATCCGCAGCGACAGAAAACGGGCACAGGAAACTATAAAATCCGGGATTGCTTATCTAAAACAGCTGATGGGGTATCCGGTTGATCAGGATCTGAACCTGGCCTACAACTATAACCGCATGGAGCAGGCCGTGATGATGGATACCACGCAAATACTGGCCTACGAAAACCGTATAGAACTACAGCAACTGCAATCCCGTCGCGAAATCCTGCGCCTGAACACTGCTTATAACAAATGGAGTTTCCTGCCAACGGTTTCTGCTTTTGGTAACTATAACCTTGTCTATTTCAATAACCATCTGGCCGACCTGTACACACAATCCTTCCCGACCTCGGCGGTCGGGCTGCAGATTTCCCTACCCATTTTCCAGGGAACCAGGAGATTGCAGAATCTTAAAATAGCACAACTGGAAGAAGACAGGCTGGATGTGGAGATTGAGGATACAAGACGGGTACTGAATACGGAATACCAGACAGCGCTCGCCAACTATAAAAGCGACTTTACCGAGTGGCGCACGCTACAGAATAACCTGCAAATGGCCGAAGAAGTGTACGAGATCATTAAACTGCAGTACGACGAAGGCGTGAAAGCTTATGTTGACCTGATCGTGGCTGAAACGGAGCTCCGCACAACACAACTCAATTATTACAATGCGCTTTATAATGTCATGTCGAGCAAACTTGATCTGCAGCGGGCATTAGGAACTATAGATACCAACCGATAAAATTACTGAACAGCACAATGAAAATAGATACTCCCGGTTAACTGCAGCCCTACTTAGTTCGGTTATACTTGCATCCTGCGGTGGCGACGAAGGTGCACAGCAGCAGATGAACCCTGCAGCTATGGCCGTTCCCGTAAATACATACCGGGTAAAACAGGAACGTGTAACTGGCATAGATACCTACCCGGCAACTGTAGTGCCCCTGCAGGAAGTGGAATTACGTCCCCAGGTAGCGGGTTATATCACGAACATATTTGTAAAGGACGGGCAGCGTGTAACCAAAGGTCAGAAACTATATGAAATAGATCAGAGCAAATACCAGTCTGGCATACAGTCGGCGCAGGCAAGTGTGCAAAGTGCCAGAGCTAACCTGGCCAGAGCCGAAAAGGACCTGGAACGCTATGAGAGACTGGCTGAACGCGATGCCATCGCCCGCCAGCAGGTAGATTATGCCCGTACTGAAGTACAAACCGCCCGGGCACAGCTTTCCGCTGCACAGGCACAGGTTCGCAGCGCTTCCACCGACCTGAATTACTCGGTTATCAATGCGCCGTTTACCGGTAGAATTGGTATTTCGCAGGTAAGGGTAGGAGCACAGGTATCTCCGGGGCAACCGCTTTTAAACACCATCTCTTCATCAGATCCTATTGCTGTAGATTTTTCTATTAATGAGCAGGA
The DNA here is from genome assembly GCF_010092985.1 of Pontibacter pudoricolor. Lineage (GTDB taxonomy): Bacteria > Bacteroidota > Bacteroidia > Cytophagales > Hymenobacteraceae > Pontibacter > Pontibacter pudoricolor. Next base: position 1,472,963 of record NZ_CP048106.1, on the reverse strand, counting down.
AATTGCCCGTTTCAGCAGCTTAAAGCAAGGCAACCAGCCCGATTCGCTTTTCACGATACGCCTGAATAACGGCGATATTTATCCGCATACCGGTAAACTCCTTGTTATCGACAGGGCAATTGGTCGCCAGTCAGGTACAACTACGGTAAGGGTGGAATTCCCGAACCCGGATGAAGTACTGATACCAGGTATGACGGTGAGTTTAGCCGTACTGAACCAGGATATCGGCGAGCAGGTGGTTATTCCTTCTAAAGCCGTTACAGAGCAGCTGGGCGAATACTTTGTTTATTTGGTGCAGGGCGATTCTGTGGTGCAGCAAAATGTTGAGCTGGGCAGCCGCGTGAGCGGAAATGTAGTGGTGCGCGAAGGACTGAAAGAAGGCCAGAGTATTGTAGTGGAAGGTATTCAGCGATTGCGCCAGGGAGCTAAAGTACAGGTAGGTGTTCCGCAACAGCCACAGCCACAGGCAACCGGTAAAAAGTAATTCCTGATCAATTTCCAGCAGAGATTTTAAGAAGAAATATGATTTCAGATGTATTTATAAGAAGGCCCGTCACCTCTATCGTGATCTCACTTGTGATCGTGCTGGTAGGTGTGCTGGCCATGATGAATTTGCCTGTCACGCAGTACCCGGACATTTCTCCGCCTTCGGTATCAGTATCTGCTAACTATACGGGCTCCGATGCATTAACAGTAGAGCAGGCCGTAGCTACGCCCGTTGAAACCCAGATAAACGGATCGCCGGGCATGGCTTACATCACCTCAACCAGTACAGGTACCGGGCAGATGAACATGTCTGTAACGTTTGAGATTGGTACTGACATTGACATTGCCACGCTCGATGTGCAGAACCGTGCCAGCATAGCACAACCATCATTACCGGAAGAAGTAAGGCGCCTGGGCGTTACCGTGCGCAAGCGAAACCCGAGTATCATGATGGTGATCGGTATTTACTCGCCTAAACGTACCCACGATGTTCAGTTTCTCGACAACTATACCAACATCTATGTGAAAGACGCTTTAATGCGTGTAAAAGGTGTTGGAGATATTTTCTCGATCGGCCAGGACTTTAGTATGCGCGTGTGGCTGAAGCCGGATAAACTGGCGCAGTATAATATCGGTGCAGGCGAGATTACGGCAGCCATTCAGGAACAGAACATGCAGGTAGCGGCCGGTACAGTGGGTAACTCACCGCAGTATAGTTCGCAGGCTTTTCAGTACCCGATTACGGTAACAGGCCGATTACAGACGCAGGAGCAGTTCGGCGACATTATAGTCAGAACCAACCCGGCTGACGGTTCGGTGGTCTACCTGCGCGATGTGGCCCGAATAGAATTCGGAAAGTTTGACTATGGCCGCGAAGCCAAAATAAACGGTAACCCGGCCACGATGATGCTTATCTACCAGGCTCCGGGCAGTAACGCCCTGGATACCGCCGAAGGCATTTATGCCGCGCTGGATGAGATGAAAAAATCTTTCCCGGCAGATGTGGATTACATTGTTTCTTTCGAGACCGTTTCGGTGGTGCAGGTGTCTATCAACGAAGTGGTAAAAACACTGGTAGAGGCGCTTATACTTGTAATTATAGTTGTATTCCTGTTTCTGCAGAGCTGGCGTGCCACGCTTATTCCGATACTTGCCATTCCGGTTTCTATTATCGGTACATTCGTGTTTTTCATCCCGCTCGGCTTTACCATCAATACGCTGACGCTTTTCGGTTTTGTTCTCTCGATAGGGATTGTGGTGGATGATGCCATTGTGGTAGTGGAGGCAGTGCAGCATTACATAGACCACGAAAGACTCTCGGCCAGAGAGGCGACCCGCAAAGCCATGAAGGATATTACAGCGCCGGTAATTGCTATTGCCCTTATCCTGGCTGCCGTGTTTATTCCGGTTGGTTTTATTCCGGGTATAGTTGGCCGTCTGTATCAGCAGTTTGCTATAACTATAGCTATCTCCGTGCTTATTTCGGCCTTTGTGGCGCTTACACTAACACCGGCACTTTGCTCCATTATGCTCAAGCCGATGAACGTGAACAAGAACTCCAGGGGTATAAACAAGTTCTTCTATACATTTAATAACTGGTTTGCCCGCACAACAGAATCCTATTCGGTGGGAGTTCGCAAAAGCATTAAAGCTACGCCGCTGGTTCTTATTCTTCTGGCATGTATTTATGTGGGTACTTTCGGGTTGTTTGCCTCTAAGCCTACAGGTTTTATTCCAACCGAGGATGAAGGCCGCTTTTTCGTGTCAATAGAGTTGCCGGAAGGTGCCTCTACCAGCAGAACATCGGCGATTCTTGCCGAGGTAGGAGAGCAGATGGCAACAGTTCCGGCCATCCGGAACTATACATCCATTGCCGGATTGAACGCCATTAACTTCTCTTTTAAGTCGAATAGCGGTACGTTCTTCGTGCAGTTACAGCCATGGGAAGACAGGCAGAAAGAAGCTGAAAAATTACAGGGGGTAATGGCCGAATTACAACAGAAGCTTGCCGGCATTAAAGAAGCGAATATCCTGGTGGTAGCGCCGCCCGCAATTCCTGGTCTGGGTGCTTCAGGAGGTTTCAGTTTTGTGTTGCAGCAACGAAAAGCCGGTGATGTAAAAGAACTGGAGCAGGTAATGGGGCAGTTCCTGGGAGCAGCCAACCAGCGTCCCGAAATTGCCATGGCCTATAGTTTCTTTACGGCTAAAACGCCGGGTTACCATGTAGATGTTGACCGTGAAAAAGCAAAGCGCCTTGGGGTAAATATTGCCGATGTGTACGCTACAATGTCGACGTATATGGGTAGCCGGTACGTAAACGACTTTACGCGCTACGGACGAAATTTCAGGGTAGTGGCCCAGGCTGATACGGCTTACAGAATGGACATTGAAAGCCTGAAGCAGTTTTATGTCATGAACCGCCAGGGCGAATCTGTGCCGCTCAGTGCACTGATAACGACTAAGGTTGTTGAAAACGCACCTGTAATATCACACTACAACCTGTTCAGGTCAGTAGATATAAACGGTAGCGCTGCGCCGGGCTATAGTTCGGGACAGGCCTTACAGGCCCTGGAAGAAGTGGCAGCCCAGGTATTGCCTGCTGGTTATGGTTACGAATTTACAGGCCTTAGCCGCGAAGAGCTGGCAGCTGGTAGCAGCACCGTCTACATCTTCTCGCTTTCTATTTTACTGGTACTGCTCTTGCTGGCTGCCCTTTACGAAAGCTGGTCTGTGCCATTCTCTATCCTGTTTGCGATTCCGCTGGGTATGTTTGGTGCTATACTTGCCTTAACCTTGCTTCCTAAACTGGATAACAACGTTTATGCGCAGGTTGGTATGATCACACTGATCGGTCTGGCAGCCAAGAACGCTATCCTTATAGTTGAGTTTGCCAAAGAACGGGTAGACCGGGGTATGGAACTGATAGAAGCAACGATAGAAGCTGTAAAACTGCGTCTCCGCCCTATTATCATGACCTCGCTTGCCTTTATTCTGGGGGTAGTTCCGTTGGCAACTGCTTCCGGTGCGGGTGCGGTATCACGCCAGACGATAGGTTGGGTTGTAATTGGTGGTATGCTAGCGGCAACGTTCCTGGCCATATTTGTGGTTCCGGTACTCTATGTTATTATTACCAGGTTAGCCTACGGTAAAAAAGGCCTTGCCGCATTACGGGCGCAGGCTGATAACAGACCAAATGAAGACGATGGCGGTGATCCGGCTTATGTTAATCCGCATCCGTAATCTGATTACTTAGTAATAAAGAAGAGCCCCGGTAAAACTACCGGGGCTCTTCTTTTTAGTGCTTTATGTATGCGCAACTATAGTTTGCCAACAGTCATAATAACTATAGCTTCAGTCTATAGTTGCTGATCTTTTGTCTTCTCCAGTAACCGTTCCATCCAGAAAATAAGGAAAAGGGCTACCAGGTTGATGCCTATGAACTTTTGACCAAGGTCGGTGCCCAGGCTGAAATGAAAAGAAGAAAGCGCCAGCCTGAATTTAAAGATCCAGCCTGCAATCATGTCAACCCCAACGCCCACACGCAGGCCGGCCACATACTGGAAACTGTAAGCCCCGAAAGAAAAGTAGATGACCTGTAACAACTGATTTACGATAGACAGCACCAGTCCGCGTCTTGGTTTACGAAACAGCATTCGCCCGCAGAGTATGGAAAACACGTACAGTCCGCCGGCAAATAAAGCCATCCGTAAAGCGACCTGGTCCAGCACCATTTCGCCGCTGAATAGTACCCAGACTGTCAGTGCGATACCCAGTATACCGCCAACTATTTGGTAAATTGCAATCGCTTTCAGGTGGTTTTTAGTTTGATCGATCAATGTGTGATGTTTATAGTTTGTTTAGAACCAGTATGGTGCCCTGCATAAGGTTACTTTCCCCGCCTGCACTATTATATTGTAGCGAAAGAGATGGTAAAGATACTGAATGTTGTAAACAAGTATGCAGGCAAGTTTATAGTGGATAGACCAGCAAATGGAAGTGTCGGATCTTCAATCAGATTATGATTTTATAATTGCCTTTGAGGTAATCCACGAGCCGAATATGATGCTGCTTTTCGTGATTTGATAGATGATATAATGGTTGACTTGTAATCTTCTAACTTCTTACTTAAACGATGGCTGAATATTTAGAATTACGTATACAGTTCTTATTATGAATAGGACTACTTGTTCAGGTTCCTCAACCTTATAAAGTACTATTAAACTGATGCGGAAAACATTTTAGGTTATTCGTATCTTTACACGTTGTAAAATTCTACTTAGCTGCATGATTACCATAACGAACAACCAATTCTACGAATTAAATTACGACCGTAATAAAAATCGTATTTATCTGAGAATCAACAATTACTGGAAGTCGCCTGAAATAGTGCCAAATTACTTAAGTGACTGGGGTAAGATTATTGAATTAGCTAAACCCGGATTTACGTTGCTGGCAGATTTTCGTAACATGCTTACGCACCCGACATCTGTAAAAGAGATTCACGAATCTGTTGTTGATTTGTTAGTTAAATCGAAGATCTCTTATGTAGCGGAGGTGTCTCCTATAGATAGAATAGCTGTGTTGCAGGTAAGTGGTGTTTTAAAACAGATTGGCAGGGGAAGCATTAAAGTGGCCGACATCGTGCTTGGAGAGAACATATTGGATCAACTGATAAATGCTGAGCTATAGTTGCTATTAACACGTAGCAAACGTCGTATAGAACAAAGTTTATCAAACATAAAGCAGCCGCTTCAGATTAATCTGAAGCGGCTGCTTAGTTATAGTCGACGGCAGTAAAAAATCAGGGATAAATCATCAGGAAAATGAACGCGAACAGATTGACCAGGAGTACCACCCCATAAACAACATTTGTTTTACCACTATTCAGCGACAGCATTACTGTAAATACAGACAAGCCTAACAGGATGATAGATTTTATATCTAACCCTAGGATGATCTTAAAATCATATATGATACAAACTATAGCTACACTCGGGATGGTAAGCCCTATACTTGCCAGGGCAGAGCCAAGCGATAAATTTAAACTTGTCTGGAGCCTGTTCTTTCTTGCAGCGTTGATAGCAGCAATACCTTCTGGTAACAGAATGATAGCTGCAATCACAATTCCGACCAATGTTTTAGGAAGGTTATAGCCGGTAATAATACTTTCTATAGTAGGGGAAAGTGTTTTTGCCAATAACACAACGATTCCTAAACAAACTATAAGAAACAGCATGCTTGTATAAAACAGGCTGTTGCTGATGGGCAAAGGCTCCACATTTTCTTCGTTTTCATCTTTCCCGATGGTAAGAAAGTATTGGCGGTACTTCCTGGTCTGTGCAAAAAGAAAGCAGGAGTAAATAACCAGGCAGGCAATAGAAGCAAAAATAAGCTGGGGATTTGAATAATAAGACCCCGCGACACTTTCGGTGAAAGTAGGGAACACCAACGTAAAAACTATAATTGATATCAGCGACACCAACGCAATGGTAACCGAAGGTTTTGAAAACTCCTGTTCATAATGCTTTACACTCCCGATCAGCAGGCAAAGGCCAACTATACCGTTTAGTATAAGCATGGTGGCAGCATATACGGTATCTCTTGCCAGCGAAGCAGCCGCCTGTCCTTCCGTCATCATAAGCGAAATAATGATAGAAACTTCTATGACTGTAATAGATATAGCCAGGATTATAGTACCGTAGGGTTCGCCTACTTTCTCAGCAATTATTTCGGAATGATGGACTGCCGACATTACACTGAAAATGAGCAGGATGCTCGCCACTATCTGAAAGATACTGCTATCGTTGATAAGGCCGGAGAAGAATAGTACCCAGGCAAGTACCGGAATAATAACAGTCCATTGTAACAGAGATTTCATAGTTTGTGAAGGTATAGCAGAAATAAAAAATCAGATCGAACATGCACAAGATAAAACATATTATGGAATCTGTTCTTATAAAAACCGTGATCTGAAACACGTAAGCTTATTAACTTGATATTTATATTAAAGTTGGAGAGATAAGTTTGTTTATTTAACTCATATCATACTGATTCGGGCATTGGGTAGGGCTATATTGGTTTTACTATAGTTCTGTTAAGAGTGGATAACGAACTGGGAACTTTTGATAAGCTGATCCCCTGACTGTTTAAAAGCTAAATTTACACCGGCTTCCTGAATGCAAATTTTGAGGAGACTCTGGCATTAATTGAAGGTTAAGATGCGCTTACCAATAGAATGTGGTATATTGGTTTTGAATGCGAAAACAGCTAAAGATGAAGAAGATATTATATGTAGCCATTGCGCTATGTACCGCTTCCTGTTCGGTAGAAAACGATATACAGGATACACTTTATAATGTAGTAGAATCAGGGGCTAATATGGCTTTGGATTCGCTTCACAATGCGGCTAATAAAGAACTGGAAAGACATACCGGAATTGATTCTTTGGCTTCAAAATTCGGTTCGGCAGATACGATAAATGTAGAACGGGAAGTGAAACGTGAAATAATAAGACAATTATCAAAGTAGATGAAATTGCGGGTTAGGTATCTGCGTAAGCTAGGGATTGAACATCCATTAGAAATGAAGTCTGAGCCAACAGTAGTTTCCTGAATCTATAGTTAGAAGTACAAAAAAGAGCCTTTCTGCACATCACAGAAAGGCTCTTTGGCTATAGTTCAATAAAGGTAATTTAGCTTACGGTTTTGTAAGGTTCCGGTTATAGTTTATAGTTGTAAAGCCTGCTGCCGCATTGCCTCCACTTCGGCTATAGTTTTAGGCAGAGGTTCCCCCAGTATGCGGCTACCATTTTCTGTTATAAGCAGATCGTCCTCTGTGCGGATGCCGCCAAAATCGCGGTAGCTGTCCAGCTTATCGAAGTTGATGAATTGCTGGGCCACTTTATCGTTTCGTCGCATGTCGATCAGTTCCGGGATGATGTAAATGCCTGGCTCAACAGTCAGCACAAAGCCTGGCTCCAGCGCACGGCCCAACCGCAGCGACTTCAGCCCGAATTCGGTGCTTTTGCGTAGTTCCGGGGTGTAACCTACGTATTGTTCTCCCAGGTTTTCCATATCATGCACGTCCATGCCCATCATGTGGCCCAAACCGCACTGGAAGAACATGGTGTGCGCACCAGCCTGCACGGCCTCGTCGGTATCCCCACGCATCAATCCAACCTGTTTTAGCCCGTCTGTCAGTTTGCGGCAGGCCAGCAGGTGTACGTCTTTGTATAAGATGCCCGGCTTCAGGGCTGCCATGGCGGCTTCGTGTGTATCCAGCACTACCTGGTATAGTTCGCGCTGTCGCTCCGTAAAGCTAGTGCCAACCGGAATAGTACGCGTCATGTCGCCGGCGTAGCCAGCCTGGGTTTGTATGCCGCCATCAAATAACAGCATATCGCCGGCCTGCAGGGTGTTGCCGCGGTAATGGTTATGCAGCACCTGCCCCTGCGTGGTACAGATAAGCGGAAACGAAAGCAGGTTGTTGGTGGACTCAGCATATCGTACGGCTTCAGCGGCTACTTCATGCTCTTTCATTCCCTGTCGGGCAAACTGCATCACGTTGCGGTGCATGCGCGAGGTATAGGTTACAGCCTTTTCAATTTCCGCTACCTCCGCTTCAGATTTAACAGAGCGTTGTGCAACTATAGCTTGTATCAGATCCAGGCTCGGTTCCAGTATAGTTTTACCGGTCCAGGTTTGTAACTTAAGTTCATGCTCCGGGCGGTAGGGTGGCAGGTAGTGTAGTTTTTTAGCGCTCTTTAGATAGTCCGCTATTTTCCCGGTTGGCATCACTTTTTTTATACCCACCTGTTCGGCCAGCGAAGCCAGGCTTGGCAGCGGTCCCGTCCAGATCACATCGTCTATGCTTTGCTCCGGACCGAAAACGATCTCTTCATTTGTATCTATATTGATGACGCCGGTAAGGCCGGAAAGATCGATGCCGAAGTAATAGCGGAACGTGCTGTCCTGGTAAAATGGGTACCAGTTGTCTTTATAGTTCATGCTGGCTTCTTCGTTGCCCAGTAACAGGATCAGGCCTTCGCCAAGCTGTTGTTTTAGTTGCTGGCGGCGCTGCGTATAGGTAGCTGCATTAAATAGGTTGGTGTGGTTCATGATTCTATAGTTGGTTTATACTTTCATTATTTCGACTGACGTCGGAACTGGCGCGGGGTGGTACCAAGTGTTTTTGCAAATACACGGTTAAAATGCGACAGGTTGGCAAAGCCGCAGGAAAAGGCAATACCGGCAATTGTCTGGTCGGTGTGCAGCAACGCATGGCAAGCATTGTTTACGCGCAGTTCGTTTAAAAAAGTGACAAGCGTTTTACGGGTGCGGTCTTTAAAAAAGCGGCAGAAGGCTTCGCGGCTCATGTTGGCTACCGATGCCACTTCTTCCAGGCTTAGCTGCCTGTGGCTTTCCTCTACCAGGAACTGTACGACCTGCTCCATCCGTTTGCCTTCGCGTTCGCTCAGGTTGTGCATCTGGTCGCCCAGGTTCAGGCGCTGGAGTGTTGCCTGCCGCATCAGTACATCCACCAGTTGCAGCGCACCCAATACTTTTTCCAGTTTCTCCTTGTGCTGTAGTTGCTGTATCTGCCGTACAAAGTTTTCCTGATCAACCACCTGCACCCGGTAACAGCCGTTCAGGTGCTCAAAAAAATCCTTGGCTTCCTGCAGCTCTTCCGAAGTCCAGAACGCATCGCCGAACGCGTGCAGGTCAAAGAACACTATGATACTATGGCTTTGCTTTTTACTGTCAGGCTGGTAATATACGTCATCGCTCCGGAAAACGTGGGGTACGTTTCGGCCAAGCAGGAAAATGTCGCCTGGCCCAAAGCGGCCAATGTAGTCACCCACAATCAGTTTGCCTTCTCCCGAAAGAATGCAGCTCAGCTGTATTTCAGGATGCTGGTGCAGCTTATCGTAGAAGTAAGGCTGGCAGTCCACCTGGTAGCGGATCAGCTCCTTGCTCGACTTCGGTATTTTAAACGGAATGACCTTCATGCTGGTACCATGTTAGCTAATTTCTGTGGGAGTTGCAAAAATAAGGTCAATATACTACCAGTATTTATTAATTGAGTACAGGATTTTGGCCGTACATCCGCATACCTTTGATATAGAACCAAAAAACTTTCTCATCATGATCAACTGGAACGGAGTATTTCCTGCACTTACCACAAAATTTAACGCCGACGGCAGCCTTGACTTTGAAACATGCTTTAAGAACGTAGATGCCCAACTGGAAGCCGGTGTGGACGGCATTATATTGGGCGGCACACTGGGCGAAGCCAGCGTACTGCGCACCGATGAAAAACAGGAGCTTACGCGCAAAACGATAGCCTATGTGGCTGGCAAGGTGCCGGTTATTATGAACATTGCCGAAGGTGCCACACAGGAAGCCATACTTCGTGCCCGCGAAGCAGAAGAAATGGGTGCCAGCGGCCTCATGTTACTGCCGCCGATGCGCTATTATTCAGATCACCGCGAGACCGTGGCCTTTTTTAAAGCTGTGGCCGAAAGCACATCGCTTCCTATTATGCTCTACAACAACCCCGTAGACTATAAGCGCAGCATTACCTTAGAGATGTTTGACGAACTGCTCGTACACGATAACATTCAGGCTGTAAAAGAATCGACCCGCGACCTGACCAATGTAACCCGCATGCTGAACCGTTTTGGCGACCGCATTAAAATACTTTGTGGTGTGGATACCTTAGCGCTGGAAAGCCTGCTGATGGGAGCCCATGGCTGGGTAGCCGGACTGGTTTGCGCCTTCCCGCGAGAGACGATGGCTGTGTTTAAATTAGCAAAGGCCGGCAGAACGCAGGAAGCACTGGAGATTTACCGTTGGTTTATGCCGTTACTGGAACTTGATATCCACCCGAAGCTGGTACAGTACATTAAAATGGCTGAGCAGATGGAAGGAATTGGTACAGAGCATGTGCGTGCGCCCCGCCTGCCGCTGATCGGGGAAGAACGCTCAGCCGTGATCGCTACCATAAAGAAAGGAATAGACAACAGACCTGCTTTGCCGGCTTTTAAAGAAGAATCCTATGCCCTATAAAGAAGCATTAAAAAAGGCAGCGCAGGCCTTTGAAGTATATAAGAAAACCACACCGGCACAGCGCGCGCAGCTGCTCCGAACTATAGCCGAAGAAATAGAAGCTTTAGGCGATGTGCTGCTGGAAACGGCCAGCCGTGAAAGCAACCTGCCACTAGCCCGTCTGACCGGCGAGCGTGGGCGCACCTGCAGCCAATTGCGTTTATTTGCCGATGTGGTGGAAGAAGGTTCGTGGGTTGAAGCAACTATAGACACAGCCCTGCCGGATCGCCAGCCTATGCCACGCCCGGACATGCGCCGCATGCTGGTACCACTCGGGCCGGTTGTTGTATTTGGGGCAAGCAATTTCCCGCTCGCTTTTTCTACCGCGGGTGGCGACACTGCTTCTGCGCTGGCTGCCGGTTGTACTATAGTGTATAAAGAACATCCTGGCCACCCGCAAACGTCGCAGCTCGTGAATGGTGCCATTGCCAATGCCCTGCAAAGATGCAAATTGCCGGAAGGTGTGTTTCAGCATGTAAGCGGTGGCGTAGAGGTAGGGCAGGAGATGGTGAAACACCCTGCCACAAAGGCGGTGGCTTTTACGGGTTCGTACAAAGGCGGCAAAGCCATATTCGACCTGGCCATGCAGCGCGAGGTTCCTGTTCCGGTATATGCCGAGATGGGCAGCACCAACCCACTGTTTATCCTTCCTGAGAAGCTGAAAGAAGATACACAACAACTGGCAAAGCAGGCAGCAGCTTCGGTGCTGTTAGGCTCGGGGCAATTCTGTACTTGTCCTGGTTTGTTGTTTGTGCCGGAATCTGATGCTACCCATGGTTTTATGGAAGCTTTGGAAGAAGAGCTGAGCAAGGCAACACCTGCCAACATGCTGCATGAAGGCATTGCCGGTAATTACTATAAAGGGCTGGATAAACTGCTGAAAGAACAGGGTGTGCAAGCCATCATACAACAGGAAACCGATGTGCTGGAAGGCCGCGCCGCGCTGGCAAGTACCAATGTACAGCAGTGGTTGCAGAACCCTGCCCTGCAGGAAGAAATTTTCGGGCCCTTTACACTGGTGGTAACTTATAAAAATGCAGATGAGTTACTGGCTGCTGCCAACGCACTGCAGGGGCAGCTTACCTGCACGCTCTGGGGGACAGACAAGGAACAGCAGCTACAACAGAACCTGACCGATGCGCTGCGCGATAAGTGCGGACGTTTGCTATTTGCGGGTGTACCAACCGGGGTAGAAGTAAGCTACGCCATGACGCACGGCGGTCCGTTCCCGGCGACTACCGACAGCAGAAGCACTTCTGTAGGTGTATATGCTATTAAGCGTTTTGCCCGACCGGTTACGTTTCAGTCGGCACCGCAGGCGCTACTACCACAGGAACTACAGAACGAAAACAGCACCGGCATCTGGCGCACCATTAACGGAAAATTAACCCAAAGCAGCATCAACGAATAAGTATGGCCAGAAAAACATTTTTTTGCATCGATGCCCATACCTGCGGCAACCCGGTGCGCCTGGTGGCAAGCGGCGGCCCTGTGCTGCAGGGCCAGAACATGAGCGAAAAGCGCCTGCACTTCCTGAAAGAGTACGACTGGATCCGGAAAGGGCTGATGTTCGAACCGCGCGGCCATGATATGATGTCGGGCAGCATTTTGTACCCGCCCCATGACCCCGAAAATGATGTGGCTGTACTTTATATCGAGACCAGCGGCTGCCTGCCTATGTGCGGTCACGGTACCATTGGCACGGTAACTATAGCACTGGAAGAAGGCCTGATCACCCCGAAAATTCCGGGCCAGTTGCGACTTGAAACACCAGCCGGCTTAGTGCGCGTGCAGTACACCCAGGAAGGAGATAAGGTGAAATCGGTGAAACTGACCAACGTGGCTTCATACCTCGATTCGGAAGGGCTGACGGTGGAATGTCCGGAACTGGGTGCGCTGAAGGTGGACGTGGCCTATGGCGGTAATTTTTATGCTATAGTTGATCCGCAGGAAAACTTTGATGGCATGCAGAACTATACGGCAGATAAGCTTATCTCCTGGAGCCGCGTGCTGCGACAGCGCCTGAACGAGCGGTATACCTTCGTTCACCCTGAAAACCCTGCCATCAATGGTCTTTCGCACATTCTCTGGACCGGTGATCCGCTGGCTTCCACATCCACAGCCCGCAACGCTGTTTTTTATGGCGATAAGGCCATTGATCGCTCACCCTGCGGAACCGGAACTTCGGCGCGGATGGCGCAGTGGTACACCAAAGGCAAGCTAAAATCGGGGCAGAAGTTCATCCATGAAAGCATTATCGGTTCGGTATTTACCGGCACAATAGAAGGAGAGACAACCGTAGCAGGCAAACCAGCTATTTATCCCGGCATCGAAGGCTGGGCCATTATTACAGGACACAATACTATCTTTTTTGATGAGGAAGATCCATACATTCACGGTTTCCAGGTAATCTGATATGAGCAACGTAACTATAATCGGCGGGGGCATCGTGGGGCTGTTCACGGCTTATTACCTTTCAGAAGAAGGCTTCAACGTCACCCTGCTAGACCAGGGTGATATGGAGCAGGGCTGCTCTACAGGCAATGCCGGGATGATTGTGCCAAGCCATATTGTGCCGCTGGCTTCGCCGGGCATGATCAGCAAAGGATTGAAATGGATGTTTTCCGCTACCAGTCCCTTTTACATTCATCCCCGCCTGGACCGGCGCTTGCTGCAATGGTGCCTGCATTTTTACAGGGCATCTACCAGGCAGCACGTGGAGCACAGCATTCCGTATCTCAAAAACCTGAGCCTGCTCAGCAGACAGCTGTATCTTGATTTTGCGGCCCGGCACCCAGAGTCGCAGATTGGGTTGGAAGAAAAAGGCCTCCTGATGCTGTACCGGACACCGGAAATGGAGCGGGAAGAAGTAGAAATGGCGCACCTGGCTAACCAGCACGGGGTAGAGGCAAAGGTGCTCTCGCGGCAGGAGGCACAGCAACTGGAACCGGACGTAGAACTGGATGTGCGCGGTGCCGTGCATTTTACAGGCGATGCCCATCTTGACCCTGCTAAATTGCATAGTTTTTTGAAAGACTACCTGAAAGCTAAAGGCGTTAACATGGTGCCGCTGGCGCAGGTGCTGAATTTTGAGCACAAAGGCGACCGCATTCATGCAATAGTTACCAACAAAGGGGACATTAACTGCGATCAGCTTATAGTTTGTGCGGGAGCCTGGTCCGGGGAACTTGCCAACAAGCTGGGTATTTACCTGCCGATGCTCTCAGGGAAAGGCTATAGTTTTATGCAGCAGAACCAGCCGGCTTTGCAGGTGCCCGCCATCCTATGCGAGCGGAAAGTAGCGGTAACTCCATTTGGTGAGCAGGTACGTTTTGGCGGAACTATGGAGATAACAGGCACTAACCAAACTATAAACCAGAAGCGGGTACGCGGTATTTTCGATGCTATTCCGGATTACTACGCCAATTTTAATCCTACCTTTCCGAAGCCTGATAAGATCTGGAGCGGGTTGCGACCTTGTTCGCCGGATGGACTGCCTTACATTGGTGCCACACAGCGCTGGAGCAATGTGCTTTTCGGTACCGGCCATAGTATGATGGGTGTGAGCCTGGCCCCGGCTACAGGCAAAGTGCTGGCAGAGCAACTGCTGAACAGAAAAGCACAGCTGCTCACCGATGCTTTCTCTCCGGACAGGTATAATTGAAGCTGACAACTATAGCCATTTCTGTTTCTAGTTATCGCTGTTCCGGACATCCTTGTCCGGAACCTGTCTGCTGCGGACGTCCACGTCCGCGTTTACTAATGCTTTTCCGGATTTCTTAATCCGGAACTAGAACTGAAGCGTATTTCCTAATCCGCGTAAATTGCAACACGGGGACAAGGATGTCCCCGGCAGATAGCTTTCGGACATGGATGTCCGAAAGAGCAGTAAGAAATATTGTCCGAAAGAGCGGAATGGCAATTCACAAGCCTGAAATATAGCTGGGAACAAATTAATTTGTTAATTTCCTGCTTTCGTCCCGGGGCTTATTATAGAGCTTCCGGGGCAGCAGAACTTCTTTAAAATCTGAAAATTCGCAACTACCTACAAACTAACCACAGCATGCACAATTTAAAACTACGAACCTTTCTTTTGCAGTTACTACTGCTGTTTTTTATCTCGTTCCAAGCCCTGGCACAGGGCTATCAGAACCGACAGTGGCTCAGATCCGGCGATACTTATGTGCAATCCGAACAGGGACAACTTGTAAAGCATAAATTACCTGAAGACGCTACAGAGATCTTCCTGAACAAAACGGCGCTGGTGCCTGCCGGAAAAACAGAACCGCTAAAGATCAGGAGCTTTGACCTGTCGGCGGATGAGCAGAAGGTGCTGATCTATACCAACACCCAAAAAGTATGGCGTTACGATACCCGGGGCGATTACTGGGTATATGATTTACAGAAAAAAACCTTGCGCCAGGTAGGAGCCAACAGACCGGAATCGTCACTGATGTTCGCCAAGTTTTCGCCGGATGGTAGCAAAGTAGCTTATGTGAGCGAGCACAATATTTATGTGGATGACCTGCAAAGCGGAGATCAAAAACAGCTGACCAAAGACGGTAGCCGCAAACTGATCAACGGTACGTTTGACTGGGCTTATGAAGAAGAGTTTTCTGCCCGAGATGGTTTCCGCTGGAGCCCGGACAGCAAAAAGATCGCCTTCTGGCAACTGGATGCCACACAGGTAAAAGATTACATCATGTTTGACATGTTAGATGGTGTGTATACCAAGGTAATTCCGGTAGAGTATCCGGTTGCCGGCGAAGCCCCGTCCCCTTACAAAATTGGTGTTGTCGGCATAGATAATGCTGCTACCCGCTGGATGGAAATTCCGGGAGACCCGAAGAATACCTACCTGCCTCGCATGGAGTGGGCTTCTAATGCCAATGAGCTCATCATGCAGCAGCTGAACCGCAAACAAAATGAGAGCACACTATACCTGAGCAATGCTGATAACGGGAAAACCAGACAGATCTATACCGAAAAAGACAAAGCCTGGATCGACATTTTGCCGAGCTGGGACGGAACCTATAATTATGGTGGCTGGGACTGGCTGAACGGCGGCAAGGAATTTTTGTGGGCCAGTGAAAAAGATGGCTGGCGCCACTTGTACCGTGTAAGCCGGGATGGCAAAAAAGAGAACCTGATCACGAAAGGCAACTACGATGTGATGGAAATTGCAGGAGTAGACGAAAAAGGCGGCTATGTTTACTTCCTGGCTTCGCCGGACAACGCTACGCAGCAATACCTGTACCGCACCCGCCTGAACGGAAAAGGCAAAGCAGAGCGCCTGACGCCGGCATCTCAGCCGGGCACACACAACTATAGTTTGTCGCCTAACGCAAAGTTTGCACAGCACCGTTTCTCAAACCATTATACCAAACCAGTAAGTGAGTGGGTAGCATTGCCAGACCATAAGGCGTTGGGTGGAGAAAGCGCCGTGCAAAAAGCATTGGCCAGTGCCGATAAAGCAGCTAACCGTGTAGAGTTTATCAAAGTTAAATCAGCTGATGGCGTGGAGATGGATGCCTGGATGGCCAAGCCTGCCAACTTCGACCCGAAGAAAAAATACCCGATCTTGTTCTATGTTTACTCCGAACCTGCCAACCAGACCGTGAAAGACACCTACGGCGCAGGCATGAATTTCCTGTACGGTGGCGACATGGCGGAAGACGGTTATATTTATGTGTCGGTAGATAACCGTGGTACGCCTGCCCCTAAAGGAAGAGAATGGCGAAAGAGTATTTATCGTAAAGTGGGCCAGCTTAACATCTCTGACCAGGCAGCCGCTGCCCGTGAGCTGCTGAAACTGCCTTATGTGGATGCATCGCGTGTAGCAGTGTGGGGTTGGAGCGGCGGCGGCTCTGCTACACTTAACCTGCTGTTTCAGCACCCGGATATCTACAAAACCGGTATTTCGGTAGCAGCAGTGGCTAACCAACTTACCTACGACAACATTTACCAGGAGCGCTACATGGGCCTGCCTCAGGAAAACCGCGAAGATTTTGTGAAAGGCTCACCGATCACGTATGCTAAAAACCTGCAGGGCAACCTGCTTTACATCCACGGCACCGGCGACGATAACGTGCACTACAACAATGCCGAGCAACTGGTAAACGAACTGATCAAGTATAACAAGCAGTTCCAGTTTATGCCGTACCCTAACCGCTCGCACAGTATTTCGGAAGGAGAAGGCACAGGAGAGCACCTGTCTACATTGTTTACAAATTACCTGAAACAATACTGCCCTCCGGGCGGCAGGTAGTAAAAATTAAGGAGGCACAGCTTGTTAGAAAAATCTTACGGGTTGTGCCTTACTTTTAATATGCTCAATAGAAATTATGAACTAACAGGTTTATAACCTTTAACGAATGAAAAATACAATCACCCGCGTAGCTATAGTTTGCCTGATCTGGTTTTGTGGTCTAAGTGCTTTTGCCCAGAACAGAACCTTTACCCGGCAGGATACCCTGCGCGGTTCCATCACCCCGGAGCGCGCCTGGTGGGACCTGACCTATTATCACCTGAGCGTACAGGTAAATCCTGCGGACAGCACCATCAAAGGGATGAACACCATTCAGTATAAAGTGCTGGAGCCAAAACAGGTCATGCAGATAGACATGCAACAGCCCATGACCATAAACAAGGTGATACAGGATGGAAAATCGCTCACTTTTAAGCGTGACGGAAATGCCTATTTTGTGCAGTTGGCAGCAGACCAGAAGCCAGGCAGCGTGAACAAGGTAGATGTTTATTTTGGCGGGAAACCTACGGTCAGCACAAATCCTCCCTGGACGGGTGGTATCACCTGGAAGAAGGACAGCAAGGGCAACCCGTTTATCGCTAATTCAAACCAGGGAAGTGGAGCGAGCATGTGGTGGCCCTGCAAAGACCATATGTACGACGAGCCAGACAGCATGCTCATCAGCGTACGCGTGCCGGAACACCTGATGGACGTATCGAATGGAAGACTCCGCGGCGTGGAGCAGCATAACGATCGTACAAAGACTTACCACTGGTTTGTAGATAATCCGATCAACAACTATGGGGTGAACATCAGTATCGCAGATTATGCGCATTTTTCGGAGAAGTACCAGGGCGAAAAGGGTGTGCTGGACTGCAATTATTATGTGCTGAAGGAAAACCTGGATAAGGCCAAAGTGCAGTTTAAAGATGCCGGACGCATGCTGCAGGCATTTGAGCATTGGTTCGGGCCTTACCCGTTCTATGAAGATGGTTACAAACTGGTGGAAGTCCCTTACCTGGGCATGGAGCACCAGAGTGCCGTTACCTATGGCAACGGCTACGAAAATGGTTACCGTGGCCGTGACCTGAGTGGCTCGGGTTGGGGCCTGAAATTTGACTTTATCATTATACACGAATCCGGGCACGAGTGGTTTGCCAACAACATCACAAACAAGGATGTGGCCGATATGTGGATACACGAGAGTTTTACCAACTACTCCGAAAACCTGTTCCTGGATTATCATTTCGGCAAGCAGGCCAGCAGCGAGTACGTGATTGGAACAAGGCAGAATATCAAAAACGACCGGCCTATTATTGGGGTGTATGGTGTAAACAAAAGCGGCTCGGGGGACATGTATTACAAGGGCGGTAACATGCTGCACACCTTGCGTCAGATCGTGGATAATGATGAGAAGTGGCGCGGCATCCTGCGTGGATTAAATAAGGACTTTTACCACCAGACTGTTACTACCCAGCAGGTAGAAGATTACCTGAGCCAGCATGTGGGCCGCGACCTGAAGCCATTCTTTGACCAGTACCTGCGCGATGTGCGCATACCCAAGCTGGAATACCAGGTAAATGGCAAAAAGCTGAACTATAGATGGAGCAACGTGGTGCCCGGTTTTGATATGCCTGTAAAGGTATTTGTGGATGGAAAAGAGCAATGGCTGGAACCGACTACTGAATGGAAAGAGTGGAAGACCCGCAAGAAAAACCCTGTCGTAAAAGTTAGCCCTGATTTTTATGTAGAGGCTGCCGTCGTTAAGAAGTAATATTAAACGCTTATTGTAGAATTCGGGCGCATCTGCTGAGCAAGCCTTCAGGTTATTGTTCAATCTGACCAGGCCGATTTATAGATGGTTTTTATGAAGTGCCCCTGCCAGTCAGCGTTATTAACGCTGACTGGCAGGGGCACTTATAGTTTAAATCTGACAACTATAGTTACAAAGCTCTGCAAACTATAGGAATAGCCTTAAGTGGCGCAATGAGCTATGGCTATAGTTTAAGAAGGAGATACTTATAGTTAAGAAAGAGTTTGGTTTTTCTGCTTTAAGATGGACTTTACGTATACTATAGTTAGTTTCTATGTCCTCTGTTTTTACATTTAGCTACACGTTTTGCCAACATACTTATTCGGGTTGGCTTAGTACAAGTTTTTTGATTCCCTCTACTTCCTTTTAATTTTTAATTCATGCAACGATGAAGGTTTGTTTTAGACTAGTTGTGTGCCTCATGCTTTTGTTAGGCTTCACAATGCAGAGTAACGCCCAGGATCATGCGAAACAGAGTCAGGGTCACGATGGCCATAAAATAATTACCAAAGATAAAATGCAGTGGTCGGAGGGGCCGGCAGGTTTGCCCGCCGGTGCTAAACTATCAGTACTGGCAGGTGATCCAACAAAAGAAGGGCCTTTTACAATAAGGTTAATGTTCCCGGCAAACTATAGAATAAGTCCGCACTGGCACCCTACTCCCGAGCATGTGACCGTTATTGAAGGAGCCCTTTATATGGGTATGGGCGACAAGTTAATGGAGAGTAGTGCTACCGAACTGCAGCCCGGAGGATTTGCCCTGATGCCAGCTAAAAGTGTGCATTATGCTTTTACAAAAGCTCCGACAGTTGTCCAGGTCCATGGTACGGGACCTTTCCAGATTACCTATATTAACAAAGCGGACGATCCGAGAAATAAAGAAAAAATGCGCTGATAAACATCAAAGTTGAATAAGAGTAAAACACAGGTTTGTACAGTGGCTGCTTGTAAAGCCCTGCATGTTGACGTATAAACTATAGTAATAATTTAGTAAGATTTAAAAGCCGCTCTGTTCAGACAGAGCGGCTTTTGCTTTAGCATCCCTACAACTGCAATACATAGCTGAACCTGGCCTGGTAAAGAAGTAGCTTTATCGCGAACAACTGGTCTTAAGCAGGGTATGAGCTCAGTTTATCGTTAGGCTTTCTGGAAATTTGCTTTAACTTTAAATATCGCATAACTTTTACACCCGCCTAACTGCCAAACGAATGAAAAAACGCTTACTGTCTGTTTTACTGTTTACGCCCTTACTTGCATTTGCGCAGGGCAAACCGGCACCAGATCTGGTAAAATATGTAAACCCGATGATAGGTACTGCCAAGATGGGCCATACGTACCCGGGAGCTACCGTACCTTTCGGCATGGTGCAGCTTAGCCCCGACACCGATACGATTCCTTATGAAGTAAATGGCAAGTATAACAAAGACGTGTATAAGTACTGCGCCGGCTATCAGCACGACGACGAAACCATAGTTGGTTTCAGCCATACGCATTTCAGCGGTACCGGCCACTCTGATCTGGGTGATTTTCTGATTGCTCCTACAACCGGTAAACTGCAGCTGAATCCGGGTACCGAAGACAAGCCGGAGAGTGGCTACCGTTCGGCATTCTCGCATGCCAACGAAGTAGCCGAACCAGCATACTATAAGGTGAAACTCGACGATCATAACATAGTGGCAGAGCTTACGGCCAGCAACCGCGTGGGCATGCACCAGTACACATTCCCGAAATCTGACGAGGCGCACATCATCTTAGACCTGATGTCGGGTATTTATAATTATGATGGAAAAACCACCTGGACCTTTGTGCGTGTAGAAAATGATACCCTGATCACCGGTTACCGGCAGACCAATGGCTGGGCCCGCACCCGCACGGTTTACTTTGCTATGGCTTTCAGCAAGCCGTTTTATCAGTATGGCAACAAAGATTTTGCAGAGGCGCAGGTTTACAAAGGCTTCTGGCGTAAGTTCGATCAGACTAAAAATTTCCCGGAATTTGCCGGCAAAAAAATACGGGCATATTTCGATTTCAAGACGGAAGCAGGAGAGAAGATCAAGATTAAGTTTGCCCTGTCGCCGGTAAGTACCGAGGGTGCCCTGGCTAACATGAAAGCCGAGATACCGCACTGGGATTTTGAAAAAGTAAAACGCGAAGGGCAAGCCGCCTGGAACAAAGAACTGAACAAGGTTGTAGTGGATGCCGGTAAAGACGATCTGGTGAATTTCTACACTGCCATGTATCACGCTTTCCTGGGGCCAACCACCTACATGGACGTAGATGGCAAGTACAGGGGCCTTGACATGAATGTGCACCAGGCAGATGGCTTTACCAACTATACCAGCTTCTCACTCTGGGATACCTACCGTGCACTGCACCCCTTATTCAATATCCTGCAGCCTGCCCGCAACAACGATATGATCAAGTCTATGCTGGCGCACTACGACCAGAGTGTACATAAAATGTTGCCGGTGTGGTCGCATCACGCCAACGAGAACTGGTGCATGATCGGGTACCACGCGGTGCCCGTTATTGCGGATGCGGTGATGAAAGGGAATGCAAATTTTGATGTAAACCGGGCGCTGGATGCCTGTGTGCAAACTGCCCGCACCCGCTACTACGATGGCCTGGAATATTACATGGAGATGGGCTATGTGCCGGAAGACAAAAATGGTTCTTCGGTATCTAAAACACTGGAGTATGCTTACGACGACTGGTGCATCGCGCAAATGGCAAAAAAACTTAACCGACAGGATATTTACGAAGAGTTTAGCAAGCGTGCGCTCAACTATAAAAATGTGTTTGATGCTAAGTCGGGCTACATGCGCCCTAAACTGAGCGACGGAACATGGAAGCAGGAGTTTGACCCACTGGATACGCATGGACAGGGCTTTATTGAGGGGAACTCCTGGAACTATAGTTTGTACGTACCCCACGACCCTGCTGAGATGATTTCGATGATGGGAGGAAAGGTGCGCTTTGTGCAACACCTGGATTCATTATTCACGATGGAACTGCCTGATAAATACTTCGAAAATACGGAAGATATTTCACGTGATGGAATTATCGGAAATTACGTGCACGGTAACGAACCATCACACCATGTAGCTTACCTATACAACTGGACCGATCAGCCCTGGAAAACCCAGGAGCGCACGCGCATGGTCTTGAAAGCAATGTATAAGCCAACTATAGACGGGCTTGGCGGCAACGACGACTTCGGACAAATGAGCGCATGGTATATTTTCAGTGCGTTGGGTTTTTACCCGGTAGCTCCCGGCTCAGAACAATACGCCATCACCAGTCCCAATGTGAAGGCTGCAACTATAAACCTGGAGAACGATAAAACATTTACTATAGATGTGAAGAACCAGAAAGACAAAAATGTGTACATCCAGAAAATGGAACTGAACGGTAAGCCTGTTAACCGCACTTACCTGACACACACTGAAATCATGAGTGGTGGAAAGCTTACCTTCTACATGTCTGACAAGCCAAATAAGAAGTTAATGGCAATCGCTCCTTAACAGCGGGCTGGTAAATTATAAAAAAAGGAAAGGCCTGCAGTTTTGAATACCTTTCCTTTTTTATAGTTTACCAAATTTATTATTTCTGAATTTCAGGCTGTTTATGTGTTGAGAAAGAATATGTTACTGCGCAATCACATGTTCCAGTTTTTGGTTTATCCTCCTGCGCTACCTGGTTCATTTTAAGTTTCCTGCCACTCAGCATAGGTAATTGCGGTACATATTTTATGAGAACTGATCCCTGATTTCTACCGTTTTCCAAGGCTATAGTTGTTTTTGAAATCGGTGCACTTTGCAAATGACACGGATCAATCAGAAATGTACTTTATTAGATTACTGATCTCTGCCTGATTCAGAAAGCGCCATTGGCCAGGCGCTAGATTGCCCAGTTCAAGGGTTATGATGCGGGTCCGCACGAGCTTCTCAACCTGGTAACCTAACTTGTAACACATTCTCCTGATCTGCCGGTTAAGGCCCTGTGTCAGTATGATTTTAAAGGTAATTTCATCTACCTGGCTGACAATTGCGGGGCGTGTTCTCTGGCCCATGATAACGATACCTTCAGCAAGCCGTTCAAGCGCCTGTTGTGTTAAAGGTTTATCTACAGTTACCAGGTATTCCTTTTCCTGGTGTTTTTCAGCATGAAGGATATTAAATAAGGTTCTGCCGTCATTGGTGAGTAACATAAGTCCTTCTGATGCCTTATCAAGTCGCCCGACAGGGTAAACTGTTTCGCTATAGTTTAATGCCTGTATAAGGTTATTATCTATCTGGGTGTTTAAGGTGGATTCTATGCCGCGTGGTTTATGATAGGCGATGTAAACATTCTTTCTTGATTCTCTGATCACCGTTTCATCTAACTGAACTTTATCTTCCGGCTGTAGTACCTGGTTTAAGGTGCCTTGTCTGCCATTTACCAAAACCCTCCCCGAAAGAATATAGTTGATAGCAACTTTATTGGATACGTTTAATTTCTGAACTATAAAATACTTGAGAGAGGAGTTGAGCGCTTTCATTGGTGTTAGAAACGAAGAAAGTAAAATAACATGAATTGTATTAAGATGTAAATTAACAAAGACTTACCGGCTGAACTGCTATTTTTTTTGATAGACCTGTGATGTCTATAGTTGACTTAGACGGATCAAAGCTGACCACGATTTTTTCATAACTAGAAGTTGTGTGGATTTTAAGAAGGAGAAAACGAGCCATGGTTGTTGTTTTCACCATAGCCGTCAGGGTAAGCTGTTTCGGACAGCTGTGTCCGAAACTTTTCTGCTGCGGACATCCTTGTCCGCATAAAAGGAAGGCTTAACAGCTATGGTAATAATCCATTGAGCTGGTTCTAATACTTGCTGGTGAAAACACCATAGCATGGGCGTAACGCAGAGGAATATAAAATTCTAAACAGCTTCCTATTGTAAAACTTTCAAAAGATCAGAATGCCTAATGAAGAATAGTGCTCTCAAGGTCATTTTACCATCTGAATCTTACTAAAGTGATGGTGCAGAACATACTGCTCATTTCCTCGTTGATAGTAGCAGTATCCAATTTAAAATAAAATAAAGCTAATGGAGCAGAAGTCCCTGATCGAAACTATAGAAAAGCAGGAATGGCTGGAAACTGCCGGTGATGCCGTTCAGCCTGCTGTGTTAAACGCCTTTGAAGCCGCCGGCGAGTCGGGACGGGTTATAAAGGATGCCATGCACGGAACATGGCTCGGGCATCCGTTGCATCCTGCCATAACAGATGTGCCGATCGGGTCGTGGACAACTGCTGCTGTGCTGGATACACTGGAACTGATGGGTGAAAAAAGGTATGCTCCCGGTGCCGATGCGGCTGTAGCTATCGGGCTTGTGGGGGCAGCAGGGGCAGCCATAACCGGACTTACCGACTGGACAGGCACCAATAAAGGAATGCGGAATGTAGGGCTGATGCATGGGATGTTAAACGCAGGTGCTACTGCTCTCTACCTGACGTCGCTGTTGCTTCGGCGGCGCAAAGAAACCCGTAAAACGGCTATTGGGCTGTCTATGCTCGGGTATGGCGTGGTGAGTGCGGGAGCTTACCTTGGCGGGCAACTGGTTTTTGGTATGCAGACCGGCGTAGACCATACCGCCACCTCAGCGGAACCACCTTCAGATTTTGTTGCCGTATTGCCGGAAGCAGAATTAGCAGATAACACAATGCGCTGCGTGCAGGCAGGGGAAGTGCCGGTACTGCTGGCCCGCAAGGAAGGTCAGATCTATGCACTCGCTCATACCTGCTCGCACCTGGGCGGCCCACTTTCAGAAGGGGAGTTGCTGGATGGACTTCGCGTGAAGTGTCCGTGGCATGGCTCTGTTTTCTCGCTGGAAGATGGCAGTGTAGCAGAAGGACCGGCCACAGCGCCACAACCTAAGTATGAAGTAAGAACTATAGCCGGACAAATAGAAGTGCGCCCTGCATAACAACAGCAGACTCCGGCCACGCTATAGTTTATAGTTTAGCAGATGATCCTATGTAGTAGATTCTACCCACTATAGTTCTAGTTAAGCCTATAGTTGTGAAGTGATTTTAACGCGGTATGACGCCAGCCAATTGCTCAAACGCGTAGGACGCGAGCGGAAGTAGTACATTCCTGCAACTCATTCTTATGAAATGGCTCCGTCAGCATAACATAATTCTGTCATTCTGAAACATCCTGATGGTTAGCATATCAGCTTAACCTTACTTACAATAAGTTTCTTGACAGAATTGCATTAAGCATTAACTATAGGTTTTGGAGATAAACGACCCGGTTCACCTGGGGTGTAAAATGAGGAATGATTTCAGAAATATATCCTACAACCTGGATCACCTATTTATCAGACTCCTTTTCTTCGCATTCCAGCAGCCATGCTTCTGCATCCACCACAGCATTATGTGTCGAGAGCCCCAGCGCAGGTTCCTGCCTGAAAGCTTTTACCGGGCCGTTTATGCGCAGTTTGTCTGAGTGCATCACTTCCCTGTATACCTGTTCACTCACTCCTGTAAGGTATAGTTTACCGTTTACATCTTTTAGTATCGAAGCATAGTCGGACAGCACAGAAATGAGCGTAGCATCCAGGCTCTTCCGGCCCCTCAGGCGCAGTATAACCACGGGGTTCTGCGCATTTTCAGGTTTAGGTAATAAATGTTCCAGCGTCCTGGCGCCGGCATAAAATAAGTTACCATACACGTTCAGCACTGTTACCTGGTTTCCTTTCAGGGTTTTGGGTGCCTTGTGTTCCTCTATCTTTCCATCCGATTGTTTTTTAAGCTCCACCAGCGTTATTTCGGTAGATGATTGTGTAACATACAGGAAAGCAGAGAGAAGCACGCCTATCCCCACTGCCGTAGGAATAGGCAATATCAGCGTGGCGCCAAAGGTAACTCCTCCTGCCAGTAACGATGGCCATGATTTCCATCCGGAGTTCCAGGTTGAAGCGATGTCTGAAAGTTTGATGCTCCGGATTCCGGCCAGTATGAGCATGGCACCCAGGGAGGGCATAACAGTTCGGGCAACTATGCCGGACAGTGCCACAACGATGAACGTCATCGCCAGGCCGGAGAAAATGACAGCCCAGCGGGTTTGCGCCCTGGCCAGCACATTTACGGCCGTAGTGCCCAAAGATCCGCCAACTGGCAGGCCCTGCATAAAACCACTGGCAATATTCGCTGCGCCCTGAGCTATAAAATCACGGGAGGTGCTGGTGGCTTCCCCATTTTTATTAGGAACATTCTGGCTGACGCCAGCACCCTGTATCAGGATGACGATGGCTACAGCTATAGCCCCGGTAATAATATCTATACTGATAGCTGAAAAAGGGGGCATGATTAGGCTCGGGGTGCTGCCGCTGATATCACCAATATCCTGCACAACTTTTACGCCCTCCAGCTCAAAAAAGTAAACTATAAGTGATGGAATGGCGATAGCAATTAGTGCAAAGAATTTTTTAAGCGGGGTTTTCTGTAAGAAGATGGCAAGCAGGATAGTTAATACGGCCATGCTTACGGTAGTTAAATGAACCTCGTTGATGTGCCTTAAAAGATCAACTGTCTGGAGGATGCTGTTATCTCCATTCGGAGCATAGCCGGTGGCGGTTGGGAGCTGGCTCATGACCAAGAGGACCGAGATACCGGTCAGAAAACCGGTCATAACCGAAAAGGAAACAAAGCGCGTCAATCGGCCCAAGCCCAACAGACCCATTATAGTCTGAAAAACACCGATAAGAACTACCAGCAGGAAAAACACATTTGATCGGTCTTCCGCTGGCAGATTACCTATAGTCTGGCCCGCCATGATCGCCGAAGCACTTGTGGCTGTTATCATCATCAACTGGGTGCTGGAAAAAACACCTCCTACAATAGGTCCTGCTATACAGGCATACAGTCCGTAAATGGGGTTAACGCCCGCTAGCAAACCGTTCGCCATGCCATCCGGCAGGCTACTGACAGCGGTCGTCATTCCGGCGATGCCATCCTGCTGGAGCTTGTTGCGCGGCGGTACTTTTTTAGATGCGTTTTGCACCGCATCCCGCAGCACGGAAAGCCCTGGCAAATGAAACTCATTCTCCGGTGTTGTGGCCTTATCTTCAGCGGTAGCTTCTTCCATGAGTTATAGTTTTACAGGTTCTGCTATTTGCTCTTGTGTTCTTAAATGACCGGAGACAGGGAAAGTTACCTGTCCTGGTACAATCCTCCTGCGCGTATGCTGCTGATCTGTGTAGAGACTCAAACTATAGTTTCTGCCAGAAATTCGCCTATTTTCCATAGTTGATATCGGGATTAGTAATTTCATTTTGTTTTCTTTTTCCGAGCCACCAGGCCAGCGGGAAGAGGATAGCCATGCTGATGAGCGAAATGATGATAACCATTACAAGCGGGCCCCTGCTTTCGAAACTTAACGTGGCTACCACGGTGGCCGCTGCAATGTTACGCTGGGCGGTGGCAAGACCTATCAGGTGCCGGATACCCGGCGACCAGGCAATAAGGTACCCAATACCATAGCAACCCAGAACAAAAACGATTGCAGCCAGAATTGCCCCGGACCCGAATAAGGCTATTACGGTTCCGAAGTAGAGAACCAGGGAGGTTAAGAACAGCAGAACCAGTGTTATACCGGATAGTTTTGCAGCCCAGGGCTGTAGCAGTTGTGCCCACTCAGGCAAGTAACCCTTAAGCAGCATTCCGGCAGCCAGCGGCAGGAGCATGGTCAGTAACAGTGGTTCCAGAATACTCCAGGCGCTCACATTTGCTTCAGGTAGTGCCATAGGTACCACAAGGGGCATAAAAAGTGCCGTTGCCGGTAATAGCAGAATTAAGCAGGTGGCTGCAAGTGCAACATCTACCTTTGCCATTCCGGCCAGTTGTATCAGGAACGGAGCCCCGGCTCCGCACGCTGCTAATATAAGCCCTGCCTCCAGTGTAGGGTGCAGGGAGAAAACTTTTATAATAAGAATAGTGAGAGCCGGTACAAGTAAGAAGTTGGCCATTAAGGCCAGTATAACCCCTTTTCTGTTTTTAAGTGGCTCCACAATCTCCTGCATTGTATAGGGGAGTCCGGCAGAAAACATACTCAGCACCGAGAAAACAGGTACAATAAAGTTCAGAAACCGGGTTAGAAAATCATCCATATTTTTAAAAGGCTAAGTGTATATTCCCGGCAGTTCCTGCATATTCTGTAGAAGAAGAGTTGTTTAAAGTAAACGTACAGGCGCATCATGGGTTAGTGGAAACAGCCCGAATATGCATTATAGTAAGATCCTGTAAGTCAGAGACCTCAAATGTCTAAAGAGATACAGCTACTAGAAACTAATTTTTAGGTGACGGAAGGGAGCCTGATATACAAAGAAGTGTAGTACAATGAATGAGCAGGTTATCGAACTACAGATACTTATCCCATATTGCTACTTTAAAGCATTTAATGACCTGGCAATTCTTTATCCTATACTATTTTTATGTAATGAGCTGTAGCGTAGATCGCTTTCATTCGTATAGACATTAACAGTGCGAAACCTGATACTGAGCGGCCTGAGTAAAACTATAGTTGGATAAAGGAAGCAGATGTAAGAACAATTTGGTATTACAGGCTCACTGTTTAATAAATACTCTAAACCCACGAATTGCGGATAAATATCACCCACTCCATCCGCAGCTGTACATTCACTTTTTTGATATTATCTGGAGAGGTCCGAAGTGGATGGCGGCTATAATATTGCCTTTTGCTTGTTAGGTATGCTTTCAAGTAGGGGAGAATGTATTATTAGAGATATAATCTAAGATCGTATGAGTTCACAAGGTCAACCAAACTTCCTGCTTATTGTAGTGGATGATATGGGCTATTCTGACTGCCAGCCTTTTGGCGGAGAGATCAGCACACCTAACCTGCAGCAACTGGCAGACAACGGGGCACGCTTCCGGAATTTTCACACTTCTGCACTGTGCGCGCCTACGCGGTCCATGCTGCTTTCCGGCTGCGATAACCACCAAGCCGGATTGGGTAATATGCCGACAGCGCATGCTACCAACCAATACATGCAGCCCGGCTACGAAGGCTACCTGAACAAAGATGTGCTGACGATTACTGAAATTCTGAAAGAGGCTGGCTACCATACCTATATGGCTGGTAAATGGCACCTGGGCGAGTTGGAGGGTTTCAGGCCCCATGCCAGGGGATTTGAACGAACTTTTTCTTTTTTAGGAGGTGGCGTCAGTCACTTTAAAGACCAGCGGGCCCTGAGCGAATTTGAGCAGCCGCACACAGAGTACTCGGAAAACGGAGAAACAGTAGAGACCCTGCCCGATGATTTTTATTCTTCGGATTACTACACCGATAAAATGATACAGTACATCACCGAACAGGGCGATGGTGATCCTTTTTTTGCTTACCTGGCCTTCACTTCGCCCCACGACCCATTGCATGTACCGGATAACTGGCTGGACAAATACAAAGGCGTGTATGACGGTGGTTACGATGCGATCCGGGAGCAGCGCCTGCAGCGAATGAAAGAGCTTGGCCTTGTACCGAATGATCTGACCCCAAATGAAGGCAGCGGGGAGTTTAAAAAGTGGAATGAGCTGACAGAGGAAGAACGGACAGAGGCGTCACGGAAAATGGAGATCTATGCCGCCATGATCGAAAACCTGGACTGGAATTTAGGGCGCTTGTTCGATAAACTGAAAGAACTTAATAAATTCGACGATACCATCATTTTCTTTTTGTCAGATAACGGCGCCAACCCTAAGGAACCTCACTTTTACGCTCCGAATACCAAGGAGTCGATTGCCAGGGAATATGATAATCGCCTGGAGAATTATGGCAGGATCAACTCATTTATTTCCATAGGCGGGGCCTGGGCCGAAGTGGCCAATACCCCGTTGTCTTACTTCAAGATCACAACCTATGAAGGCGGCACGCAAACGCCCCTTATAGTGTCGGGCAGGCGCATGCACAAACGCGGAATCGTTACCGATGAAGTGCTTCACGTTACCGACATCCTGTCTACTATCTTAGACTTTGCCAATATCAGGTATCCGAAGGAGAAAGAATTAAAGCCACTTTACGGAACTTCCCTAAAGCCCTATCTGCAGGAAGAAACCAAACAGCCGGTACGAAATACTTTTGATGTTCTTGGCTTTGAAATAACTGAATGCAAGGCCATTATGAAAGGTGTCTGGAAGCTGATCTTTATGCCGCCACCCTATGGCGAAGGAGACGAATGGCATTTGTTCAACCTTAAGGAGGATCTAAAAGAAGAAAACAATGTTGCCGCACAATTCCCTGACAAGTTCAACGAGCTGAAAGCCGATTGGAATGCCTATGCGCTTTCGGTGGGGTATATCAGAGCAAATGAGGAAAGAGCTGTTGCCAAACTGGGATTTGAAGAATTTTACCGTTTCGATCCGAAGCACCGGATAGATCCTGAAGCGGGAATCGGTGAAGCCGCTAGAAAGCCCGGCAAAGCGCCTAAACAAAGTGCGCCTAAGAAGAGTGCTCCTAAACAGAAAGCATCTAAAAAGAACATTGAACCAACCGAGTTGGGCGATTAATGATAGAGCGTATGTCTGTGTGTCTCATCTGCATAGTTGCCTTATCCAACATCGTTTTGTAATACATGAACATAAAACCGGTAAACAGAGAGAAGCCAATAGAGCCTCCGGAAGACCTGCTTCCGGGGGAGGCAACGCTCAAACGCACCGTTGAGGAAAGCCGCCAGAAGCAGACAAAAGTATCAACGCTGAAAGATGATGCCAATGCCGGACTGACGGTGGCCATGAACGAGATACCGGACGGAATGGCCTGTGGACTGCTGGCTGGGGTAAGCCCCATTATGGGGTTGTTTGCAGCAGTTTACGGTTGCCTGGTAGGTGGTATCTTCAACAGCTCGAAATTGATGATCATTTCCACCACCAGTGCAGCTGCTTTTCTATTATATCAGCTTACACAGGCTTACCCGGAAGCGCAGCGCGTAGATGCCCTGCTTTTACTGGTCATTCTCTCAGGTGCACTTATGATCCTGATGGGGTTGCTGAAGCTTGGAAACCTGGTGCGATTTGTTTCGCACTCTGTTATGACGGGCTTTCTGGCGGGCATTTCCATCCTTACCATCTTAAGTCAGTTGCCAACGCTTTTCGCTATCCCGGCGGAGGGGGCGAATAAAGTACTACAAACTATAAACCTGTTTCAGAAAATACATTTAACCAACTGGCACGCACTCATTCCCGGACTGGCTACCATCTTTTTTATGTTAGTGCTGCCCAGAACGCCCTTAGGCAATAAATCGGCTATAGTTTCCATTGCTCTGCCGTCGCTTTTTATTTTTTTCATGAAATGGGCTGATGTAGAAGTTGTGCATGATGTTGGGGAGATACCAAATGGATTGCCTCCCTTTCGGTTGCCCGATTTCTCTTTGCTACAGCCAGCCTTATTCAGTGGTGCGCTTTCCCTGGCTCTTATCTCCCTGATTCAGGCGGCTGGTGTGAGTCAGAGTGTACCTAATCCGGATGGTTCGCGGTCCAACACATCCAAAGATTTTATTAGCCAGGGCATCGCCAATGTTACCTCCGGGCTGTTCGGCGGCATCGGCGTTGGCGGCTCATTAGGGTCCACTTCGCTAAACATTGTATCGGGGGCCAGGAGTCGTTGGGCAGGCATCTTTTCGGGTTTGCTGGTGCTGGCACTCGTGCTGCTGCTCCCAGCTTTGATAGGGAACGTAGCCATGCCGGTTCTGGCGGCTATCATGATCTATGCCATGGCTAATTCCCTGAAACTGGAAGAGAATATGCAGGTATGGCATGCCGGATGGGCTTCCAGAATCGGCTTGATCAGTACCTTTCTGGTTACGTTGTTTATGCCCGTGCAGTACGCGGTACTGATCGGTGTCCTTCTCTCGTTTACCCTTTATTTCCTGACATCGTCACGGTTGGTAAAGCTGCACCGACGGGAGCTTGTAAACGAAAGCTGGTTTAAGGAAATAGCCATGCCTGCTGAAATAGAAAGTGAGGCTATACACATATTTGCGGTCGATGGTGATCTGCATTTTGCCGGTGCCCGGATCCTGGAGAACCAATGGCCGCTCATTGCTCCACAAACCCGGCGACCTGTGATTATCCTAGAGATGAGGGGCCGGAATAACATTGGTGCAACTCTGACCGAGGTGATCGAGAATTTTTATGAAAAGATAAAAAAGGCGGGAGGCCGGTTTTACATCACTGAACTGGGAGAGAACAGTTTTGCCGCCTTTCAGGCACAGGCTACCCTGGAAGTTTTAGAGGGCATAGAACTACTGAAGAAAGAAGAGATCATAGGTAAAAGCACCATACAAGCGGTTCAGGATGCACAGGATTGGCTTAAAGGTGGAGAAATCGCAAATACAAAAGTGCTCTCGTAAAACTAAGCTTAGAACTCACATTTAGAGGAAATAGAAAATGAACCAATTAAAAGGAATACACCACGTCACAGCCATCACCAGTAGCGCGGAAAAGAACTATGCGTTTTTCACGAATATATTGGGCATGCGCCTGGTCAAGAAAACAGTTAATCAGGATGATATACAAACCTATCATTTGTTTTTTGCCGATGACGTGGGGAGTGCAGGTACTGACATGACCTTCTTTGATTTTCCGGGTATTCCAAAAGGGATACACGGCACAAATGAGATCTCGAAGACATCGTTTCGGGTGCCAACCGATGCTGCATTAGATTATTGGGAAAAACGATTTGACCGGCTGGAAGTGAAGCACTCCGGGGTTAATGAACAGTTTGGTAAGAAGACACTTTCGTTCGTCGATTTTGATGATCAGCAGTACCAACTGATATCCGATGAGACAGATAAAGGAGTGAAAGCGGGAACACCCTGGCAAAAAGGCCCCGTCCCGCTGGAACATGCTATTACAGGTTTAGGGCCAGTATTTGTGCGCATTGCCAACTTTGATGCATTTAAGGAAATACTTGAAAAGGTATTGTTATTCAAAGTGACTGCCAAGGAAGGTGATTTTCATTTATTTGAAATGGGTGAAGGAGGTAACGGTGCCTCGGTTATAGTTGAAGATAACCCTGATCTGCGGCAGGCACAACAAGGTTTTGGCACGGTACATCATGCAGCTTTTCGTGTAGCCGACCGGGTCGTGTTAGACGAATGGACAGCGCGTATGAGCAACCTGGGATTACCTACATCAGGATATGTTAACCGTTACTTTTTTGAGTCCTTGTACACAAGGGTGGCACCTCAGATTTTATTTGAGCTTGCGACGGATGGTCCCGGATTTATGGGCGATGAACCTTATGAAACGCTGGGCGAGAAATTGTCTTTGCCTCCCTTTTTAGAGCCAAAGCGAGCACAAATAGAGAAATTAGTGCGACCAATTGATACGGTGAGAAGCACTATAGAATTCAAAAAAGAATAGATACTATATAGACAGTTGACCAGGCAGCAATGTAGAACATTGGATTAGAAATAAATTTTGATAGGACCATCTATTAAAAGCTTATAACCTATTATAGGTGGCCCGATAGTTTATCTGGCATTCTTCCAATTCAAGTGTTTTATTATCCACCAAAACCGGCAATATCTCCGTTGGCTACAACTATCGTGTTGTTTGGTTTTTTATGGCTGAGGTGCAATGAGATGGCTTGTTTTACCTTGTATTCTTAGAAAATTAATCAGCACATTTTAGCGAAACAAACTTACATCGCATTTGAACTTATACCTATGCCTGCAAAGTTGTAATAGCACAGCATAGGTATATAGCTGTGCATGTATAAGTCTCACTTTAAATTTTCGCTACTATGTTAAAAAAGCGCATCTCTCTACTGGTTTTCCTTTTTGTATCTCTGTTTGTTTCGGCAAACCAGGTACAGGCGCAAACCATACCTGGCCACGAAGCCTGGCTGCATCAGTATAATGCGGCTATGAAGCAGGCAAAAGCAGAACACAAACCTGTGTTGATGGTTTTTGCGGGTTCTGACTGGTGCAAGCCCTGCATTCTGCTAAACAAGGAAGTATGGAATACAGACGCGTTTGCCAGGTACGCAAAAGATAACCTGGTGCTTTTAGAGCTCGATTTTCCGAGATTTAAAAAGAACCAGTTACCAGCCGAGCAGGTAAAGCATAACGAGCAGCTGGCCGAAAAGTATAATACAGAGGGCATGTTCCCGCTGGTAGTGCTGGTGGATGAAGATGGAAAAGTAATTTCTAAGACCGGATATAAAACCGGAGGCCCCGAAGCTTACGTACAACACCTGAATAAACTGTTGCACCACTAATAGAAAACCACTGCCCATGCTGCATCGCCTTAGCTTACTTGTTATACTTAGTTTGCTACTGATGCAAGCAGAAAGCATTGCCCAGGGAGCACCTTCTTCTGCCAAAGCGCACAAGAAGGTGCTCCTTTTAATGGGTACCCGTTTTGAACTGGTAGCAGTGTCGGAGAACGAGCAGCTGGCTACCAAAGCCATAGATGCAGGCGTAAACGAAATAAAACGCATCGAGGCCCTGATCTCGGAATGGCAGCCCACCAGCCAGACCAGCGCCATAAACCGCGCGGCAGGCTCCATGCCCGTTTCCGTTGACCCGGAACTATACAACCTCATTTCCCGCAGCATAAAAATTTCTAAGCTTACTGATGGTGCTTTTGATATCTCGTTTGCAGCCGCTTATAAACTATGGAAGTTTGATGGCAGCATGACCCGACTTCCTGCTCCTGAAGATGTGGCTGCCTCTGTGAAGCATATCGGGTACCAGCGCATTAAACTCAACCCTGCCAACTATAGCGTATACCTGGAAGATCCGGAAATGAAGATCGGGTTTGGAGCGATCGGCAAAGGATATGCGGCTAACCGGGCCCGGGATGTGATGCGTAAAATGGGCATTAAAGCCGGAGTAGTGAATGCCGCTGGCGACATGACCACCTGGGGCAAACAACCCGATGGCCAGCCCTGGTATGTAGGTATTGCCGACCCTGCCGAAAAAGATAAAGTATTCAGCTGGCTTACGGCCAGCGAAACAGCGGTCGTTACCTCCGGCGACTATGAAAAGTTTGCCCAAATAGATGGCAAACGCTATGGCCACATCATTGATCCCAGAACCGGCTACCCGGCCACCGGTATAAAGAGCGTGACCATTATCTGCCCTGATGCCGAGCTGGCTGATGCCCTGGCGACCGCTACCTATGTACTTGGCCCGGAGGATGGTTTATACCTGATCAATCAACTGAAAGGAGTGGAGTGCCTGCTGATAACGGATAAAGATGAAATGCTTGCCTCCGATAACCTGAGCCTGCACTTTTATCAGAACAGGAAATCCCCTGAGAAAGATAACAAAACAGCCAAAGCACAACCGTAATCCCCTGAACTATGAAAATGCACTTCAAACCATTAGCTGTTTTTGCAGGCCTGCTTATAGTTGGCTTGCTGAGCAGTTGCGAAACGGTAAAGCCTTATCAGAAGTCGTATCTGAACGAAGAAGAAATGCAGTTGAGTGCCCGCAAGGTGCAGACGTTTGAAATGAATTTTGAAAGCTACCGGGAAGGGGCATCCGGGGCGACAGGCGGTAAAATGGGAGGAGGCTGCGGATGCAACTAAGGTATATCGGGATGTTGGTGGCCTGCTCGGTGGCTACTGCAACGATGGCGCAAAATACAACAACAGCAACTGCTAAAGGCCGCAGGACACGTGAATTGTCGCCGGCTGAAGTAAACATACTTGGCAGCTATTATAGCCAGACAGGAGAACATTCTCCGGTTACGGGTGGCATTGGCACCGAAGAACTGACCGATGTGACGCCCACCATTATCGTGAATGTGCCGCTGGATACGGTTACTAACCTGAACGTGAATTTCGGGATGGATTTCTATACTTCTGCATCTTCGGATCAAATAGACT
This sequence comes from Pontibacter pudoricolor, assembly GCF_010092985.1. Taxonomy (GTDB): domain Bacteria; phylum Bacteroidota; class Bacteroidia; order Cytophagales; family Hymenobacteraceae; genus Pontibacter; species Pontibacter pudoricolor. Next base: position 1,437,406 of record NZ_CP048106.1, on the reverse strand, counting down.
ATAACGTTTCCGGTGCTTCCAAATCGGACACCCGTACCCACCTGAATGTAGGGATAAGCCGCCGCAACAACGCCCGCCGCACGATAAAGGGCATTACCATCGGCGGCTCCACCGAGTACGATTACCAGTCTGTTTCGGTAGGAGCGAACTGGGCTATCGTTTCTAAAGACGGAAACCGGGAACTAAGCCTGGGTGCGCTGGCCTTTTTCGATACCTGGTCGCGTATTTACCCCATCGAGCTGCGCGGTAAGGGACAATTACTGGACGAGGACAAACGCCAGTCCTATAGTTTGTCGGCTACCCTTTCACAGGTGATCAACCGGAAAATGCAGGCTGCGCTCTCATCAGACGTAGTGTACCAGACCGGTTTGCTTTCCACGCCATTCCAGCGGGTATATTTTGCAGATCAGGAACTTCCCGACATAGAGCGCCTGCCAGATACCCGGTATAAATATCCTGTCGGTCTGCGGCTTAATTATTACACCTCGGATTACCTGACCATGCGTTTCTTTTACCGCTTCTATACCGATAGCTGGGGTATGACAGCCAATACGATAGAGTTGGAAACGTCGATCAAAATAGGGCCGTTCTTTTCGTTTTATCCCTTCTACCGCTACCACACTCAAACGGCTGTAGATTATTTCTCACCCTACAAAGCACATTTATCCACCGAAGAACTGTATACTTCTGACTACGATCTGGCAGGAATAAACAGTCATAAAGTCGGGCTTGGCGTGCGCTACTCTCCGCTGGAAGGTATCACTCATTTCGGCCTGCCATTTTCCCGCAATACCACGCAGTTTAAAAGTATAGAAGTGCGTGGCGGCAACTACTGGCGAAGCGACGGGCTGAAGGCCTTTATTATCAGTGCAGACCTGGGCTTTACGATACCGGGTAACGAGTAGGAAGTGTCATTTTTTTGAAATTTAGCGGCGTATGAAACTGGTTTCTCTTGGTAATTGCAGGCATGGCATTTTCCTGTTTATGTTGTTGTCTATAGTTTCCACTGTGCATGCTCAGGTACCGGCTGTAACTATAGATTCAGTTAGGTATGGCCATAGCCCGGATACATTAGATCAGGTTATTAGAATAGAGGCTCAGAAAGAAAGCAGGCAAAGATCAACAGTCATAAAAAATGCAGCCTTTATAGTTGCAGGTGCTGGTCTCTGGACAGCGACTTTTGCCTGGGTGGATGAGCCGGTACAGCGCTTTATGTATTCCAACAGGTCACTGGTAGTTGATAAGCTAGCTTCTGTTGTAGAGCCACTGGGCCGGCAACATTATATGCTGCCACTTGCCGTAACAGCAGCAGCTACAGGTATGCTCATGAAAGATAAAAAACTGGAAAAAGCCGGCATACTGGCTACCGGTAGTATATTGGTGAGCGCAGGTTTTACAGAAGTACTCAAGCATCAGTTCCATCGGCACAGACCTGACAGCGGCGACGATAATCATTTTTTTGATGGCCCGTCGCTGAGTCCGGCCCATACCTCTTTGCCGTCTTCCCATACCACTACTGCGTTTGCAGTAGCAACCTCAGTAGCTTCCGTTTACCGTTACGAGCATCCTATAGTTCCGCCTTTAGCTTACGGTATTGCTTCTATGGTAGGGCTGTCACGAATAAACGATAATGCCCACTGGACAACAGATGTTCTGGCAGGTGCCTTGGTGGGATACCTTTCGGCAAAAGGAACGCTTTATTTATATGATTTGCTAGACCAAAAACTGATGCTACGTAAACAAAAGCTGTTGATCACACCTCAGCCCGGTATAAGATCAGGTGGCGTTAGTGCACTGCTTATATTTTAAATTTGCTTTGAAGAAAGCCCACTTTATAAGGCCCTAATAAATTTTATTAGCGGACAAATTATCAACAGGAGGGGCCTGTATGGTTTTATTCAGCCAGTAGTAACTTTGCGTTCCGGGCGCTTTTCTCTCATACTGTAAGTCATCTAAGCTGATAAATAGAGCAACTCCTGTTGTTCCATAATTAAAAGATGGTACTAATGTAAAAGGTTTACGTCCCCAGCGGTTACGGTGAGATAAGTAGGAGAGATGGGATGAAAGAATACCAATTCCTGCTCCTACAAATACATCTGATTGCCAGTGCTTGTTTTTTAACATGCGTATAGCTGCCACACTGGTTGCAATGCCATATGCACCCACACCATACCACTGGCTATGATGCCTTAATTCTGTATGTACTATAGATGCCGCCAGAAAAGCTTGAGCGGTGTGTCCTGATGGCATAGCGTTCTTATCCTCTCCATTCGGGCGTTCCAGTTTTGTAACCTCTTTAAGACCAAAAACCATCGTAGCCATTAACGCTTCGGCTTTAAGGGTAACCAGCGCCGTGTTCACAAAATCGTTGTTTGATTTTACCTGTAACAGGTTTACAAGGGCCAGTTCTACATAGGGCGCTATCAAGAGGGGATTATCAAGCCACGTATCAAAGTTTGGATAAGCATCTAATATATCTTTGCGTGCGTCATAACTTGAGTAGATGCCATTATCCTTAATAGTGCTTACCCCATACCCGATAAGCACAGCCGGGATTATAGTTGCCTTAAACAGTTTGGTTTTATAGAAAGGTACTTTCAGACTATCTGGCCGGGACTTCTCATATTTTCGGAGGGTATCTGTTTCCTGTGCCATAAGTTCCTGTCCACACGAACCCAACATCAGGATGAAGGTAAGCCAGAGCGTAAATAAGTTTTTTATCATGTAACAGTGTTTAAGTTTGATGGTATCGATTACCTGGAGGGATACTTACAACCTGGGGAGAGTGGCTAAGTGATAGAAGAGACTACGCTAATTGGAAATGTATTTCGTGGTCTCCATCCAATTGGCATTATTAATATATAACGAAGAACTGAGTGTTATGATCCTGTTCTTCACTCGGTAAAAAGAAGGGCACACAAAATTTTCTTCAGTGCTTCGATAGGAATTGGTCAGTTGGAACGCACACCTGACAGAAAGTATCAGTTTGTTCTCAGATGCCTTGCTTTGGAAACAGATTCTCCATTGATCTTACTCGGAGTATTAGCACTTTAAAATTGGTTACAGTGTACGGTTTGAAGAGCTTTCATTGTATGTTACGTTGTTTATACCTTGTGATGTAAACATTTTCTATCACAGAAAGCAGGTATAAAGAGATCAAAAGCCAGATCAATCCCATAGTATAACCAGCAACCACATCGGTAGCATAATGTACTTTTAAATAGATGCGGCTAAACCCGACCAGTAACATAATAAGCGTAAGTAGCAGCGTTAGGAGCCAACGCCAGAATTTGCTTTCCACAGTGGTAAAAACTATATAGATAAGCAATCCGTGAAAAACGCCTCCAATCATGGCATGTCCGCTCGGAAAGCTTAATCCTGAGGCATTTATCAGGGCCATAGAAGGGCGGGGGCGTTGAAAGTATAGTTTCAGTATCTGGTTTAGAAGAGAACTTATAAAGGAGATAAGAAGTATGCGCAAGCTGTTCCAGCGCATATCTTTGTAAAACGAAAAAATTAGTATGATCAGTGCTGGTAGTATGATCAGGTAGTCTTCAGACCCTAAAAAAGAAATAGTTCGCATAAAATGTGTCATACCTGGCGAAGCAAGGTGATCAGCAATGGCAAACATCCTGGAGTCAAACCCTGTATCGCTATCTGTAAATACATCGTGCACTATGGAGTAAGTTACTAAAAGGCAAATCAGGAATAGAAGACTCAATGTTACTACCTTTACTGAAAGCAGCGCTATCAGGTGTAATAATGTTTGTCCCAAGCTTCTTTTATTGATTGACACAGCCTTTAATGATACTCTGTAAAATACCTTTGTAAACTGTCAATTACCCTGCTATACTTACCCCGATCAGCTTACCGATGCCAAAGGTGATGGCAGCCGCTGCCAACCCGAACAGTACCTGCCGGAAACCGGAGAACCATATGCTTTTGCCGGTAAAAAGCGTGATGGCTGATCCAATCACGAACAAACCGATCGTGCTGAAGGAAAGACTTTGCCCGATGGCCATGAAGCCCGAAGCATAGAAAAAAGGAATAACCGGAAGTATAGCCCCGACAGAGAAAAGCAGAAAAGAAGTAATGGCGGCCTCCCAGGCAGAGCCCTTCAGCTCCTCTGAGTTTATGCCCAGTTCTTCTTTTACCAGGATCTCGTGTGCATGCTCGGTGTCCTGCATGGCGGTGGCGGCCATCTGGTGGGCCTGTGCTTCGGGTATGCCTTTGGCGATATAGATGAGCGCCAGCTCACGCCTTTCTCCTTCGGGGTTGGTCTCTATCTCGAGCATTTCCAGAGCCATTTGCCGCTCGTACAGCTCCTGCGAGCTCTTCACCGAGATCCACTCGCCCAGCGCCATCGACAAGGCACCTGCCAGCAATCCGGCCATGCCTGCCAGCAGCACCCCGCTCTGCCCGTCGGTGGCGCCGGCAACGCCCATCACCAGGCTCATGTTAGATACCAGGCCGTCGTTTGCGCCCAGCACCGCCGCCCGCAGCGCGTTGCCGCCTATACTTCTGTGCTTGCCCTCAATGCGGGCAATATGTTCACCTGATACTCTGCTTTTACTGCTCAGCAGCGCCTGCAGAATTTTGACATGATTTGCCTCGTCGCCGGAAATGGGAATGTTGCTTTTCTCTTTCTGGGCCAGTTGGGCAGCGGTTATACTTTTCTCGGTGTCCATCAGCACGCCTACCACGTAGCCGTAGCCCAGTATCTTGCCGATGCGGTCGAGCACGCGGGCGCGCCCGGAGGGAGGCGGCAGCACGATGGCGATACCGTCGCGCTGCAGCTTTGCCTGCATCTTGGTGGCATGCTCCTGCTCTATTTCGCCCAGCTCCCGGAACATGTTGGCAATGGCCGGCACTTCTTCCGCGGCGGCAATGCGCCCATACAAAAAGGCGGCATCTACTTCAGTTTGAAGGCTGTCTCTGTACCTCTTCTCCGGTATAACACTTGTTGTTGCCATAGTTAGGGCTGTTTAAAGTATAAATCTGTTTACTCTTCTTCCTTGTTCTTTAGTTTCATCAGCAGCGAATAAGCGCCTTTGGTGACGTAGGTCTGCTTGTCTGGCTGTAAGGCCGGCCCTGGCACGAGGGCAGTAAAGCCGTGTTCGGAATTGCCGGCCTTGGCTTCCACCATCTCGAAAACGCTGCTGTCCCGCACCGCGAACACGTACTGCTTGTTGCCATAGCGGACAATGGCGTCTTCGGGCAAGGTATAGGCTTCCTTGCTCTGAACTTCAATTTCAGCGTTCATGAACATGCCGGGCACCAGTGCGGGGTCTTCTTTTTCGAGGTGGCAGTGCACTTCCACAGCACGGTCGTTGGCTACGTCTTTGCCAATGTAAATGATCTTTCCGGGGTACTTTTTTTCCGGCTGATTAGCCCGGAAAGTCAGCACTTGCTGCCCGATCGCCAGTTTGTCCAGGTCTTTTTCGAACACGGTGAGTTTCAGGTGCAGGTCGCGCGGGTCTACCAGTTCGAACAGCACATCCGTCGGCACGACATACTTGCCCACATTCACGTTTACCTTGGTCACATAGCCGTCGATGGGCGCGTATAGGCGCAGGGTGCGGGTGAGGTTGTTTTCCGTCAGCCGGTTTGGGTTTAGGCCTACCATACGCAGCTTTTCGGCCAGCGCCTGCAGTAATACCCGCTGGCTTTTATAGTCAGCCTGGGTTTGCTGGTATACTTTGTCGCTGGTGGCTTTGCTTTGGTTGAGGTCGCGCTGGCGGCTGTATTCCTGTTCCAGGTAGGCCAGCCGTGCTTTGGCGGTCAGGTAATCCTGCTGCAGCTGGATATAGGCCTGGTCTTCGAGTTCGGCCATCAGCGCACCTTTTTTCAGGTACATGCCCGGCAGCAGGGTGGTCTTTTTGAGGTATCCGCCCAGCGGCACACTCACCGAAATCATACTTTGGGGCGGCGCTTCCATCACGCCGTTCACCCGCAGCACCGTGGAAATGGTTTTGCGTTCTGGTTTGCCCACTTCAACACCCGCATTTTTCATTTGCGCCGGCGTAAGCTGCACCAAATTGGTTTCCTGCTGCTTTTCAGCAACGGCAGATTCGGTTGGTTTTTCGGAGCTGCAGCCAGCCAGTAGCAGGGCAACTATAGTTATAGAAAGGATATTTTTCATGAGCTTATCTGCTTCCGGTTAAGGCACTGATTTCAAGTATACTTTGGTTGTAGGTTCGCACGGCATCGAGGTAGCCGGTTTGCAGGGCGATGGCCTGGTTGGTGAGCAGCACCCACTCCAGGTAATCGATCTCGCCGCCCCGGAACTGCTCGTCTGCTATGCTGATGATGGATTTGGCGTTGGGCAGGGCAGTCTTTTCATAGTAGGCCAGGTTTTCTGTTGCTATTTTGTATTGCTCCAGGGCCTTGCGCAACTGCGTTTCCAGCGATAGTTTTCCTGCCTCGTAGCTGTTGCGGGCTACCTGCTCCTGTATCCTGGCTGCCTGTATCCGCGCCTTCTGCGCCCCGAAAAACAAAGGAATGCCAACGCCCAGTTCAACAGAGGCAAACCTGTCCGAGGAAGTATAGCTCTGCTCCACGCCGTCGATGTTCTGCAACCCCTTTATACTTTGGTTGTTGTAGATCAGCTGCAGGTCGGGGAGGAGGTGGGCTTGTTCGGTTTTGGTTTTTGCCTGGCTTGCTTCCTGTTGCTGCTGCAGCAGTTTTAAGTAGGGATGGGCGGCAACTATAGCCGAATCCTGAAGTATAGCCAGGTCCATTTTAAGCGGCACAGCGGAAGGCAGGTACAGGGTATCGGTGTTGAGCAGCAGCTGAAACTGTTGCTGCAGCCCGGTCATATCGTGTTGCAGTTGCCGTAGTTGCTGGCCTACCTGGCCGCGCTGGGTTTGGGCCGTGTTTTTCTCCAGGATGTTGCTGGCGCCTTTTTTAAACCGTAGCTCGGCTGTCCTGAGAAACTCCGCATACAGGCTGTCGGTGCGGAGCAGCAGGCGTTGCTTTTCGCGCGTGAACAACAACTCGTAGTACAGCTGCGTTACCTGCCACTGCAGGTCGTAGGCGCTGAGTTCCGACTGCAGGATACTTTGCTGCCACTGGTGCTTGAGGAGTTGCTTTTGCCGGGCATACACCGCTGGGAACTTTATACTTTGGGCTACACTGAAGCGGGTGTCCTTGTAGGCGCTGTTGATCTGGCCATACTCGCCGGCTACGGTGGTTTGCGGCACATCCCAGGCAGTGCCCTGCAGTTTTTGCAGCGAGGCAGCCTGCAGTCGCTCGTTCTGCAAGGGCAGGTTTTGCTTTTGGGCCTTGGCAATAGCCTGTTCCAGTGTGATGGTTTGTTGTGCCGAAGCCATTACGGGAAACAGCAGCAAGAGTAGAATGCCTACAGCTTTGGTAATGGGCTTCATCGGTTTCGTATCATGATGGGCCGCTTTTTCAAAAAGGATGTAGAGTGAAGGCAGCACAAACAAGGTAAGCAGCGTAGCCACGATCAAACCACCGATCACTACGGTAGCCAGCGGGCGCTGCACTTCGGCGCCTGCCCCGGAACTGAGCGCCATCGGCAGAAAGCCCATACTGGCCACGCTTGCCGTCATCAGCACCGGCCGTAACCGCGACCTGGTACCTTCCAGCACAATTTCCTGCAGGCTCCTGCCCCTCCCAGGCGCAGCCGGTTGAACTCCGCGATCATCACAATGCCATTTAAAACCGCCACCCCAAAGAGCGCGATAAAGCCCACACCAGCCGAAATACTGAACGGCATGTCGCGGAGCCACAAGGCAAATATGCCGCCAATGGCCGACAACGGAATGGCCGAGTAAATGAGCAAGCCGTAGCGCACCGACCGGAAGGCAAAGTATAGCAACAGGAAAATTAAGGCCAGCGACACTGGCACGGCCACCGACAGGCGTTTTTTGGCTGCTTCTAGATTCTCGAAAGCGCCGCCGTACACCACGTAGTAGCCGGGAGGGAGGTGGAGTTGCTGCTGTACTTTCTGCTGTAGCTCGTCTACGATACTTTGCACGTCGCGGCCGCGCACGTTAAAGCCCACCATGATGCGCCGCTTGGCGTCTTCACGCTGGATCTGGTAGGGGCCTTCCTGCAGTTGCACTTCGGCCAGCAGGTACAAAGGCACCTGGCCGTTTGGTGTCGGGATCAGCAGGTTCTGTACGTCGCCCAGGTTCTGGCGCAGCTCGCCCTGCAGGCGCACCACCAGGTCAAAGCGCCGTTCGCCTTCAAACACCAGCCCGCTGCTCACGCCGGCAAAAGCCGTATTGACTGTGCGGTTGATGTCGGCGATGTTGGAGCCGTGCTGCGCGATGGCGGCATGGTTATACTTGATCACGATCTGCGGCATACCGGTCACGGTTTCCACGTACAGGTCGGTGGCGCCGTCCACGGTGTTGACCAGGTTGCCCAGGCGTTGGGCATAGCGCGCCAGTGTATCCAGGTCCTCGCCAAATATCTTGCACACCACGTCCTGCCGTGCGCCGGTCATCAACTCGTTAAAACGCATTTGCACCGGGTACTGGAAACCGGCCGTAATACCGGGCACCTCCTGTATCGCAGTCCCCATTTTTTCGGCCAGGTCATTAAATGTAGTAGCGGAGGTCCATTCCTTTTTTGGTTTCAGGATCACCATCATGTCGCTGGCTTCGATGGGCATGGGGTCGGTCGGGATCTCGCCGGAGCCTATTTTGGTTACCACTTTCTCCACCTCCGGGAAACGGTCCAGCAGTATACCTGCCGCTTGCTGGGTGGCTTTGATGGTGGTGTTCAGGTTGCTGCCCGTCAGCACGCGGGTATCTACGGCAAAATCGCCTTCCTCCAGGCTGGGGATAAATTCACCGCCCAGGGTCATGAGCACCATTACGGCACCGGCAAAAAGGATGACTGCCCCGGCGATCACGGTTTTAGGGAAGTCGATCACCCGGCGCAGACGCTTCTCGTAAAATTGCTCGATGCGGGCCATCATGCGGTCGGAGAAAGTAGGTTTGTGGCTGATCTTTTTGCTCAGCAGCAGCGCGCTCATCATGGGCACGTAGGTAATGGAAAGTATGGCTGCCCCGATCAGGGCAAAGGTGACCGTCTGGGCCATAGGCTTGAACATTTTGCCTTCGATGCCCTGCAGCGAAAGGATAGGCAGGTACACGATCAGGATGATGATCTGCCCGAAAATGGCGCTGTTCATCATACGGCTCGCCGATTGTTGCACGGTATCGTCCATCTGGGCCTGATCGATGCGGTCTGTGGTGGCAAAGCGCTTGTTGAAATGGAACGTATGCAGCACGGCCTCCACAATGATCACGGCCCCGTCCACGATCAGGCCGAAGTCCAGCGCCCCCAGGCTCATGAGGTTGCCGCTCACGCCAAAGGTGTTCATCATGGTGATGGCAAAGAGCATGGCCAGCGGAATAACCGAGGCCACAATGAGCCCGGCCCGCAGGTTGCCCAGGAAAAGCACCAGCACAAACACCACGATCAGGGCGCCTTCGGCCAGGTTTTTCTCCACTGTACTGATGGCGTTGTTTACCATTTTGGTGCGGTCCAGGAAGGGCTCGATCACCACGCCTTCGGGCAGCGATTCCTGGATCTGGGCAATGCGCGCTTTTACATTTTTAATTACTTCGTTGCTGTTGGCACCTTTGAGCATCATCACCACGGCACCGGCTACTTCGCCCTGGTCGTTGTAGGTCATGGCCCCGAAGCGGCTGGCATGGCCATAGCCTACCTCAGCCACATCGCGCAGGTACACGGGCGTGCCATCTTTGGTGCTGGTGACGGCTATACTTTGGATGTCTTCTATACTTCCAAGCAGGCCCTCGCTGCGGATGAAAAGCACCGCGTCGCCTTTGTCGATGTAGGAGCCGCCGGTGTTCTGGTTGTTGTTTTCCAGGGCTGTAAAAATATCGGCAATGGACAGGCCGTAGGATTTGAGCCGGTTGGGGTCTACCGCGATCTCGTACTGCTTGAGAAAGCCGCCAAAGCTGCTGACATCGGCCACGCCCGGCACGCCCAGCAACTGCCGCCGCACGATCCAGTCCTGGATCGTGCGCAGCTCCGTGGCGTCATACTTGCCTTCGTAACCTTTCCCGGGGCGCACCACATACTGGTAGATCTCACCCAGGCCGGTGGTGACAGGCCCTAACTCCGGCGTGCCCACGCCCTGTGGTATTTGCTGCTGCACGAGTTGCAGGCGTTCAGCTACCTGTTGCCGGGCCCAGTATACGTCTACGCCATCCTCAAACACGATGGTTACCAGTGAAAGCCCGAAGCGGGAAAAGCTGCGGATCTCTTTGATGCCCGGAATGTTGCTGTTGGCCTGCTCTACGGGGAAGGTAACCAGCCGCTCGATGTCGGGCGCGCCCAGCGAAGGAGCTACCGTGATGACCTGCACCTGGTTGTTGGTGATGTCGGGCACGGCATCTATCGGCAGCCGCGTTACATTATAGCCACCCACGATGATTAGCGCAATCACGAAAAGCCCGATAATGAGCTTGTTCTGTATCGAAAAGGATATGATCTTGTTGAGCATAAGTTTTTCTTAATCTTCGTGTTGCTGTCGTTGGTCGGCTGGCAGCACCTTCTGGTCAGTGCGCAGTTCGGTATGCCGGATTTGGCCGCCGTAGTATCCTGCGCGGGACATTGCTGCAAAAGCCAGCAGCGTGAGCAGGGCCGCCAGGGTGAAAGGCAGCCTGGAGGAGGATCGGTGGCGAAGCACCAGGGCCGCCAGCGAGGCCACGCCGGCGGCCGCCAGTACCCACATGGCCAGACCGGCCGCTTCTTCGTGTTCTTCGATCAGGGGCTCAGATACCCCGGGCAGGTCTTCCACCCGCTCTTCGGCAGGCTCGCCCGTCAGGTATACCGGAATGGCAATAAGGGCCATGGCTATTACGAGGACGGCCGCCAGTGCCTGGATGTTTTTCTGGTTTTTAGCCATGCCCCAGAGCATGACCATGCCGCCGATCAGGGTTCCGACAATAGGGAAGTGATTGAGCAGCAAATGGATGTGTGTTAAGTCCATTGTTGATTTCTTTTTGGTTTTAGAAAACTGTAAACAGGTGCCCCTGCTTGCTGATATGCTACCGGTAACGGGTGTTAATGCCTTCATAAACAACTAACTGCACCAGTCAATCGACCTTTATATATCTAAACGAGTGATAGTAAAGATCAATGAAAATATTTCTTTTATCTATGACTTTGGTCATGTAAAAAGATGATACAGGAACTGAAAATAAGGACGAACAGCCGTGATGCGGTGCCGGATGAAGCAGGCATTTAGGCGCAGGTGCGTACATGCGCAGGCCTTACACAAAAAGTGCAGAACTGAAATGCAGCAGGGGTAAAAAGAAAATCAGCAGGACCTCGGCGGCTGCCAGATACTGGAAAGGTATTGGGAGGATTGGAAACCTTCGTCAAGCGGGGCACCATGCACATGGGCTGCTGGCGGCAAGGTAAAGTTGAGTTCGGGGAAGGAAGCCGGGATAAACAGGGGGCTAGCAGTCGATGCTACAACATCTGTTGTTTTAAAGGGCAGTTGCATGTCACGTTCGTAGTCGGCATCTTTTACATTGCCGCTCAGGTAGTGCAGCACCAGGTATTCCGTTAGTGAGATATCCGCTGTCATTGCCTGATGTTCCAGGTAATGTGCTGCCAGTACAGGAGCTTTTTGCACCTGTTGCATGGTTGTACCGGTGCAGGTATAAACCACAAGCAGAAATATGGCAAGTATCTGTTTCACTTACTACCAAGTTACAAAGTATACAAGAGAAAGTAAAGTCTTTGTAGAGGTAAATAATAAATAAAATACCTGCTTGCTTTCCTGTCTTCACACATATATACTACGGCGGTATCAAGGGTCTGTTTTTTCTCTACCAGAGTAGTCTGGCCAAGGCAGCAAACAGGGCCAGCAGTTGGGGCTTAAGCCGCTGTGTGTTTCTTATCTGCAGCGGCTTTCTGTTTATATTCTATAAATACTTCTCAGGCATTTTCCAGTTTCTTGAGCTCCTCAACTGGTGAGGCCGTAGGGGTATCCTCATCTCGTCCCTCTAAAAATGGTTGCCATTGCTGCCTTATAAACGACTTCGGATATTGCTCCACTTCTTCGAAACCAAGCTCAATATCACGGCCTTCTGCGGGCATATAGGCTGTTTTGAAAAGATAATCCCAGATACTTAAACTGATGCCATAGTTGGCGCCATAACGGTGGGGCAGGTATTTGGCGTGGTGCCAGATATGCATCTGCGGGTTATTGAACAGGTAGCGCAACGGGCCCAGCGGAACACGGATGTTGGAATGGTTGAAATGCCCGATGGCCGTAGCAAAAATGTGCACCAGGAAAAAGTCCTGAATACCGAAGCCGATCATGGCTAACGGAATGTATTCCAAGGTGCGGTAAGCTATAGTTTCGCCCCAATGGAAGCGCAGGTGCGCGGCAAAACCCATTTGCTGTACCGAATGATGCACTTTATGGAAACGCCACAAAAACCCGGAATGGTGCAGCAGGCGGTGCACATTCCATTGTATAAAATCCCGCACTATAAACAGCGTTAGCAATTGCGCCCAAACCGGCCACGACTGCACCTCAAACGCTACCAGGTTACTGATGCCAAACAGCCCCAGGAAATCATTGAAAGCCTCTACACCAATATTGGAAATTGCATTAAAGCCTACCAGCGAGAAGAGAAAAAAGTTGAAGAACATGTAAAAGCCATCGAGCCAGAAATCCTGACGGATCCTGGCCTGGTGCTGGCGCCACGGAACTATAACTTCCAGTAGCCAGAAGAACAGCGAAATGCCCAGCAGCCAGTAAAAATAGTTGCCCCAGCCCGGGTGCAACATTTCGTGCCACAGGTAATGGCCGTAGTCGCTGAACGAAGAAGTAAATATATGCCTGTATTTTTCCATGCAGGAGGTTAACAACTATAGCCGGCTCATAGTTTAATATAGCTCCAGCCTTCTTCCTGTTTCAGTACAAGTTCGCCAACGGCCATCGGCACGGTTATAACGCCAGGCAATAACTGGTCTTTGGTTATTTTTCGGACGCGCATCGTGTTTTCGCAGGCAGCAAATACTACGCCTTTTGCCTGCAGGTCTTTTATAGCAGTTGCCTTACCCGTGTTTTCTGTCACAAGCAAATTCAGGGCTTTGCCATGCACTACTACTTCTACCTGCGCATCGGGCCAGGCTCTTTTTAAATTATTGAGTTGGCGCATTATGCCGGCGTGCTGTCCGGTATCGGCCGCAGACACATCGTACACAATGCGGTGTTGTCTGGTTTTCGCTTCTTTCTGTTTTACCTGGGCAAAGGCGGGCGACGCTGCAAATGCGAAAATGGCCAGCAGTAGGATCAGTTTTAGTTTCATGGCAGTCAGGTTAAAGTATAAAGGGGCTTGCAATTTTTTGCAATGATCAACCAAGTATAAGTAAAAAAAAATTAGCTGGCCGATTCATCATTCAGCCAGCTAATTTTGCTTATTTCTTTACCAAGTTCTTCAGGAATTCCTGTACTTCTTTCGTGTCATAATCAGCCATGCCTTCCTGCTTGGCTACAATCTTGCCTTCCGGTGAGATGATGAACGTAGTAGGAATGGCATTGGAGTAAAACTCCTGCGGTAACTGGCTGGCCGGCATATATACCGGGAAAGTAAAGCCTTTCTTACTGATGAATTTCTTCACCTTGTCCATGCCACCTTCATCAACCGACAGCATCACAAAAGCAATTTTGTCTGAGCCTACTTTTTCGTAGAGGCTTTGGATGTTCGGCATTTCGGCCACGCAGGGCGGGCACCAGGTAGCCCAGATGTTCATGAACACCACTTTGCCTTTCAGGCTTTCGAAGCTTACTTGTTTGCCATCCAGCCCGACCATTTGGAAACTGGCACCTGCCATTTCTGAGCCAGCTATTGCCGATGCGTCGGCCACTGCATTTGCATCCGGATTCTGTAAGGTTTCAGGTACGTTGGCATTTTTAACACCGGTGGCCAGCATTAAACGCTGTACCTGGCCAATGGCTTCGGTGTGCAGACCGGTTACGTATAAAACGCCAAACACCGCCAGCATTACTGCCCAGCCTGGTATATTCTTCATTGAAAATTTATTTTTGTTCATCTTTATGTCTTTTGAAATTGCCCTCTTTTACAGGAGCTGAGTTTTCTATATATAGTTTATAATTCAACAGTTTTATAGCCCTGCAGTTGCAGGTCAAACATATAGGTCAGGCCATTGGGTTCTACTTCCAGGCCATCTACCAGCGTGCTTTGGTCGATGTTAAACTGCTTCAGCGACATGCCGCAAATTTTGTAGGTAACGCCTAATGCCCGGCCTTGCGCAATATACTGCGCCATCTCGCTGCCTTTCTGAAATGCTTCCACTGATTTTCCGCAGGCCATGATCACAAATGCTTCGCTGTTATACTTGCTGTCTTTGGTTATGCTTCCGGCTGTATGTACTGCGGCTTTCAGGTGGCTTGGCTGGCTTATCAGTACAGCATATTTCTGTTTGGCTGTAGTTTGCTGACTATTTTGTGCCATGCTGCTGGTAGAAGTGCAGGACCCAAGTATAGCCAGCACTCCAAAAGCCAACACAGCTACATAGCTTCTGTTACCTATAGTTTGAAAACCAGCTTTCCTTTTCAACTCCAGCACCTGGTCGAGGCCATAGTATACAGCGCCGTTCACCATAAAGAAAAGCAAGATGCCCATCAGCGCAACATTCTTAAACAGAGGCCCGGCACCTTCGGGGTTTGCGATCTGCACCGTTAAGGTAATAGGCACAAGTATAGCCAGCAGCCCCAGCGAAGCGAGTTTGGTTTTAAAGCCGGCAAGCAGCATTACGCCCCCAACCAGCAGGCCTATTCCCGAAAGTATAACCAGCGACTCGGCTGGCGCGATGGCCGTTGCCAGGTGGCCGAAAGCGGACTTCTGAAGTTTGGCCGTTGCGCCGGCTGTTTTAAACAGGTTATTAAGGCCGGCAGTTATGAAAATGAGGCTGCCCAGGATGCGGAGCCCCAGGAACGATATTTTTTGCAAAGGAGTGTATTCCATTTTGTTTGATCTTAAAATGATTGAAATAGATAATTAGCTTCTGATTTCAGTAAATACAGAAGTATGGATATGGCTTAGCTCGGGCTACACGTATAGCCTGCGACTTTTTGCCATAGTATCTAAAGAAATGTCATTTTAAGAAAGCCGGGGAGGGGCGTGTTCCGTTTCGAGGTACGGAGACAGGTGTTTGTTACTGTTGGTAACTATAGTTGATTGCACTACAGCAAGAGTGTAAAAAGCAGGCAGGAGCTGTGCCGAAGCTACGCCATAGGTCTGTTGCGGGCAGTCTGTTACTACATTGGCAGCACCTTTTTGCTCCGAATGGGTTTGATGTTTGAGGCACTTTTTAGCGCATGGCTTTTTAAATCCCTGGTTGCTATACTTACAGCTTTTTGAAACAAAGCGCTGCTTAAAATCAGCGGCACCAGGCAGGCTGCTGCTCTTCTGTATGCCGAAAAGCAGGAACAAGGTGCTGACAAATAAAAGCAGGTACGTCTTCATAACTATGTTTAAAGTAGTCAATTAGGTTGCACGAAGCAAACCGGTGCTACATTCTCTGCTGTGCCATAGCAGTTTTTTGGTGCAGCACATGCGCAACTCTGACATTACTCCGGCCCCAACTGTAAGTATAGCCGTTCCGGTAATGACTGCTCCAAGCCCGAACATATCGCTGAACACCCCGGCAGCCACGGCACCGGCTACATAGCCAAAGTCGCGCCAGAAACGGAAAATGCCCAGGCTCTGCGGGCGCTGACTCGGGTGCGTGTTCTCGGCCACCACTGCCAGGAAATTCGGGTAGACCATGGCTGTGCCGGCACCAAGTATAACCAGCGCCGCTACAAGTATAGGATAATAATCTGCAAACAACAGCATGGCAATGGCAACACCCTGTATCATCATGCCCATACTTAGCAGCTGCTTTTTGCAAAGTATATCGCCCAGCCTGCCTGTTACCAATTGTCCCAATCCCCATACAGCCGGATAAATACCAGCCAGAAAACCTATTTCGGTAAGCGAGTAACCTTTTGTATTTAACAGCACTGGCAGCAAGCCCCAGAGTATACCGTCGTTCATGTTGTTCACGAAACCATTTAGCGTAACAGAGCCCAGGTTGGCGTGGCGAAAGGTGGTGTCTTTCCAGATGTTTTTTAACAGGGGAGTGGTTGTTTGCGCAGCTTCGGTTTGCACGTGGGCATGGGTATCGCGCACAAAAAGCAATGTGAGCAGCAGACCAACTATAGAAAAGCCGATTCCCGGCACAAAAGCATAGGTAACGTTACCTGTACTGGAAGCAATATAGCCCGCCAGGAAAGCCACCAGGCCTACTGCAAAATAACCGGCAAACTCATTAATACCCATCGCCAGGCCGCGGTTCTTTTCGCCTACCAGGTCAATCTTCATTACTACAGTTGCCGACCATGCCAGTCCCTGGTTTATACCCAGCAGCAGGTTCGCAAAAATTACCCACCACCAGTTATGCGCATACAATAAAAGCCAAGGCACGGGCAACGCAAACAACCATCCTGTCAACAGCAATTGCTTGCGGGTAAACCTTAACGAGAGGCGCCCCATCAGCATATTGGCAATCGATTTGGCAAGGCCAAAGGCAACTATAAAAGAGAGGAGCGCCGTGTGCCCGTTTATGCCGAAAACTGTTTCAGCAAATTCCGGAATAACAGAGCGCTCCAATCCCACCATCGAACCAACAAAACCGTTCACCAGCACCAGCAGCCAGAACTGCCCTGCATTCTCCTTTAACCCAAGTTTTATTTCAGATGATGGTAGCTTCATTTTAATATAGTGCCCAGCTTAGTACTATACCTGAGAACCACCGCCTATAGCAGATGGTCCTCAGGTCATATTCACTTTCAGCCAAAGTATTGTTAATGCGGCAGCCTGTCTTTCAGGACGCCGTATGTATAAGTTCCTGCAATTGCTCCGCCCACGGCCAGTAAAATGGCCCAGTAACCATAGCCTATACTTACGAACATCGGCCCCGGACAGGCACCAGTCAGCGCCCAGCCCAACCCGAAAATGACACCCCCGATCAGGTAACGAGGCACAGATTTCTCTTTAGGCGTAAAAACGATCGGGTTACCCTGGTAGTCGCGCAGCTTATACTTTTTAATCAGGTAGGTGATGATCACGCCAAGTATAACCGCAGTACCGATAATGCCATACATATGGAACGACTGGAAGCGGAACATTTCCTGGATCCGGAACCACGAAATGGCTTCGGACTTGCTCATGACGATGCCGAACAGTATGCCGGCCAGTATAAATTTTAATCCTTTCACAGCGAATTAATTAATAGTTATTAATGATGAATGATTAATTAATTATGTATGAATAATCAGAAGCAGACTTAAAGCTGAATTATTCATTACTCATTATCAATTAATCATTAAAATATGATCGGCATCAGTACCCAGGTTGTAAGCAATCCACCTATAAAGAAACCGATAACAGCTACCAGCGATGGCCACTGCAAATTAGATAAGCCACTGATGGCATGGCCCGAAGTACAGCCACCGGCATAGCGGGCCCCAAACCCGATCGCAAAACCGCCCAGCAGCAGAATTAAAAAGCCTTTTACTGTAAAGAGGGCCTCCAGGCTAAACAGTTCTTCCGGCTGAATGCCCCGTGGTGCGGAAATACCCAGCTGGCCCAGGTCCTGTATAGTTGCCTGCGATATCTGCACTGCTTCGCCGGTAGACAAGAACTGTGAAGAGATAACCCCGCCCAAGACAGCCCCTACCAGGAACAACAGGTTCCAGGTCTGGGAGCGCCAGTCAAAATCAAAGAACTTTACTGATTTACCAGCTCCGCAGGCCGAGCAGATGGTGCGCAGGTTGGATGAAACTCCGAATGATTTTCCGAAAAAAAGCAACAGGACCATCACAAAGGCGATCACAGCTCCCGACGTGTACCACGGCCATGGTTGCCTTACTAGCTCTAACATAACTTTTATACTTTACTTTTTGATTTTAATACTGAACAGGAGCAGGGAAGAAGCGCGTTCAAAGACTCCTTCCGTAAGCTGCCCTAAAAATAGTTGAAATTATCTTGGCCAGGCGCCTAAGCCACCCGACAGGTTATATGCTTTAAAGCCTTGCGCTGTCATCAGGTCGCAGGCCGAGCCGCTACGGTTACCGCTGCGGCAGAACACGAAGTATTCTTTGTCCTTGTCCAGTGTTTTCAGCGCCTGCTGAAACTGAGGCGAGGTTACATCCAAATTCCTGGCTCCCGGTATAGTGCCTGAAGCAAACTCGGAGGCAGTACGCACATCCAGCAATTCAGCTTTCGTTGTGTTGTTATACTTTGTTTTGAAAGTAGTTCCGTCCAGGTCTTCGTAGTTCTTGGGAGCGGATTTAAATATATTGAACATGGTTTCTGAGTTTAGGTTTAAGTGTTTGTCTCGATTACACTACAAAGGTCGGAAGATCTGTAGCGGGGTTCAGTGACTTTGGTCACACCGGAGATTTAGGCGAAGAAAATTTCCTTAACGATGATGTATATCCCCATCAACAGCACGAACCAGCCGAAAGAGGTCCTGAGCTTATCGGCGTGAATCTTAGTGGAGAGGAACGAACCGATGAAAATACCGGCAATAGAAATGGTAGAGAAAATGCCCAGAAACATCCAGTCGATCTCATAGTTGTAAATGTCGCCGATAAACCCGAACAGCGACTTAACGGCGATAATTAGCAGCGAGGTGCCTACCGCCATTTTCATATCTAGCTTACTGAAGAGCACCAGCGCCGGGATGATCAGGAAACCGCCGCCTGCACCTACCAGGCCAGTGAGCGTACCTACTACCAGGCCTTCGCCCAGGATGCCGGCATAGTTGAATTTTGGTTTTGGATGAGTTTCTGTTTTGTCTGTATGCTCCACGTCCAGCTCGGTGTCAATGTTCTCATCCACAATAGCCACGGGTTCGGCAGGCACTTCTTTTTTCTTTCTGATCATCGAGAAAGAAGCAAACACCATCAGGCCGGCAAACAAGAGCATTAAGAGCACGCCTTTGGTAACTACCAGTTGGCCCACCATAAATAGATTTTCAGGGATGGCCGGTACAATGTAGCGCCGGGTAATATACACCGCTACAATAGAAGGCAGACCAAATACAACTGCTGTTTTCAGGCTAACAAGTCCTTTTTTATAGAATTTCCAGGAGCCAACCAAGCTGGTTAAGCCAACTATAAACAGCGAATAAGCCGTAGAGATAACCGGGTTGAGGCCAATTAAATAAACCAGCACCGGCACGGTAAGTATAGAACCGCCACCACCGATCAAACCCAGTGAAAGGCCGATGAGCAGTGCAGCGATGTATCCAAGTATTTCCATTGCCTATAGTTTCTTAATAGTTAACGCTGCAAAGATAGATCAGGCTGCCAGCAAACGCAGTGACTCTTGACACAGAGCATGTTCTTCTGGTTAAAATTGTATTTCAGACAGGGACTATATCTATATGGTTAAGGCTTGTTGTATAGTTTAAAGTTCTGCTTTACAGGTGTTTGTAAAAAGATGTAAACCTGCATTAGCTTGTAGATTTGCTTCCAACAGGGCTACAGCTGAGGAAGTGGCGTTCGGGTCAGGAAAGGAAAATCTCTCTGGTTAAAATGTACAGGCCCATGGCAAGTATAAACCAGCCAAATCCTGTTTTTAATTTATGGCCATCTATTTTAGAAGATAAGGCTGTGCCGATGTAAATACCCGCTACCGAAAGCGCTGAGAAAGTTACCAGGAAAATCCAGTCTATACTATATTGGAAAACATCTCCCATAAACCCGATAAGGGAGTTTGCAGCGATAATAAAAAGGGAGGTGCCGACTGCTAATTTCATATCAAGACCGGTGAATAATACCAGTGCAGGAATGATCAGGAAGCCGCCGCCAGCACCAACCAAACCCGAGACCAGGCCAACTAAGGTGCCCTGTGCCATCACGGCAAAGTAACGGATGGGTAACGCTTCGCGGGCCTCCAGCTCAGGCTTGTATTTGGGTTTACGGATCATGCTGAACGAGGCCATTACCATAAGTATGGCAAAGAGTACCATCAGCAGGATATCTTTTGTGATCTCAAAGCCTCCGATGGTAAGGATATGCGCCGGGATGGCGGGTACCAGGAACGTGCGGGTAAGAAAAACGGTGGTAAGGGAAGGTGCTCCGAAAATGAGGGCTGTTTTAAAGCTTACCAGGTCTTTGCGGTAGAATTTAAAACTGCCTACAAGACTAGTAGTTCCAACTATAAACAGGGAGTAGGAGGTAGACATTACCGGGCTTAAACGCATGAGGTAAACCAGTATGGGTACTGTAAGTATAGAGCCACCGCTACCAGTTAGTCCTAAAGAGAGACCGATAAAAAGGGCTGCGATATATCCGAATATTTCCATTGGTAAATTAAAGATTGACAACACAAAAGTACTGCTTCTGCAAAAGTATGACAGTGATACTTGTCACAGAGCGTATTTTATAGTCAGGGAGTTGGTGCGTAGTGGTTTAAGCCTGCACCATGCAAAGTATAAACTATAAATTTAGAAAGCTGCTGAATCTCAACCCTGATTCATTGTTTTTTAAACTATACTCAGCTCGTGCCCCGGTCGCGGTAATTGCCTCAGGATTAGCCGTTTGCCTGGAACTTTCCTGGTTTAAGAAATGGAATGGGACTTTTAGAACTATAGCAAATACAAATAAAACCAGTGCGGGCAGTTGTTGGGGGCCGCACTGGTTTTTTATTTTGGTTATACTTACTTCTGACCGTCCTTAAACTTGTTTACGGCCTCGCTCAGGTCCAGCACTTTGGTTTGCGGCAGGGCTGCTTCCACTATGCTGCTGCCTGCCGCAGAGCGGTAACCACCGGCACAATGCACTACCACAGGCTTATCTGTGGGTATTTCCAGGGCCCGCTCGCGCAACTCTGGCAACGGAATGTTAATGGCTTTGTCGAAGAACTTACCCGATCTCACTTCCGAGGTGTTACGGATATCCACGATGGTATAGTCTTCCAGGTTTTCGCGGAATTCACCAACATTGATCTCCGGCGTTTTCGTTTCTTCTACTTTATCCAGCACAAAAGCGCCTTTTATCAGCAGTTCGTAGCCGATTTTTGCTGCTTTCGAGATCAGGTCCTGTAGTTGTGCTTCGCTTTCGGCTGCCAGGTAATATTTCTCATTCGGGCCAACTATACTTCCCAGCCAGGTCTCGAACTTTCCGCCGTTCTGGATGTTGATCGCGCCTTTGTAGTGTCCTTTCTTGAATTCCTTTTCGTTGCGTGCATCTACTATTACAGCGCCATCTTCGGGCTTATAGTTTTTCTCCAGCATTTTCACGCCTTCTATACTTGGTTTATAGTCCGGGGCACCTTGTTTGTTCAGGGCAACGTCGTAGCCAAAGTATTTGGGAATAAAAGGCTGGTCTTCGGTCAGGATCTTCACAAACTCATCCTCGCTCATGGGCTGCAGCGCGTAGTTTCCACTTTTCTCGGCACCGATGGTGCTGCTGTTGGCATCGCTCAGGGCCTTTCCGCATAGCGAGCCTGAGCCGTGTGCCGGGTAAACGGTAACGCTGTCATCCAGCTTCAGTAGTTTTTCGCGGGTGCTGTGGTACATCTGGCGGGCCAGTTCTTCGCGCCTGGCGGTAATGTTGCCGGCATTCTCGCGCAGGTCGGGGCGGCCCACATCGCCGATGAACAGGGTATCCCCTGTAAACACAGCTTTGTCTTTTCCTTCGTGCTCCAGCACAATGCTGATCGAGTCAGGGGAGTGGCCGGGGGTGTGCAGCGATCTGAGTTTGATTTTACCGATCTCAAGTATAGCACCTTCATCAAAAGCAGTGTGCTTATAGTCTGCACCAACCAGGCTGTGGGTATAAATGGTAGCGCCGGTTTTGTTAGCGATCTCCAGGTGCGAGCTTATAAAGTCGGCGTGGGGGTGCGTTTCGATCACACCTGTGATCCTGGCGTTGTTGGCTTCAGCGTAATCATAGTATGGCTGCGGGTCGCGGGACGGATCTACCAGTACCACTTCGCTGGCACACTCGCTTAAAATAGCGTATGAATAATGAGCTAATCCTTTGTCTTCGAACTGTTTAATTTTCATCAGTTTTACGTTTTATAGTTAATCAAATACGGAGAATTTATACTTTCTCCCCATAATTAATACAAAGATATAAGCTTTCGAAAGGGTATACAGTGACGTTTGTCACACACGTTTTTTCTGCGTATTTCCTTCCAGTATCAGGTTCCAGTGATTGCTCGACGGCTTCACAATGGCCACCCGCAACCTCTTCTGTTCCCGCAGAAGCTTGGCGCCCAGCATGATTCCTGCCGGGCTCCCACCAATAATTAAAACCTGAAAATGGGTATACCTTACAATCTGATTTATACTACAACTTTATACCTGATACGCCGGCTCCGGAATTCGCTGTGTTACGAAGAGGGTGTGAGCCAGTTGAATAGAGATGTTTTATAGTTGCATTTTCAGAGCGTGGTATATACATGTTTACGCAGTTAAGTGTGTTTGGGCTTTTTGTGTCGGGGTGAAAGGGATCGTTGTTTTATAGTTTATACCAGCTAAAAATTGCAGCCCCGGCTGCAATTTTAGGATGGGAACTACGGGACAATTTATTTTAAATGGTAGGTCATAAGCGGCCGGATGCAATGGTTTACCAGTGACTCGGCTATACTTCCGTAAAAGAGGTGGCTTATCCCTTTTCGGGCATGGGTGCCGATCAGTACCAGGTCCATTTCGGTGGCCTGGTTAAAGTTGCGTACGCCGGCCGGTACTTTATAATTGTGGTGCAGGTGCAGTTCATAGTTTTGTAAACCAAAGGTGTCGGCAAAACGGCGCATGTGCTGCTGTGTTGCCTGTGTTTGCTGCTCATCGTCTTTGCCTATGATCTGTAACAAGTGAAGTTTAGCATTAAAAAGGCGTTGCAGGTTTTTAATGGTGGTTATACTTTGCTCGGGCTGTTTTTGCGCTTCAAAATCTGCTACCCAAAGTATGTTGCGGACAGGCGTAATAGAAGCAAACTGGTGAATGGTGATCACCGGCACTTCGGTATGGCGAACCACCTGTTGGGCTTCAGAACCTGATATTTTCTCCAGCCAGCCATCAGCACCTTTTGTTCCCATCAGTACCAGGTCTGTCTGATGATGGGCAGCATATTTGGCAATAGCCGTGGTGAGGCCACCATACACAATATCGCTGGTAAAGTCGAAATCAACCTGCTTTCTCAGCTCCTCGAACTGTTTCCGAACTTTTTGTTCTTCTAGTTTAAATTTCTCTTTATCCAATGTTTCAGAGGCTTCTGAAGAGCCGCCCCAGTCGCCGGTGTTAACTTCTATAACATGCACCAGGCGGGTAGTTACCGGAGCTGCTTGCATGAGTAAATGCAGAAATTCGATCACTTTGAAAGACACCGGCGTAAAGTCTACCGGAACCATGATGTTTAACTTTTTTTCCATGTGTGTTTATAGTTTAATGGTGACGTGTAGCAGGAGGGAAGTGGGCATAGATCAGGGCTAAGGCATCAAATCTTTCCGTTTCCGAATTATAGGTTTCCGCTGCATACAGGATATAATTCATTTTTACTTTATGCTTCATCGGCCAGTTGTAAGGCTTTCGTAAGGCCCGCCGAACTGTAAATGCCTGCTCCTGCCAGCCTGTTGCAACAGCATAAACCGAATCCCGACCTTCGCCTTCTGCGGGCATCAATAAAGAGCCTGGCTGTAAAGCCTTTAACTGCTCTTAAAAAAACGCATTGGGTTCTAAGCCATAAGCTGGTTCAGCCTGCCTGTAGCGCTGATTCCAGAATTCCCGCTTTCTATTTTATTTCTTCTAAGTTTCTGCAAGGCATGCAACTTTACAGTTCATACTCCTGCAGACCGACCCCGAGGACCGTGTTTTAATGAACGCAACAAAAGTGATGAATCCATTTGCCCCGTTCAGTGACATTGGTTACATAAGTGTTATATTTTAGGATGATATGGACTGTCAAATGAAGTGAGGTTGCTCTAATGTCCTAATCCGGATCATAAAATGCGGAAAACTCATTTACAATTAATAAAAGCAAATCCGTAAAACTTAGCTTATATTCCTGGCCTGCTTATCATGCTGCATTCTGTTAGCAAAAACCTCCAGAAAGAATTTCACAGTCATGCAATTTCCTTTCAGTTAGAGGAAGGCCAGCATCTGCTTTGTTTAGGTGGGAAGTTCAATTATGTGTATTTAATAACTGAAGGTGCGCTAATGGCTTCCTCCGTTCACAAATCAAAAAAGATAACCACGTCCATTTCAGTAGAAAATGAATTTGTAAGCTCTTTGTCAGGGCTATAAGAAGGACAGCTCTCTCGGGAAACTATAGTTGCAGTCATGCCAACACTAGTCTTAGGGGTTCATATAAATATGCTTCAAAGCTGGTATTAGCACTTTTTTAATCTCAAATATATTATCCGGCAGTTTAAACGAATGCTATTACCGCGACGCACAGGAACGGACGCACTTAATTCGTATGGGTAACGCAAGAGAGCGCTACCGTCATTTTCTAAATTCTAAGCCATGGTTTTTTGACCGGCTCCCGCTGGATTGCATCTTTTCTGAATACGAAACCGGAAACACTTTCCCGTATTTAAAAACAGGACAAGGTTAAGGATCTAGACTATGACTCTGCAACAATGTTGCAGCAGGTAACGCTACATGTGCAGGACACAGCGTGCTTTAAAGAAAATAGCTTTACTGCATGGGTTGTTATTCCTGCCTACAAACTATTCTAAGCAATTAACACATTTGCTAAAATCAGCTTTAACATCTTTATCCATTCTGTTTCGCTTACTTAAAGCTCAATTAGGGAAAGAAGAATTCTTACAGCGCTATCCCATAGAAGCCTTGGCTTACAGACAGATTTCCTTCTCGCAGTGGTTTCTATAAGGCATTTAAAAAGAGGGAAGGCATCAGTCTCAAAGAATACGAGGGTCCAGGCAGCAAAGTGAATTAACGCATCAACTTATGCGCTTATGCTCTCCAACATTAAATTTAACTGCTATACTATATTTACTTCTTTATAAGCCAGAATGCAAATAAAACATAGCTTCGTATTTTTAATTTGTCTCCGTTTTCAATACGAGACAAATTAGTACAACTCTTTATAAAAAGGTCACTATTGCAACCTGTAACTTGCAGCAAGATCAAAATACTCTAATTTTCAGCAATTTTATTTCGCTAACTCTTTCAGAAACCAGACTATAGTATATAAGTAATTTGGGGTAGAGTTTGTTATTCAGCTGTCTGGTGTTTTGTTATGTTATTAAATGTGTTACACAAATCACACATACTCCTTTTTCCGCCCCTTCACTACTAAGGAAAACAATAAAAATAGAAATGCTTCAGCTTTTAGTTGAAGCTCAGCTTTGTTCAATACCTAATTTCAATTTATAGCCAAACCTTTACACCCTGTTTATGAAACGAATTGCTGCCCTCTTTTTAAACAAAGCCCATTAGCATGCATAACTGAAAGATGGTCTTAAAAAAGCTACATACCTTCTGTGCGACCTACAGTTACGCATGTGTAATTTCATCAGCAATTCTCACAAGTATTTCATTGATATTTGTAAGTTATCTTATTGCCTGGTTTGCACTCACTTTCCTTTTCCTTTCTCTTTTAAACATAAACCAAGCTAAACAGGCTTTTTATAAAGGGTTTGTTTTCGGAGGTGTTTCAGCAGGTATTTTAAACTACTGGATGGTTCCTGCCATTTATCAATATGCACAGAGTAGTATACTGTTAGGTGTAGTCTGCTGGCTTCTTGCCGCTTTGATAATTGGATGTATTTACGCACTTCAGTTTTTCATCTATACTAAAATAAAGTTTTCAAACTCTACTATAATTGGAGCAGTTAGTAATGCTTTTTTGTTTGCTTCGGTATGGGTTATAGTTGAGTGGATACGTGCTGTTCTTTTTGCCGGTATGCCCTGGATGAGTTATAGTATAGGTATATCTCAGGCCGCCAATTTGTTTTTGGTGCAGCCTGCAGCATTAGGTGGTGTATATATCTTGTCATTCCTGCTTGTATTAGTTAATTATACTCTTAGTTACGCCATTCATACCAATCATCGGAAACGTTTACTAATACCAGTTTTTCTGATGACTGCTCATTTTATAGTTGGAGTGGTTATGTACAGTAGCATTTCTGATGAGCTTATTGCATCAAGCAATTCAAAAGTAAGTGCGACTTTAATTCTCCCGTCTTTGCCACCCGAAACTATATGGGATGAAAAGAATGGTAATGCATTAGTACAAAAGTTACTATCCTTAAACAATCAGGCAGCAGTTAGCGGTACCGATTTTATTTTATGGTCCGAAACAGTTATTCCCTGGTCCTATAGTACAGACGACGATTTTCTGAAAGAAATTAGCAGGACAACAGCAACAACTAACACCCATTTTATGCTGGGTATGAGTACGGCAGTTTCTCCAGGTAACAATGCTATTTACAACTCTGCTTATTTTTTTAATCCATCCGGTAGCGTACAGGCCCGCTACGACAAAGGCGAACTTCTTACACTTGTTGAATCCCCGCTTTTTAGTAATAACGGATGCTTAATTCTGCCTTTTCTTTCTGGTAGCGGACTCATAGTTCAGGAAGGAGAAAGACAAAATGCAATACAAACACCCTGGGGTAAAGCGGGGGTATTGCTTTGTAACGAATCGGCTGTGCCTGTTCAGGTAAGCAGATATGCCTCTGACCAGATCTCTTTTCTTATAAATCTAGGTAATGATGGATGGTTTTCAGATTTCTTTATTACCAGGCAGCATTTCTATAACGGCAGGTTGAGAGCAATTGAAGCAAGAAAAGATTTAGTGATCAACAATAACAGGGGTATTTCCGGGGTGATTCGCGCAAATGGTGACATTGGAGCCCAATTTCAATCTGACTATAGTAGTGTACAGCAGGTTACTATTTACCCAAATCAAATACCGGCTCTTAACTACCATCATTTCTTATATTTTATCTTTTCAGCATCTGTTGTTTTGCTGCTTATCAGGCTATTTAAATCTCCGGGTGTAGCCCCAGGTTTAGCGCATTAAACAAAGAAGAAGCAGATAAATTAAGTAGTCATCACGAATCATAAAAACAGCATTATCATATTATCTATCAATTTTTAGCCAAATTAAAATGAAAAAACTTTTACTGTTCTTTTTCTTCAGCTGCTTGCTCATTGATGTAGTAGCTGGTCCAACGCTGACGCAGAGTAGTTGGCGATGGAGAAATGACAATGGTTCAGAAACCAGTGCCACCTGGAAGGGAAATGAAAACCAGGAGGTGACTGTAAATGCTGCGGATGGGAACATCCGTTTGCGCATGAAGGTGTCATCAACCGCCAATCCAGATAATTATAATTTTGGGAATTCAATTGATAACCGCCTCAGTTATTCGACGAGCGCGAGTGGCCCTTTTAGTATAATATCCTCTACTTCTACGAACGGCGAGCATTTTGTGCTGGATGCGAGCACTGGTGTGCAAAGCGGTACGGGTACAACGCAGCAACTTTCCGTAGACTTCGGAGTGCCCTATGTGCCTGGTAAGGTGATTGACAGCACTACGCCAGAAGGTTATTTGGAGTTTAATGACGAGACGAATGTTAGGGAATTTGAATGGGTATTAAAACCTACGGCAGCAGCTGTAGATGGTAAATATTATTTTAAACTTGATGATCCTTCAATAAGTACACCAAACACTTTACCTTCTATTACTTATTCTACTACTCCCGAGTCCAAACCAATTGCGGGTTATCGCAATGCCCTACAGTTTGACGGTGTAAACGATTACGTTGAAATTCCTTCACAAGCTTCAAATCAATTCGACTCTGAAACAGAATTTACTGTTTCGTTATGGTTTAAAGCCAATAGCATGGCTACAGCAGGTCTCTTCAACAGACCTGCTGGCGGCGGCGATATGCAATACTGGCTTACAGCAGGTGACGGAAAATTTACTTACGGTATAGATAAACTAGGCTGGGGCTGGACCTGGATTGGTACTGAAGATGCCTATAAAGTAGGGGAATGGGTACAGGTTACTACTGTAAGGCGCAATGTTAGCGGCCAGCGCAAAATGGAAATTTATGCGAATGGTGTGCTTGTTGGGTCCGGAACGGTAAACTATACATCTTCTGCATCCAGCGCGCCTATTCGTATTGGTACCTATATGAACGCAGATGGCGGTTTTGCTAACGGCCAGATCGATAACGTATCGCTCTGGAAAAAAGCTTTAACTGTTGAAGAAATTAAAACTTTGGGGGCCACTACCCTGAATGGTAACGAAGCCGGCCTGGCAGGTTATTGGCGTTTTGATGAAACTACAGGTACTATTGCTTACGATGCAACTGCTAACGCTAATCATGGTACTCTCAATAACATGGACCTGGCAGCAGCTCGCCTAGCATCAACTGCAGGTGATATTAGTACAAATGAAGATGTTGCTTACACAGGTAAACTGGCAGGTAGCGACGAAAGCGGAAATGCGCTTATTTATGCTATAGTTACAGCACCAACTAAAGGCACGCTTACGCTAACTGATGCTGCTACCGGTGCTTTTACTTATACGCCCGCAACTAACATAAATGGCACCGATGTATTCACATATAATGTAAATAACGGCTCTTCAGACTCAGAGACAGCGACAGTTAATGTAACTATAGTTGCTGTAAATGATGCGCCGGTTGCTGCAGCCAAACCGTTAACTGCAGATGCAGATGCAAATTGCCAGGCAGTAATTGCAGCGTCCGCATTTAATAATAACTCTTCGGATATAGATGGAGATGCTCTAACATTTACAGCTTCGCCAGCGGGACCTTATACCGTAGGTGTTACTAATGTAACCTTAACTGTTACAGACGGTAAAGGCGGAAGCAGCACTGCAGCTACAACAATTACTATAGCTGATAAGATCAACCCAACTATAACGGCTCCTGTAGCCGTAACAGTTAACACCGATGCCGGTAAAAATACAGCTTCAGAGGTAGCGTTAGGAACTGCTGTAACAGCTGATAATTGTTCAGTGGCCAGTACAACCAATGATGCGCCTGTTACTTTCCCGGTTGGCAATACCACTGTCACCTGGACGGTGACTGATGCGGCAGGCAATTCAGCCACCGCTACGCAGCTGGTAACGGTAACAGATAATGAGAAGCCTGTGCCAACTATAGCTACACTGCCAACCATAACAGGACAGTGCTCAGCAACCGTAACTGCCCCGACCGCTACCGATAATGTGTCTGGTACGGTTACCGGTACCACTATAGATCCTTTAGAATACACTGAGCAGGGTACTTATACCATTACCTGGACTTACACTGATGGAGCGGGCAATACTGCAACACAGACCCAACAGGTAATTGTAAAGGATGAAACCGCCCCAGTATTCGCAGCAGTATCTCCGATCACGAAAGATACTGATCTGGATAAATGTGGCGCATTAGTTACTTATACTATACCGGCTGCTACTGATAATTGTATCAGTGCCGGAGCAATTGATAAGCAAACTTTCAGCTATACTGGAAGTGTACAGACTTTTATAGTTCCGGTAACCGGGAAATATATTCTGGAAACATGGGGTTCACAAGGTGGTAATGACACTCAAATCCCTAATTCTCAGTTTGGGGGAAGGGGCGGTTATTCTAAAGGTGAAGTCACTTTAACAGCTGGTACTACTCTTTATATATATGTAGGTGGTCAGGGTACAGGAAATGCCTCAACATCATATTGGGGTTCAACTGGTGGCGGAGGTGCTACTGATATTAGGTTAGTAGGTGGTGCCTGGAACGATAACGCAGGGTTATATTCCAGAATTATTGTTGCCGGCGGCGGAGGTGGAAGACACGGCGGAAATTATGAAGACTCATCAACCGGTAATGTAGGCAATGATGGCGGAGGTGTTAATGCTCCATCTTTTACTACACAAGGTGTTAACATAATCGGAGCTTCTCAAACAGCCGGAGGTGCTTCTAATTACAGTGTAGCAATACCCGGCTCTTTTGGCTTTGGAAATCATAACAACTATAGTAATACCAGTTCAGTTGGTGGCTGGAATGGCGGTGGTAGAGGTAGTGATGGCTTTGCTAACGGTGGTGCCGGTGGTGGCTGGTACGGAGGCGTAAGCACCTGGCCGACATCTTCTGGTGGTTCTGGGTATGTGTTAACAGCAGACTCTTACAAGCCTGCAGGTTACACTCCAACTTCTGAATACTACATGAATGAAGCTGAGCTTATAGCCGGTAACGCTACTATGCCAAACCATGAAGGGGGTGAAATGGTAGGCCGCACAGGCAATGGTATCGCTGTAATATCCTGGGAAAACAAGACGGTAACTGTTACCCAGACAGCAGGTCTTGCCTCTGGCGCCTTGTTCCCGGTAGGTACAACTACCAACACATTTGTAGCAACTGATGCTGTAGGCAACACATCTACAACCAGCTTTGATGTAACCGTTACCGATACGCAGAAACCAACTGTAATAACCCAGAACATCACAGTTAACCTTGATGCTACGGGTGCTGCAACTATAACTGCTGCACAGATCAATAACGGTTCTACTGACAACTGCTCTATACCTGCAGAAGGTTATAGTTTAGATAAAACAGGCTTCACCTGCGATAATGTTGGTCCAAACACGGTAACGTTAACGGTAACTGATGTAAATGGAAACACTTCTTCAGCAACTGCTATAGTTACAGTGAAAGATGTAACCGCACCAATAGCCATAGCGAAGGCTATAACGGTTCAGCTTGATGCGAATGGTGCAGCAACTATAACACCAGCAATGGTTGATAATGGTTCTTCGGATATTTGTGGATCAGTTACCTTATCACTTTCTAAAACTACGTTCGATTGCAGCAACTTAGGAACCAACACAGTTACTTTAACCGCAACTGACGAAGCAGGGAATGTGGCTACAACTACAGCAATTATAACTGTAGAAGATAAGGTTGCACCAGTGGCTATCGCTCAGGATATTACTGTGCAATTAGATGCTACTGGTAACGCAACTATAACTGCAGCCCAGGTTAATAACGGTTCTTCTGATGCATGTGGAGATATTACGTTAACTATATCTAAAACAGCTTTTGATTGCAGCAACGTAGGCGAGAACTCGGTAACACTTACAGTAACCGATAAGAGCGGAAACACGCACACCACTACAGCTATAGTTACTGTAGAAGACAAAGTTGCTCCGGTTGTTATCACGCAGAACATAACAGTTCAGTTGGATGCTGCTGGAAACGCAACTATAACGGCAGACGAAGTTAACAACGGAAGCGCTGATGCCTGCGGAATCAAATCCATGAGCCTGAGTAAAACGACTTTCGATTGTTCAACTATAGGTGCCAATACTGTAACCCTGACCGTAACCGATAACAACGGCAACGTGGCTACCAAAACGGCTATAGTTACAGTAGAAGATAAGATTGCCCCGATAGCCCTTACCAAAAACATTACCATTAAACTGGATGCAGCTGGCAAGGCAACTATAGTAGCAGCAGATGTAGATAACGGCTCATCAGATGTTTGCGGGTCTGTAAAATTAACTATAGACAAAGCAGCTTTTGATTGCTCGAACATCGGCGAGAATGAAGTTATGCTGACTGTAACAGATGCTTATGACAACGTAGCCACTGAAAAAGCAACTGTAACTGTTGTGGATGATCTGGTTCCGGTAGTACTTACCCAAAACATCACGGTTTCGCTTGATGCTACAGGTAATGCTACTATAACAACAGTTCAGATCGATAACGGCTCTAGCGACAACTGCGGGATTGCCTCTTACAAACTCGATAAAGCGGAGTTTGGCTGCGCTCACCTGGGAGAGAACACGGTAACCTTAACGGTAACGGATGTGAACGGCAACGTTGCTAAAAAAGGGGCTATAGTAACTATAGTTGATGAGATCGCGCCAACGGCCCTTGCCAGAAACATTACCGTTGAACTGGATGCAAACGGTTCGGTAACCCTTACGGCAGCGCAGGTGAACGATAACTCAACTGACAATTGTGGTGTTGCAACGCTGACGCTTGATAAGGATACATTTGGGTGCAGCAACCTGGGTGAGAACACGGTTAACTTAACTGTAACCGACAAAGCCGGTAACACAGCCATAGCTGCCGCTACAGTTACCATCGTGGATCACATCGCCCCAACGATAACGGCCCCGGCAGACGTGGTAGTAGACGTGGATGCCGGCAAAACGACTGCTTCCAACGTAGACCTGGGAACGCCGGTTACGGCTGATAACTGCGATGCTGCAGCTATAGATGTAACCAACGATGCGCCAACGCACTACCCGGCAGGCACAACCACAGTGACCTGGACGGCAACCGATGCATCTGGCAACAAAACGACGGCGACCCAGACAGTCACCGTTCGCCAGGACATCGCTTCGGTGGCCACACTTGCTACCATCACCGTGCCGATCAGGACAGCCTTTGCCAGTGTGCCGCTTCCGGCCACTGTAGCGGTCACTTACACCAACGGAGAGCAGGAAGCGATCGGGGTCACGTGGGCAGCGGGCACTTACAATGGCCTGGTGGCCGGCACCTACGTGCTAAGCGGTCAGCTTATTGCTGCACCAAACACGACCAACCAAAGCAGCAAAACAGCGACCATCACCGTTGTTGTGGAGCCAAACAAAGTGCCGACGGCACTGGCCTTCAGTGCGACTACCTTTGCCCCAAATGTGCAGGCAGACGATGTGATCGGCACCCTTACGACCACCGACCCGGATGATACCCAGTTTGTATATACCCTGGTAGCCGGCAGCGGCGATAGCGACAACAGCCTGTTTGAGATCTCGGGCGATAAGGTATACCTGAAGTCAAACAACGGCCTGTCCGGTAAAACTACTTTCAGCTTCCGGGTGCGCAGCACAGACCCTTACCAGAACACGATTGAAAAAGCGTTTACCCTGACCAAAGGAAACTATGGCGTGGCGGTTGATAAACTCAAGATCGTGAATGCCTTCTCGCCCAACGGTGACGGCATCAACGACAGCTGGAGCATCCCTGAGCTGCGCTTCTACAACCAGGTGGAAGTGGAAGTGTTTGACCGCTCGGGCGTACGCCTGTTCCATACCACGGATCCGGAAATGGCCTGGGACGGACGCAGCGCAAACGGGCAGGTCCTGCAGGGGGCTTTCTTCTACATCGTGCAGGTACGGGACATCAACCTGGTGAAAAAAGGTGTTGTGACCATTCTTAAAAAGTAATCAAAATGAAAAAGATATATTTAACCATCGCCCTGGTGGCTTCTGTGCTGGGGGCAAGTGCCCAGAACAGAAAGCATGTGGCCAACTTCTCGCTGTTTCAGCACTACTTTAACCCGGCCCTGACCGGCTACGAAGGCTCCATGCTCAAGACCTATTACCGCAACCAGTGGACGGGCTTTGAAGACGCGCCCAAAACCATTTTTGCCTCCGCCGAGCTGGACCTGGCCGACCTGGCATCGTGGAAGAAGGATGGTCTGCTGCAAACAAGTGAAACGGACACCTATAACCGCCAGCTGGGCGCCAGGCACGCATTCGGCCTGGCTGTTCTAAACGACCGTTTTGGCCCCTTCACCGAAACGCAGCTGCACCTGAGCTACGGCACGCGCGTGCGCTTGTCAGAGAAGCTGAGTCTGCGCTGGGGGGCTGCCGCCACCTACAGCTCCCAGCAGCTGGATGCCAGCAAGCTGACGATGGACCAGGAAGGCGACCCGGAGTTCGAGGGCTTTAAGGGGGAGAGTGGCAAGGTAGGCAAACTGGACCTGAACATGGGCCTGGTGCTGACAGCTGAGAATTTCTACCTGGGCTACGCGATGCAGGACATCCTGAAAGGTAAAATGACTACCGGGGACGATTACCTGGCCAACAGCTTTCCCCGGCAGCACGTGGTGCAGGCCGGCTACCGTGCCGCCCTCTCAGAGCAGGTCGGCCTGGTGGTGAATGGCCTGTACCGCTACGATGCAAAGCTGGAAGAGACCATGGAAGGCCAGGTGAAGGCAGTATACCAGAACATGCTGTGGCTGGGAGCGGGTTACCGCCGGGACCTGGCCTACTCGCTGCAGGGGGGCGTAAGGCTGAAGCAGTTGCGCCTGGGGTATGTGTACGAAGTGCCCACGGCGGATGCCCGGTACCTGGATAAAGCCACCAACGAGCTCATGCTCATCTATAACCTGCTGGCGGTGAAGTATCCGAAGTATGGCAAAAAAGTAACGATGTGGTAAGCGGAAGAAAAAAGACAATGAAGAAGATAATTTATACGGTCGCCTTTTTACTGGCAGGCGCTACTGCCGTCCGGGCACAGGTGGAGCTAAAGCAAACCAAAGCCGAGCTGGCCGATTTTATATTACTGGAAAACGGGCTGCTGGTCTATACCCTCAAAGAAGCACAGGGGCAGTTTATCTACTCCGAGCAGCGGGGCAGAAGTGAAACCTCTAAAAAGGAGCTGGCGCTGAACACCGGGGTGCTGAATGCGGTGATCGGAGGCGGTAAGGGCGAACTCTATGTGTACCACAAGAATGGCCGCAACCAGGAGATGCTTGCGTTCTATACTTTAAAGGACGGAAGCTTTGAAAGAACAGGGGAGCGTAAACTGCCCAAACTAAAGAACCATTCCCGTAACCTGGGCCTGTTCCTCTCACAAGACAAGAACACGCTGCTGGTAGCGGCAGACCTGGGCCGTTCGCAGGGCTACGAAGACCTGTATGTGAGCAAGTGGGAAAACAACCGCTGGAGCAAGCCCGGCAGCCTGGGCAAAGCGGTGAATACCCGCCAGGCAGAGTTTGCCCCGTATATGGCCAACGACACGCTTTACTTTTCCCGAAAGGAAGAAGCGGTAGCCTATAACTATAGTTCTCCATTGGATCTGGCTGCCGGCAGGGCGGGTGCTGCCACTAAGCTGGCTCCGGTCATCAATGTGGCCGGCAGCTATAATGCCTACTACAAAAAAGCGGCAGAGCGCCAGATGTGGATTTCTGCTTCCAGGGAGCAGGACTACTTTTACACGGCCTACCTGCTGGAAAAGCCTGCCCCGGCTATCGAAGAAGGGGAAGCGGACCTGGTGCCTGTTGCAGAGGAAGTAACCACTACGCCGGCCGTGAAAACAAGAGCCGCTGCTCCGGGCCTGAAGTTATTTTATGCCTTTAACAGCATCTACCTGAACCTGGAAGAAGTGTCGGCCCTGGCCAGGTTCTTAAACCAGCAGCCACCAGGCACTGCCTTCGTGGTCAAAGGCTACTCGGATGGCTATGGCACGGCCCAGGCAAAGGAGTATGTGAGCCATCACCGGGCCCTGCAGGTGAAGCACCACATCGAGAAGTATTTCCCTAAAAAGCAGTTTGTCATCACCCTGGAGCACGAAGTGCGCGACCAGAAAGGCAAAGACAACCGAAAAACAGAACTCTACCTCATGCAATAACCGGTACGAAAGGAAAAGTGAAGTAACAACATGCTTCTCAGAGGAATAATCATAAAAAAGCCGCTTCTATAAAAAAGAGAAGCGGCTTTTTTACGTTAGTCGGCCAATGAAGGAAAGGAGCTTGACGAACTATATCTCTCAACAAAGAGCTTTCGGATGCACTATTACATTTGCCAAGCTTGGGAGATGTTACGGAAACCGAAAAACGTCCAACTTGTGATGTCAAAGAAAATCAGTTCTTTTAAAAGCCGAATGGTACTTACAGATGCGCCCGGGTAAGGTAAATCCTTTATGCTAAAAAGTGTGTTCCAGCACGAAATATAAATTACCTGTAAGTTCTTGTTTTATAGTATTCTGGTATAAAATAGTCCGCTCCGAAAGATAGCTGTTTTACAGCTCCTGCAACTTCTATTGGCTGGTTAAAGTATGATTCCGTGTATTGGAAGCTCATGGCCTGGCCGAAAGGAAATGGACGGCCACCAACCTGAATAAAATCCTTGTGCATTTCAGCCACCTGGTGACAGAAACGTAGGAACGATAGCTCCGGTACAAGCATAAACACCATCGTCTGACAAATGACAGGGTTGAACCCGAACTGAAAAACTGCAGGTACCATCTGCTGAAAATTTTCTGTGTAAGGGTGTATGTATAAGATCTTTATCAAACGAAAGACAGGTGTTGCTATCTACTATAGCCCGAACTAATGAAAGAAACCATTATACAGTCCACACATACTAAAGTAAAGCTGATAAGTACCTTATTTTTCAGCCTGCTTTTTTGCGGAGCTCCTGCCGCACATGCACAGGTGGAGGCATCTTCAGGCAGCAGCCAGGTTGCAGTGAGTGACAGCATCACTGTGGCAATTGCTCCGGAATACGACGATGTAAGCAAATCGCACCGCAAGTGGTTTGGTGAAAATTACCGTAAGCTGTGGGCAACACCCGTGAAAATGCGGGTGTTTCACCTGGAGCAGGAACACGGCGGCATGAAAATTCTGAAAAAGGGAGGAGGACAGCAGACCAAGTCGCTACGCCTGCAGGACCCTCACGGAAACGAATGGGTCCTGCGTACTATACAGAAAGATCCGGAGTTGGCCCTTCCGGAAAACCTGCGGGAAACGGTAGCTAAAACCATTGTGCAGGACCAGATTTCTGCCTCTCATCCATTTGGAGCCCTGGTAGTGCCGCCACTGGCCGAAGCCCTGGATATACCGCATGCCAACCCTGAGATCGTATTCCTGCCAGACGACC
This sequence comes from Pontibacter pudoricolor, assembly GCF_010092985.1. GTDB lineage: Bacteria > Bacteroidota > Bacteroidia > Cytophagales > Hymenobacteraceae > Pontibacter > Pontibacter pudoricolor. The sequence continues at coordinate 1,400,687 of NZ_CP048106.1, read as the reverse complement.
CGGCACTGGGTGAATTTCGGAAGGACTTTGCCAACCAGGTATACCTGTTCGAAGAACGAGAGCCCCTGGAAGCAGAGGATACTGACGACACGGAGAAAGTGCTGGAGAAGCTTGAAGAAGACAATGATAACCGCATTGACCAAAAGCTTTTGCTGCGGGCACGTTTGCTGGACATTATTGTCGGCGACTGGGACCGTCACGAAGACCAATGGCGCTGGGTGGAAACAGAAGACGAGATCGGTGATTTATACTTGCCCATTCCCCGCGACCGCGACCAGATCTTCTTCACCAACGGGGGAATCATTCCGAAGATAGGTTCGCGGAAGTGGATCATGCCCAAATTCCAGGGGTTCGACGCTGAAATCCGAGATGTGAACGGGTTCAATTTTAATGCCCGCTACTTCGATCGCATGTTCCTGGCTGGTTTGAGAGAGCAGGACTGGAAAGAGCAGATAGCTTATGTACAACAGACACTCACCGACGAACTGATTGAGGAAGCTGTGCGCCGCATGCCTGCAACTATCTATGCAAAAACAGGGAAGGAAATTGCTGCAAAAATGAAAGCCCGCCGCAATAGCCTGCCAAAGAATGCACTGAACTACTTTGAGTTCTTATCCAGAGATGTGGACATTCCGGCATCGAATAAAGGGGAACATTTTGATGTAAAGTACGACAATGGCGGCATAGTTGCCGTAAACGTTTACGACATCAAAAAAGACGGCAGCCAGGGGCGACTGCTGTACCAGCGAACGTTCACTCCAGGCATTACCAAAGAGATCCGCCTGTATGGGCGTGGCGGGAAAGACGTGTTTTCAGTAGCAGGGGGAAGCAAATCGCCCATCAAGGTACGGGTAATTGGCGGGGGCGGAGCTGATACGTTTACAGTGCAGGAGGATTTTCGGAACCGTAGCAAGCTCTACATTTACGACCGTTCGGATGAAGAGAATCACTTTCCGAAGCCTGGTCTGGCCCGCCTTCGCACGGCAGCAGACACCATCGTAAACAACTATAATCCACGGTCCTTCAAGTATAACATCCTGATGCCACAGGTAACTGCCGGTTACAACCTGGATGATGGCGTGTTTCTCGGGGCTGGCTTTATGTACACCCGTCACGGGTTCCGGAAAGAGCCGTTTGCGTCGCGCCACAGAGTTATGCTGGGGCATGCGCTGGCGACCAATGCCACGTTCTTCCAATACGCAGGTTATTTCACCGATGTATTTGGAAAGACCAGCCTGAGCATTGATGTGGATGGGCGGGCACCGAACAACACCAGCAATTTTTTCGGGTTAGGCAACGAAACAGAATTTATCGAAGTAGGTGACAAGCCTATACGCTTCTACCGTACACGGTACGACTTCATTACCTCGCAGGTAAAGCTGCATCGTAACCTGGGAGAGCACTTTAAGGTGAACATGGGCCTTGCTGCGCAGAATTACAACAACGACGTGGATGACAATACAGGCAGGTTCATCAGTATTTACCATGAGCAGAACCCCGGAGAAGATGTTTTCGCCAGGCAGTTTTCGGCTGGCCTGGTGGCAGGCTTCGAGCTGGACACCCGTAATGATGCCCTGATCCCAACCCAGGGAGTGTATTGGAATACCAGCCTTACCGGCATGCAGGAGCTGAGAGGGGATGAGTCGCGTTACGGGCAGGCTTTATCGGAACTCAGCTTTTACCTTAACCTGACGGGCAGCAGTAAATTTGTGATCGCAAACCGTATTGGCGGCGGAACTACCATCGGAACCCCGAACTTTTACCAGCTACTTTACCTGGGCGGGCACAACAACCTGCGCGGCTTCCGCAAATTCCGTTTTGCCGGCGAAAGCATGCTCTACCACAACCTGGAATTACGTCTGAAGCTGTTTGATTTCTCTTCTTACCTGTTCCCCGGTTCAGTAGGCCTGATCGGCTTTAACGACGTAGGTCGGGTTTGGGCAGAGGGCGAAAACTCGGATAAGTGGCACGACGGTTTCGGAGGAGGCTTTTACCTTATTCCTGCCAAGCTGATCCTGCTACAGGGAGTGGTGGGTGTGTCGGAAGAGGATGTTTTACCGTATGTATCGGTCGGTTTCCGGTTCTGATCTGGTGTAAGATGGCAAAGCATGTCTGTACCCATTTAAGATAAAATCGATGCCATAGTCCGAAATTTCCTGTTTTTGATTCCGTATGTACCGATCTCCATGGCAGGCTAAAATGCATGTGTTGATTGTAGCTAAAATATTTCAGGCAATTTAGCCGGAGCCCAACTATAGGCAGTACCAAAGTCAGAGCGTATTATCGTGTCCCTTTCTTTTTCAAAATTAGCTCATAGGCTAACAAAAGTGCCGTTGAGTCTGGCAAACTATACCGTTGGGGTGAGTGAAGGCGGTTTAATTTCCTGTTTCAGCCTTAAATTTTTAACCTGTGGCTTACGAGAGCGTTGTGTTTTCAACTCAACTGGGCTTAATGCAAAATAAAAACAGCCGCTTTACCTGTTACGGGCAAAGCGGCTGTTCTGCGTTTATAGATGGGTTAGCTTAATTGCCCGGCCACGCGTTCCAAGGAATACGGCTCAGGATAAGTAACAGGCCAATGCCATAAAAAATAGCGATGCTCCTGAAGCCATTGTTGCCGGCACCGATCTGGCGCTTGGCACGTGAGTAACCCACTGTGATCAGGATAACGGCAATGATCATGGTAAGCGGGTGCTCCAGTATGTAAAGTCTGGAAACAGAGTCTCCCATGGCCTCGCCCGAAAAGTTCTGCATACCCAGCGGAGATACAAAGTATAGGATTATACCGATTACCCATTGCAGATGCACCGGTATCAGGCCCAACAGACCTAGTTTTCTGTCTTTATCGGTAAATGTTTTGTTACCCAGCCACCCGGCCAGCGCTGCCACAAAACTGATAAGCAGACCCAGCAGAACCAGGTAGCTCATGTAAGAATGTAGATGTTGAAGTCCTGTATACATGTGTTTAGTTTAGTTAATGACTGCTGTAAATATAGGCAATAAATAGATAGGCTGGAATCTATATAACGATAGAATTAGTATCGCCGGGTGGCTATTTATGGTACATTTAATCAGGTGTTTTCCGCTAAAGGTAGATGCATTAAGTTTCTGTAAACCATGATTTGCCTCGTTCAGGAAGCCTTCCGTAAGTAAGCTCTCCTTTATCGCCCTGTACTTTTAACTATAGTTTACTTAAGTAGCAACCTGCATTTATTCGCCTGTCATGCGTTGCAGAAACTCGCGTACCTCTTTGGTGTCGTAGTCGGCCATACCTTCCTGTTTGGCGACAATTTTACCTTCCGGCGAAATGATAAAGGTAGTAGGGATAGCATTTGAGTAAAACTCCTGCGGAAACTGGCTGGCTGGCATATACACCGGGAAAGTATAGCCCTTTTTACCAATGAATTTCTTTACCTTCTCCATACCTGCCTCATCCACGGAAAGCATCACAAAAGCGATTTTATCAGATCCTACTTTGTCGTATAGTCTCTGAATGTTAGGCATTTCGGCAATGCAAGGCGGGCACCAGGTAGCCCATATGTTCAGGAATACTACTTTGCCCTTCAGGCTTGCAAAATCTACCTGCTTGCCCTGCAGGTCCACCATTTTAAAACCTGCGCCAGCCATTTCTGTATTCGCTACTGCCGCCGCATCTACTACGGCTTTAGCATCTGGGTTTTGCAGGGTTTCCGGCACATCTGCATTTTTGATGCCGGTGGCCAGGAGCAAACGTTGCACCTGCCCGATAGCTTCGGTGTGCAGGCCGGTTAAATATAAGATACCAAATATGCCAAGCATTACCGCCCAGCCGGGTATCTGCTTCAGTGAAAACTTATTATTCATGTTAGTGATCTTCCGGATAAAATGGATTCTTTTCAAATTTAACTAAAGATCTGTTCCTCTGCCGCTGATTTATCGGTGTTGTACCTATTTTCCGTAATTACAAAATAGCTGTGTGTATTGTTTTATCTGCCGATGATCGTGCAAACGCTAACTATAGCGGTGCAAAACGTGCAGCCACGTTAGGCTAGCCAGTAATTAATAACTTTCCTGCCAGGGCTGTGCCATTTAATGCTTCACTTTGCCTCTTTTGCCCTCACTAGCGGGTCGGGAATGTGAGTTGCTAGCGGACTCTGGTCGTAGTGGTTTTGGGTTAAATAATATAGCTGTTCCGGGCTTTAAGGTCTGAAACAGCAGTTCAATAACTTGTGAAGTGGGGGGACGCCAAAGGTCGCTCACACTCGCGGGATGCAAGCGAAGGCAAAGTGTATTTCCTGCAGCATGAAATAGCCTGGCTATTAAAACAACTCTGTCTCATCAAGATTGTAAACTATAATCAGTGAGGTAAATGCTAACCAGGTACCGTATAATTATTTCGGCAATTATTTGAAACTTTGCTGTGTGATAGGAGTTAAATTGTAGACTACCCAGGTCTATTAAATTTCCTTTTCGCGGGTGGATTAACAGCCTGGTTGCCTTTTTATATTTTTTCAGTTTTGGAAGGTATGTGGGATGAAAGAAAGGTTTTGGTAACCGGAAGTGCCGGCTTTATCGGGCATCACCTGGTAGCGGCACTCCTGAAAACAGGCTGCACTATAGTTGGGCTGGACGTACTTAACAGCTTTTATGATCCTGAATTAAAGTTTGCCAGGCTGGAGGTACAGGGATTTGAAAAGGCACAGATCTGCTACAATAAACTTGTCTGCAACTATAAAAACCCTCATTTAAACTTTATTCAACTCGATCTGACGGATGCAGAAGGGCTGCAGCAATTATTTGCTACCTACAGATTTGATATCGTAATTAACCTGGCAGCACAGGCCGGCGTGCGGTATAGTATAGAAAATCCGCAGACGTATATTAACAGCAACATCGTTGGCTTTATGAACCTGCTGGAGTGTTGCAGGAAATTTACAACCGGGCATTTACTTTTCGCGTCCTCCAGTTCTGTTTACGGTCACAGCACAGAAATACCTTTTAAAACAGATCAGTGTACGGATTACCCTGTTTCGTTGTATGCCGCCACAAAAAAAGCGAATGAAATTTTAGCCTATAGTTACGCCCACCTATATAACATACCAACTACCGGCCTCAGGTTCTTTACTGTGTACGGGCCATGGGGAAGACCCGATATGGCTTATTATTGTTTTGCAAAGGCCATTATGGAAGGCCTGCCCATACGTGTTTTTAATAACGGGGAAATGCAGCGCGACTTTACTTATGTAGAAGACGTGGCAAAATGCATTGTAAAATTACTGCAACATCCGCCTGCATCCGCCCAAACTATAGTTCCATTCAAGCTTTATAACATCGGCAACAATAATCCCGAGCATTTACTGGAACTGATAGCCACCCTGGAACGCCTGCTCGGGAAAAAAGCTACGCTGCAGCTGGAGCCCATGCAGCCCGGAGACGTGTATACTACCTATGCTGATGTACAGGAACTGGAAGAGAAGATCAACTATAAACCCGAGACTTCTCTTGTGGCCGGACTGGACCGTTTTGTGCAATGGTTCAAACTATACCACCATTCGTCAAAAGTAGGAGCTATGGAGATGTGATTTTTTTTACTCAGGTTGATTTTTTAAGCCTATGGAAGCTAATACCCTAACTATAATTGTACCGGTATACAACGAAATAGAATGCCTGGAGCGCTTCTGCGAGTCGATGGATGCTTTTCTGCAGCAGTCGCCGATACCGGCCCGGGTTTTATTTGTAAACGATGGTTCCACGGATGGCAGCCTGGAAAAGATCAGGCAGGTATGTGCTCTTAAACCTGACTATAGTTTCATTTCTTTCGACAGGAACTATGGGTTAAGCACAGCTATAAAAGCCGGTATAGATACTGCCGATACCACCTACATCGGTTACATAGATTCTGATTTGCAGACCTCTCCTCTGGATTTTATAAAATACTTTGAGTACCTGCCTGCTTACCAGATGGTGAACGGCATACGGGCTAAGAGAAAAGATACAACTGTAAAAAAGATCTCTTCCAAAGTGGCCAATAGCTTCCGGCGGCTGATGATTGACGATAACATACAGGATACCTGTTGCCCGCTGAAAATAATGGAAGCTGCTTATGCCAAACGAATCCCTTTTTTTGATGGCATGCACCGATTTCTGCCGGCGCTCATACAGTTGCAGGGCGGAAAAGTAAAACAAGTGCCTGTACAGCATTTTGAGCGTTATGCCGGCACAGCGAAATACCATCTTCTTAACAGGCTCTGGGGACCGCTGAACGATACGTTTGCTTTCAGGTGGATGCGCAGGCGATACATAAACTATACAGTTGCCGAAAGGGGAGTCCATAAAGTTACCGAGAGGCATGAGCAGTTTTGAAATCGGTGTTTACGGAACGGGCTTAGTGGCGCAGGCGCTTTTTTCTTCCCGCATCCTGGTGCAGTGGATTCAGTCGGAGCGGGCCGGTAAAGTGTTGTCGCCTACCTCTTTCTGGACGTGCAGCTTACTGGCCTCTTTTCTGCTAATGATATATGGTGTATTGCGCAATGATCTTGTCATACTGGGAGGGCAGGTACTATCTTACTTCATTTATATCCGGAACCTGCACCTCAAAAATGCCTGGGATAAGCTGCCGTGGTGGGTGCGCTGGCCTGCTTCAGGATTTCCGCTGGTGGCTACGCTCTGGCTGATGTTCGGAGACATCTATAGTTTGGAATACATCTGGGAACACTCCACGGTAGCCGGCTCCCTTATAGCATGGGGTGGAGTGGGGCAGGTTGTATTCACGCTACGTTTCGTTTACCAGTGGTATTACTCTGAAAAATTGCAGGAATCTGTATTGCCGAAGGGGTTTTGGGTGCTCAGTCTGGTTGGCAGCAGCATGATCATTCTGTATGCCATTTTACGGCTGGACCCGGTGCTGTTTATAGGCCAGGCTTTTGGTATAGTTGCATATAGCCGTAACCTGATCTTAAGCCGACAGAAACAAGACGCCTCTCAAACCCTTACGAACTAGCTTTAACTATGCTGCCAAAGTTCAGGTTGTACAGTAGCCACGCAGTTTGGGTAATACTGGCCGTTATGTTTCTGGCGCTACTTTACAACCTCGGCGGCTGGGGCGTTTTAGAAACCAGCGAAGCACGGTATGCAGAAATAAGCCGGGAAATGCTCGTGTCCGGAGACTTGTTTCATCCGCGTTTGCTGGGTATTCTGCATTACCATAAACCTCCTTTAACCTACATCATCTCAGCTTCTGGTTTAGCTCTGTTCGGAGTAAATGGGTTTGGTGCGCGTTTTTTTCTGCAGGTATCTTTACTTATACAGGGCGCGCTGGTGTACAGGTTAGCAAAAGAATTTTTTCGGAGCAGGGAAATTGCAATCGCCGCTTTACTCATTTACTTTTCTATGCCGGGCGTGCTTGTGTCAGTGCGTAACCTCACCGCTGATTCTTGCCTGGCGACCTTTGAATTGTTGTCTATTTGGGCCTGGGTGAAGTATAAAACTATAAAAGTGCCTGCCTGGCTGTATCTTTTTTATACTGCGCTTGCGCTCGCTTTCCTAACCAAAGGGCCCGTTGGAATAATCTTCCCGGTTCTGGTAATGATCGGTTTTAGCAACTATAGATCGGAAGCAAGCAGGCAATCCTTTATAGTTCATCAGCTTATAGGCTTACTTGTTTTTTTTATTTTAGGTACGGGTTGGTATCTCTACCTGATGCTGCAGGACAGGCAGTTTGTTGATTATTTTTTAATGCAGCATGTAGTCGAACGCTATACCAATCCCGAGGCGTTTAGTCGGTCCAAACCCTGGTGGTTTTATATTGTGCTGGCTCCCGCTTTAAGTCTGCCCTGGTCTGCTATCTTACTTTTTAATTTAAATCAGGTCAGAAAACTGGAGAAGCGTTTTAAAAAGCTGTTTATAGTCTGGTTGCTTATTCCGCTCCTGTTTTTTTCTTTTTCCGGCTCAAAACTTCTGCTTTATATACTGCCCGTATTTTCTGGGGTAGCCTTATTAAGTGCCTGGCTTCTTAACCAGTTACCAGATACAAGTAAACATAAAGTACTAGCCTGGACAATGGCTTATTATGTACTGCTGGCTGTCACTCTCTTTCTTATGCCGTTTCTTCCTGTTAAGCTCTCAGTTCCATACTGGGTTTTAAGTATACCGTTGCTTATGCTGGCATGCCTGTACCTGATCTGGAAAAGCAGGAGTGATGCTGTGGTAAAGCTGTTATTGGCATCGGCTACATTTACCATTTTGTTATTACCTTTTTCAACCTACCTGCTGGCCGCAAATCCATCTCTAACAAATAGTTCTACTGCGTTAGCCCAGGCGCTCCAGGCAAAAGAAATGCGCCATAAACAAGTAGTGGTCTATGATAAACTGCTTCCCTCGTTAGCCTTTGAGCTGAACCGTAACTTTGTAACTATACAGGACAATAGCCGAAGCCTGAACCGAGAGACGCAGTTTGAAACAGACACCAACTGGAAAAATTACTTTCTGCAACTTAACAAACAGGAAGACTCAATGGCATTGGCTAACCTGTTAAAAAAGGACGCTGTATTGGTAGTAAAAGGTGATTTACCGGTAGAACGGCGGTGGCTTCTAAAGCATCTGCATAAAAAAAGAAAAGCTGGGAAGTGGAATATCTATTTCTGAGGACAACTATAGTTTGAAGAGCGTAAGAAGAGAAGTTAAAGCAGACTTTTAATAGATATCCATTTCTTTTCTGAGCTGCTGACCCGATTGGCTAATTTGTTTTTATGGAGCTGCCTTTTATAGTTTAAAGTAGAAGTGTTCTTTAACTATAGAATGGGAAGCCTGCTATCCGGAAGAAGCGTTGAAGATGGACTATAGTTGGCGCTGATACTGCTGCTTAAGATTCAACTATAGTTCCGGACGCAGGTCTAATCATTGAGCAGTTATACTACCCGATTCTTTACTTATCTGCATCAGTTTTGTTATCGCCGGGGTAGGCAGGTTCCAGTGGAAGCTAAGCGCTAATATGCGTATGGTAAAACAAACCGATAGCGCAATAATGGAAACCCAATTGTCTGATGCCCACTGCAGGTAATTTCCTAAAACAACGATCAGCGCTCCGATTAACGCCGCTGATGCATAGATCTCTTTTTCCAGAATGACAGGGACACGGTTAAGCATCACATCACGAATTACGCCGCCACCAACAGCTGTAGTAATACCCAGCAAAACAGCCACTTCGCCATTATGTCCGTAGTGTAATGCTTTTTCTGCGCCTGTTACGGCAAACAAGGATAATCCAACAGCGTCGAAAAAGAGCACCGGGCGGTTTAGCCGCTGTACAACCGGGAAAAAATGAATTGTTAATCCTGCAGCGATGATAGCCACTACCAGGTATTGCCAGTTCGTTAAACCTGCCGGCGGAATAGCCCCGATACAAAGGTCACGGATAATACCGCCGCCGCAGGCAACTACAAAGGCAATGGCACAAATGCCAAACAGGTCAAGGTTGCGTTTTCGGGCGGCTGTGGCACCACTTATGGCGAAAGCAAAAGTACCGGCCAGTTCAAGAAAATAAAATAAAGAGTGTAGTTCTTCCATCCTGATGACTACCGGACCTGTTTAATTAAACCAGGCTGCGGCAGCTGTCATCATAGCTTGCAAACCGGTTTTTAAGGTCGGGTGTAGTACAGGCGCAAATTTAGGCGAATGATTACTGGGAATAGTGTTTAGCCGGTTATTTTTTTTAGCATCCAGGTAAATTTCAGGATCAGTTCCGCCAACAAACCAGAACACGTACGGCACCTTCCAGTTCCGCCCGAAAATGCTGAAGTCTTCGCTGGCAGAGGCCGGTTTGGTTTCGTACGACCTGTTGCCAAATTGTGCGTTAAAGGCTTCAATCACTTTCTCAGTAGCTATGGCATCATTCACGGTCATCGGATAACTGACCAATTCTTTGAATTCCGGTTCTCTGGGGGCATTGGAAGCAGCACATTCCGCACAACAGATCCGTTTTACTGCTGAAAGAATATGATCCTTTACATTTTCGTTAAAGGTGCGGATATTAAGTTTGAGTGTAGCATCATCGGGAATGATATTTTCTTTGGTGCCTGCCTGCAGGGCGCCAATGGTCAGTACGGCATTCTCAATTGGGGCAACTTCCCGTGAAATTATAGTTTGCAGGCGCATGGTAGTAGCCGCTGCCATTACCACAGGGTCGATGGACGTTTGAGGCTGAGAGCCGTGCGATCCGCGGCCAAAAAGTTTTACTTCCAGGCTGTTACCAGCAGATAAAATAGTCCCGCTGCGATACTTTACAGTACCGGCTTCGCCCACCATAACGTGTTGCCCAAGTATTATGTCCGGTTTTGGAAAGCGGTCCATCATGCCATCGTTAATCATGCTTTGTGCACCACGGCCAACTTCTTCGCCGGGCTGAAAAACAGCCATTAGTGTTCCTTTCCATAGTTCTCTATGCTCTGAAAACAGCCTGGCTGCGCCCATCAGCCACGTTACATGCAGATCGTGCCCGCAAACATGCGACACGCCGACCTCAGTTCCTTCTTCGTCCCGTGCTATTTTTGTACTGGCATAAGGTAAGCCGGTGGCTTCGGTAACAGGTAGTGCATCCATATCCGCCCGGAGCATGACAACAGGGCCTTCACCGTTCTTCAAAATACCTACCACACCCGTTACCCCGATGCCTGTCGATACTTCGAACTGGTACCTGTTCAGGTAATCTGCAGCTATCTGTGCTGTCCGGTATTCCACCATCGACAACTCCGGGTTTTGGTGGATATCTTTATAGATCGCTTCCAGTTCAGGGAGCAGCTGATCGATATAGCTGTCTAGTTTATCATTAAAGGCTTTGATTTGAGGGATTTCCATAACTATAATGTTAATTCGGATTAGAGTTGTTACGTTGGGTTATTCTATTGCTTCTTTTGGCTTACCCTTCGGAATGGTTTTCAGGATGGCAACTATGGCTATAACAATCATAAATACATTAAACAGCAACCCTATACCGGCTGCAAAACGCACAGTTATGTTATCTGTTCTGCCCAGGAAAAGATCTGCCATCGGCGGAATACCTTCCATCTGGCTAAGCCCGTAAAAGATGGCTGCTGAAATGGCAACGCCAAAGGCAGCACCCAGCGAGGATGCCATTTTATAGATGCCGGACGCTGAACCGGCCTTGTTACCCGGCACATTGCTCAGCGCTGCATCCGTAGAAGGCGTAGCATAAAAGCCAAGCCCTATACCAAATAAGGTAAACCCGATAAAGGAAGCGATGATGTATTGTTCAGCCATTAAAAAGGTAAGGCTGGTGAGTAAAATTCCGACACCTGTAATGAAGCAGCCATATAACATTGGTTTTCTTGGGCCCAGTTGCTGAAGTAATTTTTCGCCTACCCGAATGGTGCTAAGTACGGCTACTAAATAACCGATTGTTATTAAACCGGATTGTAACGAGGACAAACCCGCTTCTGCCTGAACCAGTGCCAGCGAAACCAGCAGGGTACCGGCAGCACCGTTTAGCAGAAAGTTGGATAGTGTAGCTCCCGAGAATGTCTGGTTGTTAAAAAGCGACAGATCGACAAAACCGTTTTCACTCCTTTTCTCTATCCTTAGAAAGATGATGGTGGCAATGATAAAAATAGCGATGCCAACCAGCACAGCAGGACTTAACCAGCCGAGCTCCGAGCCTTGCCCGATAACAATATTGATGGCCAGCATGGCGATAATAAAAGTGATAAGCCCTGCCCAGTCGAAGCCTTTTGCGTCTGCAGCTGCCGATTTACTTTCCGGGGTTCCTCTTATCAGCAAATAGCTTATAACAGCGATAAGAATAGACATAATGAAAATCCAGCGCCAACCCATAGTGGAGGCAACCAAGCCGCCAAATAAAGAACAGAGCCCGGAACCACCCCATGAGCCGATAGACCAGAAGCTAAGTGCCCGTTGCCGCGCTTTGCCATCGTAATACGCTTTCATCAGGGCCAGGGTCGAAGGCATGATACAGGCTGCGGAAAGGCCCTGCAATATTCGTCCGGTTAGTAGAAATACGGCAGTGCCCGAAGGGGATATAACGATGATAAAGGAACCGATAATACTGAGCAGCAACCCAACGTACGTCAATTTTACCCTGCCCAAACGGTCTGCTAATCCACCTGCTACAACTATAAAAATTCCGGAGAACAGCGCAGTGATACTAACAGCAAGGTTGTTGAGGTTATGACTGATTTTCAGGTCTTCCTGCATTACGGGCGCAATGTTCAGGGTTGTTTGAGCAAAGAGCCAGAATGTAATAACAGCGAGAACGATGCCTAAAATAAGTTTGTCTGTACCCTGGTAGTCCGCCGTAGTCGAACGGGTTTGATTTAAAGAAGCCATACGCACGTTATTATCTTTACTTGAACGTAATTGGCTCTAAAACAATAATCCGTAAGTGAAATAAAATAATTGTTTTATACTGCCATTCAATTACTGCATTCCCAATTACTACCTGATTTTCATTTACCTTTTCATGTTTTACTCGGATAGAAGAATGCCTGAAAGATCACTATGGCTATTCCACGCGTTCGGTTTCCTTTTCTGTCTTTTCGCCCAGGAACTCGACCCACGCTTTTTTGATGCACGGATAATGTTTGGATGCTTCCACCAGGTTCATGAAACTGACAAGATTATCTTCAAACCTTTTGGCCAGCGTGTCATCTTTTATCTTGCCTTCCGCATCAAAAGCCTGGTGGGCCGAGGCTAACGAAAACATATCCGGATAAACCCTGGTGCCCAGGTGCTCTAAAGGAATTCTCAGTGACCAGAGTCCGCGGTTACCCCCGGCCATAGACGGAGAAGCAGACATAAGCAGCGCATGGTGTTGGTTGAAAGGCTGCGGGCGAAAGCGGGAAGTCCAGTCGATCACATTCTTGATAATGCCAGGCATGGAACCATTGTATTCCGGCGAGGCAATAATAAAAGCATCGTTTGCCAGGATGCGTTTCCGGAATTCTTCCGCTCCTTCCGGATGATAATTATCTACTTCCAGATCCTGGTTAAAAGAGGGGCAATCAAAATCGCTCATATTGGCAAAATCAACGGTGCCACCATTTTTTTCTATGGCCAATGCCGCCAGCTTCGCCAGCCTGGTGTTTAGCGAATCGCTTCTTAATGAAGCTGAAAAAACAAGAAAACTGGTATGGCCCTGGCGGTTATCTTTTTGCTGCTCTTCCATCAGAAAATTATTTTATAAAAGTGATGATAAAACTATACTATAACAGTACGCAGTACGGGAATGAGCAGTCTATATTCCGTTTTTAACTATAGTTATAGTATAAAAGCTATAGTTTGTCTGGATCGGTTAATACCGATTACCGGTAATTTTCTTATGCCGAATTACAACTATAACCTTTGGTAGCTACAGGTTCTGACGCTGGTTGCGAATCCAGGAGCTCGTAAACTATAGCTCTTATCCGTTATTTATAGTTCGTGATTTGCTGTATCCATGAGAAGGAAGTTTTTGAGCAGAACTATACTTGCAGGATTGGCCAGGATTTCAATCGTGCAACATCAGTAACTATAGTCAGGCCGCACCATATGCCTTACTCAACTATAGTTGCCCTTCATGTTGTTGTAACTAATAAGCCCCTGAAAGATCAAAGGAAGAGAAAATATTTATAAGCAGAAGTGAGGCTTACCTGAAGTGCAGCATAGCAGCTCAACGTGGATTTTACAATCTGTAATAGCCTGGATCTAACTGTTCTGATTATAACTATAGCATGAGCTATTGAGGACAAACCAACAAATTGTGAACAAAAAGGAAAACTTAGGCGTTATATATATGTATATACATTAAATGTACATACATTTGTGAAGTTCGTTCTTACACGGACAAGCAGTAAACTATAAATAGAGAAATAAAATGGCAACTATAAAATGGGTAGTAGACCCGATGCACAGTGAAGTACAGTTCAAAGTAAAACACTTGATGATCACGACCGTGACCGGACACTTCAGAAACTTCAACATTGAGGCAGTTACAACAAGCGACAAATTCACGGATGCAGCGCGTATTGTTTTTACGGCTGATGTAAACTCTATCAGTACCAATAACGAACAGCGTGACGCGCACCTGAAATCGGCAGATTTTTTTGATGTGGAGAAGTACGACGGGATTAAGTTTGACGCCAAAAGTTATGAGAACGTTGGTGGCAGCGATTACCTGTTGCATGGCGACCTGACCATCCGTGATGTGACCAGGCCGGTCACGGTAGGCGTAGAGTTTGGCGGCATAGTAGTAGACCCTTACGGTCAGACCAAAGCCGGTTTTACAGTGGATGGTAAAATAAGCCGCAAAGAATTCGGGCTTACCTGGAATGCCGTAACCGAGGCAGGCAGCGTAGTAGTAAGTGACGAGATCAGGTTACAGGCTGATGTTCAGCTTGTAAAGCAGTCATAAGGCAGGAAGGTTACCTCTACTGAACTATAGATTTATTAAAATATTAACTTAACAAGAGAATAATGGGAACGAAGATAGCAGGCTTGCACCACATCACGGCGATAGCTGGTATGGCCAAGCAAAATTTAGATTTTTACACCAACGTACTGGGACTGCGTTTGCTCAAAAAGACAGTAAACTTTGATGATCCGGGTACTTACCACTTTTATTTCGGAGATGAGAAAGGCAGTGCCGGTACCATCCTGACTTTTTTCCCGCACGAAGGCGCCCGCCGGGGCAGCGCCGGTACAGGGATGGCCACCAACATTGCGTACGCGGTGCCGGAAGGCAGCTTCGATTTCTGGATCGACCGTTTTGAAAAGCATAACGTGATCTACAACAAGCCATCCGAAAAGTTTGGTGAAAAATACCTGACCTTCCTCGACCCGGATGGGTTGAAACTGGAACTGGTAATACCTAAGAACGGCGATAACCGCAAGCCTTGGGAAACCGACGAAGTAAAAGCAAATGTGGCAACCAAAGGCTTCCATGGCGTAACGCTGACGCTGCAGAACAAAGAGAAGACAGCTAAGATCCTGACGGATATTTTTGGCTATACCTTTCAGGAGCAGAGTGGCAACCGCTACCGCTATACAACGGATGCAGTGGATACTGCCAATATCATTGATCTGGTAGAGTTGCCGAACGAAGCACGCGGCATAGGCGGCGCTGGTACCAACCACCACATCGCCTTCCGGGTGAAGAACGAAGATGAGCTGATGCAGTTTCATGATAAGATCGCCGGGCTTGGCTACAACATAACCAATAAGATAGACCGCAATTATTTCTATTCGCTTTATTTCCGGGAACCGGGTGGTGTGTTGTTTGAGATCGCTACCGATAATCCGGGTTTCGGAATTGACGAGCCATGGGATAAACTGGGAAGCGGATTGCTGTTGCCGCCACAGTACGAGCCACGCAGAGCAGAAATTGAAGCCATTCTGCCTAAGGTAGACTAAACCTGAAACTATAGTTTCATCATCATTAATAAACACGAAGACTATGGACGCTTATGCCATCACCAGAATATATGCCGACGAAAACGGTGACAGTCGCTTTGAGGAAATTTCGAGGCCACTGGAATCGGAGGGTGAAATTGGTTTTTTGTCTGACCCGGAAAAAGCTGAAAGTATCATTTTCAGGAAAGTAGTATCTACCTATGATTACGACTTTCACACAGCTCCGGCACGGCAATACCTTTTCCTGATGGATGGAGGAATTGAAATAGAAACCTCCTTAGGCGAAAAGCGGCAATTCGAGACAGGAGAGGTACTGCTGCTGGAAGACACAACCGGCAAAGGACATAAAACCCGGAACCTGAAGCCTGAAACACGCAGCTCCGTTTTCGTAACACTTAAGTAAGGCAGCGCCATAGTTGATAAAAGAAAGTAGCATGTATACACATAAGAATGACGTGATAACGCGGGGTAAGCCCTTGTCGGAAACTGGCAAGGCACTGATACTGGTCCATGGCCGGGGTGCCTCTGCCCAGAGCATCCTTGACCTGGCAAACCATCTGCCCGCACAGGGCTTTACACTATACGCTCCGCAGGCTACGAACCATAGTTGGTACCCGTATAGTTTTATGGCACCTGAAGAGCAGAATCAGCCTGCCCTGGATTCAGCCTTGGAGTTACTTGACGGAGTTGTTAAAAGCATACTGGACGAGGGCGTAAAGAGTGAGCATATATACCTTGGCGGCTTCTCGCAAGGCGCCTGTCTCACCTCAGAATACGCTACCCGAAATGCCAGAAAGTATGGTGGACTGTTGCCGTTTACCGGCGGCCTTATTGGGCAAAAATTAGTTACAGACAGGTATAAAGGCAATTTTGAAGGCACTCCGGTACTCATCAGCACCGGCGACCCTGACCCGCACGTGCCCGTAAGCAGGGTAGAGGAGACGGTAGGAATAATGAAAAAACTGGGTGCTATAGTTACCAAAAAAATATACCCCGGCCGGCCCCATACCATCCTGCAGGAAGAGCTGGAACTGGCAAGCAACATTTTAGCAGCTGATAATGGATAAGCCAATGGAGATAGAAGTGAAAGATAACCCGGCGCGGGGCAGGTTTGAGACAACTATAGAAGGTCAAACTGCTATGATCAAATATAAACTGCGGCCAGGCGTGATAACCGTACTGCACACCGAGGTGCCAAAAGAACTGGAAGGCCGTGGGATAGCCGGCACCATGACCAGATTCGCGCTGGAACAGATCCGGGAAAGAGGGCTGCAGTTAATTCCGTTATGCCCTTATATGCGGGCGTATCTAAAAAAGCATCCGGAGTACCAGGACCTGGTTAAAGACGGAGCCGGAGAAATTGTTTAAACTATAAGTCAACTATAAGCGCTGATGCCCTACCAGGTGAATTTCAAAGGTGAGAAAGTGGTGCCCGTAGAAGAGGGCCAGACGATACTTCAGGCATCGCTGGCCGCCGGCATACCACATTACCATGCCTGCGGCGGGAAAGGGCAATGTACAACTTGTAGGGTATTAGTTTTGCAAGGCCAGGAACAGCTTACCCCGCCTACTAGCTATGAACGTGTCATCAAAAATGTAAAGAAGTTTCCGGACAATGTGCGGCTTGCCTGCCAGTCTAATATAAAGGGGGAAGGGGTAGAGGTACAGCGACTGATCCGGGATGAAACGGACCGTTATATTTTTATAAACGGCTCCGATGATAGCACAACCCGAGTGATGGGGGAACGTCGCAAGATGGCCCTTTTCTTTATCGATATCCGCAACTTTACCCCGTTTATAGAAGCCAGTTTACCTTTTGATGTCATTCACATCATGCGCCGGATCTTTGCTATTTTCCGGAATGCCATTACCCAGTACGACGGCGTGATCATAGAAACGGCAGGGGATGGTCTTTATGCTGTTTTCGGGCTTAACAGTAAAATTAAGCAGGCTGCGGAGTCTGCGGTGCTGGCCGGGCTAAAAATTCTGGCAGACCTGCGGATCTTCAATAACACGTACATGCGGCCCTATTTTAACCATACGTTTGAAGTTGGTATTGGAGTCCATGTCGGGAAAGTGATTGTAGGTAACGTAGGCATTGGCCTGAGCAATAACCTGACAGTGATGGGATATCCGGTTAACATAGCTGCCCGGCTGCAGGCGGCAACCCGGGAACTGAATAACAGCTTTGTGATCTCTGACCTGGCTTACCGCCTTCTGAGAAATCAACCTTATTCCCTGGGCTGCGGACACATTAACCTGAAAGGCGTAAGTACGGCCTACGAGGTACAACTGATCGGTAAACCCTATGAAACAGAACTCCCAACTATAGCACCTGACGCAACCTGATACATTTGCTCTGTCTGCAATCACACCGGTTTCACGGCGGAGCAATGATATGTGCAGGTACTGAAATTTATAGGTACAGGTTTATAGTTGGATAATTACCTTTGTTTTAGTCTCAAACGTCTGAACGTACGCCATGCACCCGAAACGCTTTTATAAAGGACTTTACGGTTCAAACTCCATCGAATTTGCGAAAGGCCTGATTAACGTGCACCCGTTCGGGGAGATTGGTAAACAGCACCAGGGACAGGTAAAGCTCCATGCCCACAATAACTTTCTGCAGATCTTCCTTATCCAGAGTGGCAGTACAGCGTTTTACTGCGGAACAGAAAAAACCGAGGTTCAAGGCCCTGCTTTTATAGTTGTCCCTAAAAATATTGAACATGGCTTTATACATCAGACGCACGTTACCGGCTGGATCTTAAACCTGGCTGACACCGTGTTGGAGCACATGCTGCAGCGGGAAGCGGATGTTATTTTCGGGATGGATGAAACCCATGTGGTAGCAGTTACACCGGAGCAACAAGCCATTACCGGGGTATTTGAAACGATGCAGAAATGTGTGGAGGAATACAACAGCCAGTTGCCAGGCCGGCTGTTAATGCTGCAACATTTAGTAGGGCAGATGCTTGTGCAACTATACCGTATTGCACTGGGCAGAAAGACTATCTTCTTTGATTCATCCAACAGCAGTAAAGTCTACTTCCGGAGGTTTCAGCAGCTGATCAGGGCAGAAGAATCCTACAAAAAGCATGTGGAAGAATATGCCAATGAACTGTCAATCTCAACCGGGCATCTTAGCCGCATCTGCAGAAACATCGCTGGTAAATCACCTAAAGATATCCTGATAGATCACTTCATCACAAAAGCACAATTAGCCCTCGCTGATGTGGAGAGCAGTGTTTCGGACATATCTTACACGCTCGGCTTCGAAGACCCTGCCTACTTTGCCAGAATCTTCAAGAAAAGAACTGGTCAGACCCCGATAGAATTTCGCAAAAAGATAGGCGTAAATAATTCTTAAGCACCTCATGTTCGATTTGTCTTAGTATTAAAGGATAAATCCTACCCGCCGGAGGGCTGTACGTCTACATTTGTACTACTTAGTGAGTGGTTACTTTCCATGGTAAGTGTGCACTCATTTTATGTATTACTCGTACAGCTAACTTTATGAAAGACATACAGATAGAGCGTATTGAATCGGTTATAGTTGACCTGCCTACCATACGCCCGCACCATTTATCGATGGCCGTTATGCGCAGCCAGACGATGGTGATTGTGCGGTTGTTTTGCAGCGATGGAATAGAAGGCTTAGGCGAAGCCACAACTATAGGCGGCCTGAGCTACGGCGACGAATCGCCGGAAGGAATGAAGCTGACGATCGATACATACATTGCCCCGCTGCTGCAATGTAAATCGGTGCTTAGTATTAATGCCATCATGGCCTTGCTGGAGTATACTATAAAAGGCAACCATTTTGTAAAGTCCGCCATCGAAACAGCCCTTTTAGATGCCCAGGGCAAAAGATTAGGTGTTTCAGTGGCTACACTGCTGGGCGGGGCTGTTACCCAGAGCCTGCCTGTGCTCTGGACACTTGCCAGCGGTGATACAGAAAAAGACATACAGGAAGCGCATACCCTGCTGGAAAACGGCAGACACAGGGCTTTTAAACTCAAGATCGGACGTAACGACTGGCGGACTGATGTAGCTCATGTAGCCGCCATTAAATCTGCTGTAGGTCCGGATGTGATGGTGACAGTGGACGTTAACCAGGCCTGGACCGAAAGTGTAGCGAAACAAGGTATTGCGTATTTACAGGATGCAGGCATCGACCTGATCGAGCAGCCTATAGTTAAAACGAACTTCGACGGACTGGCCCGGCTCACCCAATACTTCAGAGTACCCATCATGGCCGATGAAGCGGCAGGAACAGTGTCGGACGCGTTTAAGCTTGCCAAGATAGGAGGGGGTAGTGTTTTTGCATTAAAAATTTCCAAAGCAGGTGGCCTGACCAATATTCAGAAACAGGCGGCCATTGCACAGGGGGCAGGCATAAGCCTGTATGGAGGAACCATGCTGGAAGGCACGATCGGTACGGTAGCTTCGGCACACGTTTTCAGCACCCTTCCTGCCCTCGACTGGGGCACCGAACTCTTTGGCCCGCTCTTACTAACCGAAGATATTGTAAAGAAGAAGCTCACATATGGCAATGGCGTGATGGAGATTCCGCAGGAGCCGGGATTGGGTGTGGAGCTGGATATGAATCAGGTAGAAAAATTTAAAAGAAGATAAGCTATGTTATTTCATGTGCACATGACAGTGAACATCCCCCTGGACCTGGATAAGACCTATGTGGATGATCTGAAAGCAAAAGAGAAAGCACTGTCCCAGGATCTGCAACGGCAGGGCAAATGGACGCATATCTGGCGCATTGCAGGTAAGTACGCTAACATCAGCATTTTTAATGTAGCCAGCGCCGGCGAACTGCACGACATCCTTATGTCGCTCCCGCTTTATCCGTTTATGGAATTGGAAGTTACAGCGCTCTGCCAGCATTACTCGTCCGTCAAAAACGAAGAAGAAGCCCACTAACCAGGCACCTAGTAACAATCTAAACTATAACCTTAAAACTTTACGACCATGGAAAGAAGTCAGATAGACGCCGTCATTGAAAGGATAAAAACGACAGAGGTACAGGGCCACGGCTCAGATCGCATCAAAGAGATCGTAAACCGACTCACCCGCGATCTTTTCTACGCCATCGAAGACCTGGATATTCAGCCGGAAGAGATATGGAAAGCCGTGGACTGGTTGACCTTAACCGGTAAAAACAACGAATGGGGACTGGTGGCAGCCGGTATCGGACTGGAACACTTCCTGGATCTGCGCATGGATGAAGCCGAAGCCAAAGCCGGTATTACCGGTGGCACCCCAAGAACGATAGAAGGTCCGCTTTACGTGCCGGGTGCACCGGAATCTTATGCCTATGCAGAGCTTGAAACGGAGCCGGAAGTAGGCGGCGAAAGACTATACATGCAAGGCCAGGTACGCGATGAAGACGGCAAACCGGTACCAAACGCAAAAGTGGAAGTATGGCATTGCAACCTGAGAGGTATGTACTCTATCTTTGATTCGTCTCAGCCGCCGTTCAATTTACGCAGAGCCATCATCACAGACGATAACGGCAGGTACAGGTTCAAGAGCATATTGCCGGTTGGCTATAGTTGTCCTCCGGGCGGAGCCACAGACCAGTTACTGAAAGCTATTGGCCGACACGGCAGCCGCCCGGCTCACATTCACTTTTTTGTTACAGCCGAAGGACACCGCAAACTAACCACGCAGATCAACATCGAAGGAGACCCGCTTATCTGGGATGATTTTGCTTTTGCTACCCGCGAGGAACTGGTGCCGCATATTACCCGGTATTCCGCTACCGAAGCAAAAGAGAAATTCAACATCGACGAACCGTTCGCTTCCATTGATTTTGATTTTGAGATACACAAGGAGAAGCAAGGCGTGTTCTCTGCAGAGATCGAGCGTACCCACGGACCTGCCTAACCTATCATTTCCGGATGAGATGGAACTATAGTTTATAGCTCCATCTCATCCGCATTTTAAGTTAGGCCGGATCATCCCCCTGTATTTTAATAAGTAGCTGACAGTAAAATCATAAGAAAGAAAAAATACCTATGCCAACTATAAAAATCGCCAATAACGACTGTTTTTACACCTACGCTGACCTAGGGCACGATGATACCATTGTGTTTTCGAATTCATTGGGAACAGACCTGACCATGTGGGATGAGGTAGCGCATGTGTTAGGGGAATACCTAAACATATTGCGTTATGATACGCGTGGGCACGGACAGAGTACCATCAGTTCGGATGTGGTAACTATAGCTGAGCTTGGGCAGGATGTGATTGCCCTGCTGGACCATTTAAAGTTAGAAAAGGTTTACTTCTGCGGCTTGTCGATGGGCGGTCTGATCGGGCAGTGGTTGGGTATACACAAGCCGGAGCGGTTCAAAAAGATCATCATTGCAAACACAGCAGCTAAAATCGGAACGGAAGAAGGCTGGAACACACGCATTGCGCAGGTAAAGGAGCATGGCTTGCAGAGCATACTGGATGGCACCGCACAACGCTGGTTTACCCCTGAATTCAGGCAGGAACATAAAGCTATAGTTGACGCGGTGCTGGAGAAATTCAAACAAACCTCCCTGCAAGGGTATATTGCCAATTGCGCTGCCGTGCGGGATGCGGATTTCAAGGAAGAGTTGCCAAATCTGAGTGTTCCGACCCTTATTATCAGCGGAACCAAGGACGAAGTGACCACCACCGAAGACGGCGATTTCCTGGCCAGTAGCATACCCCGCTCACGGCATGTTCAATTAGACGCCAACCACCTTTCCAGTGTGGAACAGCCCGCTGCGTTTGCAAAAAACATACTATACGCCGCCAAAAATGAAGGCGACTTTTATTTGAAAATTTTCCCATTGATATAAAGATGAAATCGGTAGCACAGATAACCCTTGAAGAAGCTGTTGCTTTGGTAAAGGATGGCGATATATTACTGCAGGGCGGCTTCGGGATGACGGGCAACCCGGTGCACCTGATGCACGCATTGGCTGAAACCAAAACAAAGAATCTGACCTTTATCGGGAACAATGTAGGGGAAGCTGGTATAGGTGGTGGCAGGTTGTTGCGCAACGGGCAGATCAAAAAAATGATCGGCTCTTTCTTTACCAGTAACCCCGAAGCCGTGAAAGCTGCCCAGGATGGTGACGTAGACTACGAGCTGCTGCCTCAGGGTACGCTTGCAGAAGCTATTAGAGCAGGAGGAGCAGGTATTGGTGGTTTTTATACGCCAACGTCAGCCGGTACCGAACTTGCTGAAGGTCGCGAGACAAAAGTAATTAAGGGAGTAGAGCAGGTATTTGTGGAAGGTATCCGGGGCAATGTAGCTTTTGTGCGAGCCTGGAAAGCGGATACGGCCGGCAACCTGACCTACCGCATGACAGAGCAGAACTTTAACCGCGCCATGGCCACCGCTGCTGATATTGTAATTGCGGAAGTAGAAGAAATTGTACCGGTAGGTGAGATCGCCCCCGAGCATGTACACACCCCGGGCTCTTTTATAAATTACCTGGTGCAGGCAACGCTTACGCCGGAAGATTTAGGTTCTTCTGCCTCCGTTTCCACCTCCCGAAAAGTAGACGAAACGCGCATGAACATGGCCAGGCGAGCTCTGAAGGAACTGAAAAGAGGGGATGTGGTGAACCTGGGAATCGGCATACCGACATTGGTCGCGGATCTGATCACGCCTGAAGATGGCATCGTGATGCACACTGAGAATGGCATGCTGGGAGTTGGTCCGGTTCCAACGGATGGCGGTGGCGCAATGGTTTACCCGGTAAATGCCGGTAAAATTCCGGTTACAGCCCTGCCGGGGGCCAGCTATTTCGACAGTGCAGATTCGTTTGCTATGATACGCGGCAAACATGTGGACATTGCGGTAATGGGTGGCCTGGAAGTGGATGAAAAGGCAAACCTGGCCAACTGGGCTGTACCTGGTCAGCCGCTGCTCGGCGTAGGCGGCGCTATGGACCTGGCTTCGGGCGCCAAAACGCTCATCATCACCATGACCCATACAAACAAAGATGGTTCGCCGAAGATCGTTCCGACCTGCGCATTGCCATTAACAGCACTAAAAGCGGTAGACATGATCATTACAGACCTGGCCGTTTTCAGGTTTATAGATGGACAGCTGACCCTTACGGAGCTAATGCCCGGAGCAACACTGGAAGAGGTAAGGAACAAAACTGCGGCGAAATTTAAAGAGGCTCTGGTGGAGTAAAAATAATGTTCCGGTTCGGGTAAAAGAAGGGCCTTTGTGAGCATTTTATTCAACGTGCCACCGACCTTTTATAGTGTAAAGTTTAACCGAAACTATGGCAGTAAGGCAGTTTAGCATAGATGCGGACATGATCCTGTACATCATCCGGTGTTCCGTCGGGTTCCTGATCGGGTATGCGCTGTATCTTGCTTTTCAGCAGTTTGAGCTTTACTGGACCATGCTTTCGATCATACTTGTGCTGTCTCCGGAAGTAAAAGACTCTCCCAGGCTAACCAACGAGCGGGTAAAATCTAACCTGATCGGGTCAATTGTAGGGCTGTTCTGCTTTATCCTGCCGGTACACCAGGTGGTTATGATGGTGCTTGGTATTACGCTTGCCATTGTCATCTGCCACTTCTTTAAATTAATGAATGTGGCCCGCACAGCTGTAGTTGCGCTTATCATTGTGGTGATCCATGAACAGGAATCAATGACCTACTGGTCAGCAGTAGAGCGGTTTGTGTCGGTAACGCTGGGTTGCCTCATCGGGCTTGCCGTTTCCACTGTCACTGCCTTTCTGTCTGAAACTATCAAAAAGAAAACAAACTGATTACAACATTTTCAAAGTTACTGTTATGAGCAAAGAAGCCTATATCATAGATGGAATCAGAACCCCTGTCGGTAATTTAGGTGGTTCACTTTCGCCGGTCCGTACCGATGACCTGGCAGCCATGGTCATTAAAGAATTGATCAGCCGGAACCCGGACATACCAAAAGAGGCGGTGGATGATGTTATTCTCGGCTGCCATAACCAGGCTGGCGAAGACAACCGCAACGTAGCACGTATGGCGAGCTTGCTTGCAGGCTTACCTGTAACTGTCCCCGGCGAAACTGTTAACCGCTTATGTTCCTCTGGGATGTCGGCAATTATAAATGCTGCCCGGGCTATTAAAGCTGGCGATGGGGACGTATTTATTGCCGGAGGCGTAGAGCACATGACGCGTGGCCCGTTAGTGATATCTAAACCAAGCAAAGCCTTTGGCACTGACTCCCAGATGTATGATTCCAGTTTTGGCTGGCGCTTTGTGAACCCTAAAATGAAGGAAGTGTACGGTGTTGACCCGATGGGCATTACTGCGGAGAACCTGGCTGAAATGTATAACATCTCACGGGAAGACCAGGACAAGTTCTCTTATTACTCTCAGATGAAAGCGGCAAAAGCCCAGGAAAACGGTACGCTGGCAGAAGAGATCATGCCGGTAACTATACAACAACGAAAAGGCGATTCGGTTATAGTTTCAAAAGACGAATTTATCAGGCCAAACACAACTATAGAAACGCTGGCTAAACTAAAGCCTGCTTTTAAAACAGACGGCACTGTTACAGCCGGCAATGCTTCGGGCTTGAACGACGGTGCTGCGGCTACTTATGTGGTATCTGAAGAAGCGTTGCAAAAATATAACCTGATACCCTTGGCCCGTATTGTTAGCTCGGCGGTAGTAGGCGTAGAGCCCCGCATCATGGGAATCGGCCCTGTTCCGGCCACTGAAAAAGCATTGGAAAAAGCGGGCTTAGGATTAGAGGACATAGACATCATTGAGCTGAACGAAGCTTTTGCGGCCCAAAGCCTTGCCTGCACCAGAGCTTTAGGGTTGGCAGATGATGACGAACGCGTGAATGTAAATGGAGGCGCCATAGCATTGGGGCATCCGCTGGGTATGTCGGGCACACGCATTGTATTAAGTGCAGCACTTTCCCTGAAAAGACAGCAGAAACGCTATGCGCTGGCAACTATGTGTGTCGGAGTAGGGCAGGGGTATGCGGTTATTCTGGAAAGGATTTAGCTGCCTTTTTCAGGTTCTGGCTGTGACAGATGAGTAAGAAAGAAGCTATACTGGACGCTGCTTTAAAGCTGTTTACGGAGCATGGTGTCCGGGCAACATCCACCAGGTCAATTGCCGCGGAAGCGCACACTTCAGAAGCACTGATTTTTAAACACTATGGTTCAAAAGACCGGTTACTGGAGGCTATCCTTAAAAAAGCCTATCAGGCGTCAGCTTTAGAAACGAACGTATACCTGAAAGGACTGACAGCAAGAGAGTATATCAGTAACATGATCGAGCTACCGATCCTGCTGACGCGCTCAAATCCTGACTTCTGGGAAATGCAATACAAGATCATAGCGCTAAACCCGCTCTCTTCGCGTTATCACGAAAACTTTATGCGGCCATGCCAGCTCAGGCTGACAGAATGTTTCCGGGAACTGAACTATAGCAACCCTGAACTGGAGGCCGAACTTTTGCTGATCCACATCGACGGCATCTGGAAATACTTTGCTGCACATAAACTTGACGTTGCGAAGAAAAAAGTGCTTATAGAATGTATGAGGCAGAAGTATAAGTTATAGTTGTGCGTTAGTTTAAGCCAGGTTCATAGTTGCCCTGAAACAGGGATCGTTTTATTTTTCATGTGGGTTGTTCCTCAAAGAGAACAATTAAAACTCAACTATAAAACCAAGTGTAGGTACTAAGTTACCGTCGTTATTTTTAAGTACTACCGGTATGGCATTGCTTCCGTCCGGGCGAAGTTCATTACCATCTGTCGTGGCAAAACCAGTGTTTTCTTCGTTGCGCTGGAAAGTATATCGGTCAAAGCCAGGCGTATTACTTACAAGTACATTGGCAATGTCCAGAAACAGGTCAAGAGTGATACGGTTTAAATTCCACTTTTTATCAATGCGCACGTCCAGTTGGCTGAAAGATTGGAGACGCTCAGTATTTAGCCTGGAGTAGTCCAGAATACCCACACCCAGCGAAGCATAATTCCGGCGGGATGCCTCCAGATCGAACGGCGTGGAAGGCGCGCCGCCAGCATACCTGTACTTGGCCCCAAACTCCCAGTTACGAGGCAGTTTCTTGCCTAATAAACCTGACACCAGGTGCCGGTAATCCCATGCGCTGGAAACATAACGGCCGTCCAGCACGGCAAATTCACTCACAACATATGTATATGATACTACTGAGAACACAGTGCCTGTCAGCTTTTTCTGCAGGTATATCTCAGCGCCATAAGCTCGGCCTTTTCCGGTTGTACTAACAGCTTCGTTGCCAATAGCGCCAAAGTCGCCGCCCTGGTTTGCCAGCGAAATACCATCCCGAATTGATATGGGGTAGTTGCTATAGTCTTTGTAGAAACCCTCAAGCGTAAAGCGCAGGTCCTGACGTGGTAAGAATTCGGTGCCCAGTACATAGTGAAGTGATCTGGTATAATCGGCCTGCTTGTTCAGGTAAATGCCTTTTTCCTGGTACCCAAGCACTGTATACGCAGGAAGTTTATAATACAAGCCCGATGATCCGTTTATCGTCCATTTATCATGGATTAAGTAAGAAATTGCCAGGCGGGGGGACAGGGTTTTCAGCGGATTATTTCCTTCATCAGTAAAGGAATTCAGATCAGTGCGGACACCGAGCGACAGCCCCAGTTTTTCATTTAGTACGGACCTTGATACCTGCCCGAATGCGCCATACCTGAAAAAATCCAGCCTGGTGTCGTAATCCAGAATGATGCCTGGTTGTACTACGTTGTTCTGTTCATCACGCAGCTCTTTCCGGATCACACTGTAAATATCATTGGTGAACTGCACATACTGCCCCGAAACCCCGTAGGCATATCTCCATCCGTTTTTATATTTATTTACATCCAGCCGCAGCCTGTTTTCGGTCTCGCGTGAACTTGAATTCAGGGTTAGGGCCCGGTTTTCTCCTTCTTCAGCTGCCTCATATTTTGTCAGGCCATTATCAAAAGCATTACGACTAAGTGCCAGGTTCACGAAGCCATCGTTTATCAGCCGTTTTACAGCCACGCCCGTTGTATAATTCCATTGGTTAATATATGGCACTGAACGCAGGATGTATTCATTTTCCGGGGTACTTTCGCGCGGTACTCCAAACGAGAAGTCATCAATTGCTCCAACGCCTATTAAGGAGATAGAAGTTTTATCATTCAATTTATGGTCTACTTTGTACTGGAAATCCCAGTAGCTTGGACGGATAGGTAGGTCGAGCAACTTAAAAAGGAACTGAAGGTAAGACCTGCGTGCAGATACCAGGTATGTTGTTTTCGAACTTATAGGTCCTTCTAAAGTAGTAGCAAATTCTGATCCGCTCAATCGTACGTTACCAGAGAAACGTTCGGGGTTACCATAACGCTGCCTGAACTCAAATACCGAGGCAAGCGCATTGTCGTAACGTGCATCAAAAGCTGACGAGCTTACCTTCAGGTCCTCAATGAAAGATACATTCAGTATACCGGTGGCTCCGCCGGCACTCCCTTGCGTAGTAAAGTGATTGATCAGGGGGATTTCAATGCCATCGAGGTAATATACGTTTTCGTTTGGTGCCCCACCACGAATGATCAGGTCGTTACGGCTACCGCCCCTGTACCATTGGTGGCAACACCCGGTAATACCTGCACTACTTTCGAAATATCGAAATTGCCGCCAGGGTTGCTGCGGATTTCTTCTGTTGTCAGACTCTGAACTGACAATGGTGTGATAAAATCAGCCACGGCTGCACTTTGCCTTCGGTTGGCTACTACCTCAACCTGCTGTAGCTGGCTGGTAGCTGGCACCATTTCAAAGTTCAGGATCTGTACATTACCAACCGTTACGTTAACATTAAATCTTGAGAGCGGCTGGTAGCCTAAGTAAGAACTTTGAACTGTATAACTGCCTACCGGAATACTTTCAATCCGGAAGGCTCCTTTCTCGTTGGTAACAGTGCCCAGTTGAGTTCCAATTACCTGCACCGATACCCCGATCAATGGTTCCTGTGTATTCCTGTCCCGGATTGTACCGGTAATTAAACCTGTTTGTGCTAAAGCGAACGATGGTAGTAGAATAACGAGCAGGAGTATGGCTCTCATAGTTTAAGTGTTTTCGGTTATTTCCCGTACTACAAGCATTGCACAAAATTGTTTAAAATTGTGAATAAATTTAAATATAGATTATGAAACATGTGAATAAGGTAAGGTAGGGCTTAAAACAACTACCCGTACCAGATGCGTATACAGCCTATCATTTCTACCAAAGGTTTATGAATAAGGATGTTACCACTACCGCTACTCCCGTACACCATCCAAAACTCAAAGAGCTTGCCGCTACAGCCATTTGCGGAAATGATATCACTTCTTCCTGTTTATATGTTTCTGCCCTTGCAATCATTTACTCAGGGCAATATGCCTGGGTAGCGCTACTGATGGTTGGAGGTGTGCTGTACTTATTCCGAAGCATTTATGGCGAAGTAGTGGGCGCCCTGCCGCTAAATGGTGGCGCTTATAACGCACTGCTTAACACAACCAGCAAAAGCACCGCATCTCTGGCAGCCTGCCTTACATTGCTTTCCTATATGGCTACTGCCGTTATTTCAGCCAGCGAAGCAATGCATTATGTGCATCATCTTTGGCAGGGGTTACCAATAATATATGCAACAATTGGCTTACTGGCGGTATTTATGGGTTTAACCATCATGGGAATCGGTGAGTCATCCATCGTGGCGGTAATTATTTTCATCACCCAC
Source organism: Pontibacter pudoricolor (assembly GCF_010092985.1). Classification (GTDB taxonomy): domain Bacteria; phylum Bacteroidota; class Bacteroidia; order Cytophagales; family Hymenobacteraceae; genus Pontibacter; species Pontibacter pudoricolor. The sequence continues at coordinate 1,371,534 of NZ_CP048106.1, read as the reverse complement.
CTTTCTACCCTCACCCTGCTTTTGGTGACAGGTTTTTTGTTTTTATTCAGTCATGGATTTGACACGCTTACCCTGAACTATAACCAACCCCTGGAAGGGAGCATTCCGAGGGCACTTTTCTTTGGATTTGCAGCGGCTATGCTGGGTATATCCGGTTTTGAGAGCTCGGCTAACTTTGTAGAAGAGCAGGCCGAAGGTGTTTTTCCGAAGACTTTGCGCAATATGTGGTTAGCCGTAACCATCTTTAACCCACTTACTGCTTTTCTGGCCATCGCTATTATTCCATTGGCAGCGGTAAAAGAAAACCAGACTGCGTTGCTGGCCTATATGGGAGAAGTGGCTGGCGGAAACTGGCTTGCTATAATTATATCTGTTAACGCGGCGCTGGTGCTCAGCGGGGCAGTGCTCACGTCTTATGTTGGTGTAACAGGGCTGGTACAACGCATGACGCTGGATCGGTGCTTGCCGCAGTTTTTGCTGAAAACAAACAAAAAAGGCTCTGCTTACCTGATCATGATTAGTTTTTTCCTGTTGTGTGTATCAATACTGATGATTACCGCTGGTGACATTGGAGCGTTGGCAGGGGTCTATACCATTTCTTTTCTGTCTGTGATGGTGTTTTTCGGAATCGGTAATATTCTGCTCAAGTTCCGCCGTAATCGTTTACCCCGTCCGGTACGTGCTTCCGGCCTGGTCCTTTTTTTAGCGATTACTGCTGTGTTGGCGGCTTTAGTGGGTAATGCCATCCTTAACCCGGCCTATGTTTGGGTCTTTCTGAAGTATTTTGTGCCAACCGTTTCTATTGTGTTCATTATGCTGTATCGTATTGAGCTGCTTATCTTTTTTACCTTTATAGTCAGGCAGCTGGAACGCCCGTTGAAGAAATTAATACCTTTTAAATCCTATACTATAAAGCGTCTCATCCAGACGATCAGGTCACAGCAGTTTGTTTTTTTTACGAAGGGTGATAATATAGCAAACATAAATAAGGTGATGCGCTATATTGTAGAGAACGAACATACCAACCGCATTAAAATTGTGAATGTATTACAGGAAGGCGAGGAGCCACCCAAAAAGTTAATGCATCAAGTTGAAGTGCTGGATTTGGCTTACCCGGAGTTAGAGGTTGATTTTATTGTCCTTAGAGGGACTAAATTTGGACCCGAACTGATCCAGGAGCTTTCAGAAAAATGGGGGATCCCTAAAAATTTTATGTTCATTGGCTCTCCCGGCGATCATTTCCCATATGGCTTAGAGGAACTGGGAGGCGTCAGGCTGGTCATTTAAGAATTCAGAGCAGCTAAGTAGACCTGGCAGCAGTTTATCAGCAACGCATTTTATAGTCTGTTAAAAGTTGAGTAATTAACCAAAATATAAAATTGATAAACAAAACAGCCACTCCATTGGCGTGAAACAGCTGTTTTGTTTTACTTGATGTGATCTATTTATCAGCGGGCTGCCGTTATTCTAGCTTCTGGCCGTTTAAAGGAAATTTAAAGCTAATCTGTTGGGTAGGCTAAACCTTCTTAAGTTCCTGCTGCTTTTCAAGACCAATCCACCCTAAATGTGTATGCTTAAAGTGGTCGTTATACTTGAGGCCATACCCCAGCGCGCGGTCCATGGCGCTGTGTCCGAAAAGCAGCAGACCGGTAAACTGCAGGTAAGCATTGCCCAGGTATAATCCGGTTACCCCTACAACTATAGCAATGCCCTGATGATGGAACAGGTTATAGAGCCAGGCACCAGCTTTGCTGCCTAATAAATAGCCCAGCATACCTAAATCCGGAGCCAGCAGCAGCGCAAAGAACAGCCACCACTCAAAGCCAAGGTATAAGGTGCCCGCATAAGCAAGTACAAGCTTTGCCAGATCCTCCAATTTTAATAAGATCTTCATATTATTCATTAATCATTCTTCATTACTAGTTATTTCACCACCGCTTCCATCACAGACACAGCCGAAGCTCCGAAATACCCGATAGCTCCACCTGAAATGTTGGTAGGAGCATTGGCCGGCGTGCTCTCAAAAGGACCACCGGTGGAGTTCTGCTGGTTTACGAGGGCATACCAGAAATTGTAAGCCGGTTTGTCGATACTCAAAAGTTCTACCCGCAAATGATCGCCTTTCTGAATGATAAAGCCCATGTTGGCATGGCCATAGCTGCCGTCGTATAGTTCATCGTTCAACACCGCCAGCTCGTCCGGGTCCAGCACGCCGTTCACGTACACATTCCATCTATAGTTGTTGCCTTTTCCGGCCGGGTCCGCAAAGTGGATGATCGGGTAATAGCCTTCGTCTTCCATGTGCGTTTTTTTGTGGTATTCGAACGTCAGCGAATCTATAGTTGATACAGTGGGCATGTAGCTCCGGGCTGTGTAGGTTTTGCCATCTACAACCACCTGCAGGTAATAGGTATAGCCGGGCGTGCCCTGCAGGGTTTTGGTCTGGTACAAGCCATCGCCTGTTGCTTCAAGTGTCTCGGTATTTCCGTGGTTATCCGAGATAGTAACTATAGCTCCGTTCACGCCGGGTGTACGGCCTTCTTCCAGGTAGCCTCTGGTGTTGGATAAGCGCACCGTATAAGGCCCGGCTTGGTTGGTAACCAGGCCTTCCACTACCAGTTTGGTGTCGGCATTTCGGAGTTCGTAGTCTATCACTTCTTCGCAGCTGGTAAAGGCAAATGCTATAGTTGCCAGCAGGTATACAAATATCTTTTTCATAGTAGCAATGTGCTTATAGTTTAAAAATTGAAGTTGTAAGTTAGCGAGGGCAGCAGACCGAACAAGTAGGTTTTCACAGCTTCGGTTTTAGTCTTGTCTTCTTTGCTCTCGCGGAAGTAAATGGAGAAAGCATTTTTGCGGGCGTAGGCGTTGTAAACGCTCAGGGTCCAGGAGCCGCTGTACTTCTTGAACTCGTTGCGCGGCTTTGCATACGTAGCCGACAGGTCCAGGCGGTGGTAATCGGGCAGGCGATACCCGTTGCGCTCCGAATAAACCGGGTAGGTTTTTCCGTTGTACTCGTAGCGGCCCACCGGCATGGTAATGGCGCCGCCGGTGCTGTAGGTCCAGTTGGCTCCTAAATTTATAGTTGGGCTGAAATTATAGTTAAGTACCAGGTTGCCGGAATGCCTGCGGTCGTGGCGCGGGGCGTAGGGGTTGCCGTCGTTAATGCCCGCCACGGTGCGTTCGGTTTTAGAAAGGGTGTAGCTTATCCAGCCGGTGAGAAGTCCTTTCTGTTTGCGCAGGTAAAATTCAGCGCCGTAAGCTTCGCCAGTGCCACGCAGCAGTTCGGTTTCCAGGCGTTCGTTTAGGAGTATCTCAGCATAATCCTTGTAATCTATGTGGTTGTCCATCCACTTATAATACACTTCCACCGATCCTTCAAACATGTTATCGTGTATGTTGCGGAAATAACCAAGGGCTACCTGGTCTGCAAGCTGTGGTTTTACATAGGTGCTGCTCGGTATCCAGACATCAAAAGGCATAGCCGAGGTAGAATTGGAAACCTGGTGCAGGTACTGTAATGTGCGGTTGTAAGATGCTTTCAGAGAGCTTGCATCGGTCAGTTCGTATTTGGCGGCAATGCGTGGCTCCAGCCCGTGGTAGCTTTTTATTTTCTCGAAGCGGCTATAGTTTATGGTGTCAACCGGAGTTTCAAATTCCTCATCATACAAGTATACTTTGCCCGGGCCCATGTTCGTGAAGCTGGAGAAGCGCAATCCATAGTCTATCGTTAGGTGATCGGTAAGCTGGTGCTCGTTGCTCAGGTAAAGTGCTGTTTCCAGAGCGCTGGTGGAGTTCAGTTTCAGCTCGTTCACATAGGATTTTTCGCCTGGCTTTACTTCTGCCGGCATAAAGTTGTGGTACGTAACGTGCAGGCCAAAGCGCAGCTGGTTTTTCGGGTTCAGGAAATAGGTATAGTCGTTCTTGATGCCGTAATCCTTGATGTGCGATTTCCAGGTAAACTCCGACTCCTCTTCTTTGGAACCTAAAGCATAATCAAAATCAGAAAAGATGAACGTGGTGTTGGAGAACAGGCGGTCGGAGAAGAGGTGGTTCCAGCGCACGGTGGCCGTGGCATTTCCCCAGTTCATCATAAACTCTTTTGTGCCTGCCACATCGCGCCCAAAATAGCCCGATACAAACAGGCGGTTTTTCTCATTAAGCGTATAGTTTACTTTGGCGTTGAGGTCGTAAAAATACAGGTCGTTGCCTTTTATGTCTTCTTCGCTGCTCAGGCCAAAAAACATATCGGCATAGGTACGGCGACCCGACAGGATAAACGAGCTTTTGTCTTTCACGACAGGTGCTTCCACGGTCAGGCGGCTGGCTATAGTTCCAATACCACCGGACACTTCCATTTTCTGGTTGTTGCCTTCCTTCATCCGGATATCGAGCAGGGAGGATAAACGCCCGCCATGTTGTGCCGGAATGCCACCTTTATAGAGTTGCACATCTTTAATGGCATCGGCATTAAACACCGAGAAAAAACCCATCAGGTGCGATGCATTGTAAACCGGCGCTTCGTCCAGCAGGATTAGGTTCTGGTCTGCACCGCCGCCGCGCACATAAAAGCCCGAGGTGCCCTCGCCTGCATTCTGTACGCCCGGCATCAGCTGTATCGCTTTTATCACATCCACTTCACCCAGCAGGGCAGGCATGTTTTTTATATCTGTTACCTGCATTTTCAGGGTGCTCATTTCCATGCTTTTTACATTGGTATCTTCCTTGCGCGAGGTCACCACTACTTCCTGTAGTGTGGTCGTGTTCTGCTCCAGCTGCATGTCCAGTTTCTGGCTGCCTGTTAACTTAACTTGCCTGGTGCTTGTAACATAGCCCAGGTAGTTGTAGTGGATGGTATAGTTGCCTTTGGGCAGTGTGAGCGAGTAAAAACCATACTCGTTTGTAGTTACGCCGGTGCCCGGCAGTTCCTGCACACTTACCGAAGAACCGATTAGTCCTTCGCCGGTGGCTTTGTCTTTCACGTAACCGCTCAGGGTTACTTTGTTTTGTGCGGCACTGTTTGCTAAAACGCAAAGCAGTAGCAGCACTGTCATCATGTACTTCATCATAGTTTTATTGTAGAATGTAGGATATATGCGTGCCCATGTGTTCCCGGAACATAATGCAAAATTAGGCTAACCTGTTGAGGTAGCTTTTATATAATTTCTGTAAAGTTTTATAAAAAATAGCCGGAGCGATGGGGCAAGAGCGATGCCTATAGTTGCAGCAGATGGCGGGGCACCGGTAGAGTTTTCATTACTTTTTTCATGGTTTTATAGTGTAGGTTCTGGGTCGTTTTACCCGGAAATAGTTGCCTGTTCCCGAAATCGGGCGCAAAAGTACGGATTATTTTATTCTTGCGTAAGCTACCTTTATTAATGGGGGATTAATTTATACCAGCTGACCTTTTTTGCAGATAAACAGAAGATGGAAGCGGATGAAAGCTATAAAGTATTAGGCGCTGATTATCAGGTACTCAAGTTCTTTAACCCGGTTGCATTATATTCATTTCTATAGTTGGCAAGTAATTTTCTCCGAAAAATCTGGGTATGAATGAGTATCCGCTACACTGCCTGTTTCTGCTCAAACATGCACACAAATACAAAGGCCCGGCGTAACCTTATAAAACCGGACACACCTGTTCAATACTGAACACCCATTATCCTTATAAAGCTATAGTTTATAGCTGTAAGTATTAGTAAATCAGTAATATACATAACTGGCATATAAGTTGGCTACGGAGTTCATGTAAAGTACACGATCAAAACTATGGACCGCGAATTATCTGCCACTACCAAACAAGCCAACAAACGCCGTCTCTACTGGCAAATAGGCTTAGCCCTGGTTGTGCTGGCCTGTGCTATAGTTGGTTTCAGAAGCCTGCTAACGCCAACGCTGAGCCGGGACAAACTGCGCACAGCTGTAGTGGAGCGCGGCCCGGTGGTAGCAACTATTTCGGCGAGTGGGGTAGTGGTGCCGGAGCACGAGCTGGTAATTACCAGCCCCATACAGGCGCGCATAGAACAGGTGCTCCTAAAGGCGGGCGAACAGGTAAAGCCCGGAGACCAGATACTGCTGCTCGACAGAGCCTATACCCAACTGGCTTACGAAAAGCTGAAAGACGAGCAGCAACTAAACCAGCATAAAAGCGTGCAGCTGCGCCTGAACCTTCGCAAAACCCTGAACCAGCTGGCATCGCAGTTAACTATAAAACAGATGCGTGTGAAAAGCCTGCAGGCCCAGCTGGAAGACGAAAAGTACCTGCTAAAGATTGGGGGCACTACCCGCGAGAGCGTGAAACAGGCTGAACTGAACCTGAAAATAGCACAGCAGGAACTACAGGAAATTGAGCACGCCATGGCTACCGAGCGCGAGCTGCTGAAAGCCGACGAGCAGGAACTGGGCTTTACGCTGGACATGCAGGGCCGGTCAATAGAAGAGCTGCAGCGCAAAATGGAACAGGCCGAAGTACGCGCTACCCACAACGGTGTGATAACCTGGGTGAAGAACGAAACAGGTAGCACCGTGAATGCCGGCGACATAATTGCCCGCCTTGCCGACCTGAGCAGCTACAAAGTAAAAGCTACTATTTCGGATACTTATGCGGGGCAGTTAAAGCCGGGTGGCAGCGCTGTCGTTCGCATCAATAATACCGATATGCAGGGCGTGGTATCATCGGTAGAGCCGACAGTTACGAATGGTATTGTTACGTTTTATGTGGCCCTGCAGGATAAAGCACACCAGTTGCTTCGGCCTAACCTGCGCACCGATGTATACGTGGAGCTGGCTTCTAAAAACGACGTGCTACGCGTGATGAACGGTCCATATTTTAACAATACTTCTAATCATCAGGTGTTCGTGCTGCAGGGTAATGAAGTGATCCGGAAGCCCGCAACTTTAGGCATCAGCAACGTGGATTTTGTAGAGCTGGAAAATGGCGTGCAGCCCGGCGAGGTGATCGTGATCTCTGACATGGCGGGGTACCAGCACGCGGAGAAGATCAAGCTTAAATAGTTAGGAGTTGCTCTATACCATCTGTTTACCTGTAAAATAAAACTATGAAGTACCTTTTTGCCTGTTTAGTGTTTGTGATGCTGCTCTGTTGCGGCCAAAGTATAGCTCAGCCTGGTGTGCGCCTGTTGCACCTGCAGGAAGTTATCGCTTTGGCGCAGCAGCAGTCGGCAGCAGCAAAGCAAGCCGATGTAAACCAGGAGAGCAGTTACTGGCAGTGGCGCAGCTTCAAATCCGATTATCGTCCGCAACTGAGCCTGAATGGTACCTTGCCCGATTTCAGCAGAAGCTACACGCCTGTTATCCAGCCCGACGGCACTACCGATTTTAAGCCGGTAACTATAAACAGCTCCGATGTTGGTTTAACCCTTCGCCAGCTTATCAGCCCTACGGGCGGCAGCATTTTTGTAACATCGCTGATGCAGCGCTTCGATGATTTTGACCGTGAAGTTACCCGCTATAACGGCAACCCGGCTATAGTTGGTTTTGAGCAGCCCCTATTTGCTTACAACCCGTTTGCGTGGGCCAAAAAAGTAGAGCCGTTGCGTTACCAGGAGTCGAAGCGCCAGTTTGTGGAGGACAAGGAAACGATAGCTGTGCAGGCCACGCAACTGTATTTCGATTTGCTGCTGGCACAGGTAAACCAGCGCATCGCAACACAAAATCTGGCTAACAACGACACGCTTTACCATATTGCCGGAGAGAAATACAAGCTAGGCCGCCTGTCTAAAAACGACCTGCTACAGATGCAGTTGGCCGTGCTGAATGCCCGCCTTGCCCAGGATCAGGCCAGCCTGGATGAGCAGAACGCGACCCTTGCTTTAAAAACATTTGTTGGCCTGAAAGATAATGACGCCCTGCAACTGATTATACCCGACAGCATACCGGCAACTATAGTTTCGGCGGAACTGGCCCTGGCCGAAGCAAAAAAGAATCGCAAAGAAGCCATGAGCTTTAAACGCTGCCTGCTGGAAGCTGAAAGCCTGGTAGCCAAAGCGAAAGGAGACAATGGGTTGAACATGAGCGTTTTTGCAACCTTCGGTTTATCCAACAGTGCTGAAAACTTCTCGGATGTATATACCCGGCCGGAAAACCTGCAGCGGGCCAGAGTAGGATTTAACATGCCGCTCATGGACTGGGGCCGCCAGCGCTCCAGCTATAAAGTAGCCGACCTGAACCGCCAACTTGTGCAGCACACCGTCGCCCAGGAAGAAGCCACTTTTGAGCAGGCGGTGCTCTCGCAGGCTAACCAGTACATCACCCTGAAACGCAGGCTGGAAACCACAGCCGCCGCAGATGCCATTGCCCAGGAACGCTACAATATCACCAAAAGCACCTTTATAGTTGGCCGCATCAGCATAACAGAGCTTAACATTGCCTTGGAAGAAAAAGACCAGGCCCGCCGCGCTTATATCGCTGCACTCAGCCAGTTCTGGTACGCGCACTATAGTTTAAGACAGCTTACTTTATTTGATTTTGAAAAGCAGCAGGCATTGGTGGTTGACCCCGCTCCAGTCCTTCCTTAAAAAACAGGGGAGGTCATGATAGAAAAAGCCCCCGTTGAATAGGGCAGGGATGGACCAACAGCAGCTATAGAACTATTGCTTAAACTATAGCAATTGGCAGAAATTCCCCTCTTGAGAGGGGTAGGGATGTGTTAATCTGCTGAATGCAACTATGGCGGAAACTATAAACTATAGCTCAGCTCCCGCTCCTGTTTTGGGAGTAGGGGCCCTCGATAAAAGGGGAAGGATGGGAAGGGGTAAATAACCAACAACGAATAACTACCAACGAATAACTATATTAGAACTATGATCACGCTATCAGACATCGAAAAAGTTTACCAGACAAAGACCATCGAAACGGTGGCTTTGCAGCGCGTAAACCTGGCAATTCCGAAAGGAGAGTTTGTTTCCATCATGGGGCCGTCGGGCTGCGGAAAATCAACTTTGCTTAACATCATGGGCCTGCTGGATGTGCCTACGTCCGGTGTGGTGACGATAGATGGGCAGCCCATCAAAACCTACAAAGACAAGGAACTGGCGCACATCCGCAACGAGAAGATCGGGTTTGTTTTCCAGAGTTACCACCTGGTAAACGACCTGAGCGTGCTCGATAACGTGGAACTGCCACTGCTATACCGAAGCGGCGTGTCGGGCTCAGAGCGTACCAAACTTGCCAAAGCAGCCCTGGATAAAGTTGGGTTGAGCGCCCGCACCAGGCATTTCCCGAACCAGCTATCGGGTGGGCAGCGGCAGCGTGTGGCCATTGCCCGCGCTCTTATCGGCAACCCTGCTATTATACTGGCCGATGAGCCTACCGGAAACCTGGACTCGGTGATGGGCGAAGAAGTGATGAGTATTTTGCTGGAGCTCAACCGTCAGGACGGCGCCACGATTGTGATGGTAACGCACGACGAGAACATGGCGATGAAAACAGAGCGTCTGGTGCGTTTCTTCGATGGGCAGCAGGTATCAGATTCTAAAGTTTACAGCCATTTACAAACTGTTTAAGCCATGCTGAAGAATTACTTTAAAACAGCCTGGAAGGTACTCTTGCGGCGCAAGTTTTTTACCTTCATCAGCCTCTTCGGCATCAGTATTACCTTAATGGTGCTGATGGTGGTGACTGCTTTGGTAAACTATATGTTTGGAGCACATGCGCCTGAAAAAAACATGGACCGGATGCTGTATGTAACAAGACTGCAAATGACAGGAGATGGCACTCAGATGAACAGCGCCCCCAGTTACTACTTCCTGAACAGGTTTATAAAGCCGCTCAAATCTCCGGAAAAAATCAGCATATACTCCAATAGCAACTATACCTCGATAAACTTTACAAGTGGCCGCAAGCTGGAGATGAAGACACGCTACACCGACAGTGAGTTCTGGCGTATCATGGATTTTAACTTTCTGGAGGGCGGAGCCTATGGCGATGCCGCAGTTGAGGGCGCACAACTGGTAGCCGTTATCAACGAGGCCACAAGCCTGAACAATTTCGGAACTGTGAAGGGTGTTGGTAAAATGCTGGAGCTGGACAACAGAAGCTATAAAGTAGTTGGAGTAGTAGAGAATGTATCGGCCATCCGGCCCAGTACCTATTCAGATGTCTGGATTCCTTATACAACAACCAAAGATGATCTTGGCAATGCAAACTACACCGGTTCTTTCTGTGCTGTGCTGCTGGCCAGAGACGCTGACGACCTTGATGACATAAAGAAGGAGTTCTATAGTACAGCGGCTAAAATACCTTTAATGCCGGGCCAGGAGTTTACAGAGTTAAAGGTGTTTGCAGATACCCACCTGGAAGGGTTTGTACGGGAGATAACAGCATCCGTAGAAAATGAAGTAAATGCTGGTTTGTTGTACGCCGTTGTTTTTGGGGGCATGTTCTTTTTTATGCTCATTCCTACACTTAACCTGGTAAACATCAACATCAGCCGAATTATGGAGCGCGCCTCCGAGATAGGTGTACGCAAGGCTTTTGGCGCATCCTCTAACACGCTGGTGCTCCAGTTCCTGTTCGAGAACATCTTCCTGACCATACTAGGCGGAACGATAGGAATACTGCTGGCAGCGGGTGCCCTGCACCTGATCAACAACAGTGGCTTTATACCTTACGCGCAACTGGGGCTTAACCTGCCAGTGCTGTTTTTCAGCTTACTGATATGCCTGTTCTTTGGTGTACTTTCCGGGGTTTATCCGGCTTTCAAAATGTCTAAACTTCACCCTGCATCCGTACTGAAAGGAGGCTCAAAATGATAAAGCATCTGTTTAAACTTGTCTGGAACCGAAGACGGGCCAATTTTCTGATGATCATGGCAATCTTCTTCTCCTTTTTAGTACTCTTCGGAACTATAAGTGTGCTGGTTAGCAGCTGGAAGAACTATAAGCAACCCTTAGGTTTTGAGCCTGAGCGTATCTGGTATGTAAATATTCAGCACTTCCAGACTCCAAAAGATGAGGTAAGAGTTGTATCTGAACAGCTTGTCCGAAGGCTTCAAACGCTGCCTGAAATTGAGCAGGTGGCCCTGGCCAGCGGTAATTCAGCTTACTCTGGCTGGTCAAACATGTCAGGTCTGACACATGGTAACCTGCAGCGTGGCATAAATGCTGTAACCATACAAGCCGGCGATTTTAAGAAAACGATGAACCTGAACCTGGTGGAAGGACGATGGTTCCAGGCCGGAGATGAATTCTCGAACAAGAAACCAATTGTGGTAACGCAGAATGTTAAGGAGTTTTTCTTCGGGAATGAGCCGGTAGCAGGTAAAAAGCTAAAGAGCGGGGATGATGAATTTACGGTAATAGGTGTGGTGGATGCCTACCGCACCCGCGGTGAGCTTAATTCGGATGTTGGTACCTTTATGAGGATAAGTTCTTTAGCTGATACCAGCAGATTGGTTGAAAATACGCTGTACCTGCGCATGAAACCGGGTATTACATCAGGCTTTGAAGAGAAACTGTTGAAGGAAGCAGGCGCTGTAGCTACCGGCTGGAAGCTGGATGTAAAACCCATGGAAGTGATGCGTTCGTCTTATTTGAAGGAAAACCTGACCCCGTTGGTGGTGTTTGCCATCATCTGTGCTTTCCTGATCCTGAACGTGGCGCTGGGCATTTTTGGGGTGCTGTGGTATAACATTAACAAGCGCTACTCTGAAATTGGCTTACGCCGTGCGCTGGGAGCTACCGCTAACCAAATTTACAGGCAGTTTTTAGGCGAGATACTGGTACTGGCTACGCTTGGGTTGGTGTTGGGCAGCTTCTTCGCCATACAGTTTGTGCTGCTGGATGTGATGGGCATGCAGCCGGAGGTCTATTACTATGCGCTGGCTATTTCTATAGTTGTGATTTACCTCCTGGTTATAGTTTGCGCCTTCCAGCCAAGCCGGCAGGCAGCAGCCATTCACCCGGCCATTGCCCTGCACGAAGAGTAAACTATAGTTACCCCATCCTTCCCCTTTTACCAAGGGCCCCTGTCCCCAAAACAGGAGAAGGGTTTTTGTTCTGGATGGATACTTTTACAAAATAACTGTCATTCTGAAAGGATCTTGGTAGAAGGTAGTTTAAGCTTATGCTAACAGGTAACAAGATCCTTTCAGAAAGATAAAAGTAAAAGGTTCCTCTTAGAAGGGGGCAGGTGGATGACCAACAGTAACTATGAAACTATAGCTGTAAAAAAGTTTTCTGCTGGTGCTGCCATGTTACAAGAAGTAATTACAGCGGTACGAGCTACAAGCTCGCACCAGCGATGACTAACAGTAACTATAGAACTATAGCCAAGACAGAAATTCCCCAACCTGGAGGGGCTAGGGGTGGGTAAACTATGCAAGACTGCAACTATAGCTGCTAAAACTAATACCAGAATACCTTATATTTATACTTCCGAATACATCATACATGATCCTGATCATAGACGACGATACAGCAGTGCGGGCTTCGCTGGGCCTGATGCTGAAACAGAACGGCTTTAAGACCAAAGAAGCAGCCAATCCACGGGAAGCGGTTCAGCTGGCGGAGCTGCATTCGTTTCAGTTGGTAATCATGGACATGAATTTCTCTATTGAGACAACCGGGCATGATGGTCTGGAGCTGCTGGGGCAATTTAAAAAGCATAACCCCAAGCTCCCGGTTATACTCATTACAGGCTGGGGTTCTATTAGTCTGGCAGTAGAAGGTATGCGCCTGGGCGCTGGCGATTTTATAACTAAACCCTGGAGCAACGAGTACCTCCTGCAATCAATCCGTACTGCGCTAAGTTTATCGGAACAGAACTATAGTTCGGACGAAGCCCTGACACGCAAGAAACTGGACCAGCAGTATGATTTCAAAAGCATAGTCGGACAGGACCCGGACCTGCTGCGAGTACTGAAAAAGATAGGCCAGATTGCGGCTACAGATGCATCGGTGCTGATAGAAGGAGAGAGCGGCACCGGTAAGGAACTGATTGCTGAAGCCTTACATCAGAACAGCGCCCGCCGCAACCAGCCGTTTATCAAAGTAAATTTAGGTGGTATCTCAGCCAGTTTGTTCGAGAGTGAGATGTTTGGCCACAAGCGCGGTGCTTTTACCGATGCCAAAGGCGACAGAGTGGGCCGTTTCGAGATGGCTAACAAGGGCACTGTTTTCCTGGATGAGATAGGAGAACTGGACATGAACAGCCAGGTAAAGCTGCTGCGCGTGCTGCAGGACAGAACGTATGAAGTGCTCGGCGACAGCCGTTCCCGGAAACTGGATATACGCGTAGTGTGCGCCACCAACCGCAACCTCGAAGAAATGGTGGCTGAAGGCAAATTCCGCGAAGACCTCTTTTACCGCATCAACCTGATTACTGTAAAGCTGCCTTCTTTGCGCGAGCGGGCCGAGGATATTCCGTTGCTGGTGCAATACTTCCTGAACTACCTGAAAAAAGTGTACAACCGCCCCGGGCTAACAATAAGTAAAGGTGCTTTGCAGTGGTTAAGAGAACAGCCGCTGCCGGGCAACATTCGCGAGCTGAAGAATCTGGTAGAGCGCACCGTACTTGTATCAGATGATGATGTGCTGGAGACAGAGGATTTCCAGGGGCAGACCCAGCGCAGTGCTGCCAAGCCGGGCGATAAAACACTGCCTGCCGTAGGCGCCATGACCCTGGACGAGATGGAAGCCAGCATGATCCGCAAGTCGATGGACCATTATCACAACAACATCAGTAAAGTGGCCCGTGCCCTTGGCCTGAGCCGTGCTGCGCTTTACCGCCGCCTCGATAAGTTTAACATCCCGTATGAGTCTCAGGACTAAGTTTATACTTTTTGCTGCGGTCATGCATCTGTTGCTGGCCGTTATGGCCTACCTGCTCCTGAAAGAGAATGTGTATCTGTTTCTGGGCATGGAGTTGGTCATATTTGGTTCCATCTTTATTACCACACAGCTATACAGTACATTTTTTAAACCGCTCAGCCTGATCCGCGCGGGCATTCAGTCCATCAAGGCTAAAGACTTCTCTACCAAGTTTATGGGGGTGGGGCAGAAGGAGCTGGACGAACTGATAAACGTGTACAACCGCATGATAGACCAGTTGCGGCACGAGCGGGTGGCGCAGGCCGAGAAGCATTACTTTCTGGAGAAACTCATACAGGCATCGCCGGCTGGTATTTTGCTGCTGGGTTTTGATAACCAGGTGGAGCACGTAAACCCGGCCGCCGAACTATACCTGCAACAACCTGCCGATAGTTTGCTGGACAAGCACGTTAGCCAACTGCCAAAGGTGTGGGCCGAGCAGCTGACACAACTACAGACGGGTAGCTCTATCACGTTTCGGGTAAATGGCATCCGCACGTACCGCTGCCACCGCGCCCACTTCCTGGACCGAGGTTTTCAGCATTACTTTGTGCTGATAGAAGAACTGACCGAGGCGATACTGCAGAACGAGCGGCAGGCTTATGAGAAGGTGATCCGGATGATGTCGCATGAAGTGAATAACTCGGCAGGGGCGGTAAATTCTATACTGGGTTCGCTGCAATACTATGCCCCGCAACTTGCCGACGACCACCGCGACGATTTTGACAATGCCCTGCAGGTAGCCATAGACCGTAACACCAACCTGAGCCGCTTTATGGCCAACTTCGCTAACGTAGTACGGCTGCCAAAACCTAAAAAAACACCAACCGACCTGCACGCCTTGCTCCGAAACCTGGCTTTGCTTATGCAACCTGAATTTCAGCGCCGAACTATAGCCTGTACACTTCAGCTGGCCCCGCAGCCACTGGTTGTACTCCTGGATCAGCAGCAAATGGAGCAGGTACTGCTAAACGTGCTCAAAAACGCCATGGAAGCAATAGGCGACACCGGCGAGGTAACTATAGCCACACAGGTGAACCCCGCACAGCTAACTATAACCGACACCGGCTCTGGCATACCTGAAAGTGTAAGGGCATCGCTGTTTACGCCCTTTTTCAGCACCAAAGAATACGGGCAGGGGATTGGCTTAACTATGATTAGGGAGATATTGATAAATCATGGCTTCACATTCTCGCTGGAGAGTGATCAGGAGAAGGAGGTGACGTTATTTTCGATCAGGTTTTCAGGCTGAGTGTACTTTAAAATGGAAATTTAAAGTAGCTGTAAGATTGCCTTTAAAAGATGAACTTTAGAGAATACCAAAAGTGCCGGTAAGCTGTGAAAGGACCAATCATATTAAAATGTCACATTACCTGACGAGACGCTTGACTTGGAAGTAAAGATCGGGGTGGAAGTATATTTCTGATAGTTGTTTATTAGTTACAAAGCTACAGATAACTCCTCACCGGCATGTAAAGCCTATAGTTGTAAGGGCGATTTATTGAACAAAAAAGCCAATCCATATGAAGTGGATTGGCTTTTTGAAGATAGGCCAAAGAATAGAATTATTGACCTGTTATAGTATGGATTTGTTTCTCGCTCTGGTACCATACAATTGAATGAGCGTTTGCCACCTGATACCTTAGAAAACAAACGCTGCCTGTCCGAAAAGGATAACCTAGCGGACATCCACCATCCATTTCCGGATTAGTGGTCCTAACAGCATGAGCAGTATGCCAAAACCAATGGCATAAATTCCTATTTTACTGATTATATCTGCATAATAAGGCAACGAGAGTACCGGGTTGTCAACTACGTTTACCGGAACACTCATCAGGGCGCCGATCTTACCAGCCAGAAACTCCCCAATGGCACTGGCAAAAAACCAGATACCCATCATCATGGCCACTATTTTGGTCGGGGCCAGCTTTGTTACCATAGACAGACCAATTGGTGAGATACAAAGCTCTCCGCAGATGATAAAGAAGTACCCAAAGATAAAGGCAGGTAAAGAGATTAATCCCGATTCGGCACCCCAGACAGTTGCGGCATAAAAAGTACAGAAACCCATCCCGAGCAGTACAAAGGATAATCCGAATTTTAAGGGAGTTGACGGCTCCAGGCCTCTGCGGTTGAGAGCCGGCCACAGCCAGGCAAAAAAGAAGCTGAGCACTATAACCCAGGCAGGTGGCAAAAAGTTATTTACAGCCAGTGCAGGCAGTTCCATGCCCGCTACGTGCATGTCCACGTTACGCATGGCAAACAGGTTAAGCGAGCCGGCATTCTGCTCATAAAAAGCCCAGAACAGCGTTGAGAAAATAATAAGCACCAGCGCAGCAAACAGTTTATTGCGTGAAATACGGTCCAGTTGGAAGGCAATGTATAAGATGTAAGCCAATGAAATAGCCCCCAGACCAAACATAATAAAGTCCATAAGCTCATAGCGGTGGAACAGCGCTACAATAACCGGAATGACTAGCAGAGAGCCCGCGTAAATAAAAACCTCGGTTGTGATGCCTGCAACTATAGGTTTGCTCAATTTAGCTGGGTCAGGGGGAAGCCCTTTTTCTTTTAACGATTTTCTGCCTATAACAAACACTACTAGCCCCAGGATCATGAAGATACCGGCCAGGCCGAAGCCATAATGCCAGTTGATTTGCTGCCCCACATACCCGCAAAGTAATCCGCCGAGTGCTGCCCCAATATTGATGCCCATGTAGAAAATAGAAAATCCGCTGTCTTTGCGTGGATCGTTGTCAGCATATAAAGTACCGACCAGACTGGAGATGTTTGGTTTAAAGAAGCCGTTACCACAAATAATGAAAGCCATCCCGATAAAAAAGCTCCAGTCCTCAGGTACAGCCAATACCAGGTGACCAATACTCATCAAGATACCTCCATATAGTACTGCCTTGCGGTAGCCCAGGTATTTATCGGCCATAACACCCCCGAACAGGGGCATGGTATACACAAGCGCTGCATATGAACCCAGGATAGCATAGCCTTTCGGCTCATCAAACTTTAGCTCCGTTACCATGTAGGCAAGCAACAGTGCTTTCATGCCATAAAATGAGAAACGCTCCCACATTTCGGCGAAGAACAGCATGTATAATTGTTTCGGGTGCCCGGTTTGGGCTGGCGCTTCCGGGATTTTAGGTTCAGTCAGGTCCATGAGTTTCTTAATAGCCTTTAGTGCTGCAAAACACCTTATAGTTTTAAGTGCAATTTAAGCATTGTTAGCACAGATGTATGCTAATATATGAATTATCTGTTTACCGGTATGTTGTGCATATAAACAGATCTTGCTTCCTCTATACTGGATCTAATTCTTTTTTTGCGTGTGGGGGATTCTTCCGCTGATAGCCTGTAAGATATTTTTTCGGGTAAAAAGGGTGCTAAAGGTTAATCAGAGAGTCATAGGTATCAGTTTTGGGAGAGAAAAAGAAAAGGCGATTGTCAGATCGCCTTTTCTTTCTAAGTAAACCAGAAGATTGAATTATTTAACTGTTTTCAGAAGGACTTAGCCACCCTGCCAAATTAAGGTATCATAAAGTAGGGTCCGTGACTCAGAGCTACTGATTTAAAACCTTCTTTTTGGCTATTTCATATTCCTGCTGCGTGATGGCTCCTTCATCAAGTAGTGATTTTAACTTTTTCAGTTCATTCTCTATAGAACCACCAGAGGTAGCTTTAGTAGCAGACCTAGGTTGTGTTTTTGGTGTTGTTTTCACAACCGGCGCATCTATCTTAGCTTCAAGTAGTTTATCCAGGAACCCGTTTAGGGTTTCTCTGATTTTTTATTTTTCTGATAAACAGCCCTGTCAAAGTCAGGAAATGGAGAGCCATCCAGTTGCTGGCTTTTGTCTCGAACCTGATCAGTTGTGCCTTAAAGCTGTCGAGCCAGGAACAGGCCGGCAACGTGCCCCTATCGTTCGAGAGAAACAGGCTGTTGCAGGTTTTGGCGGCTTTCCTGGCTTGGTAGCCAATGCACTCCCCACCGTTTCTGCACACCCTCTGGCTGCCGTCAAGCTGTACGGAAAACAGGCAGAGCAGCAAGCGCTTTTCCCGCAACAGCTCCACCCATACCCGCCTGAGGCTGCCGTCTGCTGCCCATTTGGGAAAATGATAGTAAACACCCTGCCAGCCAAGGCCACCTGCACCAAACAGCTCCCTAAAATGTAATTTCTTTTTAAAAACCTGATCAAGGTGTGTAGTCAGCCATATGCTTGAAGGCTTGTGAAAATCTACCCTATTTGGTACAGCAGGATTTAAATTACCATGTTATTTTTGCTGCAAAAGTTATTGAGGTCTACTTATTAAGCACAATTTTCCTGTTTTGACTATAGTTGCTAGCCTGCAGTTTAAGTATATATATTCCTGATGCATGTTCCAGGTTAGGAGCCCATTCAAAAGTATAACTTGTTTTTTCATCCACCTGGCCTTGGAATAGGGTAGTAACCAATCTGCCTTTCATATCATATATAAACAGACTCAACGGCTGTGATTCTGCGGAAGTAAAGCTGATTTTAACTTTTTCTACAAAAGGATTGGGATAAGAATATAATTCCAGATCTTGTTCCTCAGGCTCTGTAAGTGATTTATCGGGAGTTGCAATTGAAGTAGAGGAATTTTCGTTTACATGAACCACACTATCACCTGCAGAACCTGCAATACGGTTAGTCAATTGATAGGTAATGCTTGTTAAAACAGTAATTGAAATGGCCTTTGAAGTGGATCTCAGTCCTGAATTATCGGTGGCTATAGTTGATACAGTATACTTGCCTGCTCCTACATTATTCCAGGTATAACTATAAGGTGAAGTCACATCTTCGCCCAGCTTTATAGCCCCGCTAAAGAATTCCACTTTAGCTACTGCGCCATCAGAATCGGAAGCTGTAGCTTTTAATGTTATAGTTGCCGGAGCTGTAAAAGATATATTGTTTGTAGGAGAGTTTATAGTTATAGTTGGTGGAACTGGCTGTATACGATACAACTGGCCAGAACTGAAACCAGAACTAATACTATTGCCTGCTGCATCAGCTATTCCCGTTTCTGTATTTTTTAAATCCAGGCGTATAGTTCCTTTACCCGTAATGTTAGCGATAGTTATATCGTATAAGGTTCTGCTTGCGCCAACTGCTGAAACGGAAACTATATTTCCGGTAACATTGTCCTTGAATACAGGTATAAAATCGGTAACACCCACATTAGTTACCACTTCCGAAAACGTAGCTCTGAAGCTGACCGTTTTTGCTCCGGTTATTTCGGAGATCGGGGACTGACGGTTTATACTATAGACCCTTGGTGCTGTTTTATCTATAGTTGTAAAGCTCCAGCTTACAGACCAACTACTGTTATTAATTCCATTTAAAGCTCTTACACGCCAGAAATATGTTTTCCCCTCCGTTAAGCCTTTTATCGGGAGGGTTGTTTTCGTAAGACCGCCCTGCTCATAAATTATACTTTTAAAATCAGACGCAGCTGCGACTTGTACATGATAGGAACCTGCCCCCTCCGAAGCTACCCAGGTTAATTTTGGAGCTGTTGAAACCCTTGTTGCCCTATGTAGAGGTGCAGCTAAAACGGGTGCCTTTATATTTCTAATATTGGAGGGCCGAATTTTTAAACTTGTTCCTGCAATATCCTCCCATCTATAAAAGTGAAATGTTTTATCAGTAGACATTGCAACGAATAAGCCTTTTGGAAACTGGGGGGACAAATTATAGTTTATCATTTCTGAACCATCGCTTGCATCTGCTCTTACCTTTACAACTTTTAGTAATTTGTGGCTGTGCGGGTTTGTGGCCGTGCCTTCCCGGCTATAAATATGAAACTCGTCTGCTCCCTGATCTGAAACAAGTATATAGCCTGTGCCATCATCTATTTTATAGATAGAAATGCCTTCCTGGTCACGAGCAAACCCTTTGTTCGCAAAAAGCGCAAGTTCCTTATTTCCTTTCTCCGGGTCAGCGTAGTATTTTCTAACTCCTCTTCGTTCATCAGAACAGTATACATACCCGAGCTCATCATCTATAGCAACTGATTCTATTTCCTGGGTCCCGCTATAGTTACCGAACCTTCTTACCAGTGTACCTTTAACATTTCCCGATCCATCGTCTTCCAGTAAATACTGCCATAAGTAAGTGCCATTTGTTGGCCCTGATTTTCGGCTGACTATAGCGTAGATTTTACGATCTGATGCCCTTTCATACAAAGCGATACCCATAGGTTCACTTCCTGATCCAGTTTCCCCGGCAAACAAAGCGATTCCTCCTTTATCTATAGGATTCATGTCTGGAGCAGAAAATACTCTGAGTTTTCGGCTTTTCCGTTCTGTTGTAACAACTAAGTCTTTACTCTTGCCCTGTAAAATCATTCCATATGCTACATCTACATTATTAGGGTGCTTTAAATTTCTGATGACGGTTTTTGTCTTACCAGTCAAATCATACACATAGAGTGCGCCATCTGTATCAGAGCCCTTGTCTGTACCAATTACCAGGCTTTCTGAAGGATTTTGTTTATTTACCCAAATGGCAGGGTCATCAGAATCGTATTTTACAGGCTTTGTTACGAATTTTGGATTTATAACGCTCTGGCCATTTGCCTGCATACAAAGACACAAAATCACTAAAGAGTGACTGATGGCTAAATAGTGAAAAAGCTGCTGAATTTTACTCTTATTAGGGATGGGGCTTAACATAAAGGAAACTTTTAGACTATACCTTCAATATTTCTGATTCTGTACAAGAATCTTTTTTAGAATAGGGTTACTAAACTATAGGATGTCATTTGCCCTCTGCATAAACTTTTGGCGCACACAAGCTCTAAGTCTATTATCAGCACAAGAGCGTTAGGAACTTTACAGGTGTTTAGAAAGGGTATCTGTTACACATCGTAGCTATAGTTTGCTGTGGAGTAGTTCCTGCATATCAGTTTTAAATGGCTACAGGTTAAGTTACAATGATAGAATTAGAGGAGTTAAGAGTTAATGGTAACTCTTTTGCAGGTCATATTCCTGTGTTATAGAGGAACATAAATTGGGTCTGGACTACTTATAGTATAAGATGTACAGAGAATTATGTTTATTCTACTGAAGTATTTTTTGCTAACAAAGGTATAAATACTGTCAGTGATAAATTTGGCTTGGTAAGCAAGTAAATCAGCTTCTTCAACAAATCAATAAAACAATAGGAGATTCCTTACCCTACAGGTTTGCTGGGGATGGAGTAAATTTGATCGAGTAAATTTTGGGTATTACATGACTAGAGTTGCTGCCTTAACCCGGACATATAGTTAAGTGAGAAATTGTTAACTTTAGATTATGTCACAAGAGCGAAGAAAGCCTGACAAATCGTTCAAACTGATGGCCGTAGAACTCAGCAGGAGCCTCAGCACCAACAGTTGGGACAATGCCGTGGTCGAAAGCTTCTTTAAGAACCTGAAGATCAGAGGACAGTAGCAAGAGCGATCTTCGGATACATGGAAGTCTTCTATAACAGGGAAAGACTCCACTCAAACCTGGACTACCGTACTCCCATACAAATAGAACAACTATTAAACATCAAATATTTAGCTGCCTAACCTTTTGTCCGGTTTTTTGTTGCAAGTCCAGGAAAGTGTATAAACAACCAAATGTGAGTATAAAAAAAGTGCCGACACATTCCTAAACTTGTAATAAGTTAATACTTCCTATAACTAATAATCCCTCTATTGTGGTAGAGGGATTATTAGTTATAGGATATTCTTTTTGTACGAAATGAAAAGCATAATAAGTATGCTCTTCATTTATTTAAGTCATAGTTCGAAAAGGATAAGAGTAACAATGCTAAATATACTTTTTGTTATCTTTCTGTTACTTTGAAAACAAAGAACCTGCTTATTTGATGAAATAAGCGGGTTTTTAAGCTTTACTATGTAGACCAAAGGATGGAATTATCGAACCATTTGCACAGGGATTTGGCGGCTTTTCTAGCGCTTATTGAAACTACTTTTTAAGCCTTATCTACAGTTAAACATATAACTATACGAAGTATAGACTCCTATTTTTGCTGCGCTAAAAAATAATTTACAGGGAAATAAGCATACCTAGTAAATTTACAATTAATTTTGTGCTTGAAAATCTGGAATTGTGAAGCGAATATTATTCATACTGCTAATTATCGTAACCTGTTTTAATTTAACAGGCGGTTACGCTATAGTAGTATCGGTAATAGCACAAGCTAACAATGAAGGCCTTCCAGTACAAGCACGCTCGCAAAGACAGCATAGTCTAAAAAAATCTACAGTTGATTTACGGGTAGTTCAGGTTAAAAAAGATGATTCTGAGAACGATGAATTCCTTTTTCCTGATTTAAGCCACCTTACTAATTATAATTACTATAGTTATATCCGGGACTTTAAGTTGCTTAACAAGCACTTCCTGGTACACTATAGCTCCTCTATAAAGGATAAAGAACTCGCAGCTTATATCCTGCATCAAAATTTCAGACTATAGTTTCCTCTTTTCAGTTGCCTATACTTTCGTGCGCCTGCCTCTGGGCCGCCGGTAACTATAAATTCCCGCTTTCTTAAGCACCAAATTCAAAGTTTTTATTTCCGGGTTCGGGCATACTGCAGTAACAGGCGAGCTAAGCTGTCTTGCTTTATACTTGTGAATAGTTGTTGCAATACAGTTTCTATTCGGGGTTTATTCCTGAATAGTTCGTAACGCTTTTGCTTCCCTGCTCTGTAGCCCTCCCCGGTAAATTCATATGCAGTACGTGTAGGTAGTTGCTTTCATAGCAATACACCATGTCCTGCGCAGACCATTAAAATTTTATTCACCAATCTTATTAATAATCTATCATGAAGAGAATTCTCATGCTTATCGGCATGTACGCTCTGGTGTGCCAAACAAGTTGTACATCATCACACGGAGAAGAGAAAAAGGAACATGAAACAGCGTTCCTGGTAAGCAGTCCGGTAAAAATGGACACCACCATTACGGATGATTACGTGAGCCAGATCCACTCCATTCGACACATAGAACTTAGGGCGCAGGAGAAAGGCTACCTGCAGATGATCTATGTAGACGAAGGTCAGTTTGTAAAAAAAGGACAGCTGCTGTTCCAGATCATGCCAAACCTGTACGAAGCGGAACTGCAGAAAGCACAGGCAGAGGCCAACTTTGCAAAGATCGAATACCAGAACACCAAATCGCTTGCAGACAGAAATATAGTTGCCCCCAATGAGCTGGCGATGGCTAAAGCAAAGCTGGACAAAGCAAAAGCGGACGTAGCCCTGGCTAATGTTCATTTGCAGTTCACCGAGATCAGGGCTCCATTTGATGGTATCATCGACCGTTTCCATGTTCGACTTGGTAGCCTTGTAGATGAAGGCGAACTACTGACCGAACTATCTGACAACAGCAAAATGTGGGTTTACTACAACGTGCCGGAAGCGGAATACCTGGACTACCAGGCTAATGAGAAGAAGGAAGAGGATGTAAAGGTAAACCTGTTGATGGCCAATAACCAGCTGTTCAAGTACCCGGGAGTGGTGGAAACCATCGAAGCCAATTTCAACAATGAAACAGGTAACATCGCGTTCAGAGCTACTTTCCCTAACCCGGACGGGCTATTACGACATGGCGAAACAGGTAATGTGCGCATGAGTATCCCACTTAAAAATGCCCTCCTGATTCCGCAAAAAGCCACCTTCGAAGTACTTGATAAAAAGTATGTCTATGTGGTGGATAAGAACAATGTGATCAGGTCAAGAGAAATAGCTGTGGGCGCAGAAATGCCACACATTTATGTGGTGCAGAACGGTTTGGCGGAGAATGATAAGATCCTGCTGGAAGGCCTGCGCCTGGTACGTGAAAACGAAAAGATCCATTCCAAATTCGTGGAGCCTGGTAAAGTTATTTCTGATCTGGAATTATATGCGGAATAAATTATTATCCCCTAAAAGCAGAAGACATGTTTAGTAAATTTATACACAGACCTGTATTTGCTATCATAATATCGGTCGTGATAGTTTTTATAGGTGGCCTGGCTATCAAAAAGCTACCTATTTCCCAGTTCCCGGATATTGCGCCCACCACGGTAAACATTTTTATTGCTTACCCGGGCGCCAGTGCCGATGTACTGGTTAACTCCACTTTAATTACATTGGAGCAGGCCATTAACGGTGTGGAAGGGATGCGTTATATAGCCTCTGATGCTACCAGTGCCGGTGAAGCTACGCTGCGTATCATTTTCGAGCCAGGTACAGACCCTAACGATGCCGTTGTTAGGGTAAAAACCAGGGTAGACCAGGTAATGCCGCTCCTGCCCGAATTGGTGCAACGGGAAGGTGTTGTTATTACCCCTGTTCAGCCTAGTATGTTGATGTATGTCAACCTTTATTCGAAAGAAAAGAGCATTGACGAGAAGTTCCTGTTCAACTATGCCACCGTTAAAATGATCCCGGAGATACAAAGGATCAAAGGCGTGGCCAGGGCGCAGATACTGGGTAGCCGCAGATACGCCATGCGTGTATGGCTGAACCCGGACCGTATGCGTGCTTATAACATCTCGGTAGAAGAAGTGATGGAGGCTCTGGCGGAGCAAAGTATAATCGGCCGCCCCGGCAGGTTAGGCCAAAGCTCTGGTATAGCAGCCCAGTCTCTGGAATATGTGCTTACCTACAAAGGCCGTTATAACAAACCAGTAGAGTACGAAGGAATCATTATCCGGGCAAATGCTGAAGGCGAAAGTATACACCTCAAAGACATTGCTACGGTAGAACTGGGTAGTGAATTCTTTGACATTTACTCTAACCTGAATGGCCAGCCTTCGGCAGCTATCGTTTTAAAACAGAACTATGGCAGTAACGCCAGCGATGTAATTGCAGACGTAAAAGCCAGGCTGGATGTCATGAAACAATCCTTTCCTCCGGGAGTGGATTACAAGATCAGCTATGACGTTTCTCAGTTCCTGGATGCTTCCATCGATCAGGTACTTCATACGTTGAGAGACGCGTTTATACTTGTTGCACTGGTTGTTTTCATTTTCCTCGGCGACTGGCGGTCTACGCTTATTCCTATACTTGCCGTACCGGTTTCGCTGGTAGGGACGTTCTTTGTGATTCAGCTATTCGGGCTTTCCATCAACCTGATTACTTTGTTCGCGCTGGTACTGGCCATTGGTATTGTGGTGGATAACGCTATAGTTGTAGTGGAAGCGGTGCACGCCAAAATGGAAGAAACCAACCTTTCGCCTTACAAGGCAACTATAGAAGTACTTCGTGAGATTGGTGGTGCCATCATCGCTATCACATTGGTAATGACAGCGGTGTTCATTCCACTACTGTTTATGACAGGTCCGGTGGGTATTTTCTACCGGCAGTTCTCTATTACTATGGCCAGCTCTATCGTGATCTCGGCCGTAATTGCTCTTACGCTAACCCCGGTGCTGTGCGCCATGTTGCTGAAGAATAACCACGGAAAACCGAAGAAGAAAAACCCGTTAACGAAAGCGTTGGATGGTTTTAACAGTGGGTTCGAAAAACTGACCGGCAAGTATGTTGGATTGTTACGTGCTATTGTAAGCCGCAGAACGCTGACGTGGGGAATTTTGCTGACTTTCTGTGTTGGTATCTTCTTCCAAAACAAAATGCTTCCGGCAGGCTTCATTCCGAACGAAGACCAGGGTACCATCTATGCTATAGTTCAAACGCCTCCGGGCTCAACTCTGGAAACTACCAACAAGGTATCTCAGAAGCTGCAGAAGATCTGTACAGAAATCGAAGGTGTGGAATCGGTTTCCTCATTGGCTGGTTACGAGATCATGACGGAAGGTCGCGGTTCAAATGCCGGTACGTGTCTTATCAACCTGAAGCCCTGGTCTGATCGCGAGCATACCGTGAAGGAGATAATGGAAGAACTGGAAGAGAAGTCGAAAGGACTGGGTGCTGTAGTTGAGTTCTTCGAGCCACCGGCAATTCCGGGTTTTGGTTCTTCAGGTGGTTTTTCGATGCGTTTGCTGGACAAAAACTCCGATACTGATTACCACGAATTTGATAAGATCAACAAAGAGTTCATGGATAACCTGGCCAAGCGTAAAGAGCTGACCGGCTTGTTTACCTTCTTTGCTGCCAATTATCCGCAGTATGAACTGGAGATCGACAACAACCTGGCGATGCAGAAAGGGGTATCTATTGGCAAGGCGATGGAGAACCTGAACATCATGATCGGTAGTACCTATGAACAGGGCTTTATCAAGTTCAACCAGTTCTTCAAAGTATATGTGCAGTCCGATCCGAAGTATAGAAGGATGCCGTCTGATGTGTTAAATCTTGCGGTTAAAAATGAAGCTGGCGAAATGGTACCTTACTCGGCCTTTATGAAGCTGAAGAAGACACAGGGACCTAACGAAGTTACGCGCTTTAACCTGTACAATTCAGCAGCAATACAAGGCCTTCCGGCCAAAGGCTATACTACTGCAGATGCCATAAAAGCCGTGCAGGAAGTAGCCGCTCAAACACTGCCTAAAGGCTATGACATTGCCTGGGAAGGCCTTTCTTATGACGAGTCTATTCGTGGTAATGAGTCGCTGTATGTATTTATAGTTGTACTCCTGTTTGTATACTTCGTGTTGGCAGCCCAGTACGAGAGCTTTATCATTCCTTTTGCCGTGGTGCTGTCCCTGCCTGTGGGAATTTTTGGCTCGTTCTTACTCCTTAAACTGATGGGCCTGGAGAATAACATTTATGCCCAGGTAGGTATGATCATGCTGGTTGGTTTGTTGGGTAAAAATGCCGTTCTGATCGTGGAATTTGCTGTTCAGAAACGCCTGCAGGGATATACGATACTTGAAGCGGCTATCGAAGGCGCCAAAGTTCGTTTCCGTCCTATCCTGATGACATCGTTTGCCTTTGTTGCCGGTTTGATTCCGCTTATCGTGGCTACGGGTGCAGGCGCTATCGGTAACCGGACCATTGGTGCCTCTGCGCTGGGGGGTATGTTGTTCGGTACCATTTTCGGGGTTGTTGTCATACCTGGCTTGTACTACATCTTCGCTAAAATGGCAGACGGTCGTCACCTGATCCGGGATGAACATGAAACGCCGCTAACGGAAGATTATGTTTATGTTACGGAGGATGTTCCTCACATTAAAGAAAGAGCCCTTATAGAAGAAACTGAAAACCATGTGTAGAATGAATATATCAAAATGGGTAGGGGTAGCTTTCGTTTCCTTATCCTTTACGGCCTGCAGTTTGCCGGCAGTGGTTCAAAAATCAGCCAGCACGGCGGTACCTGCGAGTTATAACACCTCGCAGGATACCACCAATACGGCAAAAACGAGGTGGCAGGAATATTTTACGGATCCTAACCTGAGCGCGCTGATCAACACGGCACTGCAGAATAACCAGGAACTGAACATTACGTTGCAGGAGATCCAGATTGCCCAGAGTGAAGTAAGAGCCAGAAAAGGGGAGTATTTGCCGTCCGTTGGCCTGAAAACCGGCGCTGGCCTGGATAAGGTAGCCAGGTATACCAACATTGGCGCCATGGAAGCCAACACCAATATCGACCGCGAAAAAGAAATGCCGGAACCACTTCCGGATTTCCTGGTAGGCGCTTATGCGAAGTGGGAGGTTGATATCTGGCATAAACTGCGCAATGCTAAAAAAGCAGCCGTAATGCGGTACCTGTCTTCTGTGGAAGGGAAGAATTTTATGGTGACGAACCTGGTTGCCGAGGTGGCTAATTCTTATTACGAATTACTGGCGCTGGATAACCAGCTGGCTATTGTGCATCAGAACATCGAGATACAGACCAATGTGCTAGGTATAGTAAAGGCTCAGAAGGAAGCTGCCAAAGTGAACGAACTGGCCGTACGCCGCTTTGAAGCCCAAGTGCTAAGTATTAAAAGTTTGCAGTATAGTATAAAGCAAAAGATAACCGAAACGGAGAATAGGATTAACTTTTTGATAGGTCGTTATCCACAGCCTATAGTTAGAAGTTCTCAGGATTTCAGTAAGTTAGAGCTTGCAACTATGCAAGCCGGCATGCCGGCACAGCTGTTAGAAAATCGCCCAGATATAAAGCAGGCAGAACTAGAACTGGCTGCTGCTAAACTGGACGTAGAAGTGGCTAAAGCTAATTTCTATCCTTCGTTAGGTATAACCGCTGGTATAGGCATACAGGCTTTCGATCCATCGTATTTACTTAAAACACCGGAGTCGTTGCTTTATTCCTTGGCTGGAGACCTGACTGCTCCGCTGATAAATAGGACTGCGATAAAAGTAACATACTATGGAGCAAGTGCAAAGCAATTGCAAGCTGTTTACAACTACGAACGTACGGTGTTAAACGCTTACATCGAGGTCTCAAACCAGCTGTCTAATATCAGTAACCTGGAGAAAAGCTATAATTTGAAAGCACAGCAGGTACAGGCTCTTACACAGTCAATTGATATTTCAAATGAACTATTCAAATCAGCAAGAGCTGATTACATGGAGGTACTGTTGACACAACGCGAAGCACTAGAGTCGAAGTTTGAGTTGATAGAAACCAAAATGCAGCAACTAAATGCCCATGTGGAAA
Source organism: Pontibacter pudoricolor (assembly GCF_010092985.1). Classification (GTDB taxonomy): domain Bacteria; phylum Bacteroidota; class Bacteroidia; order Cytophagales; family Hymenobacteraceae; genus Pontibacter; species Pontibacter pudoricolor. The sequence continues at coordinate 1,343,130 of NZ_CP048106.1, read as the reverse complement.
TGTACCAAGCATTAGGTGGCGGTTGGAATTGATTGATTAATTGCTGAGAAAAAATATTAGCTGTTTAATTTGAAAAGCCATTTTGCACGTTGCGGAATGGCTTTTTGCTTTTACGCTACTTCTGAATTGGTCTATAATATTAATATCTAATGTGAAAAGAATAAAAAATAGTGAGTCCCTTTTCCATAAGAGGAGAGACTTTTATCTAATTACATATCCAGCCATAGTTTGAATTCTGAGGCTTTACTCCTGCTGATGATAACCTCTTTGTCTAATGCCGGATGTAACTGCAGCGTTAGCCTTCCCTTAAAATAAGAGTGGACTTCCTGCACCGCATGGATGTGCACAATAAGCTGCCTGTTCGCCCGGAAATAAACAGTTTTATCAAGTTGCTCTTCCAGCTGGTCTAAGGTATAGTTGATAATGAACCGTTTGCCTTGCCTGGTAAACAGAAACACAACGCCATCTTCTGCCCAGAAGTAGGATACATCTTCTACGGGAATGGTTTTGATAACCTGTCCCTGTTTTACCAGGAACCTGGATTTTACCTGCTGTAGCTGGCTCATATCCTGAGGTACAGGGCGTTGCTGGCTTTCATACTTTTTTAAAGCAAGTGCCACATCTTCTGGCTTAATCGGTTTTAGCAGGTAATCTATACTGTTTACCTTAAAAGCTTCGATGGCATACTGGTTATAGGCCGTCGTGAAGATGACCGGGCAGTTTATAGTTACCTGCCTGAATATCTCAAAACTGTTACCATCCGAGAGATGAATGTCGCAAAAGATCAGGTCTGGTGCCTGGTACAGGTTAAACCATTGTACAGCCTCTTCCACAGATCCGATCTTGGATAGAATTTCAGTCTGGGGCCGTAGCCTCTTTACAATAACAGCCAAAGCATCGGCTGCCAGTTGCTCATCCTCAACTATAACTACTTTCATGTCAGGCTACATCAAGTAAAGGTAAAGCTACTATAAAAGACTGCTCATTTTGCGCCACTTCCACTTTCTCATCAGTAAAATATGTATACCTGCTGCTGATGTTCTGTAAGCCAACTTTAGTAGAGACTACTTCTTCAAGGCGGGGTTGGAGGTTGTTTTCAACTACCAGCTTAGCATCTTTTACAAACACGGAGATGTGCAGTGGTTTATTTGTGGTAGAGCCATTGTGTTTTATGGCATTTTCCAGCAGCATCTGCAACGACGTAGGAGGTAACTGCAAGTGCAGGTATGCTGGTGGTACCTCTACCTTAAACTGCACATTGTCGCCAAACCGGGTTTGCATGAGGTAGATATAAGCTTTGGCTAATTCCAGTTCTTTTCCGAGCGGTACAAGCGGCTTATCACCACTATCAAGCAGCGCACGGTATACTTCCGACATCTGACTTAGAAATGTTGCGGCTTTGTCCGGATCAACATAGATAAGTGAGTTGAGTACGTTCAGGCTATTGAAAAGGAAGTGCGGATTTACCTGATTCTTCAGGGCCTCCAGCTGCGCCCGGAAGTTTTCTTTCTGCAATTGCTCAGCGCGTAAATGTTCTTTTTGCAGCTGCTTCATGTTCCGCTCACGCTCTACAAAATAATAAAAGAACAACGCGGCCACACTACTGATAACATAGGCCAGGCGCACCCGTTCCGGCAACAGGCTTAGCTCTGCATCAGCGGCGAAGTAAATTACTCTGTAGGGAAGATAGTAAACCAGGAAGCAAAGGGTAACACTGCTGGTTACCACCATAATGCCTTCTAATATGGCTTTCCAGTTGCCGGAGATTCGGCTGAATGGACCGGTGGTAAAGGCTTTGGAAATAAAACTGTTAGACACGAAAATAGCCAGCAGAAAGAAGAACGCTACTGCCAGTTCTACCAGCACACCTGTGTTAAAAAGCCAGATAGTACCCAGGTGCACAAATACCAGCGCATAATATAAAAGCACTGTTGTAAGGGCAGCAGTAACGACCTGTTTCAGAAAGGGTTTATAGTTCATGCGTATCTCGTTATAAAGGTCAGAAAGCTGCCACCGGGAGGGACTATAGTACGGCACATTTTCGCATCGAAATAAATCTATTTGCTGCTTAAAAACAAGCAGAAGATTCAGGGATGGCCGCATGCTATAGTTGCTATAGTTAAGACTAAGCCGCTTTAAACCGCCATTTCATTCCATAAGCTTTCCACTTCATCAAGTCCATATCCCATTTCATCAGGCTCATGTCCCGCTTCATCAGAAACAGGTTTCTATCCTTTTAATGATGCTACATCTTTGAATCAACTAATTGATTTCAGGACAAATAAAACTTAATGAAAATGAAAAACTTACAACACATCATCATCCTGCTGCTGCTAACTGTTTTACCACAGGCAGGCTTTAGCCAGGTAAATGGCTTTTTAACAGGCGCTGTAAAAGATGAGCAGGGTCAGCCGGTGGGTTTTGCCAATGTAGCGCTGTTAGAAGCTGCTAACTCCGCGGTTATTAACGGCACTACTGCAGATGCCGAAGGCAGGTACCAGATCAAATCGCCGGCTAAAGGAACATACTTCCTACGCTTCAATTTTCTGGGTTATGTGCAGGTAAACTCTGAGCCATTTGAAGTTACCGGAGACAGTTTTACAAAAGACTTCGGAAGCACGACTTTAAAAGAGAATGCACAGGTATTGCAAGAGGTAGTGGTGCAGGGCATGCGCCCGGCTATAGTTGCTTATGCCGATAAAATAGTGGTAAACGTGGAAGGAACTGCCTTGGCTGGCGGAAGCTCTGCTTATGATGTTTTATCAAATTCACCGGGTGTCTGGATCGATCAGAATGGCGAACTGAAGCTGAATGGCAAAGCAGGCGTAAAAGTTATGATCAATAATAAACTTGTTCACATTAACGGGAAAGAGCTGCAGAACCTTCTTCAAAACATGTCCGGCGACAACATCAAAGAGCTGGAGATCATAACCAACCCATCTGCAAAGTATGATGCAGAAGGTGCGTCAGGCATCATTAACATTAATCTGAAGAAGCATAAAGATACAGGCCTGAATGGCAGCCTGCATGCGGGCTACCAATACAACGAACTGAACGGCTACACTGCTGGTGCTGAAGTAAACTATAAAAAAGGCTTATGGAATTCTTTTGCCGGCTTTGATTTCGCCGAGCGAGCTACTTTCAGGACAAACAACATGCAGCGTACTTTCCAGGGGCAAGAGGATAGTGGCCTTAACCAAAACCTGAGAGAGGAAGGAACAAGGACAGTACCCACCCTTAGAGTAGGTTCTGATGTTGATCTTAACCAGCACCACAGCATTGGTTTTCTGGCCGATATGTCAGTCTATAACACCAGAAATCAGATCAGAACATTGGCAAAACTGGAAGATGGCAATCCTGAAAACGACCTGTTGATAAATGCGCTGAACAATGGAAGATCTGACAATATGAACAGCGCTTTTAACCTGCACTACCTGGGCAAAGTGGATACGCTGGGCACTACACTATCTGCGGACTTTGATTATGTGAGGCTCTACAGCCAGAGCAATGCTACCTTCGTGAATCGTTTAGATAGTCTAGGTATACCTGCTGGTGTTTCTATTTACAGGCTGAAGTATGACAACCCCAATAATTACGATATCTACGCGGCAAAAACAGATCTTTCTAAAACTATAGGCAAGGCAGGCAAACTGGAGTTAGGTGCGAAAGCGAGCCGAGTGATCTCTGACAATGAACTGAAGTTTTATGGAGAGATGGACGGTGAAATGCAACCGGATGATAAGCGCAGCAACCACTTTATTTATGAAGAGAACATCCTGGCAGCCTACGCTTCTTTTTCCACTGCCATTAGTAGTAAGCTTAGCATACAGGCAGGGCTCCGTGCCGAGCAGACGTTTGCAGAAGGTAACTCCATTACGATGAGGCAAAAAACAAACAGAGACTATCTTGATCTGTTCCCAACGCTGTTTGTGCAGCATTCGGTTAATGATAACTACCAGGTAAGCTATTCCTACAGCCGCCGCGTTAACAGACCACAGTATAGCGCCCTGAATCCTTTCATATTTTACATCGACCCTTACTCCTGGGTAGTTGGCAATCCTTACTTAAAGCCGCAGTACACCAACGCTTTTAGCGTAACGCAAACTATAAGCCAACGCTATAATATAATAGTAGGCTATGCAGTAACGAAGGACTTTATAACAGAAATACCACAGCAAAATGCAGCAGATAAAACCACTTACTTCCAGCAGCAGAACGTGGAAGATACGAAGAGTTTTAACGCAACATTTATAGTTCCGGTGCAAGTTTTGCCAGTGTGGCAAATGAATAACACAGCTACAGTTCTGTATCAGAAGTTCACAAAAGCACTGGATCAACAGCTTCAGGCCAACCAACAATTCACCTTTATGCTACAGTCAAACCACGCTGTTCAAATGCCAAAGGATGTAAAGTTAGAGGTAAGTGCAGGCTACCAGGGACCAATGGCATACGGCTTATATCATGTAGATGCCAATTGGGGAATTGATGCTGCCCTGAAGCGCTCTTTTATGGATGATAAACTGGACGTAAGCTTAGGTTTGACAGATATCTTTAAAACCAGGAGAGTGGCGGGAACTATAAACATAGACGGCAATAAAATTGTGGCAGACCAATACAGAGGAACCCAAAGCTTTAAGATCAACCTGCGTTACCGCTTCAATAAAGGGAATGAGTTTAAGTTAGGCAAGAGAAGTGTAAACCTGGATGAAGTAAACAGAGTAGGTGGTAAGTAGTCCTAACTATAAAGCTACAGGCTGATTTCTATAGTAATGAGTTGGCGTATCATACCCCAAAAACAACAGGCTTTATGGAACTCTGCAACCTGGAAGAGGCTCTTAATGCAGCAAGTGCCATCGGTGATGACCTTCTTCTAAAGCAAGCTGCCGGAAGAGTGGCGCCGGACTCCTTCAAATACGGTACTTCTGCCCAAAGAGCCGGCCGGTCTATAAAATGCATTGAGACAGGTGATGTGTCACAGGGCGATACCTTTAATACCTCACAGTTAAAGTGCATCAGCAATAACGAGAAGGGGGATATGCCTTTTTAGAAGAAAATATCGAAATATATTATAGATTTTGGGGAGTAATAATAACTGCTTACCTTGATAGTTCGATAAGTAGACCAAAGGATGGAATTATCGAACCTTATCCACCTGGATTTAAGTGCTTTGGATTTGTATTTAAAGGCAGAAACTAAGCAGAATGAGTAACTATCTTCCAGGAGATGCGGTGGTACCTAGTTACGAAATATTGAGACTTCGGTACTTAGCCGTAGGTGAGCTTCGAAGATAGCTACCAGTAGTAGCGTGTGATGACGGGTTCTTATAATGTAATCCTGATAGTTGTTCCTACATTTACTTTGCTGCTCACTTCTACTTTGCCTGCTGCATTATCAACTAATCTCTTTACAATGTAAAGGCCAATGCCACTTCCTTCCACATGGTCATGAAAGCGCTTAAACATTGTGAAAATTTTATCCTGTTTGTCAGCAGGAATCCCTATTCCGTTATCAGAAACAGTGAGCAGCATGCTGTCATCACTCTTTTCCAGCATCACCAATACATCCGGAGTTCTTTCAGGTGACCTGTATTTGATGGCGTTGTTAATCAGGTTGTACAGTATGCTCTTGAAATTCTTTTTTGAAAAATTCAGCGAAATACTCTCACCGCAAACTACTTTTATGTGAGCACCAGATTCATCTATCTGGGCATATAGGTCCTGCTTTACGCTTTCTACCAGTTCGCAAAAATCTATCTCTTCATATACATGGTCATCTCTGTTCTGATCAGTACTTACAATTGTCGTCAGATCGTTGATGGTAGTAGTAAAACGCTTCAGAGAAGACTTCATTAGCTGTGTTACTTGCTTGATTTCTTCTTTGTCAATTGTTTCTTGTTCAACTGATTCACTAAGGATTTCAAGTAAACCTTCTATGTTGGCGACGGGCGATTTCAAATCGTGAGACGCTGTGTAAACAAAATTGTCAAGATCGAAGTTGGCGCTGGTCAGCAGCTTATTTTGTTGATTCAGCTCAACATTTGTAGTATAGCTGCGCTCTAACAAATTAAGGCTCTGCAGGTGGAAAGACAGTAACTCAGCAAAAAGGTTAAATGTATTGATGACCTTTGCATTGTTGACCTTAGCAGGTTTGGAATCAATGGCGCACAAGGTGCCGAAAAACGTTCCGTCTTTCAGGATTATCGGAATTGAAATATAACTCTGAAGGCCATACATTTGGGGCGTATGGTGGTGTTTATACAATGGGTCTTCTTCAACGTTATCAATAACAATAGCTTTTCGGCTATCTCTTATCTCGTTGCAAAGGGTTGTTTCTATTTTAAGCTCACCACCCTCTTTTAAACCGAACTCCACTTCGTCCCGGACACTGCATGCCAGCCATCTATCATGTGTTACCCGTGCAATGGCTGCAAACCCCATACCTGTTATTTGGCAGATAACCTCAAGCATGGTCGGAACAATCGGAATCTGCCTTACGGCTTCTAAATCTTTAAATAACTTGTCATTACTATCAATCATACGGGGAGTTGTAAAGATAATTTACAACGGACTTTAAATTCTTAGCTTTCTCTCTAATCCCCTAATTTAGGTGAAAATAGCCGAAACTGAAGGAAATATTTAAATCTTTCATTTTTTAGGAATGGAGTAATGGTTAATAAGTTGCAATACACGCTTTTAAAGGCAGTCGAAGTAAGAACTATGCTACTGAAAAGCTATTTTAGGCGGAGCATAGGCGGGAGCCTTTTGTGCAAATAATGGCTGTTTATTTGCAACCGTGGAATAAGAAAAGAGTTAGGTAAATTCCAGTCAAAAGTATATATCATCTCACCAATGCCTATTATCCCAAATAGGAAATTATGACTGATAATATAGACAAAGCAACAACATTTAAAACTAGAGAATCAGAAACTATAGAAAAATCCTGACGACGAATACATGAATGTTTAGAACGCATTATAGGGTAGAATTTTAGTAATACGTAAGCACTACATTTAACTTTCTAGCAGCTTATAAAGTAATGCTGCTATTAGAGTGAAAAGGCCACTAATTAGAATGTTTTACTAAAAATGAAGAGGCTAGAATACGTATGGCCGTACTGAAGGTGAAATTTATCGAACCAAAAAAGCAGCTCCATTTTATGCGGAGCGGCTTTTTTAATATGGTAGACCACTGGATAGAATTATCGGACCATTTCCACCAGGATTTTGCTGCTTTTAAGAAGTTTCTGAAGTACTGATCAACTTTTCAGATTTATAATGTTATAACTTCGCCATTCTACGGAATGATATGTTTATCTGCTTCAACATTCAGCCTTTCTGCTTTTTGACGAAACGAGTAACTGGGTTAGATAAATTAAGTGCTTCTGAGTGTTTTTAGTTCTTCATCCAGTTCCGCAATTCGCTGCTTGCTTTGCGTGCAGCTAACCGTAGTTCCATTTCATCCATTACAACGCCAGCGAGCACATGCAGCATTTCAGCTTGCTCTCTATTGATGTAGCGTTGGTTTTTGTCGATGATGCACAAAGTACCTAAGTTATATCCATCTTGTATGCATAGGGGAGCTGCGGCATAAAAACGCAAACCAAATTCACCACATACAAGCGGATTGGCAAGAGTGCGCGGATCTTCAATTGCGTTTTCTACCAAGTAAACATCGTTTGAAAAATAGCTGAAGCGCAAAGGCCTGCAACTCTGTTAATTTGCGTCACGCCGTCGAGTCCAATCTGCGACTTGGACCAAATCCTGTCATTATTAACTAAGGTGATAAGGGCTATCAAACAGGCACAGCAGGAGGCGATCCTTATAGCTGAAAAGGAGCTTGGGAGCCCCATCCTAACAAACTCTGCTACCAGGCAATCCTCAAGAGTCGAGCAAAGTACGGTAGTTAGAGTGCTTTGTTTATTGTTTGGTTACAGCAGACAGGCGTATTACCAGCAAATTAAAGCAAGGCAGCCGGAAGCCCTAAAAGAAGATCTGCTTATACAGCAAGCACTTTGTATTTGTAGTGTTCAAAAGCAAGTAGAAGCGCGCAAGCTGCTGGTAATGCTGTCCCCTTTTAGGGCTGCCCACAATTTTCATATCGGGAGGTATATTTAATATTTTATAAATAAGATGTTTACTTTTTTTAAAGTTTCTTAGCATTTGTAACGCTTGGTGTACTATTTTAGCGGAAGTACCTGAAATTAAAAGAAGTAAATCAATATTTCGCAAACCTTGTACTACTCTTTTGCCGTTACAACTGAAGCAAATTAGTGCAATTTTAAAGACTACTTTATGCTTTTTTATAAAACTGAATTTGTAGAGATCTATTACTATCCAGAACTTAAGATGGTAGAAACATGCTGGTTGGGCTTTGCTTCAAGCAACGGGTATAGGGATGGTCTTGAGCATTATTTAGAAGCAGCCAGAAAGTATGAGGTCAAGTTTTGGATGGGCGACTATCGTCTGGCTCGCGTAGTGCGGATGGATGATCAGGAGTGGGCAGCCAATGAATGGTTTCCAAGGTTCATGCCTGTTGCTACTGGTATCGAGAAGATGGCACGAGTTCAATCGGAAGATGTGTTCAGCCAAATGAGTTCTGATTCGATGAAAGAAAAATTAGACATCAGCGGTCTCCCTTTTCTCTTTAGTGAATTCAAAAATTACGAAGATGCCAAAGCATGGCTGTTACAAGAAGATCAGAACAGCACAGAACAAAACGAGATGTATGGCTAACTGATTGCATCAAGTGTATAGGTAAAGCTTAAAGTTTTTCGTTTGCGAAGCTATGCTTAAAGCTGCTTTAAAACCATTTTAAGCCAAAAATTCAACTTATATCTGCACTCGTTCGGCATCCATAGGTGTAAGCTGCATGATGTCCACAGAATCGCTTTCATCAAAATACCTAGCAATCCCTTTCACTATACCCAACGCAACACCAGCCATTCTACGTTTAGAATAGTAATCAATGATCAACTGTTTTTTCACCTTTCTTGGTAACAAGTAGTTTAGGAGGATTGGTCCTGTTGTCTTCTTTCTTACAGCACCACGCATGGCTTCTTCCGAGTTCAAAAGCATATCGTAAGTACGTCACTCTGGCTGGATGTATTTGCCATAGACCAGCATCAGGTCAGGCACGATGAACTCCCCGTATTGCACCTGTAATGTAAAATCAGATTGATCGGTTAATTGAGCCAGCCTGTTAACAATGGTAAAAATTTCGTGTGTGGGATACATCTCATGCATTTGATAAGGTGTATGCTCTACGCCAGCTTCTTCCAATAGTTTTACCCAAGTGCTATGATCATGGGTGCTGAAATCGAATTTCGTGGAAGCTGCATTTTCAGGGCGCGTGAGCTATTTTTTTTTAACTTCGGGATGTTCGGCCATCAGGAACTTGAGCTTCGGGCCACGCTCGGAGCGGAATTGCGGATCTGTTACCGGAAGGCTACTGGAATAGTCCGAGTAGCCATACCAGCCATCCTGTTTGATCTGGTAAATGTTGTCTTTGGCGTTTGCAATTGGCCGGCTTCCCCTTTCATCGTAGCCATTGTCGGTCACGTATAGTTGTCCGTCAGGTCCCCACATCACACCAAACGGGTTACGCAGTCCCCAGGCGTACACTTCCAGGCCTGAGCCATCGGTGTTCATTCTGAGAATAGTGCCACTTGCTCTCATCTGGCCTTTAATTGTGCGGGTGTGCTCCCCGAACAGCTGAAAACCACGTGTACGTACCAGCAGCGATGTTTCCCGGTTGCGGTTAAAAATACTGGTAACGGCATAGGTCACATTGCTTCCCAGTGTCAGCAGATTTCCCTGGCGGGCCAGTACATTGCTGGGCTGTGGCGTCAGGAAGCTTTCACGGGTTAGCTTTATGTCTTTAGCCGGGATGTCATGTTCATTGGGCCATAGAAGGAGCCAGATATAAGGATACGCATTGTCGAGTCCGACCACACCGGAGTTGGTTGCCACGCCCTGCCCGAAATATAGCTTACCATCAGGCCCCACAGTCATCTGGTTATTGAAATGGTCGCCATAACTGGGCAGCCCGGTTACCAGGTCTTTGACAGCGCCGTTGCTGCTTACAGAAGAGATCTTGCCCCTGTGCGAAACATATAAGGTACCCTGGTGCCATAAAATATCGGTAATTGGTCCCAGGAAGCCATCAGCAAACAGGTTCAGTTGCCCGTCCGGCGAAATACGAAATATCCTTGCCGGGGCAAAGGGGTCGCCGTACACATAGCCGGCTTCCGCAACATATACATTTCCGCTTTCGTCAAAATCAACGCTGGTTGGCCAGTTCAGGTCCTGCATAAATACTTCGGCCTTATAACCTGGTGGTACTTTTGCCGCTACAGCATCCGGCACAGGCACTACAGGCATTTCCTTGGTGAGGACGCTGACTGGAACAGATGGTTCCTGAACAGTACAGGCAGCTGAAAATAAGCTGATGCAGAGTAAATAAAAGAGTTTTTTCATAAGTATAGAGGGTTATTTAAGTGTTGCAAATGAGTGCCGGTAGAAGTATAGCTTGTGATAAATGAGTCTGCGGAAGGCCGGCCATTCCCGGGCGAGGGAGAAGGGCAGGTGAGTTCCTGCTGCAGCGGGCATGAATATGGAGTTGTAACTGCCCAAGGCAGTTGCTTCTAAATGCTGCCGTGTGCTGGCTATAGTTACTTTCCGGGCCATGTTTACCTACATTTTAATTTATCACTGTGCATTAGATGACAGCATACCCGAATGGTTACATTCTTCTGCAATACCCCCATGCATTTAAAATTCGAGCTTAAAGAAAAACCAATTTAGATATGGGTACGTGGTTATTCATTATAAATTTTATAAAGGACAAACTTGTCCTTTATAAAATTTAGTACGTACATTTGGGCACGTGCAACTTAAAAACCTGCTGACATGACCAAACAAAAAAATGACAGTAAAGTCCCCCGAAATTTTTTTAAGTTCCTTTTTCCTTTACTGCTCACTTTCCTTCAATTCTTAACGACTTCTGCATTCGCTCAAACGGGGAACGACGCCGGTGACGACTTATTCACTTTGCCGGGCATCATCATTACCATTACCCTGCTGCTCATCCCGGTTGTAGCCGCCCTTTTCCTGCTCGTGGTAAAAGCCAACGCCCTGTTTAAGAACATACAGAAAAGAAAAGACACCGAAGAAGCCGTTCGCTTCGCTGCCTATCTCAAAACACTGAACGTGGACCAGCTGGAAGCCCTTCAAAATGACAGGAAACACCAGGATTATCACTTGAATAACAAAGAACTTGCCGGTCCGTTTTCCCCCGCAGATTCCAGAGGGCTGCTAAGCAGTATAAACGAACAGGCCAACATCCGCTTTATAGAAGCCAAGCGCAAAGCCATTGTACGACCTGGTATTGACCCGGCACTCTCAAGGCTCATCCTTTGGTTTTTAGGCACTGCTACATTCTGGTTGGTCTTCGGTACTTCGGTAGGGGAGTATGTGGGCATTAAGTTTGTTGCGCCAGATGTGGATCAGGTCAGTTGGCTGAGCTTTGGAAGGTTGCGCCCGGTGCATACCAACGCGGTGTTCTGGGGCTGGTCGTCGCTGGCTATGCTTGGGCTGGGCTATTACGTCGTGCCGAGGGTCAGTAACATCCAGATCCATAGTTTAAAAGCCGGCTGGTGGACGCTGATTCTTATCAATGCATCGGTTGTGCTGGGTACCATTGCGCTGATGGCGGGTATCAATAATGGCGGCGGCGAGTATCGAGAATACATCTGGCCCATTCAGTTGCTGTTCGGCATCGGCCTTGTCATCACGCTTATCAATTACCTGAAAACAGTAGCTAACCGCAAAACGACAGAGATCTATGTATCGAACTGGTACATTGTGGCAGCAGTAATGTTTGCTATCGTGATATCTATAGTTGCCTATGTGCCTAATTTCCAGAACGGTCTCGGCGAAACCATTATCCAGGGTTACTACATGCACCAGGGAGTGGGCATGTGGTTTATGCTCTTTACACTCGGGTTGGTTTATTATTATTTGCCACAGCAGCTCAACAAGCCTATTTATTCCTATAGTTTAGGGATACTCGCTTTCTGGTCGCAGATATTCTTTTATACGCTCATCGGAACACACCATTTTGTATTCAGCGCTATACCCTGGTCGCTGCAAACAGTCGCGATCGTGGGAAGTGCCGGTATGATCATCCCGGTCGTGTCAGGCACCACCAACTTTGTGATGACCTTTCGGGGCGTCTGGCATAAAGTGGCGGGCAGTTATACTCTGCCGTTCTTTATCGTAGGTATCATCTTCTATTTTACGGGGTCCTTGCAGGGTACAGCAGAGGCCTTTCGTAGTACCAACCTGATCTGGCACTTCACAGACTTTACAGTAGCGCACTCGCATCTGACTATGTACGGCATCATCGCCTTCTTTTTGTGGGGTGGGATCTATGCTATAGTTCCGCGGCTTACACGTCAGGAGCCACCGCAGGTTACGGTAGGCATACACTTCTGGATGGCCTTTATCGGGATGATGTTTTATACTGTTCCGCTAATGTGGGGCGGCACCATGCGCGGGTTGATGTGGATAGAAGGGTTGCCATTTATAGAGAGTGTGACCATGATGGCGCCTTACTGGTTGTGGCGTGCCATTGGAGGCTCGCTGATGTGGGTATCGCATCTGGTGTTTGCCTATAATATGTATAACATGATAAACCCACGCAAAACAGTCAATATCAACGACACGGCTATCAAAAACTTACGCTCTAAAGAAGTGGAGCTAGTACATATCAGCAATGAATAATTGTGGTCTATACATCGGCAAAGCACATGAAAATTCTAACCGTTGCTTTTTAGCACATACAGCATATGATGGACTTTTTTAACGATTACAGAAAACTATACCTGTCGGCACTCAGCTTATTCGTGCTGCTTACTATCCTGGTGGCCATTATGCCGGCTATCAGCAATCAGAATAACAACAGTCCGCTACCAACCGAGGAGGTCCTGAGTGATGCCGCTCTGGCTGGCAAGGCGCTCTATGTGGCCAACGGCTGTGTGGCCTGCCATACGCAGCAGGTGCGTAACCTGGATATGGATAAGATGTGGGGCAAGCGCCCCAGCATTGCTGCCGATTACGCCAGCGAGCACCGCACCGACCTGTGGCGCAATACTGCCACCCTGATGGGGACCGAGCGCACCGGTCCTGACCTTACGGATATAGGCAACCGCCAGCCCAGTGCCGAATGGAATCTGCTACACCTGTACCAGCCGCGAGCAGTGGTAGCAGAGTCAATTATGCCGGCCTACCCGTGGCTGTTTGAAGAAAAGGCAGAACTGGAAGAAGGCGATGTGGAAATTCCTGTGCCCGATGTTTTCCGGAAGGGTGTGAAAGGCAGGATTGTCGCAACACAAGATGCCCTGAACCTGGTAGCCTACCTGCAATCTTTAAAGCAGGCCCAACTACCGGAAGCTATAGTTGCACCTGAATTTTTATACAAGCGCGAAGAAAAGCTTAAAGCTGCCACTGCCGGAGTGGATGACCTGGGACTGGACGGTGTAGCGCTTTATGCAGCCAATTGCCAGAGTTGCCACCAGGCCAATGGCGAAGGTTTGAAAGGAGCGTTCCCGCCGCTGAAAGGCAGCCAAATTGTACTGGACGATAACCCGGAAGTGCTGATAGATGTGGTGATGAATGGCTACGATGCCCGGGCGGAGTTTGCGTCCATGCCGGCTATCGGAACGAATATGAAACTGTCAGCTGCTGAAGTAGCTGCCATTATCAACCACGAGCGTACCAGTTGGGGCAACAACGCACGTAAGGTGTCGGTAGAAGAAGTACAGAAGATCATGGATCTCCTGAAACAGACAGCAAAGAAATAAGAAATCATAAAATATATATAACGAACATATACATGCAAAACCAGGAAGAAGATTACATGCCAAGTCTGATCACGGCAACTCCTTTTGAAGGACGGCAACTGGCCATAAAGTTATCCCGGAAATCCATAGGCGCTATTCAGCCGGATGCCGCCACCAGGCAGCAGCTGCGTGCTGCATATGCTTCTGATACAGGGCAGTTGATCGCATCGGCGCATGTGATTGCAGTAGAATTTCAGACGATTGCTCAGGCAAATAATTACTGGCGTACAAAAGGCTAACGAAGAACTGAACTATGAAAGCATTCCTGCTAACTATACTCGCGACACTATTGAGCCTGGTAGCCTTTGCCTGCCCGGTTTGTGAGAAGCAGCAGCCAAAGGTGCTGCAGGGCATCAGCCACGGAGCAGGCCCGCAAAGCGATTGGGACTATGTCTTGGTCTGGGCTACAGTGATGATTGTAGTGCTGTGCCTGTTTTTTAGCATCAAGTGGCTGTTACAACCCGGCGAAAAAAGCAAAGACCATATCAAAAGAACAGTATTAGATTTCTGATAAAATGGAAGATAAAAGTTCTGTAATAATATTTGTGGACGACGATCCGCAGCCCATCGGCTCCTTCAAATCGCCCATCAACTTTGAGCTGGATACCCGGAAACTGGTAGATGGAGAACATATCCTGCGTATCGTCAGCAAAGACCCGTCCGGTAAAGAAGGCATCCGTAAAATTCCGTTTGTAGTGCGCAACGGTCCGGACATAACCGTGGAAGGCATTTCGGAGAACGAAGTAGTAGACGGTGTGTTGCCCATCATGGTAAGCGCTTACGGCAAAGGCGATCAGAAAGTGTTCCTGATAGAAGGCAGTGAAACCCCGCGCAGCATTCCTAACTGGGTCTGGATTCTGCACATCATTTTCGGCGGCTGGGCCATGTATTACCTGATCACACAATTTGCCATATAAGAATGAAAGCAAAACACGACATTACCGGACTGGAGGATATAAAATTACTGGTAGATGAATTCTATACATTGGTCCGGAACGACGAACTGCTGGCGCCTATTTTTCTTTTCAGGCTAAACACGCACTGGGAACCGCACCTGGAAAAGATGTATTCGTTCTGGAATGCCGCCCTGTTCGGGGTGAAGGGGTATACCGGTAATCCGTTTGCAAAGCATGCCACTATGCCCGTAGACGGAGCGCATTTCGAGCGCTGGCTTTCTTTGTTCCTGGGCACGGTTGATACTTACTTTGAAGGGCCTGTAGCAGAAGATGCTAAGTTAAGAGCACAGATCATGGCAGCCAACTTTGAGAGGCGCATCGAGGGGTTGAAAGGAAGCGATAAGATCACACTGGTATAGAACTATGTTGTTGCTGGTTATTTAATAAGAACAAAATGGAAATGAAAGAAATACATGCCAATGCTGCCTATAAAGTATTGAGCGTTACACTGGCCAAAGGAGAGGGGATGGCACGGCATTACGCTACTTCGGATGCGTTTCTGGTGATCAGTGAAGGCAAAGGAATTCTGAAACTTCCGGAAAGAGAAGTTGAACTACAGCCTGGCACTACCCTGACTATACCTGCCAATGAGCCGCACAGCATGCATGTGCTGGAAGATCTTGCAGCCACTGTTGTTCTGGCTTCCGATGCACACATTAAATTTACAGACCGCGTTGCTGCGGAAAAAGGCAAAGTTTAGCAGCTGATAAGAGTAACTGCGCAGGTATAAACTATAAGCAAAGCAAACATAGGTAATTCATGTTTTAAAGGTGTTTATAGGTTATGTTTGCAGCAGAATATTTTAATATGGGGAGAAAGATATGATTTCCAAGGCATGTAAGTATGGGATTAGGGCGGCCGTTTATGTGGCCTCGAGGGCAGGTGAAGGGGTCAAGCTGAATGTGAAAGATATCGCGAAAGAAGTTGATGCGCCCGAGGCCTTTACTGCAAAAATACTGCAGATACTGAACAAGTACCGGATCATTACTTCTCTAAAAGGTCCGTATGGTGGATTTTTTATTGAAGAATACCAGCTGGAGCAACCTGTTATAAACATTGTGAATGCTATTGATGGCATGGCCGTTTTCTGGGAATGCGGACTGGGCCTGAAGAAGTGCTCGGAAACGCATCCCTGCCCCTGCACGACAAGTTTAAAGTAGCGCGCGAGACCCTGCGGGATATATTTCAGAACACCACTATCCGGCAACTCGCCCAGGAACTTAAAGAAGGCACCTCCTTTATCAAGAACCTTACATAACGCACCCGGACAAAAGTAACGCTGGTAGGGTGTGGTGTAAGTAGGCATGAAGAATCTTTAATTCGCTGTATGGTACATTCATGCGGTAAACTATTGCGTGTAAGGTGGAAATGGAAGTATAGCTGGTAATGGGTACCATCAAAAGCAACTGAAACAGAAGCTGAAATAACCTTATACAGCTTGTATCCATATACTAAAGTGGCTGGTACGCAAAAGCGGGTAGCATACTTATTTTGTGAATTCTCTTCACCATTAAAAACAATCACTATGGACAGCATGAAAACCGTTTCGGAAATACTGAACAGACTTAAAGATGAAGGCTATACCGTTGACTTCAACCTGGCTGATAATTGCCTGGCATGCCACGGCAACTCGCTACAGATTTACCCTGATGAATTCGTAGTGGACAAACACTATCGCTTTGAAGGTATTTCGGACCCGGGAGATGCTGCCGTAGTTTATGCTATCTCCTCTACTAAATACGATGTGAAAGGCACGCTGGTTGATGGGTACGGGATCTATAGTGATGGCCTGACCCAGGAACTGATACAGGCGCTACATCAGAAAGTGTACGCCGGCCCTGCCGCGGCAACAGATCCTGTGCCTCAGCAAAAATCTAACGAAGCTACCCCACAACGGCCAGATGGAGAGCGCCCGCTGGATGCGGCGCTGGTCGAGATGGACCTTAATGCTTTCAGAAAACAGATAAAGCAGGAGCAGGCCTGGCAAAACAGCGACCGCAACTCCATCACTGTCTTCAAAACAAATGGTATGCGCGTGGTACTGATAGGTCTGCACGAGGGTGCTGAAATGAAAACCCATACTGCGCCCGGTATCATCAGTGTACAGGTGCTGGAAGGAAAGATCCGGTTCACGACTGAGCAGCAAGCTGCCGACCTGGGAGTTGGCCAGATGCTTACTTTACATACCGGTATCCCGCACAGCGTGCTGGCGGTAGAAGAGTCTGTCTTTTTGCTGACGCTGGCTATTTTCAAACCGGGAAAATAGCAAGAGTCAGTTACTAATTGTCTTTGAACATATTACTATAAAGTGCATTGCCATGAAATAATCATTTAAAACGGTTGATCATGTTACTTGGAACTCAGAGGATGGACTTGCTCCCCGAAAGCGAACTTCATATTTTTTTTTGTATTCATGTGGTCGCGACTCAACCGCACGGACACCGCAGTTTCCTTCAAAGAAAAGAGGCTATTTAGGATGGCGAATGTGGCAGCTTTAGCAGTCCCCTTCACAGTATCGCATCTGGAAACGCATCCAGATAAATATAAACTACGGGATAACAAGAATACTGTCATAATTGAGTAAGTATAATTGTATGAGCATTGCGGGATCGCAGGGACTAAGTGTGATAAACCTTTAGCGCTTTTCTTTAAGCCACTCTAAAGCAGGGACAACTTCTGTAAAGCTTCTGGTGACCAGCGATAGAGTCTTATCAATAAATATATCGTGCACTATACTCTCCCTGAGCGATCTCTCATCCACCACTCGGGCCATCTTCTGTAAATGTGAATCCGACAAGGTACGACTGAAATTACTGATCATAGAAGCATAGGCTTTCTCGTTGATAAAAACCTTAGCGTCGCGGACATCCAGCAGCATGTTTCTGATATAGAAATTTTTTATATGCTCTACGATTATGGCAAGGGATTGCTCTACTTTAGGCAAGTCCGTTCTATCTACGGTTGGCATGATAACGTAAATAACATCAATGACCGGGTCGTATTCCAAATTAATAAAACCATTGTCAAAAATGTTCATGACTTCCCGCGCTTGTAGTCTAGATCTATAAAATGTAGCCTGATGCAATTTACAATTATTCTAGCCAAAAGGTATGAATAGCGTGTTTACCCGAATAAATACTTTATCACATGGTGCCGATTGGCTCAAAAGTTAAAGTCATTTGGGTAGAAGGAGTGTCCGGAACACAGTTGAACTAAATGCGATAATATGACAAGCAAATCAGGATACCTGAATGCTGTCTAGTCCTGAAATAGGTTGACAAAAAAGTTAACTAAAATGAAGGACAAAGCATTAAAAGAACGTATTGTAGCTGAATACCTTACTTCGGGGCTGAGCTATCGAGAAGTGGCAGATCGATATGGAGTTGATTACCGAAGCTTGCACCTCTGGGTAAAAGAATACCAAGGGGGCATGAAGAAACCATCCAGATACAGACGAGCCAGGTTGCTGCGGGAGTTGCCCACAGACAGGCTGCCAAGCAATATAGAAACCATACAGTCAGAGCTGCGCAAGGCCCGGCTCTACAACCAGGCACTGCAGGGGGCAATCCTTATAGCTGAGGAGGAGCTTGGGGTTCCTATCCTAAAAAAGTCTGGCACCAAGCAATCCTGAGATTGAGCAAAGAACGCCTTTCCAAGTAGTTGGAGTGCTTTGTTCATTGTTTGATTACAGCAGCCAGGCGTATTACCAGCACATTAAAGCAAGGCAGCCGGAAGCCCCGCAAGAAGATCTGTTTATCCAAGAAGTACTTCGTATTCGGCATGGTCAAAAGCGAATAGGAGCGCATAAGCTGCTGGTGATGATGGCCCCTTTTATGGCTGCACACAATATTCATATCGGAAGAGATACCTTTCTTAAGCTTTTGAGTGAGCGCTGCCTGCTGATCAGAAAGCGCAGGCGCTCGAAACCCCAGACCACTGTCTCCAGTCATTGGCTGCGCAAGTATCCCAACCTGGCTGTTGGTTTCGTGCCAAGGGCTGCCGGGCAGCTATGGATTTCCGACATCACTTACATCCCGATGTAGGAAAGCTTTGCCTACCTGAGCCTGATTACCGATGCCTACAGCCGCAAGATCGTCGGCTTCTTTCTTAGCGCAGATCTTGCTGCTATCGGTTGCATTCGGGCTTTAGAAATGGCGCTCGCTACCTGGCTTCAGCAAGATTATCTCATCCACCATTCCGATAGGGGCTTGCAATACTGCAGCCAGGGGTATAGCAAGCTGTTAAAGGAAAAGGGGATTGCCATCTCTATGACACAAAGCGGTGATCCGCTGGAAAATGCGCTGGCAGAGCGGGTTAACGGTATCTTAAAAGAAGAGCTTCTGGAGAAAGTGTACCCAACATTCCAAGAAGCACAGTTAGCTATTGCCATGGCGATAAGCATCTACAATCACCAACGTCCGCATTTAAGCGTGGATATGCTTACGCCAGTAGAGGCACATAGCAGAGAAGGGGATCTGAAAAGGCATTGGAAGAACTACTATACAGCCAATAGAGAAAAGCAGGCATCTATGCATTAAGGTAAAGCCTGAGGTGTTGATGCATTTCAAAACTCGTGTTTGCTATCACTGGTATAAGGTGTAAAGGGCTGGCAGGATTAAGTAATAGTTGTCAACCCAGAGTAGGATTAACAGTGTAAACTGTCAACTTTTTTCAGGATGAGGCAATCAGATGCAATGTTGATTCTTTGGATCAATAAAAATGGAAGGGATCAGGTAAAGGGCTGTGAAGATTAAGGAGGCAGCTTATGAAATTCTCATAAAAGATAAATACAAAACTGCAGCGAGTATTTTCTAATTAAATCTAATTAAAAAGGAGAGAGTAGTTACGGCAGAATTCCTTTTTGTTACTTTACTGTTACTCTAGAAACAAAAAAACCGCTTATTTGAGTAAATAAGCGGGTTTTTAAGCTTTACTGTGTAGACTAAAGGACTGAATTTTTGAACTATTTCTATAAGGATTTGGCTGTTTTGAGCTTGTGCTTTCCAGCTCAATAATCAGCAGAACTCACCTAGGGCTTTATGATCTTTCGGATATGAGTAAAGCTCTCACTATACACCCGGAGAAAATAAATGCCAGCTACCTTAGTAGAAAGGTCTAGCTCGTAATTTTTGGCATTGGGGGTGAGATGTAGAATTATTTTACCCACTTGGTCGAGCACTTCAATCTTCTGTATATTTTCCGGGTGGGAGAGGTAAAGCCTATCTTGAACAGGGTTTGGATATACATCTAGTTTTCGGTCTAATACTTCTCGTGAATTGGGATCAATAGTGCTGAATCTTTTTATATCACCATACAGGGTTTCCCCGTTTACAGTACCTTTCAGTCTATAGAAGTACCCAGTAACAGGTAAGAGGGATCGCACCTCAGCTTTCACATTGGAAGTAGTTGCGCTATACAAATAATTTGGAGCAGCAGGAAGAGAATTACCTAAGGCATCTGTTTCCCCATATTCAAACTGTAAATTACTTATAAGGCTACCTTGTGGAGCAACAAGGCCGGTTAATAGCGCACTGGCACCCGTGATATTTTCAGCTTTACTGGTCTCAACAAGTACTCCTCCGGTTGCTTTGAATAAATTTACAGCGCTGTAAATCACTTTACCCGTCTGCTTGGCTTTTATTCTATAGTAATAGATGGCATTTCGATCAAGCTCCGCTAAAGTAACTTGTACTTGTGCCTGCCATCTATCTTTAAGGACAGAATTGGGAGTTGAAGCGACTTGGTTGCCAAAACTAAGTGTTTTGCCATACTCAAAAACTATATCTGTTATCGCATCTTTATTAGCATCAATTCTGGCAGTCCATTTAATATCAGTAGCAGATACAACTGGAGGCTGCATGTTGATAACGTATTCTGGTTTTGTATAGAAAGCGGTCGGGCTGCTGTAGTAAACCTTACCAAAGGAATTGATCTTTAACCGGACAAAATACCGTGTAGCTGGTTCTAGCCGCTGGAGTTGTGCGCTTACGTGGGAAGATGTTTTGCTTGCGACAACATTGGGCGTAGCATGTACATAGGTCGCGTTTTCAAATGTTTGATTGTTAGCATATTCAAACTGTATGTTCGTTATTTCTCCTAGCTGAGAGGTTACTTGGCAACTAACTTTAGCCTCATTTGAAGAAGGATAGTATGTGTAATCCATGTTTATAGTGAAGGCAGGCAATGTAGAAAACTTTACAAGTTGGCTCGTTACCTCTACACCTTTATATAATGCTTTTACTCGATAGTAATATGTCGTATTTGGTTGCAAATCACCTACGCTAAGCTTAAACTTTTTCGAAGTATTAGGAGATACATCAGTAGGTGTAAGGTTAATGCTTTTGTCAAGTGATCCAGCAACACCATATTCGATTTTAATATTGGTCAAAGGATCTCCATTAGAGGCTGCGATAGCAGTTAGGGTTGCGCCATCTGCAGCAAGTTCTGAAGCCGTAAGAGCATTCAGCACATATTCTTCATAGGAGAGTGCGCCTTTTAAAATTCTTCCTGAGAAACCTGAACCAAAGATGTCTTTATCCTTTGTGATAGATAAGTTTGTTATGCCATGTGGTATATCAAAGGACTGCCACGTTAAGCCTCCATCCGAAGTCTTAAAGTTTCTGCCATATTCACCCGTAACATACCCAATGTTTGCGTTATAAAATGCAATCGTTTGCAAGTGGTCATATTCGGTTTTTAGTTCCGTCCACGTGCTGCCCCCGTCCTCTGTTTTTAAAACAGTATTGTATTCAGCTGAAATATAGCCAACCTTTTCATCCACAAAACTAATGTCTGTGAAGTCACCATATACCTCATGGACTTTTATCCAGTTTATTCCGCCATCAGTTGTTGTGTACAGATCACCATAACGGATAGCAACGCCCTGATTCATATTGATAAAATGGATCTTTTTTGCGCCGGTAAAACCGGAAACCTTCTGCCAGGTCACGCCTCCGTTAATAGTTTTCAAAAAGCCATTCCCGGTCCAGGAATCAGTACAGACATAGCCGATCTGCTGATTAAGGAAATGCATTGACGAAATCCTGATTCCATAAGTATGCAGTTTTAATTTTGTCCATGTAGTTCCACCATCATTTGTCCTCAGAAGCTGGTCAACACTGTTGCTATACAAACCTTGATGGGTCACAACATAGCCTGTATCCGCTGAAAAAAATTGGGCTAATCTGTAGTAATGGTAACTCTCATCCAATCCTGTGTTTATAGTTGTCCAATTTTCGCCCTTATCTGTTGTCTTGTAGAGTTCGCTCCCTAATGCATATCCCGTCGTATTGGTCGGGAAGTGCATATCGTTGATGTTGTTATATGTAAAGGAGTTTTCTTTCCAGGTCTTACCCCCATCTGTGGTTTTTATGATTCTTCCTCGCATGCCGGTCGCATATCCTACATTTTCATCTGTAAAGTGGATGCCATACATAGAAGAACCTGCGATGCGTCCATTTTGGAAACCAACCCATTGCCATGTTGCCCCACCGTCGGTAGTTTTATGAATTACTCCATGATCTCCGGTAATGTAGCCAATGCTTTCAGTTAAGAAGGAGAAAGAATAAATCGCATCTGTTGTATTTGGAAGTTCAAACCAGGATTCACCACCATCTGTTGTTTTAAGAATGGCACTATGCGCTCTAGACGCAAAACCGACTTTACTATTGACAAAATAGACGGTGAAATAACCAGCAGGGAAGAAGTTAACTGATTCGGTTACATACCAGCTAGTTCCCCCGTTAATTGTTTTGAGGATGTAGCCATTGTTACAAACAGCATGGCCTACCTTAGAGTTGAGGAAGAAGGATTTAGTTACGGTAAGGGGACTCGTATTCGGTGCCTGGATAGTAACAATGTTCCAATTTGCTCCACCATCTGTTGACTTCAGAAGGCTCTTATTGCTTGTTAGGTAGATGGTGTCAGCGTGTAGAATATTTACAGTATTTATGTTTTCCTGTGTATTCACAGCTAGTTTCTGCCAGAATTCGCCCTGGTTAAGGGTTTGGAGAACATACCCGTTATTACCAACAATATAGCCTGCATTGTCCTTAAAACGAATTTCGTTACTTGATGCAATTTCTTGCTTTACGCTCCAGGTAATGCCCGCATCCTGTGTTTGCAGTAGCTGTGTGCCGCTCAGAATAAAGCCATTTTGAGCATCGGTAAAAGTAATGCTTTGACCTGTATTTCCAGAGGGTTCAGGGTTTAGCCATTTCCATTGAGCAGAAGCACTTGAAAGGGTTAGTGTAAGCAGGGCATGTACTAAAAGGAGTAGTTTTGTTTTCATAAAAGTTTACAATAAGAAAATACGAAGTTACTCTTTAATAAGAATATAGTACTAATTTAATATAGAGAATCAAGAGAAATAGGTTTTCTAATCTCTTAAAAGCTAGGGGGTAAGCAAGATGCATCAAGCTTAAATGTTTGGTACTGCATTAGGCTTGGTTTTTTATAAGCATTAGATACGTTAGGGCACCCAATGCCAAGGTTAGCATGAGAGTCTACAATTATTTGGGACATGTTGGCTACTAAAATGCTTAATTTCTATCCATTGGTTGCTGTAATGAAGTAGAGTGTTACTATGCCTGGAATACAACCTATTCGAAGTGTTAGCTTTAATGGTGTGCTAAATAACCCGTGGAAATAACAACATCAGCTTCATCAGTTTACAGCCATAAGGATAGCGACAAAATGAATCTGAAGGTGCTCTTGTTGAACCTTGCATTGAAACCATAAAACACCCTAGTAGAAACCATATTAAATTGATCGATAAGGTATTTCACGAATTAGTATCTGAACAAGTTTTTAGTGATGTACATTGGGTTGAATCAATAGCACTAAGGCCACTGTTTACTTAGACCTCTACATTGTTTTCCTTGTAACAAATGTACCAAACATGCTTTCATTTATAATAGCTATAACACGGGGCGTAGGGTGCAGTGGGTTAAAGCTTTTGTACTTTTAAGGTATGATTCAACAAGCTTGAATAGGAAAGAATGTAGCTTGTTACATGACCAAAAGGTGCTTGAGACCGCTTTAACTGGGCTTTCGGCATCAGGTTTCTAGAAATACAGGAAAAAATTATACTTATTAACCTTAAAGTAAGGCAGATACTCATTTTTTTTTATTACTTTGTCCTGCCCGAAAACAAACTCAAATGCTTTTAGCCTCCTATCGAACTACCCTAAGTAGTTTCTTTCTGTGCTGCTGCTTTCTTTTACTCCTGGCCGTGTCACCTTGCCAGGCACAGAAGCAGGAATATTTACCGTACTATTCTGCTGATACTTCCCAGGTGCATTCCCTTGCTTCAACACATGCCCAAACCATGCGGCAACGGCTGACAGTGCCGCCGAATGTAAGTGCTGCTTATAGGAAGGATTTTTTAGAAATTGTAGAAAGCAGTGCAAAAAACAGCTATCAAATTGTTCGACAGCAGGCCATACTGGATACCATTATAGCTCCCTATCTGCAAGGTATCTTTAACAAGGTACTGCATGCCAATAAAGAGATGGAAGGAAAAGCTACCCTTGTCCTCACCAAAAGCCCAATCGAAAATGCCTATGCCCTGGCCGATGGGACGATCTTTTTCAACATCGGCTTGCTGGCTGAATTGGAGAATGAAAGCCAGATAGCTTTTATCCTTTGCCATGAACTTGCTCATGTTAAGCTAAAGCATATGGAGCAGGGAATAGTAGAATATCTGGAGACTGTGCATAGTAAAGCGTTTAAAAAACAGTATAGTCAGCTAGCACGCGAAAAGTATAACAGGTCAGCTAAGATAGCTACCTTTTTTGAAGAGAAATCCCTGAGTCATCTATATCACAAGCGTTCTTTAGAAAAGCAAGCAGACTCAGTGGGCTTCCTGTTGTTTACCAAAACGAACTATGATCCTGGACAGGCTGCTACCGCTTTAAAAATTTTAGCTCGTGTAGATGATCCAGCAGCGGTACCAAACCTAAACTTAAACTTAAACTTAAACACGTTCTTTGGATGCCCAAACTTTACCCTTGATACTTATATAAAGTCAGGCAAAGAGACGTCAATCTTTGGTGCTGTGTCTGATGAATCTCCTTTTGCTTCCAACAAAGACACCTTGCAGACGCATCCCGATATAGACAAACGCTTGCGCTTTATTGCGGAACTCGAGCGAAGCATGCCTGCTACTGGGGCAGCTATTGAAGCAGAAGGTGATAACAAGGTGAAAGCTATATGCCAAAGGGAAGCCCTGCAAAGCTGGTTTGATGCCCAAAATTATGACTATGCTGCCTACAAAGCGTTGCTGCAGCTGCAGCAGCACCCGGAAAGTAATTACCTGAGAGGAATAGTGATGCTGAGTCTGTATGCGATGCAGCAACACTTAAAAGCGCATACCTTCTCCGAGATCCTATCGGTGGAGTCTCCAAGCCAGCCTGAAAGTTTCAACCAGCTAATTCGGCTGTTTGGGTCTCTTGAAACCTCAGCATACAAAAACTTAAGTCAGTGCTTTCATGAAGCTGCTCCGCTTCGTTCAGCCACAGATGAATACACCTTGGCCGCACGCTATGCCCTGGCGAGGTTGCAGGACGATGTTAGCGCAGCGGCAGAGGCAAAGAATGCCTACACTTCCCGCTTCAAGCTAGGCAGGCTGCAGGCTGCTATTTTTTCTGAACTACCTTAATCGCATTTTCCAACTTAATCATTTTTTATGAAGAAATCTTTACACATTTTATTAACCTGCTTCTTTGTACTAAGTACCCTTGCAAGCTATGGACAAACCCAAACCCTGACCGGGTTTAAAGGTTTTAGTAAAAAAGCCTTGACGCCTATTTATGATGGGAGCGAAGTAAAAGGCTACACCATGTTTTATCGGGCAGATAAAGCCGATAAGAAAAACGACAACTTTGGGCTCGACTTCTATGACCAGAACCTGCAGAAAGTAAAAACAGTGCTGATTCCCAAAGAGCGCCATGTCACACATCTGATCCGAAGCGCCTACAACGGGGAGGCTTTCGGCTTCTATTTCTATAACGCAAAATCAAGAAGCCTTGAGTTAGACGTCTTTGACAAATCGCTTACAAAAATAGCTTCAAAACGCTTTGAAGATATTTCAAAGACAGACATGCAGATGGCAGGCCAGGAAATCCAGATGCCTGGTAATGGAGATAACAAAGCGATGGGAGGATTGAACCTCTATGCTGTGCCGGGAAAAGGGTTTATCAAGAACGGGTTTACGGGCATGATAAAAGGTTATTCGCTTGAAATGTTTGACAATAAACTCAACTTATTGTGGACCAGTAAGTCGGATGAAAAGTCGATGGAGTATGAATCTGTCCTGATCAATGAAGTAACAGATAACTATGTGTTGGCCACCCTTGCCCGCAGACCCGGCATGATGTCTAAAAAGCTCTCTTTTTCCATGGTAGCCATTGATATAAAAACAGGCAAGACCTTGTTTGACATAGCCATTGAAAATGATAGCAAGGAACAACTATCACTTAGCTCTTTTACTTTTGATGAAGTTAACAAAGAGTTTGTGGCCATGGGAGAGTATTATGCTTTAGAAGACAAACCTTTGATAAACAAGAGTCAGGGCTTCTATGTGAAGCGAGTGGGTACGGACGGTAAAGAAAAAGGAAAGCAGTTTTATAGCTGGAGCAAAGATATTAATCCCTTGCTGCCCGCAGCGGCGAAGAAAAGCATAGAGGAAGGGTTTGTCAACTTTGTACACAAAATCATCAGAAGCGCGGATGGAAAGCAGCACATCGTAGCAGAACAATACAAGGTAAAAGCAGATGGTGTGGGCATCGCACTTGCTGTCATGGGGGGCGGTACAAGTACTGCAAAAGGAGTAATCGGCAACATGATGATCTATTCCCTGAATGCTGATCATAAAATCGATAAAGTTAGCTTTTTTGAAAAGGACCAGACAGACTGGCCCTTATCCCAGGATCAGGTTTCTATGGTGCCGGTTTAATCGGACATGTAATCAATATGACAGGAGGCTTTGACTATCAGTTCACACAGTTCGAGAAAGATCAGATCAGCTTTAATACGGCTTATCTTAACTATAGAGATGTAAAGAACAGCAAGGTAGACGAGAAGACGTTGGTTAACATCATCTATTCTGGAGAAGCTGCTCCTGTAACAGATAAAATGAAGCTGACATTGGCAAAAGGAATACGCTCGTATGTGTATCCCGCCAAACCTGGCTATGTATTGGTACTCAATAACGAAGTAGAAGCCTCGAAATTAGAGATGAAGCTAGTTAAATTGAATAAATAATTCTTCTCTACCCCATTAAAAAGACCAGCTATAGCTGGTCTTTTTTAATTAATAGGGACATTTCATTTAATCCAATCGCTGCACTGCCCCCAGACCTTACACAAGTACTTGATAACCGAACAAGAACTTGCTTGGTGAAACGTGATCGTTAAAAGACATTAAGCAGTTTGCCTTGTCCTACCTTGAATTCTGGTAAAATTAAGTAAAAGAACAGTTGCCCCGACTAGAGGATGTAAGTTGATAAGGATGGATGTAAAGAACAAACGTCCGGTTAGGGAGGGTTAAATAGTATAGTGTAAATAGTATATTCATCTTTTGTTATATACTCTTTTATATTAACTTTAGAGCTCCACTAACTACACTAACATGAACAAACTTAATTACTTGCTGATCTGGTGCCTGTGCCTGGGTACCCTAATTTCCTGCGGCGATAAAGACGAAGCAGCCCAACCTGCATCCGAAGCGGCTGCGGACTATATTCCTTCTACCAAAGGCAGCACCTGGAACTACGGCGGTAAAACGCCCTATACCTGCATCGCTACGGGCGAAACCAAAGTCATTGACGGTAAAACCTACACCAAGATCGAAGCGCGCGCAGGATCACAAGTGAATGTGTCCTACCTGCATAAAGAAAATGGCGTGTATACCCAGGTTGCTTTCCAGCCCAATATCCCTCAAGAGCCCATCCCAATGCTAAAAGAGCACTTGCCCGTGGGTGGCACCTGGGAAGTAGCCATGGTGGTAAATGGTATAAATACTAAGATGGCCTTTGCCATCAAAGCTAAAGGTATGGCCAAAACGGTCGAAGGAAATTCCTACAAAGAGGTGATTCATGTGGAAATGGTCTCCTCCTACACCTACATGGGCTATGAGGTGATGGAGCCCATTACAACCAATTACTATTACGCTAAAGGGGTAGGGCTTATCTTTTCCGAATTTGTCGGTATGGAATCCAGACCATTGCTAAGCTACGACATCAAGTAAAAGCCTGCTTGTTTTAATTACACCTCCAAGATGACCTTAACTAAACCAAACGGGCAACGAGCCAAAATGGCCATTGCCTTGATAGGAGGCGTGCTGGCTGCCGAAGTGCTCGCCTTCTACTCCAGCTATTTACAGTATACCTTGCTTGAAGATGCGGCCTCGGGTATATTTTCAGAAGAGGCGATGGCAGCAAACGATGCCAGGGAGCAGCTTGTGGCAGGTATTTATTTCCTGCTGTTTGCCGGATCCGGTTTGGCCTTCGTGCTTTGGTTTAGAAGGGCCTATTATAACCTGCAGCAGCGTACAGGAGCAAATTCCTTCTCGGATGGGTGGGCATTAGGTAGTTGGTTTGTGCCTATTTTGTGCCTTTACCGGCCATACCAGATTATGCGAGAACTGTATCTGGATACCAGCAGGATGCTTGCTGCGTTTGGGCAGGAGTATGCCTTAAAGACTACTTATTTGGGCTCGTGGTGGGCGCTGTGGATCTTTAGTAATTTTCTCGGACAGATCTTGTTTCGTTCTTACATGAATAGTGAAACATTGGAAGGGCTGACAAACGCCACTGTGGCCAGCATGTTTGGAAACCTGGTGGGCATACCGCTAGCCCTGATAACAATGAAGGTGATCAAGGATTATGCAAGAGTAGAAAAGCTGCTTTGGGAAACAGAACAGGGTGAGGGGGATGGCATGGCTGCATCTGGGGAAGCCGGCCTTTCTGGAAATGCATTCTTGCCAGTAAACTAGCCAGGCTTGCAGCGGCCGCTGCAGGCCTGGCTGATCAAAGATAGAAAAGACTCCAAGTATCATAGCAGTTGAAAAAATAAATAAGAAATGCTCCTGGAATCGAAATAAGTGATCTTCATTTTAAAAAATTCATGACTTTCACCCTAAAACCTAAATACTTGGCCTTGTGGGCTACTATTCTTTTATATGCCTGCAACCCCAGCGTCAACGAGGCACAGGAACTTGACCCGGTTTATGGGCAGGAATTAGCTAAACTCTATAAAAGCAAAGGTGTAAAAGAGGTCTTCATTGAGGAGGAGCAGTCCAATAACAAAACAGTGACCCGCACCAAGCAATTGGTTTCCTATCAGTTGCTGAACAAAAGTGGTCTTGTAACCAGGCTGGAAACAGCGTTTGGCGATAAAATCAGCAGAAGAGTAGATACAGAATATGATACGCAAGGAAAACTAGTAGTAACCACGATGTATGATCTAGCTGCGAATCAAACCGCTACCTCTGGCAGGGAAGGGATTGTGTGGAGGCCTGCTTCGAGAAAGCGTATGATTGCCTCCGGAAGCGAAGCTGCCGGTAAATACACCTGGGATGCCACCAAAGAGGAGTGGTGGCAGACTAGCACGATACGCACCTGGGAAAAGAATGACACGACCTATGAAGAAACCCGGGACCTCCACCCTCATTATTTAGGTCCGTCGTGGGAAGTAACCCGCACGTATGCTGTCGGTTCTAGCAACCAGATACAGCGGGAAGATCAGTTGTCCTTTTCCCCGAAAGGGATGGGGGAATCAGACTACTCCTACACCAAAGTAGAAAATGGTAAGATTACAGAAGCAGGGGATGTGAAATTTGAGCCGATGTTGTTTGCCTACACTCAGCAACACCCGGAGGCGCGCCAACAGACAGTCTCCAAGCATGGGTATAGTACCGTGATGGATAAGCTGGCACGCCAGTATACAGGGGAGTTGGAACCAAACAAAACCTTTACCTGCAATGCAAAGGGGCACCTGGTTAAAAAAATATCCTATGGTAGGGAGACCACTTACCAACGGCACGCTAGCGGCCTGCTGGTTGCCAGTAAGCAAGTGTACAGTGCTAATGTGGGAATCCTGACTTACTATTACTACAATGACAAAGGACTACTGGTAAAAGAAGTCAGCAGGAGCCTGCGCGGGGAACCTGGCGAGACGTTTTATTACCGCTATACCTACTATGGGAAGTAATAACTGGCTGCTAAGTTCCATGATTTGTGCAGATCAAT
This sequence comes from Pontibacter pudoricolor, assembly GCF_010092985.1. Taxonomy (GTDB): domain Bacteria; phylum Bacteroidota; class Bacteroidia; order Cytophagales; family Hymenobacteraceae; genus Pontibacter; species Pontibacter pudoricolor. Next base: position 1,313,025 of record NZ_CP048106.1, on the reverse strand, counting down.
GGATGATTTTGTGTATCCGGTTTTAGGGGTATAATAAACAAACTATAAAAAATGAATTATAAACTACTTTTCTCATGCCTCACCGCAATAGTTCTTCTCTCCCAATGTGGCGTGAAGGGAAAGGAAGTTAGAAAACTGCACCACGCGGCAAGGTAGCCATTATCTATACCCGTGTATCAACCAAAGAGCAGGCTGAGACGAATCAAAGTCTTTCGACGCAATTAGAGCGTTGCACAGCCTATGCTGAGCGCCATGGCTATCAAGTGGTGGGGAAGTTCGGTGGTACCTACGAAAGCGCGAAATCCGACGAGCGGAAGGAATTTCAGAAAATGCTCGAGTTTGTGAAGAAAAGCAAGCTGCGGGTAGGCTATATCATCGTCTACTCGCACGACCGCTTTTCGCGTACCGGCTCATCCGCCATTGGCATTGTAGACGAGCTCAACCGCATGGGTATAGCCGTAGTAGCGGTCACACAGCCAGTCGATACCATGACGGCATCGGGTAAACTGCAGCAGGGTATTCAGTTTCTATTTTCGCAGTTCGATAACGACCTACGCCGGGAAAAGTGTATGACGGGCATGGAAGCGCGTGTTAGACGGGGTTTGTGGGTCGGTAAGGTTCCGATGGGCTATGATAAAGTGATTGTAGGTAAGGAAGTCATCTTAAAGCCAAATAAAACAGGGAAGCTCATACGCCTGGCGTTTCAGCTCAAGGCAGAGCAAGGGCTATCGAATACTGACATCATCAAACACCTGAAAGCACAAGGGCTCGTGCTCTACAACCAAACCATTACGAAGCTCTTTCGAAACCCTTTCTACTGCGGCTTGATCTCGCATGGCTTGCTGGAGGATGGCGAAGTGGTAGAAGGCAAGCACGAGCCGCTAATAACACGTCAACTGTTTCTAAAGGTAAACGGCCTGCAGGCGCAGAATGCGCATGGCTACACGCAGGTGAAAGAAGATGAAGAATTGCCGTTAAGACATCATATCAAATGTGGTAGCTGTCGTAAGCCGCTGACTGGTTACGAGATGAAGAAAAAGCAGATTCACTACTATAAGTGCAATACCATCGGCTGCAAGCTGAATCGTAACGCTAATAAGCTGCATAACCTGTACGAAGGCTTTTTATCGGAACTCGAAGTAGATCCACGTTATTTGCTGAAGCTTGCCGAAATTATGGAAGAAACTTACTACAAGTTAACAGAAGAGAGCAGGGCAGAAGAAAAGCGCTTGACCACACAGCATACCGAGCTGAAAAAGAAATTAGATACCCTAGAAAGAAGATATGCGTTTGGAGAAATTGAGAAAGAACTCTTCACTAAATTCAGCACAGAGCTAAAGGTTGAGCTGCTGGAAATCGAGCAGAATCTGGAAAAGTGCGCGCCAGCCTTATCGAACCCAAAAGAGTTCATCAAAATGGGCCTGGGAAAAGCGCTAACTATCTCAGATTCATGGGGCAAAGCAAATGTGCAGTCAAGAAAACAGCTGCAAGCGATGGTGTTTCCCGAAGGCGTATATTATGACCGTGAAAATGATGGTTATCGAACCCAGAGAGTAAATGGATTTTTCGCCCTTTCCAGCCAGATACAGGCGTTTTTGACTGAAAAAGAAAAAGGGAAAAGCGATCAAAATAATCACTTTTCCCTTTCAGTAGTCCGTAGGGGAATCGAACCCCTGTTACCAGAATGAAAATCTGGTGTCCTAACCCCTAGACGAACGGACCGTAATTGCTGTATTGCGGGTGCAAATATAATAGGCTTAATAGTAAAAACAAATACTTTTGGAAAATATTGTGCCTGATTTAACCATAAAGCCTTTTTTTAGGTCAAATTCGTGCAGCGATACATTAACAAATACTATATTTATCCCGTTAGTGTAGATTTACAGATTAAAATTAAACAAACATACATATGGCTAGACAAGTCCATTTTACGGGTATTAGTCCGGATGCTTTTAATAAGTTAAAAGATAAATTAAAGCAAATGGGGCTTACGTTGCAGGGTAACGAAGGAAACATCAGCGAAAAAGGGGTGAATGCAAAGTACAACTATAGTGAAGCAGAGCAGAGCCTCGTGATTAATGACCTGAGTGTCGGGTTTCCGGCCAGCATGATGGTGAATGAAAACAGCCTGGTGCAACGTATGACACAGATGGTAGAGGAGTACGGAGGAAGATCTGTTTCCTAAACTAACTTATGCGGTCTTGATTGCCGTATAAAGACACATTAAGTAAATGTATAACCCGCGTAAGCATCTATATACTATGGAAAACGAAAATAAACAGAACCAGAATAATAATTCTAAATCAGCACAGAAGAAAAACGACTCGAGTGAAAGTGTATTGAAGCTTTTGCAACCGCATGATATGTCTAAAACGATAGAGTCGGCGATGCATGTGCTTCAGGGCAAACATGAGAAGTTACCTGATCTGTTACAGGATGTTGGAAATATTATAGTAAAAGCCTCAAAAAAGTTGACCACAACACAGCTTATTCTGGCAGCAGGAGCATTAACTATTGGTGCTGTGCTACTTGCACGTTATAATATGGATGATGAATATGAATATGCATCGGAATAAGACATACAAAAACTGATAAAAAAGCCTTTGCCATTATGGTAAAGGCTTTTTTATTTTCTATACTTTAGTTTTGTGGTACAACATTTGTAATTCGCAGCTATATACAAAAACACTATACCTTATATAATCCTTTTATCTAACTAAAACTAAAAACCATGAAAAAGACATTCTTACTTCTGTTAGCAGTATTCCTTATTAGCCAGGTAGCCGTGCAGGCCCAGCAACAGGTTTTACCGCCTTTGGTTAATGTAAACGGTATCGGCGAAGTCCGGGTGCAGCCCGACCAGGTGATGGTTTCAATGGGGGTGGAAGTACGTGAAAAAACATTGGAACAGGCGCGGAAGCAGGCAGATGCTAAAGCAGCGGCTATTATTGCATATCTTAAAAAGCAGGGTGTGAGCGAGAAGGATATCCAGACTTCTTACATGAGCATTTACCCGATTTATAATAACGGAGAGTACGGCAGAACTACGCCAGATGCTTATACTGCTCAGAAAACTATGACAGTATTGGTCCGGAAACTTAACAAGTTCGATGAGCTGATGGCTGGATTATACGGTGCAGGTGTAAACAGAGTGGAAGGTGTATCGTTCCAGGTGGCTGATCTGGAAAAATATAAAGCAGAGGCACGCAAAAAAGCGGTGAACAATGCAAAGCAAAAGGCTACTGCTTTAACAAATGAACTGGGAGCTAAAGTTGGCAGGGTTTACGCGATCAATGAGAATACCACTGGCGGTCGTCCGGTTCCAATGTATGCTGAAGCAGCCATGATGAAAGCACAGGATAGTGCAGGTGCTGACGGTCCAACTATAGCGGGCGGTGAAGTTATAGTTACCTCTACAGTAAGTGTCAGCTTTATAATAGAGAATTAAACTATAGTTTACAACATAATAGAGAATTAAACTATAGTTTACTACTGAAAAAGCTCTGGTACTATTTAGCAAAGCGGCTCCTGGATTTCCGGGAGCCGCTTTGCATTTTATAGTTATTGTACGAAACGTTCTATTGTTTTAAACTCGCCCATGTCATCAGTCAGGAAGGTTAAAGGCCGTGTTGGGTCAGCTAAAATTTGCTGCTCCCTTATACTCCAGGGCTTCAGCATTTCTTCGAGCATGTGAGCATAAGCTACTGGCTCCCATGGATTAAAAACTTCGTTGGTTACATCATCAATCAAAGTATCCAGTACCAGTTGCTCATCTTCAGGTTTTATCGTTCTGATAAAATAATCCGGAACAACATTAAAAATATAAGCAGCATAAAATACCTGGGCTTTAAATTCAGCTACCTGTATTGGGTGTAACTGGCTGCCTTCTGTAAGCTTATATAGCCTGCCTAATGCTTTCGAAATAATGCCGTTATCCAGCAGTTTGCAAACTATAACAACAGGTCCAAGCTTTATACTGAAAGCCATTGTTGACAGTTCGTCCTGGTACTCGAAAGGCAGCTCGTCTTCTGTAGGGTCAACCTGGAGAACGAAAAGGGAGCAGGGCTGAAAATCAGAAAAAACCATTGGCACGCGCAGCGATTGCAATACCTGGTAAAATGTCCTGAATTTGCCGAGCATCTGCGGGTTTTCGCTGACAGGGTTTTCAGGCATGATGAGCGGGTCTTTTTCCCGGATAAGCTCAGTTACCAATGTGCCGTAATACATTTTGCCTATCCACTGGAAAAGCTTTTCCGGGTTAAGCGATTGTATACCTTCGTAATCTGCTTCGCTGGCTTTCTCTATCTCTTCCTCGAGCGGTAAAATATAGTTGGTATGGCACTGGTTGCAGCATGGGATTGTGAGTTGCGAGAAAGTTGTTACGCTTTTATCCAGCAGAAGCAACTCTTTATTTTCCAGGTTATATTTTTTCTGCATCCATTCTCCGAAGACCGGTGTTCTGTCTGCAGTGGTTATAGTTGTGCCGCACAAAAAGCAATGTTCGTCTGTGAACTGCATTTTTGTAAACGGATCGTATAGTTTCAGGTCAGCCATGGCTTATTATTTTTGCGATGCAAAGATAGCAAACGCAGCTGTAAACCTTTAAGCGAACAGAACTATAGTTGCAGGAATGAAAGAGGGAAAAGGGAGAAGTGAAACTATAAAAAAAGAGTGGCAGCAAGCCTGTAAGCCGGGTTCTGTCGCTACGCCCGAGGGCGCGCGTCTTATCATTTATCCAGGCCTGCACTCGCGCACAGGCTCTATCGACCTACCCACCGACATCGGACGAGCAGCCCTTAGTCCCGCCTAAGCGGAGACGCTGCCGGCCTATTTGGTCTTTCAACTCCTGAGGTTTACCCAGCCGGACTGGTCACCCAGCCGCTGGTGCGCTCTTACCGCACCTTTTCACCCTTACCGGACTAATTTTTAGTGAATAATTATTAATGACTAATTATTCATTAGACCGGCGGTTATTTTCTGTGGCACTGGCTGTATCAGTTTCGTCTCCAAAACAGACCCTTCCCGTTAGGAAGCAGGATGCTCTGCGTTGCCCGGACTTTCCTCTCCTCCACAAGGGGAGCAGCGATAAGACGGCTTGCTGCTTTCTCTTTTATAGTCTACAAAAGTAGGGCTTTTTTAGTTTAGGAGATAGAATAGTTTTGGAGTTAAAGAGTTTATGAGTATTGGAATTAAAGATTTATAGAATTAAAAACTTTCTAACTTTCTAACTTTCTAACTTCATCAATTCCTAAACTTATCTAAGTCTTACCAATGTGGCGCCGTAACCGAATTTTTCTTTTTTGGCGTCTTCGTAGAATTTGATGCCCGGCGTTCGGCTCAGTATTTTCTGAATCTCTTTGCGAAGAATACCATTGCCTGCCCCGTGAATGAACACGATCTCGTGCATGTTTGCAGCCATTGCCCTGTCTAAAGCACTCTGGAAAGTCTCGAGCTGCAGTTTTAGCATGGCGCTGTTACTCATGCTGCCGGGATCTTCTGTTAACTTTTCGATGTGCAGATCTACTTCGTGCTCCGGAGCTTGTAGTTTATAGTTGGTTTCTTTCTGCTCAGCCGTTTCTGCTAACTGCTCTTTAATTTTATCCGGATCTATAGTTGTCGGTTTGGTATCGAGCTGGAAAAGATAAGCTTCTTTGTTAAGTACCGGCGCCGTTTTCTTGCTTTTGTAAAAAGAGTTCGCCCTGAACTGAACGCGTTTGGTAACAGGCTCAAATAAAGCCGGAGCGCCGTTTCGGTGTTGTAAAAACTGTACTACCAGGCTGGGCCATTTTTCAAAATCCTTCAGGTGATAATGTGCTATAACCCGCGTTGCTTTTGAAGCCAGTTTATCGCTCTGGAGGCCGCGGTACTGGTTGTTTCGCTCTTCGCCGGTAGTAAACAGCACATCGTAATCGGTATTGTTAACGATAGTGGCAGCCAGCAATTCTTCCGACTGATGCACCATAGCCAGGTAAATTCCTTTTTCTGCCAGAACAGGGGCTGGCGGTTGTTTGCGTGTAGGCGCTTCAATAACATCATCAGAACGCATGTATTTGCTTTCCTCGGCAGATATCACCACAACTTCGCGGCGGGCTACCGGTATGGTAAAGTCGTTGTCAATCGCAACTTCAACTATATTGTTATCCAGAATCCTGGTTATTATGCCTTCCTCGCGACCAGACATCAGCCGCACACGGTCTCCTACGTTCATAGTTTCGTTATTCGTTTATCGTTATCAGTTTGTCGCAACTATAAACTATAGCCACCAACTATAGCAAAGATACGATAGCTTTAGAAGTATAGCGCATGAAATCTGAAACCATTCTTACGGTTGTATTCCAACGTAGGAGCTGGAATTTTAACTATACTGAGCACATACAAGGCTGTGTTCAGGAATTTGCTCCGGCCTTTAAAGTACAGCAGGTTCAGGTCTGGGCTCAGGTAAAACTGGCGGTGCGCATCAAATCCTGATCTGTAGTTTGTTGGCTCATGGTTATACACCACCTCTTCAGCGCCGTAGCCAACAGCTATGCTTAACCACTTTGGGTACCTGCTTTGCTCCTGTAGAAAATCACCCACATTTACCGATAGCCAATAGGTTTGGCCGTTATAGTCTTTCAGCGCCTGTTCTGCTAAACTGTTGCCCAGTACGTTTGGTCTTTCAGCTGCGTAACGGGTTTTATGGAAACTATACTTGGGCATGATGCGCACTTCGCGCCAGGCAAGCTCCTGGGCAACTATAGCCGCAGACCCTGCCGTATTCGCTACCAGGTCGCCTACTGATGCTCCGTAATCTTTCTGGTAACCATCAAAAACTTCGACAGGTGTTTGCAATACCACACCCAACAATCCTCCATAAACTATAGCTTTTTTTTCAGGCACACCGGCCCAGCGTAACATATCAATTCCGGCGCGGCTCTGGTGGAAAGCTCCCCAGAAGTGCCCGGCTTTATCTACCTGTCGCCATTGGCTGTTGTCGTTAAAGAAATGGAAATCTGTTCGTTCCTGATCCTGGTACCAGGCATTATTTAACCCAACGAGCATAGCCGAATACCCAACTGTAAAACCAGCACCTAATACCAGCAGTTTTTGCCTGTTAACCTTACCGGAGTCTGCCAACGCTATAGTTGTAGCCTTTGCAGTTGTGAGGTGCAAAAGCAGGCAAAGCGATAGTAGCAGTAAAGCCAGTTGTTTCAGCATTGGTCAAAGATAGGTAAAGCCGCTTATAGTTTATAGTTGGTGTTAAAAGCCAGGCGTCAATTTCATTTCAAACTATAAAGCAAGCCGACAGAAATTGTTGAAATATAGTGCAATTGAAGTATAACCTTATCAGGAAAAAATCTGTATTAACGGGTGCCAAACGAAGTGTGGAGAACACTTTTATTTCCGGGCAAAAAATACAGTATTCTCTTTTCAGAATTTTAACGTTGGGTGCGTAGCCACACGGATGCGCCAAAGCGACTATTCATACTTACTATTTTCATCTTACCTTATAATATGAACATAAAAAAAGTACTTGTTGCCAACCGTGGCGAGATTGCCATACGTGTATTGCGTGCCTGCACCGAGTTAGGTATAAAAACAGTAGCCATTTACACTTACGAAGACCGTTACTCGCTGCACCGCTACAAAGCTGACGAGGCTTACCAGGTTGGCAAAGACAACCAGCCACTGCAGCCTTACCTCGATATTGATGCCATCATTAAAATAGCCAAAGAGAATGGTGTAGATGCGATTCACCCGGGGTATGGTTTCCTTTCCGAGAACCAGTATTTTTCGCAGCGTTGTGCCGATAACGGGATCATTTTTATTGGCCCCAAACCAAGCGTTATGGCCTCGCTGGGAGATAAAATTGCCGCTAAAAAGGTAGCCCTGAGCAGCGAAGTGCCTATCATCCAGAGCAACGTGCAGGATCTGAAAACATATGAGATTGCCCTGGAAGAAGCACATCGCATTGGTTACCCGCTGATGCTGAAAGCTGCTGCCGGTGGTGGTGGCCGTGGTATGCGTGTAATCCGGGATGATGAGCAACTGGAGAAAGGATTTTTTGAAGCCAAAAACGAAGCCCTGAAAGCTTTCGGCGATGATACGCTTTTCCTGGAAAAGTATGTAGAAAACCCGAAGCACATCGAAGTACAGATCGTGGCCGACAACTATGGCAACATCACGCACCTGTTCGAGCGTGACTGCTCCGTGCAGCGCCGTTTCCAGAAAGTTGTGGAAGTAGCGCCGGCCATCAGTCTGGACGAAGAGACCCGGCAGAAACTATACGACTACGCTATTAGGATCTGCTCGGCGGTAAACTATAATAACGTAGGTACGGTGGAGTTCCTGGTAGAGCCGCACACCAACAACATCTTCTTTATTGAAGTAAACCCACGCATCCAGGTAGAGCATACGGTAACAGAAATGATCACCGGAATTGACCTTATCAAAACCCAGATCTTTATTGCAGATGGCTATAGGTTAGACCATGAAGAAGTACTGTTAGGGCCAAATCATATCGTTCGTGCAAACGGCGTGGCCATTCAGTGCCGGATCACTACCGAAGACCCGGAACAGGATTTTAAACCAGACTACGGTACAATTATAGCTTATCGCAGTGCCGGCGGTTTTGGTATTCGCCTGGATCAGGGCAGTGTGTATCAGGGAGCTAAGGTAAGTCCGTTCTTCGACTCGCTGTTGGTCAAAGTATCTGCACAGGCGCCAACCCTGAAGCATGCCGCCATGAAAATGTCGCGCACACTGGATGAGTTCCGTATTCGTGGCGTAAAACACAACATCCAGTTCCTGCAGAATATCATAAACCACCCGGTGTTTATTTCAGGTGATGCCACCGTGGACTTTGTGAAAAACCACCCGGAACTGTTCATTTTCAAAAAACCGCAGGACCGGGCCACCAAAATGCTGGGCTTCCTGGCCGAGGTGATTGTTAATGGCAACCCCGATGTAAAGAAAGTAGACAAAGACCGTGTGCTGATCAAGCCAGATTATCATGGCTTTAACCTGAACAAGGAATACCAGCCCGGTACCAAAGATCTTTTAACAAAGCTGGGCCCAGACGAGTTCTCGAAATGGCTCCGCAACGATCCGCAGATACATTATACCGATACCACTTTCAGGGATGCACACCAGTCGTTGCTGGCTACACGCATGCGTACGTTTGATATGATGAAGGTAGCCGAAGCGTTTGCCAAAGATCACCCGCAGACCTTTAGTATGGAAGTATGGGGCGGTGCGACGTTTGATGTTTGCCTGCGCTTCCTGCACGAAGACCCGTGGGAAAGGCTGACTCAGCTCCGTAAAGCTATCCCGAACATTCTGTTGCAGATGCTGATACGTGGTTCGAATGGCGTAGGCTATAAGGCTTATCCGGATAATCTGATCGAATCATTTGTAGAGAAGTCGTGGGAGACAGGGGTGGATGTGTTCCGTATTTTTGACTCGCTGAACTGGATGAAGAGCATGGAGCCGTGCATTAACTTTGTGCGCAAACGTAGCGGTGGCCTTGCTGAAGTGTCGATGTGCTATACCGGCGATATTCTGGACCCATCTAAAACAAAGTACACGCTGGAGTATTACCTGCAAATGGCAAAGCAGATAGAAGAAAGCGGTGCCCATATTCTGGCTATAAAAGACATGGCCGGTCTGCTGAAACCGTATGCTGCCAAACTGTTGGTAGAAGCCCTGCGCGACACGGTAAAACTGCCGATACACCTGCATACCCACGATACGTCGTCTATACAGCCAGCAACTTATTTAAAGGCTATTGAAGCAGGCGTGGACATAGTGGATGTGGCGCTGGGTTCTATGTCGGGCTTAACGTCGCAGCCTAACTTTAACTCGATGGTGGAGGCCATGCGTTTCCAGGAGCGCCACCGCGAGTTCGATCAGAAAAGCCTGAACCGCCACTCCAATTACTGGGAAACGGTGCGCGAGTATTACTATCCGTTCGAGTCTGGTCTGAAAGCCGGCACAGCCGAAGTGTACCATCACGAAATTCCGGGCGGGCAGTATTCTAACCTGCGTCCGCAGGCCAATGCGCTGGGCTTAGCAGATAAATGGGAAACTATAAAAGAAACCTACGCCGATGTAAATGCCCTGTTCGGAGATGTGGTAAAAGTAACGCCAAGCTCTAAAGTAGTAGGAGATATGGCACTTTACCTGGTAGCCAATAACCTGACGACGGTGGATGTACTTGAGCGCGGCGAAGAGATATCGTTCCCGGAATCGGTGCAGTCTTTCTTTAAAGGAGAACTGGGCCAACCAGTGGGCGGTTTCCCGAAAAAGCTGCAGAAGATCATCCTGAAAGACGAGCAACCGTTTACCGAACGGCCAAACGAGCACCTGGAGCCAATAGACCTGGAAGAAGAGTTTGCCGCGTTTCAGAAAAAATTCGGAGAGCAGACCAAGTATACCGATTTCCTGAGTTACCAGCTGTACCCTAAAGTGTACGAAGGTTACCACAAACATCTGGAACAGTACGGCGAAGTAGATCAGATCCCGACCCGTCTGTTTTTCTATGGCATGCAGCCCGGCGAAGAGGCCATCATCGACATTGCCCGCGGTAAATCCATCGTTATCAAATATCAGTCGCTGGGCCACGTAAACGAGGATGGTGAACGCACCGTGTTCTTTAAACTAAACGGTCAGACACGAAATATTGATGTGCGCGATAAGTCGGTGAAAGTGGAGAAGGTGCAGCATGTGAAAGTGGACAAAGCCAACCCGAAACAAATAGGCGCGCCTTTGCAAGGGTTGTTATCCAGAATTCTGGTAGAGAAAGAGCAACCGGTAAAAAAGAATACCCCGCTGTTCATAATCGAAGCCATGAAAATGGAGACAACTATAACCGCTACCTCAGACACCATGATATCGGCTATACATTTGCCGGAAGGATCGCTGGTAAATACGGATGACCTTGTGCTGACCTTATCTTAAAAATTGTAGGTTATTGTTCTTAACAAAAGAGCTGCCTGCTTAACAGGCGGCTCTTTTGTTTTATAGTTGGAAATCTAAACCCACCCAAGCCCTTCCGAGTAAGGGAATTAAGTTTTTCATATGGTGCGAGCGTCATAGCTTGTGTCGAACTATAGTTTAGTTTGAGCACTGGCTCAGTGATTCCGGAGAATCTGATACACCCTGTGTCACGCGTTCGGAAACTTGCGCCAATGAAAGGAACTATAAAACTATAGTTTCAACTATAGGCAAAGGTTAATGTCCTCTCGGGATGGGCTTTACATTATATAGTAGCTATAGTATACCCAACTATAGTTCGTGTTCTGGCAGGTTTTTATTATTTTTGAAGAATTTTATATTATTCAATTCCGTCTGTTCGGGCTAAGAACGTTCGGTTTTACTTTAATTACTGAACATGTTTATAGCACTTAGTTCGTTTACCATTGCCAATGATATGGCAGCTGAAGTGAGAGAAGCCTTTAAGAACAGGCCGCACATGGTTGATAAAGAAAAAGGCTTCCTGAAACTGGAAGTGATGTACCCGCAGGAAAACGAGAACGAGATCTGGCTGATGACCTACTGGACCGACGAAGAAAGTTACAAAGTATGGTTCGCCAACCATTACAAAGACTCGCACCACGGCATCCCGAAAGGGTTGAAGTTAGTGCCCGGTAGTACAAAGGTCAGATTTCTGGAGCACGTTTGCGGGTAAACTATAGTTTGAAGAAATAAAGAAGAGCAGCTTGTTTAAGGCTGCTCTTTTGGTTTATAGTTTTCTGCTGCTCTTTCGGACTTCCAAGTCCGGAAGCCCGCTGCCGGGGACATCCTTGTCCCCATACATAAGCCTTTACTTTACGCGGATAAGGATGTCGGCAGCAGGCATAGTTCCGGACAGGGATGTCCGAAACAGCGATTAGCGTAAAGACGTTTTGATCACACAAACTATAAAACTATACTATAACTATAGTCTAATCCTGTAAATCCATGCATCCTGTCAATCCTGATTTATACAAACAAAACCGCCCGCTACAAGTTATAAAAGTATAGTTTGGAAATATGCTGCATGCATACTATTTTTGGTTCATGCAGCCGGCAGCTTAGTCATCTTCGTAATCAAGGCCCATCAGCTTGTTGTAAGCCTGCTGCAGTTCTGAGAAGGCGTGCAGGTTTCCTTCCTGTCTGCTGATGAGCATTCCTTTTTTATAGATGCGCTCTGCTTCGTCGTTTTGTTCCAACTCTTCGTACAGCTTAGCGGCGTGGTAATACGTACCCACGTAGCGCTCATGGTCGGTCAGGAGTTGCGTGTAGTAGGTTAGTGCTTTTTCCTGGTCTGTGGGCTTATATTCCATGGCAAGGGCATAGATCGTGAAGGGATCATTCGGGTCTTCTTCCAGGAATTTATGAAGCTGTGCTATTCTATCTTGTGACATTTCGATTTGGCTATATTTTACTAACTTCGCAACAAATTTAACTTTTAATAAGCTAACTATTTTATCATATGAAAATATTAGTTTGCATCAGTAACGTTCCGGATACCACATCCAAGATCAACTTCTCCGGCGATAACAAATCGTTCGACAAGAACGGTGTACAGTTCGTGATCAACCCTTGGGATGAATACGCACTGACTCGCGCCATTGAGCTGAAAGAGGCAAAAGGCGGTAACGTTACGGTTCTGAACGTAGGAGAGGCCGATGCCGAACCAAACATCCGTAAAGCCCTGGCTATTGGCGCCGACGATGCCATCCGTGTGAACGCTAACCCGAAAGATGCTTTCTTTGTAGCGCAGCAGATTGCAGCGATCGCCAAACAGAACAACTACGACATGATCCTGATGGGTAAAGAGTCTATTGACTATAACGGCTCGCAGGTACATGGCATGGTAGGCGAGATGCTGGGTATTCCGGCTATAGTTCCGGCTTTTAAACTGGACATGGTGGATGACAGCACAGCACGCCTGGAGCGCGAGATTGAAGGAGGTAAAGAAGTGGTGGAAGTGAAACTACCTTTCGTTGCCAGCGCACAGCAGCCCATGTCGGAGCCTCGCATCCCGAATATGCGCGGTATCATGACAGCCCGTACCAAGCCTTTGCAGGTAGTAGAACCAGTTTCTGCTGAAGTAAAAGCGGATTACGTAGGCTACAGCAAACCGGAGAAAAAAGGCGGCGTGAAAATGATTGACGCAGAGAATGCCGGTGAATTGATTACATTATTAAGAAACGAAGCTAAAGTACTATAACTATGTCTGTATTAGTATTTGTAGAAGGATTTAACGGAGAGATCAAGAAATCTTCGTTAGAAGCAGCCACTTACGGCTACCAGGTTGCACAGCAGCTTGGTACAACCGCTACAGCAGTGGCCATCGGCGAAGTGCACGAAGAGGCACTTGCTAAATTAGGTGAACAGGGTATCAGCAAAGTGTTATACGATGCCGACAGCCGTCTGAACCAGTTTGTAGCCGATGCTTATGTAAAAGTGATCGCAAAAGCAGCGCAGCAGGAAAACGCCAAAGTGCTGGTGTTCTCTAACTCCAACATTGGTGCTGCCGTTGGCTCTAAACTGGCGGTGCGCTTAAATGGCTCGCTGGCAACAAACGTAACAACGCTGCCTAAAACAGATGGCGGCCAGTTTATAGTTACGCGCGGCGTATTTTCAGGCAAGGCCTTTGCCGATGTAAACCTTACTTCGGATTTAAAGATCATCGCTGTTAAAAAGAACGCATTTGAAGCTAACCACAATGCTGGCGCAACAGCAACTATAGAAAAACTCTCTGCTGAACTGAGCGATGCGGATTTTGCAGCAGCTCCGAAAGAAACGGTGATGCAGGACTCGAGCGGTGGCGTATTATTGCCAGAAGCCGAGATCGTAGTATCGGGTGGCCGTGGTTTGAAAGGACCTGAGAACTGGCATTTGGTAGAGGATCTGGCAAAAGCGCTGGGTGCTGCTACAGCCTGTTCTAAGCCGGTTTCAGATCTCGACTGGAGACCTCACCACGAGCACGTTGGCCAGACAGGTATCACGGTAAGCCCTAACCTGTACATTGCCATCGGTATTTCGGGTGCTATTCAGCATTTGGCCGGTGTTAACTCTTCTAAAGTTATTGTCGTTATTAACAAGGATCCGGAAGCTCCGTTCTTTAAAGCTGCCGATTACGGCATCGTTGGAGACGCTTTTGACGTAGTTCCTAAATTAATAGAGGCTGCCAAGGCCCTTGACAAATAGACTAAGAAGGCTTAATTGTGAAAAAAATTCAATTAGAGATACTCGGACTCTCTTCCAGTCAGTCGCAGACGGGCTCGTTTGCGCTTGTGCTCGGCGAGAGAGATGGAAACAGAAGGCTGCCGATCATTATCGGTATGTTCGAAGCACAGTCAATCGCGATTCAGATCGAAAAGATAAACCCTAACCGCCCGCTCACGCACGACCTGTTCAAGTCGTTTGCGGAACAGGTAAACGTCAGCATCACAGAAGTGCTGATCTCAGACCTGAAAGAAGGGGTGTTCTACTCTAAGATTATGTGTACCGATGGAGAAAAGGAGTTTGAGTTGGATGCACGTCCGTCAGATGCCATAGCCATAGGGTTACGCTTCGGGGTTCCGATCTATACCGTGGAAAGTGTGCTTTCAGAAGCCGGCATTATCCTAAGCGACCTGGAAGAGGAAGAGGAGGAAAGCGAAGAGGCTGCAACGGTGAAGAGTACTAGTACGGTTAGCGGTTCATCTAAAGAGCCCCTCCACGAAACTTCGGTTGATGATCTGAACAAAATGCTGAACGATGCCCTTGAAAAAGAGGATTACGAAAAGGCGGCCAAGATACGTGACGAGCTGAATAAACGCAATTAAGAGAACTATAATATTACACGGAGAGTCCTGCATTTATTACATGCAGGACTTTTTGTTTTATAACATTTAAGACTTACTTTTGACAAATTTTTAGCCTTCTTATGTTTGATGTTTTTAGAGGTATAATAGGTCTTATTGTCCTGTTATCAATCGGGTATCTGTTTTCCACGAGCAGAAAATCTATCAATTGGAGAATTGTAGCCTACGGTGTTTTCCTTCAGCTATTGTTTGGTATATTAGTAACCAAAGTTCCGCTTATAGCCGATGTTTTTGCATTTGTCAGCAGAGCTTTTGTTAAACTTCTGAGCTTCTCTAACGAAGGTGCCGCGTTCCTTTTCGGCAACCTGGCTGATCCATCACAGAATGCAGGTATCGGCTTTATCTTTGCCTTCAACGTACTCCCTACTATCATCTTCTTTTCAGCTGTCTCTTCCGGTTTATATTACTTAGGCGTGCTGCAGAAGATCGTTTTCGGTATAGCCTGGGTAATGTCGAAAGGCATGCGTTTGTCTGGTGCCGAGAGCTTATCTGCGGCAGGTAATATCTTTATGGGACAGACAGAGGCCCCCTTGCTGGTACGTCCGTTTATCGCCCGTATGACCAAATCAGAATTAATGTGTTTGATGACGGGTGGTATGGCTACGTTAGCCGGTGGTGTTTTGGCGGCCTATGTGTCTTTCCTGGGAGGGAGTGATCCGGCTCAGCAGGCAGTATTCGCAGCGCACTTACTTACAGCATCTATTATGAATGCACCGGCCGGTATAGTACTTGCAAAAATGCTGGTTCCGGAAACAGAGCATGATAAAATTAACACACAACTTGAAGTAAATGAAGAGCAGATTGGCGCTAACCTGATAGACGCGGTATCGAAAGGTGCTGCTGATGGTTTAAGATTAGCAGCAAACGTAGGTGGCATGTTACTTGCCTTTATCGCTGTTATTGCATTGCTTAACTATGTATTAATGAAACTTGGTGCCGCTACAGGCCTGAATGAACTTATAGTTGCCAGCACCAATGGTCATTTCGACGGTTTCTCCTTCCAGTACATTCTCGGCCAGATTTTCCGGGTATTTGCCTTTATCATGGGTGTGCCCTGGGTTGATACCCTGCAGGTAGGTAGTTTGCTTGGTCAGAAAACGGCTATCAATGAGTTTGTTGCTTATCTCGATCTGGCCAACATGAAGGAGGCCGGAACGCTATCTACCAAATCTATCATCATGGCTACGTATGCGCTTTGCGGTTTCTCTAACTTTAGCTCCATCGCAATCCAGGTAGGAGGTATTGGTGGTATGGCTCCAAATCAGCAGACCAACATTTCAAGACTTGGATTCCTTGCCTTACTCGGTGCTTCTATCGCATGTATGATGTCGGCTACCGTTGCAGGTATGTTGTATTCCTTCTAAAGCTACAAACTATACATAAGTAGGGTCTCTCACTGAAAATGGGAGACCCTTCTTATTTATAGTTACAGGGAGCCTTTATTTTCCCTTGTCTTCCCTGCTATGTTCCTTCTCTTCGCGGGCTTCTTCCTGCACTTCATCTTCAACTTTCTTGGCGTCGCGCATCAGGCGGTTTGCAAAAATAAACTCGTTCAGCTCTCTTATATCAGTATCCATGATCTGGTCTCGGGTACCTTCCCATAGTTTCTTACCTTCATAAAGGAACATGATCTTGTCACCGATCTCTATTACCGAGTTCATATCGTGCGTTACGATAATAGTGGTAATGTTATACTCTTCTGTGATCTCTTTTATCAGTTCGTCAATTTTCAAAGAAGTCAGGGGATCCAGTCCGGAGTTTGGTTCGTCGCAGAACAGATACGTACAGTGTGGGGCAATAGCACGGGCTATACCCACGCGTTTCTTCATACCACCGCTTAACTCCGAAGGCATTTTCTTGTTAGAACCTTCCAGTCCTACGCGTTTCAGGCAAAAGTTTACACGATCCATCCGGTCGCTTTTGCTCATATCCGGTGTAAGCATTTTAAGCGGGAATTCAACGTTTTGCTGCACAGTCATTGAGTCAAAAAGGGCAGAGCTCTGGAACAGCATTCCTATTTTACGGCGTATCTCCTGACGAATGTCCAGTTTGTTGTTCGTAAAATAAGTGCCGTCAAACGTAACGCTGCCAATGTCAGGCTTAACGAGGCCTACAATGCACTTCAGCAGTACGCTTTTACCGGTTCCGCTGGCACCGAGCAACAGGTTTGTTTTGCCTGTTTCGAACACGCCGCTTACGCCATCCAGTACTTTTTTGTCGCCGAAGGTTTTATGTATGTTATGTATTTCTATCATGTTGGGATTAAACTATAAGAGCAGCTCAGCACAAACGTAATCTGCGATCAGGACGGCTATAACACTGTTAGTTACGGCACTGGTACTGGCAGCACCTACTTCAAGAGCTCCGCCGGCTGTATTATATCCTCTGAAAGATGACAGAGAAGAGATCAGGAAGGCAAAAACCACTGATTTTATAAGGGCAAATACAATATTATAAGGAATAAAGGCGTCACGAATACCTGTAATGTACTCCTGGGCTGTAAGGGCTCCTGTTAAGGTACCGGCTACATAACCACCTGCAATGGACAGGAACATAGCCAACGTTACCAGCATCGGGAAAACTATTAGCGCAGCCAGAATTTTAGGGAGTACCAGGTAACTGGCAGAGTTAATTCCCATAACCTCCAGGGCATCTACCTGTTCTGTTATCTGCATGGTGCCTAGCCCGCCGGCAATGCTTGAACCAACTTTGCCGGCCAGTACTATAGATGTTATAGTTGGGGCTAGTTCCAGTATGGTCATTTCGCGTACCATAAAACCTATAGTTGAGCGTGGTATAAGAGCACTTGTCAGGTTATATGAAACCTGCACACAGGTTACAGCGCCAATAAAAGTAGACACAATAGCCACGATCATAATAGAGTTTATACCTATAAGTATGGCTTCATCTATAGTTCTGTTAAATAGTATACGTGGCGACTCGCCCCGCACTACCAGGGTGCTCATGAATAAAAGGTATTTTCCGAAATGCTCCAGCATAGGGTGTTCGATTTCAGTAAGGCTTAGTTTAACTAATTTAGGTCAAAAATACGCTATAAATACCTATCTTTCGTTTTAAATTAAGGAACATATTATTTTTAACATATACCACATGCAACGATATATAGTTGTTACAGGCGGCACGAAAGGTATTGGAAGAGCGGTTGTAGAACAATTCGCAAAAGAGGGGTTCCACATTATCACCTGCTCCCGAAACGAAAATGACCTGCAAAAGTTGAAGTTAGAGATAGAACAGGCGTATACTTTCTCTAAAGTGTTTTATAAGCAGGCAGATCTGAGTGACCGGAAATCAATAGAATCGTTTCTGAAGTATGTACAGGGGCTAAACGTGCAGGTTGATGTAGTGGTAAATAACAGCGGTTTATTTATACCCGGCAAGATTACAGAGGAAGACGATGAAGCCCTGCCATTCATGATCAATACCAACCTTTACAGTGCTTACTATATTTCTAAAACGCTGGTAAAAGATATGATAAAGCGCCGCAGCGGACATATCTTTACACTATGCTCAACGGCCAGCATTGTTCCTTATACAAACGGTGGATCTTACTGCATCTCTAAATTTGCCTTGTATGGCATGACCAAAGTACTGCGCGAAGAGACCAAAGAACATAATGTAAAAGTAACAGCCATACTGCCGGGCGCAACCCTGACGGCAAGCTGGGAAGGAGTAGACCTGCCTCCTGAACGTTTCATGAAATCAGAAGATGTAGCCCACGCGATCTGGGGAGCTTATACCATGTCAGAAAACAGCGTGGTCGAAGAAATACTGATCAGGCCACAACTGGGAGACCTTTAGAAGTTTAGAAGTTAGAAAGTTAGAAAGTTAGAAAGTTGAAGGGTTGTAGAGACACAATACTTGCGTGTTAAGCATTAGCAGGGTAAACAATCAACCATTTAGCCATTTAACAATTAACAATCAGCACGCAACAAGTAGAATACCCGTTCAGGATTAAACTATAGAACTATGGAATTACAAGGTAAAATTGCCGTGGTAACCGGCGTCAGTAAAGGTATTGGTTTGTCGACTGTAGAAGCGCTTTTGGAGAAAGGTGCTATAGTTGCCGGCTGGGGCAGAAATGCTCCCGAATTACAACATCCGAATTTTCATTTCTTCGAATGTGATGTACGCTATGCGGAATCGGTTCAGAATGCGTTCGACCAAACTATAAGCCGGTTGGGTGTACATATTGCTGTGCTGGTTAATAATGCCGGTCTCGGAATTGGAGGAAAGCTGGATGAGATAAGTATGGATGACTGGCATACCATGTTTGAGACAAATGTGAACGGAGTGTTTTATTGTACACGCCTGGTTCTGCCTGAAATGAAAGAACAGGGCGAAGGCCATATCATCAACATCTCCTCTATAGCTGGTACAACCGGAATCGAGGAAATGTCGGGCTACTGCGGCAGCAAGTTTGCGGTGCGTGGTATTTCGCAGGCTTTGTACAAAGAGGTGCGCAACTATGGCATTAAAGTTACCTGCATTTACCCGGGTTCTGTTAACACGAATTTCTTCGATAATTTTGAGAACGTAACTGCCCGCGAGAACATGATGCGCCCCGAAGATATCGCCTCCACTATAGTTCATGCCCTGGAATCTCATCCTAACTATCACCACGTGGATATTGAAGTTCGGCCGCTGATGCCAAAAGGTAAAATTCAGAAACAGAACTAAGATTTTAAAGTCAGAGGAAAATTCAGGATTTAGTATCTTTGAAGGGAGTTATTAATGAATAATTAATAATGAGTGATGACTAATGATGTAAGTCCAACTGATCATTACTCATTCTTCATTAATCATTATAAGAATGTCTGTAGAAGTAAAGAACCTTACCAAGATTTTCGGGGAGCAGCGCGCTGTAGATGATATTTCGTTTACAGTGGAGCAGGGACAGATACTGGGATTTCTGGGGCCAAACGGTGCCGGTAAATCCACTACCATGAAGATCGCGACCTGCTACCTGCCACCTACTTCCGGAACTATAGTTGTGAATGGCCACGATGTGGTGCAGGATCCGATTACCGTTCGGCGTATGGTAGGGTATTTGCCGGAACACAATCCGTTGTACCTGGATATGTATGTGCACGAGTACCTGGAGTTTGTAGCGTCGGTGTACGGTTTAAAAGGCAAGCAGGCAAAAGCGCGTATCCAGGAAATGGTAGAGCTTTGCGGGCTTACGCTGGAGCAGGGCAAGAAAATAGGAGCCTTATCGAAAGGTTACCGCCAGCGTGTCGGACTCGCACAAGCCCTGGTGCATGACCCGCAGGTGCTTATTCTGGATGAGCCCACCACCGGCCTTGACCCAAACCAGATCGTCGAGATCCGCTCGCTTATAAGGCGCATCGGGCAGGATAAGACTGTTATTTTCTCGACACATATTATGCAGGAAGTTACCGCCATCTGCGACCGTGTTGTGATCATAAACCGTGGTAAATTAGTGGCTAACAGCGATGTGGCAAGTCTGCAGGCAGGTAACAGAGGTGCTAAGCTTACACTGGTAGAATTTGAGCAACCCATAAACATCGAACAGCTGCTAACTATAGTTGGGGTCGAGAAAGTGGAACCTGTTCTTAACAATACCTACCGCATTACTTCCAGCCAGGATGCTGACATCCGTGCATCTGTTTTCCGGATCGCAGCAGAACAGAACTGGCCATTGGTTGGTCTTCGGCAGGAAGAAAACTCACTCGAACAAATATTCCAACAACTAACTAAGAATGAATAATTAGTAATGATTAATGAATGATACTTCGCTGACATATTATTCATTAATCATTCGTCATTACTAATTAATATATGCTCGCTATACTCAAGAAAGAATTTAACGGCTTCCTGAACTCCCTGATTGCCTATATGGTGATTGCGGTGTTCCTGGTAGCTACCGGTATGTTTATGTGGGTGTTCCCGGAGAGCAGCGTTTTGACCTACGGCTTTGCCGATATGCAGACGCTTTTCTCGATGGCTCCGTGGCTGTTCCTGTTCCTGATACCGGCTATAACCATGCGTACTTTTGCCGAAGAAAAACGTGAAGGAACTATAGAGCTGCTGCTTACCAAACCTATTACTGATCTGCAGCTTATACTCGGAAAATACTTTGCTGCTTTGCTACTGGCCTTGTTCGCATTGGTGCCTACGCTGCTGTATTACTATACGGTTTACGAACTGGGTAATCCGCAGGGCAACGTCGATTCAGCAGCTGTAGTTGGCTCTTACCTGGGGCTTATTTTCCTGGCAGGCGTGTTCTGCGCGATAGGTGTTTTTGCTTCTTCCATTTCCAGCAACCAGATCATCTCGTTTATAGTTGCGCTGTTCATGTGCTACATCATTTACACTGGCTTCGATCTGCTGGCATCTACTCCGGCGCTGGCAAACTATAGTTATGGCATCAGTCAACTGGGTATCTCTTATCATTACGATGCAATCAGCAAAGGCCTTGTCGACTCGCGAGATGTACTGTATTTTCTAACAGTTATAGCCATTATGATCTTATCTACTAAACTGGTATTAAGCAGCAGAAAATGGTAACGCAGGAGACAACAAAACTAACCAGCAACCGTCGTCGCGACCTTACCAGCTACCTTATAGCTATAGTTGTGTTGGTGGTTCTTAATATGCTGGTTTACAATTACTTTTTCAGGGTTGATTTAACTGAAGATAAAAGGTATTCCATAGCACCTGTAACAGAGCAAATGCTGGGAAACTTACCAGAAGAAGTGTTTGTAGAAGTTTACCTGGAAGGTGATTTCCCGGCTGGGTTTAAACGGTTACAGCAGTCCATAAGAGAGAACCTGGAGGAGTTCAGGATTTATTCGGATGGAAAGGTACGCTTCGTTTTCTTCGACCCGAATTCGATAACGGATGAGCAGAAGCGAAATGAGTTTATGCAGCAACTCGCCCGGAAAGGAATACAGCCTACCAACCTGAAAGCAACTGAAGAAGGAAAACAGGTAGAACGTCTTGTTTTTCCGGGAGCTATAGTTCGGTACAAAGGCAAAGAAACAGCAGTTAATTTTTTAAAAGGTAACCTGGCAGCTACGCCGGATGAGCGTCTGAACCAATCGGTAGAGGGAGTGGAGTATGAGTTGGCTACGGCAGTGCGTAAAGTAGCTTTCCAGGGAAACAAAGTAATAGGGTACATAACAGGGCAGGGCGAGTTACCTCAACAGCAGGCCACCGACCTGCTTGGCTCGCTACAGGAATACTATAGAGTTGCCCTGGGAGATCTGGACCAGATACCGACACTTAAAGGTCTGGACCTCATTATTGTTGCCAAGCCAACAACTGCATTTTCAGAAGCTGACAAGTTTAAGATCGATCAGTTTATTATGAACGGGGGCAAAGCAGTATTTTTTGTAGATGCCCTGAACGCTGACCTGGATAGCCTAGGAAGAGGAGGTACGTTTGCCCTGCCCTACAACCTGAACTTAGAGGATATGTTCTTTAAGTACGGCGTTCGCTTTAACCCTACACTCATCATGGACCTGAACTCTGGTTTTATTCCGTTGGTAACAGGTTTTACCGGGGGCAAGCCACAGACAGAGATGATCAACTGGCGCTTTTATCCGCTGCTTAATACGTTCAGTAAACACCCGGTAACCCGCAACCTCGATGCCGTTTACAGTAAGTTCATCGGAACTATAGATACCGTTAAGGCCGCCGGAATCCGTAAAACGCCGCTGATCTATACTTCCCAATATTCACGCATTATGCAGGCGCCTGTGCCGCTAACCCTGGAAGAGGCACGCATGGAGGTAAATCCGGAACAGTACCAGGCAGGGGAGCAGCCGGTAGGTTATTTGCTGGAAGGAGCTTTTACGTCGTTATTCCGTAACCGACGCGCACCGGAAGGCATAACCAATACAACTATAAAAGAGCAGGGCGTACCTACCAAGATAGCTGTTTTCTCAGATGGTGACCTGATCCGGAATGACGTGAACCCACGAACGGGGCAGGCGTATGAACTGGGTTTCGACAGGTTTAACAACATTAAGTTTGCCAACAAAGAGCTAGCGATGAACACCATTCATTACCTGCTGGATGCGGATGGCCTAATCAATGTACGGAGCAAGGAAATAAAACTTCGTCCGTTAGACAGGGTACGGGTGCAGGAAGAGAAAACGTATTGGCAGGCGCTTAACTTAGTCGCCCCGATTGCCTTGCTGGCCCTGTTTGGAGTAGCGCGTTACTACATGCGCAAACGCAGGTACGAGAAATTCTGAAAATATAGGCTTAAACAGCCATAAAACTCGAAAACCTTTGCGTTTATAGGTAGTATAAATCCGAATTATTTTTAACTTTGCCTAAATAACATTATAGCGATAAAGAATGAAATTTATAGTTTCTTCATCTGCGCTGCTTAAGCAGTTAGCCAGCATAAATGGGGTAGTAACCAACAACCCGGTAGTGCCAATCCTTGAAAACTTTTTGTTTGAAATAAGCGATAGCACACTTACTATCACAGCCAGTGACCTGGAAACTTCTATGATAACGGAGTTGCCTGTTGAAGCGAAAGAGAACGGCCGTATAGCTGCTCCTGCCAGAATATTGCTTGATACCCTGAAGAACCTGCCGGACCAGCCGGTAACCTTCACGATAGATGAAGAAACCTATACGATAGAGATCAGCTCTTCGAACGGCCGTTACAAGCTGTCTGGCGAGAACGCTACTGATTTCCCGCGTGTGCCGGTTGTAAAAGGCGGTAACGCCATAGAAATTCCTTCTAACGTACTGGCGCGTGCTATCAACAAGACCATTTTTGCGGTTAGCAACGATGAGCTTCGCCCGGCCATGACAGGTATTTTTGTGCAGCTGCGTTCTGATAACGTAACGTTTGTTGCTACAGACGGTCACCGTTTACTTCGCTACCGCCGTACAGATATCGCTACCAGCCAGGAAGCATCGCTTATTATTCCACGTAAGGCTTTCACACTGCTTAAGTCTACGTTGCCATCAGAAGCTACTTCGGTTCGTGTAGAGTTTAACAACTCCAATGCGTTCTTCAGCTTCGATAACATCCGTATGATCTGCCGTCTGATTGATGAGCGTTACCCGGATTATGAAAATGTTATACCGGTACAGAACCCGAACAAACTTGTAATTGAGCGCCAGGCCTTGTTAAGCTCTGTTAAGCGTATCTCTATTTACTCCAACAAAACCACGCACCAGATCCGTCTGAAACTGTCTGGGTCCGAACTGCAGGTGTCTGCAGAAGACCTGGATTTCTCGAACGAGGCGAATGAGCGTTTAGCTTGCCAGTACGACGGCGAAGACATGGAAATTGGTTTCAATGCTAAGTTCCTGGTTGAGATGCTGAACAATATGGACTCTGATGAGATCACCTTTGAGCTATCAACCCCGAACAGAGCCGGTTTGCTAATGCCGCTTGCCAACGAAGACAATGAAAATGTTTTGATGCTGGTAATGCCTGTAATGCTGAACAATTACGTATAAGGACATATATTTCTTCTAACGCGCAGAAGGCGGGCCTACAAAGCCCGCCTTCTGTATTTATAGCCAACTATAAGCCATAAAAAAAAGACGCTGGTGTAGCGCCTTATAGTTCTTTCTCTGCCTGTGTTTACCCTATTTCTCTACCTTTACTTTAATAAACACCGGAAAGTGATCCGAGAAACCACCAATATAGGTGGTTCCCGAATATGTAGTTCGCGGTGTGTTTTTGTATTTGCCAAACGTATACTTCAAAAATTCCGGATCATGAATCTCAGCGGAGCCCATCACGTATTCCAGCCCTTTGCTATCCAGTAACCCTTTCGATACGAGTACCTGGTCCAGCATCTTAAAGTCGCCGCGTTTGTAATAGCTGCCGAGCCCCTGCACATAGTTAATATAAAAGGTATTAAACAGTTCGTCTTTATAAAGCGGGTTTGGTCTTCCGTTTGCCTTTAAGGTTTGCTGTAAGATCTTAGACTTTGGCTCTTCATCAAAGTCACCCATCACTATAATGTTGGCATCCGGGTTAGTTTTAAGCTCAGCATTTATTTGTTGACGTAGTTTGGTAGCAGCAGCCTGCCGGTTGCGGTTACCCTGGCGTGTATTGCCATAGTTTGCTGGCCAGTGGTTCACAAATATAGTTACGGGCTCACCCGCCATCATGCCTTTCACCAGCAGTATGTCTTTGCCTTTAAAGTTGCGTTGCGGATAGTCTACTTTTACCACTTTCTGCAGTGTAGGCTTAAAACGTTTCGGGTTGTAAAGCAGTGCTACGTCCAGGCCCAGCGGGTCTTCCGACTCAAAATGAATGACCTGGTATTTCTTTTTCTTCAGTGGGGGAGTTTGTACCAGCTCGTCGAGCACTTTCCGGCTTTCAGCTTCTGTTATGCCCAATACGGCAGGTCCGTCTTTGCCTCCAATGGTAACTATAGCCTGTGCTAAATTCTTAAGCTTATGCTGGTAACGTTCGTCATCCCATTTCATGGTGCCGGTTGGCGTATAGTCCATATTCCGGGCATTTGCCTTGCTATCGTATAGTTTCTCCAGGTTATAGAAGCCAACAGCATACGTTTTGTCTGACTTAGATAAGATACCGGCACAGCCGGACAGGGTGATAAGGGTAAAAAGCGTAAAGAGAGTTTTTATTCCGTGGCGCATCGCGTAACTTTGTAGGTAATATATGTAATCAGGCATATTACGAGATTTAGATACTATAAAGTTTAAAAATTAAGAAAATGAAGAAGTCGGAAATATACTTTAGCATAGCTCTTGATGATCAGAAGATACCGGAAGCTATTAGCTGGCGTGCCACAGATGCGGGAGAAAAGATACATTTTGCAAAAGCCATCAACATTTCGCTTTGGGACAGAGACGAAGCCGGCACTATGAAAATAGACCTATGGACAAAAGACATGCCTGTAGATGAGATGAAATATTTTTACATTGATACTATAGGAGCGATGGCACAGAGCATTGCTACGGCCACCAGCGACTCCGTAATGGCTCAGAAGATGAAAGCGCTTTGCGAAGACCTGATGAACCACGTAGAAGCTGAACGCCAGAAGAGCAATCAATAGTATGTACATAAAAGAAAAGGGCCGCTATTGTTAGCGGCCCTTTTCTTTTATGAATTGGATACAGACTAGTTAATTGTATTTGATTCTGTGTTAGCGGTTGCGTTATTAGCCAACGACTTAGAATTGTCAGTTGTCTGTCCGGCACCTGCTACAAATTCTTTATCGAATTTGCTATAGTGCGGGCGATCACCGAAATAATCGTTGTACTGTACAGTGCTTAACACGTTTTCCAGTTTCACGTCACGCTCTGAGCAGATAGATTTGCATTTCTGCTCTATCAGTTCCTGGTTGCCTTTAAATTCAGCTTCTACGGCCATCATTTTTGCAACAACATCAAGATTTATTTCTCTTACCTTATTAGCCTGATAGTTATTAAGGCGTAATTCACGGATCATTTGGTCAGACAGGTTGGTTGCTCTGCTCTCTACAGTGATTGCTCTCTCATTTCCGTTTGCAGCAGCTGATAAAACGATACTTAAGCTGGCCAAAGTTGTTATCAATAATCTTTTCATAGTGCGTTTCTTTTCCTGTTTTACTTTTCCCTGTTGTCTTTCTATAAACCAAGCTGCGCCAAAAAAAATTCATTTTAAGCTGATTTATTTCTGATTGGTATAGTGCATTAACTATGCCAAAAAGGCCAGTCTTGTGAAGACCAGCCTTTTTTATTTACTTTATTCTATCTAATTATTACCAGTTGTTTTTCCACATCATAGATTCAACGGGAGCGATGGTGCGGTTATTATACTTTGCGTTCTCTTTCTTGTTATAGTAGTTCTCGATACCGCCGCTCACTTCAAAATAGATCAGCTGCCCGATTGGCATGCCGTGATACACACGTACAGGCTGCGTTACCGAAATCTCCAGTGTCCAGGTGTTGCAAAAGCCTACATCACCTTTACCAGCGGTAGCATGAATATCAATACCTAAACGACCAACGCTGGATTTACCTTCCAGGAAAGGTACATGTGCGTGTGTTTCGGTATACTCCAACGTTACACCCAAATAAAGTGTTTCAGGGCGAAGTACGATGCCTTCTTCCGGTATCTCAAAAACATCTATCTCGTTGTGCTTGCGTGCATCCAGAATCTCGTCGCGGTAAGTAGCCAGGTAGCGGCCTAAATGCACATCATAAGAGTTGGTGCCCAGGCTGGCGCGATTAAATGGCTCTATCAGGATAGTACCTTTTTCTATCTCTTTTAATATCTGGTTATCTGTTAAGATCATGGGAATGGCACGCGAATAAGTTGATTGTAAAAGTAATGAATTAAGGCTATATACACCAACATAAACTATAAAGCGGCAGCACCATTTTCAGGTACCACCGCTTTATTTTATAGTTGTAACTATAGTTTAGCCCTGAATTGCTTTCAGCGCATCATAGTTAGCTTTCACATATTCGTCTACTAATTCTGGTGTAATAGCTGTAGAAACAAACAGTGACTCGTACTGAGAAGGAGCGAGATAAATACCACGCTGCAGCATCTCGTTGAAGTAACGGCCAAATAAGGCAGTATCTGAAGTCTTGGCGCTATCGAAATCAGTAACAGGCTGATCTGTGAAGAAGATCGTGAACATGGAGCCGACCCTGTTTATAGTATAGTTCAGGCCAAGCTGCTGCATGTTGTTTTGCATGCCACTAATCATTCGTCCGGTAGTCTCGTCAAGCTGGGTATAAACCTGTGGGTTATCTTTCAGGTAATTCAGCATGGCCATACCGGCCGACATCGCAATTGGGTTACCAGATAGCGTACCTGCCTGGTAAACTGGTCCGGCTGGTGCAACGCAATCCATTATCTCTTTTTTGCCGCCATAAGCGCCAACTGGCATACCACCACCAATAATTTTACCAAGCGTAGTCATATCCGGCGTAACACCGAAAAGTTGCTGGGCACCACCCGGAGCCAGACGGAAACCTGTCATCACTTCGTCAAATATCAGCACAATGCCTTCTTTGGTACAAAGGTCGCGCAGACCCTGCAGGAACTCCTGAGATGGAAGTACCAGTCCCATATTTCCGGCTACGGGTTCTAATATAATTGCCGCTACCTGCCCTTTGTTGGCATCAACAAGTGTTTGTACGGCCTGGAGGTTATTGAATGGAGCTGTCAGGGTATCGTTGGCAACGCCTTTGGTTACGCCCGGGCTATCCGGAACGCCAAGTGTAATGGCGCCGCTACCGGCAGCTATCAAGAAAGAATCGCCGTGTCCGTGGTAACAGCCTTCAAATTTGATCATCTTATCGCGACCCGTATAGCCACGCGCCACACGAATGGCCGACATTGTAGCCTCTGTACCGGAGTTAACCATGCGTACCTTTTCGATACTTGGCACCATGCTGATGATCAGTTCTGCAATCTCGATCTCTTTGCGCGTAGGAGCACCAAATGACAAGGAGTTAGGGATGGCCTGCATTACAGCTTCCTGCACTAATTCCGCGGCATGGCCCAGAATCATAGGTCCCCAGGAATTGATGAATTCCATGTAACGGTTGCCATCCTCATCAAATAAGTAAGCGCCTTTGGCTGATTTTATAAAGCGCGGGTTGCCACCTACGGCTCGGAAAGCTCTTACAGGTGAGTTTACGCCGCCAGGTATAAAGTTTTGAGCTCTCTGAAACAGTTCTTCACTGATTGGTGCTG
The DNA here is from genome assembly GCF_010092985.1 of Pontibacter pudoricolor. Taxonomy (GTDB): domain Bacteria; phylum Bacteroidota; class Bacteroidia; order Cytophagales; family Hymenobacteraceae; genus Pontibacter; species Pontibacter pudoricolor. Next base: position 1,284,498 of record NZ_CP048106.1, on the reverse strand, counting down.
TCTTCATCGGGTATAGTTTTATAAGGTATAGTTAGTAAACAGCGTTTACAACTATAGGTTGAAGGTTTTCTAATTTAATGATCGGTACAAACTGATTGTCCGGGTGCAATTGGTTTTTTTCTGACCTGTTTGTGTAGCCAACCGCCGGGTAAAGCACCCCTGGTCTAATGCCTGTTTCCAGTAAGGCCTGTGCTAAGTTAGGTCCGTATTGTTGCAGCAAGGAGCCATAAAAATACAGCATCTCGAAACCCGCATACGCATAAACCGAAGGTGGAATATTGTAACGGCTAATGTAGCGCTCTCTGAAATTTTTAACAGCAGGAGAGGTTGCGTCTATAAACTTAGGACTGATAAAATAAACCTCCAGGTTATCGAGCTGGCGCAAGGTTATCTGGTTTATATTCAACCAGCTTTGGTATGTTATTAATGGTAATTGTGCCGCCGATGACTGTAGTTTGCTTGTTGTATTTACGGCAGCCGTCATCTTATCAGAGAAAACAGCCATGTGGCCTACATCTGTTAAAACCAGGTTTTTAAAGATAGTTGCTGTTGCCGTCGGCTGGTCTGAATTGATCTTTTTGTATGTTTTTACTTTACCGCCCAGTTTCTTAAAATGCTCCTTATAGTAATAAGCAAATGTGGTGTCGTCTTTTGATTTCTCGAAGAGGATAATTGCTGTTTTAGGGGAGAAGGTGTTATAAGCGTAAGCAGCGGCCTGCCGCGCCTGTGTGGCAACCGACGATTCGAAAAGGAAAACGTTGTTGTTCTGACCAGCGATCTCCACATCCTGCGATAGCGGATTAATTACCGGAATACCGGTTTCCTGTGCAAAACGATTTGCGATGCGGGCAGAACTTTTATAAACCGGTCCGATCAGCAGATCCATTTGCTTTACCTCTGGTAAACTTAAAATACGGTTTACAGCGGTAGTATCAGTTCCGGCATCATAAGTAAAAAGGTTTAGCTTGATGTTCTGCTCTTCCATTACATCCTGGGCGAGTTGCATACCGGCATACAGGTCGTTTACAAATTGGTTTTTGCGCACATTCTGGCCCAGATCCTGGTTCAGCTGGAAGGGCAGGAGCAAGGCAATATCAAAGCTTTGCTGGCGTTGTGCAGCATTAAGGTACCTGTTGCGATCCAGGTTGTGCTTGCTTACCAGGCGCTCTATAGTTGCCTTGTTTGCCGGGTTATACCAAACACTGATTAATTTATCGGCATAAGCCTGCGCCAGCACTTTATCGTTCGGGTAGCGTTGTACCAGTCGCTCAAACTCTTTTTTATCGGTCAGTTTTTGCAGGTAAAAGCGTTCCAGGCCTGCAGCTTCGTTAGCAAGTGGGGTAGAATACAGTTGCTGCAACTGCGTTAAAGCCTCGTCGTAATTGCCGCGTTCAAAAAGCACATTGGCTAGCAGGTAAGTAGCATCAGGCATCTGCCGCCAGTCAGGATGCTGCGCCTTTAACTGCTGCAGCATTTCCTGTGACTCTTTGTATTTCTTTCTTTTGAAAGCTGCTAGTGCATAAAAATATGAAGCTTCAGGAGCGTAGGGCGAGCTGGCTATAGTTAATGGCATAAATTCGGCCATTGCCTGTTCATAGCGCTGCTGCTGCAACAGAATTTTTCCGTTGCTATACGTTACCTCTTCGTTCTGCTGCGCAAAAGCCGGAGTAGCCAGTGTCAGCGATAACACAAAAAGTATACTCTTACAGAACTTGTTCTTCATATAGTTTTAATGTTGATTGTTAAATGGTTGAAGGTTGATTTTTTAACAATTAAACCATTCAACCTTCAACCACTAATTACTCCCACTCTATAGTTGCCGGTGGTTTGGAGCTGATATCGTAAACAACGCGGTTAACCCCTTTTACTTTGTTAATGATCTCATTGGATACATCGGCCAGGAACTCATACGGAAGACGGCTCCAGTCGGCGGTCATACCATCTATACTTGTTACAGCACGCAATGCAACTACATTTTCATAGGTACGCTCATCACCCATCACACCCACTGATTGAAGCGGGGTAAGTATAGCGCCGGCCTGCCAGACTTCATCATACAATCCTGATTTTTTCAGGTTACTGATAAAGATGTGGTCAACCTGCTGCAGCACATTTACTTTTTCAGGAGTGATATCGCCCATGATGCGGATTGCCAGACCAGGACCCGGGAACGGGTGACGGCCAAGTATAGCGTCATCAATCTTCAGTGTTTTACCTACCAGGCGCACTTCATCTTTAAATAAAGTTTTAAGCGGTTCCACCACTTTTAATTTCATAAAGTCTGGCAGGCCACCAACGTTGTGGTGCGATTTTATAGTTGCCGAAGGGCCTTTCACGCTCAGCGACTCGATCACATCCGGGTAAATAGTACCCTGCGCCAGCCACTTTACGTCTTCAATCTTATGGGCTTCTTCGTCGAAAACTTCAATGAACACGCGGCCAATTGCTTTGCGTTTTGCTTCCGGATCCGTTAAGCCGGCAAGTGCCGAATAGAACTTATCTTTCGCATTAACACCTTTTACATTCAGGCCCATGTGCTTGTAAGAGTCCAGTACGTTCTCGAACTCATCTTTGCGCAGCAGGCCGTTGTCTACAAATATGCAGTACAGGTTTTTGCCGATAGCATGATGAATCAGCATGGCAGCTACACTTGAATCTACGCCGCCGGATAAGCCAAGCACCACTTTATCATCGCCCAGCTGTTGTTTTAATTCTGCAACTGTGGCATCCACAAACTGCTCTGATGTCCAGTCCTGCTGGCACTCGCAGATGTGAACCACAAAGTTACGGAGCAGGGTTTTACCTTCGTCGGAGTGGGTTACTTCGGGGTGGAACTGAATGCCATAGGTTTCCTGGTCGCGCAACTTATAAGCGGCTACGCGCACTGTTTCCGTACTGGCAATTATCTCAAAATTATCCGGAACCTCTTTTATCGTATCGCCATGCGACATCCAGACTACAGAGCCCGGCGTGAGCTCTTTCATGAGGCGGTTGACGGTGTGTAGTTCGGAAATTCTTGCACGACCGTATTCCCTGATAGTAGACGGAGTTACTTCACCCTTGCTTTCATGCGCGATCAGCTGCGCACCATAGCAAACGCCCAGTAATGGCAATTTGCCCATGTACTGTGCAAGGTCTATAGTTGGGTGTTCGGCATCGCGTACAGAGCAGGGACTGCCTGACAGGATTATACCTTTAACATCGTCTGAGAGGGGAGGTACGTTATTGTACGGGTAAATCTCACAGTATACATTAAGCTCGCGAACCCTTCTGGCTATGAGTTGGGTATATTGGGAGCCAAAGTCGAGGATGAGAATTTTTTCTGGCATGCGCAAAGGTAAGGTGCTTTTATAGTAATTGCCAATTCTTTTGAAGATATGTGCTGGGTGGCTGAGGATTTCAGTAATTTCTTCGGTTGTTGTTTTAAAGTTATCGCCTGGAGCTATCGTTTTATTGCTGGCTTCTTAATCCACCCCTGCCCCTCCCGGGAGGGAAATTTCTGAGGTTGCTATAGTTTGAGTTATCGTGCTATAGTTACAGACCAGGATCGGACAGGTCGCGACCTGTCCCTACGGAATTACAACCACGATAAAGCGATGCAACTATAGTTTCTCAAGTAAACTATAGCTTAGCTATCGAGCTGCTCGCAGTCTTTGGGTTGAGCGCCTTTGATTTGTTGCGGTGCCGCAAGGCAACCCGAGGTACGAGGGTAGCAAGAAAGCAGCAGCGCGATGCCCGAAGACGGGGCTTCCCGGCCGTGAGGGCACCAAAGCCAACTATAGAACAATAGGTAAGTAGAGCTCCCAGGATCAGAAGTGGCTATGAAAGAAAGGCTTGGTTCAGGTTGCAACTATAGCAAACTATAGAACCCAGATTTCTCCTGACGTCGAAATGACAAAAGAGAAACGATAGCACATATAAGATACTTCACAACTGCGCTGGCTCTCTTCGACTCGCGTCTCAAGAATACTCGAAATGAAAAAAGAGCAAACTATAGAACACAGATGCCACCTTACATCGAATGACAAAATGAAAAGAACTAATAAGACAGTCAAATAACAGTAGATAGCGAATAAACCAGCTGACAACTTGTAAGTTATAGTCCATCAAACAAAATAAACCACATTTTATAGCACTACAATTTGCATTGAATAAGAAAATACGTACTTTTGTAACGGCAAATCGGCACGGCCAGCTCCTGCCAAATCCCCCAGGACCGGAAGGTAGCAAGGGTAGGCGGTCGAAGCGGCGCGATGTTGGTTTGCCACTTTTTTTTGTCCATACCCCAAGGCACACACGCTGCCACTCAAAAAAAACTGCTTTCTTTCCGGTTTCAGGATTTATAGTTTAGCTTTGTAACTATAATCATCCCATCTATTATGAAATTCTTTATCGATACTGCAAACCTGCAGGAAATTCAGGAAGCACACGATCTTGGTGTGCTGGACGGTGTAACAACTAACCCATCGCTGATGGCGAAAGAAGGTATCTTTGGCCATGATAACGTGATGGCCCACTACAAGAAAATTTGTGAAATTGTAGATGGCGATATCAGTGCGGAAGTAATCGCGACAGATTACGAGACCATCATAAAAGAAGGCGAATTCTTAGCTGAACTGCATCCGAATATCGTGGTTAAGGTGCCAATGATCCGTGATGGTGTGAAAGCGATCCGTTATTTCAGCGAAAAAGGCATTAAAACAAACTGTACGCTTGTATTCTCAGCTGGCCAGGCGATACTTGCCGCTAAAGCTGGTGCAACATATGTATCTCCGTTTGTTGGTCGTTTAGATGACGTGTCTACAGATGGTATGCAGCTGATCGAACAGATTGTGCAGATCTATGGCAACTATGGCTATCAGACACAGGTTCTTGCTGCTTCTGTGCGCCACGTAATGCACCTGGTGCAGTGCGCTGAACTTGGTGCCGATGTAGTTACCTGCCCGCTAAACGTGATCACAAGCCTGCTGAACCACCCACTGACTGATATCGGGCTGGCAAAATTCCTGTCTGACCACGCAAAAGGAAATAAATAAGTATTAATGAGTAGTGATTAATGACTAATAAGACTCACGGGTTTTATTAGTCATTAATCATTACTAATTACTCATTCCAAAGAAATGTACATCATCAAGGTAAAAGGCAAAGCTAAAATTCCGGATTACATACAGTTGCGCGATAGTAATTTCGTGTTGATTGCTTATTTCCGGGCCGACCGCCCACTTAAAAACCTGGACCGTTACGGGCTGGAAGGGAAAGAAGATGCGCTTGCCGCTTTGATAGAGTCGTTAGAATTTGGTAAACTGCAGAAATTAGAGATTTAAGTACCCATGAGCTTTTCTTCTTCACCCGTAGTATCCTTGCGCGATGTAGCTGTTTACCAGGACAGCAATACCATATTAAGTGGCGTAAGCTTCGATATTGAAAAAGGCGAATTTGTGTACCTGGTTGGGCGCACAGGCAGCGGAAAAAGCTCTTTACTTAAAACACTATACGCCGACCTGCCTTTACTTACAGGTTCAGCTTCTATATCTGATTTTAATTTAACCAAACTCCCGCGTAAGAAAGTCCCTTTTCTGCGCCGCCGTATCGGTATTATTTTCCAGGATTTCCAGTTATTGTTTGACAGAACAGTGGCAGAGAACCTGAGCTTTGTATTGCGCGCTACTGGTTGGAAAGATAAAAGCAAAATAAAACAGCGAATTTCCGAAGTATTGATGCGTGTTGGGCTGGATGCAGCCGCTAACAAAATGCCGCACCAACTATCGGGCGGTGAGCAGCAGCGTATAGTTGTAGCCAGAGCTCTGTTAAATGAGCCTGTAATATTAATTGCCGATGAGCCAACCGGTAACCTTGACCCAATTGTGGCTGATGGCATTATGCAGCTTTTTTTAGAAATAAATAACAGCGGAACGGCTGTGCTGATGGCTACCCACAACTACGAGATCATCAACCGTTACCCAAAACGCGTTCTGAAGTGTGAGAGTGGAAAAGTGCTTGATTCGAACAAGGAGACCTTCGCATTTACTACTGCCAGCTACTAAGCTATAGTTTAGAGTTCAATAGTTTGGTGAGCCAACTATAGTTTTGTTACAGGCTTATTCAGGTTCCTGTTTATAGGTAATTTCTGCCTATGAATTTCGCCAGCCTGAATCAGCCAAACTATAAACCTGTATACGTCTTCAATAACTTTCTTACCCACACATTCATTTCCGGGTAAACTTTGAAGCCTAATGCCAGTGCTGCGTAAACTATAGTTATAACCGAAGAGCGTACTATAATATCCAGGTAAACATTACCCATATACGGGATTAGGTAGGACACACCCAGAGCAATTAAAGCAATTATAGTTATGCCCAGTGAGCTCCAGGCAAAAGGCTGCATTTTATAAGCCCACAGCACAAAGAACATCCGCAGCAAATTAATGAACACTAGCGATAACATAGTTGCAAAGGCGGCGCCGTTCATGCCGTAAAGCGGAATAAAGATAGAGTTGGTCCAGATGGTAAGACCAGCTAAAACGATGTTGAATAACAGGTCCCAGCGGTATTTGTCAGAAGTAGCCAGTATTATTCCGTTTATTCCGGTTGCTAAATCTACCAGGCGGGCTATTGCCAGGGCCAGCACCACGTATTTACCTGCACTATAGGTAGCCGGCATAAAAGAGTACAGGTTATCCAGGTTGGCCCAGATGCCAATGAACAGCAACAGGCCAATGATAAGATTGATGAGTGTTATCTGTTTGTAAAATTTAGCCAGCCCAGGCATATTCTTATCTTTCCAGAACTCAGCCACCTGCGGAAATGCGATCTTAAAAATGGCCAGCGCAGGCGTAACAATAGCACTGGTCATAAAGAAGGAAGTTGTATAGATAGCGTTGTCGCTAAGGCTTATAGCACTGATCATTACCTGGTCTATGGACTTGATGATAGTAACCGAAATGTTACCCATAAACGTGAATAGTCCGAAGAACAGCATCTCCCTGAAAGGAATTATACTGGCAGCTGTTGCGAAAGACGGCTTTAAATAAAACTGCTTCAGCCACATGGTGTACAAAATAAGCACCAGTGCAATAGCCGAGTTTGCAGCTACATACAGCAACACAAACATCTCAAAGTTCATCCAACCGAAACTATACCCCAGCAGCAACACCAAAATCAGAAACCTCGACAGGAAATCTTTTACAAAAGAGGAAACTATAGTTTTGAAAAGCGACCGCAGGTAAGCCGTAAACAGGTTAAACAGCAATGTGAAGAATGCCAGCGGAATAATGTAATAATAGTAATCGAGCAGGAGTGAGGAATTTTCCTGGTAATAGTCGTAGATGACGGGCTTAAAGATTATGAAAAGTGCAGTTATTAGGCCAAAGCCAAACATGGGCACCGAAAGCAGCACAAACAAAAAACCATGGTGTTGTTTTTCTTTGTTCCGGAAATACGGGAAGTACCGCACGCTCATGTTCACGAACCCAAGCGCGGAGAACTGGGCAAACATCTCAGCTATAGTTAACATCAGGCGCGTTAAACCAACCTGTTCCTCGTCGAGAATGTTCGGGAAAAGATAAAGTGTGTTTACGAACCCGATCGCGATACCGGCATACGAGATAATGGTGTTCCAGATACCCTCGCGCTGTAATTGTCTACTCATTGGCTAAAGTCAGGGAGCAAAGGTAAAGGTTTTAAGGAATTGTAGTACAACTATAGCCTAGCCGTTAATTTAATCCTGGCCAACAATAAAATTCTTTTAAGTACTGAAGTGCCAGCTCCCCGCTTTTACCATCAAATTCGGTTCCTACTGTAGCGTTATAATACTTAGCCCGCTGAAACACATCAGGTTTATCCTGTAGATGCTCTTGTAATAAAGCGCTCAGACCCTCATAGTCAACACAGGCATCAACCAGGCCGTGTGCTGTAAAGCCATAGTAATCGTGCAGGTTTTCCTGCGGGTTCATGTTATAAAATATCGACCAGACATTTAGCAAAACAGCTTCCAGGTGAATGCCTGAGTTTCCACTTATCTGCACATCAATCCGGCGGAGGTAGTCGAAAGTTGACTCGGTGCGCCCATCAGAGAAACTGATGTTTGGGCTTATGGTTGCGATAGCTATATAGTTGCGTTTGTCGCGCGGGTGGGGGCGAAGGATGAAGTTTATAGTCGGGAAATCAGTTGTAAGCCGGCGCAGCAGTTTTTCTATTTCCGAAAGTTCGTCCATCAGGTTACAGCCAATGCCTATTGTCCGGATCTGCTTACTTGTATTCCTGAATGGGGTATAAGCGTCAGCTTTGGGCATCCCAATTAACTCTACTTTACCTTCTATAGGGCCGCATAGTTTGTACTTATCCAGTGCATCCTGCCCTTCCAGCAGATTCAGATCAAATTGCAGCGGTGGAAATAAAGGACTGATACTAGCATGCTGAATATAAGCTGTTTTGATGCCTAAAGCTTTTGCGGCAAGCAACATGGCACGCGCATCGGGGTTATGGTCGTTTGCAAAAACTATAGCTGCCGGTTTATACTTACGGAGCTTCTGAAGGTATACTTCATAAAACCCTGTAGCATCAAAAAGCACATCGTAAAACCGTAGGGTACTTTCTTTTTTCCGCTTCAGAAACTCAACATAAAGCGGCAGAAATTTATAGTAGTAAAGCACTTTTTTACGAAGCGACAGGCGGTTAACTATAGCGTTATATTTGCCAGTATTTTTACTTTGGCCCGCAACAAAAACAGCATCCGGAAAACCAGCTTCTATAAATTTCAGACTGTCGTAATTATTCTGGCTTACTACGTACAACCAAACTTTACCGTGCAGCTTTTCTGGTTGCTCCACCTGCTTAAACACATTGCCTATCAGCCTTACCAAACTATAGCCAACCACCTTCAAAAATCGCTTTATGGGTTGGGTAGGAGATACGGCGTTCCTGGCACTCTCAGGCAAATTGTAAAAGCCTTCCGAAAAGTGCAGGTATAATATGTTGTTATAGAGGGCAAACCATTTGTTCATGGGCTATACCATGTCCCAGGTTAAGGGTGTTCCGGCTTTGATATCGGTGGCAGCAGGTTTCCCCAGCAACTCATCGTAGTATTTTGGCGCCAGGCCCAAACCCGGCCGAATCACGCGAATATTTTCCTTAGTCAGTACATCCCCGGCTTTAATATCTTTTGCAGCATATACCGAGCGCTTGAAAAGGCGGCTTTTTTCTTCGGCTTTCTGCACACCATATTGCACATGTCCTATTGCAAGCCAGGCTCTTTCCGATTCCACAACCAGCATGTTGAGTTCCTCGGGTTCCAGCGAAAAAGCTGAATCCACGCCACCATCGGCACGTCGCAATGTAAAGTGTTTCTCGATAACGGTAGCCCCCAACGCCACAGCAGCCACAGCTGCGCCCACACCCATAGTATGGTCTGAAAGACCCACTTGCACCCCATATAGCTCGCGCATGTGCGGTATAGTCCGCAGGTTCGTGTTTTCGGGGGTAGAGGGGTAGGTGCTTGTGCATTTCAGCAAAATAAGCTCCTGGCATCCGGCTTGGCGTAAAACCTGTACGGCTTCAGCCACTTCCTGAACGGTAGCCGCGCCGGTGCTCATAATAACGGGCTTGCCCGTAGCGGCCACTTTACGAAGCAACGGATGGTCCGTATTCTCAAACGATGCGATCTTGTAGACCGGCGCTTCTAATTCCTCCAGAAAATCAACGGCAGTTTCATCAAAGGGCGATGAAAAGGCGAGCATACCAAGTTCTTTTGCGCGGTCAAAAATAGGCTGGTGCCATTCCCAGGGTGTGTAGGCTTCCTTATAAAGATCATATAGTTCGCGGCCTTTCCATAACGAGTTTTCGTCCACTATGGTAAAAGCGCCGGGCAAGGTCATGGTGTCGGCTGTGTAAGTTTGCAGCTTTATGGCATCGGCTCCGGCCTGTGCGGCTGCATCCACAATAGCCAGCGCCCGCTCCAGCGACTGGTTATGGTTGCCCGACATTTCGGCGATAATAAATGGCTTATAGTTTGGCCCAACCATGCGGCCGGCTATGTTTATATCGTTGATCATGATCTTTTATAATTGTATTATTTAAGGCAACTGCAGCACAAACCGATGTGCATCCGGGTGCTTCTTGTCTGGCGTGCCGTATGCAAAACCAGCTTTCTCAAATGCCCTCACCGAAGCTATATTATCCTGTTGCACAAGACCAACTATAGTTTTTATAATCTGAGCTTCGCGCTTCAGTTTGCTGATGCCTTTCTGTAAAATGGTATGTCCCAGACCTCTGCCTCTAAATCCCTTGCTGATCAGGTAGCTTATAGTTGCTGTATCACCGTTCATATCATACCGGATCTGGGCAGCAGGTGTGCCGTTTACTTCTGCAATATAAAACTTACAGTTGGCATCTTCCAGTTTTGTCTTGTACCAGCGGGTATGGTTTTCAATGAGTATTGGCTCCGGGTTAAAGGAATGCTGGCGTACTTCAGGATCGTTATTCCAGTCAAATACCAGTTGCAGGTCAACTATAGTTGCGTTGCGAAGCGTAAGGTTTGTAATCTGGCTTAGCTGCCGGAAAACCTGTCGTAAACGTTCGTCACTGTTGCCATCGAAATACTGTCGCTGTAAAGCTACTTGCACTTCAAACTGAGTTAAAAAATTCTGCTTCAGTGCTTCAGAAGTATAAACTTGTGCAATTCCGGTTTCAGTCAGGAACTTGTATAAGCCTGCCTGATTAGCAGCTGTTTGTTTTACGAAGAGTACACCACCCACGGCTGCATATTCATACGCTACGCCACTTGCTGATGTAATGGCTATGGCACAGCGTTCCATCAGCTTTTGCATGTCTGCAGCGCTCAGATTCTGGTGTAGCTTATAGTTTTTATGAGTTGAAAGCCAATCCTGTAGTTCCGGTAAATGCTTGTAGGCGCTGCCAACAACAACCTGTATAGTTGCACCCGTCAGTTTATCAGCCAATTCTCTGGCAATGTGTAACGTATGATTGTCGGGATCGGCTCCACCAAGGTTTAGCAAGATGTTCAACTGGCCATTTGGGAATTCTCTTACAGTTTTTGATGCCTTTAAAAAAGGCGCTCGCAGTAAAGCGTACTCAGGACCTGGCAGTAATTTTGTATAAGGTGCAGTTCTATAGTTTGAAGCTTCTACGCCGCCCGCCTGGTTCAGCACTACATCTGCAACAAAAGGGTAAGCGTGTAAATCATCAAGGCATACCAATACCGCATCGCGAGATTTTATAGTTTGCTGGTATTCCGATCCGAAGTTGTAACCATCCAGCACCACAATCTCTTCTTCCGAAATATAAGCTGCCAGTTCATAGCTAAAGCGTTCTTCCGATGGAGCGCAGACAGGTAAAGTTATAAGGCCGTGGCAGGTCTGAAGTATCTGCTCTTTTAATGCCTCGTCAGGTTCCTGAATTGCAAACACACATTCGAATTCGTCGCGCAACATGGCAGCCAGCGCCAGGGATCGTACCACATGGCCCAAACCAATGCGGCTGTTACCATCTGCTCTGAAAATGATGCGGCGGTTTGTCTTCATCCGTTTTATAATTTACCTAAGACTCTGGTAAAACCTGCCTTCTGTAACAGTTGTTTTGCTTGCTGCATCTCATCCGCTTCATCAGCAAATGCAGTACGTTGTTTGTTTCCGGCATTTACTTCCTTCAACCAAGGGTTCTGTTGTAGTATTTCTATCAGTTCGTCAAACCCAAAAAGCGGATCTGTTGCATATAGTTTTTCGTACAGCAACGACGCCAACGCATAATCCGAAGGGTAATCCACAGTCAGGCGCAGCGGCTTTAACGGAGAATCGAAAGGTAGCGTAAGCTTTTTAAACCCTGCTTCTCTCCTGATATATGGTGTAACATGCTCCCTGTCTGCCTGCTCGGTAGCCTGATTTGCAGCCTGCTTTAATGCTGAATAAGAGATAACTTCTATGTTTGTACCCAGTGGCAGGCCTTCGGTAATGGTATAATCTGCACTTTCCTGAATATGCTGCTGTACCGCTTTATTGATAGTTTCAGGGGAGATGAACGGGTTGTCGGCAGTCAGCCGTACAATTATATCCAGGTTATAGTTTGTAGCCGCTTTTATAAACCGATCCAGCACGTCCTGTTCGTTGCCTCTGAAACAAAGTATAGACTGGATGTTGCAAAAACGCTCGATGGCGTCATCAGCTTCATTCTCGGTAGTGGCAACTATAACTTCATTAACTATAGTAGCCGCTCTAGCTCTATTTAGTACATGCTGCAACAGTGCAGGACCACCACTAAAAGGCAGGGGCAACATGGCCTTGTTTGGTAACCGCTCTGACCCAAGCCGTGCCTGGATGATTGCCCCAACTCTTACCATGCTGTCCAGCCTCCGTCTATTATCATATTTTGCCCGGTCATAAAAGCCGATGCGTCAGATGCCAGGTACACGAAAGCGCCTTTCAGATCCTCTGGTTTACCAATGCGGTTCAATGGGTTTTTTTGTTCTAACTGTGATACAAATTTCTTGTCCAGCTGCACACCTTCACTCGGGAACGGGCCGGGCGTAACAGCATTGACTGTAATACCATATTTGCCCAAATAACAGGCAAAATAGCGCATAAGCTGAAGTACACCGGCTTTAGCTGCTCCATAATGAGGAGGATTCAAATAAGCAGGGCTCTCTTCGTATATGCTGAAATCCGGGGAAACTATGCCATACATCGATGCCACATTAATAATTCGTCCGCCATTTTTCTTTAAGTACGGCACTACTTCCCGGATACAGCGGTATACACTATTCAGGTTTCCGTCGATGCCATAGGCCCATTCCTCATCTGTCAGCGCCTCCGGGTTCTGGCCTTTTGAGTAAAAAGCATTATTTACCAGTATATCTATCGTTCCGGCTTGTTGGTGTATAGTTTCAAATGCCTCTTTTACGCTTTGTGTATCCGCAACATCGCAGTATTGGAATTTGATAACCGGAGTGTCTCCCGTGAAGGCATCATTGAATTTATCCTGGCTTCGGCCTAGTACATAAACTATAGCTCCGGCTTCAGCCAGCCCATTGGTAATAGCAGTGCCCAGATGCCCGTAGCCACCTGTTACAAGCGCTACTTTACCTTCCAGCGAAAACAGTTGGTTTATAGTTTTATTCATTGTGCAGGCCACTTATAGGGTAATATGATGTCTTCATTATCTTCTTTAAGTGATTGTAATCCGGCCATCAGTTCTTCAGGCAGTTCCATATGGCAGTAGCTGATATTTTCCTGTAATGTCTGCAAACTTTCAACTCCAATCACCACATTGGAAATATCATTATTTGCGAATACAAAACCCAGGCATACAGCTCCGACCGGAAGGTTAAAATCTGCTGCCAGCCGGTGTAATTTCTTTATTTTATCTGCAACTGGCGCGAGGTATTCGGGTAAATGGTCCGGTTCCATAAAATACAAACCTTGCAGGTAAACCGACCTCACATGCGTCTCAATTCCCCTACTCTTCAACTCAGGAAGTAAATGTTCAAACCGCCTGTCGAAAATGCTGTAAGGCAGTTGTATGATATCTATCAAAGCATTTCGATGAAGAAGTTCATCAGCCTCGGAAGGATGGTAGAGCGATATTCCGGCCTTTTGTATTTTTCCTGCTGCTTTTAAGTCCTGTAGCTGATCCAGAATTTTCGGGTTACTGCTGAATGAGTTATAACTATGTAGCAAGTAACCATACAACGTCTCAACTCCTAATTGCTTTAAGGTTGCTTCAAACGCCTCTCTTATAGTTAGCTCCGGTCGGTTTGGCGGATACTTGGATATGATCCTGAATTGTGAGCCTGTTTCGTTAATGGCCTGGTTTATAGTTAGTTCACTATTGCCATAAGCTGTAGCAGTATCTAAAGTAGTTATACCAGTACGTTCGGCCTCAGTCAGGATATTTTTTACTTCAGGTAATTGCAGTTGCCCGTGTTGGTTGCTAATGCCATAGTTCAGCCCAAACTGAGCCGTACCCAACACCAATTTGGCAATATTTTTAGCACCAGCTTCGTTCACTATCCAACAAACTCCTTCACTTTCTCAATCACAAATTCCTGTTCTTCAGCTGTTAAGCTCGGGTACATGGGTAAGCTCAGGCATTGGCTATAGTATAGTTCAGCTTCAGGATAGTCACCTTTTTTAAAACCTTGGCTGCGGTAATACGGCATGGTGTGTGCCGGAATATAGTGCACCTGAGCAAAAATATTGTGAGTGCGCAGAAAATCGTAAAGCCCTTTACGGTCAGCTACTTTTATCACGTACAGATGGTAAGCATGGCCGGTTTCGCCGTCTGTATTCAGCGCTTCCAGGGAAGTCTGTAATACTTCAATCCCATCCACATCAGCAAAAGCGGCATCATATATTTTGGCAATACCTCTGCGTCGGGCCAGGCCGGCATCAGCACGCTTCAGCTGCGATACGCCCAGGGCACACAGCATATCCGGAATTCTATAGTTGTAACCCAGCTCCTGCATCTCCATGTACCAGCCGCCGTGGTTTTCTTCAAGCAGTTGCGGGTCGCGGGTAATGCCGTGGGTACGATATAGCAGTAATTTCTGGTAAAGCGCTTCGTCGTTAGTCGTAATCATTCCCCCTTCGCCGGTTGCTATGTGTTTTACCGGGTGGAAAGAGAAGATGGCCAAATCGGCATAGTTGCCGTTGCCGCAAAGCTGCTTTTCCCCCTTACTGTCTATAAAATATCCGCCCGGTGCATGGCAGGCGTCCTCAATAATCCATAATCCGTACTCGTCTGCCAGCTTCCTGAACTCTTCCAGGTTCACGGTATTGCCTGCAAAATCTACGGGTATGATGCCGGTATAGTAACCTTTTGGTTTGCTCTCTAAAAGTGCTCGTACTTTCTTAATATCCAACAGTGCAGTAGCCGGGTCTATGTCTGCAAATTCTATAGTTCCGCCACAGTAGCGCACGCAGTTAGCTGAAGCCACAAAGGTTATTGGGGTTGTAATCACCCTGGATGCTTCATTAACGCCTAAAGCCATCGCGCATAAGTGGAGTGCTGCCGTACCGTTGCTCACTGCTACGGCATAGCTGGCTCCAACATAACTGGCAAAAGCCTGCTCAAACTCCGCTACTTTTGGTCCCTGGGTCAGGAAATCAGATTGCAGCGTTTCTATTACCGCATCAATATCGTCCTGGGTGATGTGCTGCCTGCCGTACGGAATGGAATTCATGTTCTTAATGAATAATGAGTAATTAGAAAGGGTTAATGTCGTGTATCATAAAATGAGAATTAGTCATTCATCATTATTCATTACACATTAAAACTTGCGTCCACGTGCTGACGGATCTGCTCGCGGAGCTGTTCAGCATCCAGCCATTCGTCGTTGGTGCCGGAGTTATATTTAAAGCCCAACGGTACCATTTTACCATTAAAAGCTTTCAGGAATTCTTCGGTTGTCCAGGTTGGGGTAGATGGCAGGATCACATAATATTTATCCAGTTCTACCGTGTTCAGGGAGTCTGTCTCCGTAATCATTTCTTCGTGAAGCTTTTCGCCCGGACGAATACCCACTATTTCCTGTTTACAATCAGGGCCGATGGCTTTGGCCAGTTCAGTGATCACGTAAGATGGAATTTTTGGAACGAAGATCTCACCACCCCAATGCGTTTCCAGGGCATGAAATACCATTTCCACGCCCTCTTCCAACGAAATATTAAAGCGGGTCATTTCCTGGTGTGTAATCGGTAGCACGCCTTCCTCGCGCTTCTTCAAAAAGAACGGCACCACCGAGCCACGGGACCCGATTACGTTACCATAGCGCACCACTGAGAATTTAATGTCGCGTTTGCCTTTCATGTTATTGGCAGCAACAAAAAGTTTATCAGAGCATAGTTTTGTTGCGCCATACAGGTTGATTGGAGCAGCTGCTTTGTCTGTTGACAGGGCAACTACATCTTTCACGCCGCAATCAAGGGCTGCGTTTATGATGTTTTCAGCACCCAGTACGTTGGTTTTGATGCACTCCATCGGGTTGTATTCGGCGGCAGGCACCTGTTTCATGGCAGCAGCATGAATGATGATATCGATGCCTTCGCAGGCACGCTTAAAGCGTTCGCCATCCCGTACATCGCCAATAAAATAGCGGATAGATTTGTATTTGCTGTGCGGAAAGGTCTGCGACATCTCGAACTGCTTCAGCTCATCGCGCGAGTAGATCACCAGCCGTTTCACATCCGGAAAACGGGCGTAAACCATTTCCACGAATTTTTTTCCAAACGAGCCTGTGCCGCCCGTTATCAATATAGACTTATTATTGAGGTCTAATGCCATGCTTCATTTTTTGCTTAATACACCGGGCGCGTTTTGGTCACCCGACACAAGGTGCAAGTTAAATATTTAATCTTTGATTGGATTAATTGTTGGATGGTTTAATTACCAGTTGTTGGCAAATTAACCGCTAGAGCGGTTTCTTAACTATAAACTATAATTCGTACTTTCGGGGGATAGTTTTGCCCTCATGATAAAAAAGCTACTGTTTAAACTACTTCATTCGGCCGGTTATTATTTCCGTTATACTTCGGTACTGCATCATCCTTCTAAACAGGTGCTGGCACCAGCGCAGGTTTTGTCTTTTAACGAAGAGGAGAGGTGTTTCCTGGAGAAGTCGGCTGCCAGTTTTAACTATAGTCTGGATTATAGTTTAGGCTACAGGCAAAAGGAGCAATACCTTATAAAGCTGTACCACACCGTAATTTTAGGTAATTCGGGAGCTGTAGTGCAGCACGGTAAAGTAGTAGTGGAATCGGTTTTTGATGTGAGCCGACTGGCCAAATCACCTGCTTTTAAAACGCCTGCGCTTCTTATACCAACTTATAAAAAAGGGCTTTATACATCGGTTCTCCATTTACCCTGGGCCGGAAACAATAACTATCACTGGTTCTTCGATTGCCTGCCTCGCTTATACAATGTGCTACAAACTATAGCCGAGCCTATAAAGATCATCATGCGTCGTGATCTGCCTAAATACCAGCACGAAACATTGCAGTTCTTACTTCAGTTGCACCCAAACGTGCAGGTGGTATATATCGGCAAGCACGAGAAGTGGGAGACTGAGCAGTTTTTACTTCCATCTTTTGTCTCGAATGCGCAAAGCGGCTACCTGCCTCAGCCAGTGAGTAACTGGCTCCGAAGTAAGATATGGGAAGGTTATAAGGTGGAGAAGACCAGCCCCAAAAAGCGTATTTATATTAGCCGGGCCAAGGCTAAAACCCGCCGTGTGCTAAACGAAGAACAGCTGTTGCCTTGGCTTGCCAGCTATGGCTTTGAGAGTATCAGGGCCGAAGAACTGAGTTACCAGCAACAGGTGCAGCTCTTTTATAATACCGAAGCCGTAATTGCCCCGCACGGTGCCGGGTTAACAAACCTGTTGTTCGCTGAACATTGCAGGGTGTTGGAGTTTCATCCGGCCAATCTGGTAAAGACACATTATTTTCTATTAAGCAAGGGTTTAGGATTTAACTATAGTGCTATAGTTGGCTCGATGGGTGATGTATCTGAAAACTATAGTATAGATGTGCAGCTGGTAGAGGAGTGGTTGAGGAGGTTATAGAGTTGTTCCCTTTCTTGTTTTTAGGTGGATAAGTTGGGGCTATTGCTATAGTTTGAGGTGTAGTTTTATAGTTAGCGTAGTCCAACCACCCCTTTATCCCCTCCTTGTATAAGGCGGGGAGCTTTTACGGCTTTTACTATAGTTAGAGGTGTCGTTCTATAGTTCCGGTATTACACCCCCGTAGTCTCCTCAAAGGGACACTTCTGTCTTTCCCAATTCCCTAAACTATAGTTCTATAGTTACAGTCCATGATGAGGGCAGGTTCACCTGTCCCTACCGAATTACAACCACGATAAAACTCGGAGCTTATCGTTTCAAACTATAGATACTAGTAACTATGATAAGCTTCTCAGTCTTTGGGTTGAGCGCCTTGTAGATTTCTGGTACCGAAGGTATTGTGAGGAACGAACAAAAGAAATGTACACCGCGCGATACCCAAAGACGGGGCCTCCCGGTCGTGAGGGCACCAAGGCCAACTATAGAACTATAGGTAAGTAAAGCTCCCAGGATTAGAAGCAGCTATAGAAGAAAAGGCTTGGCTAAAGTTGCAACTATAACAAACTATAGAACCCAGATTTCTCCTGACATCGAAATGACAAAATACTAAACAAAAAGCGCAACGAGTATAAACTCGCTGCGCTTCTCAATTTCTAATTATAAACTATAGTTTACTTCTTCGCCTTCGGCTTAGCAGCAGCTTTTGGTTTAGCAGCAGTCTTTTTAGCCGGAGCCTTTTTAGCAGCTGGTTTCTTCTCAGCAGTTTCTGTCTTTTTCTTAAAACCGCCTTTACCTTTTTTCTCAGGTGTAGCTTCTGCCAGGTCTAAACATTCCTGTAAAGTTAATTCCAGAGGTTCTTTGCCTTTCGGGATCTTTACATTCTTCTTACCAACCACTATATAAGGACCATAGCGACCGTTTAATATTTGTACATCCGGGTTTTCGTCAAACGACTTGATCAGCTTTTCAGCTTCAGCTTTACGCTTTTGTTCAATCAGTTCAATAGCTTCCTCCGGCGTTACCAGCATCGGGTCGAGGTTTTTCGGCAGCGAGTAAAATTTGCTGTTGTGGCTGATATAGGGACCAAAACGGCCTATGGCAGCCTTCATTTCCTTGTCCTCATACATGCCAACTATACGCGGCAGTTTAAAGAGCTCTAACGCATCCTCTATCGTTATACTTTCCAGGAACTGACCTTTGCGCAGACTGGCGTATACCGGTTTTTTTCCTGTTTCAGTGTCCTCTTCGCCTAGCTGCACATACGGCCCGAAACGACCAAGCTTAGCAATTAATTTCTCACCCGATACAGGGTCAATACCAAGTTCCCGGGCACCCGACACGGCGGCACGGTCTATACTTTCACTGGACTCGATACGTGCATGGAATTTACCATAGAACTTATCAAGCATCGTTTTCCACTCTTCATTACCCTGCGCTATCTCATCAAATTCAGCTTCTACTTTGGCTGTAAACGAATAGTCGATAACAGTCGGGAAGTGCTCAACCAGGAAGTCATTCACTACCATCGCCATATCCGTCGGGAAAAGTTTGGCCTTCTCAGCACCGGTTATTTCGGTTTTGGTTTGAGCACTTAACTGGTCCTGCTTTAAGGTAAGTACGCGGTATGGCCTTTCTTTTCCTTCGCGGCTGTCTTTTTCTACATAACCACGCTTTTGTATAGTTGAGATGGTTGGAGCGTAAGTTGAAGGACGTCCGATGCCCATTTCTTCCAGTTTCTTAACCAGGCTGGCTTCCGTATAACGGGCGGCCGGACGGCTATAGCGTTGTGTAGCCAGCATCTGGCGCAGGCTTATAGTTTGTCCCACAGAAATAGGAGGGAGCATGCCTTTCACGTCATCATCCGTAGCCTCATCATCGTCCTTCGACTCGATGTAAACTTTCAGGAAACCTTCAAATTTAATAACCTCACCGGTAGCGATCAGTTTATCCGGCTGGGTCGAAATACCTATAGTTGCGGTTGTCTTTTCAATTTCAGCGTCGGCCATTTGCGAGGCGATGGCGCGTTTCCAGATAAGCTCGTACAAACGCTGCTCATTGCGGTCGCTGCTTGCCGTCATCTGCGAAAAATCAGTCGGACGAATAGCTTCGTGCGCTTCCTGTGCGGATGCTGATTTTGTTTTAAAGCGACGTGTCTTTACATAATTCTCCCCAAAAGAGTTCTGAATAGCATTAGAAGCACCAATTATGGCTTCTTCCGATAAATTAACGGAGTCTGTACGCATGTAAGAAATCTTACCGGCTTCGTACAGGCGCTGTGCTACCGTCATGGTTTGTGCTACCGAAAAATATAGCTTACGGCTGGCTTCCTGCTGTAAGGTAGATGTGGTAAACGGAGGAGCTGGGCTACGCTTCAGCGGCTTTTTCTCCAGGTTCTCAATGGTATAGTTAGCGCCAATGCACTTCTCTAAAAAGGCCTGCGCTTCTTCTTCGGTTTTGTATTTGGTAGGCAGTTCAGCTTCCAGTGTTTTGCCCTGCACATCAAACGAGGCTGAAATTCTGAAGGAGGCTTCTGATTTAAATTTCTCGATCTCACGCTCGCGCTCAACAACTAAACGCACAGCCACAGACTGCACACGTCCAGCAGATAAACCGGTCTTGATCTTTTTCCAGAGAACAGGAGAAAGCTCAAAACCAACCAGGCGGTCCAGGATACGGCGGGCCTGCTGTGCGTTTACCAGGTCCATGTCTATACTTCTTGGCGAATTGATCGCGTTCAGAATAGCGTTTTTGGTGATCTCCCGGAAAACGATGCGGCGTATTTTAGAATCGTTCAGGTTCAGGGCTTCGGTCAGGTGCCACGAAATGGCTTCTCCTTCGCGGTCATCATCCGATGCCAGCCATACGGTATCGGCTTCTTTCGCCAGTTTCCGGAGTTGAGCAACTACCTCTTTTTTGTCGCTACTGATAACATAAGTGGGCTTAAATCCATTTTCTATATCGATAGCGTTGTTGTCTTTAGGTAAATCGCGTACATGGCCGAAACTCGACTTTACCACGAAATCCTTCCCTAAATACCCTTCTATCGTTTTGGCCTTGGCAGGCGACTCTACTATGACTAAGTTTTTTATCATCCTTTATAGTTACAACCGGTCGGAGCTCAATTTTGCCCAAAGTTCATGTTTTTTTTCTGACTTTTACAACCTCTGGCATATAACATAGGTTTAATAGTGCTTAAATTACCTTTATAAAAACAAGCATTTATTTACTTTAAGCAGTTATACGCCCACATTTGCAAAATTTATGCAGCGATATGTACTTATCTGCCGACATGCAGAAACTTACGACCCTTACCCTTTACAACCCGATTTTGAGCGCGAGCTTACACCTGAGGGTATACGGAAGGCAAATGAAACCGGCAAATGGGTACGGGAAAAGTATCAGAAAGTAGATGCTATAGTCGCAAGCCCGGCCCGGCGTGCCAGCGCAACTGCCCAGATCATAGCTAACCGGCTGTACTTCGATCCTGATAAAATTACCTACGACCCGGAAATATATAATCCTAAAGAAGCACAATTGCTTAAAGCGATAAGCCAGCTCCCGGATTCTATAGCTAAAGTACTTATAGTTTCGCATAACCCGGCCCTTACACAGATGGCCAGAAACCTGGTAAACAAGAATATAGGGTATCTGGAGCCAGGCCAGGCTGTAACTATAACTATAGATCTGACGCATTGGCAGGATATCTTTATTACTTCCGGTTCTGTTGCTGCGGATAGTTTTTCAGAGATTATATAAAAAACGCTATTTGGACTTAAACTTATTTTATACTTAGATTAGTGCTGCAGTTAACTATAGCTGTGAGACTACAACAAAAAAACCAATGGCAACAACCACGGTAGCCGTCATAAACCAGAAGGGCGGCACAGGTAAAACCACAACAACTATAAATTTAGGAAGCGCTTTAAGTAAGCTGGGCAAACGTGTTTTACTACTCGACCTGGACCCGCAGGGCAATCTTTCTTACTCATTAGCGGTAACTGAGCCCAAAGCCACCCTGGCCGATGCTTTTTTAGGAAATGCTACTTTGCAGGATGTGCTGATTGAAAAGGATGGTTTATGGATTGCACCGGGATCTAACGAATTGGTTGATGTGGAAATTTCGCTGGTGTCGCAGCCTGAGCGTGAGAAGTTCCTCCAGACGATGCTCAAAGACCTGAAAGGCTTTGACTATATTCTTATAGATTGCCCGCCATCTTTGTCAGTTTTAACACTTAATGCACTAACAGCTTCAAGCGAGGTATTGATACCATTACAGATGGAAGTGCTGACCCTGCAGGGGCTTGATCAGATTTTAAATACGGTCGGGAAAATAAAAAAAGCGTTTAACCCGAAACTTAAAATAAAAGGGATCGTAGTTGTGATGTTTGATATGCGCAGAAAGCTGAGCCAGGAAGTACTGGATTACCTGCAGCAGAATATAAAAGAGTACATTTTTAAACAGAACATACGTCTGAATGTTAAACTTGCCGAAGCACCTTCGTTTGGTAGGAGCATCATAGACTACGACGCAACATCCAATGGTGCAAAAGATTACATGGCGCTTGCCGATGAATTTATATCCAGGTAAACAACTGTTACAACTGCATTTGAACGATCCGATTTATTTAAGTAAATTGCATGTCCTACATTTTTCTTCAGTAATGAGAACAGGATGTATTAAAGGTATTTACTGCCTTTTCAGTACTATACAAAAAGCAATTCAACAAAACATATATGGCCTTAGGTAAAAACTTGAAGTTGAGTAAAGACAAACTCATCAGTGACGTGGAAGGCAGCACAGCAACTACACCGGCACCAAAAGCCGAGCGTAGTAAAAAAGCTTCTTCGACGGCGGTTGCAGATACACCCGATGCAACAGCAACACTGAATGCTGCAAAGGCAGACAAACCTTCAGACCCTGATAGAATTTCCTTGCCTGGCAAACCAGCAAATGGCAAAGAATTCCTGATTACAGACGAAAGCCTGCTGCAGAACCCGGATTATATAAATGAACAATTAAATAAGGTACTATACGCACTCGATGCCTTTAAAAAGGGTGATATCTCGGTGCGACTTACCAAACAGAACAACGACATTTTTGCCGAGATAGCAGAAGCCTACAACTCGATGGTGGAGATGATCGGTGGTGTGGGTGGCGAGGTGTCACGTATCTCTAAAGTAGCGGGTGTGGAGGGTAACCTGAAAGCCCGTGCTTCTGCCGAAAACGCTTCCGGTTTCTGGAAAGATATGATCAACAACATCAACGGTCTTGTGGATTCAATTGCGGTACCGGTACTAGAGGTGGGTAAAGTACTAAAGAATATCTCGCGCGGTAACCTGGACGAAACATTCCAGATTCCGGTGTCAGGTGACTTTAAGGTGATGGCGGAAACGATTAACCGTACCATCGACAACCTGAACCTGTTTGCCGGTGAGGTAACCCGTGTGGCGCTTGAAGTGGGTACCGAAGGTAAACTTGGTGGCCAGGCATCGGTACCAAACGTAGCGGGTGTATGGAAAGACCTGACCGACAATGTAAATACCATGGCGGCCAACCTGACCCTTCAGGTACGAGATATTGCCAACGTATCTACAGCGGTTGCGAAAGGTGACCTTACCCAGAAAGTTTCCGTTGCCTCGCGGGGTGAAATTGCCCAGCTGAAAGACAACGTAAACCAGATGGTGGACTCCCTGAACATCTTTGCTGACGAGGTAACCCGTGTGGCACGTGAAGTGGGTACCGAGGGTAAACTGGGAGGCCAAGCGAAAGTGCCTAATGTTGGTGGTGTTTGGAAAGAACTAACAGACAACGTAAATACCATGGCCTCGAACCTGACTTCTCAGGTTCGTGACATTGCCAACGTTTCTACCGCTGTTGGTAGAGGTGATCTGAAGCAGAAGATCACAGTAAACGTTCGCGGTGAGATGGCCGATCTGAAAGAGAACATCAACCAGATGGTGGACTCCCTGAATATCTTTGCCGGTGAGGTAACCCGTGTTGCCCGCGAGGTAGGTACAGAAGGTAAACTGGGTGGCCAGGCGAATGTGCCAAAAGTAGAAGGAACCTGGAAGGAGCTTACTGAAAATGTAAACCTGATGGCTTCTAACTTAACACTGCAGGTACGCGATATCGCAAACGTAGCAACCGCGGTTGCGAAGGGCGACTTAACTCAGAAAGTATCTGTGGATGTGAAAGGTGAGCTGGGCGACCTGAAGGATATATTGAATGAAATGGTGGACCGACTGAATGTGTTTGGCGCGGAAGTATCGCGTGTGGCACGTGAGGTAGGTACTGAAGGTATACTGGGTGGCCAGGCAAATGTACCGAACGTTGGTGGTGTATGGAAAGACCTGACCGACAACGTAAACTACATGGCCAGCAACCTTACCAGCCAGGTACGTGACATTGCAAATGTGGCGACCGCGGTGGCGAAAGGTGACCTGAGCCAGAAAATCACGGTTAATGTTAAAGGCGAACTTGCTGACCTGAAAGGTAACATGAACCAGATGGTGGACTCGCTGAACATCTTTGCTGACGAGGTAACCCGTGTGGCACGTGAAGTGGGTACGGAAGGAAAACTGGGCGGACAAGCTATAGTGCCGAATGTGGCAGGTGTTTGGAAAGACCTTACAGACCATGTGAACTCGATGGCTGCCAACCTTACCCTGCAGGTACGAGACATTGCAAACGTTTCTACAGCAGTTGCGAAAGGTGACCTTACCCAGAAAATTACAGTGGATGTAAAAGGAGAGATGCTCTTGCTGAAAGAGAACATCAACCAGATGGTGGACTCCCTGAACATATTTGCCGGTGAGGTAACCCGTGTGGCCCTTGAAGTGGGTACAGAAGGTAAACTGGGCGGTCAGGCAGTAGTGCCGAACGTAGGTGGTACCTGGAAGGAGCTTACCGATAACGTAAACACGATGGCATCGAACCTTACAACACAGGTACGTGGCATTGTAAAAGTAGTAACAGCAGTATCGAAAGGTGACCTTACCCAGAAATTGAGCCTGGAAGCACGTGGTGAAGTAGCAGAACTTGCCGAAACGATCAACACTATGGTGATTGACCTTAACAGACTGGCTGGCGAGGTATCTCGTGTGGCAAGAGTTGCAGGTGTGGAAGGCAAGCTTACAGAACGCGCTACACTGAAGGGTGTGGGTGGCAGCTGGAAAGAACTGGTTGATACACTGAATGATCTGTTAGAATCTATAGTTACGCCGGTACTGGAAGTGTCCCGCGTAGTTCGTGCCATCTCTGAGGGTGATCTTACCCAGAAAGCTGAAATTCAGACTGCAGGTGATATCTTGGATATGGCAAATGCACTGAACCTTGCGGTAGATAACCTGAATGCGCTACTTGGAGAGATCAACGATTCTTCGCTTGTAGTAGGTACTTCTTCTGAAGAAATGGCTATCAAAGGGCTGGATATGAACAAGGTTACACTGGATGTGGCTCTGGCAATGCAGCAGATGGCGGAAGGTGCGCAGAACCAGGCGTTAAAAACTGACCAGGCCTTTAAACTGATCGAAGAGATCATGAAAGGTACCAAAGAGACTGCTAACCGTGCTGAAGTAGTGAACAAAACGGCATTACTTGGTGAGGAAAGCTCTCAGATCGGTCTGAAAACAGTGGCGGAAGTGGTAAAGAACATGGAAGAGATCTCCAGCTCTGCGGCACTAACAGCTAAAACAATTGAAGTATTGAGCACTCGCTCTCAGGAAATATCGAAGTCACTTGGTGTAATCACCGACATTGCCGCTCAGACTAACTTGCTTGCACTAAACGCTGCTATTGAGGCAGCCAGAGCAGGTGAAGCAGGACGAGGTTTTGCGGTGGTAGCTGAAGAGATCAGAAAACTGGCGGAAGGATCACGTAAGTCTGCAAGTGAGATCGCGACGCTTGTAGAAGACGTGAAGAAGGATACAGCCTCAGCAGCAACTGCGATCTCGACCATGGAAGGCCGTGTATTGAAAGGAAAGAATGCAACGTTCGAAGCATCCAGCGCCTTTAAGAACATTGCGGCATCGAGTGGTGAAACGCTTCGTACAGCGCAGGATATCCTAACAGCAACGGAAGTTCAGAAATCATCTATCGGAGACGTTGTGAAGTATGTGGAGGAAGTGGTTGCCATTGCGGAACAGACAGCATCTGGTACGCAGCAGGTAGCGAGCACAGCCAAGCAGCTTTCAACTTCGATGCAGGAACTGACTTCATCTTCTCAGAACCTGAACGACATTGCGGCTGACCTGCAGATCAGTATCTCTGCCTTCAAACTTATTGATGGTAACATCATCTTTAACCATAGCAAGCCATCTCGTTTAGCTTCTATACCTGTAGGGAATGGTTCTATGAAACGTACACCGGCCAGAACACAGGCAACCGGCAGAAGCAACAGAATGAGCAACAACTAATTGATTATGCCGACTAAGAAAGGTAAAACCACGGAAGCACCTGAAACGCCTGAAGAGGTATCAGCTGTTTCCGGAAACGGTAAAGAAGAGTCAGCAAAAGTTAAAACGAACGAGCCGCTGCTGCACCTGATTGTTTTTAAACTTGGAGCTGAGTTCTATGGAATAAAAATAGAGCAGGTAAAAGAGGTAACTGTAACGCCAACTATAACCCGCATGCCACGCACACCCGATTTTGTAAAAGGTGTTGCCAACATCCGTGGAGATATCATAGCTATTATGGACCTCGAGGAGCGCTTCGGTATTCGGCCGGATACAACAGCTCCTGCCAGCCATTCTTCTTATACACTAGTTATCGAAGCAAGAGAATATAGCATTGGTGTAGTGGTAAAAGAAGTGCCGCAATCGCTGAATCTTACTGTTTCCAAAATGGATAAGACACCGTCCTTTTTACAGGACATCGCTGTACAGGAAAACTATATTGAGGGTATAGCGAAAGTAGATAACCGGCTGATTATAGTGCTGGATATGTACAAGATACTATCCGGCGATGAAATAAAGCAGTTATCAAACTAAGAAATACTAAGAAGCAACTTCACAAATTATGAAAAGAATACTGATTGTAGATGATTCTTTCTACATGCGCACCATGTTAAAGAACATGCTGACCGACGCCGGCTACGAAATAGTAGGCGAAGCTCCTAACGGGCAAACTGCGCTGGAACTATCCAGGGAAACAAAGCCAGACCTTATAACCCTTGACGTGATCCTTCCGGATAATACCGGGCTGGACGTGCTGAAAGGAATTAAGGCAGAGCAGCCGGATATGAAAGTTATCATTGTAAGTGCTGTAGGTCAGGAAGTTATAGTAAATGAGGCGCTGGAGTATGGTGCATTATCATATATCGTGAAGCCATTCTCAGAAGAAAAGGTACTGGAAGTAGTAAGCCAGGCATTGAAGGAAGAATAAGTATAGTTTCTTTATTCTGATTTAGTACCAATTTTTATATGCTGAAGTCGGCAAAGGGGATCAAGGTTTTGATTGCAGACCAGTCAAGTCATACACGGCTGGTGTTGGAATCAATCCTGAGCGAAGAGGTGGAGATTTATGTGGCCGGGCTTGCTGCTGACGGGGATGAACTGTTGAAGTGTCTTAAAAAACAGGAACCACACGTGATTCTTGTTAATTATGATCTACCAAAGAACAACCGGCTTTTCACCTTTAAGCGCATTTTTAGTGAGGCGCCTACGCCCATCATTCTGATGGTGAAACGTGAACAGCTTACGCTTGAACTGATACAGGAAACTACTGCACTTGGCGTTTTTGCCATCGTTCTGAAACCTGAACATAAAAAGTATCCTGATTTCAGAACTATAGCACCGGAGCTGATACATAAGGTAAAAGCAGTAAAAGATACTATAAACTGGGATGTGCAGCAAATGCTGGAGCACCTGACACAACAGGTTGAAACTGAAAAGGCGAAACCACGTGTGGCAAAACCTTTAGTGGAGAAAGTTATAGTTATCGGGGCTTCTACGGGCGGTACGCAGGCTATAGAGCAAATTGTAAAAGAACTAGCAGATAATTTGCAGGCAACTATACTGGTAGCGGTGCATTTACCGGCAGGGTTTACAAAATCGCTTACGGAGCGGCTGCAGGGGCATACCAAACTTACGGTAACGGAAGGCAGGCAGGGACTGCTTTTAAAACCAAATAAACTTATAGTTGCGCCAGGCGGGCGCAATATGGTCATTCAGCCGATAATCGGGAATACGAAGAACTATAAAATAAGCTTTACAGATGAGCTTGCAAATTCGTACGACCGGCCTTCTGTAGACCTGCTGATGCAATCGGTAGCAAACAGTAATATAAAACAGGTGCTAGGTATCGTTTTAACCGGAATGGGAAAAGATGGAACTATAGGCGCGACAACTATACATAAAAGGGGCGGTACGGTAGTAGCCCAGGACGAAGCTTCTTCCGCTATTTTCGGGATGGCCAAGTCAGTAATTGACAGTGGTATTTCGCACCATGTGCTGCCATTGTCTGATATACCACATTTCATTAACAGTTATGTGGCAGGTATAAACACCGTTGGCGTAGCCGACGACACTTTATGAAATCGAGAGAACAGGAATATAAGGAAATATTTATTGCAGAAGCGCTGGAGTATTTTGATGCTCTGAACAGGCATATCAGCGATCTGGAAAAACGACCGCAGGACGATCAGATCCTGGCGGAGATATTCCGTTTTCTGCATAACCTGAAAGCGAATGCCAAGGCTATCGGGTACCTGAAGATCTCGGATGTATCGCATAAGCTTGAGACGGCGTTCAGTCTTATCCGCAACAAAGAGCTAAGTTTCAGCGATGAAGTTGTGACTGTTCTTTTTGAAGGGATAGACCTGCTGGGCGAGCTGATTCATAATATTGATAACGAAAGTTATGGAGAACCTGACCCTGTACTGCTGCGCAACCTTGATATTATAGTTGATAATTTATCAGATAGCACGATAGAGCTGGCAAAAGTACAACGCTATAATACCTCTAAAAACCTTTCGCTGTCTGAGCTGGTTTATATCCAGATAAAAAAGCTGGATCATTTACTAAACCTTGTTGGTGAGCTTGTTATAGACCGCGATCGTATCGTTTCTATTAGCCGTGAGCTTGGGAATGATGAGCTGAAGAGTGTAAGTTCGCATCTGAACCGTATAACCGAAGACCTGCAGTATAGTATTATGGATGCGCGCCTGGTAAGTATTGGTTCGCTCTTTAATAAATTTCCGCGTATAGTACGCGATATCGCCACTGCGGAAAAGAAGAGCGTGGATCTTACCATGTCAGGTCATGATATACAGATTGACAGGAACATTCTTCAGATCATTACAGACTCTTTGCTGCACCTGGTGCGAAATGCCATTACACATGGTATTGAAAAACCGGAAAACCGGCTTAAAAAGAATAAGCCTCGGAATGGCAACTTATCACTGGTTGCCCGTAACGACCGTGAAAACGTGCTGATACAGTTATCAGACGATGGGAAAGGCATTGATCTGAACCAGGTTCGTAAAGCTATAGTTGAGCGGCAGTTGCTGCCTGCCGGCGCAGTTGAGCATCTTTCTGATACCGAAGCACTGTCTTATCTTTTCGAGCCGGGCTTTTCGCTGGCAAAAGAGGTAACAGAGTTCTCGGGTCGTGGCGTTGGGCTGGATGTGGTTAAGAATGCTGTAGATTCTATCGGCGGCAGGATCAGGATAGAATCGGAGAGGGGGAAAGGTACTTCTTTCATTTTGCAGCTTCCAACATCTATTGCCGTAAAGGGCGCTTTGCTTTTTGAGGTAGACGAGATTTTTTATGCCATTCCGCTTATACATACCGAGCAGGTAGTGGCACTGGACACGGATGATTTGCATGAGGTAGGAGGCGTTATGGTTGCTGATATTTTTGGTGAGACCATAACAGTTGTTTACCTGCATGAACTCCTGAATGTAAAAGAACAGGAAATTAACCTTGGTGATAAGACCAGGCTGAAAGGCCTGGTACAGAATATTATAATCGTATCTTACAACAACAGAAAACTGGGATTAATTGTAGACAAACTATACAGGCAACAGGATATTGTGGTAAAGCCGCTGAGCAAACCACTGGATGCCGTTGATCTGTACGGTGGCGTAACATTACTCGGTTCTGGAAAAGTTTGCCTGGTGTTGGATGTACCGGCGGTAACGCGCTATTTCATCAGCAGAAGACAAGTAATGGCAGGCGAGCAAACCAATTAGTAGCATGACGAACATAACAGAACCTCACGTAACAGAACTGGAGCGAGATATAATTAAGGAAATCCTTAATATAGGCCTGGCGCGTGCAGCAGACTCTTTTGCTGCCATCGCTAAAGATAAGGTGCTGCTTAAAGTACCTGATATACAGCTGATAGAGGTGAAAGATCTTCTTAACCTGGTTTCCAGGTACGAGAGCACGCATTTTATCATTCAGTCTGATATAAAAGGCGATTTTAACGGCGCAACCCTGATGCTGTTCTCTGATGACCATATCAAGCGTTTATCGGAGGTTTGCCTGAGCATGGTGGAGATTCAGAAGAATGAAGTGAACGCCATGCAGGAGTCTCTGCTGCTGGAAATAAGCAATATTATTACCGGGGCGCTGGTAACGCAGCTGGCAAATATTCTGAAATCTAATATCTATGGATCTCCTCCCAAAGCACCAAAGAGCCATATTGCCGATTCGTTAAAAGATATACTGGTACAGCACCCTTTGTTTCAGCCATTGGTCTTCACAGTAATTACCAAGTTTACGCATAACTTTAAAAGCGTAGAGTTACCGCTGTTGTTGTTCTTCGATACAGGTACTTTCCTGAAAATACTTGAGATCATCCGTACATTTGATATGGACAGTAAAACACCACTATAACCTGAATTTATATACCCGATTACTACAGATCATTTTTCCCATAGTTACTGATAATAAGCTTAAAACAGCTATTGCTATAGTTGCACAAACTATAGGTGTGCTATAGTTTGGTTGCTCGCGGACTCCAAAATTTCATTGCTATAGTTTGGTAGTGGCCGGCAACTATAGTTTACCTTTTCTTCTTAAAAATATTGCTCTTGCTCAAACTATAAACTGGGCGGCTACCTCCATTAATTTTATTTGCTGCTATTCCTATCGTTAACTTATTGTATGCCAACTAAGTATACGATAAGCTGTTTGCTGTACATTTGATTATAGCCATAGTTTTCGTTTTTTTGCCGGTTCAATACTTTTTACAACTCTTACACGCAATTAATGAACGCATTAGGAAGACATATCCTGGTAGAATTTTACAACTGTTCTCCTGAACTGATGAACGACGTAGTTCATATCGAGAACAGCATGGTAGCTGCAGCCGAAACTGCCGGAGCAACCGTAATTAACAGTACATTTCACCACTTCTCGCCATACGGAGTTTCTGGTGTGGTCGTGATTCAGGAAAGTCACCTGGCAATTCATACATGGCCGGAATACGGTTATGCAGCTGTAGACCTTTTTACCTGTGGCGATTCGGTTGACCCTTGGGTATCTTATAACTACCTGAAAGATGCATTTAAGGCGAGCCATGGTTCTGCTATGGAGTGCCGTCGCGGCCAGCTGGACCTGCTGAAGCGCATGGATTTTAACCTGGAGTCGTTGCGGGATGTATCTGCAAAGCCCGAAGAAAAAATTGGTACTATAACCCGCGATGTTTGGTTTACGGAGCGCGATGAGAACATTGCCCTTTCGCTGAAGCACTCAGGAAACCAACTATACAAAAAAGATTCTCCGTACCAGCGTGTAGAAGTTTTCGAAACATTTGCTTACGGCAACCTGCTTACCCTGGATGGTATGGTGATGTGCACGCAGAAAGACGAATATGTGTATCACGAAATGATAACGCACGTTCCGATGTTCAGCCATCCGAAAGCAAAAAGAGCACTGGTTATTGGTGGCGGCGATGGCGGTACAGTTCGCGAACTGCTGCGCTACGGTCAGCTGGAAGAAGTTACCCTTGTAGAGATAGATGAGCTGGTAATTGAAGCCTGCAAACTACACTTACCTGAAACGGCGGTCGCTTTCGATAACCCAAGACTTAACCTGTTGGTTGAGGACGGCATCAAATACATTAAAGAGTGTGAAAACGAGCGCTACGACTTAATTATAGTTGACTCTGCAGACCCGGTTGGTCCAGGTGAAGGCTTGTTTACGGCTGAATTTTACCAGGAAGTGTACCGTTGCCTTACAAAAGATGGCATTATGATCACACAAAGCGAATCGCCGCGCTTTAACAGCGGTGTGTTTGTTGAGATCTACGATACGTACAAGCAGATATTCGGTAAGGAGAAAGTACATTGTTACCTGGCAGCTATCCCGACATATCCTACAGGTACCTGGAGCTTCTCTTATTGCTCTAAAGGCAATGCGCACCCGCTTCAGTTTGATGTAAATGCTGCTGCCGGTTTCTCTGTTGACCAAGGATTGAAATACTATAACGAAGATATTCATAAGGCTGCCTTTGCGCTTCCGAATTTTGTAAAAGAACTTTTAAACGCTAAACCAGGTCAGGTAACCAATGAGTACTCAGCCGAACCAACCGCTTAACAGCAAAGCAGATAAAATTGCCAGCTTCGACCCGAATGGAGTCGGCGATATAAATGCCGGTCTTTTTGGCCTGCCATTTACTGTAGATGAAGCCGAAGTTATTGTTATTCCAGTACCATGGGAGGTAACAGTATCGTACAGTGCCGGAACTGCCGATGGACCGCAGGCTATTCTGGATGCTTCGCCACAGATAGACCTTTTTGAACCAGCCATAAAAGATGCCTGGAAGGCCGGTATTGCCATGGAAGAGATATCGGAAGAGTGGCATAACGTGAGTAATGAACTGCGTGAGAAAGCGGAGAAATACATTACCTGGCTGGAAGAAGGCCAACCTGAAACTGATGCGGCTGAACTGGAAAATGTTCCGGCTGAGGTAACCGCAAAAGGAGAGGAGCTATTGCAATGGCTGAAGCAGAAAGCACTTGGTTACCTGGATCAGGGCAAAGCCGTTTGCGTACTTGGCGGCGACCATAGTACACCGCTCGGTATGATACATGCCCTGGCCGAAAGACATGAGGAGTTTGGAATACTGCAGCTGGATGCACACGCCGATCTGCGCGTAGCTTACGAAGGTTTTAAGTATTCGCATGCGTCTATTATGTACAATGCGCTGCAGGTGCCGCAGGTTAAAAAACTGGTGCAGGTGGGTATCCGCGATCTTTGCCAGGCCGAAGCAGAAATGGCAGAGCAATCGAATGGCCGTATTACCATTTTCTATGATGCTGTGCTGAAAGAAAATATGTACGCCGGCGACAGCTGGAAAAAAGAGTGTAAAAAGATCATCGCGCAGCTGCCTCAGAAAGTGTACCTGAGCTTTGATATTGATGCCCTTGATCCGAAGCTGTGCCCGGGTACGGGTACGCCTGTTCCGGGTGGTCTGGAGTTTGAGGAAGCAGTTTACCTGATCAAGCAACTGGTAAAATCCGGACGTGAAATAATAGCCTGCGACCTGAACGAAGTAGCTCCGGGAGATACAGAATGGAATGGTAACGTAGGTGCGCGCCTGCTTTACAAGATCTGTAACTGGATGGCGGCTTCGCAGGGAAAACTTAAAGCTGAGTTTTAATCTTTATAGTGCCGGCTGCGTAATACGTTTAATAATATACCTTTGCTATATATCTAAAGCTATAACTATGGGACTCATTATTAAACTATTAATTACTGGTGTAGCGGTAGTGCTCGCTTCGTATATTTTGCCAGGCGTTCACATCGATTCATTTCTGACGGCGCTCATACTGGCTGTTGTGCTGGCCCTGCTAAATGCTATAGTCAGACCGATACTTGTTATCTTAACTATACCGGTAACTATACTAACCTTAGGGCTTTTCCTGCTGGTAATTAATGCGCTTATCATTTTGCTCGCTGATTACCTGATAGCCGGTTTTACTGTCGATGGATTCCTGTGGGCATTGATATTCAGCCTTGTACTATCCGTAATTAACGCTATCCTGGATATGATATTCTAGTATAGTTTATAGTTCTTAAAAAAAGCGGGGCCGGTAATTAAACCGGCCCCGCTTTTTATTTATAGTTTAGCCATTCATCCACTGGGTGCAGGCATCCGCACATTCGCGGCAGGCCTCAGCGCATTTCTGGCAGTGTTCATGATCGTGTTTGCCGCATTCTTCCGCGCAGGCACGGCAAATTTCAATACATTCCTTCATCACATGCTTGGCATGGTCAGAGTTTCGGGCTACGAATCGGGCAGTCAGGGTACAGATGTCCGCACAGTCGCGGTCCAGCATAATACAGCGTACCATCATTTTTACATCATCTTCCTGCAGACACATAGTAGCACAGGTTTCGCAGGCAGTAATACACTTAATGAGCACATGCTCCAGGTTGTTTGTTCTCTCAGATTTCATAGTTTTATTTTTAGGTTTCTTTTACATAGCCTACGCTCTCAACTATAGTTAGTTATGAAACTTAGGAATGCTCCGCACTGTTCAGTTGCTTAAAATAGTCTTATCTTTGGGTAAGGAGTAAGAGGGCGGCAACTATAGTTTGTTGCTGAAAATAATATATGACGGAGATCAGGGAAGCGCGTGAGGCGTTAAAATTGTACTTTGGGTACGACAACTTCAGACCAATGCAGGAGCAGATAATTGCCCGCATTCTGAATAAAGAAGATGTTGTGGTACTGATGCCGACAGGCGGCGGTAAGTCTGTTTGTTACCAGGTGCCAGCTGTAGTTATGCCGGGCTTGTGTGTGGTCATTTCCCCGCTTATTGCCCTGATGAAAGACCAGGTAGAAGCCTTGCTGGAGAACGGGATAAAAGCTGCTTTTCTGAACAGTTCGCTTTCTGCAGACCAGCAATACCAGGTGGAAAATGCCTGCCTTTCCGGTGAACTGAAGTTACTTTATGTTTCTCCTGAGAAATTACTTTCTTCCGGTTTTACCTCTTTCCTGAGAAGGATTCAGATATCCCTTTTTGCTGTAGATGAAGCGCACTGTATCTCAGCGTGGGGACACGATTTCCGTCCGGAGTATACGCAGCTAAAAGTACTGAAGCAGCAATTCCCGCAGACCCCGATGGTGGCACTTACCGCCACGGCCGACAGGCTTACGCAAAAAGATATACAGGAACAGTTGTGCCTTCGCGATCCGCAGGTTTTTATAGCCTCTTTCGACAGGCCCAACATCAACCTGATGGTAAAGCCGGGCCGCGACCGTTTCAATAAGATCACAGAGTTCCTAGAAAGGCATCATGGGCAGCCCGGTATCATTTACTGCCTTAGCCGCAAAGGCACAGAAGCCATAGCTGACAAACTTAAAAAGAACGGTTTTAAGGCCACCTGTTACCATGCCGGCATGAATGCGCAGCTGCGTGCCAAAGCTCAGGAAAACTTTCTGAAAGACGACGTGCAGATCGTGTGCGCTACCGTGGCCTTCGGGATGGGGATTGATAAATCGAATGTGCGGTGGGTGATACACTATAATCTTCCTAAAAACATAGAAGGCTATTACCAGGAAATTGGCCGAGCCGGTCGTGACGGGGCAAAGTCTGATGCGTTGCTGTTTTATAGTTATGCCGATGTAATGAGTATGCGCAGCATGCTGATGGAAGGCAACGAGAAGCAAACCGAACTACAACTGGTAAAACTGGACCGGATGCAACAATATGCTGAAGCCACGATTTGTCGTCGCCGCATACTGCTGCAGTACTTTGGCGAAACAATGAAAAAGGACTGTGGTAACTGTGATATTTGCCGTAACCCGCCTGTTTCTTTTGATGGTACTTTACTTGTTCAGAAGGCGCTTTCGGCCATTGCCCGCACCCAGGAGCAGGTAAATATGGGCTTGCTGATTGATGTGCTGCGCGGTTCCCGGAATGCACAGGTAGTAGAAAGCGGCTACGATAAAATAAAGACCTACGGCGCCGGGCGCGAAGTAAATACGATGGACTGGCAGCGTTACCTCCACCAGATGCTGAATGCCGGATTAATTGAACTTGCCTACGACCAGAACTATAGCCTGAAGTTGACAGAGCAAAGCCGCCAGGTTTTATTTGAAGGCCGTAAAGTGCAGCTGGTTAAGTTTGATGAAGTAAAACAGCCGGTAGAGGAGACAAGAAAAGCCAGGCCAAAGAAAGAAGTTATACAGGATGCCTTGTTTGAGCGCCTAAGAGCGTTACGTAAGAAGATGGCCGATGAATTTGGCGTACCACCATACGTTATATTTACCGATGCTACCTTACAGGAAATGGCTGCCGAGAGGCCTACGAACCGTATTTCCATGTTGTCAATTTCTGGTGTGGGAGCTTTAAAGTACGAACGCTATGGGTACGACTTTGTAAACGAGATTATTAACTTTATGACCGATGAGCAGGAGAAAGGCAACAAAGTAAAAGGCGCTACTCATTTGGTTACTTACGAAGCTTATAAGCTTGGGAATAACCCGGAACAAATTGCCCGCCAGCGTAACCTGAACCCGGTCACAATTTATTCGCACCTGGCCACACTTTATGAACAAGGCTATGAAGTTGACCTGCATAAGTTTGTAAGCAAGAAAGAGTACCAGGAAATTAGTAAAGCAATTGCTAAACTCGGGCCGGAAGCTAAATTAAAAGACTTATACGAGGCACTGGGCGAGCAGTATGAGTACTATAAAATACGCTTGTCCATCGCCTTGTTTAAAGTAACTGTATAGTATAACAGCAACTATAAAAACAAGAAAGCCGGCTCAAACGAGCCGGCTTTCTTGTTTAACCTTATTTATACAGACTTATAAAACTGCAATTGCATCCGGAGTTGAATCTTTGTCTCCGGCTACAATACCGTTTGTGTTTACTTTGCCTTGCAGTAAGAGAATACCTGCTACGTGTGGCGCTGAGAACGAAGTACCTGAAGCCGTAAATGTCATTCCGCCATTGTTAGCAGTACTGGTAACACTCACACCTGGAGCTGTGAAATCTATTGGAGCACCATAGTTAGAGAACGAACCGAAGCGGTCGTAGCGGTCCATCGCTGAAACGGTGTACACGTTAACTGCATCTACCCGGGCTGGTGAGTTGCTGATGCAATCTACAGCGCTGTTACCGGCCGCGATAGCAAACATGATTCCTTTTGCAGCAGCAGTCTTAACTGCATTGTCAAGCGTTGAAGAAATTCCGCCGCCAAGGCTCATATTCACTACATCACCCGGAGAAGCAACATTTATCACATGGTTTACAGCAGAGATTGCGCGAGACATAGTTCCCTGACCGGCATCGTCGAATACGCGTAACGCAACTACAGTAGCGCCGGAAGCAACACCGATCATACCGGAACCATTGTTTTGTGCAGCAATAATGCCGGCAACTATAGTTCCGTGTCCATATCCGTCCTCAACTGAAGCATTACCATAAATAAATGATGCACTTCTGCTTAGGTCTATCTTAAGATCAGGGTGATCTGTATCAATACCAGAGTCAATAACCCAGGCAGTTTTGCCAGTGCCATCGCCATAACCTACACGCGCAATATTCCATGGAACAAGTTCGCCTGCAGCAGGAACTATAGTTTTGTAAGTGCCGGTGCTAGGAGCGGGTTCGGTAACTTCCGGAGTTGGCTCGGGAGCAGGAGTTGGGGCCGGCTCTGTTGGTGCCGGTTCAGTGGGAGCAGGCTCGGTAGGGGCAGGTTCAGTAGGTGCAGGCTCAGTAGGAGTAGGTTCGGGAGTAGTGATTTTCTTCTTTCCACCTTTATTACTACCTGTTATATCTGTTGGTTTCTTTGCTTTGGCAGCTGTTATCCAGGCTGGCTTACCAAGCGAAATAACTCTATCCTGTTCAACATATGCTACTTCAGGGTTGCTTTTAACCTGTGCTAACTGCTCATCCGTTAATTGAGCCGCAAACCCATTTACAGTACCATCAAACCTTTCTTTAACAGCTGAAGCCTCAATCCTAAGGTTGTCCAGTATGCGCTGACGTGTAGTTCTGAATGTCTGGCGTTCGCTTGTAGATAAATCATTTGAGCGTGTAGTACTTAGCCCGTTACCGGCAGTCTTCATAACCACAATATACTGGCCCTCAATTGGCTGGCCATGTACAGCGCTAAACGTTGAACTGTTTTGTACGAACTGTTCTTCCATCAGTTCGTCTTTCTGGCAGCTTGTTAGAGCAACAGCCGACATCAGAATCGCCATAGATAAGGCTTTCTTAAACGTTTGATTCATCTTGAAAATTTGGCTAAAAGTTGAAATCTATATTGTAACTTTTTTATGTTGGATACGTAACTGGCTTCTTCTTTTTATAGTTCAAAAACAGAAGAATTTTTATAGTTGTTATCTATCCGATGTTAGTACTTTATCGTCTTTTAAGTTTTAATGTGACACTTAATTAATATTCATTTATAGTGATAGTTTAATATTTATATATTGGTTAAATAAGTCAGTGTATAAAGTATTATAATTGTTATGATTTGATAAACAGAAGGTTGTGTTGTTGTCTATCAGTTTTTAAAGATAGAGGTAAATTGTACTTAAATCAAAATTTGGTTACAGATGTTATAAAGAATATGTATAACTATTTTAATAACTATAAGTAAAGAGTAAAACTTCTTTATAACAGGCCAAAAATTGTTTAAATAGTCACACTTAAAAAAGTACTTAATAAATAATTGCTAAACATGTTAGCAATACCAAATAAATTTACTTATTTTTACTTGTGATTTGTTCTGATATCTAAACTGGGCAGATTTTAAGCTAACAACATTGGCATATTTGAGATATGGTAACATCAAACTTAAGATTTCTTCGTAAGAAGGCGGGTTATACACAGGCCCAGCTTGCTGAAAAGCTTGATATTAAGCGTTCATTAGTGGGTGCTTATGAAGAAGGAAGGGCAGAACCAAAATTAAGCACACTTGTAAATATTGCTCACCTGTTTTCAATTTCACTTGATGAGTTGATAACACTCGACCTGTCGAATAATGCAGGTAAAAGCGGTGTTCAAAAATCCGGGGAAGCTAAACTGCGTGTGCTTGCCATTACTGTTGATGGCAATGATAAAGAAAATATAGAGCTGGTGCCGCTAAAGGCTAGTGCCGGATACCTGAATGGCTACGCCGATCCTGAATTTATTGAAGAGCTTCCTCGTTTCAGGCTTCCTATGCTTGGCAATAGCGGTACGTTCCGTGCATTTGAGATAAGCGGTGATTCTATGCTGCCAATTACATCTGGTACAGTTATAGTTGGTCGCTTTGTTGAGGATTGGAAAACTATAAAAGATGGTACGCCTTGTATCATTGTTAGCCAGAAAGAAGGTGTTGTTTTCAAACGTATCTATAACAAACTTCAGGATACGGCTGTATTACGCCTGCACTCCGACAATCCTGTTTATTCACCTTACGAACTGCATGTAGAAGACATACTGGAGATATGGGAGGCTAAATCTTACATTAGCTCTACATTCCCGATCGCTGATCTGTCACTCGATAAACTTTCTTCCATCGTGCTTGATCTGCAGAAAGAAATGCAGAAACTAAAGAAGGTAGACTAACCAATTTTAAGGTAACTAAACTATAGAAATCCTGTGCGGGCAACTGCGCAGGATTTTTTATGCTCAGGTGCTTCAATATCTGTAGGTAGGCTCATTATTAACAAGTAACTGTAAATATGCGTAAAGGCTAACAGTAAGTATACTTATAATACAGTGTGTTGTATGCCAAACCTATACTTTTAAAAGCACGATGATAAAACAGATAAGCGCTGCAGAGCGGCACGAAGCATTAACAGGAGACTGGCTCCGCTCAAATTACCTTTTCTCATTCGCAGATTACTATGACCCCGCTAATGTGCAGTTTGGTCCGCTACGGGTTTTTAATGAAGACTATGTTAGTCCTGATTCTGGTTTCCCGACGCATCCACATTCTGAAATGGAAATAGTAACTATAGTGCTGGATGGGGAAATTACACACACTGACAGTTTGGGTAACGACCTGATTATACATGCCGGTGAAGTGCAGCGAATGACATCCGGGACAGGAATCACACATTCTGAAGCTAATAAATCAAAGGCGGATGTGCATTTGTTGCAACTATGGTTTCTGCCGAATAAACGGGGTATTGCGCCTTCTTACGAACACATGAAGATTGATTTCCTGGATACAAAGGATGAACTTGTTCCTTTAGTAACCGGCCAGAAAGTTATGGAGGATGTGGTTTTCATTAATTCTAATTCCACGATCTTTTATGGTAACTTCGGTCAGGGCAAAGATCTGAATTTTCAAACCTTTAAGATCCGGAAAAGCCTGATCTATGTGCTGGAAGGTAGTATTATTGTGAACGGTATTGAGTTAGATAAAAACGACCAGGTCAGGCTGGAAGAACAGGAAGTGATCACTTTTCATGCCACTTCAAAAGCATCGTTCATACTTGTAGATGTTCCGGCAGTGGAAGCCAATTATTAACAAAATCAACTTTAATTATAATATCTGCTATAATTAACTGAGTGGCTGTACAATTTAATTGTACAGCCACTTTTATTTTAGCAAAGGAAGGTGACGTTTGGTATCTTAGCTTAAAATTTACAACAAAATGATACTTAAAAGCGATCGTCTGAATAATGTCTCTTACGACTTGCGTGGGCCGGTATACGAAAAAGCGAAGGAACTGGAACAGCAGGGACACTACATTACAAAACTGAACATCGGTAATCCGGCACCTTTTGGGTTTGACGCACCGCCGGCCATGGTACAGTACATTATTGATAACATGCACCTTGCACAGGGCTATTCCGATCATAAAGGATTATTAAGCTCCCGCGAAGCCGTAAAACGCTACTACGAGAAGAAAGGCATTGCTAACATTCATGTAGATGATATTTTCCTGGGCAATGGCCTGAGCGAGCTTATTATGCAGTCGGTGCAGACGCTCCTGAATGACGGAGACGAAGTGCTGGTGCCTTCGCCGGATTATCCGCTGTGGACAGCTTCCGTGCGTTTTGCTGGTGGCAAGGCAGTGCATTACCTCTGCGACGAAGAATCGGAGTGGTTCCCGGATGTAGCTGACATCAAAAGCAAGATCAACAGCCGCACCAAGGCCATCGTCATCATCAACCCAAATAACCCTACCGGTGCTGTTTATTCTAAAGAGTTACTGCAGCAACTGGTACAGGTGGCCGAAGAGCATAACCTGGTTATTTTCTCGGACGAGATCTACGATAAGATCCTGTATGATGGTACAGAGTTCACTTCTACAGCAACACTTTCTGATAAGGTAGTATTTGTAACGCTTAGCGGCCTTTCTAAAAACTACCTGGCAGCAGGCTACAGAGCAGGCTGGATAATGGTGAGCGGCGCCAAGCATAAAGCTACCAGTTACCTCGAGGGGCTGAACCTTTTGGCGAGCCTGCGCGTGTGCAGCAACGTGCCGGCACAGTTTGCACTTCAGGTTGCCCTGGAAGGACCTACCACGGTTGACAGCATGGTATTGCCGACGGGCAGGTTAGGCCAGCAACGTGCTATCTGCTACGAGAAATTATCAGCTATACCAGGAATTTCCTGCGTTAAGCCAAAAGGTGCCTTCTATCTTTTCCCGAAGATCGATGTAAAGAAATTCAACATCCAGAGCGATATGCAGTTCGTGCTTGACTTTCTGGAGGCACAGCAGGTGTTATTGGTGCATGGCAGCGGCTTTAACTGGCAAAAACCGGATCACTTCAGGGTAGTATATTTACCGGGAGCAGAGGAGTTGAGCCAGACGATGGATAAACTGGCCCTGTTTCTGAGCACGTATCAGCAGGGAAGTAAGCAGCAAAGACCACTGGAAATGGCACTTTAGTTAAACTATAGTTTGCTTTTTAAACTTACAATCAACAAAAAGCCCCGGCAGAATATTCTGCCGGGGCTTTTCTATAGTTACCGGACTATAAACTCATCATTTATAATTCAGCATTCATAATTATTTTTAGATAGTATACTTGCGGCCTTTGTTCTGCTGCTTCAGGTATTCTATGAGCGGCTGAAAATAAGCTACCATCGCCTTGGCACTTAACTCTTCGCCGGTTTTATCCTTCAGCATCTGTCTCCAGTCAACTGAAGCGCCCGGGTACATGATATCGTACAGGAACTTGCCTACCTCTTTGTTGCCATAGTAGTTGGTGGCATGCGGGTCCTGCTTCAGTATATTTTTGGCAATATGATCGTGCAGCTGGAACAGGATAACGTAAGAAAGTGCATAGTCATAGTACTGCGCGGCATCATCGTTGATATGCGTTTTAGTAGCAGGATCGAGGTAATTCTCACCGCGCTCAGTTGGCGGCACCATGCCCTGGTATTTTTTAGCCAGTTCCCACCAGCGCTTGTTCAGCTGGTCGGCAGGCAGGTTTTTAGCATAGAAATCGTGTTCCCACTCGCTCATCACTCCAGCTGCAAACGGAATAAAAGTTACATAGCTCAGTGCTTCTTTCAGCAGGGTCTGTACTTCGTCGGTCTGTGTATTCTTATCTATCAGCTGTAACTCTGCCAGGAAAGGCTTCTGCATCGCGGCCAGTCCCATTAAGCTGCCGATCGCTTCGTGGTAAGCACGGTTGGCACCACTGCGGAGCAGCACCGGTACATCGGGGTTAGTGTAGCTGATGTAGTAGTAAATGTGGCCCAGTTCGTGGTGCGTCGTTTCATACCATTCTGCATTTGGCTCCACGCTCATCAGGCAACGTACATCTTTATCCAGATCCATATGCCATGCCGATGCGTGGTTGTTCTTTTTATAACCTGCATTTGGTGGCAAAGGGTACAGGCTAGATTTGGTGTAGAAAGATTCCGGTAGTTTATCAAAGCCCAGGCTCACATAGAAACGCTCAGCCTGCTCTACCATCCATTTGTCACCTTTTGATTTCAGGGCACCATCCAGGTCAATTCCTTTTACTTCTACCATTGGGCTCCAGTCCTGGCCCCAGCGGTTTGGCAACCAGTGTGCCGGCAGGTAATCAGGCACTTGTTTTACACCATATTCTTTTGCCAGCTCGTAGCGGGCATAGGTGTGTAGTTCACGGTACAGTGGCAACAGGTCTTTGTTTATCTGCGCCATCATGTCCATCATCTCCTCACGTGTCATGCCATAGTCCGAAGCCTGGTAGGTAAAGTAATCGTCGTAGCCCAGGCTTTGTACCGTTTTGTTGCGCAGGTCGCGCAGCTTCAGCAATCCGGGCTTAAGACCGGGACCTACTTCCTTACTTGCATTCCAGGCCGCCAGGCGTTTCTTTACATCGTTCTCCGTTTTCAGTATATTGTCGATGTCGTTGGTGGTAACTGATTTACCTGAAAGGCGGTAATCGAAACCGTATAGTTTCTCCGTCTGTTCGGTTTCTGCTTTAATTCGCGCTTTTACCACATCCGGTACTGTTTGCGGGTTGTTGGCGCCGGCATATAGTATGGCTTCAAATTGCTTTACCTGTATCGGGGTGAGCTGGTCTTTCTGCTCCAGGTACTTACGGGCCTGCTCAATGTTCTCTACGCTACCGGTAAAAGCGGCCAATGCCTCGTTTGCCCGGCGCGTGGCTACGGCATTGGTAGAGTCGCCTTCCACAATCTTTGTATTAGATGCCCATTCTGCCTCTGCCGATTTAGTATACAGGCCTTGAAAGGTTTTTGTGTAATCATCCAGGAAAGCCTGTGCCTGTTGTTGAACAGAGGTTGCCTCGGTGGTAGAGGTGTTTTCTGCTGTTTCTGATTTCTGGCTGGAACAGGAAAATAGTATAGCTGCCGTCAAGCCGGTGAGAATAATTTTTTTCATCAGTTTAGTTCGTGGTTATCTTACTAAGGTACTACGTTAGTTGCGTAGAAGCAATAGAACAAAATTCTGAATTAAGGCTATTTCATATCCGCGGCTAGCGCACGGTTATAGTCTCCGAAAAACAGCTTGCCAAAGTCCCTGGGCGTTTTCGTATTTTCTTCAGGCATATAAACCTGCCCGTCAAATAGCGTATCGCCCTCAGACATGCCAGCGTTATAATAGTAATCTGATTCTTGTTTCAGCAGCCAATTGTTTTCTTCAGGGGTGTACTCAAAGAATATTTCTTTTTTCGATCGCCATGCCATACCGCCTAAATGGTATATCGAAAAGCTGCCACTGCTTTCTATTACAATTTCGTCAAGAAAATCACCAAACTGTCCTCCGCAATCCTGGCAACTGTCCACCACATGGTCGTTTCTGGCAGCTAGCGTTAGCTTGTTTTGCTTGTCTCGTATTAAAATCAGCAAGGGTCTTAA
Organism: Pontibacter pudoricolor; assembly: GCF_010092985.1. Taxonomy (GTDB): domain Bacteria; phylum Bacteroidota; class Bacteroidia; order Cytophagales; family Hymenobacteraceae; genus Pontibacter; species Pontibacter pudoricolor. Next base: position 1,240,698 of record NZ_CP048106.1, on the reverse strand, counting down.
CGCATTATTTTCTGAATCAATTTCCCCGGAGTATGGCAGGCTTAACAATAGCAGATAATCCTTAATACCGTCCCTGTTTAAGTCGCCTTCCACATACTCCCTCACCTGGTAATCTTTTAAGATAAACGGGACTAACTCTTCAGGTATAGTTTCACAATAGCAGTGTTCGTGCACCAGCGGATCTTCTTTTTCTTCGATTCCTTTTACAGGTATAGTTTCAGCAACTATAGTGTTGGCTCGTTCAATACTTGTAGTGATTTCTGCAGCATCAGGTTTCCGGGTAGAGCAGGAGATGAGTATCGTTGCCGTTATGCAGCTGAGAAGGATCTTTTTCATAAAGCAAGATCGTAGTTAGCGTACTAAATTATCAGTTTATATGGTATTTAGAACGGGGCTGCCTGCTGTTATTGCTGTAACGGGAAAATAAAAGCGCAGCCTGTATAGCTGCGCTTTTATTCTATTCTGCCAGGCCAACCTGCTGTAAAAAAGCAAGCTGATCGAAGTAAGAGATATCTTCTATGATCTTGCCGTCTTTAATTTTCAGGCGGGCGAATATTTTAAGCTCAAAGGTTTTACCTTTCATGCCGGTCGGGTCATCGGGGCTGATGTTTTCTACTGTCCCGGTTGAAACAAACTCCACAGCTATTTCATCGCCGTTATGGATGTAATGCAACACCTCGTCTTTCACGTTTGGTGCCATCTCAAATAGCGGCCCGTAAATGGCTTTTACATGATGCGCTCCAATGACTGGTTCTGGCATCTCCGGCGACATAAATACGGCGCTGTCAGCGTAAAGGGCCTGCATGGCATCCAGGTCGTGGCGGTTAAAAGCATCAAACATGGCCTGCATTACTTTTACTGCTTCGGGCTCTATAGTGTCTGCAGGAGCTGTTCCTGAGGTAACTATAGTTTCAGCTGATTCATCGGTAGCTGTTGTTTTTTGCTCACAGGCTAAAGTTATACCAAGTAGTAGGAACAGGGCAGGAAATAGTTTTTTCATAGTGTTATATTAGCTATCATTAATTTACTATTTTAACCTTATTTACAGAAACTTACAAAAGAAAAAAGCACCCGAACTTTCAGATGCTTTTTTCTTTATTGCCATTTATTTTTTTTCCAGCTGACCTATCTTTTCCCAACTCGGATCTACATTTAAAGTTATAGCTATAAAAATATCATCCGTTTTTTGTTTGGTTGTGCTTGCTGTCTGGCGCCCTAACTGCGCAATAACCTGGTCAGGAGTCAGTTTGTACATGCTGCCGGTTGCAGCATCTATAATAATACCTACTATTCCACCGATTAGCAGATTGCCAAGGAACCAGCCGTTAAACTCACGCTTTACTTTAATTTCATAAGGAAAGTAACCTTCCATTTCGATTTTAACATCGTAATGTTTCTGACTGATTGGTACACCAGGCATGGTGGCGTTTCTTTTAAGTGATACGGACGTTGGCGTAGTTCCATATTCTTTACCGTTGATGGTTACTTTCGCACCGGTTGGCTGGCTTGTAAAGTCTACGGTTTGTTTTGAGCCATTTATTATAGTGGCACATCCCATTGATGTTAGGGTTAAAGCAATTAATGCTACGCGGGTAAAATTTTTGATCATATAAAGTTGGTTAAGTTGTTTTCATTGTCGCAATTATCTATCACTCATCACAAGGCATATTTATCCGAAGTAATTAACTAAAAAGAATAATATAGCCAATACACAATATTATGAAAATTTCATTGTAGGAACAATTAATAAAATTTTTTTGCTTTTACCCATAAAAACATGTTTGTAGATCCTATGTTATAATTCTTATGTTTCTTCCGTTACCTGCGCTTCCAGTAATAATCCCTCGTCGATAGTTTTGCTGGTTTTAGCCCCCAGTTCTTTTAACTGCTCCACCTTACGGATCAGGTTGCCTTTGCCTTCGGTTAGTTTGTTCATGGCTGCATTGTAAGCGCTCTGGCTGCTTTCCATGTGTTTTCCTATCAATCGGAGGTCTTCTACAAAACCGACAAATTTATCATACAGTCGGCCGCTTTCTTCTGCAATTCTGATCACGTTGCGCTTCTGGTCTTCCTGGCGCCAAACACCGGCTACTGTGCGCAGCGTTGCCAGTAGGGTAGAGGTAGTTACCAGCACAATATTCTTGTCAAAGGCATCAGTAAACAGGTCGTGGTCGTGCTGCAGCGCCAGGTTAAATGCCGGCTCTATCGGGATGTACATCATCACAAAGTCCGGGGAGTTAATGCCACTCAAGCGGTGGTAATTCTTTCCGCTCAGATCACGGAAGTGTGTGCGGATAGAACTGATGTGACTTCGCAGGTACACTTCCAGTTGCGTGTCGTCTTCGCAGCTGCAATAAGCTTCGTAAGCTACCAGCGATAGTTTGGAGTCGATGACCAGGTGTTTATTGTCGGGCAGGCGAATGATAACGTCCGGGCGGTAGACTTTGCTTTCGTCGTTCTGGCGTACCTCTTCGCGCTCGTAGTGCACGCCTTTACGCAAACCGGATTTCTCCAGTAAGCTTTCGAGCAGATATTCGCCCCAGTTACCCTGCGTTTTGCTTTCTCCTTTCAGGGCTTTGGTCAGGTTCAGCGCATCCTGGCTCATCTGCTGATTCAGCGACGCCAGCTGCGTGATCTGTTCTTTTAAGGAGATGCTTTCTTTGAGCGATTTTTCGTAGGTCGCATCCACCTTTGCTTCAAACTCTTTGATGCGCTCTTTCAGCGGCGACAGGATCTGTTCCAGGTTTTCGGCAGAGGCTTTTTTGAAATGCTCGGCGTTGTTCATGAGCACCTGGTTGGAGATGCTCTGGAATTGCTGCAGGAATTTTTCGCGCAGTTGTTCCAGCTCTTTGTTCTGCTCCTGCAGGCGTTTTTCCAGGTAATCGTAGTCGGTTTCGGCTTTGGTGAGGGCGTTGGTCAGGTCCAGTATTTCGGTTTGCGTTTCGCGTAGCTGTGCTTTCAGCTGCTCCGCTTCTTCCGCCTTGATCTTTGCCTGTCCTTCGAGCACTCCCTGTGCCACAGCCGACTGGTTTATAGTTTGCTGCAAAGCACCAACCCTGCCTTTCAGCACCAGGTAGGCAACTATAAGTCCTCCTAAAAATGCGGCTATACCTACTACTATCTCCATAACAGGTAAAGGTAAACTTTTTTAGTATTCGGCGCTATAGTTTTGCTAAGGAAATTAGCTAAATTTGGCTAATAAATTGATATATAGGCAACTATACTATGAAGCTGTTTAGTGTTTGATCTTGGTTTAGTCTACGACCTTGCTGCGTGCTTTCATCAGCAAGCATAAAGAGCCTGCCAATTGTATTGTTGGTGAAAACACCAACAATGGCTCGTTTTTTTATTCAGAAACCATAAACTCTATACAAGTTCTATAGTTTACTTTACCAGATGCACCCGGAATTTGCGTCCTTTAATTTTACCGTTGTTCAGTTTTTCGGCTATAGTTTGAGCTTCGGAGCTGGGTACGGCCACAAAGCTGCTGCGGTCCTGCACCTCTATTTTCCCGATCTCCGCATAAGTTAAACCGGTTTCGGCTATAATGGCGCCAACTATATCGCGCGGGCTGATCTTGTCTTTTCGGCCGGCATTTATAGTTATAGTTGCGAAAGCTGAAGTTTGTACTGTAGCAGGAGTGCTTGCTTTTTTCAGAAGTTCGTCAGCCTTCAACCAGTTATCCATCCGTACCATGTCCCAGTCGCGGAGTTTGCGTTCGTCGCGCGGGGTGGCCAACGTATAAACAGTTCCTTTTTTACCGGCGCGCCCGGTTCTGCCACTTCGATGCTGGTAAGCGGCCAGGTCATCCGGAAGCTCGTAGTGAACTATAGTTTCCAGCAAAGCAATGTCGAGTCCGCGGGCAGCAAGGTCGGTAGCTACCAAAACCTGCGTGGTGCCATTGCGGAAAAGCGTCATCATTTTATCGCGGTCGGGCTGCTCCATGCCGCCATGTAGCGGTCGTGCTGCTATGCCCTCCGCCTTAAGGGCATGGGCCAGCTCATCGGCAGCGGCGCGGGTGTTGCAGAATACTACCGTACCACCTGCAACTATAGTTTTCAAAAGGTTTACGACAACATCCTGTTTCTGCGGTTGCTCTACTTTTACACCGATCAGTTTCAGCTGGTCCGGAATGGCATTAGCTGAAGCTTTTATAAACTGCGGGTTTTTAAGCGACTCTTTAATCAGGTCCTGAACATCCTGTGGCATAGTTGCCGAAAATAGTATGGCCTGTCGTTTTGCCGGAATTGCTTCCATTATCTGGTCTATCTCTTCTTCAAAACCCATTTCGAGGAGTTTGTCGGCTTCGTCCAGCACCAGTTGTTTTACTGTGCTCAGGTCCAGTGTTTTCCGGAATAAATGGTCTGTTAAACGGCCCGGAGTAGCTACTGCAATTTGTGGCGGATGCGCCAGTGAAGCGCGTTCCTGCGAAAAAGAATGTCCGCCGTAAAAAGCACTGATCTTTAAATTGGGGATATTTTTAGCGTATTGCTTTAACTCCTGGCGTACCTGCAGGGCAAGCTCGCGTGTTGGTACCAGTATCAGGGCTTGTATCTGTTGTTGCTCCGGGTTTACCTGCTGAATTAGGGGTAAACCAAAGGCTGCCGTTTTTCCACTTCCGGTTTCGGCCTGTGCTGCCACATCCTGGCCATTTAAAAGCAACGGAATAGCTGCTGCCTGCACAGGCGTTGGCGATGTATAGTTAAGTTCCTGCAGATTAGTTAAAAGAACGGGGAGGAGCTTGAGGTCCTGAAATGTGGTAGCCATAAGTTACGAATAAGCTGCAAAGTTACGAACCTATAGTTGTTTTAACTATTCAGGCTGTTAATGTTAGCCAGAACTATAGGGTTGTCGCCGACATAGTTACATTATTTGAACCCCTGAGTTGCTGCAGGTAAAGCTTACGGAAGAAGAAAAAGTGCATGGAATATGCTAATGGAACCAGGAATGCCGGCAAAAAAACTATAGGAAATTCAGCTATAAGGGTATTGGCTGGCTCGTTCATAAACACCCGGAACGGTACAGGAGCCGACAGTATCGCTGTTATTACAATATTAAGTAAAAGTACCAAGCCGGCTATGTTCCAGGCTAAGGCTAACTTATGCAGTTTGCGCCCTTGCCCATAGCAAATCCAGGCAAAGATTGGAGCTGTTATCCCTGTTAAAACATCCAGGTTACGGCCTTCGAAGGTCATTTGTACCGGTGTAAGCCCATCCAGAAATTGCCACCATAAAAAGATCTCTACCGGTATCCTGAAAACCTGGATATACATTAGCCACGAAAAAGGTACATGCTTGATAAATTCTCTGAACTTAGGATGAAAAGTGAGGACAAGGATCGCTACCAAAGGAATCAGGATGATGATAAAGAATTTAGGCGGAGTTCCTGAAAAATCGCGTGTAATACCTGCCAGTGCAAGCATGCTGACTATCGCTAACCAGCCTATAAGTACAGCTCCAACTATAGCAGTTTTTTTGTTAACCCGGCTAGCTGTAAAACCCAGGCTTGTAAAAGTTTTGTGGCTGCCCCAAAGCAAGAGCAGCACACACAAAGCTGTTAGAACTATAAATCCAGCCTGAGCGAATGGGAAATAGGTTGTTTCCATGGGATTAAAAGTTGTGCTTCGAAACAAACTTAAATCTGAACTATAGCCATAGTTTCTTTATAGTATAGTTAAGTGTCTTATTTTTAGTTTTTATTCATAAACGTAGTATAAATTTAACTGTTAAGGTAGCTATAGTTTGAAATTAAAAGCCACCAAACCCCTGATGTGAAAGGTTGTGCTGTATACTAAAAATGCAGGGTGTTTTTATCTGCCAACTATAGTTAAAGCGGCGTATGATGAATGATGCCCAACTTCTGTTTACTTTGCATTTCCCGTTCGAGCTTATATGAAATTTCAGACACCGGATTCTTTGCCTACACAGGACCTGCTCTCCAAAGGCCACATTGCTGTGATGCCACTGGAAGAGTTTGTGAGCGATTTGTCCAATGTTCCGCATCGCCACGATGCCTATCAGTTGATACTTGTGCAGGAGACCAAAGGTGGCGACAACCTGATCGACTTCCGGCGTTATGAAATGGTGGAAGGCAGGATTTTTCTGATCGGGCCGGGACAGGCGCATCAGCGGCAATCGCGGCAGGAGCGGGGCGTGCTGGTTTTCTTTTCCGAAGCTTTTTTGCAAACCACCGGCATTACGGCCCACGAAGCGCTGGTGCTTTTCGGGGCTGTTTACCAACATCCGTACCTCGACCTGAAACCGGAGCATCAGGAGATATTTCTGCAGGTCACGGCACTTATTTCAACAGAACTACGTCAGCCGGTTCCCAGCCAGGCAATCCTATCGCGTTACCTGTTTATTCTGCTCAATTACCTGCTTCGCGAGTGCCATGTACAGATCGCGCAATTATCGCCTGCCCGCCACAGCGAACGACTGTTCAGGCTCAGCAGCCTGATAGAGGAGCATTACAAGCAGCACAAACCCGTCTCTTTTTACGCCGAAGCCCTCGGCATAACGCCTAAACACCTGAACAGCCTGTGCCGCCAGTACCTGCACACTACTGTGGCTGATATGCAGAATGCCCGTTTGCTGCTCGAAAGTAAGCGCCTGTTGTACTTCAGCAGCCTGTCTGTAAAAGAGATTGCCTACCAGTTGGGGTTTGAAGATAACTCCTATTTTGTGCGGTTCTTCCGGCGCCTGACAGGCACTACGCCACTCCAGTTTCGGGCGGGTGGTTCCAAAAGTACCATAGCTGAAGCTTAATGTGCCGTGACTCCGGTTTGTAGAAACCATAACTTTGCAGGATATAAAATGTAGCGTTATGCAGGCAAATCAGAAAATAAAAGCGATTGGTATCGGGTTGTTGGCATCTTTTTTCTTTTGCTCTACCTACGTCATGAACAGCTTTATATCGGCAGGTAATGGCCACTGGGCCTGGACCGTTTCTTTGCGGACCCTCATCATGCTTATCATCCTGCTGGTTATTCTCCATTTCAAGCAACAGCTTAAGCCCTTGCTGCATGTCCTCAAAAAGCAACCGGGCGTGTGGTTGTTCTGGGGAAGTATCTGGTTTGGGGTGGTATATGCATTGCTTACAGCGGCTGCAGAATTTGGGCCGGGCTGGCTTATTGCCGGTGTGTTTCAGTTCACTATAGTTGCAGGCATTCTGTTATCTCCTTTTCTTTATAAAGATGGCCGGGCAAAGATACCGGTACGGGCGCTCCTGTTATCTTTTCTGATTTTGGTGGGAATTGCCCTGATGCAATGGAGCCAGCGAAACGGGTCGTATACAGATGCCCAACTCATAAGCTGTATTATACTGGTTTTACTGGCAGCTATTGTCTGGCCACTGTCAAACCGTAAACTAATGTTGTTTATTGAGGAGCACGATCATAAGATATCTGCCATGCAACGGGTTACGGGTACTGCAATTGGCAGTCTGCCTGCAATTGTTTTACTGATGGGTTATGGTTACAGCGAAGCCGGCCTGCCAGGTGAGCAACAGCTGTTAGCTACAAGTGTAATATCGATCTGTTCGGGCGTTATTGGGTGCGTGTTGTTCTTTAAAGCGACGGATATGGTACGCTCTGACAGTGCCGCACTGGCCGCCGTGGAGGCAACCCAGTCCGTAGAGATTCTGGCTACCGTTGCTGGAGAAGTGCTGTTGCTTGGTATTGCATGGCCAAACCTTTACGGCAACATCGGCATGCTCCTGATTATGGGCGGTCTGATCCTCTACAGTATCCCGGTACGCAGAAAAGTACTGAGCGCGGTCAGGTAAACTATACGTTGTTCCTTTCCCGGATCATGTTCAGAAAACTATCGCGGTAGGTTTCTCCTATCGGAATGGCCTTATCACCAATATAGACCGTGTTGCCATCCACCATACTTACTTTATCAATTGAGATAATATAGGAGCGGTGCACGCGGTAGAAAGGCGGCTGGGGCAGCTGTCCGTTCAGTTCGGTAAGCGACTGGTAGGTTACCAGACGCTGGCCCGGCAAATACATCGAAATATAGTTCTTCAGCCCTTCTACATAAAGAATGTCGTTGTAGGCTACCTTCAGGAATTTGTTTTTGCTCTCGCCTTTCACAAACATATAGTCCGGTGCCGGCGCGCCGGGCTGAACTATAGTCTCCTGTGCTACGGGCATTGCTGCAGGATCCTGTTGCTGTATGATACTTTTAGCTTTGGTTACCGCTTTCAGGAAACGGTCGAAGGGGATGGGCTTGAGCAGGTAATCGACTACATCGTGCTCGTAACCTTCCAGGGCAAACTCAGGGTAGGCTGTAGTCAGTATCACTTTGCATTTGTTGCCGCAGATCTTCAGAAACTGAATGCCTGTTAGCTCCGGCATCTGTATATCCAGGAAAACCAGGTCCGCTTTGCCTTCCTGCACCCAGTTAATGGCCTCTATCGGGCTGGTTGTTTTGCCGGCAAGTTCCAGGAAAGGCACCTTGCTTACGTAATCGGCAATGATATTGGTAGCGTAGGCTTCGTCGTCAACAGCTATGCAGCGGATCATATTAAGTTTGGGAGTTTAGGAGTTAGAGAGTTTAGGAGTTGGGAAGTTAAGGGTTTTATTTGTCTGAATCAGGATTTACAGGATTTTAGGATTGGCAGGATAATTATACTTTATACTTCTATTGTTGATGAAGTTATTTAGTGATGGCGCTTTCTTCAATTTATACTTCATACATCCTGCTCATCCTTTAATCCTGTCAATCCTGATTCAGATCTGCTGCAGCTTCATCCTCGTTTTATAGTGGTGTGCATCCTGTTCAATATCCAGGGAATACTGGTTGGGATAGAGCAGGTCCAGGCGGCGGCGTATGTTTGGTAAGCCAATGCCGGTTGTATGGTCTTTCTGGTGATGGCTGATGCGGTTGCTTACTTCAAAGTATAGTTGCTGGTCCTGCACTTTTAAACAGATGTTTATTGGCGAGGTTGGATCATCCACCACCCCGTGTTTGAGGGCATTCTCAACAAACGGAATCAGCACCAGCGAGGGCACGCGTTGACCGTTTACATGGCCCTGAATATCAAAATTGACAAAAAACTTCTCATCAAACCGCAGACGGTAGATGTCGATATAGTTCTGCAGGTAATCTATTTCTTTCTGTAGCTCAATTTTACCGTCCTGGCTCTCGTGCAGCATGTAGCGCATCAGGTCCGAGAGTTTAATCACCGCATTTCCCAGTTTATCGGACACCGGGTAGGCTAGCGAGTAAATATAGTTGAGCGTGTTGTACAAAAAGTGCGGGTTAACCTGCGTTTTCAGGAAGGCCAGCTCCGCCTGTGTTTTCTCCTGCCGCAGGCTGCGGTTTTCACGTTCCTTCTGCAACGTAGACTCGAAGGCCCATACTACACCTCCCATAAAGATGCCCGGCAGCGACCAATAAATGTTGTCGAATAAGAAGTAGCTGAAAGCAGTTCCATCGCTATAGTTGCTGAACCCGAAAAAGATATCGAACAGCACTTCCTCCACCAAATAGCGCAAACAAATGTACAGCACCATGACACCCATGATGCCCGGTGCCAGCACGAACCAGTGGCGGTAGCGCAACCATAACGGAAACAGCAGCAGGTAGCACACATAGAACTGCACCATGTACAGGAAGATCTGCGATAGCGTGAGCAGGAGCACTCTATAGTCCCATTCGTAAATAAAGTACCCCGACAGTGCGTAGCCGATCAGCAGCGACCAGCCCAGCAGGTGCCACCCCATCTTTTTGTATTGCGGATTCATGTTCTAAAGCTATACATAAACAGGAACATTTTACACTTCTATTATCCTAACCCCCGGTTTATAGTTCGAACCACAGCTTTCTTTATATCAACCTATAGTTTAGCAGCTTTTCAGGGTTAAGATAATATTCTGACGTGTTGGGATAGTTTAATTTATGAGGCGGCGGGCGTGCTGCATCTTTGGTTCAACATTAACGCAAAATCACCGAACCATGAAAAACTTTTCCGCACTGCTTAGCTTCGCACTTCTGTTTGCCGGATTAAATGTTGTTGTATTAACAGCCCGCGCGCAATCTGGAGCAACAATAAAAGGGAACGTAACGAACGCAGCCACGCAGGAACCACAGACTTATAGCACTATCGTATTGCTGCAACTACCTGATTCAACTGCCACCGGCTCAACTATGACCGACGAAGCAGGAGCCTATAGTTTCGGAAATGTGATGCCGGGCAAGTATAGTATTAAAGCGCTGATGGTTGGTTTTGCCCCGGCGCACAGTGCGGCCTTCGAAGTAAAGCAACAGGCAATACAGGTACCAGCTATACCGATGCTGGAGAAAGCCAATGCGCTGCAGGAAGTAGTGGTAAAAGGACAACGCCCCGCGCTGGAACAGCTCGCTGACCGCCTGGTTTTGAATGTGGAGCAACTGAATACAGCAGGCGATAACTCCCTGGAAGTATTGAAGAAAGCGCCGGGAGTACGACTGGATAAGGACGACAACATCATTTTCAGAGGCAGCAGCAGCGTAAACGTGATGATCAACGGCAAAGTGACCTACATGAGTGGCAGTGAACTGCAGAGCTACCTGAAATCACTGCCAGCCTCGGCGGTGAGCAAAGTGGAACTGATCGCAAATCCACCTGCTTCTTTCGATGCAGCGGGCACGGCAGGTATCATCAACATACAGCTTAAAAGAGACGAAACCTTGGGGATGAACGGAACTGCAAACGTTGGTCTGGGCTATGGCAGATACGAGAAAGTGAATGGCGGCCTGAACCTGAACTATAACACGGGAAAGGTGAGCCTTTTCACCCGCGTCAGCACTGGCCACTATAACTCTTTTAACCTGCTTACACTAAAGCGCAACATCAACGACAGCCTGTATAACCAGGGAAATTACTGGCACCCGATCACCAAAACCTATAACCTGGCAGCTGGCGCCGATTATTTCATCAGCAAAAAACATACGTTGGGCATTATGGCAAAAAGCTATAGTTCACCTGAAAACACGCTTACCACCAGTAACTCTGTAAATTATGACACCGAAGGAAATGCGTTTGGCAGCCTGGATATGCAGAACCCCAAAAAATCCGGTTCGGACAACTATAGCCTGAACCTGAACTATAAGTTTGACATCAGTGCGGGACGTTCGCTGAGTTTTGATGCAGACTATGTGCGTTTCAGCAGGTATGCGGATGAAACCTTCACGAATACCTTTTATGATGCAACAGGCGAGGCTACCGAGGCGCCAGATCAACTCCGCAGCTATACGGGAGCCGAAGCTAATATCAGATCGCTGAAAACGGATTATGTGCATTCGTTCGGAGAAGGCTACAAGGCAGAAGCAGGGCTAAAGGCCAGTTGGGTTAGCAACGACAGCGACATTAAGTTTGAGGAACAGCAGGAGCAGGGTTGGGTAGAAAATGAAAAGCGCACCAACAGCTTTGAGTACAATGAAACAATACAGGCCGCTTACCTGAGCCTGAGCAGACAGTTCAGCGAAAAGTTGAGCATGAAAGCCGGCATCAGGGCAGAGCATACAACAGCAGACGGCTATTCCCTGACAGCCAAAGTAGTGGACCAGGATTATGTGCAGTTTTTTCCAAGCTTTTTTGTGAGCTATAGTGCAAACGACGATAACCGCTTCTCAGCATCTTACAGCCGCCGCATCAGCCGCCCTTCTTACAGCAGCCTGAATCCTTTCACCTTTTTCTCGGACCCATACACTGCCCTGGAAGGTAACCCGTTTCTGGAGCCATCTTTCTCCAACTCGCTGCAGGCCAGTTATACTTACAAAAACTTTCAGTTGCTGAGCATCAGTTACCTGGAGTCGAACAACTTTGTGACCAGCGTAATAGAGCAGAACGACGAGACAAAAGTAAGCATCAGCAGACCCGAGAACCTGAGCCAGGCCACGAACCTGAGCCTGAGCAGCGGCGGCAGCCTTCCTGTTACCAACTGGTGGAGCTCCGATCTGCAATTATCCGGTTCTTACGGCAGCGTGAAGACTCCGGTAAATGGTAATGCTTATAACCAGGAGCAGTTTTCCTGGTCGGCCAGTATGGAGCAGCATTTCACTTTACCAAAGGCTTACAAAGTGCAGTTTTCAGGGTACTATAGTTCGCCATCTATAGAAGGCTTGTACAACACGCAGGCCAACTACCAGTTCGACCTGGGTGTGAAGAAAACAATCTGGAACGACAAAGCAACTATAAGCTTAAAACTGAGTGATATTTTTGACAGCAGCCATTCCAGAGCCACACTGAAATACAACAACGTGGATATGTACTGGCAAAACCAGTGGGAAAGCCGTCGCCTTAACCTGAACTTCAACTATAAATTCGGAAGCTCTAAAGTAAAAGCGGCCCGCAACCGCAGAACAGGAACAGCCGAAGAGGAGGGACGTTTGTAATAATACTGTAATCAAATCGGATATGCGTATTAAAGTGTGCTCTCGCTGCTTCCCGCGAGTGTGAACTACCAGTGGCGTCCCGCCACGTTGTTCAATCATAGCTCGTGTACAAATAAACGCGGCCAGAGTCCGCTGGTAATGCACAGAACAGAGCCGTTTCATTCTCTTTTTTTTGTCATCCTGAAAGGATCTTGGTAGCTAGTAGTATAGGCTTAACCTCCCATCCGCCAAGTTTCTTTACAGAATGACAAGAGTTTTATGGCGTTATTGTTTAGAATGAAATGGCTATGCTTCAAAGAGCATATTTTTATAATTCTGTCAGTTGTGCATATTCTAAAAACCAAACTGAATTTTGAGAATATGATAAGGTGCCCTCGCTCGTGACAAACTATAGTTGGAGCTTTGGTTTAGTTAGTCAGTTAATCAACTATCAATATCCGGTACCAGATTCTATAGTTGGGATTCGGATAATATTCCTGGGCCTGGTATAATTTTATTCTGAAGCTGAAATGGAAAAGACACCTTTGGTATATCAAAAAAACAGAATCCAAACCCAAACCTCTACAACATATGATACCTGCTTCTACCCGCACCAGTTTCCTAAGCAAACTTTTTATAGTTGCAACCTTATTTCTTTGCGCTGCTTTTAACTCGCAAGCGCAGCAGATCGAGATCGTAATAGTTGGCTCGGCTCATGGCAATGGCGGCTCCGATGCTGATTACCGTCCGGTTATTGACAAGCTTAAGAACTATAAACCGGACATGGTTTTCGGCGAGTACCTGTCTTCTGAAGATCAAAAAGTGGCGATAGCAGCAGGACATTTATCTTCCAAATCGATCAACAAGAAAATGGATTTCCTGCAGGCGCGCGACACTAAAGGAGCAGCCAAGAAGGTAAATACAGCTAAGGCCTACGAGGCACTTAGCAAATTTGCCTACCACCACAAAACAAGAATGGAGCTTGCCCGCAGCCTTTACCTGAACCACGACCGTGGCAATGCAGAATACCAGTTTTATGTACTGGAGCAGCAGATGCAGGAAAAATTTGAGAAAAGTGAGCAAGCCTATTTCGGGAAACTGTTTGGTGGCGTAGACACGCTGCGTAAAGTTGGGTTGATCCGGAAGAACAGCGAGTACCAAAGAATATTTTTCCCGCTGGTATATGAACTGGGCCACGATAGAATTTATGCTGCCGATTGCCAGAAGTATGAAGCAGCCTGGAACGAAGCCAGCAGAAAGGCACAGGCAGCAATCAAAAAGATGAACGAGGCTGCCAAAGCAGATTCTGCTTCTGCGGCAGGTTTAGCGGTTAAAGCCAGGCAACGCTATACAGCTTCTGCTAACGAGCGCATGAAGGGGATCGATTACACCAGCTATAACTTCCTTAACTCAGATCTCTATGCCGAACTGGATGAAGTGGTAAATTTTATGGGCGGCCCGCGCTTCTTCCAGGAACCAGGCTACCCCAAGGCCGAAATACAGGAAATGCTGCAGTTATGGGAAAAACGCAACCAGGGAATTTGTGAGAACATCATCCGGCAGGCTAAGGAAAAAGGAGCCACCAAAGTTATAGTTGGAGTAGGGGCATCGCACCGCAAAGGCATGGAAGAGATCTTCGCTAAAATGCCTGATGTAATACTGGTAAACTATATCGACCTGCCATAGCGAATTGATCATAGCAACGTACATAAAAGCCCTGCCAACTATAAACCGGCCGGGCTTTTTGTTTGGTTATAAATCAAACTATAGTTTGAGAATGGTTTGTAACGTCAGGTAAAAATCAGGTTAAATGTGGTGTTAAAGCTTTTAAATGCCGCAAGGGTTTTTAAAACAAAGGAACTATAGTTTATGAAGATGCAAGTGCTCTAGCTATAGTTTAAAATGGGTTGATTCTTTTATGGAATGTGCTGCTACGCCAGATCTATAGGTAGGAAGGGGATGAACCTGATTCTAAAGCTATCCAGCAACTAAAGGATCAGCATAAACTGGTTCTGAAAAAATGCAAGGACATAAAAAAGCCTGCTACTTAGCAGGCTTTTTTATATATGTAATAGCTCTTGTAATACAGGTTAATTGCGGCCACGCATTCCCGGTCCCCACTGGCCGCGGTTGTTTTCTTCAGGTGCCGAACCGCTGGCAAACTTTTTCAGGTTGTAGGTAAACGTTACCATAAAGAAGCGCTGTAATACTGTAGACTGCACATCTTCAATATAGTCAGTTGCAACGTTACGCTGTACGCTTACATTCTGGCCAAGCACGTCGTTTACACTAAAGCTGATCTCACCCTGCTGGTTCTTGAACACCTTTTTACCAAGGCTCATGTTCCAAAGGATATAGCTTGGATCAACACCCTGCGATAAACCGGAGTTGTACACGTGGTTGAGTTCGGTGCGGTAAACCAGGCCTTTTAGTAAGATCCAGTTATAGCGCAGGTTAGTGGTCTGGGTAAAGTAGTTGTTATCCTGCGTTAGCAGCGTGTTCTTTACGATGTTATAGTTGGAGTTAGTAGAGATCGTGAAATCCACTTTCTCGCTGATATTACTGCTGATGTTTATGCCTGCACCTAAATTGGTAGTGTTAGCATAGTTTACTTCTTCGTCCAGCATACCCGGTCTGCGCTCAAAACCTATCATACCAAATGCGTTAAAGTTGGAGCTGATAAAGTTAAGCGGCTGGCCATAGTTCATAAACGAACGCACGTTATAGTAACCATCCATGTTTACAGGGCGGTTTAAACGCGCACCCGGCTGTGGGTTATAACCTTCTATATATTCATTCGGAATATCTCTGGTATAAACACTGTTGGCTACATAGTTCTGGGTAATGGTACCAAACATGCCAACAAAGAAAACCCTGTTGGTCTCGGCGTTAAAATTACGGTAACGGATGTTGATCCTGTTCTGGTAATCCTGGTCAAGGGCCGGATTACCGATTCTTAACTGCGTTGGTCTTGAAATATCCAGTACTTCCTGCAGGTCCGATACGGATGGTGCGTTGGTGTTCGATCTGAAATTGATGTTGATGTTGCTTGCCTCTGAGATCTTGTACTCGTATTCTGCTGATGGAAGTACGGAGTTAAAATTACGCTTCAGAGGATAGCTTTCCGGGTATACTACATCGCTTTCCAGGCTGGCAATCTGGTAACGAATGTTTGCCTGGAATCTTGTTTTCTCAGAACGGTACTGGTAGCTCGGTCCAAATGTCTGCGACAGGTAATCACTTTGGAAAGTGTTACTCAGTGGTGCGTTTGCATTGTTACTATAGCGGCCATCGGCCTCCACGTAGTCGTATGTTCTGCGGTCTGAATCGTTTGTTTGGTTGCCGATGTTGTATTCCAGTTGCAGGCGCGAGTTTTCGCCCAGGCGCTGCGAATAGTCTACATTTCCTTCCCACGACAAGTTATCTCTGTCGAGTTTGATTAACTGGTTACGGTTCACATTTTCCGTTGGGTCCTGCAGGTTATCTGTATCCTCCAGCTGGTACGTATCGCCGTTGGTATTGCTATAGTTGGTGCTGAAGTTGGTAGTCAGAATACGGCCAGAATCTCCGAAACGGTGCGAGTACAAAATGTTGTTACGGAAGTTGATGTTGCTGTTCTCGCTCTGGTTTCTTGTCAAAGACTCGGTTAGATTCTCAGCAGACGCAGTTTCAGCGTTATCAACTGTATAGGCGCTGATGTTGCTGAGGGCATCGGTATTCTGAACAGATATGCTTGGCGTTACCAGCAAACGATTGTTCTCGTTGATGTTATACTGGAAGCGCAGGTTAAAGCGGTGACTGTCGTCGATATCGTTATCGATGCTGTTTTCCAGGTAGGTAGTGTCGGTGTTGATGAAATCGCGGAAACGGTACTGGTTGTTGTTAACATCAGCGTTTGAGTAGTTATAGTTACCGCTAACTTCTATCTTCTTGCCCAGCATATCGTTAAAGTTGATGCTGAACATGTTGGTGTTGCTGATGCCGTTTGATCCGCCGCCGCCAAATCTGATTCTACGTCCACGCATGCCGCCACCCGGTGTTTCACCAACCGAGAAATCGGACATGTTGATGTTGTTGGTAAGGCCTGTTATAGTGATGCGTCTTGGGCCGTTATAGTAGTTTACAGCCGCGCCAACCATGTAGCGTTCGTCGGTACCGTAACCAGCCGATATTTTACCCATGTAGCCCTGACGACGATCTTTCTTGGTAGTAAAGTTCAGCGTTTTTACGCGGTTACCATCATCAAATCCACTGAAAGCAGCACGATCGCTCTGGCCATCAAAAACCTGCACACTCTCGATCATATCGGCTGAGATGTTACGCACAGCTGAGCTCACGTCTTCGCCGGTGTAGCGCTTGCCATCAATCATTACCTGTTTTACTTCTTCGCCCTGCGCCTGGATCTTGCCATCCTGTATGGTTACGCCCGGCATCTTGGTTACCAGTTCTTCTGCGCTGGCATCCGGGGCGGTTTTAAAAGCTTTGGCGTTAAACTGGGCTGTATCGCCTTTCTGCTCGCCAAGCGGTGCACGGCCAATAATCTCCACTTCGCCAATGGCTGTAGAGGCTTCCTCCAGGGTTAAAGCACCCAGGTTCAGCGCTTTTCCTTCCATTTTTACATTTCTGCTGAATGGATTAAAACCTAGGTAGTTCACCTTTATAGTGTAGTCGCCGGCAGCCACGCGCTCGAAGCGGAAATTACCTTCCACATCTGTTACAGAGGCTACTGTGGCCGTTGTTGTATTGTTTACTAACAACACGCTGGCGCCAGGCAGCGCCGATTTATCCTGTCCGCTCTTAATGGAGCCGGTAATAGATGCACTTTGAGCAAACGCTCCAACGATGGTAAAAAGAAATACCAGCGTGAGTAAAAACTTTTTCATTTATAAGTTTTGTGTGGGGTTATCGTGAGGTTTAGACAGGCCAGGATGCAAATGGTTTAGCTGTAGTTTAAAATAATTGTTGTACCACTGATCATTTTGCTTTGAAACCTGAACTATAGGTTATACTTACTTTAAAGTTTCGGATTTAATTGCTTCTGACACAGGTTACTTTAGGTGTTTCCGGGTATAAAAGAGTAATTTTGCGATCAACATTTGCAGCTCACACCAGATAGGAGCATCTGTCGTAAACTAATTTATTTACCTTAACCGTTATATTATTTTTTAACTGGCAGCTACTGCTTTTCACCGTGAAAGACTTTTTCAGACGCAGAATAGTTCAACCCATCCTGAACATTTTAAAGCAGGGTATGTCGCCGCGCAAGCTGGCTGCAACGGTTGCCGTTGGTTCTGTTGTCGGAATAATACCTGCGTTGGGAATAACGACTGTACTGGGTACGGCTGTAGCTGCCCGTTTCAGGCTAAATATTGCTGCAACGGTGCTGGTAAGTTACCTGGTGCAGCCTTTACAGATTTTGCTTGCCATTCCTTTTATTAAGCTGGGCATATTTATGTTCGGGATGTCTGAGTTTCGCTTGTCTTTGGATGAAATGATGGAGATGTTCCGTATTGATTGGGTTGAAGCGCTGGGTAAACTATGGGTTGCGAATCTGGCGGGTATCTCTGCCTGGGCGATCCTGTCTTTACCAGTAGGGTTTGCGTTATATTTCCTTTGCCTGCCTGTTTTTAACAGGTTTCTTCCGGTTGCTACAGTTCCGGTCGATGTTGTTGCTGAACTTTAGTTTGATAGTTGTTTTTTCCCCATCCCTGCACTTTACGGGTGGCAGCTTCTGCTTTTGTAATAGCTGAGTTTATAGTTTTATAGTTAGCGTTGTCTAACCACCCATAATCTCTCCTTGTCTAAGAAGGGGAGCTTTATTTTGGCCAATGCTATAGTTGGCGTTTTACCCCTTCCCAGCCTTCCCCTAATAACAGGGGAAGGAGCTTTCCAGCCTTTGCTATAGTTGAGGTTATAGTGCTATAGTTGCTGTTTTAACCCACCCCTGCCCCTCCCGAGAGGGGAATTCCTGCTGTCGTTATAGTTTGAGTTATCGTGCTATAGTTCCGGTTTCCAGTCCATAATCAGGACAGGTTTACCTGTTCCTTCGGAAATACAATCACGATAAAGCCAAGCAACTATAGCCTTTCAATCAACTATAGTTTAGCTATCGAACTGATCACAGTCTTTGGGTTGAGCGCCTTGTGAATATCTGGTGGCGCAGCCATTGCGAGGTACGAGCAAAAGAGATTCGCGCAGCGCGATGCCCGAAGACGAGTCCTCCCGGCCGTGAGGGCACCAAGGCCAACTATAGAACTATAGGCAAGTAAAGCTCCCAGGATTAGAAGTAACTATAGAAGAATAGCTTGGTTCCAGCTGCAACTATAACCAACTATAGAACTCAGATTTCTCACGCTGTTCGAAATGACAAAAGAGCAACTATAGAATCAAGATTTCTCACAGCAACGCTGGCTCTTTTCTACTCGCGTCTCAAGAATGCTCGAAATGACAAGGAAGAAAATGCTGTTTCCAAGTGCAACTATAACCAACCATAAGCTGAGATAGATTTCTCGCTAAGGCTCGAAATGACAAGAGAGAAACTATAGGACATATAAAATCCTCCACAGCTACGTTGGTACTTCTCGACTCTCGTCTCAAGAATGCCCGAAATGACAAACGAACAATAAACTATAGTTACTATAAAACACAACAGCCAGCTTTTTATAAAGCTGGCTGTTGCATTACGTTTTAACCTCTTAACTTATCAGGCAGACTCCAAAATCTGGAATAACTCATCTAACTTAGGAGTAAGAATAATTTCGGTACGGCGGTTTTTCTGGCGCGCCTCTTTTGTTTTGGCATTCTCTAACGGAACATAAAGCGAACGGCCGGATGGTGTAACGCGTTCAGGAGAAACGCCGTCCTGCGTTAAGATACGGGTGATCTCAGTCGCGCGTAGTACGCTCAGGTCCCAGTTGTCCTGCATGCCAACGGTGCCTCTTGCAATCGGAACATCATCGGTGTGGCCTTCTACTACTACGTTTACATCCTGCTGTTCTTTTAGCACCTGAGCCAGTTTTTTCAGGGCTTCAACGCCTTTCGGGTCAACTTTGGTAGAGCCGGAGTTGAACAGCAACTGCTCTGCCAGCGATACATACACTTTACCGTTACGTACCTGCACAGTCAGGTCTTTGTCGTTAAAGCCGAGCAGGGCATTGCTTACACGGGCGCGAAGATTCTTAACTGCTTTTTCTTTTTCATCGAGTATGCGCTGCAGCTCAGCCAGCTTCTGCTCACGGGCTTTCAGGTCGGCGCTCAGCTTATCTATCTGCGATTTGCTCAGGTTCAGGTTCTCACCAAGTGTTTTACCTTCTTTCAGGGCTTGCTGCAAACTCGCCTGATATTCTGCTTTCTGCTTCTCCAGTTCGGCACGTTCCTGCTCCAGTTGGGCTTTCTGGTTTTCAAGAGATGCTTTCTCTTCTTCCAGGGTGCTTTTCTCTTCTTCCAGGCTGGCCTTGTCTACTTCCAGGGCATTTTTACGAGCCATCAGGTCATCGTATTTCTTTTTAGAAACAACACAAGACGATAGAGACATCGTTGCCACCAACACCAGAACGGAAGAGCGTACAATTTTCTTTTTCATATAATCAGAACTATAAATTACAATCAGGTAACTGAACAAATATAGTAAATTATAGATAGTAACAGACGGCCAGTAAACGATTTACCCGGATTTTTATAATAAAAAAGGCATCCTTGTCGGATGCCTTTTCATATAAGAAGTTATAGTTTAATTATTCCGGCTGAGCGGCAGTTTCATTGCTTTTGTAAAATCCTTGCGGGTCTTTCATTTTCTCAGTCAGCTGCAGCAGATAATTGTAATCTAAAGCTGCCATATTTAGTTCCCGGCCTTTATGCAGGTAAGTCCAGGCACTGTTATAGTCCTTGTTAAAGTACTTTACTTTAGACATGGTGAAGTAAGCAAATGCATTCTGAGCGTCTGCCGCTATAGACTGATCCAGGTAACCTATAGCTTTGCTGAGTGACTTCTTCTTCGGTTTCTGTTCATACATTGTTACGTAGCAGGTTGCCAGGTCGGAGAGGAGCAGGGAGTTTTTGGGTTTAAGAGCAAGTGCTTTTTCGTAATAGCCAACCGCTTCCTGCGGATTTCCTTTGGCAACAGTTACCAACCCGAAAGCCCAGTACGAATCGCCGTTATCCGGGTTCAGGAGCCAGGCCAGGTTAAAGCGGTGCATTGCCGTATCCGTCTGTCCCTCGTTCAGGTACTCCCAGCCGCGTTCCATAAAAAAGTTACTGGCCTCGGTGCGTGTAGTAAAGCTTTTATCGCAGCTGCTCAGAAATTTCTCGTCCTGTAGTTGCTGGGCTTCCGTCTTAACCACATTGCCAAACATCGGCAAAATCCTTGGGTTTGTAGTAGCATCCTGGGCAAAAGTAACGTTAACGGCCAGTAAGCAGGCAGCTATAGTATAAAGTAATTTTTTCATAAACGGGTTAGGTTGATTTTTATGAGCCGACTAAAACTCATGCATTAAAAATAGAAGTTTATAGTTGATTTAACAAATAAGTCTGATACCTGTAACTATAATAACTACTATAGATGGAAGCAGTAAAAATACTTGCGACAAATGTCGATTAAATTATGACAAGTTTCGTATATTTGAGAAAACATTCTATTATGGCACACGCACTCACTACTTTAAACTATAGCCTGATCGATGACCGGGATATTTTTATGCTCATCAGCACGGTGCGCGAAGGCATAAAGTATGCATCCTTCCAAACTATAGCCGATAAAAGTCCTTTCAGCATAAGCGAGTGGTCTAATTACCTGCATTTATCGGAGCGTACTTTTCAGCGATACAAAAAGGAGAAGCGCACCTTCGACCCGCTGCATTCTGAAAAGATACTGGAAATAACGCTGGTCTATAATAAAGGAGTGGAAGTGTTTGGCGATCAGGCCAATTTTGATGCCTGGCTCGAAGCCAAGAACGTTGCCTTAGGCGGCATAAAACCAAAAGAACTTCTGGACAGCACGTTTGGCATAGGCATGCTACGCGATGAGCTTACCCGCATAGAGCACGGCGTACTGGCATGATCGTGTTCCGCTTGAGCCGCGTCAGGTTTGCAAAAGATCTGTCGGGGAAAGGGGCGGAGCTGGCAGGTGGCCGCTGGAACAGCAAAGGAACGCCTGTGCTGTATACTTCCGATTCCATAGCACTTTGCACCGTAGAAGTTGCCGTACACATGCCGCTCGGTATCATACCTTTCGATTACCAGCTTATCCAGATCCGGATTCCCGATGATGTTGAGATAGTTGAACTGCCTGAAGCTAAACTGCCAACCGACTGGAAATCTTTTCCGCATAGCAATGCCACCCAGCTTATTGGCGATGCATTTATAGCTGATCAGCAACAGCTCGTGCTGAAAGTGCCATCCGCAGCAGTGCAGGGCACCTACAATTATCTCGTAAACCCCCTTCACCCGGACTTTCCTAAAGTAACTATAGTTGGCACAGAGCCTTTTGAGTTTGACAAGCGTTTGTTTGTAAAGTAACTTTCTTAAAACTATAGTTAAACTATAGGATCAGACTTTTAACAACAAAGCTCTTAAAGCTCTTGCGGGCCTCCAAGTCCGAAAACACGCTGCCTGGGACTTCTTAGTCTCTGTAAATTAGTCTTCCTTTTACGCGGATAAGGAAGTCCGCAACAGACAAGGTTCCGGACACAGATGTCCGAAACAGCAAGTCTATAGTTAAACTATAAGATCAGCTTTAAATAACTACGCTCTTCAAACATGAGTTTATAGTTACAAGTAATACGTTTCGCCCATCTGCGCTATAGTTACCGGAAATTTTAGTTTGTCTTTTATTTCCATGCGAAGAACTTCACTGGCCTGTGCCTCGCCGTGGTTCAGGAAAACCTGTAGCGGAGCCTGTTTAAAATTCTGTAGCCACCAGAGCAGGTCGTCCCGGTCGCCGTGCGCCGACATGGTGCTTATCTGCCTTACTTCAGCCCGAACCTTATAGTAGGCACCATGTATCTTCAGTTCATCGGTTCCACTGCTTAGCAAACTACCCCGTGTACCCGGTGCCTGGAAACCTACCAGCAACACTGTATTCCTGGCATCTCCGAGTAAACGCTCCAGGTAGTACAACACACGACCGCCTGTTACCATGCCGCTGCCTGCAATCACAATTTTAGGGCCGTGCGTATCCAGTACATGTTGGGTGTGCTCAAATTTGCGGATAATGTGTACGTTGCGCATCATAGTTTCACATTCAGCACGGGTTAGGTTATGCCACTCGTGATAATGCAAATACAGGTCAGACACATCAATGCCCATCGGTGTATCCAGGTAGACCGGTATAGGAGGGATGCTCTTGTCCTCTTTAAGCGTATTCAGGAGCAGAAGTAATTCCTGCGCGCGCTCTACGGCAAAACTCGGAATGACCAGTACACCACCTTTGTCATAGGTATGGTTTACTACTTCTGCAAGTTCGGTATAAGGAGATACGTCACTATGCAGCCTGTCGCCATAGGTTGATTCCATGATCACATAATCTGCATCACGGAGCCTGACCGGCGGGTCCATTAACAGCGGCTGGCGCTGGCCTATGTCTCCTGAAAAAATAAATGTACGGCCCTGGCACTTCAACTCAACTATAGCGGAACCCAGTATGTGGCCGCTGTTTCTGAAACAAAACTTAATGTCTTCGTTTATAATTACCCACTCGCCATAGTTGTGTGTCTCAAATAAGGGCATGGTGCGGGCTACATCGTCGAGGTCATAAAGCGGTTTGGCCGGATGGTGGATGGAATATCCGCCGCGGTTTGCTTCTTCGGCATCCTCCATTTGTATACGGGCACTGTCGGTAAGAATAATGCGTGTTATGTCGCGGGACGGTTCTGTGGCGTAAATGGGTCCATCGTAACTATTTTTAACAAGCACGGGCAGGTAGCCGCAATGGTCCAGGTGTCCGTGCGTGAGGATGATGGCATCCAGGTCTTCCAGTTTAAGGGCAGGCTTTTGCCAGTTTAAAAGGCGCAGTTGTTTGAGTCCCTGAAACAAACCACAATCGATGAGTATCTGGTGTTTTGCTGTTTTAATATGAATTTTGGAACCGGTAACAGTACCGGCACCACCCAGAAAGGTAAGCTGAATTGGAGAGAGATCTTGTTGCATGAGTGTTTAGTTACGGAAACTATACCCGGCAATCCAGGCCCGGGCTATACCTGCAGGCTAATGCACAATCAAATCATGGGTAAGAGGCAGACTTGTTGTAAAATTCTTTATTTAGAAAGATTTATGTTACGTTATCTAAGGTAGAAATTATTGAAGTGATAAACCACTTTATAGTTCTGGTCTGGGCCGGTCAATAGCAAAGATCACCTGCAACTATGGATTACAGGTGATCTTCGGTCAGGTTTTAAAGTTACATATTAGAAACTACGGCCACTGCCAGGCAGGTAAATCTGGAGGCCAAGGCTAAGAGAAAGTCCGGTAGATGAATCGTTGCTGACGTCGATATTGGCATTGCTACGGATCAGGTTCAGCATACCTTCCAGGGCCACGTTAGATGCAACAAAATGGGCGTAGCCAGCACTTACACCATACACAGCATCAAAAATGGCATCGCCTTCACTATCTTCAATAGAGCTGCCGGCAAAACCTACAACTGCCTCGCCAAACCAGCGGTGTGTTGGAGCTGCGCCTTCCGGAAAATAATAGCGTACAAACGGTGTTAACCCATATTTGATATCTTCACCACCATCATAAGCAATAAAGCCTAACTGTACCTGTGCACCAATTGCCGCATTATCGGATATAAAGTAACCTGCTCTCGGGTTAATATCCAGCGTAAAGGTTTCAGATTTGAAGTTATGGCCTATGTTTGCGATACTGGCTCCTACGATCCAGTTGCCCTTAGCAACTGCTTCGCCGGCTACAGGTGCCGTGGTCTGCGGCCTGGTTAAGTGCTCATCCTGTGCCGATGCACTTAAATGAAACGATATACTAAATAGCAGGAGTGTAAATAATCTTTTCATAGCTTATTGTTTAAAGTCGTGCAACTAATTCAGGATAGAATCCTGCTAATAATAACGTTTACAGGATGTTATAGTTTAATCGTTGACTTTTATTAATAAGGTATAGCCTAAATAATGGTGCAACTATAAACAAGCGCAAGGTTTTGTCTCATTTTAGACAGACGAACCATAAAACCGAAGACAGGCAAAAAAAGAGACACCTGATGTAGTGTCTCTTTCAATTGTATTAACTCTTTTTCTTTTCCAGGGTGCATGGGCCTTTATAACGGATAAAGATATGTATCCAGATGCTGCGTGACAGTCTGAAATTTATGGGCAGCAGTGCTATTACTGAAACGACCAGAGCTACGATCATCATCAGCAAGGTTACTTCCTCTACCAGCATACTTAACACGATCCAGACCCCGATAAAGATGGCTGTGCTAAACGCGTAACTCACAAACATGGCACCATAGTAGTAACCTGTTTCCGGCTCAAAATACTGTCCGCAGCAGCTGCACTTTTCATTCATTGTAGCAAACTTGCTTACACTATAAAGCGTGCCCTTCGGAAACATATCACCCTCATGGCAGCGCGGACATTTAATATTCAGTATACTATAAAAAGAAGAGTCTTTCCAGGCCATAACGTTCGTATTTTTACTTCATACAAAGATAGGCAGGTATTAGCTAAGACTTACTGTACATAAATGACCAAATACTGTACAATTTTACGGTAAACTATAGGTGCTCTTTCCGGAATTGTTCAGGCGTATAGTTGGTCTTCTTTTTAAAAAACCGGAAGAAGTAAGCATTGTCAAAATAACCCAGCTCGGCGGCCACCTGCGATATGGTACGATCAGAGTGCACCAGTAACCGTTTGGCTTCCAGTATAACCCTGTCATGAATCAGGTCTGTCGTTGTTTTGCCTAGTATCCGTTTACAATATTCATTAAGCTGTTTAGGTGTAGTGTGTAGTTTATCGGCGTAAAAGCTGACAGGCTTGTGTTCTTTGTAGTTTTTCTCGATCAGGTTTTGCAACACTTCTACCTGCGACAGCATGCCCACAGGCAGTTGCTGTTCCTGCTTTTCTGATTGGTACTGCCGTGATAACTGAAGCAACAGGATATCGAGGTAATTGCGGATAATAGCATCAGCGTATAGTTGCTGCGCTGCCAGTTCTTTTTTAATGTTGTTAAGTATGGTTTTAAGCGATGCCCAGTGTGCTGCAGAAATCTGCAGCAAAGGCTTATGTACCAATCCATGAAAAAACGGGAAACTATAGAGCTTGTGATGCGAAAAATCGAGCAGGTAAAACGATGGGGTGAAGAAAACTATAAAACCGTCGGTTTCGGGGCTAAGCTGCCAGCTATGTAACTGGCCCGGGCTTAAAAAGAAAGTAGCGCCTGGCTTTACCGGGTACGTTTCAAAATCGATGGTATGGGTGCCTGTACCTTGAGTAACAAATAACAGCATGTAGAAGTCGTGCTTATGCGGTTTCTGAATAAAAGCATGCTCCTGCAGATGCTGCGCAAAAGAATTCATATAAAAATACCGTTCCTGCTGGCTGCCGGCATCAAAATCTTTAATCTGGTAAATGGGAAGGGTTGTTTCAGGCATTGCTTTTAAGTACCGGTACAATCAATTTACAAACGCTTACTTTACTGGCTGAGGTACTGCTTTTTTGCTTTGCCGTTCTGTTTCGGCAACTATACGGCTCAGGTCGGTTAATATGCTTCCTACATCGCGCAGCATTTCAGGGGTTGGTATCGTTTGTAATGCGTCCAGGCATTTGGCCTGTTCTTTTCTGGCTCTTTCTATCGCGTCCCATAGTTGAAAAAGAGATGCCTCTGTGGCTTTTACACTTACATTTGCATACGAAACGATACAGGCTGATGTAGCTACCATGGCCGTAGTCAATTGCTGTGTAAATTCCTGCTCCAGCCACCTAAGTTTGCTGTGCTGCAAATCGTCAAGCCCTCGCCGGATGCCCCTGATCTGAATTATAATATGGTCCAGCTTGCGAATTGTGACAGCCAGCCTGCTTAACCTGGTTCGCTTATTGGTCAGGAAGAAGTTGTATTTGAGGCTTTGCTCGGCAAGTTTTAAAGTATCCTGACATTTCTGATATTCCTTTTTCAGGGCATTTACTTCGCTACGGCCTGTTTTCCGGTGAGTGGAGGTATAGTCAAGAAGCACGGTAAGGCTGCACAGGGTTTTAGCTGCTGTTTCACCAAGATTTACGATACAGGTTTCTACATCCGGTATGGCATTCTGGGGTACGATTACGGCATTGATGATAACGGCAATTGCGGAGCCAATAATAGTTTCGATGATGCGGTCGAAGGCGTAGCCCTGGTTAAAGTGTCCGAAAGCCAGTACCAGCAACGAACTGATCGCCACCTGCGAAATGATCTGCGGGTTCATGCGGAGTGCCTTCGAAATGCCCATCCCCAGCAGAATAACTATAAAAATAGAGACGGCATTTACCTTGAACCAATGTCCGATAAGCATGCTCAGCAACACACCTCCAATTATACCAATAATGCGCTGCGTCGCTTTATCAACAGAATCGGCAACGGTGACCTGTACGGTAAGAATAGCTGCAATGGCAGCAAAATAGGGAAACTCGGCATGTAGCAAATTAGTAGCTACAAACCACGAGAGAGACCCTGCCAGTGCCGTTTTTAGGATCTGCAGGGTAAGCCCGAAACGTTCCAGTTGTTCAATACGCTTATGCAAATCCGGTTTTATAGTTGGTGATCGTTGATTGTATAGTTAAAAGCAATAGCAAAGGTTTAATGTAATGTAATGTAATAAACCGGATTTCCTGCTTACCTCGCACAGATACCTTTGTAAGCGCAATATTCACAAATGTCCGGGTCCTGCGTTTTACGGATCGGTTCGTTCGGGTCGAGCATGTTTTTGATGATTCCAGTCAGTAGTTCTTCTGAAGCAACTATAAAATCCTTGGGCTGGCCATCTTCTCCCATAAAATTAAACTCCGACGATAACACATTCTCTTCTATGTTCCGGAACGAGATAATGCCTGACTTTGCAACTATAGTTGCCGGATCGATCTGCTGATTGTTACCAACTATAGTTTGCGGTGCTTCGCGTAACTGCCGTTGCAGAATATACTGGTACAGCCATAGTTGGCGCGGCTTATCAAAGTCCTTTGTTTTGGAAGATGGTGATCTTAGGTCATCTGTTTTTACACGGAGTTTGTTCTGTTCTACCTTTCCGGTTTTATAGTCTATCACCCGTATTTCGTGGCCTGTCATGTCTATGCGGTCAGCTTTCCCGGCTATCGTTACGTCCAGCAGTTCATCGTCCAGTTGTACCAGTAGTTTAGCCGTAAGGGAGTCTTCTAACCTGAGAATATAGAGTGGCAGTTCGCTGGAGTGTTTGAGCTTGTTCAGGTACTTTTCTAATACTTCAATGGCTACTTTCAGCAACAGGTAGTTAAGGCCGCGCTCGGTGCTGGCGCCGCGGGTAGCCTGGTTAAAAGCAAGTTTGGTGTGGCCCGGTAACTCGAGCAGCATCTGATCTATACTTTCGGCAACTATAGGTTCGCCACTCAGCACAAATGGCTTAAAGAAATCTTCCAGCACCTGGTGCACCACCGTACCAAACTGCGCTGCATCTACCTGTTCTTCCACTTCGTCGGCTTCCTGCATTTTAGCAATTCGGCTGAAGTAGTATTTAAGCGAACAGTTAATATAAGTGTTCAGGCTGGATGGGTAGAGGCCGCGCTGCAGGTCGCGTTTTATCTGCTCCAGTGTAGCGCTGTCTTTTTGTATAACTATGTCTTCGTCGTATTTCTTGGTATCGGTCTGTTCCACTATAGCTGTCATGTCCCGGAACGTGATGTTGCGGTTACGCAGGGCCAGGTCGTTTTGCAGTTGTAAGATAAAGCGGCTTTTCTCACCGGAACCATAGGTATCGGAAGGCAGCACATAAAGCAAATTCACACGCTTGGCTCGCTGCAGCAAACGGTAAAAATTGTAAGCCATAGCGCCTTCATTCTCCGCATACGTTGGCAGGCCAAACTCTTTCAGTACATCAAACGGCATCAGTGAGTTGTGCTTTTTAGGAGCAGGCAGGGTATTCTCGTTTACAGAAAGGATGATCAGGTTTTCAAAGTCAAGTGCACGGGTCTCGAGCATACCCATGATCTGCACATCCGAAATTGGCTCGCCACTAAATGGTAATCTTGTCTGGCCAATCAGTTCGTACAAAAACTTCCGGAAACTGCGCACCGATATCTTCTGCTCGCGGCAATCAAAAATCGTGTCGAGTCGCTTGATGATGGTGTAGAAGATGTAGAGATATTCGGTCTCGATGGTGTTGTGGCCGTGGGTGTAAACCTGGCGGAGCAGCTCTATCAGGTCGTACATGGCAACAATAATATCGTCGCAATCGCGCCAGGTACGGAACAGCGTTTCGAATAGCGGGTGATGCTGACCTAATTCCAACAGTTCCTGAGCCGTGATCAGCACTTTGTTCTCCGCAACTATCGTATCCAGCACCTGCTGTATCAGCCCATGAAACTGAGCCTGGTCCTCTTGCTCGTTAAGGTATAGTTCGTAGCGACGGATGAACGGGTGCGTGAGCAGTTTGCTAATTGATAAATGATGGTATTGATATACTTTATAGCCGCTTTCCTGTAGTTGGTTCACGCCCGTTAAATGCACATCAAACAGCAAATCAACGAGGTTGAACAGGGGAGTGCCCTTAAAGCTCAGACCCATGGTTACGTTATAGTTGGGCACATCGTCCGGAATAGAATGCAGCACCGGCAAGAGAAGTGTCTCATCGGGTAAAACGATGGCAACTTGCGCGTGCTTATCCTGCTCACGAATTTCCTGCAATAGTTGCCCGGCAAGTTTACCCTGCATGCTGGCGTTGGCCACGCCAATCACATTTATAGTTTTGTCATCGGTCAACAGCATGTTCTGTTGCCAGCGCCACTCCGGTAGTTTCCAGGTGTTTTTATACTTGCGCAGAAAGCTGCCAGCCCGGTTGGCCATGCCTTCTTCCATGTAAAAATCATCACTGTCAAACAGCACTTCGGCTTTGTTGTGTTTCAGAAGTGCCTTAATGATCTTTTCTTCAGACCTGGTAAGCGCATTCAGGCCAATGAAGATGAACTGGTGACAGGTGTTTTCCTGAACTATAGTTTCGATCTCGTTTGCGACTCTGCGGTAAGCCATGCCGGTGTAGGCCTGCTTGTTCTTGTGCAGGTGCTGCTGCAGGTTATGGTAGGTCTTCTCGATGTTAGCCCATAAGCTAAAGTACTTGCGCATGTCCGGCGACATGGTCCAGCCCAGGTTGCGGGGTTCCCAGCGTTCCAGTGCCTTTGCTTCGCTCAGGTAATCAAACAGCTTCCCGGTATCCACCATGTTCTGGTCCATCCGGCTGAAGTCATCGAGCAAAGTACCAGCCCAGGTTACAAACTGATCGAAATCCAGGGTCGGGTCCTGCTCGCGCATCAGGTCGTATAGTTCGAGCTGCAGGTTTATCGGCTCCACTACATCCACCTTCGCCATTTTACAGATAAAGTCTTCCATCGAGAGCACATTCGGCGACCAGATGGGTTCTACAGCAGCTTGTGCCAGCGCATTCTTAAAGAAAAAGCTCGCCCTGCGCGAAGGCAGCACAATGCATAGCTCGCTGATATTCTCTTTATACTTTTCGTAAATGTATTTCGCGGTTAGCTCCAGGAAAGTCTGCACTTGCTTAATTTTGAATGACTGAATAATTGAATGAGTGAATGGGGAAGCTCTTAATGGATGCTCTCAGTATTTCCGCTGGCATCTAATGGTATGAATGGGTTATAAGCGATCTCCCATAAGTTATCGTCCGGGTCGGCGATGTAGCTGCTGTAGCCACCCCAAAATACTTTTTCAGGTTGCTTCAGTACGCGTACTCCTTTTGCTTCAAGGTATGCAACCAATTCATCCACTTCTTTTTCAGAGCGGACATTGTGTGCCAGCGAAAAACCTCTAAAGCCTTTGCCGTCGGCAGGTACGCCGGCATCATCTGCCAAAGATTCCTGCGGAAATAGTGCCAGTTGAATGCCGTTTAACTGGAAGAAAAGGATGCTCTCGTTGCTGGTTTCTAAAGGCTTCCAGCCAAAGGTGTTGATGTAGAAATCCCGAGACCGTTGCAGGTTTTTTACGCCCAGCGTTATTAATGTTATGCGTTGTTCCATGATTTACTTCCCCCTAACCCCCTCCTGAAAGCAGGAAGGGGAACTGGTGTTATGTTTTAGTTTATACTTTCAACTTTATTTAACTATTTGCTGGCGCGGGTTTGTAACCCGTGTCTTAAACTTCCAACGCTCTTTC